>NZ_JBHUHA010000001.1:0-1325000 GCF_042682185.1 Paenibacillus xanthanilyticus | reverse complement strand
GGTCGTAGACCCGAAACCGTGTGATCTACCCCTGTGCAGGGTGAAGGTGCGGTAACACGCACTGGAGGCCCGAACCCACGAATGTTGAAAAATTCGGGGATGACGTGGGGGTAGCGGAGAAATTCCAATCGAACTCGGAGATAGCTGGTTCTCCCCGAAATAGCTTTAGGGCTAGCCTCGGTATTGAGAGTCATGGAGGTAGAGCACTGATTGGGTGCGGGGCCCGCCAAGGGTTACCAAGTCCAGTCAAACTCCGAATGCCATCGACTTATAACCGGGAGTCAGACAGTGAGTGCTAAGATCCATTGTCAAGAGGGAAACAGCCCAGACCATCAGCTAAGGTCCCCAAGTGTGTGTTAAGTGGGAAAGGATGTGGAGTTGCAAAGACAACCAGGATGTTGGCTTAGAAGCAGCCACCATTTAAAGAGTGCGTAATAGCTCACTGGTCGAGTGACTCTGCGCCGAAAATGTAACGGGGCTAAACACACCACCGAAGCTATGGATTGCGTCGTCTTCACTGTGTCTTTGAGGTGGAGATTCAGCCGGGACATTAGCCAGAAATAACCGATGAGGTTATTCAAGATTTCTGGCCAAATGTCCTCAGGCTAAACACTTTACTTCGAAGGTAGAGTGAAGACGACGCAGTGGTAGGGGAGCGTTGTATGTAGGTTGAAGTCAGACCGTAAGGACTGGTGGACAGCATACAAGTGAGAATGCCGGTATGAGTAACGAAAAGACAAGTGAGAATCTTGTCCGCCGAAAGCCTAAGGGTTCCTGAGGAAGGCTCGTCCGCTCAGGGTAAGTCGGGACCTAAGGCGAGGCCGAAAGGCGTAGTCGAAGGACAACAGGTTGATATTCCTGTACCACCGCAGCCGTTATGAGCAATGGAGTGACGCAGAAGGATAGTAACGCGAGCTGATGGAATAGCTCGTCCAAGCAGTGAGGCTGATGTGTAGGCAAATCCGCACATCGTTAAGGCTGGGCTGTGATGGGGAGGGAAAATTACAGTACCGAAGGTTATGTGTTCCCGCTGCCAAGAAAAGCTTCTAGCCAGGTCAAGGTGCCCGTACCGCAAACCGACACAGGTAGGCGAGCAGAGCATGCTAAGGCGCGCGGAAGAACTCTCGTTAAGGAACTCGGCAAAATGACCCCGTAACTTCGGGAGAAGGGGTGCCTCGGTAGGGTGAATAGCCCGAGGGGGCCGCAGTGAAAAGGCCCAAGCGACTGTTTAGCAAAAACACAGGTCTGTGCGAAGCCGTAAGGCGAAGTATACGGGCTGACGCCTGCCCGGTGCTGGAAGGTTAAGGGGAGTGGTTAGGGTAAGAGTTTTCGGAGAAAACTTTCTTCGGAAGCATAAGCTTGTCCGAAGCTATGAACCGAAGCCCCAGTAAACGGCGGCCGTAACTATAACGGTCCTAAGGTAGCGAAATTCCTTGTCAGGTAAATTCTGACCCGCACGAATGGCGTAACGACTTGGGCGCTGTCTCAACGAGAGATCCGGTGAAATTTTAATACCTGTGAAGATGCAGGTTACCCGCGACAAGACGGAAAGACCCCATGGAGCTTTACTGCAGCTTGATATTGGACTTTGGTACGATCTGTACAGGATAGGTGGGAGCCGTTGAAGCCTGAGCGCCAGCTTGGGTGGAGGCGCCGTTGGGATACCACCCTGATCGTATCGGAGTTCTAACCCGCCACCCTGAATCGGGTGGGGGGACCGTGTCAGGCGGGCAGTTTGACTGGGGCGGTCGCCTCCTAAAATGTAACGGAGGCGCCCAAAGGTTCTCTCAGAATGGTTGGAAATCATTCGAAGCGTGCAAAGGCATAAGAGAGCTTGACTGCGAGACCAACAAGTCGAGCAGGGACGAAAGTCGGGCTTAGTGATCCGGTGGTACCGAATGGAAGGGCCATCGCTCAACGGATAAAAGCTACCCTGGGGATAACAGGCTTATCTCCCCCAAGAGTCCACATCGACGGGGAGGTTTGGCACCTCGATGTCGGCTCATCGCATCCTGGGGCTGAAGTAGGTCCCAAGGGTTGGGCTGTTCGCCCATTAAAGCGGTACGCGAGCTGGGTTCAGAACGTCGTGAGACAGTTCGGTCCCTATCTGTCGTGGGCGTAGGAAATTTGAGAGGAGCTGTCCTTAGTACGAGAGGACCGGGATGGACGTACCGCTGGTGTACCAGTTGTTCCGCCAGGAGCACCGCTGGGTAGCCAAGTACGGACGGGATAAGCGCTGAAAGCATCTAAGCGTGAAGCCCCCCTCAAGATGAGATTTCCCAATTAGTAAGACCCCTGGAAGACGACCAGGTTGATAGGTTCGAGGTGGAAGCGCAGCAATGCGTGCAGCTGACGAATACTAATCGGTCGAGGGCTTATCCTAAACGTAACAAAGCTAAAAGGACTGTAAGTTTCGTATCCAGTTTTCAGGGTGTAACGAGCCCATATTTTGGGCGACGTTATGATTAGAAAACCGACCACTTTATTGCGGTCGGTTTTTTTTGCACATGTGTAGAACGTTCGGGTATTTTAAGCCAACGCGCCTAAATGATACAAGCGGTATTTCCAAGACGAATGGCGCACGCTAAGCGAGGCTTAGGCGAAGCCGACATTCGAATGGAGGGATTATCGTTGAACCAGAAAGCGTATTTGCTGTTATGCAGCTTGAGTGTATCGGCTATGCTTTTTACCGGCTGCGCGAATGATAACGGGAATAATGGCAACCAAGGCGGAGCGAACGGAACGCAAGCGAATAATGCCGGTCAAGGCCATCGCATTGCCACGCACGATGCCAATCATGCCGGACGAGGAACCACCGGCACAACCGGAACGGGGACCGGTACGGGCACCAACATGATGGGCACAGTGGGCACAGATACCGATCGAACGGGACCTACGGAAGGCACAACGGGCTTTGGAACGACTGGAACAGGAGCAGGAACAGCAGCAGGAAACAGAATAGGTACTGGCTCGCTCGGCAACGCGGCATCGCAAATGGGCATGCAGGCGGCGAACCAAGGGAATAATCAGCTTGTCTTGGAACTGGGCAGTATCGTCATTACGGGCGTAACGGGCCAAACTCGCGGCTTAGGCGCAGATATAGGCAGCGGCATGACGGCTAACGGCACGAACTCGTATGCAGGCAACCCTATGTATTCCAATCGGATGTATTCGTTGAAAAGCGTGACGTCCGGTTCCGGCGCATCGGCCTATAATACAACGCCGACAGGGACGACAGGGACAGGTGCAAACGGGAATTACGATACGGGTCGTATGGGCAATCAGACGAATACGTACGCGGGTAACCCGATGTACTCGAATCGGATGTATTCGCTGAAAAGCGTCACTTCGGGTTCCGGCGCGACGGCATATAGCACGACGCCAAAGGGCACGGGGAGTCTAGGCGGCGAAGGCGTTGCCCTGCTGCAGGTGACGGATGCCAAATCGATTCAAGCGATTCAGCGGGTAAACCGGAATCTGTCTTCATCCAATCCCAAAGCAAAAGCTACCGCCATCGCGAAGGATATCCGCTATATTCTGAATCATGCCAAACCCATGACGCAAACCACACGTTAATTTAAATAAAGTGGATCTCTCCGAATAGGCGTTAAAAGGCCATTCTTATCTCAAGCCCCTCAGCAGGGGCTTTTTTTGCGTTACGCAATAAATGCTTCTTCGCGCGAAGTTGTGAAATTTCGACAAAAACAACGTATGCTCAGAAAAATGTAAGCGATACCACTTCCAAACCCAGACATTATGATATATATTAATACCATAATAAAAAGGTTACTGAGATTGAATTGATTTACGTTTTCATCGCGAAAATCGGTTCAAACCACAGAAATCTACATGGGGGTATCTAATGTTTAGGTTAATTAGGGAAAAGGTTTCGCAAATGACGGTCAGACGAAGATCCCAAACCAAGCCGATAGCTTCCTTCAAGAGCGGCAAGCTCGTCTTGTCCCTGCGCAGTAAACTAATCATTACGTTTGTCATCATACTAATTGGACCCGCGTTCGCGATCAGCTTGCTTTCTTACAACACGGCGAAGGATAAGGTTGCCGACCAAATGACGGGCGGCGCGCATCAGAACGTGCAGCTGTTGAATTCGGTTATTACGCAATACGCCTCGGCCGAGGTGGCGAATGTAGACTATTTGGCATCACTTATTACGGAAGATACATACACAGGACCGGACCAGACGCTGCAACGGAAAATTCTCGATCCGTTCTACCGTTCGCATCCGATTCTCTCGAGTATTGAATTCGGCGGCGAGTCCGGTTATTACCGGAACGTGCAGGGAACGCCCTGGGCGCTCGACGGCGAACACCGTACGGAGGCGTGGTACGAGGAAGCGAAGAACGAGGCGGCCGCGATCGTCTCGGACCCCTATGTATCGGCCATTACCGGCGAGTTCGTGATCGGCATTGCCAAGGCAGTAGCCGACGGGAGCGGCGTTGTCCGCAGCGAAGTGAAGATCAATGAGCTGATCAGCATGGCGGACACGGTAGAGATCGGGAAGAAGGGGTATGCTTTTATTTTGGACGAGCAGGGCAAAAGCGTGTTTCACCCGGTGATGGAGGCGGGCGAGGCCGCGGAAGGCGGCTGGGTGGAGCGATTGTTCGCATCCGATGAGGATCAGTTCGTGGCCAGCGTGAACGGCGATAAGCAGGTCATCGCATTTACGACGAATCCGGTAACGGGTTGGAAAATTAGCGGCACGATGTTCGAGTCGGAAATCGCGGCAGAGTCGAGTCCGATCTTGAATCAGACGCTGCTTGTCGTCATCGTGGCGCTGTTGATCGCGGCCGCCCTCGTGTTCTACATTTTGCGCGGCATGTTCAAGTCGCTTCGCATTATGATGACGACGGCCGATACGATCAGCAAAGGGGAGTTGTCCGCGCGGATTCCGAATATGCGACAAGACGAACTGGGCAAATTAAGCGCAAGCTTTAACGAAATGGCCGAAAGCATCCATCGCACCATCAGCCGCATCAACGCCACCGCCGTCTCCTTGGCTTCGTCCTCGCAAGAGATGAGCGCCAGCGTCGAGCAGGCAGCCAAGGCAACGGAACATATCGCGGAATCTTCGCAAGGCATTCATGACGGGGCTAGCAAGCAAGGCTCTCTGTTGACCGAGAATCACGGCCATCTCTCGTCCATCACAGCGCGAATGGCGAAGATTGACGGCTTCGTTACGCAGTTGGATACGTTGTCGGTTGAAGCAGGAGACCGCTCACGCGCGGGCAGCGACAATGTGCAGAACGTCGTCCATCAAATGAACGTCATTCATGACTATGCCCAGCAGCAATCGACGATGATGAGCAGCCTGATGACGCACTCGAGCCAGATCGAACAGATCGTCAAAGTCATTCAAGAAATAGCGGGACAAACGAATCTGCTGGCCTTGAACGCGAGCATTGAAGCAGCCCGGGCAGGTGAACATGGAAGAGGATTCGCGGTCGTGGCGGCCGAAATCCGCAAGTTGGCGGAGCAGACGGGGAAATCGACAGGTTCGATTAAACAACTGATCGGCGAGATGCAAACAAGTACGGCGAACGCGGTCCAATCCATGGGACTTACGATTGCCGAGATCGGCAAAGGGATCGAGGTCGTCGAGCAGACGGACCACAATTTCAGAAGTATCCTATTGTCCGTCAGTCCGCTAGCGGATATGAGCCACGCGCTTCGCGGTTATACGTCCGAGATTGCCGAACAAGCCGCGCTTATGATCGATTCGGTCAACCATGTGATCCATATCGCAAGCGAGAATGCGGGCGGCACCGAGAGCGTCGCCGCTTCCGTCGAGGAGCAGTTGGCCTCGATGGAGCAGCTTTCGGCTTCCGCCGCTTACTTATCGAAGACGGCGGACGAACTGTCCAAGCTGGTGGAGACGTTCAAAATTTAACGTGCGCGGTTATGCATAAAGTCAGCGGTCATGTCAGATAGTAAACAGGACAACAAACCCTAGCTTGCCGCGGAGAAATACACACTGGACACCGTTTAAGCAAGTTCGAGTAAAGTTAACAGGAGTTCCGCGTCAATCGGAGCTCCTTTTGGCATTTTTGGAGAGATCTTAGGTCACCGCGCGTTAGAGCGTGAGAATGGAGCGTTCCCCATGGAAATGCCGCCTTTCGCGGTGGAAGTATGGATGGATCGATATGGCAAGCGGTCCCGGTTTAACCTGGCGGATACGTGCGTGGATTGCATGACGTTGGATGAGCTGCTTGGTTTAGGCGGCAAGGAGGCGCGGGAGCAGCTGTGGAACGCGCTTGTGTACCGAAAGCAAATTTATGGCGATAGCATCGGATCGCCTTCGCTTCGGTCCGCGATCGCGAAACGATATAAGGGTGCTTCTCCGGGGCAAGTCATGGTCATGAACGGGGCGCTGAGCGCGAATGCGTTGGTCATGATGACGCTGCTTCGGCCGGGCGACCGCGTCATTGCGTTTCACCCTACTTTTCAGCAGCTTTTTGAATTCCCGGCGATGCTTGGCGCCAAGGTGGATTTGCTGCCGCTGAGGCCGGAGAACGATTTTGAGCCCGATCCGGACGAGCTCCGCCGCATGATCACGCCGGAGACTAAGCTCCTCGTCATCAATAATCCGAACAATCCGACGGGCACGCTATATGATCGTGAAATGTTGATGCAGATAAGCGCGATTGCTCGGGAGGCGGGGGCATTTATTTTATGCGACGAAGTGTACTTCAATCTGCGGCCCGAAGATCGGGAGACCGCTCCTTCGATCGCGGAGGTGTACGAACGGGGGATCGCCACGTCCAGCCTGTCCAAGACGCTGTCGCTAGCGGGGATAAGGATCGGGTGGATGACGGCGCCGTCCGACGTGATTGCAGCCTGCAAGCAAAATCATTTCTATATGACGATTAGCTGCGGTATTCTTTACGACCAAATCGCGGTCCATGCGCTGACCCACTATGATCGTCTCCTGGAACGCGGCAGAGCACTCTTGAGCAGGAACGTAGATCTTTTGCGGCAGTGGGCGGCGAATGAACCGGACATCGAGTTTCATCCTCCGCAAGGAGGGGCAGCCGCGCTGCTGAGGTTGACGAACGGACGCAATACGGTAGCATTCTGCAAAAAACTGCTGGAGCAAACCGGTGTGCTCCTGACGCCGGGAGCATGTTTTGGATTAGACGAAGGTTATATGCGGGTGGGCTGCGCGGGGAAGACGGACGTGCTGCAAGAAGGATTGGCCCATCTCCATTGGTTCCTCCATCACGATGCATAGTGGGAGTACGTTGAACCCTGCTGCAATGAAGCCGCCCTGCCGGACAGGAACGGCTTTGTTCAGTGTATATCTTATACTCGCATACGAACCGGAAGACAGACTACCGGCCTACGTAATCACGTGATGCGTTTCGCTCCGCGCCTCGTAGAACAGCCTGCGGTTGCGATTGAACAAGCAGCGCAGCGCATGTACGGCAAGAACGGCGTCCAGCGCGAACAACGCGAGGGCAGCCGGCAGCAGCAAGATTGCCGGTGAATGAGCGGCAGCCAGGAGCAGGAATGCCTCGTGCAGCCCTCCGATCAAGCCGTAAAGCAGTCCGTAACGAATGACGAGCTCCCGCAACAGCAGCCGATCTGCTTGCCCGCGCAGCTTGATCCGCACGAGCCACTTGCCGAACGTTCTGCCATTCGTCATTAGCGGCACGACGATGAAATAGAGCGCGATGCTCACCCAATAGGGGAATGGAACGTGCAGCAGATGAAGCGCGAGCCAAAGGGGCAGCGCGATGGTCCAGTCGCATAGGAGCGCAACGGCCCTGCGGGTATAGGATACCCGCTTGGTTGCCAAATCCACCTGATCGTTAAGCCGATCGATTCGGGGTAATCGCTTCATCAGCAGCGATGCGGTCAGCAAGCCGAGTAAGCCGCCCGCCGTATTCGTAATCAAATCATCAACGTCGAACAATCGGTACGGATAGTCGTAGATCCCGTAAACGCCGGTGACCTGCGTTACTTCGAATAGAAGCGACAAGCTCAGCGTCATTAGCAGGCAGGCGAGCCAGGACCTGCGGAAGTAAAGGCGCAGGAACATGCCGAAGGGCGCGGTCAACAGGATATTGAAGGCCGGTTGGAGGAAAGCTCGTTCCCGCAGCAGCCGCCAATAGGTAGACGGGGAATCCGGACGGACGGTCGTCTCCGCGGCGATATCCTGAATAAAATGAAACGGGATCCACTGGGCGTACGAATCGACGGCCGGCGGCTCGTTATGAATGGTGGGCGGCAGCGGGAGCAGGATCAAATAGACCGCATTCATCAAATAGAGCAGCAGCAGATAGAGCATGAGCGCCCGGTATTTATGGACATACCCGTGCCTGCGATACTGGGTGAGCAGAAACGGGAGCGTAAAGAGCGCGGCGGCGGCCGGGAACGACAAAAACGCCATAGAAATCGTGTATGCGTACACTTCCATCGTCTTGATTCACCTCATCTTTGCTCCTTAACCTCGTCATAAGCGGCTGACACGGCCGGCATCGCGAAGAAGAACTTCCTCCATCATACCCCGAAGCCTTAAAGCTCATCTACGATCGTCCGTTTAAGTTGCGTTTAATTCGGTCATTAACAATATCTTCATGAAAGCATCACGTCGGCTTTACATCCGTTTGTTAATCTGCCGTTAAGATCACGGGCATGCGCGGTTCGGGGAGAGGACGAGTCTCTCCGACGGTCTATGCAGGCGAATGCTCGCGCATCACGAGGAGAACAGGAGTGAAGTGGCAGTGAACAAACGTAGTCGGCAAATGCTAACCGGTCTGCTGGCGGCCGGAATCGTAATGAACACGGCGCTAGCGGGCGGACAAGCCGCGGAAGCGGAGGATCTTGCGGTCGCCGCGGCAAGCGTGCTTCCGGGCACGCCATATAAGGCGGACGGCACCTATGACGTGACGCTTCCCCATGTCGTCATCAATCAAGTATACGGGGGCGGGATGGCGGCGGCGGCGGATACCTACATCTCCAACGGGTTCATTGAGCTGTACAACCCGACGGACGCCGATATCGCGCTGAACGGCTGGTCGCTCCATTACGCGTACGCGGCCGACCCTGCTACGGGCATATCCGGGGACTGGCAGAAGCTGAGCTTGAGCGGGACGATCAAGGCCAAGTCGTACTACCTCGTATCCGCTGCTCCGACGGGCGCTTCGGTGGCGAACGTGAAGGTCGATATCTCCACGCCGGACAAGTACGACCTCGCTTGGCCGAACACCTTTATCAATAACAAAGCGCTGAAGGTCGTCCTGATGAGCAACGATGCGACGCTGGCCGCCGACAACAAAAATCCGTTCGCGGCGAAGACCGCCGGGTATGTGGACATGCTCGGCACGTCGGGCAACGACAGCGGCACGATGATCGATGGCTATGAGAAGGCATTCCCAAGCGGCAAGCCGGGCGCGAATTCCAAGAAGATCGCGCTGCGCCGCCAAGCGTTCGCGGACGCGGACAACAACAAGACGGATTTCGTCCCGATCGACTATAGCTCGGCCGCAACGCCGATCGCCGACGTACGCCCGCACAGCGGCAAAGAGCTGAAGCTGGCGGTCACGACGGCGCTGCTGCCTGTCGCAACGGCCGGCAAGGCATATTCTGCGGTCATCGAAGCGGAAGGCGGCACCAAACCTTACACGTTCTCCAGCTCGGCGCTTCCGGATGGGCTGGCGCTTGATCCGGCTACGGGCGCGCTAACCGGGACGCCGACGGCGGAGGGGACAGCGGACGTGACGTTCACGGTAACCGACGGCGCTCAGACGCCGGCGGTCGCGACCAAGACGCTGACGCTCGCCGTAAGCGCGGCGCCGACGCATACCTACGTAGATCGCTTCTCGCTGCGCAAGCTTGGCGAATATTCGGTCGGCACGACGAATGAGGACGGCGGCGTAGCCGAGATCGTCAAGTACAACGCGGAGAACGGCAAATTCTATCTCGTGAACGGCTCCGGCAATCCGCCTTCGCTTGAGATCGTGAAGCTGGAGGCGGACGGGAAGCTGAAGCATGAGCGGACGATCCAGGTCAAGGCGCTGGCGGAAACGGGCGACTTCGCTTATGGCGATTTGACGAGCGTGGATGTGAATACGTCAGTCGATCGCGTATTCGTGGCGGTCCAGGAGGCGGGTCCGGCGAAAGCGGGCAAAATTCTCGAGCTGGACTACGACGGCAATCTGGTAAAAGCTTACGAATCGGGCATTCAGCCGGATATGATCAAGTCGACGCCGGATGGACGGTACGTGTTGACGGCGAACGAAGGCGAGCCTCGCGCCTCCAAAATCGACCCCGAGGGCGGCGTGACGATCGTGGACCGGCAGTCGGGCACGTCCTCGCAGGCGAAATTCGATCAGCCGGCGATCATCGGCGACGGCGTCCATATTCGCGGCTCTTCCGAGAGCGGCCAAATCCGCGGCGAAGGCCGCAAGGATGACGCGGTATTCGATCTGGAGCCGGAATACATCGCGTTGTCGGCGGATCATACGAAAGCTTATATCTCGCTCCAAGAGAACAACGCAATCGCGGTGCTGGATATCGCGGCGAAGCAGTTCACGGCGGTCAAGGGTCTTGGCTTCAAAGACTGGTCCGATCCGGCGAATAGGATCGACGTTATCAAGGACAAAGCGATCAAGCTGGAGAACGTGCCGTTCAAGGGCATGTATATGCCGGATGGCTTGGCTTCCTTCACCGTCGGCGGCAAGACGTACCTGCTCTCGGCGAACGAGGGCGACGTAACGGAGTGGACCGGGCGAGAGAACAACACGCCGAGCCGAAAGAACGGGGCGAAGCTTAGCGCCGTGAAAGGCGGTCTGGATCCGAATTCCGAAGCGGCGAAGTTCCTAAGCGGCAAGACGGCTTATGACGGCATCGAGGTCGCGACCGATATGGGCACGGACGGCATCTATATGTTCGGAGGCCGCTCGTTCTCGATCTGGGATGCTTCGACGATCGAGCAGGTATACGATTCGGGCAGCGACTTCGAGCAGATTACGGCACAGCGGCTGCCGGAGCGATTCAACGCGAGCAATGACGACGCCGACCTGGACAGCCGCAGCGCGAAGAAAGGTCCGGAGCCGGAGGATGTCAAAGCCGGCAAGGTGGGCAGCCGGACGATCGCGTTCATCGGTCTCGAGCGCGTCGGCGGCATCGTGTCGTACGACGTGACGGATCCGGCGAAGCCCGTGTTCGCGAACTATACGAATACGCGCGATTTCAACGCGGCCAATGTGACTGACACCGACACGGCGCCCGAAGGCGTCGAATTCATCCCGGCGGAGAACAGCCCGACAGGCAGACCGCTGCTGCTCGTCGCGTACGAGGTCGGCGGGCGCGTGTCGGTACTCGAGCTGAACGTCACGAAGGTAACGATCGACAACAAGACGCTGTCGCTTACCGCCGGCGGTGCGGCGGGCAAGCTGAGCGCGACGGTCGAGCCGGTAGGCGGGGGCGAGGCAGCCGTGACGTGGACGTCCTCGAATTCGGAGGTGGCGACGGTGGATGCCGGGGGCAAGGTGTCCCCGGTGGCGGCGGGAACCACGGTCATCACCGCGGTATCGGCCGATGGCTATGGATCGGCGCAGAGCGTCGTCACGGTCAGCGGCGCGCCATATGTGCCGGGTCCAATCGTCGGCTCGAACGGAAATTCGGCGGCGGCGACGGTGACGGCTTCGACCAAGGACGGCGTCACAACCGCAACGATCGCCGTGAAGACGGCGACGACGAACGGGCAGGCGACAGCCGAGATTGGCGAAGCGGCGATGAACGATGCGCTCGCGAAGTTGGGCGGCGCGGCGGCATCGGCGCTGGAAGTGGAAGCGACGGAAGCCGGCGATGCTCGGCACATCAGCTTTAAGGTTACCGCAGCGGCGCTTGCCAAATTGGCCGCGGCTAGCGTGCCGACCGTCAAGCTGATCTCCGGTACGGCAGCCATCACGCTGGACCGCGCGGCGATCCAGGCGATCGTCAAGTCCGCGGGCAGCGGCGACGCGACGATTACGGCAGCCCGTGCCGCGGACGGCGCCCTGACGGGCGAAGGCGCAAGCCGGATCGGCAGCCGACCGGTCGTCGACCTGACGATCGCCGCCGGCGGTGCGACCGTCGCCTCGTTCGAGGGCGGCAGCGCGAAGGTGTCGATACCGTACACGCCTGCGGCTGGCGAAGATCGGAACGCGATCGTCGTCTATGAGGTGGATGGCAGCGGGCGGCTTGCGACCGTCGCGAACGGTCGTTACGATGCCGATTCCGGCACGGTAAGCTTCACGGCGAGCCGCTTCTCGCGTTATGCGATCGGGTATAACCGCATCATCTTCGGCGATGCGGACGGCAGCTATGCTGCCTCCGCGATTACGTACTTATCCGCGCGCGGCGTGATTAACGGCGTGGCAGACGGGAAGTTCGCGCCGGATCGGCAGGTGTCCCGCGGCGATTTCGCGCTATTGCTCGCACGCTTAGCCGGCGTGGACGCAAGCGCTGCCGGCGGTGCGAATTTCGCGGACGTGAAGCCGGGGGCTTATTATGCCGGTGCCGTCGGCTGGGCGCTCGATGCAGGCATCGTCAGCGGCGTGAGCAAGGACCGCTTCCATCCGAACGCGCCGATCACGCGCGAGCAGATGGCGGTCATGATCGCCCGCTTCGCGGAAGCCGTCGGCTACGAGCTGCCTCGTGACAGGCAAGCTGCCCCGTTCCAGGATGCAGCCGCCATCTCGCCGTTCGCGGCGGATGCGGTGGACGCGCTTCATGCGGCCGGCTTGCTTGGCGGCCAACCGGCGGGCGGCGGAACCGTCTTCGCGCCGAAGGGGACGGCGACCCGCGCGGAAGCGGCCGTTCTGCTGGCTTCGCTGCTGCAAGGCATGACCCAATAATAGGAAGCCGTCTATCGGCGACAGAGCAGGCATGGTCCAGTTAATGGATCATGCCTATTCGCGTAACGGCCGCTATTGTCTCACCCCTATTCCCTCCTATCGTTCACGCTCGTCTTCTTCGTCTGCTCGCTCGATTGCTTCAGGCTTGCCTCGAACGGGTAAAATCTTGCTACCTCGCATCTCGCGAACGGAAAGGGGATTGACCTTGAGCAAATTGATTTTCGTATCCAACCGGCTGCCTGTCACCGTCAAGAAGACGGAGGATGCATTGCGCTACAGCGAGAGCATCGGCGGATTGGCGACCGGGCTGAAGAGCTATCACGAGCAGGGGAGCAGCCTGTGGGCCGGCTGGCCGGGCATCGCGCATGAGGAGCTGCGTCCGGACGAGGCCGAGGCGATGGAGCGGGAGCTGCGAAACGAATACAAATGCCTGCCGGTCTCGTTGACGGCTGCGGATATCGAGCAGTATTACCACGGCTTCTGCAACGAGACCATTTGGCCGTTGTTTCATTATTTCACGAGTCATACGGAATATAGCGCGGAGACATGGGAAGCCTATCGCCGCGTGAACGAACGTTTCTTCGAAGCGCTGGATCCGGTGATCGGGGACGAGGATACGATTTGGATTCACGATTACCAGCTTATGCTGCTGCCTCAGCTGATTCGCGAGAAGTATCCCGACGCGAAGATCGGCTTTTTCCTGCATATTCCGTTCCCGTCCTTCGAAATCTTCCGTCTGCTGATCTGGCGGGAGGAAATACTTCAGGGTCTTATGGGCGCGAATCTTATCGGCTTCCATACGTACGACTATGTACGCCACTTCGTGAATAGCGTGAGGCGGATTCTCGGCGTCGAGCACCACTTGTACAAAATGAACCAGGATACCCATAGCGTGCGGGTCGAAGCGTTCCCGATGGGCATTGATTACGACTACTTCACCGCCTCGCGGGAGGCGGACAAGCTCTCCCCGGAGCTGCAGTCGTTCACGGAGAACGCGCAGACGGTGCGCAATATTTTGTCGATCGACCGGCTCGACTATACGAAAGGGATACCGGATCGGATCAAGGCGTTCAAGCGCTTCTTGACCGATTATCCGGAGTACCGTGAGAAAGTGCGGCTGAATCTGATCGTCGCGCCTTCCCGGGTGGAGGTGGAATCGTACGACAAGTTGAAGCGGCAGATCGAGGTGCTCGTCAGCGAGGTGAACGGGCAGTTCGGCACGGCCAATTGGATGCCGGTCTGGTTCTTCTTCCGCACGTTCTCCCAGGAGGATCTGATCGCCTTCTACCGCAGCAGCGACGTGCTGCTCGTGACGCCGCTTCGAGACGGGATGAACCTGGTGGCCAAAGAATACATCGCCTCCCGCACGGATCTGCAAGGCATGCTCGTCCTCAGCGAGACGGCCGGCGCGGCAAGCGAGCTGTTCGAGGCCGTCATCGTGAACGCCAACGACCACGGGGCGATCGCGTCCGGCTTGAAGACGGCGCTGGACATGCCGGAGGACGAGAAGACGGAGAAGAACCGCGCGATGCACCGCCGGCTCGCCCGCTACGACGTCCACTTCTGGGCGGACAAGTTCATTACCGCGCTGGGTCAGGCCGATTCCGGACATCAGCCTTCAAAGCCGCTGCTCGGCGCTTCCGAGGCCGCCGCTTTGGAAGAAGACTACCGGAACGCGTCGAGCAGGCTGCTGCTGCTGGACTATGACGGTACGCTGGTCGGCTTCAAGCCGACGCCCGAGCAAGCCAAGCCGGACGAGGAGCTCAAGCGGCTGCTGCGGAAGCTGAGCGACGATCCCGCTAATACGGTCGTCATTATTACCGGACGCGAGCATACCGGCATCGAGAAGTGGATGGGCGATTTGAACGTGCACTTGATCGCCTCCCACGGTCTGTGGCTGCGCAAGCCGGATGGGGACTGGACGAAGACGATCCACGTGGACAACGAGTGGAAGGAGACGATCCGTCCGCTGATGGAGACATACACCGACCAGATGCCCGGCTCGCTCATCGAGGAGAAGGACTACGCGCTGGCTTGGCATTACCGGCAGTGCGAGTCCGAGTTGGTCGAGCTGAAGCGAACGGAATTGCGCGAAGCGCTGTTATCGATCACAGGTACCATGAGCCTCGGCGTGCTCGAAGGCAACAAGGTGCTGGAAGTCAAGGACGTCCGCATGAACAAAGGGCACGGCGTCCATCTGCTTACGGGGGAGAAGGCATACGATTTCGTACTCGGCGCGGGAGACGACCATACCGACGAAGACATGTTCGCGGCGCTGCCGTCCGAAGCGTATTCGATCAAGATCGGCTCCGGCCACACGAATGCCCGCAGCCAGCTAAAATCGCACCAAGCGATGCGCCGTTTGCTCCAACGGTTGGCCGATGCAAGCGTCGAGCCGAAGCCATTGCTCCATTAACCCGCAGGCGACCACCATGAACAACAGGAGGAGACTACGATGAGAATTCGCAAAGCGATTATTCCGGCAGCCGGGATGGGAACCCGGTTCCTGCCGGCTACCAAGGCGATGCCCAAGGAGATGCTGCCGATCGTCGACAAACCGACGATTCAATACATCGTCGAGGAGGCCGTCGCGTCCGGCATCGAGGACATTATTATCGTAACGGGCAAGAGCAAGCGCGCGATCGAGGATCACTTCGACAACTCGTTCGAGCTCGAGCATAATTTGGCGGAGAAGAACAAATGGGCGCTGCTGGACGAGGTGCGCAAGCCGACCGAGATGGCGGACATTCACTATATCCGCCAAGGGGAGCCGCGCGGTCTCGGCCATGCCATCTGGGTGGCCCGGAAGTTCATCGGCAGCGAGCCGTTCGCCGTCCTGCTCGGCGACGATATCGTCGAGTCGCGGCAGGTTCCTTGCCTGAGGCAGTTGATCGGCGCGCACGAGCGATACGGCAGCACGATCGTCGGCGTCCAGCCCGTGCCGTGGGAGGAGGTGTCCCGGTACGGCTTGGTCGACGGCGAGAAGATCGCGGAGCGCGCGTTCAAGGCGCGTCGACTGGTCGAGAAGCCGAAGCGCGAAGACGCGCCCTCCAATCTGGCGATCATGGGCCGTTACATTCTAACCCCGGCGATCTTCGATATTCTGGGTGAGCTGGATCCCGGCGTAGGCGGCGAGATTCAGTTGACCGATGCGCTTGCGCGGCTGGGCCGGATGGAGGACATCATCGCGTATCACTTCGACGGCACTCGCCACGACGTCGGCGAGAAGTACGGCTTCATCGAGACGTCGATCCATTATGCGCTGCAAAATCCGGAGCTGCGGCAGCGGCTGATCCCGTATCTAGCCGACATCGTGCGGGAAGCGGAACAGACGAGCATGAGCAAGTAGCGGCTTGCGGAAGTTAGCGGAGAAGGCGCGGCAGGGTAGATCCTGCCGCGCCTTTCGTCAGATTTAGTTTCACCTCGCGCGAGAAGCAAATAGGGGCCGGCCCGTCGCCATCATGATGATGGCGTTCGGGCCGGCCCCTTCCGAATGAACGGGGTGGCAGTAGATGGCTTTGCGTTACCGGGAAGTAGGCTGCGAGACGCCGGATACGGCGAGCTCCGCCTCATCCTTGGAATTTTTATCGAGCGCCAAGTCTGCCATCGACACGATCCCGACCAGCTTGTCGTTCTCTATGACGGGCAGGCGGCGAATTTGCTCGTCCGCCATCAGCTTGGCCGCATCCTTGATGCTCGTCTCCGGCTTGACGCTAATGATCCGCTTGCTGAACACGTCTTCGACGGTGAACGAGGCTTTGTTCTCGGCGAGGCCCCGAATGACGATATCCCGGTCGGTCACGAGACCAACGCACCGATCGCCTTCGACGACGGGGATGACACCGACGTCGCCGTCGCGCATGAGAGCCGCTACGGTACGAATATCTTCCTTCAGGCTGACCGTCTTCACATCTGACGTCATAATTTCACGGATTTTGTTTGCCATGTGGAATCTCCTCCTTAGGGTGTTCTCATGTCCTATATACCCGCCGGGGCGGACAGGCAATCGGAATGTTCCCGATTAGCGGCAATCCGAACATGGACGGGATGGGATCGTCCAAACGTTGGCAGAATAATAATATTCGATGCGTGAAGCCATTCTTTGTCGGAAAGGAGGAGCAGGGATGAAAGAGCTCGTACTCGGCCTGCTGGCCGGCATCATCGTCGGCATCGTGTTCAAGCTGATCCGGCTGCCGATTCCGGCGCCGCCCGTATTGTCCGGCGTCATCGGCATCGTCGGCGTGTATTTAGGGGGATTAGCGGGACAGTGGATCATTCAGCATTGGCGTTGACGCCGGCGGGCGAGAATGGCCAATTTCAACGGCAAGAAGGCGGTCGTTCTCATGCAGAGAACATGCCGCCTTCTTTGATTCGTGCCGAGGTTCATGCCACGCCCCGGCTGTCATGCCGAGCACGTGAGGCTGTTTACGACGCCGCGCGTCTCATCCCGGTCGAAGCGGGCTCTTCCACGGCTTGCGGGACGCGCTTGATGAAGAACGAGAGCGCGAGCCCAAGCACGGCGATGCCGACGATGACGAGATAGGAATCGTTGATGCCCATGATCGAAGCGTTGGTAATCATCTGCGCTTGCGTAGCGCCTTCGGTGCCGCCTGAAGCCATCATATCCTTCATATGCGTCGTCGTCCGATTGGTCATGACGGTGACGAGCAGCGAGGTGCCGACCGCGCCGGCCACTTGGCGGATCGTGTTGGAGATCGCCGTGCCGTGCGCGTTCAAGCGGTTCGGCAGCTGGTTCAAGCCGGCCGTCTGAATCGGCATCAGCAGCAGCGCCATCCCGATCCGGCGCGCGGTTGACATGAGCAGCAGGTACGTGTAACTGGTCGTGTCAGTCAGGTCGATGAAGCCAAGCGTCGTCACGATCGTCACGATCATCCCGATGACGGACAGCCATTTGGCTCCGAACCGGTCGAACAGCTTACCGGCCACCGGCATCATGAAGCCCATGACGAGTGCGCCCGGAAGCATCAGCAAGCCGGACTCCAGCGCCGTGTAGCCTCGGGCGTTCTGCAGGTAGAGCGGCAGCAGCATCATATCCGCGTACATGACCATCGTGACGGCGATATTGATGATCGTCGTCAGCGAGAACATGCTGTACTTGAACGCCCGCAGATCAAGCAGTGGTTCGCGGGTGCTTAGCTGGCGCCAAGTGAACAGCGCCAGAGACACGAGACCGGATGCGACCGTAATCAGCACCTCCGCGCTCGACCAGCCCAAGCTGCCCGCGCGGCTGAAGCCGTACAGCAAGGAGCCGAAGCCGATCGTGGACAACACGACGCTCAGGACGTCCATGCGCGTGTCGACTCGTTCCGATATATTCCGCAAATAGATGAACCCGCAGGCGATAACGATGAGGGTGAGCGGGATCATGCCGTAGAACATCGTTTCCCATGCATAATTTTCCATAATGTAACCGGCCAGCGTTGGTCCGATAGCCGGCGCGAAAATAATCGCAAGTCCCATCATCCCCATCGCGGCGCCGCGCTTCTCCGGCGGGAACAGCACAAGGATGACATTGGTCAACAGCGGCATGATGATGCCGGCGCCCGCTGCTTGGATCATCCGTCCGGTTAACAGGACGGGGAAGTCCGTAGCCAAGGCGGAGACGATCGTGCCGACGAGGAAAATGATCATCGACGCCTGGAACAGCTGCCTCGTGCTGAAGCGCTGCATGAAATAAGCCGTAATCGGGATCAGAACCCCATTCACGAGCAGATAGCCCGTCGTCAGCCATTGCGCCGTAGCGGCGGTAATACTCAAGTCTTCCATAAGCACGGGGGTCGCCACGCTCATGATGGTTTGGTTCAACGTCGCAAGGAAAGCGCCTATGATCATGACGAACAAGATCGGTCCGCGCTTAATTGAAGAATTGCTTGTTTCCGTACCTTTACTCACTTTCTCCATCCTCTCCACGCTGGACTTAATTTACAAGGTGTTAGATAATTAACACATTATAAATTAGATTATAAGCAGAAAGCTGTATCTTACAAGCGACGCAATGGGGTAGAAGTGTAAACTAATCATCGTTCGTCTTCGTTTTGTTGCTTAACGGATAGTTATAAGACAGAATGGGCGAAAGTGTAAATCACGATGCCGGAAAGGAATCAAGCCCATGAATCAGGACAAACCCCGCACGGATCCCAGAATCCTCCGAACGCGCCAATTATTGAAGGACGCTTTCGTCGACCTGCTGCAGGAGATGGATATCGAGAAGATATCGGTCAACAAGATCGCCGAGCGAGCGACCATTAATCGGGTGACGTTCTACCTGCACTACCGCGATATCCCCGATATGCTGGAGAAGATGGCCGACGAGATGATCGAGGATATTCAGCAGGCGGTGAATCGCAAGCCCGTGGACGCCGATTCGGCGGAAGAAGAGGACGAACTGGCTATGCTAAGTCTGCTCGAACATATTGCCGAACATGCGAAATTTTTCAAGGTGGTGCTCGCCTCGAGGAGGACGCCGATCTTCACGGAGCGGCTGCTCCGAATGCTGTCGGAGACCGTTCGGCTAAGGCTGGAGAGCGGACGGCCCTCCTTCGTGAATACGGCCGGCGTTCAGAAGGATATCGCGATCTGGTACAGCTCCGCCGCTTTGATCGGCACGATCGTCTCTTGGGTGCGCAACGATATGCCGTATACGCCGCGTTTTCTGGCGCAGCAGTTCTCGCTGCTTCGCACGCATCATCAATAGTCAGTAGAACAGCAGGGCAGTCGCCGGCACAAGCGGTCGGCTGCTCTTTACTTCTTTTTGCACTCGGAAAGGACAAAAGAATTGCGAAATGGAGAGGGTTGACAGATAAGCAAGCGAACGGTATGCTTCTAATAATCGTAATAATTACAAAACAATCCATGAAGGAGAGCACGACATCCATGAGCAAGACGAACAATAACAGCCGGCTGCCCAGAGCCAAGGGCATCGATACGGCGACGGTCTATACGCCGAAGGAGTGCGCCAAGAAGGCGAGGCATATCGTGCTAACGCCGAAGAACGAACGGATCGTGCGGGAATTTCTGACCATCCTCGGCATGAAGGAGAAGTTCGCGGCGCACGACGTGCCCGTGCCGAACAAGATCGTCATGTTCGGCCCGCCGGGCACCGGGAAGACGCTAACCGCCTTCCATCTTGCGGAACAGCTCCGCCTTCCGCTCATCCTCGTCCGACTAGACGCGATTATTCATAGTCATCTGGGCGAGACGGGCAGCAACATCCGCAAAATTTTCGAATTTGCCAAAGCGACGCCGTGCGTGCTGTTCCTGGACGAATTCGATGCGATCGCCCGCACCCGCGACAACAACGACGAGGTCAAGGAGATGGCGCGAGTCGTCAATACGCTGCTGCAGTGCCTTGACGAATTCGAGTGCGACAGCATTTTTATGGCGGCAACCAACTTGGAGACGCAGCTGGACGATGCGGTGTGGAGAAGGTTCGACACGAAGATGACGTATGCCGTCCCCGATGCGGCCGGCCGGCGTAGGTATGCGGAGCTGCTCGTCGGCGCATTCGAGCACGAACCCGGCATCATCGAACAGGCCGCGGAGTTGACGCGAGACCTCAGCTTCGCGGATATGGAGCAGATCGTGCTGAAGGCAAAGCGGAAGGCGATTATCGATGACAAGCCGCTGAGCGTCCGTCTGCTAGGGGAATCGCTCGAGGAATATCGGCCGTACGCCAAGCGGAAGGAACGGGGAGACGAAAGGAAGCTGCTTGCCGTGAAATCGTAATATTTACGCCAATGAAAGGGGTGGTGTGATAAGAATCTCGCTCAAGACCGTCTAAAGTGGGGAAATTCCCGGCATTTCGTCTTGTCATCCTGTCGCTGTCGGCATATCGTCAATTCGTAAAAATTACATAGTACTCATCCAGAACCATACCTGCATGGCAAGTCTAATCGGGCACGACAACCATACGCGCAAAGGGTAGTGGCGATGAAACAGGAGATCGAATTTATAAAGTTCAGTCCGACGCAGAACATGACGGTTCTCGTGAAGACGGATCATCCGGCCGAACAGCTGCCGCACATCGCCTCCAAGGTGATGTCCTATGACAGCGTCTATGCGGAGCAGGTCGGGTTCATCGGGCAGGCCGCCCGCATGGAAGCCGACGCTCGGCTCATGATGGCCGGCGGCGAGTTCTGCGGCAATGCGTGCATGGCGCTCGCCGTCTACCAAGCGGCGGAACGAGGGCTTGGACCGGACGACACCGCGTACGTCCGCTTGGAAGCATCAGGCACGGAGCAGCTCGTCTCCTGCCAAGTGACGAGAAGACCGGACGCTTACCTCTGCCGGGTCGACATGCCTGCGCCGAAGCAAATCGAACGGCGAACTATTCGGTTCGACGGTTCCGAGCTCGATATCGCGATCGTGCGCTATCCGGCATTCATCCATCTGGTCTTGGAGCTGGAGCGGTTCCATGACGAGGCAAGAGAGAAGGCGGAGGCGCTGGCCAAGCTGCTGGGCGTGGCGACTGGCGCTCCGCTGATTGGCATCATGCTGTTCAACCCGACGGATTACGAGATGGCCCCGCTCATCTATGTCCCGCATCTGGAAAGTTTGGTCTGGGAACGCGGTTGCGGCTCCGGTACCGCTTCGGTCGGCGCTTACTTGGCCTGGAAGCGGCAGCGCGACATTGATGTGGGCATCCGTCAGCCCGGCGGCGTCATCCGCGTGTGCGCCGCCCATCATCCGGATTCGCCGGGAAGCGTCGCGATCGAGGGCTCCGTGCATATCGTCGCGCAAGGCAAGGCTTATATCGATATCTAGCGCGAACGTCCATTCATTCGGGAGGGGAAAGAATGAAGACCTTACATAAGCTCCATGCGCAGCTCGGCGAATTTGCCCGTCAATTCGCCGACTTGGCGGACGGTTATGACCGTTCGCTTCATCACGCTAACGAGCTCGAGCAGGCGATCGACCGGTATACCGCATGGATAACGGATCGCGCGAACCAATCGGCCTGGGAGAGGCTTGCGGAACAGGAACCAGGCGAGTTCGACCAGCTCGTGCCGGCTATTCGCCGCGATTCGGCCCGGTGCGTGGCGATGATGGAGAAGTACCGCGCGCGCAAGCTGTTGGGCGGCGAGACCGCTGCGGCGTCATACTTCGCGGATATCGAAGCGCGGATCGAAGAGGAGTTCGGCCGCTTCAGGGCAGCACCTTCGTCCAAGGTGCTGCTGGTCGGTTCGGGTTCGTTCCCGATGACTCCGCTCTACATCGCCAGGCAGACCGGCGCGGAGGTCGTCGGCATTGACATTGACGAGGAGGCGATCGACCTGGGACGGAAGGTGACCGCGAAGCTTGGGGAAGGCTTGCCGATCCGGTTGGAACGCGCATTGCTGGAGGAGTTGAACTTCACGATGGAGGCCACCCACGTGATCTTCAGCTCCACCGTGGACGTGAAATATGAGCTGCTGGACCGGCTGCACGCATTAACGAACGATCAGGTCGTCGTGGCGATGCGTTACGGCGACGGGTTCAAGTCGTTGTTCAATTATCCGATGGAGCATGTCCATGATCGCAAATGGAGGCTGACCGAGCAGCTGCAGCGCCCGGATCGCGTGTTCGACATCGCCATTTATACGAAAGCTTCGGCTAACGAACGGGAGGTGGAAACGGCGCGATGAACGACTTTCAACGGGTTTTGCTGCTGGGCACGGGACCCGCATCCATCCAGCTTGCCGTGACGTGCAAGCGGCTGTGGCAATCGCGCGTGGCGATCGCCGGGCGGGAGTCCGTCCGGTCTGCGGCTATCTTCGAGGCGCTGCATCATGGCGGATCGCTCGGCATCGCCAGCGTGCAGAACGAGAAGCATCGCGCCATGGAAGGCGAATGCGCCTTCGATGCTGTATTCCGAGGCTATGAATTGGTTCGGGGCGTATGGGACACGCTCATTCTCGCCGTCACGGCGGATGCTTATCTCGACGTGCTGAAGCGGCTGCCGCCAAGCGTGCTGCGCGAAGCGAAGCTGCTCGTGCTCGTCTCGCCGACTTTCGGCTCGAACCGGCTGGTCCATCGCTATATGCAGGACATCCGGCCGGACGCGGAGGTCGTCAGCTTCTCCACCTATTATGGAGACACGCGATGGGCGGGCGGCGAGCCGTCCAATCGGGTCCTTACCGCGGCGGTGAAGCGCAAGGTGTACCTCGGGTCGACGGCAGCGCGATCGGACAACGTCCGCCGCCTGCAAGCCGGCTTCGAGCAGCTGGGCATCGCTACAGAAGCGCTGCATTCGCCGCTTGCGGCCGAGTCGCGCAACATCTCGCTGTACGTCCATCCGCCGCTGTTCATGAACGCGTTCGCCCTGCAGGCGATTTTCGAACCCGGGGACGTCCCGAAATACGTGTACAAATTGTTCCCGGAAGGGCCGATCACGCCATCGCTCATCGGCGACATGCTGGCGCAGTGGAGCGAGATGATGGGCATCGTGGACCGGCTCCATCTCCCGCGCCTGAATTTGCTGAAATTCATGATCGACGACAATTATCCGGTGCGGCCGGAGAGCTTGCCGCGCGCGGAGATCGAACGATTCGAGCGGCTCGCGCCGATTCACCAGGCGTATCTGCTGTATGTCCGATATGCGTCGCTCATGATCGATCCATTCTCGGAGCCTGACCGCGAAGGCCGCTATTACGATTTCTCCGCGGTGCCGATCCGACCGGTCTTCGTGAACAAGGAGGGCTGCCTGGACATCCCACGGATGCCGAAGGAAGACTATTACCGCATCAAAATCATTCAGGGCATCGCCCGGCATCTCGGCGCGGATTGCCCGACGATCGATCGATTTATCTATACCTACGAAGAGGCGCTGAGGCGCGCGTCCGACGTTCGGCAGCACATGCCGTTATCGGAGGCGTTCGTCGTGCAGACATTCGAGGAAGACATAAAGAGGATTTGCGACAATTGGGAGGTATTCGCGTGAACGCAAGACATCGTGCCGTTCTGATCGGCATTGCTGCATCCGTCATGATCATGCTGGCAGGGTGCAGCTCGAACAAGGAGGCGGCGGCCACGGACGCGGCCGCCGCGGAAGAACCGTCCGACCTGATTTACGCGACGGCGAAAGATATTCAAGATATGAATCCGCACTTATATTCCGGCTCGATGCCGGCGCAGGGCATGGTCTACGAATCGCTCGTCGAGAACACGAAGGACGGCATCCAGCCGCTGCTGGCCGAATCGTGGGACGTCTCGGCCGATGGCAAGACATACACGTTCCATCTGCGCAAGGACGTAAAGTTCCATGACGGCGAACCGTTCAACGCGGAGGCCGTCAAGCTGAATATCGAAGCGGTGCTGCAAAACGCGGAGAAGCATTCCTGGATTAAGCTGACGACCAAGCTGACGGGCATCCGCGTCATCGACGAGCATACGGTCGAGCTCGCGCTTGCCCAGCCGTATTATCCGGCACTGGTGGAGTTGTCCATGACGAGACCGTTCGTGTTCTTGTCCCCGAAGGACTTCAAGAATGGCGGGACCAAGGACGGCGTGAACGGCTTCCACGGCACGGGGCCGTATAAGTTTACCGAGCATGAGACCGATCAATTCGCGGTCTTCGAAGCGAACGAGTCGTATTGGGGCGGCGCGCCGGCCATCAAGAAGGTGACGGCCAAGGTGCTGCCGGCCGGAGAGACGACGTATCTTGCCTTGCAGAAGGGCGAGGTGAACTTCGCTTTCACGGATGACCGAGGCGCCGACAGCATCGACGTCGAAGCGATGAAGCAGCTGGAAGAAGCTGGCGACTACCAGATCGTCCGCAGCGAAGCGATGAACACGAAGATGATCGTGGCGAATACCGGCAAGGCAGGCAGTCCCGTCGTGGAGACGGCCGTACGCGAAGCGATCTGGCAGGCGATCGACCGGGAGACGATCAGCCGCGATATCTTCGGCGGCGTGGAGACGCCGGCGCAGAAGCTGTTCTCGGACAACGTGCCCTATGCCAATCCCGATCTGAAGCCGCGCGAGTACGATCTGAACGCAGCCGCCGCGCTGCTGGAGACAGCGGGCTGGACGATGCCGGAAGGAGAGCAGGTCCGCGTTAAGAATGGCAAGCCGCTGGCAGCAAACCTGTACTACGACAGCAACTCCTCCTCGCAGAAGACGCAGGCCGAATTCATTCAGAGCGAGCTGAAGTCGATCGGGATGGAGATTGCGGTGATCGGCGAGGAATCCTCCTCCATCGCGAATCGTCGTTCGACCGGCGACTATGATTTGCTGTTCAACCAAACGTGGGGATTGGCGTACGATCCGCAGAGCACGATCGCCGCGTTCACCTCGGCTTCCTCTTACCTGCATGCGACGAGCGGGATCGCCAAGGCGGATGAGCTGTACCGGAAAATCGAGGACGTCATGGTGTCCACGGACGAAGCTTCACGCAAGTCGCTGTATGCCGACATTATGGCCATCGTCCATGAGGAAGCGGTCTTCATCCCGATTACGAACGGCGGGGTGACCGTCGTGGCGCCGACGTCCATGCAGGGCATCGACTTCAAGCAAACCCAGTTCGAGCTGCCGTTCGAGCGGATGCGCTTCGAATAGCGCGCGGGGCAGAGCGGACGAATGGGCGCTTATTTAATACGAAGGCTGTTGATCGCGATGCCGATGCTCGCCGTCTCTTCGTTCCTGACGTTCCTCCTGATTCATCTGTCCCCGATGGATCCGGCCGAAGTCGTCCTGCACGCGCAGGGCGTGCCGGTGCCGACCGAGGACTTGATCGCGCATACGCGGGAGGAGCTGGGCCTGAACGATCCGCTTCTGCTCCGGTATGCGCGATGGGCGGCCGACTGCATGCGGTTGGACTTCGGCTATTCTTACGTGACGGGCGAGCCGGTCTGGTCCCAGGTCGGACCGGCGTTCCTTCACACCCTGCAGCTGACGCTGATTTCGTCGGCCGCCATTATCGGGGCGTCGATCCTGCTTGGCGTCGCGTGCGCGATGCGGGCGGGGACGCTGCTTGATCAATCGGCTAGGGGCATCTCGTTCGTCCTGACCGCGATGCCCTCGTATTGGCTCGCTTCCCTGTTGATCTGGCTGCTGGCCGTGAAGCTGGATTTGCTGCCGACGAGCGGCATGGATTCCGGAGCCAGCTATATTTTGCCGGTTACGGTCATGACGCTTGGCTATGCGGGCATCTATTTCCGCAGCGTCCGCGCTTCGATGCTCGGACAGCTTCATGAGGGTTATGTGCTGTATGGCAGGGCTAGCGGACTGGCGGAAGCCGCGGTGACCAGACATATCGTGCGGAACTCGCTGCAGGTGGCGATTACGGTGTTCGGCATGGCGGTGCCGACGATACTGGGCAGCACGGTCGTCATCGAGAACGTGTTTGCCTGGCCGGGCTTGGGGAGGCTCGGCGTCAAGGCGATTCTAAGTCGAGACTTTCCGATTATTCAAGCCTACGTGTTCATCGTGGCAGTCTCGTTCGTGCTGTTCAATACGTTGGCGGACCTGATTCAAGCCGCGCTGAACCCCCGGTTCAGAAAGGAACTCTGATGCGCGTATTACGAAATCTATCGAACGATAGGCTTGGCATGGCGGCGCTGATCGTCATCGCCATGACGCTGACGGCCGGTATCTGCGCGCCTTGGCTTGCGCCGCACGATCCGCTGGCCGTCAATATGAGGCTTCGCTATGCGGGGCCGTCCTGGGCGCACTGGCTGGGGAACGATCACCTGGGCAGATGTCTGCTGTCCCGGCTGCTCTACGGCATCCGCCCGAGCGTGCTGTGGGTGATGCTTGCCTTGTTCGTCTCGGTCGCGATCGGGGCGGTCGTCGGCTTCGCGGCCGGCTACTTGCGCGGGCGAATCGATGCGGCGTTGATGCGGATCTGCGACGTGATGCTCGCCTTCCCCGGCTATGTGATGACGCTGGCGATCGTCGGGATGCTGGGCCCGGGTCTGGACAACATTCTGATCGCGTTCGCCGCGATGAAGTGGCCGTGGTTCGCCCGGATCATCCGCACGTCCGTGATGCAATATTCGGACATGGATTACGTCAAATTCGCCCGGCTTTCCGGGAGCGGTCCGCTTCGCGTCATGCGCATGCATCTGCTGCCGATGACGTTCGCGGACGTGGCCGTCCTCTCCAGTACCGCCCTGGGCTCCATGATTTTGCAAGTATCGGGACTGTCGTTCCTGGGGCTTGGCATTCAAGCGCCCCATGCGGAGTGGGGCATGATGTTGAACGAGGCGAGCGAGGTCATGTTCTCGCGGCCCGAGCTGATGCTGGCTCCGGGCGTCGCCGTCGTCGTCGTCGTGTCGGCGTTCAATTTCCTGGCCGATGCGCTGCAGACGGCGCTAGATCCGAAGCTGCTCACATCCAGGCAGCGGCTTCGCCGGCGGAAGGTGGAGGCGGTCGCCTATGAATATACTCGAGGTTAATCGGTTGCGCATCCACGATCCGGCCGGTGACCGCGTTCTCGTGCAGGACAGCTCGTTCCGCGTCAAGCAGGGCAGCTGTCTGGCGATCGTCGGGGAGAGCGGGAGCGGGAAGTCTCTCACGTGCAGAGCGATCATGAGATTGCTTCCTCCCGGGCTTCGCCAGTCAGGCGAGGTTGTCTTCCGGGGCGAGAATCTGGGCGCGCGATCCGAGCGCGGCATGAGCGCCATGCGGGGGAAGCGGATTTGTCTCATTCCGCAGAATGGCATGCGCGCCTTCGATCCTTCTTCCCCGGTCGGCGTTCATGCGCGGGAGACGCTTCGCCGTCACTACGGCTGGGGCAAAAGCGACGTCGACGCGAGGATGGCGGCGGCCATGGAAAGCGTCATGCTCCCGAATGCGGCCGCGCTGCTGGGCAAATATCCGCATGAGTTGTCGGGCGGGATGCTGCAGCGGATGATGATCGCGCTTACGATCGTGTTGGAGCCGGACCTGATCATCGCGGACGAACCGACGACGGCGCTCGACATGGTCACCCAATTCGAGGTGGTGCAGCAGCTGCTCGCCTTACGCGAACGGGTCGGCGGTTCGATGCTGCTCATCTCCCATGATCTGGGCGTCGTGGAACGGCTTGCGGACGAGGTCGCGGTTATGAGAGAAGGAACAATCGTCGAGTTCGGTGACGCGCGTGCGATGTTCTCAGAGGCGCGGCATCCTTATACGCGCCAGCTTGTCGCGGCTAGGCAAGCGCTCAGCGGCACATTCCGGCGCATGATGGAGGGGGAGATGGGATGCTGATGGTGGATGGCGTCGACAAGAGCTATCGCAAGCGCGGGTGGTTCCTGGGCGAGCTGCATCCCGTGCTGCGGGGCGTTTCTTTCGCCTGCGAGGCGGGAAGCAGTCTTGGCATTATTGGGGAGAGCGGCAGCGGCAAATCCACGCTCGGCCGTCTGCTGCTCGGTCTGGAGAAGCCGGATCGCGGCAAGGTCGAGCTGGACGGCATCCCGGTGGCGGACCGCCGCTTAAGAGGCGGCATCAGCGCCGTCTTTCAAGATTACGCCTCTTCGATCAACCCGTTCTTCACCGTAGAGGAAGCGATTCTGGAGCCGGTATGGAGGGCGAAGCAGCCGCGGCGCGAGCAGCGGCGCAAGGTCGACGAGCTCCTGCGGCAAGTCGGCTTGCCGTCTTCCTACGGGACCAAATTCCCGCATGAGCTATCCGGCGGGGAAGCGCAGCGGGTGTGCATCGCCCGCGCGATCGCGACGGAGCCGAGATGGATCGTATTCGACGAAGCGGTGAATGCGCTGGACGCCTCGGTTCAGCTGCAGGTGCTGGATTTGTTGAAGGCGCTGCGCGTCGGGCGCGGGATCGGCTATATTTTCATCACCCATGACATCCAAGCGGCGGCGTATTTGTGCGACGATCTCGTTATTTTCAAGGCGGGACGAATCGAGGAGCGGATTTCGGTCGGACGGCTTGCGCACGCGCAATCGGACTATGCGAAGAAGCTGCTGCGGATGGTCATCTGAAGCCGCCATCGGTGCGGGCGGCGAATACGGCAATCCTTTGGATCGCGTAGGAGGAACAGGTTGTGGGCGGAGCGTTATCATGGCCATTTGTAAGGCTGTATGTATTGGCGTTGTTATTCTTCAGCGCGAATGCGATCTTGAACGTCATTATTCCGCTGCGCGGCGACGAATTGGGCGCGAGCAACGCCGCGATCGGCGTCATTATGGGCGCCTATATGTTTACCGCCATGGTCATGCGGCCGTGGGCGGGCCATATCATCCAGAAGCACGGTCCGTTGAAAGTGCTGCGTCTAATTCTGCTGTTGAACGGATGCGCGCTCATCCTGTATACGTTCACCGGACTTGGCGGCTATCTCGTCGCCCGGATGATGCAGGGCGTGTCGACGGCGTTCTTCTCGATGGCGCTGCAAATCGGCATTATTGACGCACTGCCGGAGAAGGAGCGCTCGCAGGGCATTTCGCTTTATTCGTTGTTTACCTATATGCCGGGCATCGTCGGTCCGATCATCGCGCTTAATGTGTGGCAGGCGGGCGGGATGGGCGATTTTACGTGGATGCTGATCGGGATCGCCGTCTTCACGGGCCTCTTCGGGTTCAGCGCCGCACGCGGAGACGACAAGTCGAGGCCGGGAGCCGGTGCGAACGGGCCGCACTCGCGCGCGTCTCAATCTTGGGGGCAGCTCGTGCGCAATCCGATTTTGTTGACATGCAGCCTGCTTATGTGCGGCGCATCCGTTGTATTCGGAGCCGTTACGACGTTCATGCCGCTCTATGCGGCTGAACTTCCCGGCGTCAGCGCCGGCATTTACTTGATGATTCAGGCGGGGACGGTCGTGCTCGGTCGTTTTGCCCTCCGCCGCCGCATCCCGTCGGACGGGAAGTGGCATTCCGCGTTCATGATGGGCACGATGCTCCTCTTGACGGCCGCGGCGCTGTGCGTCAGCCTTGCCGCGACCGTCAGCGCGATGCTGCTGTATGTCGGGGCGCTACTCATGGGGATTGCGCAGGCGCTTCTATATCCAACGTTGACCACTTATCTATCGTTCGTGCTGCCGCCGGCGAGCCGAAACGTGCTCATCGGACTGTTCATCGCCACCGCCGATCTGGGCGTCTCGCTAGGCGGCGTGTTGATGGGACCGATCGCGGACGCGACCTCATATTCGGGCATGTACGCGATCTGCGCCGGGCTTGGCGCGGTGCAAGTCATCATCGCCTATGGCAAGCGCCAGCACCGAATGGACGAGAGGTTGGAGCTGGAAGGCGCAGGCAGGCAAGCAGGCAGTTAATGCTTCGAATAACAGGGGCGTCCCAGAAGTCATCACGAGATGACGCTGGGACGCCCCTGTTTGCACGTATCCTGTTTTTGGTTACGGCATTTTCTGCGCGGTCAATTGTTCGCTAGAAATCATAATTCGGATAGACGTACGGATCGTCGGCAGGCTCGATCTGCTCGGTCGCGGTAGCCTGCAGCAGCATGATGTCGTTGCCGTTATAGGTCGTCGTCGAGAGCGTGCCGGTCATCCGCAGCCACGTATCGTTCCCGTATTGCTCAGGATGGTCGGTCTGGACCATCACGCCGTACGGCATCGCGTCGGCGGCGCAGCAGGAGACGGCGAATCGACCCAGGATGAACGCGTTGCCGGTCAGCGTATCGTCGCGATAGACGAACCCTTCAATCGTGATCGTCTTGCCGACGAACCGGTCAAGGAACAGATCAAGCGCCGTCAAAATTTCCATATATCGTTTCTCTTCGACGACGATAACCTCCTGCTGATAAAGCTTCTTGCCGAGATTCGCATACGAGATCGTATACTCGTCGGCCGGGAACAAGGCATCTAGCGAGCCGGCGGGAGGCTCGGCTTCACCGTCCGGCGAAGGCGTCGAAAGGGCATCGGCAGGCAATTCGCTAACCGCGGGATCTGGTTCAGCCGTCGGTTCGTCCACGACTTCCGTTATCGGCGCGCCGCTATCCTCCGCGATCGGCACGTCCGCTTCCGCGCTTGCCTCAGCCGGCTTCTGCAGCGCTTGCGCCGCGCTCAGCGTCATCCCCTTGTTCGCGGCCATCGCGCTGCCAATCGTCGTGTCCGGCGTCAGGAAGACGATGCCGAGCGGAAGGATGAACAGCAGGTATGTCAACGCGCTTCTGAACGGGGACGAAGGCGCCGAATGGCTGCATCCGCAAGCTTCGGCCGGCGGCTTGGACAGCAGCCGGAATGCCTCATAGATACTGAAGACAGCCGTCGCATATAACGCGAGTGAGGCGAGCTTTACATAGATCGTCATGCGCGGCGCGATATATAACGTCAGCTTGCCGGTCGTTTGCAGGTAGACGACATAGAACGCGATGCCAATGAGGATCATGGCACGGATCGCGTGATGAAGAGCGGCTTTGCGGTCCGTTTGGGCAATTTGCTTCATGGCAGCTCCTTTCCGGCATGCGGCCGGGTTACATCGCTTTATTCAGGATCAAGGACAGGACAAGGACGGCCGCCGTCACGAGGACGATCAGCTGCGCGACGAAACGGCTGCGGAATACCGACATCAGCATCAGTGTGTTCTTGAAATCGATCATCGGTCCGAACACCAGGAAGGCGAGCAGCGCGCTTGGCGGGAACGTGCTCGCGAACGAAGCGGCGATGAACGCATCCGACGTCGAGCACAGCGAGATCACGTAAGCGAAGACCATCATGAACGCGTGCGCGCCGAACGTTCCGCCGCTCAGCGTCAGCAGATCTTCCCGGCTGATGAACGTTTGCACGCATGCGGTCAAGAAGGCGCCCAACATCAAATATTTGCCCATCTCGACAAATTCCTCGGCGGCATGCGTGAACACGCCGACCGCCTTGCGCCGAGCGGGGTCGCGCGAATGATCATGCTCGTGGACATCGTGTTGTCCATGCGCGCGGTCAGGATCATGCGCATGGACATGATCGTGTCCATGGTCATGGGCATGAGCATGAGCTTGTCTGATGCTTACGTCCGCCTTAAGCGGATTCCGCCGTACTGTTCGGAACAGCACGAGCCCGACGGCGGAAGCGACGACGAAAGCGAGCGCCAGCCGCATCGCGGCCATAGACGGATTCGCGGGGAACGCCATCGATGTCGCCGCATAGGTCACCGGGTTGATGATCGGGGCAGCCAATATGTACGTGATGCCGATGTAAACGGGCATGCCTTTGCGAATGAGCCTTCGCATGATCGGGATCATGCCGCATTCGCAGATCGGCAGTAGAATGCCGAGCGCGCAGGCATAGAGGATGCCGAGCAGCGGGCTGCGAGGCAGCCACCTGCGCACCGTATCCTCGGATACGTAAAGGTGCAAGGCGGAGGAGACGAGCGAGCCCAGCAGGATGAAAGGCAGCGCCTCCAGGAAAATGCTGACGAACACCGTTTTCATATTGTGCCACTGCGCGGCGGTGAACGTGAACGAGTCGAACAACGACGCGCCGCGGCCCGTTAACGTGAAGAACAACAAGAGGAGCAGCGCGGCTGTAAGGGTGTGCAGCGCGTATTTGGCAAGCGTACCAGGCAAAACTTACCTCCTCAACTTAGTAATATTTACGGTTATAAGTATATCGAATGGGCAGGGATTCGTAAACCTGCAAAGGGACAAAGCGTGCCTTCAAATGGCGCGGCAGGCCTTCGGGTACCCGTCTGTGCGGGTCGGATGTAGATTCTCTTCTCGCATAACGTGTCATTTTGTTGAAGTGGATGGGTCAAAACAGCGCGAAATTGGCTCGTTTCATCACCGGCCAAACCCTATACAATGAGTGTCAGCACGAATATTTTCGGAATAAGGCGGGGATTATACATGACATATATTGTAATTCTGAGCGTGATCATGATTGTGAGCGTCGCGCTTGTCTACTTGGGCGGTTCGGGCTTGATCCGCGATGACGACAAGCTGGTCGAAAAGCGGCACTAATCGTTCGGCTGCCATACACATCGCGCAGGGAGGTGCCGTTACGATGGGCATCGGCTATATCTTGGTTATCGCGGTCATCGCGGTGGCGCTCATTGCCACCTTGGCCGTCGGTTTCTCGAAGGAGAACAAAGCGGAGGACCCGGATTACGACCGCAAACACGGCGCCAAATGGAAGAGACTGTCCATTCTCTATGCCGTCGTTACCGTGTTGAGCCTCATCGGGCTGATCTGGTATATCAATAGGTAAATAGGAATTAATTGCTGCATCCGGCTGTGCCGGAAGCGATGCAATTGGACAAGGCCGCTCCGACGAATTCGGAAGCGGCCTTCTTTACGTTCGGAGACTCTTGAGTATCGCCTGCGCTAATTTGTCGATGCCCATCTCGATTTCTTCCATCGGCGGCCGGGCGTACGAGAGGCGGACGAAGCCCTGCTCCGCGCCGTAGACGCTGCCCGGCACGAAGACGACGCCGTTCTTGATGCCGTTCTCCAGCAGCGTGTAATCGTTGACCTCTCCATGAATCCGGCACCACAGATTCAATCCGCCTTGCGGCAATTCGAACGAGATCTCGCTTGGCAGCATGCGCCGCAGCGCCGAAGCCATAAGGTCGCGTCGATCGCGAAGCGACGTCCGGAGCCGTTCGAGATGCGGCAGGAACGACGATGAATCGAGCAGGCGGGCGGCGATCCATTGCGGGAAGATGCTGAGGCCGAAATCCATCTGCTGCCGCGCGTCCGCGAGCCGGCTGATCACGGTATGAGGGGCTACCATCCAGCCGATCCGAAGGCCGGAAGCGGCTACTTTGGACAAGGAGCCGATGTAGAGCACGGTACCGTTGCGGTCGAGCGACTTCAGCGGCGGCGGGGGGTCTTCGCCGAAGGCGGTCAAGCTGAACGGATCGTCCTCGACGATCGGGATGCCAAGCTCTTCGCAGCAGGCCAGCGCCTCGGCTCTTCGTTCGGCGCTCATGACCCTTCCGGTCGGGTTCTGATAATTCGGATTCAACAAGACCATGCGAACGCGATGCTGCTTGTACAACGATCGGATGCCGTCCGGATGAACGCCTTCATCGTCGACGGGCAATCCGAACAAGCGAATGCCCGCGGATTGAAACATCGCCAGCGAGTGCGCATAGGAGGGATTCTCGATCGCGATCGCATCGCCGGGATTAAGCAGGCATTGCGTAAGGAGGTACAACGATTGCTGCGAGCCGGACGTGATCAGAATCGACTCGTCAGTCGCCGGAATGCCGCGCTGCTCCAGCAGGAAGGAGGCGAGCGCCACGCGCAGCGGCACATAGCCCTGCGGGTTGCCGTAGCTGAGCGGTTCCCGGAACGGGTGGCTCGCCATAATATCCGCGATGGCATCGCTCGGCGATAGCTCCGGCGCCAGCTCACCGCCTGCGAAATTAATGAACGGCACGCCGCTATGGAGACCTTCCCGAATCCGGCGCATGATCGGCAGGTTAGGCTGCAGCGTTCCGCTTTCCACGTACCGGCTCCAATTCGGCGTCTGCTTTGGAGCCGAGCCTCCCCGATCCCGACAGACGCGGGTGCCGCTTCCCGTCAAGCTCTCAATTAAGCCGGATGCGCGAAGCGTCTCGTACGCCTGCATGACGGTGCTCCGGTTGACGCCCAGCTGCTGGGCCAGCTTGCGCTCGGACGGAAGCGGGCTGCCGGGCGGCATCTCGCCGAGCGAAATGCGTTGTTCGATATAAGCTGCGATTTGTCGGTATAGCGGACGATCGCTCGCGCGGTCCGGTCTCCACATCTGGCTGCACCTCTCTTCTGTTGGCTACATCTCTCGCTGTTCTTCGCGTATCCCGGCGCGCGTTCGTCCGGCCGACTCCCCGAACAACCGGTCCCCCGCGGCGGCTCTCTTCGGATACGAATACTGCTTGCGGAATTGGAGCGGCGCAAGCCCCGTCTGCTGCTTGAAGCAGACGGAGAAATACGGCGTCTGGTTGAAGCCGACCGCCTCCGCGACCGCCGCGACGGGCAGTTCGGTCTTCAACAGCAGCAGCTTCGCGCGCTCGATCCGGTAGTAGAGCAAATAATCCATCGGCGTACAGCGGTACGTTTCCTTCATGCATCGCACGATGTACCCGGGATGAAAATGCAGCGCTTCGCCCAGCCGGGCATTCGTGATCGGCTCCCGGTAATGCTGCTTAATGTATGCTTCCGTCCGCTCGGCGACGTGCTGCGCCGGCGAAGCGGACGATTGCTGTAACGCCTCGTCGTACATGCGCAGCAGCTGCTGGAACAGCGTCTGCTGCTCCCAGAACGACTCCGATCGGCGCGCTTCGTGCAGTCTCAGCAGCTTCTCGAGCTGCAGGAACGTTTGCTTAGGCGATACGAGGGCGGCATATTGGAGCATGCCGATCGTATAGGGCGAGGAAGGCGAATACGCCGCCTCCGGCGAAGCTGCGGCCGCTTCCGGCAAGGCGGACGGCGGCGGCTCGAATCCGTCCGTCTCCCGCCATGCGCCGGCGGCATGGAAGTGAAGCCAGAAGAAGGCGGTGGCCGTCTCGCACGGTTTCGCCGCATAATGGTGGCGGTCTGGCAGCAGGAGCAGCGATTGGCCGGCCCCCACCGCCCATTGCCGCTCATCTTCGCCAATGTACAGCATTCCCTTCTCGACGATGAGCAGATCGAACAGCCCCAGATTTCGCCGGTTCGGGTGCTGCTCGCCGGGGGCATAGACGGTTTTGCCGCATTCCGCATAATAGGGCATGGCCGGCATATCGAAGGACACGATACGTTCCGCGGATTCGTTCATAAGCCGCCGATCTCCTTTGTGGCTGAGGTTCATATTTTGAAAAAACAAGGTTAGTTTCTACGTAGTTAGTCCTTACTATAAGCGATAAAATGGCATCTGAGAAGGATGAAAAATTGAAGGCGGAGGATGATGCCCGGATGATCCAAACGAATTTGCACGCAAGCCGGCCCGTTTCGTTCAAGCAGGTCCGAATTGAAGATAAGTATTGGTCGGTCTACACCCGGCTGGTCCGGGATACGGTCATTCCGTATCAATGGGATGCGCTCAATGACCGCGTGGAGGACGCGGAGCCGAGTTACGCGATCCGCAATTTCCGCATTGCCGCAGGACATGAAGAGGGCGAATTCGGCGGATTCGTCTTTCAGGATTCCGATTTGGCGAAATGGCTGGAGGCCGTCGGCTACAGCCTGGCGGTCCATCCCGATCCGGAGCTTGAGGCGATCGCAGACGGCGCGATCGATCTGATCGTGGAAGCGCAGCAGCCGGACGGGTATTTGAACACGTACTTCACGATCAAGGCGCCGGAGCAAAGATGGACGAATTTGTTCGATTGCCACGAACTTTACTGCGCCGGACATATGATCGAAGCGGCCGTGGCTTATTACGAAGCGACGGGCAAGCGCAAGCTGCTGGACGCCATGTGCAGGTTCGCCGATTACATCGACGCCGTATTCGGGCCTGAGCCGGGCAAGCTCCGCGGATACGACGGTCATCAGGAGATCGAGCTCGCGCTCGTGAAGCTGTACAAGACGACCGGCGAAGAAAAGTATGCGAAGCTGGCCGCCTTCTTTATTAACGAGCGCGGACAAGAGCCGAATTTCTTGCTTGCGGAATGGGAGAAGCGGGGCAGAACCTCGCACTGGCAGGCTGGCGTCACGCGCAAGCCGGACCCGGCTTACAATCAAGCCCATAAGCCGGTCCGCGAGCAGGACGTCGCGGTCGGACATTCGGTCCGCGCAGTGTATATGTATACCGCCATGGCGGATTTGGCAGCGCTTACGGGCGACGAGCAGCTGCTGCTGGCATGCCGCAAGCTGTGGAACAACATGGTCGGCAGGCAAATGTACATTACGGGCGGCATCGGCTCCACGCATCACGGGGAAGCGTTCTCGTTCGATTACGATTTGCCCAATGACACGGTCTATGCGGAGACATGCGCCTCGATCGGCCTCATCTTCTTCGCGCACCGCATGCTTCAAATCGAAGCCGACGCCGAATATGCCGACGTGCTGGAGCGGGCGCTCTACAACAACGTCGCCGGCAGCATGCAGCAGGACGGCAAGCACTTCTTCTACGTGAATCCGCTTGACGTGTGGCCGGAGGCGAGCGAGAAGAATCCCGGCCGCCATCACGTGAAGCCGGTCCGGCAGAAGTGGTTCGGCTGCGCTTGCTGCCCGCCGAACGTCTCGCGGCTGCTATCCTCGCTCGGCGAGTATATCTATACGACGGACGATCAGACGATCTACACCCATCTCTATATCGGCAGCGAAGCCGAAGCGGCGCTGCCGGGCGGCGCGGCGATCAAGCTGAAGCAGGAGACCGATTATCCATGGAGCGGGAACGTGCGGTTAACGGTGGGGATCGGGGAGCCGCGCACATTCACGCTGGCGATGCGCATTCCGTCGTGGGCGGACGGCTTCGAAGTCAAGGTCAACGGACAACCGCTGCAGCCGGGCGGCGAGGGTCTCCGCAAAGGGTATCTCTACGTAACTCGGACATGGGGAGACGGAGATGCCCTCGAGCTTGCGCTGCCGATGGAAGCGCGCCTGATCGAAGCGAATCCGAGCGTCCGGGCGAATGCCGGCAAGGCGGCGATGACCCGCGGCCCGCTCGTCTACTGTCTGGAGGAGACGGACAACGGCAGCCATCTGTCCGCGATCGCGGTCAAGCCGGATGCGAAGTTCGAGGCCGTGTTGGAGCCGGACGTCCTCGGCGGAACGGTCGTGCTGAAGGGGGAAGGCTTCCGCGACGCGCAAGCGGATTGGAGCTGCGAGCTGTATCGTCCGGTCAGCCGGAAGGCGGAGTCCGTACAGCTGCAATGGGTGCCGTACAGCGCGTGGGGCAATCGGGGCGCCGGCGAGATGAGCGTATGGTTCCGGATGAAGGAGTAGGCAAGCTAGCAGGTCAAACGTACGCCAGTTCTGCGATTTACGCGTATTAAGCTGGGCGTCAGGGGCGAGGCCGTCTCAAAAGGGTTGAAGTAAGTGACTCCTAACTCGCGAATGGCCTCCAATTGCACAAAAAATGGCGTTACAGGGTCTTATCCCTGTGACGCCATTTGCCATTTTCGGTCCATTGCGGCTTTCTTCAGCAAATTATGGGCGAGCGAAAGCCACCCGACCTCCAGGCTCACTTTTGGCAAGCCCCGAAGCAGGAATCTTCGGAATCCCCGGTTGTTCTTCATCTGTCCAAATACGCTCTCGGGTTCATGCATTCGTCGAACCGAGAGTGCGTAGCCTTCTTCGCTCTTCAAGCGCTCACGTGCCTGTTGCTTGTAGCGAAGATAATCCAGGCTCACTTTAATCTCGCGGTCACCAGCTGCCTTTGTGCAGTTTACTTTTAGCGGACATCCTTCGCAGCTGGCACTACGGTAATGACGGTGGCAAAGTTCATAACCGCTTTCCGTACGTTCTTTGCTTTCTCTGCGGAAGGTAAGCGTTTGTCCCGCCACACATACCCAGCTGTCCTCTTCAGCGGTGTACGTCCAGTTATCTAGTTCGCTCACGTCTTGCTGCCAAGCCTTGGTGTTCTCGCGATGGTACGTTGCGTACTTCACAATGGCTTCCACGTTTTCTTGCTCCAGGTACGCGTAGTTCTCTTCTCCGCCATAGCCGGCGTCCGCGATGATCGTGCCAGGTAGTACTCCTAATGCGTGTTTCACTTTCTCCAGATGCGGCTTCAGGCATCTGGTGTCCGTTGGACGATGGTGAACGCTGTACCCTAGGATGAATTGGTTCTCGGTTCCGATCTGTACATTGTAGCCGGGTTTGAGCTGACCATTTCGCATATGGTCTTCTTTCATGCGCATGAAGGTGGCGTCTGGATCTGTTTTGCTGAAACTGTTGCGGCTCCCCAAGATGGTTTGCTGGGATTCGTACTTTTGGAGTCGCGGCAGCAGGTCTTTACGAAGGATGCGAACTGTTTTCTTGAGCGGCTTGTCCTTTGGTTTCGCTTCGAGTCGTTGTTCGAGCTGCTGCACCGCATGTTCCAGCTTTTCGCTCGTCATGTCTGCTGCTTCACCAAGCTCACTTAGATCCAGACCGCGGAGGACTTGATCTTCCTGCTTCTCCGCTTCTTCGATGGTCGCGAACAAGGTCTGTACTTTCTCCTGCAGTTTCATTTTGTGTTTAATGACCGCCTTACCCCAGACGAAGGTGTAGCGGTTCGCATTGGCTTCAATCTTGGTCCCGTCTACGAAGTAATGCTCGAGTTTGACGTACTTCGCTTCGATGAGAAACTGAAGAACGGCGGTGAAAATGGATTCCAATACGTCTTTCATGCGCTCGGAACGAAAGCGATTAATGGTGCGGAAGTCTGGGCGCTGCCGCGCAGCCAGCCACATGAACATGATGTTCTCCCGAACGGCTTTGGCAATTTGGCGTGAGGAGTAAATCCGCTGCGTGTAAGCGTAGATGATGATCTTCGTCAGCATTTTGGGGTGGTAGCTGTCCCGACCGCCGCCGGGATAGGCCTTGGTGAAGAGGTTCATATTTAAGCGGTCGACCGCATCATTGACGATGCGAACGAGATGGTTTTGAGGGATATCTTCTTGCAAGTCCATTGGCAAGGACAGTTGGTCCATGGTATATTCTTTGTACAAAAGAAGCCTCTCCTTTGGTTAGATGGTTGGTGGTACTTCCATTCTAACAAGGACAGGCTTCTTTTGTTTTGAAATTTTAATGAATGGTTAGCCAAAACGGAGCAGGTCGCATGATTCTGGAGAAGCGTCAGCGTTCGCCTTTGTGAGCGGATTCCTACCTTCGCCCATTACATTCAGGGAATCCGGGAACAACAGCGATCGGAAGAACATGTGACCGCGCAGTGGGTGCGGTAACCCAGACATTGTTTTTAAAAAACGGGGTATCCCAAGGTCATCTTTTGATGACTTTTGGGACACCCCCGTTTTCGCGTTCGCTGAATGCTGCGTTCCCAATCTTTGGATTGGGAACGCAAACCTTTAGATATTGCTATCTGATCTTGCAAGGTTGCTATATAATGTCCCGGCCGCTAGGCGCTACAATGAAATCGCCGGAAATGAAAACGCTTTATTTCAGAAGGAAGGGAGGCGTGAATGCGGCTGGTTGCAGGCGTGCGTTCATATTCCAGGCGAATTGATGCGGAGGTGTAATGATGAAGAAGAAAACTTGGCTTACCTCGATTGCGACGGTCATCGCGTCCGTCTTGCTTGTCACGAACGCTTATGGCGCGTCCGTATTCTGGGAGCCGCTGACGTATTTCAATTCCGCTACGTGGCAGAAGGCCGACGGTTATTCGAACGGCGGGATGTTCAACTGCACGTGGCGGGCGAACAACGTCGGCTTCACAGCCGATGGCAAGCTTCGACTCGGATTGACGAGCTCCGCGTACAACAAGTTCGACTGCGGCGAATATCGTTCGACGTTCAAGACGGGCTACGGTCTCTACGAGGTGAGCATGAAACCGGCGAAGAACGTGGGCATCGTCTCGTCTTTCTTCACGTACACGGGTCCCAGCGAAGGCACGGCTTGGGACGAGATCGACATCGAATTCCTGGGCAAGGACACGACCAAGGTGCAATTCAATTACTTCACCAACGGCGTCGGCGGACACGAGAAGCTGGTGGACCTCGGCTTTGATGCGGCTGCCGGCTTCCATACGTACGCATTCGACTGGCAGCCTGGGCATATCAAGTGGTATGTCGACGGGGTTCTGAAGCATACGGCGACGACCAATATCCCGAGTCATCCGGGCAAAATCATGATGAACATTTGGAACGGGACGGGAGTCGACAGCTGGCTTGGCGCGTATAACGGGGCGAATCCGCTGTACGCCGAGTATGATTGGGTGAAGTATACGAGCAATTAAAGCGATGCGAACGGTATCGCCGGACAAGAATGATCAGACGAGCAGCCCTGCCAGGGGCTGCTTTTTTGCCGTCTATGCCGTTAAATCGACGCCGTAAGCCAAATTGCGCGGTCTCCGCGAGAGGAAGATGCTACTTTTGCAAGAAATACTATTCAATATGCAACATCCTAAAGAAGTGCAATCGATGTTGCAATCTTTGTATAGGCGGACCAAACGCGGTTTCTTTACTATAGGCTTTGTACACAACCTACGAATTGGGGGAAACAACGTTGGACACACGGAACAAGAAGCGCATGGGCGCGATGCTGCTGACCGGCCTCGTCTCGCTGGCTGCGATCGCGAGCGGCTGCGGCAATAATGCGGGTGAGAACGCGGGCGAAGGGGCGAACGAGCAGCCGGCGAACGCCGAGGCGAAAGCGGATGCAGGCGCGGGGCTGAAGGACGGCAAATACGATCCGCCGATTACGATCACGTATCTCCGCCCGTGGGGACCGGACGTGAAGTTCAAGGACGGAGAGAATCAGGACAACAACGTGCATGTGAAGTGGGCGCGCGAGAAGCTTGGCATCGAGCTCAAAAATCAATGGATCTCGCCGTCGACCAACAATGCGTTCGAGACGAAGCTGCGCCTGTCGCTGGCGACGAATGAGAAAATGCCGGATATTATTTCGTACCGCGGCGACTTCAACCTCGTCCGGGAGCTGATCGATTCCGGCCGGTTCGTCGACGCGGGCGAGCTGTTCGACCAGTACGCGAGCGAGACGTGGAAGAAGGCGATGGCGGAGGATCCTTCGGTCTGGTATCCGTACATGCAAGACGGCAAGCGGATCGGCATACCGATTCTCGATTACGCGTACAACGGCGACCCGGTCATGTGGATTCGCGAGGATTGGATGAAGAAGTTGGGCTTGTCCGCGCCGAAGACGCTGGACGATCTCGAGAAGGTCATGGACGCGTTCGCGAACCAAGATCCGGACGGCAACGGCAAAAAGGATACCTACGGTCTGGCGATCGGCTTCAAAAACTGGATCAACACGTGGATGTCCGATGCCGGTTGGATCTTCGGCGCATTCGGCACGATGTCGAACCAATGGAACTTAGGCGCGGATGGCAAGTTGGAGTACGGCTCCGTGACGCCGGGCGCGAAGCAGGCGCTGGCGAAGCTGCAGGATTGGATGGGCAAAGGCTATCTGCCGACCGAGGCGGGGCTGTACGACGAGACGAAGGCGGCGGAGGACTTCACTGCTGGCAAGGCGGGCATTGTCGTGGGTCCGCACTGGATGCCGGCTTGGCCGCTCGAAGACGTGAAGAAGAACAACAAGGACGCGCAGTACAAGGCATATCCGATTCCGTCCGGACCGAACGGACAAGCCGGTCGCCACGGCACGTCCAACGCGAACGGCGTCGTGCTGATCAACAAGGATATGGCGAACCCGGAAGCGTTCTTTACGTATCAGAATTATTTGTTCGATCAATTCGCGAATCCGCCGATCGGCGGGGAATTCGAGAACGGCTTGGCCGAGGGCTACGACTGGGTCATGTTGGACGGCAAGCCGACGACCGACGCGGCCCACACCGGCGGCTTCGCGCCGGAGAAATATACGCTCACGTTCGACGGGGCCCGCATTCCGGGCTTGAACATGGAGACGCTGGCGAAGCTCGCGGACGGAGGCGAGGCGGCGACGCCATTCGAGAAGAAGCTTAAGCTCAGCACGCCGCAGACGATGCTGGACGCGGCGAAGATCGTGCTCGAGCAGAAGGACATCACGATGCAGCAGCTGTTCACCGGCGCGCCGACGGCGACGATGCAGATGAACAACGACATTCTTGCGAAGATGGAGAAGGACACGTTCTCGCAAATCATCTATGGCAAAGCGCCGATCGATTCGTTCGACGCCTTCGTCGAGAAGTGGAAGGCGTCCGGCGGCGATCAGATCACGCAGGAAGTCAACGAATGGTATCAGTCCGTCAGCGGACAATAGACGATAAGCGATGGGGCAGAGTATCTTGCCTCAGTCGCGACAACAGCGCAAAAGAGCGCCACGGGGTAATCCCCGCGGCGCTTTTTTCGTCGTTGAAAAATTGCCCTGATGCACCTACTGCTCTGTCACCCGTCCCGATATGCGTAACAAGACAGCATTGGTGGACTGGGTAGGGGGCAACTACGCATGAAGCTTTGTCCGTCCGGACAAAAGCGTGTCCCGCTCAAACCAACCCGCCGAACGCGAACAAACGTTCAAGCACGAAGAGGGAGTCCAGAGGTGAACGTTTTCCGGAGGAAAACGACTTCGGGAGCATAGACTCAGTCCTTTGGTTCCCCTCAGCGAAAGACAATGCAGTCGGGTTAAGGAAAAACGCCCTGTGAAGCCACCCATGGCCCATAGTTGACAGGCTTATGTCTTAGGACTTCAACACCTACGTAAGCTTTGTCCGCAGGACAAAAGCGTGCCACGATCGAAAGCACCCGCCATCCACTAACCATCAAGTCAGCACGAAAAAGGGAGTCCAGAGGGCAAAGTCCTCTGGTTCCCCTCAGCGGAGGGGGAAGGGGGAGGCAGCAATAAAAACGGGGTCGAAGGGGCGAAGCCCTTTGTTCTGGTGCCGTTACCCTTGCGGTTGATGCAGACTGTCCCGGTACTCCTGGGGCGTCACGTCGTAATACTTCTTGAACACCCGAATAAAGTACGCGGTATTGTTGTAGCCGACGAGCTCCGCGATTTCGAACACCTTCGACGCCGTCGTCCGCAGATAGAAGGCCGCCTTCTCCATCCGCAGCCGGTACACGTATTCCGTCAGCGCTTCGCCGGTCTCCGTCTTGTACACCTTGGACAAATAGACCGGGTGCAGGTGCACGTGGCCGGCAATCGCGGGCAGCGACACGTCATAGGCCAGCTGGCGGTCCACGAAGCTGCGCACGCTGCGAACGATCGTGCTGTGGTTGTCCAGCAGCTCCTGTTCGGCGTCGTCGCGAATGCGATGCAGCGTCCGCAGCGCCCACTCGTGCAGCTGCGCCGCGGTCGAGTAGGCGGGACTTTGGAAATGCCGGTACGCTTCATCCGGCAGGACTGCGCGCAGCTGCTTGCCGTTCTTGCGGATGATGTAGGCGAACGCGCCGGCCAGCACGTGATACGCTTCGATCAGCCGCTCCGGGACGTCCGCATCGTCTGCTCGCAGCAGCTCGTCGAAGATCCGCCTGATCTTGCTCTCGACGTCGTCGAACCGTCCGGCCTCCAGCAGATGCATGAGCGTCGGCGGCTCGTACAGCGACCAGACGGCGTTCACCGCGGTATTCGCCGGCTCCGCGTTCTGCGGCATCATGACGAACAGCCCTTGGACGTGCCCCATCTTCTGGCGCATGGAGCGAACGGCTTGGTCGTAGATGTCTCGGACTTGGTCGGGGAAGACGCCCCGGCCGCCGACGAGAATGGAGATGGCGCCCTTTAAGTAATTGTGCACGTTCGTCTGAATTTGCGCGGCATGCCGTTCGACGAGAGGCCGCGATGACGCGGCGTCCGAAGGTCCGCCTCCGGAAGCGGTCGCTTTCCGTTTGACAAGGATGACGATATAGTCGTGCGCATCCCGCGTCGGCCAGATGTGAAAATCGTCCTGCATGACTTCGCTCACGATATTGCAAATCGCATATTCCATAAGCGCCTGTTCGCGGGCGGACAGATCGGCGAACCGCTCCTCCATGCGCACGAGCAGCAGATTGAATTCGTCCTGAACGGAGTAGGGCAAATCGAGCAGCTGGAGCTTATCCGCAAGCGCAGGCGCGGCGTAAGCTTTGCCGGCCAGCAGCTCGCTTAGCATCGTCGAGCGCAGCAGCGGCAAATTCTCGTTCAACGCGTACAGCGCCTTCTGGACGGAGGCGGCTTCTTCCCATTTCGCCTTGATTTGCCCGACGACGCGCGTGACCGAATCGATCAGATCCTCGTCGCTGACCGGCTTCAGCAAATAATCGAACGTCTGCTGCGCGATCGCCTGCTTGGCATATTCGAAGTCCGCATAGCCGGAGAGCAGGATTGTCCGAATATGCGGCCATCGCTGCTGGATTTGCGTGATGAGCTCGATTCCCGACATGCCCGGCATCCGGATATCCGTCATGACCACGTCGATCGCGTTGTTCTCCAGCACCTCCAGCGCCATCGCGCCGGACAACGCCTCGTGCACGGCGCCGATGCCGCATTCCGCCCACGGAATCGTCTCGGCGAGTGTCTCGACGACCGAGCGCTCGTCGTCCACCAATAATAATTGCAGCATATGCGTCTCCACCTATTCGTCTGTATTATCCGGCCAAGTTAGCGTTACTCTGACGCCGCCCGAAGCCGATCGGGCGTAACGGAGGCCGGCGCCTTCGCCGAAGAGAAAGATCATGCGTTGATGGACATTCCATGTTCCGCACCCCATATCTCGGTCCAGCGGCTTCTCCAAGTTCCGCTGCAAAACCGCCATGGCTTCATCCGTCATGCCGACTCCGCTGTCCTCCACCGTAATCATGCATAAGCCGTTCTCGCACGACCCGTCTACAAGGATCTCGCCATCCTCGGCTTGCGGCTCCAATCCGTGCACGATGGCGTTCTCGATGATGGGCTGCAGCGTCAGCCGCGGCACGGCGCGCTCCAGCATCGCATCGGGGATGCGGATCTCGAACCTCATCCGCTCCAGCCGGAGCGCCTGGATGTTCAAGTAGTTGGTCGCCATGCGTACTTCCTCGCGGAGGGTGGCCCGATCATTCTCGCTTCTCGTGATATACCGGTAATATTCGCCCAGATTGAGCGACATCGCGACAACGGCCTGCTCGTTCTTCATGCGCGCCATGTTCTTGATATAGAACAGGCAATTGTACAGGAAATGCGGGTTGATCTGCGACTGGAGCTGCTTCAAGGTCGCCTCGCGCCGGCGCAGCTGCTCCTCGTAGACGTTCTCGATCAGCTCCTGGATGCGCTGCGCCATGATATTGAACCGTCCGAACAGCACGCTGAATTCGTTGCGCTCCGCGTTCGGCAGCCGTACGGAGAAGTCGCCGGCGGACAATCGTTTCGTCCCCCGGACGAGCTGCAGGAGCGGGAGCTGCACGCTGCGATAGAGCGCGAAGACGACGGCGACGCTCATGACGAGCAGCACCGCGATCGACAGATAGAACAGATTCCGGCTGCTCGTGACGGGAGTCAAAATTTGCTGCATCGGCACGTAATCGACATAGTACCACCCAAGGCTCTTCGACCGGATATACGACACGAAATATTCGGTATCGTCCAGCTCGGCGCGGAAGGCGCCGTTCTCCGCGAGGGGCGTATCCTTCAACCGGTTCGACAAGAGCGCGATGCGCGCTTCGTTCGCCGAACCGTTGCGAATCGTGCCGCCGGCCGGGTCGAACAGGAACGGATCGCCGCTGTTGTTGATCTTGTTCTGGTCGAGCAGCGCGGTCAAGTGCTCGATCGGGAAGCTGATTTTCGTAATAAGCCGCGCCAATTTGGGACTGGCCATCGCCGACACGGGGTCGGTCGCGTGCCAGACGAACCGGTTGCCCTCATAGCGCCATGTTTGGGGGAAGGGTGCTTCGAACTGCTTTTCGTCATAGGCTAGCGCCGCGTAATAGTCGGTCGACAGCACCTGACGGATGCGGGGGAAGTACAGCGTGATGTCGGAATGCCACTTGCTGGCGGCATTGTAGAGATTCATTTTCTCCAGAATCGAGACGCTCAGCTTCACCCGTTCGTACGGCTGTCCCGCGAAATCGGGCCGCTGGTACTCCTGGATCGAGGAGTCTTGCCCGATTGACACGCCGTACAACGACAGCTGATAGATCGTCGCTTCGACCTGGGAGGCGAAGAAGGACAGCCGATTCGTCGTGCCGCTCTGAATCTCGTGCTCGATGACCTTCACGCTCTCCCGGTTGGAATAGGTGTACAAGGTGAGGACGGGGATGAGCAGCAGCAGGATCAGCAGCGTGATTTTGGTGAACACGTTGAAGCGCGACAGCACGGCGGGAGCCTCCTCATCTAGTTAAAATATCAATACCGTTCTTGCAATCTTAGGATATAGAACGCTAATGGCCGTTGCTATAATCGTTATATTACAAGGTCTGCCGGACCTAGCAAAGTAAAAATTCGTCGAATAACGGAGGATGCGAAATTGAATGAGTTGGCTTTAGAAGCGAGTAAGCCGCGCGCCGAGCGGGCTGCCGCAAGGGGAAAATGGAATCTGAAACGGAACTGGCCGCTGCACATGATGCTCTTACCGGCGGTGCTGCTGACGCTGCTGTTCCAGTACGTGCCGATGGGCGGGCTCGTCATCGCGTTCCAGGATTTCAAGCCGTGGCTCGGTCTTGGCGGGTCCAAGTGGGTCGGGCTCGATAACTTCCGATTCCTGTTCCGCTATCCCGGCGTGGACCAAGTCATCTGGAACACGCTCCTGATCGCGTTCTTCAAAATCGTCGCCGGGCTGATCGCGCCGTTCCTGTTCGCGGTGCTGCTGAACGAGGTGAGGTCGATGGCGTTCAAGCGGATTTCCCAGACGCTCGTCTATCTGCCGCACTTCCTGTCGTGGGTTATTCTCGGTGGCATTCTGCTCGACATCTTGTCCCCGGACGGCGGGATGGTGAACAAGCTGGTCGTCGCGTTGGGCGGACAGCCGGTGTTCTTCCTCGGCGACGGGGACTGGTTCCGGGTGACGCTCGTCGTCAGCGACGTCTGGAAGGAATTCGGCTTCGGCACGATCGTGTTCCTGGCGTCGCTTGCGGGCATTAACCCCGCCCTTTATGAGGCGGCCGAGGTAGACGGCGCGAACCGGCTGAAGCAGACGCTGCACATTACGCTGCCCGCGCTCCTGCCGATCGCGATCGTGCTGCTGACGCTCTCGATCGGCAACATCTTGAACGCCGGCTTCGATCAGGTATTTAATCTGTACAACCCGCTCGTGTACGAGAAGGGGGATATCATCGACACCTTCGTGTACCGGCTGGGCATTCTGAATGGCAAAATGAGCTTCGCGACCACGGTCGGCCTGTTCAAATCGGTCGTCGGCACCGTGCTCATCGTTGTCTCGTACTGGCTGGCCTACCGACTCGCCAACTACCGCGTGTTTTAGCGGAAGTTCAAAAAGTCGCCCATTGATCACGAAGCAGTTCAAGGTGTAACTCGACATCGAATCTTGCGTTCAGGCTCGAAGTCCGGTGCTCATTTAGGTTGGCCTAAACTCCGCGCCTCCTTCTTCGCCTTCACGCAACCTTCTCGGTGCTGAATGGTCGACTTTTTGAACATTGATCACGAAGCAGTTCAAGGTTTAACACGGCATCGAATCTTGCGCAATCAAGCTCGAGGTCCGGTGCTCGGATTCTATCTAGGAGGGCTCATTCTTGTATCACAAAACAACAGGCTATCGATTGTTCGGCATCGCAAACTATCTCTTCCTCGGCGCGCTGTCGCTGCTGTGCATCCTGCCGATCATCCACATTCTGGCGGTCTCGTTCAGCAGCATGGCTCCGGCGTCGGCCAATCTGGTCGGATTCTGGCCGATCGGCTTTACGACCGATGCGTACGTCAAGACGTTCGGCAACTCGAACTTCTTGAACTCCCTCTGGATCTCGGCGGAGCGGACGGTGCTGGCGACCGTCATCGGCATGGCGCTCGTGACGCTGACGGCTTTCCCGCTGGCGAAGGAGGAGCACAGCTTCAAGGGTCGATCGATGTATACATGGTTTTTCGTCTTCACGATTTTGTTCAGCGGCGGTCTTATTCCGAGCTACATTCTCGTGCAGAAGGTGGGGCTTATGAATTCGATCTGGGCGCTCATCCTGCCTGGCGCGGTCTCGGTATGGAACATTATCCTCATGATGAATTTCTTCCGCGGGCTGCCCAAGGAACTGGAGGAGGCGGCCTATCTGGACGGCGCGGGTCAGCTGAAGACGCTCATGCTCGTGTACGTTCCGCTCTCCATGCCGGCGATCGCGACGCTGTCGCTGTTCACGATGGTCTATCACTGGAATGCCTGGTTCGACGGGATGATCTATATGTCGGATGTGAAAGATTATCCGCTCGCGTCCTTGCTCCAGACGATCATCGTGCAGCAGGATTTCTCCAAAATCAACGTCGATCCGAGCCAGCTGGAGAATATCTCGCAGCGGACGGTGCGGGCGGCTCAAATTTTTATCGGCGCGCTGCCGATCCTGCTCGTCTACCCGTTCCTGCAGCGGTTTTTCGTCAAGGGTATGGTCATCGGCGCGGTAAAGGAATAAGCGCATGGCTTCGGTTGGCAGGGCTGCCCAGGGCAGTCTTCGCCAAACGCATGAACGTTACATTCAGGAGGAGACGAACATGAAGATGACGAAATGGCTGTCCTCGATTCTCGTCGGCGGCTTGCTGATCTCGGCGATCAGTCCGGCGGCATATGCAAGCGAAACGGAGAAGCTGTCGACCGCGGAAGGATTCGCGGATGTGAGCGGCTCGCATTGGGCGAAGCCCGCCGCCGAGCAGCTTCAAGCGCTGGGGCTGATGACCGGCGATGCGGACGGGCGGTTCCAACCGAACCGGCCGATCACGAGAGCGGAATTCATCGCGGTGCTGGATCGGGCGTTCGGCTTCGCCGGCGTCGGATCCAAATCGTTCGCCGACGTGCTTCCCGAGGCGTGGTACTACCGCGCCGTCATGAACGCCGCCGGGTCGGGCATCGTCGAAGGAACGGAGGACGGCCGATTCGCGCCGAACGCCCCGGTGACGAGAGAAGGCGCGGCAGTCTTGCTGGACCGAGCCTTCCAATTGTCGACGGGGGCGGAGTCCGTCGCATCGCTGCAGACCTTTGACGATAGCGAGGATATAGCCGGCTATGCGGAGAAAGCGCTTACTTATCTCGTGGAGACGAAGGCGATGAAGGGGGCGAACGGGCGACTGCTGCCCAAGAAGCCGATAACCCGCGCGGAATCGGCATCGCTGCTCGCAGGCATGATGTCCGTGCTTATTGCGAAGCCGACGCAATACGAAGCAGCGAAGATCACGGGGAACGTCCTCGTTCGAACGGGCGGCGTCACGATAAGGAACACCGTTATAGAAGGTAACTTGCTGCTCGCGGAAGGCATCGGAGAAGGCGAGGTTACGCTGGAGGGCGTAACGGTCACCGGAAGCGCGATCATTAAGGGCGGCGGGAGCCATTCGATCGTCTTCAAGAATGCCAAGTTGGGACGGGTCGTCATCGATAAGCGGGGAAAGCCGATCCGGGTCGCCTTCCAAGCCGGCTCGAGTGCGGAGACGGTGGCCGTTCGGCAGCCTGCTCAGATCGAGGTCGAGGCGGATAGCGCGATCGGCGCGATGACCTTCGGCGAGACGGCGGGCACATCCAAGCTGACGACCGATGGGAAGATTGGTCGACTGCTGGTGGAGGCCGACAAGGTGACCGTGAACGGCAAAGAAGTGCGCGCGGGCTACGCAGTCTCCTTTGAACCGAAGTCCGATTCGACGACGCCGCCGGGGAATCCCGGCACGCCGCCCGCCGGCAGCGAGCCGCCAGTCGCGCCGACGACGATTCCCGACCAGGATTGGGAGCTCGTCTGGCGCGACGAATTCAATGCGCCCGGCATCGACGCGTCCAAGTGGACGGTCTTGGATACGGATGTCGTTTATAATAACGAGCTGGAATATTACAGCCCGAACAATGCTTCCATACAGAAGGACGGCAGCCGCAGCGTGCTGAACGTCGCCGCGAAGAAGGAATCGTATCGCGGCCGCGATTACACGTCCGCCAAGCTAATCACGCAGGGAAAAGGGGATTGGACATACGGGAAGGTCGTTGTTCGCGCCAAGCTTCCGGTCGACAAGGGCATGTGGCCGGCGATCTGGATGATGCCGACGGACGAAGCGCATTACGGCGGCTGGCCGGCTTCGGGCGAGATCGATATTATGGAGCTGATTGGGGGCGAGCAAAACAAGCACCGCGTCTACGGCACGCTTCACTATGACAGCGTGCAGCCGGACGGCTCCCACGGCCACGACCAAGGTATCTATGAATTAGCGCAGGGCGCATCGTTCGCGAACGATTATCATGATTTTCAGGTTGAATGGCTGCCGGGCGTCATCCGGTTCTACGTGGACGGCCGGCTGTATCACGAGGTGAGCGACTGGAAGACCAAGGGTCCGGGCCAGCCGGAATATTACACCTACCCGGCTCCGTTCGATCGTCCGTTCTACTTGATTCTCAATTTGGCTGTCGGCGGCGATTGGCCGGGCTCGCCGGATGCGAATTTCGTATCGGACGAGATGAAGGTGGATTTCGTACGCGTCTATTCCTATAAGAAGCTGGACGAATGGCCGGACGTGACGGGCCATCCGCCGGAACCGGCGATGCAGCGTCAGCCGCAGCCGGACGGCAACCAGCTGTACAATCATGATTTCCGCGGCGAGCAAGGCGCGGACGGCGTTCCGCGCGACTGGCAATTCCTTCTGAACGCAGGCGGCGAAGGAAGCGTGTCCGTCATCGAGGACGCGGCGAAAGGGAAGGCAGCGAAGGTGTCGATCGCGAACGCGGGCGAGCAGCTGTATGCGGTCCAGCTCACGCAGATGCCGATGTATGTTCAGAATGGCAAGCGCTACAAGGCGACTTTCGAGGCCAAAGCGGACGCGAACCGAACGATCATGGCCAAGGTAAACCAATATCAGAAGAGCTGGAAAAATTATTCCGGCGAGCAAACCTTTACGCTAACGACGGATTGGCAGCCGTTTGAATACACCTTCGACATGCGCGAGGGCACGGACAATAACGCCCGGTTCGAATTTAACCTCGGGTTAAATGAAGAAACGGTTTATCTTGCAAACGTGAAGCTGGTCGAGATCGGCGATGCGCCGCCGCTGCCGGACGAGACGATCGAACGCGGTGCGCTCCCGGACGGGAACCTGGTCTATAACGGCACGTTCGATCAAGGGACGGACCGGTTGGGGTTCTGGTCGCCTGCAATCGCGTCGGATGCAAAGGCGCGAATTAGCGTGAACAACTTCCTCAAGTTCCCGATCATGGAGCGGCAGCTGGTCGTCCAAGTTGAAGAAGAAGGGTTCGCGGCAGACAGCGTCGTCGTCAGTCAGCCCGGCTTGAAGCTGGAAGCGGGCGCGGCGTACGGTCTCTATTTCGAGGCGAAGGCAGATACGCCGAGGACCATGCGGGTGGCGATCGCCCGGGAGGACGGAGGAAGCGCGCAACTCCCGCAGGGCGCGTCCGTTCAGCTTGGCACCGAGCTTGCGACCTATTCGAAAGAGATCGTCATCGGGCCGGAGGCCGATGCGGAATCGGAGCTTAAGCTCTTGTTCGGCGGCGACGCGGGCACCGTGTACGTGGACAACGTGCGATTGGTGAAGCGCGGACAGCCGGTTCATGTCTCGGCTTATGCCCATATCCCGGCTGTTCAGGCTTGGGAGATGCGCGGCCTTCAGCTGGAGGATGCCTCGGAAGGGGGCAAGAACGTCGGCTATATGGACGAAGGCGACCTGCTTCAATATAAAATCAGCGTCGCCAAGGACGCCGAATACGTGCTCTCCGCGCGAGTCGCGAGCGGCGAGGACGATTCTCCGATTCGGCTTCGCGTGAAGGACGAGAACGGCGCGACGATTGCCGAGTCCGAAGCGAACGTTGGCAATACGGGCGGCTGGCAGACGTACAAGACGATTTATTTTGATTCGATCGCGCTTGCGGCCGGCAGGAACTATTACGTCGAGTTCCAGGGTCGCGACTATAATACGCTGTGGGTAGATATGTCGGAAAATAAAGTGCGGAACGGCGACTTCGATGCCGGTACCGAGACATGGAATTTGATCACGACGGATTCGGCGAGCATGGCGGTGGCCGAAGGCGGCGAGTTAACCGTCCGTCTGCCGGGTACGGGCGCGCAGTGGTGGGATCATCAGATTCAGCAAGCAGGGCTGAAGGTCGAACAAGGGAAAACCTACCGGCTGGAGCTTGCGGCCAGGTCGTCGACGCCAAGGACGATGCACGTCGTCGTCTCGCAAAGCAACGGCGAATATACGAAGTATTTAATAGAAGAAACAGCGCTCGCGCAAGAGCAGTCTCACCTCGCTTATACCTTCACGATGAACGCGCCGACGGATAACGCCGCCGTACTCGCCTTCGGTCTGGGAGTGCCCGCGGCCGCCGGTGACGCTCACGAGGTAGTGATCGACGACGTGCAGCTGTACGAGGTGAATCCGTCGGCGGATGGCGGCGGACAACCGGTGAACGTCAATCTGCTGCATAACGGTAATTTCGCCAGCGGTACGGAAGGCTGGTTCTCCTATGCCGCCGGAGACGCGAGCCAGCTCTCAATCACCGCCGAGGGCGGCAAGCTTCAAGCGGCCATCGGCAGCGTCGGGGACAACCCATGGGACCGCCAAGTCATCAACGAAGGATTCGCCGTTCAGCAAGGTTCCCGGTATACGCTCACCTTCAAGGCGAAGGCCGTCTCGCCGCGGAAGCTGGGCATCGGCATCGGTTGGGTGGACGTCGCGGCGAACTATGAATGGCATGGCTATTTCGGCGGGCAGGTGGACCTGACGACCGAGGAGCAGTCCTTCTCGTTCACATTCGACGCGACGGCCGAAAGCTACCGGAATGCGCGCATTTCCTTCGATATGGGCAACATCCCCGGCGGCAGCGCAGGACAGACGGTCATCTCGCTTTCCGAGGTTCGTCTGGTCAACATCGGTCCGGCGAGCAGCGAATAAAGTCAATAGCAAGCGCCGATACGACCCCTGCGGACGTTCGGCGCTTTTTGCCTTCGATAAATTTAGTGCTTGACATTTCGCGGCGCATACCCGGGGTCTTGACAGCCGTGTGCTATAGTGGAGCTATATCGCGTACTCGGGAGGCTAGCATGTTTCAACATCATCAACAGCATTACGTGAAGGTCGATTTCGGCGCCAAGGATTTGCGATACGGCGAGCTGATCGGCTGCACATTTGATCAATGTACGTTCGCGAACGGTTCGCTGGAAGAGGTCGTCACCAGCGGCTGCCGTTTCATGTCATGCGATTTTCGCGGGGCGCTGCTGAACGGGTCCATTCATAAAGAATCCGCCTTCGAGAACTGCGGGTTCGGCGGCGCCAATCTGTTCGTGGCCAAATTCGAAGCGTGCAAAATGACGGGCTCCGATTTCTCGGGCGCCACGTTAGACGGCATGACGATCGAGCAGGGTGACTGGTCGTACGCGAATTTGAGACAAGCCCGGCTGGCGAGACAGAACCTGCGCGGCGTCCGGTTGGTGGAAGCCGATTTGTCCGGCGCCAACTTGGAGAAGGCGGATTTGCGGGACTGCGACTTGACGATGGCCGTCTTATCGAAGGCCATCCTAAAGGATGCCGATCTCCGCGGCGCCAAGCTGGACGGCGTGGATTTCAAGACGATGGCGCTGACGGGCGTGAAGCTGGACCGGGAGCAAGCAGTGCTCGTGGCGCGGTCGTTCGGGGCGAAGATCGTGTAGGCGTATCCGACGCCTTCGTATTCCCGCACCCTGCATGAAGCATGAAGAGCATGTCCCTGAGAGGCATGCTCTTTTTCGCGTCGTTGGATAGGATGGATGAGCCCGTTTTCGCCGAATATTGGAAAGAACGCCCAGCGCATTGTGTTTTATTATAGGATTCATCAGAATTCATTATCTTTAAGTCGACCATTTCGCTCGCGTTATATGGTATAGTTTTCAAAAGGTAAGTTAATCGGAGGGCGGAGATGTACGTCTGCCCGCCCGGCATGTTTTCGCAAGACAAACTTTTGTGGGGTGGATCGCGTTGCAATTGCAAGTAACCAACAGTCCGTTTAACCAAGAGCAGGTCGACCTTCTGAACCGGCTACTGCCGAGCTTGACCGACAGTCAAAAAATTTGGCTCAGCGGTTTCCTTGCCGCGACGGCCTCCGCACAGGCGGGCTCCGCGGCTCCGCTGGCCGCGCAGCAGGCGCCAAGCGCCGTTGCAGCCGCGCCGGCACCCGCAGCGAGCAAGGACGTGACGATTCTCTTCGGCTCCCAGTCCGGCAATTCGGCGGGATTGGCCAAGAAATCGGCTAAGGTATTGACGGAGAACGGCTTCAACGTCACCGTCTCCGCGATGAGCGATTTCAAGACGAACCAGCTCAAGAAAGTCCAACAGCTGCTGATCGTGGCGAGCACGCACGGCGAAGGCGAGCCGCCGGATAACGCCATCTCGTTCCACGAGTTCCTGCTCGGCAAACGCGCGCCGCGGCTGGAAGGCATGACCTTCTCGGTATTGGCGCTCGGGGACACCTCGTATGAGCTGTTCTGTCAGACCGGCAAGGAGTTCGACGCCCGTCTGGAAGAGCTCGGCGCGACGCGTCTTGTCGACCGCGTCGATTGCGACGTCGACTTCGACGAACCGGCATCCGCTTGGTTGAAGAGCGTCGTGGATCGCTTGAAGGAAGCGGCTTCCGCCGGTACGGGAGCGGCCGTGGCCGCCGCGCCGACGGCCGATGCCGGAGCTGCTGCGGAATCCGCATATTCCCGCACCAACCCGTTCCGCGCCGAAGTGCTGGCGAGCTTGAACCTGAACGGCCGCGGTTCGAACAAAGAAACGCGCCATCTCGAGCTGTCCCTCGAAGGATCTGGCATCTCGTATAAGCCGGGCGACGCTCTTGGCGTCTATCCGCAGAACGATCCGGCGCTCGTCGACGAGCTGCTGGAAGCGACGAAGTGGGATCCGCAGGCGCAGGTAACGGTGAACAAGAATGGCGAGGTTCGCGCGCTGCGCGAAGCCCTCATCGAATACTTCGATATTACGACGCTGTCCAAGCCGCTGATCGAGAAGCTCGCGCAGATCGCCGCGAACAAGGAAGCGCTCGAGCTGCTGGACGCGGGCAACCGGGAGAAATTCAAGGCCTACGTTCATGGCCGCGATCTGCTTGATTTCATCCGTGACTACGGTCCGCTGCAAGGAAGCGCGCAGGACGTCGTGTCGTTGCTTCGCAAAATCCCGGCGCGTCTGTATTCCATCGCAAGCGCCCAGTCCGCCAATCCGGACGAAGTGCATTTGACGATCGGCGCGGTGCGTTACGAAGCGCACGGCCGCGAGCGCAAGGGCGTCTGCTCCGTCTACGCCGCCGAGCGGCTGCAGCCGGGCGATACGGTGCCGGTGTACATTCAACCGAACGAGAACTTCAAGCTGCCGGAAGATCCAAGCACGCCGATCATCATGGTCGGACCGGGCACGGGCATCGCGCCGTTCCGCTCGTTCATGCAGGAGCGCGAAGAGAGCGGGGCGCAAGGCCCATCCTGGCTGTTCTTCGGCGATCAGCATTTCGTGACGGACTTCCTGTACCAGACGGAATGGCAGCGCTGGGTCAAAGACGGCGTCTTGACTCGCATGGACGTGGCCTTCTCCCGGGATACGGACGAGAAAGTATACGTGCAGCACCGCATGCTTCAGCACAGCAAGGAATTGTACGCATGGCTGGAGCAAGGCGCGTCGTTCTACATTTGCGGCGACGAGAAGAACATGGCCAAAGACGTGCACCGCACGCTCTTGGAGATTATCGAGACCGAAGGCGGCAAGAGCCGCGAGGAAGCGGAGAACTATCTGGCGTCGATGCAGCAGAGCAAGCGGTATCAGCGCGACGTATATTGATTTTGGATGAAGAGGAGCACGACTTAGCATGGCAAAGACGAAATTAACGGCCCCTGAGGGAACACCTAGCGATGTCGAACGCATAAAGCGCGAAAGTAATTATTTGCGCGGCACCTTGGCCGAATCGATGCTCGAGCCGCTCAGCGCGGGCATCTCGGATGACGATAACCGGCTGATGAAATTCCACGGCAGCTATCTGCAGGACGACCGCGACCAGCGCAACGAGCGCCAGAAGCAGAAGCTCGAACCCGCGTATCAATTCATGCTCCGCGTCCGCATGCCGGCTGGCGTCGCCCAGCCGGGGCAATGGCTGGTCATGGACGAGCTGGCCAACAAATACGGCAACGGCACGCTGAAGCTGACGACGCGTCAGACATTCCAGATGCACGGCATTCTGAAGTGGAACATGAAGAAGACGATTCAATCGATCCACGCGTCGCTGCTGGACACGATCGCCGCCTGCGGCGACGTTAACCGCAACGTCATGTGCAATCCGAATCCGTATCAATCCGACGTCCACGCCGAAGTGTACGAATGGTCGAAGCGGCTCAGCGATGATCTGCTGCCGCGGACGAGAGCGTACCACGAGCTGTGGCTGGACGAAGAGAAGGTCGCTTCCACGCCGGAGGTCGACGAAGTCGAACCAATGTACGGCCCGCTCTATCTGCCGCGCAAATTCAAGATCGGCATCGCGGTTCCGCCATCCAACGACATCGACGTTTACTCGCAGGATCTCGGTTTCATCGCGATCGTCGAGGACGGCAGATTGACCGGCTTCAACGTCGCGATCGGCGGCGGCATGGGAATGGCGCACGGCGACAAAGAGACTTACCCGCAGCTGGCGAAGGTCATCGGCTACTGCAAGCCGGAGCAGATCTACGACGTAGCCGAGAAAATCATCACGATCCAGCGCGATTACGGCAACCGCGCGCATCGCAAGAATGCCCGGTTCAAATATACGGTCGATCGTCTCGGCCTGAAGAACGTCAAATCCGAGCTGGAGCGCCGGCTGGGTTGGAAGCTGGCGGCCGCCAAGCCGTTCCACTTCAACGATAACGGCGACCGTTACGGCTGGGTGCAAGGCGTAGGCGATACGTGGCACTATACGTTGTTCGTGGAAGGCGGACGCGTGGCGGATTTCGACGGCTATCCGCTAATGACGGGTCTTCGAGAGATCGCCAAGGTGCACACCGGCGACATCCGCTTGACGGCGAACCAGAATTTGATCATCGCCAACGTATCGGCGCAGAAGAAAGCGGAGATTTCCGCTCTCATCGAGCGCTATGGCCTGTCCGACGGCAAACGGTTCTCGGGGCTCCGCCGCAGCTCGATGGCTTGCGTTGCGCTGCCGACGTGCGGCCTCGCAATGGCCGAAGCCGAGCGTTACCTGCCGGTGCTCATCGACAAGATCGATGTCATGCTGGATGAGAACGGACTGCGCGAAGAAGAAATCACGATCCGGATGACCGGCTGCCCGAACGGGTGCGCGCGTCACTCGCTCGGCGAGATCGGCTTCATCGGCAAGGCGCCGGGCAAATACAACATGTATTTGGGCGCCGCTCACGACGGGAGCCGCTTGAGCAAGATGTACCGGGAGAATATCGGCGAGGAAGAGATTCTTCGCGAACTGTCGGTGCTGATCCCGCGTTATGCGCAGGAACGCCAGAGCGGAGAACACTTCGGCGACTTCGTCATTCGCGCGGGCGTCATCGCCGCGACGACGGACGGTACCAATTTCCATGCCTAAAGGCCGCTTGATGGCGGCGTGAGACAAGCTTCCGAGGAGCATGCGATTACGAATCGCATGCTCCTTGTGTTTGTTAGGCGAGAAGGCGGGCAATCGTATGCGATTGCGCTTTAAAGTGCCGAGGACGCAGTCGAAAGGGGCTGGTTGGACGCGGCGGGAACGAAGAGACTTTCATTGATTTTCCTGTTTTTCGTATTTGGCAAACCAACGGCGTTCTAGGCGGCGGTATCGCAGCCATGCTCGCGAGCGATGCGAGTATCTAGTTCGTTCTCGTTTTTAAGCTGATTTTCAGATTGCGCTAAGGTTCTTTTCATACTGCGCTGATAAGGTAAGAGTAATTCATTTGTCTCATTGCACTACAACACGTAGTGTGGGGCGAGGTAACCAGTTGCCATCTTTTTTTACTCTTCAACACTACACAGCGTAGTGTTGGTTGGTGGCGACATACATAGGAGGAGGAGAAGCGATGAACAAGAAATGGGTATTGGCTGCAGGAGCGGCCATCGTGGTTTTGGCAGGCGGCGGGTATTGGACGTACGATTATTTCACGGGCAACCAGGTGGAGATTAAGGAAGTGATCGGCGAAACAGAGGCCGCGGCAGCCTCGGGCGCCGTTGTCACGAGCGAGCAATTGAACGGCGAATGGACGATTGCCGACGGATCCGAAGTGTATATCTCGATGACAACGTCGAAGGAAACCGTCAATATGACGGCCGGCACGGTAACGGGCAAATGGACGATCGATACGGCTAGCGCCGGACAGATGACGGCCGAAGGCGTGGTCGACCTGGCAGGACTGGATTCCGGCAATCCGATGCGTGACGGTCATATTAAAGGCGATCAATACTTGAACGCCGAGGCCCATCCGCAAGCGAAGTTCGCCGCAACGTCGATCGACGGTTTCCCGGAGACGTGGAGCGAGGGCGTCGCCGTGCCGCTTCAGCTGAAGGGAACGTTGAACGTCCGCGGCGTCGACAAGGAGGTCGTGTTCGACAGCCAAGCGGTATATGAGCAAGGCCAGGTCAAGCTGGAAGGCAGCACGATCGTCACCTTTGCCGACTTCGGCATGAAGAACCCGCATCAGGTGATCGTAGAGACGGAGAATGACGTGAAGGTTGAGCTTCGGCTGCTGCTGGATAAGCCGGCGGTATAATATAGAAGTGAAACAAAGCCGGTCCAGGTTGGATCGGCTTTGTTCAATTGCGAAAATTCATGCGGTAGAGGCGTCTTGGTCGCGGAAGACGCGCATGCCTCTGCGAATGCACCATGCCGCGAACAAACAGCAGGGGACATAAATGAGATAGTAGAGCCACAAGGGGATATAAATGTGCAGTACGCCCGTCCGAATCAGCGGATATTGCAGAAGCATAATGATGAACAGCGCGGCGAACAGCCATCGCAGCCGAGGACTCCAAAACACCGCGTTGGCGATGAGCGCCGCCTTAACTAAGGTGTACGGAAACGTGAAAAATACGTCGTCGCGCGAGTGCAGCTCGAACACGCCGGGCAGGAATTGCCGCACGCCCGTCAGCATGAACAGGTACGACATCGTGTCCACCGTGCTGAGCGAGAACATGAGCAGCGTGACGTATTGAAAGAGCCGTCTGCCTCGCGACAATCGATTCGCCCAATATCGAACGAACCAGAAGAAGAACAGAAAGGCCGCCAGCGTATAGCCAAGTTTCCACCAATGATGCGCATAGATGCCCAGATGAAGAAAAAGCCACTCTACGCCGCACAACAGCAGCGTGAAGACAAGGTTCCAACGAAAGGATAGCCGATACACGACCATCGCCAAGCCGAGCACGGGAACGGTCAGGAAATTCGAGATCAGCGCCCCCATCATGCTATCCAGATAAGGGTTCGGCAGTATTTTCGGATAATAGACATAGCAGTCGAAGAGGACGAGAATCGTGTACTCGAACAAATAAATCATGCCGATGAAGGCGAGAAACAGAACGACGTTCATCCATCTTTTGGAGCTGATCAAGATATAGCTCAAGAGCGAAATCGCCAGAGAAGCAAGGATGAGATAAGGAACCATATTCGGCATGCTAGGCCTGCCTCCAAGCGAGTGAATGCTTCAATGTCCCCTCATTTTTACCATCTGCGGAGCGGGATATACCGGATCTTCCCCATTATTTAACGGTACGCATCCAGGTCATACTAATGATACCTGAAGATTGGCAAAAAGGAGTAACGTGAAGGTGAAGAATTCGACGCAAGACGCCATGCCGCTCCATCCGTTCGAAGATGCGCTTCGCGATATGCTGGAGCTGGTCAGCCGCTATTACGGAAAGAAAGCTTGTTTTGTCGCGCACACGGACGAGCATGCCTTTCGCGTGCTGGAAACGCTGAACGCCGGCGGGTTGCATATCGAAAAAGGCATCTTCCTGCCCATTCATGAATCTTACTGCGGGATCGTTCATTCGGGCAGCCGCGAACCGGTCGAGGTGACGGAAAATGCCCGGATCGACTCCTACTTGGGCGCGCCGGTCCTGCTTCGCGACGGAACCATGTACGGCACGCTGTGCGTGCTCGATTCGCAGCCCGGGCAGTATTCCGAAGCTGATATCGCTTATTTGCAGAAGTTTGCGAATCATTTAAGCTACGTGCTGGAGTTGGGGAGAATGTCGGTTCGCGACGCGCTAACCGGTTTGTACAACCGCGGTTTTATGAACGGCGTGTCCGCTGACCTGGCCAACATGACGGACGCGAAATTCGCCGTGCTGTTCATCGATCTGGACCGATTCAAATCGGTGAACGACACGGTAGGCTGCGAGGGCGGAGACTTGCTGCTGCAGGAGGTGGCCAAGCGGTTGAAACCATGCGTCCGTCAAGGTGAGCTGCTGTCTCGCGTGGGCGGCGAAGAATTCATGCTGCTGATCCCGAAGTTGAACGAACGGGACGATGCGGTGCGAATTGCCGAACGGATGCTCGAAGCCTTGTCCGAGCCGTTCTTCATCCACGGCCAAGCGCTGCGGATGTCCGCAAGCATCGGGATCGCGTTCTATCCCGAAGACGGCCGGGAACTGACGATCTTGATGAAAAAAGCGAATCATTCCATGTATCAAGTGAAGAAAGAAGGCCGGAATAACGTTCGCGTGTTCGATGAGCGTAAAGAGACGGGCGACCGGCCGCCGATCGAACGCGAGGATGATTTGCGCCATGCCTTGGCAACCGGACAATTCGTCCTCCACTATCAGCCGCAATACGATCTGCGCAACCAGCAGCTGACCGGCGCGGAGGCGCTCATTCGGTGGCACCATCCGGACCTCGGCTTGATTCCGCCGTCGTCGTTCATCCCCTTGGCCGAAGAGAACGGGACGATCAACGACATCGGGACATGGGCCTTGCGCGAAGCATGCCAACAAAACAAAGCGTGGCAGAACGCGGGCCTTGCGCCGATTACGGTCGCCGTCAATCTGTCGGCGAGGCAGTTCTACCAGCCGGGACTCGTTCAGGTCGTTAGCCGTATTCTTGAAGAAACGGAACTGGAACCGCGTTATTTGGAACTGGAGCTTACGGAAAGCATTATGATCGAAGCAGAGCAGGCGTTGATCGTGCTGCGAGCCTTGAAAGCGCTCGGCGTTCGGATCAGTCTGGATGACTTCGGCGTCGGGTTCAGCTCGTTGTCGTATTTGCGCAAATTCCCGATCGATAAGCTGAAGATCGACAAATCGTTCATCCAGGAGTGTCCGGTCGACGTCAATGACGCGACGATCGTGAAGATGATCATCAACATGGCGCATAATCTGAAACTGAGCGTAATGGCGGAGGGTGTTGAGGATAAGGATCAGCTGACGTTTCTCACCCAACACGTCTGCGACGGCGCTCAGGGCTTTCTGTTCCAGAAGCCGCTTCCGGGGCGCGCGTTCACCGAGAAGTTCCATGAGCTCCAATCGTTCGGGCAGAGGCTCGGGCTGAGCGGCTTGCCGTCTAACCGCTTTTGGCTGGAGGAAGGGCTGCGCATGGACCGCGAAGCGCTGCAAGAGATCATTCGCCTGCAGGAAGGGTTTATTTTCAAAGTAGCCGAACGCGATGGGAAGCTTATCCATACCTTCTGCGAAGGGAAGCTGCTATTTCGAATGGGACTGGTGCCGGAGCAAATCGTCGGGAAGGAAGCGAAGGAATTTCTGACCCTTGCGGACGCGCACCGTAAGGAAGCTTGCTACCGGAGAGCGTGGCAAGGCGAAGAGATGGTGAGCTATGAATCGGAATTAAACGGCATCTACTACTTGACCTCCTTGCGGGCCATTCGCAAAGGCGGCGAAATCGTGGAGATCATCGGGACGAGCGTGGATATTACCGTCCGGCGGAACATGGAGCTCGCGCTCATGCAAAGCGAAGAAAAATACCGGCTGCTCACCGATCAGATGCTGAGGTTGGCATCGAGCATGGACGATGATGGGCAAAGCGGCTAGCTTCGGAGAAAATAGGGTTCAAATTCAACATATATCGCGCAAGAGTGGACAAACTTATTTAAGCTCGTTAGTAGCCATGACTTGGAGGGATTGAGATGATCAACGAAAAGCGGCTGGCCGCTCATGAAGCGCTTGATCTGCATGAGATCATCAATTTCAAGACGCTTGGCTTGGCCAAGTCGAAGTTGATGCAAGGTCTGGTGTTCGATCGAGAACTCCGGCAGCTCATGGAAAAGGACGTGCAGCAGACGCAGCAGGCGATCGCCCAGCTGCAAGCCGTATATGCGGAGTCGCCGTTCGAGGCCCCGGTTCCGGAGTTCCGCCCGACGCCGATATTGAATTAAGGAAGGCAAAGGAGACGTACAACGATGAACGTTCAGCAAGACGGCCCGATCAAGATGGATGCGCTGGACCCGGCGAACGCGCTTAATATGCCAGAGATGGCGGACATGACGTTTGCGATGGATTTTTTAATGCGAGCCAAAGAAGGCGTGCGCAATATCGCCGTCGCTCTAACGGAAACCGTGTCCCCTCAGGCGAGAGCGCTGCTCCGCGAACAGCTGCGGCAAGGGATCGCCCTTCATCAAGAAATTACGGAACTGATGGTCAGGAAGAAATGGTTCCATCCTTACGAGCTGCAGGAGCAGTTCAAGCTGGACGTGCTGTCGCTTACGAATACGCTGGAAATCAGCAAGCAGAAATTGTTCCCGGACGATACGTCGCGCAAGGGCATGTTCGACCGGACGCCGGACGAGCATATGGGAGGCAGCGAGGCATGAAAGCCGTAACTTATCAAGGGATCAAGAACGTCGTCGTAAAGGAAGTCCCGGATCCGAAAATCGAGAAATCCAACGATATGATCGTTAGGCTGACGACGACGGCCATTTGCGGATCGGATCTTCATCTCATTCACGGGATGATTCCGAATCTGCAAGAGGACTACGTCATCGGCCACGAACCGATGGGAATCGTCGAAGAGGTCGGTCCTGACGTGAAGAACCTGAAGAAGGGCGACCGCGTCATCATTCCGTTCAACATCGCCTGCGGCGAATGCTTCTATTGCAAAAATCAACTGGAAAGCCAATGCGATCATTCGAACGATAACGGCGATATGGGGGGCTACTTCGGCTATTCCGGCACGACCGGGGGCCATCCGGGCGGACAGGCGGAGTTTCTTCGGGTACCGTTCGCGAACTTCACCCACTTCAAAATCCCAGAAAGCTGCGAGCATCCTGATGAAACGCTGTGCCTGATCGCGGACGCGATGACGACCGCATTCTGGAGCGTGGATAACGCGGGGGTGAAAGCCGGCGATACCGTCATCGTCATCGGCTGCGGTCCGGTCGGCTTGCTCGCCCAGAAGTTCGCCTGGTTCAAAGGCGCGGGCCGCGTCATCGCGGTCGATTATTTGGATTACCGGCTGGAGCACGCGAAGCGGACGAACCGCGTCGAGACCGTCAACGCCGGCGCGTTCGAGAATGTCGGCAACGACCTGAAGGAGATGACCAAGGGCGGGGCGGACGTCGTCATCGACTGTTCGGGCATGAGCGGCAAAATGACGCCGATGGAGTCGCTTGCCTCGGGGTTGAAATTGCATGGCGGCGCGATGGGCGGCATCGTTATTGCATCGCAAGCCGTTCGCAAAGGCGGCACGATTCAAGTCACGGGCGTCTACGGAGGCCGTTACAATGCGTTCCCGCTCGGCGATATTTTCCAGCGGAACGTCAATCTCCGCACGGGTCAAGCGCCAGTCATCCACTATATGCCGTATATGTACGAGCTGATCGATACGGGCAAAGTCGATCCGAGCGACGTCATCACGCACGTGATCCCGCTTAGCGAAGCGAAGCGCGGCTATGAACTTTTCGATACGAGACAGGACAACTGCATTAAGGTGGTCTTGAAGCCTTGATTGGCGACGAGGCGGCCGAGAGGAGGCGTAAACATGGATTTCGCTTTGCACGAAACGCTGGAGGTTCATGAACTGGCGGCGTTCAAAACCATCTGTCTGACGACAGCCAAAACGATGCGTGGCCTCGTTTCGGACCCGCAGCTCAAGGATATTTTGCAGCAGGATGTGGAAACGACGCATGTACAGCTGCAGGAGCTCGGGACGCTGTTAACGAAAGCCATCCAATAGGAGCGAAACGATGAATACGATCGTGGAACATTTAACCGGCTTGAACACGCTAACGGATCAAGTGGTCGCGACCAACTTCCTGATCAATGCCAAAAGCGGCGTCCGCAATTACGCGATGGCCGTTACGGAAGCCGGCACGCCGGAAGTGAAGGCCGTACTGACGAAGCATCTGGAGGAAGCGATCGATACGCACGAGAGGATCATGGCCTACATGATCGAGCGGGGCTGGTATCACCCGTGGAACACCGCGGATCAGATCCGCCTGGATCTGATGAACATCGACACCGCATTGAAAGCGCCGATGCTGTAATCGGTAGGAGCATGATTCGCACAGTAGAGCAGATGCCATCTTGGTATCTGCTTGTTTGCTTTGCGGCGAATTGCGACTCCGAACGAAGGGGAATGGAGATAAAAGTAGAATATATGGGGTGGATCTAAACGAGAAAAGTTGGTGAAACGGATGGAACAGGGTGATTTTAATCAGGCAAGGGAGCTATTCATGCGCCATCGCGGGAATATGATCCGCATGCACAAGGAAGGCGTGCTTCAAGCTTATAAATCCTACGACGTGCCGAAGGAAACGGAAGCGGCGTGGACGGCGGAACTAATCGACGAATTAATCAAGGCATTATCGATTCTTAATACGGACGCGCTCGAGGAGCTGGAGGCGATCTATAAGATCGGCCAGCAGCCGGGTATCTACGAAAGCATTCTGAAATTCGCGTCGAAGCAGGTCATGAGCGCGGATAGTCTCGTGAGGCTGAGCTATGCCGAGACGATTGTACGATTGTTCAAGCTGATGCGGCAGGCGCCATCCAAAGAAACACACTACCAGTCGCTGCAAGTCACGACGGACTTGCTGGAAGACGTCATCGCGAAGCCGCTCGTCCTGGATCCGGGTCGAGCGCTGAGGGACTATGGGTTGACAGACAAAAAGTCGCTTAATCTTCGAGCGCGCCAAAGTTTGGACGAGGCTCGGGAGGTATTCGGCCGGTTCAAGTAGAAGACTCAAGCGAAGGGAAATTCCTTAAACCTCCGGAGGTGCCGTACAAAATGAATATGGAACGGTTAGAACGCTTGCGTCCGCTGCTGCGCCGCTTCGTCGAACAGGGGCCGGCAGGATGCTCCTGCTTGGTCGTACATAACGGTAATGTTGTGTTCGAGGATTATGTCGGCTATGCCGACGAAGGAAGCGCGCGGCTCGTCGGCCCGGATACGATATTCCGCATTTTCTCGAATACGAAGGTCGTCACGTGCGCGGCGGCGCTGATCCTGCATGAACGCGGATCGTACTTGCTGAACGACCCGTTGGAGGAATACTTGCCGGAATTCAAACAGCCGCACGTCTATCGAGAAGAGCATGGGGAATGGAAGGTGGTGCCTTCGACAAGACCGATTCGAGTGAAGGATCTCTTCACGATGTCGTCCGGGCTCACCTACTCGTGGGGGGATGGCAAGACGGAGCTGGCGACGAAACGGCTTGAAGACGAGCTGAAAAGCAGCGGGCGCTTCGACAACCGTTCGCTCGCCCGGGGACTCGCTGCGATTCCGCTGGCGTTCGAACCGGGAATGCGCTGGCAGTACGGTTACAGCCATGACGTGCTCGGCGCGCTGATCGAAGTGCTGTCGGGCAAGACGCTCGGACAATTCATGCAAGACGAGCTCTTCGATCCGCTCGGGATGAACGATACCTCCTTCCGGGTTCCGGCCAATAAACGCGATCGGGTGGCCACCATGTATATCCGCGACGAAGCGGGCGTCCGTTCGCCAAGCGACGATTTCGACGCGAACTACCAGCCGGATGCAACGTTCGAGAGCGGCGGGGCAGGCTTGTTGTCCACGCTCGCGGACTATGGCCGATTCGCCGCCATGCTGGCGCAAGGCGGAGAGCTGGACGGCGTGCGCATTCTGGGCCCCCGTACCGTGGCGCAGATGGCGGCCAATCAGCTGTCCGCACAGCAGTTGGCGGATTATAACTGGTCATATCTGGCCGGTTACGGGTACGGGCTCGGCGTCCGAACGATGGTGGATCCGGCGGCTGCGGGCAGCGGCGCTTCGATCGGGGAGTTCGGCTGGAGCGGGCTTGCCGGCACGTGGACGATGATTGATCCGAAGGAAAAGCTGGCGGCGGTCTACATGCAGCAGATGCTGCCGAACCTCGAGGCGATTCATCAGCCGCGCCTGCGCAATGTGATTTACGGCGCGCTCGAATAACGTCGATACCAATGAGAAAGCCGATTGCCGGATGTCCGGCGATCGGCTTTTTGCCGTAAGCGAATCGGGGCGCTCGAAAGCGGTTCGGCCGGGCGGTCATTTTTTTCGTCGATCATTGATTTCGTATTACATTTCGTTGTTCCGCGCAATTAAGAAAAACGCTTTCACCATCTATAATTAGAATTGTAAGCGTTACCATATCAAATTTGAACGGCTATACGAAGGGGGAACTCGGGGGATGCTGCACAAACAAAGAACGGTAATAATGGCTGTGCTCCTTACGCTCGTCATGGTGCTCAGCGCATGTTCGGGTAACAATGGCGGGAGCAACGGAGGCAATGGAAGCAATACGAAGCCTGCCAACACGCAGGCGACGGAAGGCTCCGAAGCGACATCCGGGGATAACGCGAGCGGTGCCGCCGATACATCCGAGGAAGTCCAGTTGAAGATGATTTTCGTCGGGCCGAAGCCGGCCGACTACGACGTCGTGTTCGCGGAGCTGAACAAGAAGCTGAAGGAGAGAATCAACGCGACGCTGGAAGGCGAATTCTTGGACTGGTCCGATTGGGCGCAAAAATATCCGCTTAAGCTCGCCGCGAACGAGGACTTCGACCTGATCTACTCCGCGAACTGGGCCGGCTATCATGACCAGGCGCTGAAGGGCGGCTTCCTGGAGATCACCGAGGACATGATCGCCAAGTACTTGCCGAAGACGCTGGAAGCGATGCCGCAGGTGAGCTGGGACCAAGCCAAGGTGAACGGCAAGCTGTACATGGTGCCGCAGAACCGCGGCGAGTCGGTGGAGAAGCTGATTCTGTACCGCGAAGATCTGCGCAAGAAATACAACCTGCCGGCGATCGACAGCCCGGAAGCCTACGCTACGTACCTGAAGACGGTAGCCGAGAAGGAGAAGGGCGTTACGCCGTTCACGCCGGAGACGGGCGACTGGAAATACCACAATCTCGACCGCGTCCTGCTGAAGCAGCAGAACGAGTGGAACATGTTCGACCTGGATATGCCATTTGCGTTCAAGCTGTCCGATGCGAAGGGCCAAGTGTTCAACGTGTACCAAACGCAGGAATTCAAAGATTTGCTGACGTACTACAAGGACCTGGCGGATAACAACGCTTGGGCGAAAAACGTACTCAACAGCAAGGATGACCACCAACAAAAATTCAAGCAAGGCTTGACGGCGTCGATTACGCATAATAACGGCACGCTCGGCAATCTGATGACCCAAATGAAACAAGAGAATTCGCCGTATGAAGTCGCGCTGGCGGACGTGACGCCGGACAAAGCGAAATCGATCGCGATCTCGACGCAGAACGGCACGTCGATCCATGCGACGAGCAAGCATCCGGAGCGCGCTTTGATGCTCATCGATCTGATGCAGAACGACAAGGAAATTCATGATCTGATCATGTACGGCGTTCAAGGCGTGCATTACGAGCCGGTCGGCGACACGGTCTTCAAGGCGACGGACAAAAATGCGAACTTCACGGGCTTCTCCAACTGGAGTTTCAATTCCCCGCTCAACCGGGACAACGAAGCATTCCCGAAAGAAGCGTCCGAGCTTGTCGCCAAGTGGGAAAGCGGCGTCTACCACTATCCGCTGGAAACGTTCGTGTTCGACAACACTAAAGTGAAGACGGAGCTCGCGAACATCGGCAATGTGATGCTGCGTTACGCGCTTCCGCTTGAATACGGCGTCGTGAAGGACATCGACAAAGGGCTCGCGCAGCTGAACGAACAGCTCGAAGCCGCGGGCGTCGAAAAAGTACAGCAAGAGCTGCAAGCGCAAATTGACGCTTTCTTGGCGAAGCAGCAATAAGCAGTTTATTCGAAAAGCACGGCGGAGACGCTAATAGAGGAAAACGCCACAACCCAGGTTTGCGACAACGCGAACCTGGGTTTTTTCGTGCGAGGGAAGGAGACGAGACTCGGCTGACTGCAACCCGTGGTCGCAGTCCATAATTGCCACCCGTGATCATAGTCCGAAATCGCAACCCGTGATCGCAACCCGTGATCGCAACCTCTGATCGCAGTCCATAATTGCCACCCGTGATCATGATAGATAATTGCTTGTCGTGACATTGGAGATAATAGGGAGATGAAGCGCTCAATATTTCCGTTATTGACAATAAGTCATACATGTAACTATAATGGTTACAGGTTGGATGAACGATAACGAGTGGAGGCTAACAATATGAAACTATTAGTTACTGGCGCGACAGGCCAATTGGGCTCGAAGGTGGTCGAAGCGCTATTGAAGAAAGTTCCGGCGAGCCAGCTGGCAGTCAGCGTGCGCAATCCGGAGAAAGCGGCGGCGCTGAAGGCGCAAGGCGTCGAGGTGCGGCACGGGGACTTCGACCGTCCGGAGACGCTGAATTCGGCCTTCGCGGGCATCGACCGGCTGCTGATCATCTCGGCTGACGGCGATACCGAGACACGCATTCGCCAGCATACGGATGCGGTTACGGCGGCGAAGCGGGCGAACGTCGGCTTTATCGCGTACACGAGCGCGACGAACGCGCGCGAGAGCTCGCTGTTCCTGGCCGAGGTGCACCGCGTCACGGAAGAAGCGATCATCGCGACGGGCATCCCGTATGCGTTCCTGCGCAACAACTGGTACTTGGAGAACGAGGTCGGCAGCATTCAAGGCGCGCTGGCCGGTCAGCCGTGGCTGACGTCGGCAGGCAGCGGCAAGGCGGGCTGGGCGCTGCGCCAAGAGTATGCGGAAGCGGCGGCGGCCGTACTTGCGGGAGATGGTCGAGAGAACGCCGTCTACGAGCTGGGCGGTCCGCTCCGTACCCAAGAAGAACTGGCCGCCGCGGTTAGCGCGGTCATCGGCCGCGACATTCCGGTTCACCAGGTCGACGATACCGAGTATGCGTCGATCATGGCGGGCGCTGGCGTACCCGATTTCGTCGTGCCGATCTTGGTCGGCATTCAGAAGGGCATCCGCGAAGGCGCGCTCGAAGTGGCCAGCGGCGATCTCGAGCAGCTGCTCGGCCGTCCGGTGACGCCGCTCGAACAAGCATTGGCGGCGCTCGTGAAGGAGCTGCCGTCCGCTTAATCGCACGGTAACGAAAGAGGTCAATATGAGGGCATAATTGCCGATAACCGCGAGGGGCCGTTCCGATCGTCATCTAGATGACGTCTGGAACGGCCCCTGCGCTTTGTTAACCATTTTTCGTTTGACCGCCATCCGGCGCTACGCGCTTCCGTGGCGGTTTTACGCATACGGCGATCCGCGCAAATACCAAGCCAGCTCCAGGCGCAGCAGATGCTCGGGGTTGTGGAACGACAGCTCGAGCAGCTCCTCGATGCGTTTCAGCCGCAGATAAAGCGTGTTGACATGGATGTGCAGCCTGGCCGCCGTTTGATTCGTCGAGCGGCTGCATGCGATGTACATCAGCAGGGTTTCCTCCAGATGGCTAGCGTCGGCCTTCGTGCCGCGGAGGGGCTCGAACACTTCTTGAACGTACGCTTCCAGCTGTTCGGGCGGCTGCTGCAGAAACAGGCGGTTGACGCCGATTTCCACATACCGGATGACGCCCTTTTGCTTGCGGGATTCCAAGTAGCCGAGGGCTTTTCCGGCTTCGGTATAGCTTTTCTGGATGGATAGCAAGCCGCGATAGACGGAGCCCATGCCGGCGACGGCCGCTTCCTCCTCTACCCGGACGCCTGCTTCTTGAAGGACGGCTTCGAGCCGCGTCTTCGCTTGTCCTTGGTCTTGTTCTGCGATGGCCAATAGCGCCGTGACTTTGTTGTTCGAGACGAACACGACGGGCAATTGGCCGACGAACGCCTTGCGCAGCAGCTCGACGAGCCGGTTTCCGCTCGCCTGCATCTGCAATCCGGATTGTTGTTTCAGGACGATCAAGGCTGCCAAGTACGGCATATGCTCCTCTAATCCAAGCTCCTTCCCCCGCTGTCCGATGACGGTCAAATCGTTCTGTAACAGCATTTCGTTGAACATGTCGCTCGTGCGTTTGTAACGCGAGTCGGTGAAAGACTGCTTGAGCACCATTTCCAATGCGAGGATGGAGCTTCCTTGTTCGAGCACGATATGATCGAGGGGCGTCAAGTCGCGGTTCATGTCCGCGATAATGAAGCCCAAGACAGCCTCGGCCGAGACGATCGGCTGGATGTAGAACGCGCCGTCTTCGTCCAAGCCGCCTTGCGAGTAGGGGCCGGGGGTTTGATCGGCATCGAATTGCTTGTGGAGCCGTTCGAGATCGAGCCGGCGGAACGGACCGGAACCGCGGGACGCATGCTTTTTGTTATCCAGCGAGTCGATGAACAGCAGCGGAAGTCCGGTCAGCTTGCCCATCTCCTGCACGATTCGTTCAGAGCCTTTGCTTTGAAGCGACAGCTTCATGAGCGAGGCATGGATTTGGTCGCGTTTGACCAGCAGCGCGTTCTGATTGTTCAAGTCCCGGAACAGCCTGGCGTTCATGAGCACGATGGACAGTTGGTCGGCGAAGCTTTGCAGCAGCTGGAAATCCATGGACGTGAATTGCGGCCGATCGCCGTATTGATTGAAAATAAGGACGCAAGCCGGCTCTCGATCGACGAAGACCGGAACGGAGATGACGGATTGGGTATCGTGGAAGCCGCCGGAGTAATACATGCGATGCAAATTTTGGTCCGATGTGCTGGCGACGGCTTCCTCGTACACGTCTTTGGCGGTTCGCAGCCATCGGGCCTGCCCGTCCCGAAACGTCTTCCCGACGATTCCTTCCCCGATTTGCAGCATCATGCCGCTAACCGCATCCCGATGCTTGCCGACGGATGCCTTCGCCTTCAGCGCTTGCACGTCCCCGTCGTACATCCACAGCGTGCCGAGCACCTTCCACGGAATAACCATCATCGCTTGCTCAAGAATATTGTTGAGGAGAACGTCCACGTCGAGCATGGATGTCATGCTCCGGATGCTGGCGATGACCTGTCTTAGGATATACTGCTGGCGTTCCATCCTCCATTCCGCATAGACAGGGTAGAGCCGCCAATGCAGTTCCTTGGCCTGCGAAGCGGTCCATGCGCCGTCTGCCCCGAAGAAACGGACGACGATCTTGCATTCGTCCTCGTAATCCAAGGTCAACTCCGCAAAGGGCGTACGAGCGTCGGATTCCTCCGATCCGGCGGCGCATACGAGGCGACGGTCGTAACCGTTGGGCGCGAAATGAATTTGGTAATCGCGGGATGGAAAATGGTGTGTCATATATTCGGCTATCGAAGCTTCCGTATCGATCGTCTTCACCTTCATTCATGTGGGTATCCATAGTCGGATACGTAAAATTATAGAGATGTCCACATTGTATAAGCAAGCCGAATTTTATATTCTAAATCCAATCCGATAACAATGACATCAGGGAGGGAGAAAACATGACAGGAGGAAGTGTGAGAAAGCAACGAAACCGGCTATTGGCGCTGCTGTTTCTCGGATGGTCGATAGGCAACTTCGACCGCTATGTCATCAATTACGCGATCGTCTATATGGGCGAGGATCTTCAGCTCAGCGCCACGGCCACCGGACTCGTGCTCAGCAGCTTTTTCCTCGGCTATGCGATCATGCAAATTCCGGGGGGCATGCTGGCGGACCGGTGGAATCCGCGTTACGTCATGATCGGGACGATATTGGCGTTATCCTTGTTCACGACGCTGACGGCCGTTGCCTGGTCGTTGACGGCCTTGCTGATGATTCGGTTCCTGTTTGGACTCGGCGAAGGCAGCTTCTTCCCGACGGCCTCCAAAATCATCTCCGTCTCGTTTCCGGAGCAGGAGCGGAGCAAGGCGCTTGCCGTGATCCTATCTTCCGCGGGCATTATGAGCATTATTACGGCGCTTGCCGCGGGGCTGCTGCTGGATTCGATCGGGTGGCGGCTGCTGTTCGTCGGCGCGGGGGTTATCGGTATCTTGCTATCGGCGGTTTATTATTTCCAATTAAAAATGACGCCGAATGCGTACGCTCGGCAGCCGCTGGAGAATGGGCCGAAGCCGAAAATGCCGCTGAAACGACTGCTCCGGTCGCCGCTCTTGTGGAAGTTGTTTGCGGCCTATTTCCTGCTCTATTTCATCAACTGGGGGCTCTCCTCCTGGATGCCGACTTATTTGAAAACCGTGCGGGGCATGGACATGACGGCGATCGGCGTCATGTCGATCATTCCGGGTTTCGGGGCCATCGCCGGCTTCTACGCGAGCGGCTTCATCCAGGACAAGCTTAGCGTAGAGAAGAGCAGGCTGGTAGCGATCGGGTTCATCCTGTTGTCCGCGGTTCTGCTGCCGCTCATGTACATCGCGCCGTCCGTCGCGCTGTTCTTCGCGTATCAAACGGTCATTGTCCTGCTGCTGACGTTCGTCTTCGTCCTGCTGCCTTCGATCGTCTTGAAGAAATCGACGCCCGAGGACGCGGGCTTCGTCACCGGATTCGTCGGCACGGGCGGGCAGTTGGCCGGATTTGCCGCACCGACGGCGATCGGCTTATTTATCGACGGTTTCAACGGTTCGTATTGGACGGCATTTCTTCTTATGGCGTGCTGCGCGGTGCTGGGAGCCGTCGCGTTTGGCATGATGAGCTTTAGGGGCGCCGGCGATTCGCAGGTAGAGGCAGAAGCCAAGAAAGAGGTGTTCTTATGACCAATCCGATCGCGATCGAAATTTCCGACTTGATCGATCGGAAGCAAAACTTGTTCATCGGCGTTAGCGACCAAATTTGGGAATATGCCGAAATCCGGTTCGAGGAGTTCAAATCGGCCGAGCTGCTGTGCCGAACGCTCGAACAGGAAGGGTTTCGGGTGGAGCGCGAAGCAGCCGGCCTGGAGACGGCATTCGTCGCGAGCTTCGGGAGCGGCGCGCCCGTCATCGCCATCTTGGGCGAATTCGACGCGTTGGCGAGTTTGAGCCAACGGTCGAACGAAGCGGCCTATAATCCCGTCGAACCGGGCGCGAACGGCCACGGCTGCGGCCACAATCTGCTCGGCGCGGGCTCGCTTGCCGCCGCCGTCGCGGTCAAGGATTATATCGAGCGGCACGGCATCTCCGGCACGATCCGATACTACGGCTGCCCGGCGGAGGAGAGCGGCTCGGGCAAAGCTTACATGGCCCGGGCCGGTTTGTTCGGCGACGTCGACGCGGCGTTCTGTTGGCATCCGGCAGGCGTGAACGCGGTGCCGCACATGTCGACGCTGGCGAATCTGCATGTGCATTTTGCTTTTCGGGGCAAAAGCGCGCACGCGGCTGCCGCGCCGCATCTGGGCCGAAGCGCGCTCGACGCGGTCGAGCTGATGAATGTCGGCGTGAACTACCTGCGGGAGCATATGATCGACCAAGCCCGCATTCACTATGCCGTGACGAACGCCGGGGGATCGGCGCCGAACGTCGTGCAGGCGGATGCGGCGGTCGATTACTTGATCCGCGCGCCGAAGGCTTCGCAGGTGCTGGAACTGTACGAGCGCGTGAAGGATGTGGCACGCGGCGCGGCGCTGATGACGGGGACGACGATGTCTTTCCGTATCGAGGGGGGCGCCTCCGATCTGATTCCGAACGCCGCGCTCGAGCGCGCCATGCAAGGCTTCATGCAGGAGCTGGAACTCCCTCTATATTCGGAGGACGATTTGACCTTTGCGCAAGCGATCTTCGCCACTCTGTCCGATAGCGATAAGCAAAGCGCGGCCATGCAAGTCGGCAAAGAAGCGGCCTCCTACTTGGAGAAGCAGCCGCTTGCCCGGTTCGTTGCGCCGTACAGGGAGCAATTAATGATGATGCCGGCATCGTCGGACGTCGGCGACGTCAGCTGGAACGTGCCGACGGCGCAATGCGCGGCGGTGACTTGGGCGTATGCCACGCCGCTTCACGCGTGGCAGACGGTCGCGCAAGGCCAAAGCGCGTATGCGCATAAAGGCATGCTGTTCGCGGGCAAAACGATGGCTTGCACGGCGATCGCGGCGTTGACCGACGGCGAGCTGCTCGCGCGGGCGAAGGCCGAGCTGGCGGAGCGGCTGGCCGGCGAGGCCTATGTATGTCCGATTCCGGACGACGTGCAACCGGCTAGGCGGTCGTCGCAGACAGCGAGCTAGCCGGTCGAGGCGCGTGCGTCGTCGTCGTTTTCATTGCAATTATCGATAATCGAAGGGCCTCTCATCGTCATCTCGGATGACGGTAAGAGGCCCTTGTTTGCATCGTTAGGCAGCGCGTTATTACGATTGAGCGGTTCGAGATTCGAAACGCATTTTCATATCGATATGCGGGATGTCATCCTCCAAATACGTCTCCGACACCTTGACGAAGCCGAACGAATGATAGAATTTCTCCAAATAAGCCTGCGCTTGAATCTTGACCTCGGCCTCCCGCCATTCCTGGCGTATGTAGTCCAATCCTCGCTGCACCAGCTCGGCGGCGATGCCCTTTCCCCGATAAGCCTGATTGACCAGCACTCTGCCGATGGAAGCTTCCTTATAGGCAAGTCCCGCGGGCAATAGGCGCAAATAAGCCATGATGTTTCCCTCGTCATCCATTCGGTACAGATGAACCGACTCCAAATCCTTGCCGTCCACCTCGGGATACGGGCATCGTTGTTCCACGACGAATACTTGCGTGCGTTCCTGCAAAATCCGATATAGCTCCAGCGTCGTCAGTTGGTCGAATGTTTTGAATGTCCATGTCATGCGGGATCTCTCCTTAAATTACGAAACTTCGCGATCTGTTGACATGATACACGAAAAGCGGGATGGCCGCATCGTCTAAGCAGCCTTTGCGCATGACTCGCTACTATTTCGGGGATGTTTCTCTTTGGAAATCGGTTTTCGTTTTTGTTTTCTTTTGTTTTTTAACAAAATTTCTGTTTTCAAAACAAAACAAACATGTTACTATCCGATTATAGAACTAATCCCATACATTCGGAGGTAAACAAAATGGTACAAAGCTTGTGGAATGCGTCGGAAGCGTCCCAACATACGAACGGACTTGATCAGCTGGTGTACCGGTCCAACCTGATCGGCGCCGATCGCCGGGTTTGTAATATTTTCGGCGGCAATACGTCGAGCAAGACGACCGTGCAGGATTTTCGCGGGCGTGATATCGAAGTGATGTACGTGAAGGGAAGTGGCTCCGATCTTGGGTCGATGAAGGCGGGAAATTTCACCGGGCTTCGCATGGACGACATCCGTCCGCTGATCGAGCGGGAATCGATGTCCGACGAAGAGATGGTCGCTTACCTCGGCCACTGCATGATCGACGCCAAGCATCCGCGCGCCTCGATCGAGACGCTGCTGCACGCGTTCCTGCCGTTCAAGCATGTGGACCATACGCATCCGGATGCCATCATTAGCCTGTGCTGCGCGGATAACGGCAAGGAGCTGGCGCGCGAGATTTTCGGCGACCGCTTCGTCTGGGTACCGTACGTGCGTCCCGGCTTCACGCTGTCGAAGATGATCGCCGAGGGCGTGTTCGCGAATCCGAACGCCGAGCTGGTGTTGATGGAGAAGCACGGCTTGGTCACATGGGGCGAGACGAGCGAAGCGTGCTACGCGCAGACGATCAAAATCATCAACGAAGCGGAAGCGTTCATCGAAGCGCGCGTGAACGACGCTCGCCTGTTCGGCGGTCGGAAGCACGAAGCGCTGCCGGCGGACATTCGCCGCCAGATCGCGTCGCAAGTGATGCCGACGATCCGCGGCGCCGTATCGGATAGCAAGAAGATGATCCTTTCTTTCGACGATCAGGACGACGTGCTCGCGTTCGTGGGCGGCAACGACGCGCCTCAGCTGTCGCAGGTCGGCGCCGCTTGTCCGGACCATCTGGTGCACACGAAGGTCGTGCCGCTGTTCATCGATTGGACGCCGAACGTTGACGACGTCGCGGGTCTGAAGGCGAAGCTCGTCGAGGGCGTCGCCGCCTACAAGGAGCAGTACAAAGCCTACTTCGAGCGCAACAAGAACGAAGGAGACGTTATGTTCGAAGCCGCGCCGCGCGTCATCCTGATTCCGGGCATCGGCATGGTGAACACGGGCAAAAGCTGGGCGCTCTCGCAAGTGAGCGGCGCGCTGTACCACCGCGCGATCGCGGTTATGCGCGGCGCCACGGCGCTGGGCCAATTCGTCTCGCTCAGCGAGAACGAATCGTACAATGTGGAATATTGGCCGCTCGAGCTGTATAAGCTGTCGCTCGCGCCGGCCGAAGCCGAGTTCTCCCGCAAGGTGGCGTTCATTACCGGCGGCGCGGGCGGCATCGGCAGCGAGACGGCGCGCCGCCTTGCATCCGAAGGCGCGCACGTCGTATTGGCGGATCTGAACCTCGAAGGCGCGCAGAAGGTCGCGCAGGAGATCAACGACAAGTACGGCGAGAATCGCGCATTTGCGGTGAAGATGGACGTCACGGACGAGGCGGCCGTCCAAGCTGCTTACGCGGAAGTCGCGCTCGTCTACGGCGGCGTCGATATCATCGTCAACAACGCCGGTCTGGCCACGTCCAGCCCGTTCGACGAGACGTCGCTCAAGGAATGGAACCTGAACATGAACGTGCTCGGCACGGGCTACTTCCTCGTGGCGCGCGAGGCGTTTAAACTAATGAAGGAGCAGGGCATCGGCGGCAACATGGTGTTCATCGGCTCGAAGAACTCGGTCTACGCGGGCAAGAACGCGACGGCCTACAGCGCGGCGAAGGCGCTCGAAGCCCATCTGGCGCGCTGCATTGCGGCGGAAGGCGGCGAGTTCGGCATTCGCGTCAACACGATTTTGCCGGACGCGATCCTGCAAGGATCGGCGATCTGGAACGGCTCGTGGCGCAACGAGCGCGCGGCCGCGTACGGCATCGAGCCGGATCAACTCGAAGAATACTACCGCAAACGCACGACGCTGCTCGTCAATATTTATCCGAAGGACATCGCCGAAGGGATCGCGTTCTTCGCCTCGTCGAAGTCCGACAAGACGACCGGCTGCATGCTGACGATCGACGGCGGCGTGCCGGCGGCGTTCACGCGCTAATCGCGCCAATAAGGAGGAGAATCCGATGACGGAACCGGCGATTCAACAAGCCTACGAGGCGGCCAAAGCGCTGTATGCACAGCATGGCATTGACACGGATGATGTGCTCAAGAAATTGGAAACGATCAAAATTTCGATGCATTGCTGGCAGGGCGACGACGTGCGGGGCTTCCTGAACCGCGGCCAGGAGCTGACCGGCGGCATCTCGGTTACGGGCAGTTATCCGGGCGCGGCCCGGACGCCCGAAGAGCTTCGGCGGGATCTGGAGCAGGCGTTCGCGCTCATTCCGGGCAAGCACAAAGTCAATCTCCACGCTATCTATGCCGATACCGACGAGCACGTGGAGCTCGACAAGCTCGAGCCGAAGCATTACGAGCGTTGGGTAGCATGGGCGAAGGAGCAGGGGCTGGGATTGGATTTCAATCCGACCTGTTTCTCGCACGAGAACTCGAAGGACGGCTTTACCCTCAGCCACCCGGACGAGAACATCCGCCGGTTCTGGATCGACCACTGCAAAGCTTCCCGTCAGATCGGCGCTTACTTCGGCGAGCAGCTCGGCCAGACGTGCGTGACGAACGTCTGGGTGCCGGACGGCTTCAAGGACAATCCGGTCGACCGGATGTCCCCGCGCAAGCGGCTGAAGGCATCGCTGGACGAGGTGTTCGCGGAGCCGATCGACCCGCGCTACAACCTCGACGCCGTCGAGAGCAAGCTGTTCGGACTCGGCTCGGAGGCCTATGTCGTCGGCTCGCATGAATTCTATATGGGTTATGGGCTGCAGAACGATAAGCTCATCTGTCTGGACGCAGGCCACTTCCATCCGACGGAAGTAATCTCGAACAAATTATCCTCGCTCGCGCTGTTCACGAGCGGCATCCTGCTTCACGTCAGCCGTCCGATGCGCTGGGACAGCGATCACGTCGTCATCATGGACGACGAGCTGCTCGAGATCGGCCGGGAGCTGGTCCGCCACGATCTGCTCGGCATTACCCATATCGGCCTCGACTTCTTCGACGCGAGCATCAACCGCGTGGCGGCATGGGTCGTCGGGACGCGCAATACGATCAAGGCGCTGCTGCGCGCGATGCTGGAGCCGGTCGAGGCGCTGAAGCAGGCGGAGCTGGAAGGCGATTATACGACGCGTCTCGCGCTGACCGAGGAATTCAAGTCGTATCCATTCGGCGCCGTGTGGGATCATTACTGCGCGTCGAAGGGCGTACCGGTTCGCGAACAATGGATTCAGCAGGTCAAAGCCTATGAGCGGGACGTGCTGCTGGCGCGCGGCTAATCGGACCTAAGGGAGGATACGCGCATGTCTAACGCATTGGCATTCGATCTCGGCGCGAGCAGCGGCAGGGCGATTCTCGGTCGGCTGCAGGACGGGAAGATCGTGACGGAGGAGCTGCACCGTTTCCCGAACGATCCCGTCCAGGTCGGAGAGCGTCTTCAATGGGACCTGCTCCGGCTGTATCACGAAATCAAGCAGGGGCTGCTGAAAGCGAAGCATGCCGGCGTAGAGCCGGCGAGCATCGGCATCGATTCGTGGGCCGTCGATTACGGCTTGCTTGCCCGCGACGGCAGCCTGCTCGGCAATCCGAATCATTACCGGGACCGCGCTTCCGAAGGGATGATGGAGAAGCTGGGGGAGGAGCTTGGCGAAGCGGAGATCTTCGCTCGCACGGGGATTCAGTTCCTGCCCTTCAACACCATCTACCAATTAGCCGCACAGTCGCGCGCCGGTTCGCCGCTGCTGGAGTCAGCTTCGCATCTGCTCATGATCCCGGATTTGCTGCGCTACTTCCTGACCGGCGAGCGATACCATGAATTCTCCAACGCGACGACGACCCAGCTGTATAACCCAGTCTCGGCGCAATGGGACGGCGCGCTGCTCGGCCATATCGGGGTGTCCGAGACGCTGTTCAGCCCGGTGCTGAAGCCTGGCGCTATCGCGGGGGTCGTGCAGCCGTCGGTTCGGGAGGAGCTCGGGATTGGGCCGATTCCCGTCTATGCGATCGCCGAGCACGATACGGCGTCGGCCGTCGTGGCGGTGCCTGCTCTGGAGCGGTCGTTCGCCTACTTAAGCTGCGGCACCTGGTCGCTGCTCGGCACGGAGATCGATCGTCCGGTTATGACGGACGAAGCGCGCAAGCTCAACTTCACTAACGAAGGCGGCTTCGGCGACACGTACCGGCTGTTGAAGAACATCATGGGGTTGTGGATTTTGCAGGAGAGCCGGCGGGCATGGGAGCGAGAAGGCAAGCAGTTCACGTTCCCTGAGCTTGTGCAGCTAGCCGGCGAGGCGCCGGCGTTCGCCGCGTTCGTCGATCCGGACGATCCGAGCTTCATGGCGCCGGGCGATATGCCTGCGCGCATCCGCCAATACTGCGAGCGGACCGGACAAGAAGCGCCGCAGTCGCCGGGCGCGATCGTACGCTGCATTTTGGAAAGTCTGGCGATGAAGTACCGGTATGTGCTCGAGCTGACGGAACGGTTGTCCTGCCAGCGGTTCGGCGGGCTTCATATGGTGGGCGGCGGCATTCACAATACGCTGCTCTGCCAGTGGACGGCCGACGCGATCGGCAAGCCGGTATGGGCGGGACCTTCCGAGGGCAGCGCCATCGGCAACCTCGCGGTCCAGTGGATCGCCCGCGGAGACTTTAAGGATATATGGGAAGCCAGAAGCGTCATCCGGGAGTCGTTCCCGGTTACCACCTATGAACCCGGAGCCAGCCAAGCCTGGGAAGCGGCATACGAGCAATTCTCGCACGTGACGGGGCTCGATCGTTAATCGATCGCCTCCACTTATGGCGGGACGGCAAATGACGTTTGGGGGAGACGTAACATGGAGAGAGAGCTAGCGCTGGAGATCGTGCGCGTCACGGAGGCGGCGGCGCTCGCATCCGCGCCTTGGATGGGACGCGGCAACAAGAACGAAGCGGACGGGGCGGCGACATCGGCCATGCGACTGATGTTCGATTCCGTGTCGATCTGCGGCACCGTCGTCATCGGGGAAGGCGAGATGGATGAAGCGCCGATGTTGTATATCGGAGAGCGCGTCGGGACGCTCGACGGGCCGGAGGTCGACGTGGCCGTCGATCCGCTCGAAGGGACCGAGATCGTCTCCAAGGGACTGAACAACGCGCTGTCCGTGTTGGCTATTGCGCCTAAGGGACAGCTGCTGCACGCGCCGGACATGTATATGGAGAAGCTGGCGGTCGGCCCGCAGCTGCGCGGGAAGCTGAGCATCACCGACCCGCCGGAAGTGACGATCGAGAAGGCGGCGAAGGCGCTCGGCAAGCCGGTGTCGGACTTGACCGTCATGATTCTCGACCGCGACCGTCACCGGGAGCTGATCGGCACGCTTCGTTCCATCGGCGTCCGCATCAAGTTCCTGTCGGATGGCGACGTCGTCGGCGCGATCTCGCCATCGTTCCCGGAGACTGGCATCGATCTGTATATGGGTTCGGGCGGCGCGCCGGAGGGCGTGCTCGCCGCTGCCGCGCTGAAGTGCCTGGAAGGCGAGCTTCAGGGACGTCTCATGCCCGCTGACGAGGCGGAATTGAGCCGCTGCATCGAGATGGGCATCGCCGATCCGCGCAAGGTGCTCTTCATGGATGACATGGTCGGCACCGGCGACGTCATCTTCGCGGCGACCGGCGTGACGCCGGGCGAATTTCTCGGCGGCGTCCGTTATCTGTCCGACCAGCGCGCCGAGACGCACTCCATCGTTATGCGGGCCAAGACGCAGACGGTGCGGCACGTAAAGGCGACGCATTTTCTGCCCAACAAGCCGTATTTGCAAGCCGTCCGCGCGCCGAAGGCGCAAGCGGAGAGCATCGGGTAGCGTTGGGGCTTATCTACAACGACATACGTTCGACCAAGAAGACCGCCTTGAGGGGCGGTCTTCTTGGCTATGCGCCGGCCAAGCTTCGTTTGCTGAACCAAGCATAATAAGCGTGCGTAATCGAGAAGGTCAAGAGCATGCTAAGCCAGGTCGGCAGAAGGAGACGGACGGCTTCACCCGACGGATCAGTTGTAGATACAACTCGACATCAACATAAGGGTGTGTAAAATCTGGTTATTTATGCAGCGTCGGCTGCTCCAGCAGCTTCTTCAGCGTGCGCAGGTCGTTGATGTTCGCCCTGCGCATCATGAAGCCCATGAGCGGGGAGACGAGCGCAGAGAAGCCGCGCGGCGTCCCACGGTTGCGCAGCGTCATGCGGGTGGCGTGATCGCCAGCGGCTTCCCATGTGTACGTGGTCTCCATTGGGAAAGGACCGTTGGCGGTACGCATGACCAGAAGCTTCCCGGGCTCGTACGCCGCAATTTCGTAGACGTACGACAACGGTTTGCCGAGGAACCGTGCGCGGAATGCGGCTTGCGCGCCAATTTCCACCTGATGGCCGCGTACCCATTCCGCCGAGTCGATATTGACGTACCATTCGGGCGCGTGAATCGGATTCGCGGCATAGGCGGCGGTCTGCTCGACCGGCGTGCCGATCATGATTTGTGTTCTGACATCAACCATGGAACGTACTTCCTTTTCGAATAGAGTGGCGGACGAATGTATGGTATTCAAACGGCTAACCTGCCCAGGTTTCGTCCTCTTTATGCATGCACAGTCGCCTGCTAGGCTGCTCCGGGAATGCAGCAGCAGATAGCTTCGCAGCCAGCCGCAGCCTTCTTTGCCATAAATTAATTAGGGGACTCGTCCCGCATCCGTTATGATAGAGAAAAAACGAAAGGCGGCGCGGCATCATGAGCGTGAATCTATTAACGGCGAATACGGGGTTGGAAGGGGATACGGTCATGCTGGAGCCGCTCGAACCTGGGCACCGGACGGCACTGGCCGAGCTTTTGAACGATCCGGCGATTTGGCAATTTACGTGGAGGACGGTAACCTGCCTGGAAGAGGCCGAGGCGCTCGTGGACGAAGCGCTGCTGGCGCGGTCCGCGGGTAAGCAGCTGCCGTTCGCCGTTATCGATAAACGAAGCGGACGCATTGTCGGCACGACGCGCATCGCGGACATGAGCACGGTACATCGGCACGCGGAAATCGGCTATTCCTGGCTGACGCCTAGCGTCTGGCGAACATCCGTGAACACGGAGTGCAAGCGGCTGCTGCTCGCTTATTGCTTCGAGGAGCTGAACGCGCTGCGCGTCCAGTTCTCGGTCAGTCACTTCAACGAACGCTCGCAGCGCGCGGTCGAGCGCATCGGCGCCGTGCGGGAAGGCGTCCTGCGCCGGGCGAGAGTGAAGCCGGACGGCTCGATTCACGACGTGGTTCTCTACGGCATCGTGGACGGCGAATGGCCAGTCGTACGGGCGCGGATCGACGGGTTGCTGGGCAAGCAATACGTTTGATCGTCAACCAAAAAACGAACTGCAAGGGGAGTTATACCCCATGGCAGTTCGTTTTTTCATTTTCTCCGCTATCTAATCCAACTGCACCGTGAACGTCGTGAGTTCGTTCGGCACGCTCTTGGCGGTAATCTTGCCGCGGTGCTGTTCGACGATCGATTTGGCGATCGCCAGGCCGAGTCCGTAGCCGCCGAGTTGACGGGCGCGGGATGCATCCGCCCGGTAGAAGCGGTCGAAGATGCGGTCCAGATGCTCTGACGCGATGCCGGGTCCCGAATTGGACACCGCTAATTGAATATGCCCGTGATGGCGCTTCAATGACAGCTGAATGGAGCCGTGGGGATTCGTGTATTTGAGCGCATTGTCCAGCAGGATCATGACGACCTGCTTCATCTGTTCGCTGCTGCCGGTCACCGTTAGGCCTGGCTCGATTTCGTATTCGAGCGTGAGCTCCTTCTCGAAGAACACGGCTTCCATCGTCAGAATAACGCCGTCCACCGCGTCGCTCAGATCGAACGGGACATGGATCATGCTTGCGCGCGCGTCGTCCATCTGCGTCAGGTAGAGCAGATCGTTCGTGAGCGTCTTCATTCGCTCTGTCTCCGACTTGATGTGATGCAGCCATTTGGCCTGATCATTAATCGTGTCCTCGCCATTGGCGAGGAGCACGTCCGCGTTCGTGTTGATGACGGCCAGCGGCGTCTTCAATTCGTGAGAGGCGTCGGCGATGAATTGCTTCTGCTTCTCGAACGCTTCCTTGACCGGCGCGATGGAGCGGCCGGCGAAATAACGGGAGGCGAGGTAGATGACCCCGAGCATGACGAGCGCGACGGCGGAGAACGTATAAATCAAATTAGTCAAAATGTTCTGCTGCGGCGTGACATCCATGCAAAAGATGCTGTAGCCCGTCGGAATCGCCATGACGCTGTAGGCCCACCGGGTTCCGTCGATCGTGAACTGGCCTTCGTCGTCGCGGCTAGCGGCCGCATGCTCAACCGCTTCGGCGTACAAGCTGTCGTCGAGCTCGAAGCGCGAGCTTTTCTCCGTAATGCGCCAATCCGCGTCGGTCTTCGCTTCGAACGCGACGAAGCGGGGGCCGCCGTTGCCGCCTTGAAACTCGCCGCCCTGGAAATCGCCTTCCTGTTTAGGAGGTCCGCCCTGCCCTTGTCCTTGACCTAGACCGTCCATTTTGCGGCTCGAATCCGCCATCCGGTGCAAATCCATCCGAATGTCGTTCTGCACGTTCCGGTAGGTGATCGTATAAATCGTACCGAAGGCCACGAACATGATGAACGTAATGATGATCATATTCATGAGCAGGAATCGGTTGCGCAATCGATTGAACATCAGCCGTTCACCTCTTCCAGCACGTAGCCGACGCCGCGGATCGTATTGATGCGCACCGCAGATTGTAGGAACGTCAGCTTCTTGCGCAGGAAGGAGATGTAGACTTCGACGTTATTGTGCTCGGCGTCCGAATCGAAGCCCCACAGCTTCTCAATGATCTGCTCCTTGGAGGTGACCGCTTGCTTGCGCGTCATCATGAGCTCGAGCAGCTGGCTTTCCTTCAAGATGAGCTTCAGCTCCTTGCCCTTGCAGGTGATTTTCAAGTACGCGGTGTTCAGCTCGATGTCCCCGAACCGCAGCCCGTCCTCCGGCACGACCTCGCCTTTGCGCCGCAGCGCCGCGCGGATGCGCGCGAGCAGCTCGCCGGTATTGAACGGCTTGGCGATGTAGTCGTCGGCGCCGTAATCAAGTCCCGCGATTTTGTCCGGAATCTCGCCTTTCGCCGTCAGCATGATGACCGGCGTCGCGATTCCTTTTGCGCGCAGTCGCTTCAGGATCGAGATGCCGTCCATTCCCGGAAGCATGATATCGAGGAGCAGCAGATCATAAATATCGCTCAGCGCGTAATCCAATCCTTCTTCCCCGTCATGCACCATATCGACTGTATAATTTTCTTTCTTTAATATCTGCGAGAGCGCCTCGGCCAGATTGGCCTCGTCCTCTACGATTAATATTCGCATGGCTACAACCCCTTATGTCGTCCTGTCCTCAGTGTAGGGCGGGAACCTTTAATGAACCTTAAGCGAAGGATCAGAATCGCTTCATTATAATAGGTTGTTTAAAAAGCCGCCAATTGATCACGAAGCAGATTGCACTCGCACTACAAAGAACCGTTTGTCCGCTTCCAATGCGGGTTTTCGAGAAAATTTACGAGCCGTTAACAATTTAAGATTCGTTAAAGGTTGGCGCCCTAAGATACAGGTATAGCAGGACGGCGTTGGCGCCGGCGAGCACGAAGAGAGGGGCGCTGAAACATGGCGATCGAAGTATTCAACCGATACGAGAATAAATATCTGATGGACACGACAGCCTTTCATAAGCTGCATGACCGATTGATGGATTATATGGAGCTCGATGCGTACAACAAAAACAACCAGTTCTACTCCATCAGCAATCTGTACTACGACACCGAGCATCATTCACTGATCCGAACGAGTCTCTCGAAGCCCAAGTATAGAGAGAAGCTGCGGGTTCGCGCTTACGGCGTGCCGGAAGGGGACGCGAAAGTGTACCTGGAGCTGAAGAAGAAAGTGTTCGGTCTCGTCAACAAACGACGGACGGCGCTGAAGCTGCACGAGGCGTACGAATTCGTCCGGACGGGCAAGCCGCCCGCATACCGGGAAGGGATGAACCGGCAGGTGATCGCGGAGATCGAATATTTCCTGTCGCGGTACGAGCTGAAGCCGATGACGTATCTGGCTTACGACCGAATCGCGATGTTCTGCAAAGGCAACCGGGATTTGCGAATTACCTTCGACACGAACATCCGGTCGAGGCGTCACGATCTGGGGCTCGAGCTGGGCGACCACGGCGAGCAGCTGATGGAAAGCGGACAGTGGCTGATGGAGGTCAAGGCGGAGAAGACGGTACCCGTCTGGCTGGCCAAGCTGCTCGCGGAACACCAGATGTACCGGACGAGCTTCTCGAAGTACGGCAATGAATACAAAAAATCGATTCGTCACGCGAACCGCACGCTCTCGGAAATAGAACCCCCGGCGACGGAAACCTACACACCGGCATTCGTTGTACCTGAAATCTTACCATCATCTACTTCATCTACTATGACAACTGAAGAGGAGCGTATCGTATCATGCTAGAATCCATTTTCGCATCCAGCACGACCGTAACCGAATTGACATTTACCCACGCATTATTAACCTTTGCCATTGCCATTCTGCTCGGCGGGGTCATTAGCTGGACGTACATGAAGACGCAGACGGCGCATTCCCCGAGCTTTACCTTGACGATGATGGTGCTGCCGACGATCGTCGCGATCATCATCCTGCTCATCGGCAGTAACATCGCCCGCGCCTTTAGTTTGGCCGGCGCGTTCTCGATCATCCGGTTCCGCAGCGCGCCGGGCGATTCGAAAGACATCTCGTACGTGCTGTTCTCGATGGCGGCCGGTCTTGCCTGCGGCGTCGGCGCTTACGGCTACGCGGTGCTGTTCACGGTGCTGCTGTGCATGCTGATGCTGGTGCTGAAAGCGATGAAATTCGGCATGAGCAAAGACGCGGTCAAGACGCTGAAAGTGACGATACCGGAGAGCCTTGGCTACGAAGAAGCATTCGATGAAATCTTCCGTAAATTCGGCGTGGAATACGAACTCAAGAAAGTGCGCACCACCGAGCTAGGCAGCTTGTACGAAGTCGTATATGCGGTGAAACTCAAGCCTGATTTGAACCAGAAGGAGCTGCTCGACGCCGTCCGCACCCGCAACGGCAACCTGGATATTACGCTGACGATGAGCCCTGCCGCCGTGCAGGAATACTAAGAAATTCGTTCAATAAACCGCTAGTTGATCACAACTCGCACACTTTATAGAAGAGAGGCTGATTCGATATGAAACGATCCCATACTATGAAGCTGCTGTCCATTCTGCTGCTAGGCGCCATGCTTACCGCAGGCTGCAGCTCCAATGCCGCGAACACATCGAGCAGTACAACCACAACCAATGCTACCTCCGAGTCGACGGCTGCCGTGGACCAGACGACAGGCGCGGCTGCCGCAGCGGTTGAATTGGCCAGCGCAAGCGCCGCCGACCAAGCGGATTTCGACGAGAATGACTCGTTGACGATTTGGCGTGCGGATAGCGCCACGACGATCGCGTTCAGCGGATCCGTCGCGACCGTGACCGGCAGCGGAGCGAAGGCCGAAGGCGGCGTCGTGACGATCAGCACGGCCGGCACGTACGTCGTCAGCGGCACGATCGCGGACGGTCAACTCGTGGTCGATGCGCCGGAGGATGCGGACGTGCATCTTGTTTTGAATGGCACGCAGATTACGAATAACGACGGTCCTGCCGTCCACGTGAAGGAAGCCGGCAAAGCGATCATCACGCTTCAGGAAGGCACAGATAACAGCTTGTCCGATGGCGCAACCTATGCGGATACGTCCGAAGAGGCGCCGACGGCGACCTTGTTCAGTAAAGGCGATGTCACGATCAACGGTACCGGTAAGCTTACGGTTACGGGCAACGCGAAAGATGGTATGACGAGCAAAGACGATCTGAAGATCATGAGCGGGATGATTACGGTCAAAGCGAGCGACGACGGTGTAGTCGGCAAAGACCTGGTCGCGGTCAAGGATGGCACGATTACGGTGGAAGCCGGCGGCGACGGCGTGAAGACGACGAACGAGACCGATGCGGATAAAGGATACGTGGCGATTACGGGCGGTACCTTCCATATCACGTCCCAACATGACGGCATCCAAGCGGCATCCTCCATCCTCATCGCGGACGGCGCTTTCGACATCGTCTCGGGCGGGGGCAACGCGAAATCGACGAAGACGCATGAAGAACAATTCGGCGGTCGCGGCTTCCAGGATCAAGCGCAAACGCAGACTGATACCACGCAGGCGACGGAAGAGACCGAATCCGCAAGCGCCAAGGGACTTAAGGGGACGGCCAACGTGGCGATCGCGGGCGGCAGCTTCACGATCGACGCAGCCGACGACGCAATCCATAGTAATGCGAACATCGCCATCTCCGGCGGTCAGTATAGTATAGCCTCAGGAGACGACGGGATTCATGCGGATACCGCACTTGCGATCGCAAGCGGCACGATTGCGATCACCAAGAGCTATGAAGGCATCGAAAGCGCGGATATCGCCATCTCCGGCGGCGAAATCCATGTGACGGCAAGCGACGACGGCGTGAACGTCGGCGGCGGCAACGACGGCTCCGGCGCGACTGGCGGCGACATGTTCGCCTCCACGGGCGGCGTGCTGAATATTAGCGGCGGCTACGTGTACGTCGATTCCGAAGGAGACGGTCTCGACTCGAACGGCAATGTCGTCATGACGGGCGGCACGGCGGTCGTGAACGGCCCGACGATGAACGGCAACGCGCCGCTGGACTACAACGGCACGTTCGAGCAATCCGGCGGCACATTGGTCGCGGCCGGCAGCGCGGGCATGGCCCAAGCGCCTTCCGATACGTCGAAGCAGCTCGCGTTGATGATGACATTCCCGAGCACGCTGGAAGCGGGTACGCTCGTATCGGTCACGGACAGCGCAGGCCAAACGATCGCGGCGTTCCAGCCGACGAAGACGTTCGGCAGCTTCGTTCTCTCCTCGGCGGCGCTGGCCAGCGGCGAATCGTACACGATCTCGACAGGCGGCACGTCCAGCGGCAATGCGACGGATGGTCTCTACGAATCCGGCGCGGTTAGCGGCAGCACGAAGGTCGTCACCTTCGAGATGGGGGAGAAGGTCACGTACGTAAACGAATCCGGCCTCACGACTGCGGCTAGCAGCCATGGCGGAATGGGCGGAGGCGGCGGGCGCGGCATGGGTGGCGGACGCGGCGGCATGCGCGGCACGCCGCCGACGGATATGCCCAACGGCGGTACGCCGCCGGCGGACACATTGCCGACGGATGCGTCGGCTGACGATCAGGCGAACGGATAACAGGGATATAAAGCGGCTTCCTTAGTGGAGCCGCTTTTGCGTTGATCAAAAATATAAATAAAAATTCTTTCAAAGAAATCCGCCTCCAAACCCCCTCCCAATGCTGTCAGGTTAAGAGGGCTCCGCCCCTTTAACCCGAGTTTTATTACTCCCTCCCCCTTCCCCCTCCGCTGAGGGGAACCAAAGGGCTTCGCCCTCTGGACTCCCTTTTCGTGCTGGCGAGTTGGGTCGCGGTTGGCGGGGCGGTTAGAGATTGGCGCGCTTTTGTCCTAGCGGACAAAGCTTCAGTGGGTGTTGAAGTCCGTCCTAAGACACAAGCCCATCAACTATCGGCCACAAGTGGTTTCAGTGGACGTTTTTTCCTTAACCTGACAGCATTGACCTTCCTCCGCCCAGGGGAGTCCAAAGGGCTTTGCCCTCTGGACTCCCTCTGTCGTGCTGGCATGTAGGGTAGTGGACGGCGGGTAATTTCGAGTTAGGCATGCTTTTGTCCTTGGGGACAAAGCTTACGTTGGGGGAAGTGGAGTCGGACTTTTTGGTTTGCGGAACTTCATGATCTCCGCGCTCGGCTTAAGGCAAACGCGAAATCTTCGCGGCGATCGGCGTTCGCGGCTTGGCCGCGGGGGTGTCCGCCGGATAGCCGATCCCGAAGATGCCGATGACGTCGTAGCCTTCCTGTACGCCGAGGATGGCGCGGTTGTGCGGCAGCGCGCCCATGGAAGCCCAATAAGCGCCGACGCCGGCTTCGTGAGCAGCCAGCAGGAAGTTCTGCGCGAAGCAGGAGACCGCCATCACGTTCTCGTCGCGCTCGAACTGCGTAGCGGCGGGTTTGGAGAGAAGGGCGAGTACGACCGGCGCGCCGCCGAAATCCGTCTTATGACGAAGCTTCGCGCGCGTCTCGGGGCCAATCACTAGGATGTCCCAGGGCTCGTTCATGCGGTGGTTAGGGGCGTAGCTGGCGGTTTCCAGCCATGCGGTCCACTCTTGTTCCGGGATCGGACGGTCGTCGAACTGCTTGATCGTTCGGCGAGTGCGAATCGTCTCAAGGATTGGCGTCGTCATCTTCGTTCGCCTCGCTTTCAGATACGTTCCCGTCTGCTTCGTCCGCGGCTTCGGGTTGTCCTTCGTGAAGCTCGAACGTATGAATGAACTCTTGAATAATGGCATCGACGGCTTTCAATTCGCCGCTGATGACTTGCTTGATCGAATCGAATTCCGGTTGCTGCAGCTGCAGCGCCAACGTCGTGCGCCGAAGCTGAAGCTTATCCAGGAACGCGACCGCCCGGCCGCGGCGGAATGTCTGGGCGCTCTTCATGTGCCGATGCTCGCCGTGTCCTCGACCGCCTCTTCCTTCTCCGTGACCATGATGCCCGTGTCCGCCTCGATGATGTCCGTGCCTTCCTTCTTTCATGCGGATTCCTCCTGTTAATGTGTATACATTTGTATACGAATTTGTTATGTATACAAATGTATACGATGCGTGCCCTTCATGTCAAGCAAGCACTTGCTTCGCGCCAGCCCAAAAGAGGCTATCCCGCGTCAATCCATGACGGACGGGATAGCCTCCATTGTTTTGAGCCTTACACCTGTTTCACGTGTTCCAGCGGAACCGAGCAGCTTTTGACGACGATCTCGTTGGGCTCGGAGAAGACGAATTTGCGCTGCGACCAGTAGCTGAACAAGAACAAGGCGCCTTCGGTCAACAGCTTGGCGAAGACGAGCGGAATGCCCCAACTCTCGTGGAACAAATGCAGCAGGCCGTAATTGAGCACCATGATGAGCACGACGAGCGCGAAATATTTCGGCATGGATGCGACGAGCGCCGACTTCTTGTTCTTGTCAAAGACGAACCGGCGATTCATCGCGTAGTTGAACATCGAGCTGACTGTCCGAGCGCCGATGACCGAGAAGAGGAGCTTGCCGGTTAACAGCTGGAGCAGCATAAGCAGGCCGAAATCAAGCAGGGCCGACATGAGCGAAGACGAGCAGAATGTCAGAATTGGCGCATATACCTTCGCGGAATCGGCGATTGGGCGAAAATGCGAAGACTTGTTGTTCTCCAAATAGATGGTTTCGATCGTCACCTCGCGCATCGGATAACCGTCCTCCTGCGCTTTCAGCAGCATGTTCATTTCGTATTCGAAGCGCTCGCCCGGAAGCTCGCACAGCCAGTCCAGCATGGAGGCGGGGAAGCCGCGCAATCCGGTCTGCGTGTCCTGAATGCGGTTGCCGGTCGTCAGCGCGTAGACGAGACGGGTCGCGCTGTTGCCGAACCGGCTGCGCAGCGGCACCCTGCCGGTAAAACGGCGGCAGCCAAGCACGATGCCGCTGCGCTGGCTTGCAAGCGCGTCGGCGATCCGCATAATATCGGCCGGTAGATGCTGCCCGTCGCTGTCCGCGCAGATGACGCCCTCCGTTTCGCCGATTTCTTTCAAATAACCGAAGCCGGTCTTCAGCGCCCGGCCTTTGCCGAGGTTATCAGCATGCGCGAGCACGGTGCAGCCGGCGTCGCGAGCCGCATCGAAAATGTGACGGTAGGCAGGCCCGCTGCCGTCGTCCACGATGACAATACGGTGCCAGTAGGCCTCTTTCAATTTATCGACAAGGGAAAGCAATCGTTGGTCCGGTTCATAAGCGGGTATTAGAATCGTCATCGTAATCAGCCTCCTTCATAATGGTCGTTCGCCTGTTATTCGGCGAGATAAATAATATCGCTGACGCCGCGTTCCTCGCCTTGTCTTCCCGGGCTGTTCACGACGCGTCCGTTGAAATACATTGTGGAGGAACCGCCGCCGTCGAGATTGTAGGCTTCCGTCGCGCCCAGATCTTCGAAGAGCTGCGCGAGTTCGTTCAGCGTCATGCCGCGGCTGTAGTTCGCTTGGCGGCCGTCGACGACGACGAACACATAGTGGTTCGGCGAGATGATGCCGACGCCCGTTCTCGGATTGGCGCCGTCGATGGTGCGGTTGCCGAAGTTGTTGTCGATTTTCACATCGTCCAGATCCGTCGCAGCCGTACCGTCCTGCACGAGGACCGGACCGAACGAGAACGTGTTGGTGACGCCTTGCGCCAGCAGTTCTTCGGCCGAAATGTCTTCTTCGTTATAAGACGCCATCGTCCCGTCGCTATACATCGCCAGGCCGGTGCGGGCGGGTTCATCCCGGTACAAGGTGCCATTGCGGATGATAACGCCGTTGTCGCGGAATCCGTAGTAATCGCCGTTGATCGCGAATATGGCGTTGTTTGCGGAAGCGATATCGGATGTATTGGCGATAATATTGCGGCCGAATGCGTTATCCGCGAAAGCGGTCAGCAGATTGGCCGCGCTCTTGAGCTGCACGTCGGCGACGTAGTAGGTGACCTTGTCTTCACCTGAGCCGGTCTCGACCTTCTGGATGGCGATGCTCATGGTGTCGCTGGTATAGTTCCAATCGTCCGCGGTTGCCGCTGTTGCGGCGGTGGACTGCTCGGCTTCCGCCGTCGAGGTCGCCGATGCGGCGGTCTGCGTCGTCGAGCCGGATGCGCCGGCGTTGGCGGCCACGGTCGTGCTGGCGGCGGCGACCGTCGGCTGGGCGACGACCACTTCCACATGCTCGATGAGATAGCGGTCTGCCAGTCCGTAAAGGATGCCGCCGACGGTAAGGACGGAGACGGTCAAGCCGATCGCAAGCTTTCGTTTCGGTTTTCTATTGGAATTGTTCATCGTGATCTCTCCTCGCTAGTGTTTCTGTCGATAGATACACATTAGGCGAGGTAACTTAAATGCAGCTTAAATGAATAGCTCTGAGGAAGAAGGAGGAGGCTTGCAAAATCGAAATTGACAGGGGTTCCGGCCAGGGTGTAACATCTGGGCAACGCACAAACTGATGAACGGTTCAGCTTGTGCGCGAATAACCGAATTGACTGGACCTCCAGAGATTCACCGCTGCCGCTTGCGGCCTTGCGCGTGAGTCTTTTTTATTGGCTCGGATGCTTATCCGCCGCCATTAATTCGATTAAACCGATGAGTCAATACAGCTATCTCTAGGAGGCCTTCCATGTCAACCAAACGACAAGGCGCCGCCGACGTGGCCGTCGGGCAGCAAAGTAACCTCCGGCGGCACGACGCGTACATCGCATTGATCAGCTGGACGCCGGCCGCGGACAATGTCGGTGTCACGCGCTATCGGATTATGAACGGTACGACCGTATTGACGGAAGTAGACGGGAATACCCGGACGAGGGGATCGAAGATCTGACGCCGAACACGGACTATGCGCTGAAGGTGGAAGCGAGGGACGCGGCGGGGAACTGGTCGTCGGACGGACCGTCCGTCACGGTGAAGACGCTGCCGAAGGACGCGCCGGCACCGGAAACGGAAGCGCCGACGTGGGCGCCGGGCAGCAGTAGAAGCGCGGGATGCAGCGGGCAATTGGTCATCGAATGGACCTTCGGTGACGGTGACGACGCTGCCTTAGTAAGTCGAAGCAGCATAGAACCATAGAGGTACTGAGTTTCCAAACAGCAGATTCCGAGGTTGGCCAGCAGGCCTTTGCGAGGAATCTGCTTCTTTTTCTATGGACAGTTTCCAACATGAAATTAACACTAATGGAAGTAGATAGGAGGAGAAAAATGTAGTAAGCTTTCATCGATACGGTATGTATCAAAAAATACGAGGAGGTTATGTTTTTTATGTTGTCGAAACTACGCACGCTGCTCGTCTTGATGCTTGTTCTGGCGATAATCGTGCCGCCGGCAGCGTTCGCCGAAGCAGCGGACGCGACGGGAGCCGAGCAAGCCCCAGCACCAGTCGAGCAAACCCAAGCAGAAGAGCAGACACTGGTTACTAACGCGGCGGACAGCGATTCGCCTGTCCAAATTTCCGCATTCTCCACCGACAAAACAAGCGTAGTGAATGGCACGCATGTCGTCCACGGCAATTTTACCGCCAAGGTCAATGTGACAACCACTCTTGTGGTCGACAGCGTCAGCATTACCATTAACGGCAAGAAGACGAACATGGTGCTCGGATCGCCGAATTGCGCGTCGCCGTGCAAAACGTACGAAGCCGCCGTTAACATTGCTTCTCAGCCGGGAGGTCCGAAGCAAGCCATCATCAGCGTGGCCACGGCATCCGGAACGTATGAACAGGCCTTTTCGATCATTCATCACAATAAAGCCACCATCAACATCGAAGCACCTTCGACCTACCTGGTGGCCGATCCTACCCTGCATGTCAAGGCAAGCTGCACCGACGGCAGGGGCTATGACTGCAAAGTCAAGCTCAGAGTCGCGTTCGGCAGCAGCGGCGGAGGCTTCCAAGTCACCGGCTATCAGCCTTTAATTGATCAAGAGATTCATTTCGACCGCTATTACGATCAATACATACGGGACGCGGCGTCGATCGTTTTGGAAGTTATGGCGATCGATTCGTTGGGTCAAGTGACCTACCGGACGAAAACAGTAGGGGTCGAGAGCAATCCGAACGCCGACAAAGTGTTCGATCTGCAAAACGATATGTTAAGCGAGGTCGATTTGGACGCCGGTAAACTGCTTTTGAGTTCGGGCAAAGTCAAAGATTTGACAACCGGAGAAATTACGTCGCCTGCCAGGGACTTTGCATTGACCTCTGGTCATCTTCTTGATCAAGGCGTCGCTTATGTGTATTCCGGGAAAATAAGCGTATGGAACTGGGCGACCAACTCGCTCACAGAACACAGATTCACATACCAGGAATGTCAGAACTTCAAAGGCGATTACATCACGTTTTGCACGGAAACTGCGACTACCCCTTACAGAGCTGAGCTTCGGGTGATGCGCGTTTCGACCGGGCAAATAGACCTGATCGAGACGTCGGGTTTCAATACGAACTCCATTGCTTTATCGGAGACGGGAGCCGTTCTATATACGACGTACGACGGTTCGCTCAGACAATACAAGAACGGGGTCAGAACGGTTGTTGCCGACGGTACGGCGCAGCCCGGCGGAGCCGCCGCATCGACGAACCTTGGGGAAATCGAAGGCGACACGATCGTCTACGAACGGAAGACGGCTTCGCGGACGGAGCTTTTTGCGGTCCAGCCGAACGGCAGCAAGACGAGACTCGAGAGCAGCACGGTCTTCGATAAATTCGATTCGATCTTTATCAACAACGGCTGGATTTATTACAATGCGACCGATAACGAAGGAGCGGATTATACGTATGCGGTCGCGCCATCGGGGGATAAGGAGCAAATCTACCCGCAGCTGACCGGCATTAAGGCGGTATCGGACGATGGCCGACTCGTAACGCTTCCGGGGTACACGTCAGGCAGCCACTACATGAGTTACGTGCTGAACGGCAAACGCGAGCTCGTGCCGATCGTCTCTCACCGCGCTCAAGTCCGCTGGACGGGAGATGATTGGCATGCTTGGGTAGGCGGGGCTTTGTTCAAATTAGTACCGCCGCAAGAGCTGAACGCGCCGGTCTGGCCGGCCGGCAGCAAAATCGAGGTCGCTCAGGAAAACAGCATGTCGATCGAACTCGCATGGAATGCGGCTTATGACGACTCGGAAGTCGCAGGCTATCAAATTTTTACCCAGCAAGGTCTAATCGACCGCGTGCCGGCCGCAACGAGACGATATACGCTGGACAAACGGCTGTACAGCGGTTCGAGCACGTTCAAAATCAAGGCGGTTGACCCGTACGGCAATGCCGCAGAGCTTGTAGCACCGACGTTGACCTGGACGCCGGATACGTCCAAGCCGGAGTGGCCGACGGGGAGCGTACTGAAGGCAAATCAAACGACGACCCGATCGACCGAACTGTCTTGGTCGGGCGCAACGGACAGCGAGGGCGTGACGGCCTACCGCGTGTACAATGGCCCTTATTTGGTTGCCGAGGTGCCGGCTTCACAGCGCGCGCACCGCATCGACGATCTGATTCCGAATACGTCGTATACGTTCCGGGTTACGGCTGGCGATGGGAATAACAACTGGTCGGCCGAGCTGAAGACAACGATACGCACGCCGAACGAGGCGGACACGACCGCACCGGCATGGCCGTCGGGCAGTAAGCTGCAGGCAGCCGATATTGCGGTGGACGGCGCGAAGCTGACGTGGAATTCTGCGACCGACAACGTGGCGGTCACCGCCTATCGGATTCTAAACGGCGCGACCGTGATCGCGAACGTGGCGGCCCCCAACCTGACGACGACACTAACGTCGCTTGCGCCGGATACGACGTATACGCTGGCCGTCGCTGCTGGCGATGCGGCGGGCAATTGGACCAAAGGGCCATCGGTAACATTCAAGACGGCAAGCGTGGCGACAGATAACTTGAAGCCGAATTGGCCGGCGGGCAGCCACGCGATCGTCACGGGGCTGACGGCTGGATCGGTCTCGCTGGAGTGGACGGCGGCATTGGATAACGAAGCGGTGACGGGCTACCGGATCACGAGCGGAACGGCCGCGGTAGGCGAGACGCCGGATGGCGCGACGCGTGCGTGGACGGTGACGGGGCTTACGCCGAAGACGGACTACGAGCTGAAGATCGAAGCGCGCGATGAGGCGGGCAACTGGTCAACGAACGGACCGACCGTCTGGATCCGCACGACGGGCGAGGCGGACGCGCTGGCGCCGACGTGGCCGGAAGGCAGCGAAGCTTCGGCGGAGACGGTGACCGCGACGAGCGCGGTGCTGAAGTGGACGGCGGCGACGGATAATGTGGCGGTAGCCGGGTATCGGATCAAGCAAGGGGAGACGGTGCTGGCGGAGACGAACGGGCCGACAATGACTCGTACGCTGACGAATTTGCAGCCGGCCACGGACTATGCGCTGACAATCGAAGCGGTCGACGCGGCGGGCAATTGGTCGGCGGACGGCTTGACGGTATCGTTCAAGACGCAAGCAGCCGAACCGGAAGGAGACAAGGCGCCGCCGACGTGGCCGTCGGGCAGCAAGGTGACATCCGGCGGCACGACGCCATACATCGCGTTGATTAGCTGGACGCCGGCAGCGGACAATGTCGGCGTGACGGGCTACCGGATTATGAACGGTGCGACCGTATTGGCGGAAGTAGACGGGAATACCCGGACGAGGGGAATCGAAGGTCTTACGCCGAACACGGAATACACACTGAAAGTAGAAGCGAAAGACGCCGCGGGGAACTGGTCAACGAACGGACCGGCGATCACGGTGAAGACGCTGCCGAAGGACGCGCCGGCCCCCGATACGGAAGCGCCGTCATGGGCGCCGGGCAGCAAGGTGACCTCCGGCGGGACGACAACGCAAATCGCGCTAATCAGCTGGACGCCGGCAGCCGATAACGTCGGCGTGACGGGGTACCGGATAACGAGCGGCAATACGGTACTAGCCGAGGTGGATGGGAGTACGCGTACGAAAGGCATTGAAGGACTTACGCGCGGCACGACGTATACCCTGAAGGTGGAAGCGCGGGATGCGGCGGCGAACTGGTCGACGGGCGGACCGTCGGTGACGGTGACGACGCTGCCTTAGTTCGTCCAGGCAGCACGAAAAGTTTAGAAAGCTAGAACACGGCAGATTCCGAGGCCGGCCAGTAGGCCTGCGAGCGGAATCTGCTTTTTTTTTGCGCTTTCATACCAAAAAATTAAACGAAATTTAATCAAAATATAACCACTAATGGAAGTGGATGGGGTTTAGTCGGTATGGTATGATCTGAATGATACAAAATGTATCATGAAATAATGAAGGAGGTTAGGTTACATTATGTTGTCGAAACTTCGCACGCTGCTCAGCCTGATCCTTGTTCTGGCCATCGTCGTGCCGCCGGCAGCGTTCGCCGAGGAGGCAGCTTCTGTCCAGTCGGCGCCATCCTTGGCGGGAGCCGAGCAAACCCCAACGCCATTTGAACAGCAACTAGTTATGAACGCGGCGAATAGTGATTCGCCTGTCCAGATTTTCGCATTCTCAACCAACAAAACAAGCGTGGTGAACGGAACGCATGTCGTCGACGGCAATTTTATTGCCAGGGTCAATGTGAACACCGCATTAGTGGTCGATAGCGTCAGTATCACCATCAACGGCAAGAAAACAAACATGGTGCCGGGCTACCCGAATTGTACGTCCCCTTGCGAAACGTATGAAGCCGCCGTTGACATCGCTGCCCAACCGGGAGGCGAGAAACAAGCCGTCATCGCCGTGGCGACGGCGTCCGGAACGTATGAACAGGCCTTCTCCATCATCCATCACAATAAAGCCTACTTCAATATCGAGTCTCCTTCGACGTACCTTGTTGCCGACCCTAGCTTACATGTGAAAGCGAGCTGCGAAGACGGCAGGGGCTATGACTGCAAAATCAAGCTCAAAATCGCGTACGGCAGCAGCGGCGAAGGCTTCCAGGTCACTGACTTTCAATCTTCGATCGATCAAGACATTCATTTGGATCGCTATTTCAATCAATACATGCAGGAGTTCGAAACGATTGTTCTGGAATTTACGGCGATCGATTCGTTGGGTCAAGTGACCACGCAGTCGAGGGCGATTGGGGTCCAAGCGAACCCGAACGCCGACAAAGTGTTCGATTTAAATAACGAGCGGTTGATTGACGCCGATTTGGAGTCCGGAAAACTGCTTTTGAGCTCGGGCAAGATTAAAGATTTAAACTCCGGAGAAATCACATCGCCTCCAGCGAGCGTAAATTATACGACCGGATATCTTCTTGATCAGGGCGTTGCGTATTACGATTACGGCAAATTAAGCGTATGGTCATGGGCGACCAACAAGGTAGTGACTTATGGATTCGGTGATTCGAATTGCCTAGACTTCGAAGGCGACTACATCGCATTCTGCACCCAAACTACGAATACGCCGTACCGGACTGAACTCCGGGTGACGCGCGTTTCGACCGGACAAGTGGATCTAATTGAGACGGCGGGTTTCGATAGTAAATCGATTTCGGTATCGGAGAACGGGGCCGTTCTTTATACTTCCACCGACGGTTCGCTCAAACAATACAAGAACGGGACAAGAACGATCGTGGCCGACGGAACGGCCCAGCCCGGGGGAGCCGCCGCTTCGACGAACAAGGGAGATATCGAAGGCGACACAATCGTCTATGAGCGAAAAACGGCAGATAGAGCGGAGCTCTTCGCGATCCAGCCGAACGGAGGCAAGACGACAATCGAAAGCAGCACGGTCTTCGATAAATTCGATTCGATCTTTATCAAGAACGGTTGGATTTATTACAATGCGACCGACAACGAAGGGGCGGATTATACTTATGTGATCGCGCCATCGGGAGACAAGGAACGAATCTACCCGCAGTTGGCCGGCATCGAGGCCGTATCGGACAATGGGCAGCTCATGACCCTACCAGGGTATCCGCTGGGGGGCAGCCATTACTTGAGTTACGTGTTGAACGGCAAGCGCGAGCTCGTGCCGATGGTCTCTCACCGGGCCGATGTCCGTTGGACGGACGGCGGCTGGCATGCCTGGGAAGGCGGGGCTTTGTTCAAGTTAGTGCCGCCGCAAGAGCTGAATGCGCCGGTATGGCCGGCCGGCAGCAAAATCGAGATCGTCAACGAAGACAGCACGTCCATCGAACTGGCCTGGAATGCGGCTTATGACGATTCGGAAATCGCGGGATACCAAATTTTTACCCAGCAAGGATTAATCGATCGCGTGCCGGCCGCAACGAGGCGTTATACTTTTGACAAACGGCTCTATTTCAATTCGAGCACATTCAAGATCATGGCGATCGACCCTTACGGCAATGCCGCCGAGCTGGCGGGACCTGCTTTGAGTTGGACGCGCGATATTACCAGACCGAAGTGGCCGGCGGGAAGCGCGCTTACGGCAAGTCAAACGACGACCCGATCGACCGAGCTGTCTTGGCCGACGGCCACGGACCCCGAGGGCGTGACGGCCTACCGCGTGTATAAGGGTCCGTATTTGGTTGCCGAGGTCCCGGCTTCCGAGCATACGTATGGCATCGACGATCTGAAGCCAAATACGTCTTATACATTCCGGGTTACGGCTGGCGACAAGAAGAACAACTGGTCGGACGAATTGAAAACAACCATACGCACGCCGAATGAAGCAGATACGACCGCGCCGGCTTGGCCGTCCGGCAGCAAGCTGCAAGCAGCCGACATTACGCCGAACGGCGCGAAGCTGACGTGGAATTCTGCGACCGACAACGTGGCGGTTACCGGCTATCGGATCTTGAACGGAGCGAACGTGATTGCAACCGTGACCTCGCCGCAGCTGTCGACGACGTTGACGACGCTTGCGCCGAACACGACGTATACGTTCGCCGTCGCCGCAGGCGACGCGGCGGGCAATTGGACCAAAGGGCCGACGTTAACGTTCAAGACGGCAAGCGTGCCGACGGATAACTTGAAGCCGAATTGGCCGGCGGGCAGTCACGCGATCGTGACGGGGCTGACGGGAGGATCGGTCTCGCTGGAGTGGACGGCGGCGCTGGATAACGAAGCGGTGACGAGCTACCGGATCACGAGCGGAACGGCCACAGTAGGCGAGACGCCGGATGGCGCGACGCTCGCGTGGACGGTGACGGGGCTTACGCCGAAGACGGACTACGAGCTGAAGATCGAAGCGCGGGACGAGGCGGGGAATTGGTCGACGAACGGCCCGACCGTCTGGATCCGCACGACGGGCGAGGCGGACGCGCAGGCGCCGGCGTGGCCGGAAGGCAGCGAAGCTTCGGCGGAGTCGGTGACCGCGACGAGCGCGGTGCTGAAGTGGACGGCGGCGACGGATAATGTGGCGGTAGCCGGGTACCGGATCAAGCAGGGGGAGACGGTGCTGGCGGAGACGAACGGGCCGGCGGTAACGCGAGCGCTGGCGAATTTGAAGCCGGCCACGGACTATGCGCTGACGATCGAAGCGGACGACGCGGCGGGCAATTGGTCGGCGGACGGCTTGACGGTATCGTTCAAGACGCAAGCAGCCGAACCGGAAGGAGACAAGGCGCCGCCGACGTGGCCGATGGGCAGCAAAGTCACTTCTGGCGGCACGACGCCTTACATCGCCTTGATCAGCTGGACACCGGCAGCGGACAATGTCGGCGTGACGGGCTATCGGATTATGAACGGTACGACCGTATTGGCGGAAGTGGACGGAAATACCCGGACGAGGGGAATCGAAGGTCTCACGCCGAACACGGAATACACGCTTACGGTGGAAGCGAAGGACGCGGCGGGGAACTGGTCGACGGACGGACCGTCCGTCACGGTGAAGACGCTGCCGAAGGACGCGCCGGCACCGGATACGGAAGCGCCGACGTGGGCGCCGGGCAGCAAGGCGACCTCCGGCGGCACGACGCCGCACATTGCTTTGATTAGTTGGACGCCGGCAGTAGATAACGTCGGCGTGACGGGCTACCGGATTACGAGCGGCGAGAAGGTGGTTGCGGAGGTAGACGCAACCACGCGCACGAAAGGCATTGAGGGGTTGAGATCGAATACCGAATATACCCTAAAGATTGAAGCGCGCGATGCGGCAGGCAATTGGTCGACGACTGGCCCCTCCATTACGGTAAAAACGCTGCCAATAGCAAGTTGATTCCGTTCCAGCTAGCAAAGGTCCTACTCAAGGGCCTTTGCTTTTTTTATGATAGCTTGTTCGTCATGTCGGGTTCCGTGATAGAATAGGGGCAAACGAGAACCTTTACGGTAAATCGGTTGACAAGAGAGAAATGCGGGGTTGAATAAGCTGGACACCAAGACAATTTACTGGATGATGAATATCGTTTTTCTGGCGGTGGTCATCTCGGATTACCGTCGCGATCGGAACGAGTCGACCTGGAAGCGGTTCTTGCCGCTTGGTCTGCCGCTGCTCGTCGTGATTGGCCTGTTGTTTCAATATGCGGCGCCGTTCTGGTACTGGTTCGTGGCCCATTGGTTGGCCGACGGGCATCTGTGGCATTGGGACGACGCGTTCCGGGCCATTCCGTTCAACGACGGCGCGATCTTCCGGGCCGTTCAGCCGGAGAGCTTCACGTGGTTCATGCGATGGATCTACGACTACGGCTTCATTATGGCGTGGGGCGCCGCGCTGCTGCGCAGCTTCCTGGCGAAGGACGCGCTCAAAATGATCCGCTACACGCTGTCGAGCCACATGCTGCAGCTTCCGTTCATCGTGCCGTTCTACATGACGATCCTGCTGAACGAAGTCTGGTTCGTCCTGGGCGAGCCGGACGGCATGGCGCGGAGTTTGGCGGGCGCCGAGCTGCTGAGCACGGTGCGCAACTGCTTCCCGAGCATGCATACGTCCGTATCGTTCGCCGTCCTGCTGCTGGCGCTTCGCGAACGGGGCAGGCTGTTCAAATGGATCATGGTCACGTACTGTTCGCTCGTAATTTACTCGACGCTCTATCTCACGATCCATTGGGTGTTGGACGTGATCGGCGGGTTGGCGTTGGGCGCGTTCACGGTGTTCGCGGTGGACAAGCTGATGGCATGGGCGGAACATGCGGCAGCCAAGCGGCGATCGGCGGGAAAGACCGAGACAACGCTCGCAAAGTAAAATCATATTGCGGGGCATGAACGAAAAAAGGCCATTTCGGAGAACTCCGAAAATGGTCTTTTTGTTTTTGAAACTAAGAGGAGGGGGCCGATTGTGAACGCAAAAAGAACGCAAACCAATCAGCTGTAGCTGAATGCTGCATGCCCAATCTTTGGATTGAGCACGCAAACCAATCAGCTTTGGCTGAATGCTGCATGCCCAATCTTTGGATTGAGCACGCAAACCAATCAGCTGTAGCTGAATGCTGCATGCCCAATCTTTGGATTGAGCACGCAAACCAATCAGCTTTGGCTGAATGCTGCATGCCCAATCTTTGGATTGAGCACGCAAACCAATCAGCTGTAGCTGAATGCTGCATTCCCAATCTTTGGATTGTGAACGCAAACCAATCAGCTTTGGCTGAATGCTGCATGCTCAATCTTTGGATTGAGCACGCAAACCAATCAGCTTTGGCTGAATGCTGCATGCTCAATCTTTGGATTGAGCACGCAAACCAATCAGCTTTAATGATAATCTTTTAATCTTTCGCACCCCCTTGAACCGGGAATCACCCTCGAACCTCCTAAGCGAGGGGAGCGATTGAGATGGAAACGAAACGTTGTTTATTTTGCGAGCAAATCGTGCCGGCGCGGCTGGTAGGCGAGGAATTGCTGTTCGAGGGCTGCTTCTGCGCGCCTAATGGCCAGTACCGATTGCAGCACGATTATTACGCGGCCGGACAGGATGCCGGGTTTCGGGCAAAGTCGGAATTATTCCCGCTCGTGTCAGGCTATATCCGCGAACGGACGGAATATGAGGAAGCCGTCGCGTTAACGGAGGAGACGATTGCGTCGATCCGCACGTCGCCGGATGTGCCCGGTTCGATCGAAGAGAAGGCGGTCCGCCTAATTCGTTATTTGTACCGGAACGCGGAGGGGCCGGACATCCCGGTGTTTATCCATCGTTTGACGGAGCGGTACAACCTAACCTATTCGCCCAATTTGCAGGAATTTATTTATATAATCGATTGCTTGCGGCAAGAGGGAATGCTCGAACGAAGCGGCTCGTCCGTTAAGCTGACCGCGGAGGGATGGGCGAAGGCGGCCGAAGCCGAAGGGAAGCAGGGAGCCAAACGGTGCGCCGTACTGCTGCCTCGCGACGAGGAGCTGCGCCAAGCGTGGATCGACGATATCATTCCGGGACTCGAGCGCATCGGGTATCAGCCCATGTTGGACACATGGGGAGAACAGCGGAGCGGGCAGGAGGATGCGGCGACGATGCTTGCCGGGTGCAAATTCGCGATCGCGGACGCAACCGGACAATCGCCGTCCGTGTTCTACGCGGCAGGTTTTGCGCAGGGCAATCGCATCCCGGTGATCTGGACGGTGAGGCAGGAGCAGGCGGAAGGGGTAAGCGTCCCGCCGGGGCAAGCGCGCCCGATCCGCTGGTCGGACACGGAGGAGCTCGCCGCCAAACTGCAGCTGCAGTTTCGCAAGGGGGAGTAGAGAGAATAGATAGAGCGTGGGTGGATCGACTAGCGCCGCAGACATTGCGCCTGAAACCGCAAGCATTTCGCCTGAACCGCAGGCGTTGCGCCTGAACCGCAGGCGTTGCGCCTGCGGCGCTTTGTCGTGATAAGCAGAGGAAGGAACGCATGCGAATCGGAAGAGCGCGGGAGGGTCGAGCGAGGGTTAAAGCTGCATGGCGAGCGATAAGCCGGGATTATTGATCAGACGTCGTTTCAGCATCGTATGCAGCTTTGGTTTGGCGGCCTTGATGGCGAGGACCGTCTCGACGACGGGGCCGCGGCTGCGCTGGAGCGTGCAGAGCAGCTCCACGCAGCATTCGAGGTCGCGCGTGCTTTCGTTGAGGGAAGCAAGCTGTTTGTGGATCAATTCGGTGGTCAAAACGTGTCACTCCATTTCGGGGGTTTTGTTACGAGGTGTTTGTATCATAGCACGGCCGAAATCGTATTTTCTGTAGCGAACGATACAAAACCAACTGATTTTGCACTCTTTAGATAGTCTTTAAGTGAGAGGCCCCTAAGTCGACTTTTGAACAACTGCTCTAACATAACCGGCTAGCGCCGCGACGGGCGCTTATCTTCCCGCATAATCTGCGGCAACGGAACAGTCGAGACCAAGGGAACGGGAGGGAAGCGGATGAAGCTGTCGCAATTGGCGCGCGTGCTGACGTTCATGTCGGAGAATAAAGGCATGAAGAAGATGGTGGCGGACTTAAAGGTGATGTCGAAGCAGGTAGGTCCGGCTCTGCAGATGCGGGAGGAATGGAAGAAGAAAGGGAGGTAAGAAGAGAAGGGAACTAGCGCCTTGGCGGCGGTAGTTCCCTTCTTTCATTCGTATCGTCCGCGGCGGCATGGCCTCGCCGGTACGATGAGGGCGTCGTGTCCGTCAACGCCTTGAACACTCGGTGAAAATGGGGAATACTCGCAAACCCGCACCGATCCGCGATGTCCGCGATCGTGCCGTCGGAGCCGGATAGCAGCTCCTTCGCCCGGATGATGCGTTTCGCATTGACGTAGTCGGTCACATTCATGCCGGTGAATTGCTTGAACGTCCGCGAGAAATGCGAGGCCGATACCGCTGCCGCGTCGGCGAAGGCGGTCAAGCTGTGCGGCTGCTCCGGCGCCGCGTCGATCGCATGGAGCGCGCTCCGAATCCACGAAGGGCCGTGCAGGCTATCAGCCGGTCGGTCGGCGAACTGCCGGTTCAAGTAACGGCCAAGCCGAAGCAGCAGCCTCCCGAGCTCCAGCCGAATAGCCGCGCGATAGCCGGCTTCGCGGCTCTCATGCTCCGCCTGGATGGTATCCAAGCCCGACTCGATCGCCTGGCGAAGGTCTTCCGGAAGCTCGAACCGATGACGGCTTTGCCGGCGGGCGAGATCGAAGCCTTGCAGCAGCGACCGCCCGTCGTCATAGGGGCCGCCTTCCATCAGTGCGGGCGCGAAGAAGACCGCCGTCGAGACGATCGGATCGGCTTCTTCCGGGAACGCCCGGTGAACCGTGTTGCCCGGGATGAGGAACAGGTCGCCGGGCTTCTTATCGTAGAGCGTCTTATCGATGAAGAACGTGCCGCTGCCTTGATGGACGTAGACCAGCTCGAAGCGGTCGTGCAGATGATCGGGAAGTTCGTGCTGCGGATGCTTCACAGCTCGGTGAATGATATGGAAAGGGAACAGCGGATCACCGAAAAAAGGTCTGCGGAAAGGCTCCAGCTTTGGTCAACTCCTTCCCCTCAATTTTCTACCTCCAGAATATCAAAATACAGTACAATTATGCAATCAGACGCAATATGATTCGCATTTTTGATTATTTATAATGGAGGTAGCATATAACGAAAGCGATTGCAAAGGGGAATGGCGAGATGAACACGTTAAGCGAACGGACGCTGGGCTCGGCGGCGCGCGAAACACGGGAAGCGTTGAAGCAAGCGCCGGTGACGATTCTGCAGATCGGCGAAGGAAATTTCCTCCGCGGCTTCGTGGATTGGATGATCCACGCTTGCCGGGCGCAGGGCTTATACGAGGGCAGTATCGCGGTCACGCAGCCGAGACCGGCGGGCAAAGCGAAAATCGACCAGCTGGCGATGCAAGATGGCGTCTATACCTTAGTGACGCAAGGTCTCGAGAACGGCGCGGAGGTGTCGCGCAAGGAGACGATCCAGGTGTTCTCCACCGTCTTCGATCCGTATTCGGAGTGGGAACGGCTGCGCGAGATCGCCATCAGCCCCGACCTCCAAGTCGTCGTCTCCAACACGACGGAGGCGGGGCTCGTTTATCGGCCGGAGGAGCTGACCGACGGTCCGATTCTCTCTTATCCCGGCAAGCTCGCCTATTTGCTGCACGAACGATTCCACGCGTTCCAAGGCGATCCGGGCAAAGGGCTCGTGCTGCTGCCCTGCGAGCTGCTGGAGCGCAACGGCGACGCGCTGAAGGAGGCGGTGCTGCGATATGCCGAGGACTGGCAATTCCCGGAGGCGTTCAAGACGTGGGTCGTTGCGCATAACCGGTTTCTGAATTCGCTGGTCGACCGCATCGTGACGGGGTACCCGGATGAAGCCCGGGCCGAGGCTTGGTTCGCCGAGTGGGGCTACCGGGACGCGATGCTGTGCACGGCGGAGCCGTATCACCTGTGGGCGATAGAGGCCGAGCCGGAGATGGAGGCGCTGCTGCCGTTACGCAAGGCGGGGCTGAACGTCCACTGGACGGACGATCTGAAGCCCTACCAGCAGCGGAAAGTGCGGATTCTGAACGGCGCCCACACCTGGATGTCGCCGATCGGGATTTTGCACGGCGTGGAACATGTCCGCGAGCTGCTTGAGCACCCTGTGCTCGGCGCGGAGGTGCGGCGGACGGTGCTGGAGGAGATTGTGCCATCACTCCCTTACGATGCCGATGAGCTGCGCGGCTATGCGGCCAGCGTGTTCGACCGGTTCGGCAATCCGTATATTCGCCACCGGCTGGCGGACATCGCGATGAATTCGATCAGCAAATTCAACGCGCGCCTCCTGCCGTCGATCCGCGACTATGGGGAGTCCGGCCGACCGATTCCGCAAGGACTTGTATTAAGCTTGGCCGGACTGCTCCGCTATTACCGGATCGAGAAGCAGGCGGACGGTTCTTATGCGGGCCGTTCGTTGAGCGGCGTTCCGTACGCGGTGCGCGATGACGCGCGGCTGCTGGACCGGATGGCGGGACATTGGGAGCGGCAGGATTCGGAGCAGCGGGAGCTGGGCGACATCGTCAGCGGCCTGCTCGCGGATGCCGAGCTGTGGGGGACGAACATGTCCGTCTGGCATGACTTGAGCGGATCGGTATCGCGAGAGATTGAACGTATGGAGCGAGGTGACCGCGATGTCTGATTGGGTGCGGTTATCCAGCCGGGATCAGGTCGTCATCGCACTGCGTCCGATCGCAGCCGGCGAACAGCTTGAGCTGGAGAATGGCAGGATTCTCGTCGCGAGAGAAGATATTCCCAAAGGCCACAAGGTGCTGACCGAAGCCGTAGCGGAAGGCGCGGATGTCTTCAAATTCGGTTATTCGATCGGAAAAGCCAAGTCCGACATTGAGCCCGGCGCATGGGTGCATACCCATAACTTAAGGACGGGGCTTGGCGCCATTCTCGACTATAGCTACGAACCGGCGCTTGACGAGAAGCAGATCCCGGCGGAGCCGGAGGCGACCTTCCAAGGCTACGTGCGTCCGAATGGCGAAGTTGGCATTCGCAACGAAATTTGGATCATTAATACGGTCGGCTGCATTAACAAGACGTGCGAAATTCTAGCCAAACGCGGCGACGCCCGAGCCGAAGCGCCGGTGGACGGGGTGTTCCATTTCGCCCATCCGTTCGGCTGCTCCCAGCTCGGCGACGATTTGAAGTACACGCAGCGGCTGCTCGCCTCGCTGGTGAATCATCCGAATGCGGCGGGCGTGCTCGTCGTGGGACTCGGCTGCGAGAACAACGGCATCGGCTTATTCAAAGAGGCGATCGGCGATTACGATCCGCGCCGCGTGAAGTTCATGAGCGCCCAAGAGGAAGAGGATGAGCTGGAGCAGGGGCTCGCGCTAATCGATGAGCTTCTCGCGTATGCCGGCACGTTCGAGCGGGAGCCCGTTCCGGTGTCCCGATTGAAGCTGGGTCTGAAATGCGGCGGATCGGACGGGTTCTCCGGCATTACGGCGAATCCGCTCGTCGGCACGATCGCCGACCGGCTGACGGCGGCCGGCGGCACGGCGATCCTGACCGAGGTGCCGGAGATGTTCGGGGCGGAGACGATTCTGATGAACCGCGCAGCGGATGAGGCGGTGTTCCACGATATCGTGACGCTCGTGAACGATTTCAAGCAGTATTTCGTCCGGCACGGTCAGGAAATCTACGAGAATCCGTCGCCGGGGAACAAGGCGGGCGGCATCAGCACGCTGGAAGAGAAGTCGCTCGGCTGCACGCAGAAAGGCGGCCGCGCGATCGTCCGCGGCGTCGTGCCCTATGGCCAGCGGACGCGGGGGAACGGCCTTCAGCTGCTCGAAGCGCCGGGGAACGATCTCGTCTCCGTCACCGCGCTGGCGGCTTCGGGCGCGCATGCCGTTCTGTTCACGACGGGTCGCGGCACGCCGTTCGGCGGTCCGGTGCCGACGGTGAAGATCGCGACCAACTCGGATCTGGCGCGCCACAAGAAGAATTGGATCGATTACAACGCGGGGCGGCTGCTCGAAGACAAGGCGATGCCCGAGATGACGGATGAGCTGTGGGCGCAGCTGCTTGACCTGGCCTCCGGCAGGTACAAGACGCACAATGAGCGCAATGGCTTTCGCGAGATCGCGATTTTCAAGGACGGCGTCATTCTATAAGCACGAGTTCAACAAGTCGACCATTCCGCTGAACAACCTTTATAACTCAACGCAGGCAGGCATGTTCCCCTTATCAGGGGAGCATGCCTGTTTTGTGTATAACGGCATGATTTGGCAGCTTTGCCGATATATTTAGAGAGGACCGTGCCAGGCCAACGGCCGGGGAGAAGGAGGCTTACGATCCGCATGAATATCGTGTTTTTTCCCGATCAGCCCTGGGAATCGTTCGCGCACCGGCATATGGCGAATTGGCTTGCTCCTCTCGGCGCCGTCTATGCGGCATATCCGGCCGGAGGGACCGCCCCGGCGGACAACGTCCGGATCATAAGCTACCGCGAAGCGGCGGAAATGGCCGCCGAAGATAGCGCCGCTTTCGTCGCGCATCCGTACGCGCCTACCGTCGTCTCGATCTTCCGCTATCCGATCACGGTCGCGCTGCATGTCGAGGCGCCGGAGGGGGCATCCGCGCGATGGTACGAGCACGCCAAGCGGCTGAAGGCCGAGGCGGACTTCATCATCACCGATTCGGAACGCGTCTATGCGGAATTGCTGTTTCAGTACGAATCGGTGCTGATCATCGGCTCGCCGCGGGAATCGACGGACGCAGCGTGGCCAGCTCGAGACGGAGAAGCGCTGCTGGACGCGCTTGCGCTGTGCCGCGATGGAAAAGCGATCGATTTCGTCATGCGGCGGCAGTGGGATGAGCAGCTGCGCTATTATGAGCGGTTAGCGGGACTCGACGATTCGCAGGAGCTTGTTTGGTATCTGCAGTCCTTCTATCGGTATTTGTTGGGGGAAACGGATGAAGCGGCCGCCAGCCTGCAGCAATGCTACGCGGCTTGTCTCCTGGCGTCCAAGCCGGATGCGCTCGCCTCGCGATTTCGATTCTTGGCGGCGATCCGGCTGCGCGGCGGCGAGCTGGAGCAGGCGCTCGACGCATATGGCATTACCTGCACGACCGAGGAGGACCGCGCCCGTTATGAACGGCTTTTGAGGCTATATGGACAGGGCGAGAAGGCTCTGGTCAGGGGCGAGCTGCTGCTAAATGTCGGCGATGCGCGATCGGCCAGAAGGCTGCTCGCGGCGAGCGCCCATCCGGATGCGCGGCGGCAGCTGCGATCGGCCGCCGCCTCGGCAGGCGATCTGCGTGCGATACTCGGGACATACGGAGAAGACCCGATCGAAGCGGCGAATTGGCGGGAACTCGCGGAACGGGAACTGCTGCTCGGGCAGCTCACGTTAACGGAAGGCGACCGCAGAGGCGCGATGCGTTCGTTCTGGCGCGCGGCAGCGCATACCGGCTCCTATCGGGATCTGTTGGAGCTTGGGGATATCGACAGGGAGCTTGCTCGCGTGCATCCCGCGGTCAAGGCGCTCGTCTAATGGCGGCGCATGTGGGAAGGGGGGACGATCGGTGAACAACATACGACGCGGCGCCGGCAATCGCATCCGCGCCTACATGCAGGTGCGCAACGAAGCGGACCGTTATTTGGAGCTAGTCCTCCGCGAGCTATCGGCATTCGTGGACGATATCGTCATCGTCGACGATGCCAGCACCGATGATACGGTGAAGCTGTGCCGATCCTTTCCGAAGGTCGCGCGGATCGTGGAGATGACGGAATCGCATTTCGGCCGGGAATCGGAGCTGAAGGTGCGGCTGTGGAAGGCGGCATGCGCGGATAGCCCGGATTGGCTGCTCGCCATTGACGCTGACGAAGTGTTCGAAGACCGGATGAAAGCGGAAGCGCGGGCATTGGTCGATCAGGACCGCTACGACTGGGTTGGCTTTCGCATGTACGACTTCTGGGGGAGCGAGACCCATTACCGCGAAGACGACTTGTGGCGCCTTCATCATCGCCATACCGCCGCGCTCGTCCGGTATTTGCCGGGGTATTTTTATTTCTACCCGTCGCGGAATCATCATGCCCCCCGCATTCCGATCACGTACGGGGCGCTTCCCGGGTATTTGTCCGACATCCGGATCAAGCATTACGGCTGGGCGGGCGACGAAGCGGAGCGGCATGGCAAATATGAGCGCTATCTCGCGCACGATCCGGACGGCAAGCTGGGCAATGCCGCGCAGTATGCTTCGATTCTGGATCCGAATCCGCGGCTGGTCGAATGGAAGGAGGAGGAACGGTGAGCAAGGTCGGCATCTTGACCCACAGCTTCGCCGATGCGTACAATGGCCGGCTAGACCGAATATTCGGCGGCGGTCTGGAGCGGTACATCTTCAATTTGTGCGGCGTCATTCGTGAGATGGGCGCGGAGCCGGAGGTGCATCAGCTGTCCTTTCAAGGCGATTTCGACCGGACGGTCGAAGGCATTCGCGTCAGAGGCTATGCATGCGCGCCATCGGTCCGCGAGGCGTTCGGCCGCATGAGCCGGGAAGCGGAAGGCCGGCTTATCTATTCGAGCCAGATGTGGACGATGCTGGACTATCAGCCGGGCAGCCTTGGCATTTGCCATGGCATCAACTGGGACGAACCGCGGATCGATGGGGCGCCGAAGGAAGCGGTTCGCCAAGCGATCCAGCACGCGTTAAACGAGCTGGCGATGATCGTGACGGTCGATTCCCACTTTCTCACCTATTGCCGTTCCGCGTGCAGGTACGACGACCGGGAGAAGGTGCGCCTCATTCCGAACGCCGTGGATACGGAGGTTTTCTACCCGGCCGGCGAACGCGCGAATTCGGGCGAGCTGCGCGTGTTGTTCCCGCGGCGGATCAGCGTGGAGCGCGGCATTGTACCGATGATGCTGGCGGCCGATCGGCTGCTGGAAGCCTATCCGCAGGCGACGTTCGAATTCGCGGGCGAGACGATTGCCGGCGATCCGCTGTGCGAAGCCTTTCGCATCTGGCTGGATCGGCACCCGGAGCAGGAACGGCTGCTGCATCGGGTGTATCCTTTCGGCCAAGTCGCGGAGGCCTATCGGCAGGCGGATATCGCGGTCATTCCGAGCGTCTTCTCCGAAGGGACGTCGTATGCCTGCCTTGAAGCGCTCAGCAGCGGCATACCGGTCGTGGCGAGCCAAGTAGGCGGGTTGAACGATTTGATCTTGAACGGCTACAATGGCCTGCTCGTTCATCCGAGCGAACAGGAGCTGGCGGGGGCGATCGGACGGCTGATCGAAGATGCGGATCTGCGTCTTCGAATGGGGGCGCGAGCAAGGGAAACCGCCCTCGCCTTCGGGCAGACCGAATGGCGAGCGAAGTGGAAGGCCGTGCTGACGACGTTTCTTGCCCGTTCGCACGTCGCGGTGTAGACGGGAATCCACCCGATAGCTGGGGTGGACCTTGTCCTGCTCACCCACAATGTATCGACCGAGAACCCGGTGCTGGATATTCTCATGCTTGTGACGGTCATGCAGGCTGAGGATGCGGAGGCGAACGGGGAGAAGGCCGAATCGCAGTGAAGACGGGCAACCGGTTCATTGTTACTTTGCAGAACGCGCAAACGTCGTCTTCGGTCAGCTGGATTGAAACTTAATCGGGGAGTGGCCTTCATTGCAGAACAACGATCAAACGCAGGTATGGGATAAGATTTGGTCTGCGGAGCCTTCGTATCACTGGGACGCGCTGAGTCTGTCCATCTATAATGAGCTGCGCAAGCGTTCCGGCGAGCTTAAGGGGAAACGCGTGTTGGAGGCAGGTTCGGGCTCGGGCAAAATTTCGCTCTGCCTCGCGATGGACGGCGCGGATGCGGTGCTCGCGGATTACTCGGAGCTGGCGCTCAGCCAGAGCAGCCTCGCGTTCCGCCGGAAGGGGAGGACGGCGACGTTCCTGCGGGAAGATATTCGGCAGCTGTCCCTGGCCGACGGCGAGGTGGAGCTGTGCTGGAACGCGGGCGTGCTGGAGCACTACGAGCGGGAGGATCGCATTCGGATCGTCGCGGAGATGGCAAGGGTCACGCGTCCCGGGGGGCGCGTCGTCGCGTTCGTACCGAATGCCCGCTGCCTGCCGTATCGGATGGGCAAAGCTTACGCCGAGCAGACCGGCGCATGGGGATATGGGTTGGAAATCCCGCTGGAGTCGCTGCGGGAGGAGTTCGAAGAGGCGGGGCTAGCGGGAATCGAGGAGTCTACGCTGGCGTTCGAGACGGGGCTGGATTTTTTGGATTTTCTACCGGAACGGGAAACGTTGAAGGCCGCGATGCGGGAGTGGGCGCAAGGGCTCTCGGAAGCAGAGCGTGCGGCGTTCCCGGGCTATCTGATCGTCGCATCCGGCAGGGTGCAAGAGCGGTAAGTTCATCGATACGTCAAGAGGCTCCGCGCCCGCGGAGCCTCTTGACGTTCGCCCGACTTATGGGGGGCGTTATCCCGGGATGCGGCTCCGCTGCCGGATCGCCTCCGCAACGGCGCGCGCCCGCTGCGCCCAGCTATGGCCGGCTGCCGCTTCCTGCCTGGCGGACACGGATGACGAGGATCGGTCGGTCACGAGCGCTTCGTCAAGCTGCGCGGCGAAGGCGGCGTGTTTGCCGGAGGGGGCGACTCGCACGACGTCCCCGTGCGCGAGGACTTCGCGGAGATCCGTCGATACCACGGGCAGGCCGGCCGCCAAATATTCATACATCTTGATCGGATTAGCGTGTTCGGTCAGCTCGTTCTTCACGAAGGGAATGATCGCCGCATCGAACTGTCTTGCGAATGCCGGCAGTGATTCGTATTCCTTGTCGCCCAGCCAACGGACGTTCGGCATCGCCGCGAGCGCGTCGGGGATCGGGTAGCTGATGGCGCCGATGAACACGAACAGATAGTGCGGCCGGTTCTGCGCGAGATATAGAAGGAGCTCAAAGTCCAGCCAGCCCGCCACGGCTCCCCAGAAGCCGATGACCGGTGCGGTGGAGCCGGCGAGATAGACGGCCTCCTCTTCCTTGAACAGCGTGGGGCCGAGTTTGTCCGCCGCTGGCTTGAACAGCTCCGTCTCCGCCCCGTTGCGCACGAGCAGCGCGCGGTCGGTGAGGATGGAGGCTTCCGCGAACAGCAGCTCCGAGGCGCATAAGACGAGATCCGCTTCTTTGATTTTGCGTTCCTGCCAAGGCTCGAATATCGCGAAGGGACCGACGGTCGCATCGGCGAGGTCGCAGACGAGCAGGGAATGCGAGAAGCGGTGCAGCTCATCCAGATAAGGGCCGTGAGATACCCACATCGTATACGTACGCTGCGGCAGCGCCTGAATATCTTGGCAGATGACGAAATGATCGTTGAGCCGGATAAAAGGCCGTTCTTTATTCTGCGTCACGTTGCAATACACGACGTCGAAGCCAAGCAGGCTGAGCTGGTAGAGCAAATGCTGCGGACGCTGGCGATGCGGGAGGAAATCGAAGCAGGGCAAATACAGAATCGGGTCGGTCATGTGCGTCATTCCTTTCCTCGGATGGGTTCAGAACAACGGAATCGTTAGACTCCGATATAGCCGGCGCGCACCGTTCTGGTCGATATGTGGAATGGTATTCGCCAAATGCGGCGGCAGCAGATGCCGGGCAAGCAGCGAATTCGTGAGCGCTAAAGCAGCCGCAATGTCGGGCGCGGGTTCATAGGCCACGTTCGCTCGCTCAAGCCATGCGGCCCCCTCCTTGTAAAGGCCGGCATGCGCGGCAAGCGCGCCGAGGGAGGCTTCCATGCTGGTCGGCAGCTGTGTTAGTTGAGCGCGATGCAGAAGTGAACGAATGAAGTGCGCCGGGGCGTCTAAGCAGGCATAGAGCCGATGAACGGGCACTTGAGGAAAACCCGAATCCGGCGCAAACGCCTCCATCCAGATCGCCAGCGCCTCCCATGCCCGCATTTGCAGGAGCACGTCTTGGCAGCGACGATAGACCGGCTCCGTGAGCGTCCCGGCAAAATCCGGAGGTTCGATGCGCGCGTTCGGTTCGGCGGACATGCGTTTGGCGCGCAATCCCCAGTCGACCCACAGCCGTTCCGTCAGGTTAGGCGCATGAGCAAGCTCGATTCCGGCTAAATCCGCATCTTGGCGAGCAACCATCATGGCCGACCGGATGACGGCATGTCTGGAACGCACTTCATCCGGTGCCAGCTCCCACATCCGTTCGGCCAGACCATCGCCGCGTGCATATAGCGTCTCTTGCAGAAGCGCGAGCCATTGGCGCGGCGGAATGAATGCGCTTCGTGCCGCAAGCAGCTCCAGGAGCGGCTGTTCCTGATCGAGGATGACGGCAAGCAAGGAAAGCCGCGACCAAGCCGGCGCGTAATCCGGCCGCTGCATCAGGGCTGCGGCGTACTGGGAAGCAGCCTCGGCATAGTTTCGGAGCAGTTCCTGCGCCATGCCGGCGAGGTGCGCGCTGCGGTAGGTGCCCGAGCCGGATAACGAGTAAGGCGGCTGGCGCTGACCGCTTCGCTTCCATGACCGGTTCAGCAGCAGCAGCGCTTGCTCGGGCTGACGGCGTTCGATCCATTCGCCTGCCGAGAAATCGAGCAGCTCGGGATGGTTCGGTTCGCTCGCCAGCGCCTGGTCCAGCAGCGGGAGGGCTTCGTTCGTCCGGCCAGTCTGCTTCAGCGCGTATGCGGCTTTGATCGTCAAATCCGCCATGGGAAGGGCCGGGCTGGGCTTGCGCTGCCCCGCGGCTTGCAGCTCGTCGAGCAGAGGCAGCAGCAGACTAAGCGCGTCCGCGTACTGTCGCTGCTGGTACAGCTCTACGGCATAGGCATAACGCAGCTCCGGATCCTCGGGCGCCTTGGGGAGCGCTTCGCGAATGATCGCCATGTTGCGCTGCGTTTTGTTTTTCTCCCGGAGTACCGGATTCAGATAGCCCTCGTGCAGGACGAGCAGCGGCGATCTCAGCACTCGCGCATCCGGCAAGGGCAGGATGGAGGTCAGCGTTTGCTCGTGAATCGGCCGGTCGAACCGGATGCGAGGATCATTACGAAACAGGCGGCACGCCTCGTCCGTCATCGATTCCCCGCCGGGGTCGTCGCCGATGAAGCTTCGAATTTGGATCGTGTACCCGTGCACGTCGGTACGCGAAGTCAGCGCCTTCAAGCAATCGGCTTGCTCCGGCGCTAGCCGCTCGTCGGCATCCAGGCACAGAATCCACGGCTTCGACGCCAGCGCCAGCGCCCGGTTGCGCGCACGGGCGAAGTCGTTCTCCCATGGGACATGCACAACGCGAGCCCCGTAGCCAAGGGCGATGCGGACCGTATGATCCAACGAACCCGTATCCACGATGATGATTTCGTCGACGAGTGCCCGGACGGAGGACAAGCAGGCGGGGAGCCGCAGCTCTTCGTCTCTGACAATCATGCATAATGAAATCTCGCTCGTCATCCGCTGCTTACGCCAGCGAGCCGTCTTCGAATGGGAGTACGAAGCGGACGGCTCCGGCAAGCTCCTGCGTCCTGCGGCAGCGGGCAAGCTGCTCCAGATGCGCGTCCGCAAGACCGGATATCGCGCGGGCGCATGCGGCCGCGGCTTCGATCCGGCCGGAGGGGGCAATGCGGGCAATTCTCACCTTCCACGCTTCGGCTATGCGGCTTGCCGCCGTATGCTTGGCGTTCGCATGGGCGGCTGTCAGGACATTGCGCCATTCGCCTCGTTCCGCTTTGGACATGCCCGATTCCATGTCCGCTGCCGGCTCGGAGCGATCGCCGACGATCTCCGCGTAGGGAGCGTCGCGTTCGCTTGCATGCCGCCGGGTCAGCTGCTGCCAATGTTGACTTGCCTCCGCGTGCTGGCTGTCCATGCTGCAAATTAAGATGCGAAGGCGCAGAGCGTCAGCGTAAACGTCCGGCGCGGCGTGACGCGACAGCCGGCTGAGCTTGAGCTTCGCGTTGTCGCTGTTGCCGGACAGGAGCTCGGCAATCGCGGCGCGACGAGCCAGATCATCCGGGTCCAGCAGGTGCGCCGTCCGTTCCATCCACGCGAGCGCGGCGCGAGAACAACCGGTTGCGATCATGACGTCCATGATGACGGTTGCCGCTTCGACCTCGTCCACCCGCATGCGCTCCAGCAGGAGCGGGACGATATCGGCCTCTCTGCCGATAAGCCGCAGCAGATGACAGAGCCGATAAAGCGGCGGCGCGAATGCGCTTCGGCAGCGAAGGGCGTGCAGGTAGCTGTCTACGGCGGCTTGGTTATCCAGCGCCGCTTCTTGCAAGAGCCCGAGCTGGTACGCCGACAGATGCGCGCCCATGCCTTCCTCGGTATGGTAGCCGGGCGGCGGCGGGCCGGCTTTCACCGCTCTCGCGAACGCCTCTTTGGCGGCCGTCAGGTCGCCGCGGTTCATGTGGAAAATACCCGCATAATGATACAGATCCGAGTAGCCGGGATAGATGGCTGCGCCTTGCTCGCAGATGGCCGCGCCTTGGTCGAACTGCCGGAGCGCGAGATGGCATTTGGCTTCGCATTTGTACAATAGATGCGCGTAGCTCGTCTTCGGGTCGGTCGTCATCCGGGACGTACGGAACGCTTCCAGCGCTTCCTGCACACGTCCAAGCCTCATCCATTCCACGGCGATGTTGTACAAATGGAACGGATCGTTCGGGTTTTCCTTCAGCGTCTCCTGCAGCAGCAGCAAATTGCGTTCGGTCTTGTTCTTCCGCCGAATAACCTCTTCGCGGTACCCGTAGTGGTTCACCCGCACGTCGGATAGCATGAACGCCGCGGCGGGGTTCCGGGCTTGAATGCTGGGCGTAATTTGCTCGTGAATGCGTCCGGCGAACCGATGCTGCGGGTCGTTGCGGAACAGGCGAATCGTCGGATTAATGACCGCGGGGCTGTCCTCGCGATCACCTGCGAAGTTGTACACGTGCACGAAGAAGCCTTCTACGCCACCGCTTGCGGCCAGTTGGCGCAGCTTCGGTACCGAAGCCGGATCTAATTCCTCATCCGCGTCGAGGATGAGAATCCATTGGCCGCGCGCATGCTCCAGCGTGGCGTTGCGGGCGAGCGCGAAATCGTCCTGCCACGGGATGGCATAGACGTTGGCGCCTAGACCGCGCGCGATCTCGGGCGTTCCGTCCGTCGAACCAGTGTCGACGACGATGATCTCGTCGACGGCCGAGGCCACGCTTCGAAGGCAGCGCGCGATGACATCGGCTTCATCTTTCGCGATCATGCACAAGGAAATCAGGGGTGCGGACATCCGCATTCCTCCTTTGAGCCGGAGTCCACGGCGTATGCCAATCCAGCTTGCCGAGTAAATCGATGCTTGCCGCGGTTTTATGTAAGTCTCCGCGCAATAGCGGGGAGTCGGGGTGCTGGCATAATGCGTCGTGCAAGACGCTGCGGGCATTGTGCAAATAACAGAGGGCGGCGCCGACCCTGGCGCGATCGGAGGCTTCGGGCAAGGCTTGCTCGAATAGGGGGGCTGCCTCGCTGTAATGTCCTCGGTCATATAAGATTTCCGCTAAATCGGCGGCCGACTGACCGTCCAGACGTCCCTCCTCCAACAGGATCAGCAGCAGCCCGGAGGCGAGGTGGATGTATCCGGCACGGTAAAGACATCGGGCCACAAACGGACGCAGCGTCTCATCCGAACCGGCCATCCGCTTCGCGACGTCCAGCAAGCCGGCCTGCACCGCGTGGTCGATCCAAGATCGGACGACCTCCGGATGTTCAGCCGCCGCGGGCTGCGGACGCTGCCACAGTCTGCGCTCCATGTTCAGCAATTGCCGGCGCTCATCGCGAGAGAGCATCCACAACCATTCCTCTTTGACCGCCGACCCGCCGCTCCATGCTGCCAAGGCCAGCAACCGAACGGTCTCCGCGGTGCTGCCGGCTTGCTCATTCGCGAGAAGCAGCTGCAGCCGCGCAATCGCCTGATCATATTGGCCGAGCTGCAGCTCTGCGCGCGCTAGAAGCGGCTCAAGGGCGGGCTCCTGCGGAGGCAAGGCGGGATCGTCAAAGGCGTCCAGCAGCTCCCGATATAGGCCGATATGGAGCATCGCTTCGGCGAATAGCAGGAGACCGCCCGGCAGGACGCGGACCAGCTGCAGAATCCGATCGGCAATGTCGGCACCCGGGATGCCGAGCGCTTCCATGGAAGCGCCCCATCCGAGAATAGCCGGCTTGTAGGCCGCGTGGCTGGTCAACGCTTGCTCGTAGGCGGATTTGGCCTCCTCCAGCTGCCCGAGTTTGGTCAACACATCGCCGATGGCAGTCTGCGCACGAAAGGTCGAGCAGCCGGCTTCGACGGGATACAGCGCCGGATCGGGCGGGCAAGCGGCGGCCTGCCGCAGCGCCTGCAGCGCTTCCGGCAGCAGACCTTGCGATTGGTACGCCTCCCCAAGCAGGTAATGGAGGTCCGGATAATCCGGGTAATTGCCGCTCTCTTCGACGAGCAATGAGGCAGCTTCATTCGGCTGGTCCTGCGCGAGCAGCAGCCGGGCGATATCCCGAACGAGTCCGGGGCGATAGGCGACGGCGGCCGGGGCGAGCATCTTGGCGGTCAACATCGCTTGAAGCGCTTGTTCTTGGTCTCCGCCTTGAGCTTTGGCGACGCCCCAGTTATACAAGGCGAACGGATCATCCGGCGATTCCGCGAGCATGAGGGAGAGAATTCGTTCGTTGCGCGCTTGTTTGACGGACGGGTCCTTAATTTCGTGAAAGTACCCGAGATGCGTTAATCGGAGGCTGGACGGCGCGACCGTGTCCGGCTCGGTTCGTTCGAGAATGGCAGGCAAGATTTGTTCATGCAGACGTTGACGAAAGCGGTATTCGGGACGATTGCGAAACAGGCGGACGATCCGGTGCTGCAGCCGCGCTTCCGGAAGACGGCCGAGCACGTTGTCGATCGTTACCCAGAACGCTTCGGCAGACGCGTTGCGAAGGGTATCGCGCAAACGATCCGCACCGGCAGCCAGCACTTCGTCGGCATCCAGGCACAGGATCCAAGCGGCTTCCGTTCGTTCAAGTCCGACGTTCCGGGCATAGGCGAAATCATCAGACCACGGCACGGCGTAGACACGGGCGCCATACGACAGCGCGATCTCGACCGTACGGTCGGTGGAACCCGTATCCACGACAACGATCTCGTCGGCGATGCCCTTGACGCTCTCCAGGCAAAAAGGGAGAAGCAGCTCTTCGTTGCGCACGATTAATTGAACGCTCAGCAAAGGTTCGGTCATCGTTAGCCTCCTCCCGCGAGATTGAGGACGTGGAATCTGTCCATAAAACGGTACTTAATTTATGAGCCTTGCGCGTTGAATATGACGTCGATCGTGGACGCGACGAGCGTCGTGGCCGACCGGTAGCTGAGCCTGGTGTACTTCAGGAAGCGCTGCGGAACAAGCACGTCGACCGTGCCGCCTGTGATATTAACGCCCTCCACGTCGCGGAACCAATGCGTCCCGTCCGCGCTCACCTCCACGAACGCGTCGACCGCCGCGCCGACCGGGCTCTGATTGTAGATGAAGAACGAGTACGTTTCGAGCACGGACGTCGTAATCGCGGCGAGCGGCGTCAACGTCAGAACGGTGCCGACGCCTACGTCCAGGAACGCCTGCTCGATAAAGTTGTTTTGCGATATGGCGGTAAGGGTGCCGCCGATGACGGTGACGGCGTTGAGCGTGCCGCCGGTGACGGTGACGGCCGAAGATAAGTTGGCCGCGATTGTACCGCCGACAACATTCACGTTGAGCGTCCCGCCGACAATGGTGGCGGCGAGAATTTGCGAAATTGTGTTGATTGTCCCGCCGACAACGGTGACGGCATTGAGCGTGCCACCCACGATGGTGGCGGCGAGCAGTTGTTGGATCGTGTTGAGGGTTCCGCCAACGACAGTGACTGCGTTGAGCGTGCCACCCACGATGGTGGAAGCGAGCAGCTGTTGGATCGTGTTGAGGGTGCCGCCGCTAATGGTCACGGCTGAGGAGATGTTGGCTGTAATTGTGCCGCCGGTAACATTCACGTTTAGGGTGCCGCCGACAATGGTGGCTGCGAGAATTTGCGAAATCGTGTTGATCGTTCCGCCAACGACAGTGACGGCGTTGAGCGTGCCACCCACGATGGTGGAAGCGAGCAGCTGTTGGATCGTGTTGAGTGTCCCGCCGCTAATGGTCACGGCTGAGGAGATGTTTGCTGCAACAGTGCCGCCGGTCACATTCACGTTGAGCGTCCCGCCGACAATGGTTGCTGCGAGAATTTGCGAAATCGTGTTGATTGTCCCGCCGACGACGGTGACGGCGTTGAGCGTGCCACCCACGATGGTGGCGGCGAGCAGCTGTTGGATCGTGTTGAGGGTGCCGCCGATCACCGTCACGGCGTTTAATGTACCGCCAGCAATTGTCGCGGAGAGTAGTTCTTCCAAAACAGTTAAGGTGCCGCCAATAACCGTTACGCTGTCAACGATGGCGGCGACTGTTCCGCTGGCCACAATCACGTTTAATGTCCCGCCAACAATGGTGGCTGCGAGAATTTGCGAAATTGTATCGATCGTTCCGCCAACGACGGTGACGGCATTAAGTGTTCCTCCAGCGATCGTCGCGGCAAGCAGCTCTTCCAGAACATTTAACGTTCCAGCGCTAATGACCACGTCATCGACGATGGCAGCAAGGGTTCCACTGACCACATTGACGTTCAAGGTGCCGCCGACAATAGTGGCTGCGAGAATTTCTGAAACTGTATTAATCGTGCCGCCGATAATGGTCACGGCATTGAGTGTACCGCCAGCGATCGTTGCGGCAAACAGCTCTTCGAGAACATTCAACGTGCCAGCACTAATGATTACATCATCGACAAGAGCAGCAAGGGTCCCACTGACCACATTGACGTTCAAGGTGCCGCCGACAATCGTGGCTGCGAGAATTTGCGAAATCGTATCTATCGTTCCGCCAACGATGGTGACTGCGTTGAGCGTGCCACCAAATATGGTGGTCGAAAGCACTTCCGAAACCGTGGTAATGGTGCCGCCGATGATGGTCACGGCATTTAGCGTACCGCCAGCAATTGTCGCGGAGAGTAGTTCTTCCAAAACAGTTAAGGTGCCGCCGATCACCGTTACGCTGTCAACGATGGCGGCGACTGTTCCGCTGGCCACATTCACGTTTAAGGTCCCGCCAACAATGGTGGCTGCGAGAATTTGCGAAATCGTATCGATCGTTCCGCCAACGACGGTAACGGCATTGAGCGTGCCACCTACGATGGTGGAAGCGAGCAGCTGTTGGATCGTGTTGATCGTGCCGCCGATCACCGTCACGGCGTTTAAAGTCCCGCCAGCGATCGTCGCGGCAAGCAGCTCTTCCAGAACATTCAACGTACCGGCGCTAATGACCACGTCATCAACTATGGCAGCAAGGGTCCCACTGACCACATTGACGTTCAATGTGCCACCGACAATAGTGGCTGCCAGTATTTCCGAAACCGCATTAATCGTGCCGCCGATAATCGTGACGGCGTTGAGCGTACCGCCGACGATGGTAGCGGCAAGGACTTCAGTAACCGTGTTGATCGTGCCACCAATAACCGTCACGGCGCTTAGCGTACCGCCAACGATCGTTGCGGCGAACAGCTCTTCAAGAACATTCAACGTGCCGGCGCTAATGACGACATCATCAACAAAAGCAGCAAGGGTCCCACTGACCACATTGACGTTCAAGGTGCCACCGACAATAGTGGCCGCAAGTATTTCCAAAACCGCATTAATCGTCCCGCCAATGACCGTAACGGCGTTGAGCGTACCGCCAGCGATCGTTGCAGCAACCAGCTCTTCCAGTACATTCAACGTACCGGCGCTAATGACCACGTCATCAACGATAGCAGCAAGGGTTCCGCTGATCACATTGACGTTCAAGGTGCCGCCGACAATAGTGGCTGCCAGTATCTCCGAAACCGCATTAATCGTGCCGCCTACGATAGTGACGGCGGTTAGCGTACCGCCGACGATGGTAGCGGCAAGGACTTCAGCAACCGTATTGATCGTGCCACCAATAACCGTCACTGCGCTTAGCGTACCGCCAACTACGGTGCTGGAAAGCACTTCTGATACTGTGTTAATGGTGCCGCCTATTATTGTGACGGCGTTTAGCGTACCGCCAACGATCGTTGCAGAAAGCAGCTCTTCCAGAACATTCAACGTACCTCCGCTAATTACCACGTCATCGACGATAGCAGCAAGAGTTCCACTAATCACATTGACGTTCAAGGTGCCACCGACAATCGTGGCCGCAAGTATTTCCGAAACCGCATTAATCGTGCCGCCGATAATCGTGACGGCGTTTAATGTACCGCCAGTGATCGTGGTGGAGAGGATTTCCGCAACCGTATTAATCGTTCCGCCGATGATGGTGACGGCGTTGAGCGTACCGCTGACTATGGTGGTTGAAAGGACTTCTGCGACCGTATTAATGGTGCCGCCAATTACCGTCACGGCGTTAAGTGTTCCACCAGTGATCGTCGCGGCAAGCAACTCTTCCAGAACATTTAAAGTACCTGCGCTAATAACCACGTCATCGACGATGGCGGCAATGGTCCCGCTGACCACGTTGACGTTCAAGGTGCCGCCAACGATGGTAGTGGCAAGAACTTCAGCAACCGTGTTAATGGTGCCACCGATAATGGTCACGGCGTTGAGCGTACCACCGACGATGGTAGCGGCAAGGACTTCCGAAACTGTATTGATGGTGCCACCAATAACGGTCACGGCATTGAGTGTACCGCCAACGACCGTTGCGGCAACCAGCTCTTCGAGAACATTCAACGTGCCCGCACTAATGACGACATCATCAACAAGAGCAGCAAGGGTCCCGCTGACCACATTGACGTTTAAGGTGCCGCCGACAATAGTAGCTGCCAGAATTTCAGCAACCGCATTGATCGTGCCGCCAATAATCGTGGCGGCGTTAATGGTTCCGCCGACGATGGTAGCGGCAAGGACTTCCGCGACCGTATTGATGGTGCCTCCAATAACGGTCACGGCATTGAGTGTACCGCCAGTGATCGTTGCGGCAATCAGCTCTTCGAGAACATTCAACGTGCCAGCACTAATGATTACATCATCGACAAAAGCAGCAAGGGTCCCACTGACCACATTGACGTTCAAGGTGCCGCCGACAATCGTGGCTGCGAGAATTTGCGAAATCGCATTGATCGTGCCGCCTACAATAGTGACGGCATTAAGTGTACCGCCAACTACGGTGCTGGAAAGGACTTCGGAGACCGTATTAATGGTGCCACCGATGATTGCAGCGTTGAGCGTACCGCCGACGATGGTAGCGGCAAGAACTTCCGCGACCGTATTGATGGTGCCGCCAATAACGGTCACGGCATTGAGTGTACCGCCAACGACCGTTGCGGCAACTAGCTCTTCGAGAACATTCAACGTGCCCGCACTAATGACGACATCATCAACAAAAGCAGCAAGGGTCCCACTGACCACATTGACGTTCAAGGTGCCGCCGACAATCGTGGCTGCCAGTATTTCTGAAACCGCATTGATCGTGCCGCCAATAATCGTGGCGGCGTTAATGGTTCCGCCGACGATGGTAGCGGCAAGGACTTCCGCGACCGTATTGATGGTGCCGCCAATAACCGTCACTGCGTTAATCGTTCCGCCGACGATGGTGGAGGATAGGACTTCCGAGACCACGTTAATTGTCCCACCAATGACCGTGACGGCGTTTAATGTACCGCCAGCGATCGTCGCGGCGATCAGCTCTTCCAGAACATTTAACGTACCAGCGCTAATGACTACATCATCGACAATAGCGGCAAGGGTCCCGCTAGTCACATTGACGTTTAAAGTGCCACCAACTATGGTAGCGGCAAGGACTTCAGCAACCATGTTGATAGTGCCACCAATAACTGTCACTGCGCTTAGCGTTCCGCCAACTATGGTGGTCGAAAGGACTTCCGAAACCGTGTTAATGGTGCCGCCAATAATCGTCACTGCGTTGAGCGTACCACCGACTAAGGTGGTGGAAAGCACTTCTGATACGGTGTTAATTGTCCCGCCAATGACCGTCACCGCGTTGAGCGTACCGCCAGCGATTGTCGCAGCAACCAGCTCTTCCAGAACATTTAACGTACCTGCACTAATGACCACGTCATCGACAATAGCAGCAAGGGTTCCGCTGACCACATTGACGTTCAAGGTGCCGCCGACAATAGTGGCTGCCAGTATCTCCGAAACCGCATTAATCGTGCCACCGATGATGGTCACAGCGTTGAGCGTACCGCCAACGATCGTGGAGGAGAGGACTTCCGAGACCACGCTAATTGTTCCGCCAACAACGGTCACGGCGTTTAACGTACCGCCAGCGATTGTCGCAGCAACCAGCTCTTCCAGTACATTCAACGTACCTGCGCTAATGACCACGTCATCGACGATGGCGGCAAGAGTTCCGCTGACCACATTGACGTTAAGCGTACCGCCAACAACCGTGGCCGCGAGAATTTCCGAGATTGTATTGATCGTCCCGCCTATCACGGTGACGGCATTGAGCGTTCCGCCAACGATAGTCGCGGAAAGGAGTTCTCCCAGGACATTTATCGTGCCTGCAGTAACGGTCACGGATTCTACGATGGCGGCAACCGTTCCACTGGTCACATTGACGTTCAAGGTCCCCCCGACAATGGTGGCCGCGAAAAGTTCCGAAATCGTGTTGATCGTGCCGCCGATGACCGTAACGGCGTTAAGCGTGCCGGCAATGACGGTTACGTCTTCGACGATGGCGGAAATGGTTCCGCTAACTACGTTGACATTTAAAGTCCCGCCGACGATCGTGGCCGCAAGTATCGCCGAAATGGTATCGATCGTCCCGCCGATGATGGTGACAGCATTGAGCGTTCCTCCGGCAATGGTCGCTGAACGAACTTCCGCGACGGTATCAATGGTCCCCCCGATCACGGTCGCCGCATTGATCGTGCCCCCCACAACAGTAGCGGCAAGAACCTCTGCAATCGTATTAAGCGTCCCGCCGATGACCGTGACGGCGTTGAGCGTTCCGCCAACTAGGGTAGCGGCTTGGACTTCCGTAATAGAATCCAGGGTCCCGCCCACGATCGTCGCAGCGAGCAGCTCGCCAAGTGAGCTGAGCGTCCCGCCGCTAACCGTCACATCAGCAACGAGAGCAGCCAGGGTTCCACCGGCGACGTTTACATTTAAAGTCCCGCCGACGATGGTCGCCGCGAGCACCTCGCCGATCGCGCTCAGCGTCCCGCCCACAACCGTCGCCCCAAGCACTTCCTCCACGACGGTCAAACTGCCGCCCGTCACGGTCAGCGCGACGATCTCGGTCGAGACGGTGCCGCCGACGATATTCGCATTGACCGTCCCGCCGACGATGGTCGCCGCGAGCACCTCGCCGACCGCGCTCAGCGTCCCGCCCACAACCGTCGCCCCAAGCACTTCCTCCACGACGGTCAAGCTGCCGCCCGTCACGGTCAGCGCGACGATCTCGGTCGAGACGGTGCCGCCGACGATATTCGCATTGACCGTGCCGCCGACGATGGTCGCCGCGAGCACCTCGCCGACCGCGCTTAGCGTCCCGCCCACGACGGTCGCGCCCAGCACTTCCTCCACCGCGTGCAGCGTTCCGCCCACGATCGTCGCCGCCAAGAGGTTGGAGAGCGTGCCGTTCAGCAGGTTCGATAGCACGCCGGCTACGATCGTAGCGGCGAAGACGTTGCGGATGACGTCGATCGTGCCGCCTGTAATGACGGCGCCGACTTGACCCGAGACGATATTGGCGTCGACGCGTCCCGCGGTGATCGTCACGCCCATGACGTGCTCGATGGTCGTGAGGGTGCCGCCGCTGACGACTGCGCCTTCCAGGAGGGACAGCGTACCGCCTAGCAAAACCGTGGTAATATTGCCCGACTCGTCGGTCGATACGGGACGCGGCGCGGACTGCCGGTCCATGCCGTAGATTAGCACGCGCTGATCGTTCGGGTCCGTATTGAAGACTGCAAAATTCGGCATCTCGTATTCCTCCTGAACCGCTGGCCTCAACATTCGCTATCTCTATGCTATGCCGCCGCTGCGCCGTTCATGGTTCTTTCCGCGCGCAAAAAGAAAAGGGCCCGTTCGCATGGAACGGACCCCCGGGCCTCAGGCGATCGAAGCCTGCAGCCGGTTAGCTGTACGTAAAGATCGTGACTTCGTTGTCGAACGAAGTCGACAATGCATAAATTTCTTCATTTAACGCCACGACGCCAAGGTCATAGAAATCGCAGTTATATCCGGTCAAGAATAGCCCGTTCGAAGCGCTGACATTAGAGCCCCCGATATAAATTTGACCGGTCTGCAAAAGCACCTTCTCCCCGGTTCCCGTGTAAACGAGCGTGGCGACGCCTTGCGGAACGAATACCCTTGTACTGGAAGCCATGGCCATACCGCCTTTCTTTCGTGTAGTTGTTATTGCGAGGATCCGAGCTCCCACCAGCTGATCGTCAAGGCGACGAGGCTCGGCTGCGCGGTGTTGTTCGCGATTCGCACGCCTAAGCTGCTTTTCGGGGGCAAAATGATACGGCCGTTCCAATCCTCCACCAACGAGCCGCCGGACGGAATGACGGTCGAGAACGGTTCGTCCTCCTCGAACGGATCGCTGGCTTGCGCGATCAGCTTCAGCTTCGCCTCCGAATCCGCATCGGCGCCGAAATTGGCATTGTACGGCGTAAGCGGGTCCCCGCCCGCGAATTTGCCGTTGCGGATCAGCGTGAACGACGTGTTGGCGACGGCGCCGTACAAGATACGGGAGAGGTATACGCATCTCTCCGAAGCGGAGGGATTGCGCAGCATGATGCCCAAATAACTGTTGCCCGTCATCGTGATAGGACCGCTGGTGGCCTCGTACAGCAACCCGAAATGAGAGGCGGTGAGTTCGGTGATCGGATTGGCGATGAGCTGCGGCAGGCGGCTTTGCGGTTCTTTGTCTTTCGGCATGTCTAACACGTCCTTTCTACAAAGTCGAGTCTTCGGCGCGACTTGTCCGGCGAACCGCCGAGGAATGGAGGCGGCAGCCGCGGTGATGCTCGCGGTTCGCGTCCGCCGACATGCCCAATCTAGCAGCGAAGACATGATAGTTTATGAGCGTCGATAGAGTCCGGCTTGTGCTCCCGACGTTGGCGGATAACCTAAATTCGCCGCTCGGCCCAAAATAAAAGACGAAGCGCTGCACGCCTCGTCTTCAGCGACGATAAACCATCGTCTGAGCTTGAAAATATACGTCGCACTTGACCGCGGCATCGTGATCCTCAGCCGCTTGCAGCGCGATGCGAGTGTATTTCAGGAAACGCGTCGGCACGAGGACGACCGTCTGGCCGGCCGGCACGAGCAGCTCGCGGTCGGGGGCGTAATCATTCAGATTCGGCCCGACGTCGACGCGGGCGCGAACGGGCTCCTTGCCGCGGTTGACGACCGCGTAAGAGTAGACGTTAAGCCGGGAGGTGTTTTGCGCCGGAAGGAGGAGCGGTTCGTCGGTCACGGCCAGACCGCGGATGCATTTGCCGATAAAACGTACCGCAATCGCCGTCTTCGCGCTCGTTCTCCGTTTGCAGCGCGCGCAGGGGCTTCTTTTTTTCCTACACGAGGACATCCCTTAACCTCCTTGCTTGGAGAATCTCCTTGCTTAGCATATGCGGGACGGGCTGCTCGCCGTTTGTATGTATACCTAATGCATGACCCGCTTGGGATAAAGAAGGGGGTCTTAGGTCAAAATAGGGGAATCCTTCCTGGTTGCAGGATTTAGCATGGAGAGAGAATAGATGGAAGATATTACGTTCAAAGCGCTGGTCATCGCGGATGAGATCGACTTGAACCAGATCGCGATCCATTTTGGCATCCGCAAGAAATATACGTGGGAGCAGCCGCTCATCATTCGGAACAACGTGCTCAAAAAGCTGTACGACCGCGGCGTGGACAGCTTGCAGCAGGTGCTCATTTTCTCGTTCGGCAGCATCGTGTTCGTCAACCACGAGAGCAAAGAGGAGATTCATGCCTTCTTGAAGTTTCTGCAGACGCTCGATCACGATCTGCGACTGAAGCAGGTCTATCGGTACACCGACGACTACAGCCTGCACGTCGGCGAGATCGAGCGCATGGAGTTAACGGACGAGCACGTGATCGTGTCGGAATTCGAATTTTTCCTGCCGGAGCTCATCGCCACGGTATTGGCCAAATCGGTCGCGCTCGAGAAGATCGAGGAGCAGCTCGAGCAGATTCAGGACCGGCTGGAGGAAATGATCGACCGGCTCGAGAAAGGGCGGATGCGCGTCGGCAACAAGCAGCTGGCGCGATTGACCGCGAGGATTGTCCGTCACGAGTATAATACGCTGGCCTACATCATGATTCTTGACAAGCCCGAGATCACGTGGAATCACAGCTCCGCCGGCTCGTTTTATGAGGAGATGATGAATTTCTACGAGCTGAACGACCGGTACAATATTTTGAAGAGCAAGACGGATTCGCTCTATCACATCCTGGAAGGCTTCACGAATATTAGCCATTCAATCCGGGGGTTGTTCGTGGAATGGATCGTCGTCATTCTCATCGTCATCGAGGTCGTGATCTCGCTGCTCCAGATTGCCGGATGGGTGCCATCGCATTGACCAAGCCAAGCAGCACGTGTGCTTGACGCGGCAAGGCAGCGCGAATAGGGGATGCTCCTCGTCATTCATCATGACAAGCGCATCCCCTTCTTGGCGTGCGAACAACCCATATTCGTATTATGATTCGACCTCCTCGGCAACTTCGTAGCTGGCGCGGTCATTGCGCACATAGTCGTCGGATACCCAGGCATAGTGGAGGAGACCTAGTCTTTCCGCGATTTGGTAGGCCGGCGGGGGATCCATTTCGAGCAGCGTTTCGAGGTCGTCCGGATGGAACAGCGCCATCAGGCCGCCGTCTTCTTGACCTTGCTCCGCGATAAGCTGACGAAGCAGGCTCAGGTCCAGCACATCCGCTTCGATGACGAGCTCCTCTTCCCAGTGGCTGCGATAATCGAACGCAAGAGTCCGCTTGTTGAAAATCGTCAACGACCATCCATGATCCTCGGCGTATGCATAGTGCGCCAGCAGATCGCCGTTCTGCTCCACGATGGAATCGTCGGGGGTGAATTCGGCGCCCTCCACGACGAAGGTCGTCCAACCGTTCGCGGGTTCGAACACGAAGCCGCGCTTCCCGGCCGATTTCATAAGTAAGGCGGCAGCTTGCTTATTCTCGGTGCGCAGATGATAACTCTGGCTAAATTCGCTCATTTCGCCGTCTCCTTTCGTTTTCCAGCCCGATTATATACGATCTCCCGCGTGGATGAAAATAATGCCGAAAGTCTCCTTGGTAGGACTGTAAATCCGTATGTGGTCTTAAGCGTATATCCTTCCAGATTTATAGGGTCGATTCCCGATATGGGAAAGTGCTAAGATTGTGGTAGAACACAGGAGATCTGCGGAAGAGCTGGCGCCATACATAGCCGCAAGATGACTCATTTTAGCCAAAGGACGGAGAGACATGTCGGTTAAGACCAAGATCGCGTTCATGATTACGCTCACCGTATCGGTCGTGCTAGTTCTGCATGTCATTCTGTCCTATTATGCGGCTAAAGAAACCGTCGTCGGAGAGCTGCAGGACAAATTCCGCTTGTTTACGAAGCAAATCCGGACCTCGGTGGAAAATGCCGCTTACGCAAACCAGCGCGCGGAGGAATTGCTCGGCGAGAAGATCCGGCTGGCTGCGCTCGCGGCCAAAAAAAGCTTGCCGCCGCTTGCCTCGCAGGTGACGAACGAGCAGCTGGAACGGCTGAGCGCGGAGACGGGCGTATCGTTCATCACGCTGTTCGTGCGGACTCAGGACGATATCGTCGGCGTCAAGTCGTCCGATCCGAAGGAAATCGGGCTCGGCACGAAGGATTGGGGCTACTGGTATACCGCCTTCGAGCAGCTGTTCGATCATCGCGAGGTCACGATTCCCGAGGGGCAGAAGCTGCCGCATTATTGGTCTGGACCGCTGGAGGTGTCGAGCTCCGATCCGAACTCCATCGACAAATGGGGCTATTACTACGACGGCACAACGGACTATATTATCAATCCGTACGTGCGGGATAACTCCATTACCGGATTCGGCGACCGATTCGGTCCCGATGCGGTGATCGGCAGGCAGTTGGAGGATTACGATCCGCTGCTCGAAGTGACGGGGTTTAACCCGGCTACGTTCGGCAAGCCGCTGCCTGTAACCAAACAAAGCGGGCAGGAGTTCGTACTGCTGGCGGACAAGCCCGTTCAGTTCGGATCGTACCGCTATGCGAACGAGCAGACGGATGCGCGTTACGTGCGCGAGGCGATGGAGACGAACAAGCCCGTCTGGTATGCGGCTACCCTGAATGGAAAACACGTCATCAAGACCTTCGCGCCGATCAAGGCGAACCGAGCCTATATTATCGGGATCACCGTCGATTATGACGTGGTCGACCAGGCGCTGAACCGTCAGCTGCGGACCGGCTTGACGATTCTGACCGTCTCGCTCGTCTTGACCTTCCTCGTCTCGTACGTGTTGGCCGGCTTATTCATCCGGCCGCTGCGGCGCATCTTGCTCGGCGTCCAGGCGATGTCGGCGGGCAGCATCGGCTTGCAAATTCCGGTTGCAAGCAAGGACGAGGTCGGCATGCTGACCGAGCAGATCAATGCGATGTCGCGTAATTTGGGCATCTACACGGAAGAGTTGAAGACGAAGAACGACGAAATCCGGCATCAGGCGCATCATGACCCGTTGACGGGTCTTCTCAATCGGCATGCGTTCCAAGACCACATCGCGCAGGTCACCGGCCGGGAGGCGGAAGTCGGCCTAGCGGCGGTCATGTTCCTGGATATCGACCGGTTCAAGAGCGTGAACGACTTGTTCGGCCATTCGATCGGAGATGCGGTCATTCGGGAGACGGCGGCGCGTATGCGAAACGAACTGCCGGAAGACGGGCTTGCTTACCGGGTAGGCGGAGACGAGTTCATCGTGCTGCTCCCGGGTGTGGGAGCAGAGCAGGCCGAGCAGCTGGCAAGGAAGCTCGTGGCGGCGCAAGCCGAAGCGATGGTGTGCGGGGGACAGGAGCTGTACGTGACGTTCAGCATCGGCATCAGCCGGTATCCGGACGACGGGACGACGGCGGACGTGCTCGTATCCGCGGCGGATAACGCGATGTTCAAGGCGAAGGAGCAGGGCGGAGGGGTCTATGAGGTCTTCTCCTGCGAGCTATACCAAGCGGTACAGCGGCGCGTGCTGATCGAGAATAGCTTGCGCAAAGCGCTGGATCGGGGTGAATTCCGGCTCGTGTACCAGCCGCTCGTCGATGCGCGCGGGTGCATGACCATCGGCCATGAAGCCTTGATCCGCTGGCGGCATCCGGAATTAGGCACGATCTCGCCGATGGAATTCATCCCCATTGCGGAGGAGACCGGTCACATCGTCGAGATCGGCATGTGGGCGCTGCGCGAAGCCTGTCTGCAGACGAAAAGCTGGCAGGATGAGGGAGCCGAGAAGCTCGGAATATCGGTCAATTTGTCCGGACGCCAATTCCAACAGCCGGAACTGGTCGAATGCATCGAAGCGGTGTTGGCAGAGACGAAATTCGATCCCAAGCTGCTTACCCTTGAGATTACGGAGAACATCGCGATTCATAACGAAAGGCACGTGATGAGCAAGCTGACCCAGCTGAAGCAGCTCGGCATCAAGATCGCGCTGGACGATTTCGGCACCGGCTACTCTTCCTTGAGCTATCTGGCCAAGTTCCCGCTCGATAGCTTGAAGATCGACAAGTCCTTCGTGCAGAACATCGGCGGCAACGCCGGGGAGAAGGAAATCGTCAAGACGATTATCGGCATGGCGCATAGTTTGAATCTCAAGGTAACGGCGGAAGGCGTCGAGACGGAGGAGCAGTTGGCGTATTTGAAGCAGGAAGCATGCGACTTCGCCCAGGGCTATCTCATCGACAGGCCGCTTGAGCCCGAGGCATGCCTGGAGCAGCTCGTGCGCCGCAACGGTCTTGGCCGTCCGAAAGTCGGATAAGCCGCATAATCAGAACGAAAGACGCATCCTCCTTCGAGGTGCGTCTTTTTGGTTCGGATGGGTCAGCGCGTCTGGCTCCGGTTGGCGTGTTCGCTTCGGTAGGCGCGGGGGCTGACGCCCGTCTTCGCGCGGAATAAGCGGTTAAAAAATTTTAGATCCCCGTAACCGACGGCAGCGGCGACGTCCGCGATGCGCTGAGTGGACTCGGTTAGCAGCCGGCAAGCAGCCTTCATCCGCAGATGCTGCAGGTAGGCGGTGAAGCTCATGCCGGTGTGCTGGCGAAGGAGTCGGCCGAACTGCCGCTCGCTCAGCTTCGCCAAGTCCGCGAGCTCGCCAAGCTTCATCGGGGAGGCGTAATGTGCGGTCATATGCGCGATTGCATCCGCGATCGACAAGGCCGGCAGCGACTCTTTCGGCTCGGAAGGCAGCAGCCGGTGCCGGTAGACGACCGTCAGCAGCTGGACGGTTAAGGCGGACAGGACGGCAGCGAAGCCGGGCGGTCGTCCGTAATACTCTCGGTACAGCTCTTGGAAGAGGGCGTCGTGGACGCCGCCCGCATCCTTCACCTCGAACCAGCGCAGCGTCGGATCACCGAAGAAATCGCCGACCTCCAGGAACGCGGGGAAAGCGGCGCGAAGCTCGCTCAGATAGGCGGAGGTAAAGAGGCAGTTGTAGACGACGAGCGGCTTGTTCTTGTCCGTCGTCTGCGGTCGGAACACGTGGCTGTGTCCTTCCGGGATGACGAAGACGGAGCCCTGGCGGACGGGCACCGCCTCGCCCTCGATATAATGGGTGCCTGCGCCTTGGCTAATGTAGGTGACTTCGGCAAACTCGTGCGAATGCTCGCGCAGCTCGAACGATTCTTGCGCCCGATTGACATGAATTTGAAGGCCTTGATCAAAAAATTCCCTTCCCGACATGACGTCGGCCGGCCGTCGGCTGGACACGCGGATCGCCTCCCTGGATCGATTATCTTCACCATACGAAATCGCTTGCAAGATGTCCAGATCCACCAGCGAAAATGTCCGAATCGGCCGCTTAATTTCGCGCGTCCCCCTCTTACAATGAAGGTGAAGGAGCTCCATGAAGCTCCGCGACGATCATAGCGGGAGGTAAGAAGCAATGGGAACGACTACGCTTCAGATTAAACATATTCGCTGCGAATATCGCGACAACCCGATCGGCATCGGCAGCCGCAAACCGCGCTTCGGCTGGCAGCTGGCGTCGGACGCGCCCGGTACGCTGCAGACCGCTTATCGCATACAGGCCGCCGAATCGCCGGAAGCGCTCGAGGACGGACCGTACGTTTGGGACACGGGCAGGCTCGAGTCGGATCAATCCGTCTTGGTGGAATACGAAGGGAACGAACTGCAAGCCGCTCGCCGCTATTGGTACCGGGTACGGGCATGGGACAATTACGGCGGAGATTCCGGCTGGGGCGATGCGCAATTCTGGGAGATGGGGCTGCTTGCGCCCGAGGATTGGGAAGCGGCATGGATTACGCCAGACCCGTCCGCGATCGCCCCTGAATCGGAAGAGGCGTTCCTGCTGCGACGCGAGTTTGAAGTAGGGCCAGCGCCGAAGCGCGCCATCCTGTTCGCGACCAGCCTCGGCATCTACGAGCTGGAGCTGAACGGCCGACGGGTCGGCGACTGGCAATATACGCCGGGCTGGACGAGTTACCGGCGCCGCCTGCAAGCGCAGGCGTACGATGTGACCGCTCAGCTGACAAGCGGCGGGCCGAATAGTATCGGCGCGACGCTGGCGAACGGATGGTATAGCGGCGATCTGGGCTGGGGCGGGGCGCGGAACCATTACGGAGCCGTCCGCGCGCTGCTGCTTCAGCTGCGAATCGAGTACGCGGACGGATCGGTGGAGACCGTGGTCAGCGACGCGAATTGGCGCGCCTCCGCCGGACCGGTCCGGATGGCGGAAATCTACCACGGGGAGACGTACGACGCGCGGCTGGAGCAGGAAGGGTGGAGCCGTCCCGGCTTCGAGGACGCGGCATGGTCGCCGGTCGCGACGATCGACCATCCGAAGTCGATTCTGGTTATGCAGGAGAACGAGCCCGCGCGGGTGACGGAGCAATTGAAGCCGCTGGCGCTGCTAGCCACCCCGGGCGGCGAGACGGTGCTCGACATGGGGCAAAATATGGTCGGACGACTTCATATGAGGCTGAATCTCCCGGCCGGAACGGAATTGACGTTCACGCATGCCGAGGTGCTGGACCAAGAAGGCAACCTCTACATTGCTAACTTGCGGAAAGCCAAGCAGCAAGTCCGTTATACGTGTAAAGGCGGCGAGGAAGAGTATGAGTCTCGCTTCTCCTTCCAAGGCTTCCGCTATGTCAAAATCGAAGGCTGGCCGACGGGCGTGCCGCTGGATGCGGAACGCTTCACGGGGCACGTCGTCCATACCGATATGGCGCCTGCCGGCTCATTCGAGTGCTCGCATCCGCTGCTAAACAAGCTGCAGAGCAACATTGTCTGGGGACAGCGAGGCAACTTCCTCGACGTGCCGACCGATTGCCCGCAGCGCGACGAGCGGCTCGGCTGGACGGGCGATGCGCAGGTGTTCGTCCGGACGGCGGCGTTCAATTACGGCGTGGCTCCGTTCTTCGCCAAGTGGCTGCGGGACTTGAAAGCCGACCAGCGCGCGGACGGCGGCGTTCCGTTCGTCGTACCGCATATTCTGGATGACAAGTCGTTCTCGTCGGCTGCATGGGGCGATGCGGCGGTCATCTGCCCATGGACGGTCTATCAGTGTTACGGCGATAAGCGCGTCTTGGAAGAGCAATACGAGAGCATGCGCGGATGGATCGACTATATCCGCGCGCAGGGCGATAACGAGCTTCTATGGAATACCGGATTTCACTTCGGCGACTGGCTCGGACTCGACGCGAAGGAAGGCAGTTATGTCGGCGCCACGCCGACGGACTTGATCGCCACCTGTTTCTACGCGTACTCGACCCGCTTGTTCGCGAAAGCAGCCGAGGTACTCGGGCGAGAGGAAGACGTCCGTACGTACGGGGCATTGTATGAACGGATCGTGGAGGCGTTCCTGCGGGAATTCATTACCCCTGGCGGTCGTCTCGCCGCCCACACGCAGACCGGCCATGTGCTGCCGCTTATGTTCGAACTGGTCGACGGCCCGGTGCGCGAGCGATTGGCCCGGACCCTCGCTTCGTATGTCGAGGAGCAGAAGCATCATTTGACGACCGGCTTCGTCGGCACGCCGTATCTGTGCCATGTGCTGACAGATAACGGCTATCATGAGCTTGCGGTCAAGCTGGTTCAGCAGGAAGAATATCCGTCTTGGCTCTATTCCGTCAATCAAGGCGCCACGACGATCTGGGAGCATTGGGACGGATTGAAGCCGGACGGCTCGTTCTGGAGCGAGGATATGAACTCGTTCAACCACTACGCATACGGCGCAGTCGGCGACTGGCTATATCGCGCCGTAGCGGGGCTGGACATGGTGGAGAGCGAGCCGGGCTATAAACGGTTGTTGTTCCGTCCGCGTCCGGATTCCGGTCTGGAATATGCGATGGCGGCTTATGAATCGGCTTACGGCACGATTCGCAGCGAATGGCGTCTTCAGCCGGACGGAACGGTGCAATACGAGTTCGAAATTCCGGCGAACGCGACGGCCGTCGTCCTGCTGCGCGGCGCGACCTCGCAATCCGCGGTAGTGAACGGAGGGACGCTTAGCCAAGATGGCGCGCAGCTTCCGGGCGTGCAGCGTTTCACAGAGGAGAATGGGGCGCTTCGTCTTGAGCTGGGTTCGGGCCGGTACCGGGTGAAAGCGGGACTCGGCAGTGCCGCCTCGCATGCGGCCGTAAGCGCAAGTTAATCGTTTTTGACATACGAGGACGTGTCCAAGGGACGCCGGCATAATTGCCGGCGTCTTTGTTCCATTTATAGCTGCGCAAATCGGAAGCGTATGCTTGGTTCACCTCGGCGGAGGGGGACAATGCTGTCTGGTTAAGGAAAAGCGTAGGGAGAAGCCAGCGGCGGCCAGTTAACAGGATTCAACACGCTTATGTTTGTGAAGGGCTTAAAACCCACTGAAGCTTTGTCCGTCAGGACAAAAGCGTGCCAACACGGACGTCACCGCCAACGGCGAACAAACGTGCAAGCACGAAATAGGGAGTCCTAAGCGTTTTCTAAGGAAAACGCACTTCGGAAGCATACGCTTGGGCAAAGCCCTTTGGAGCCTCCTCGGCGGAGGAGGTGGGAGGAGGGAGCAACAAAAGTGGGATTAAAGGGGGGGAGCCCTCTTAACCTAACAGCATTGCAGCGGAAGGGGAAGGGGCGAGGGAGAAACGGATCTTTTTTCCTATCACACGGACAAAAGATAGGATTCACCCTGAAGAAGAGCAGGTGTAGAATGGAATGTAACCGCTATCAATAGGGAAATGCCGCCGGCAGTTTTGTGGAATGAGGGAGGGCTTTCGCATGAAAGTACAGGGAAAAAGATGAAAGGTGCGCGCTGGTACATCTTTGGCTGTGTATTGCTGCTCGCGATGGCAGTGGCGACGGTCCAGCTGATCGGCTTGCTGCGCGAAGCGGGCGAAGGGGCGGCGGTCGGCACCTCTGGATCGGACGGACGGATTCAGCTGCTGTGGCTGCATCATTTCGACGAAGCCGGAAGTCAGGCTTGGATCGATTCGGGCATCCGTCAATTTCAGGAGAAGCATCCGAATGTAACCGTCACGGCGCTTCCGCTGGATGGCGGCGACTACATGTCGCTGCTGCGCATGCGCATCGCCAGCGGCGAGATGCCGGATTTGTATATGCTGGACCATCTGTACGGCGCCCAAGACATTATTGAGGCGGGCTTTGCCGCGGAGCTGACCGGCCGCGCTTCCTTGGCGCAGGTGGAGCCGAGGTATTTGAAGGGAGCAAGCACGCAAGACGGACGCGTCTGGATGCTGCCGATCGATGCGAACGGGCTGGGCGTTACCTATAACAAGGAAGTGTTCGCGAAGGCGGGCATCAAGCGGCTGCCCAAGACGTGGAACGAGTTCCTCGCGCTCTGCGAGCGGTTGGAGAAGAGCGGCGTGACGCCGATCGCGGCCGGCTATAAGGACACCTGGACGCTGTTCTGGGATTTGGCCGCGGATATGGTGCCGTCCGCGCTGCTGCAGGACCCGCTCCTCATCGAGAAGCTCAGCGACGGGACGAGGACGTTCGAGGCGAGCGCGGCGTCGCTGGCCCCGCCGCTGGGCCGGTTGGCCGAGCGGTTCGCCTTTGTGAACGCGCATCCCTTCGAGACGTCTTGGGATGAAGCGCGGACGATGGTCGCCGAAGGGAAAGCGGCCATGATCGTCGGCGGCACGTGGAGCGTGGATGGGGTGCGTTCCGTCAATCCGGACGTCTCGCTCGGCTTGTTCCCGCTTCCTTACTCGGACGAGCCGGACGACGCGCGGTTCCCGATGAAGGCGACGGGCGGGATTGCCGTCAATCCGCTATCGCCGCATGCCGATCTGGCGATGGAGCTGCTCGATTGGTTCGCGCGGCCGGAGATGGGGGATTCCCTACAGCGGAACAAGCGCGGCGTCTCCGTGCTCAAGGGCGTCGAACAAGGCTTTGATCCTGCGATCGCCGAATTGAATCGCCGATATATCGAGACGAATCGGACCGTCGACTGGTCGGGCGTTCAGACGGGCTTCACCAATCAGCAGCTCGCCAGAGCCTTCTCCGTGGCGGTCGCCGACTACTTGATCGACCCTGGACGAGGTGTGGATGCGCTGCTGCGGGGACTGGACGACGTGGTGCTGCAGTCCGGGAAGCGGGAAGGAGGCGAAAGCCGATGAGCAAGCCTTTGATCCGCCAGCGATTCCGATTCTTCCGCAGCACGCACATCCGCTCGAAAATTCTGATCTCCAACCTGCTGTTAATCTCGCTCATGGCCGTCTCGATCGGGAGCTTGGCCATCTACGCGACGCGTTACTATACGGAGGTGCAGACGAAGGACTTGACGCTCCAGCTCGTTCACCAAGCATCGGACAAAATCGAATACCGGGCCAAAGCGTTTGTCGGAACGAGCGTGGAGCTGCTGATGCATGAGGAGCTGCGGCAGATGATCGTCCCCGGCACGGACGAAGCAGCCGCGAACAAGGCGCGAAACCGAATGCGGATTAACGCGCTGCTATCGGAGTTCGCGCACAATCATCCGTACTTGAACGCCGTGCTCGTCCGGTCGGCGGACGGCGAGGTCTATTGGTGGTCCGGCGCGGACGGCGATGCCGAACAGATGACCGATCCGGACGCGGCCACATTGGCATCCGAAGCGGCGATAAGGCTGGCCGAGACCAGACCCAATCTGATGTGGACGTCGTCGCCTCGGGGCGGAGACGAAATGATGTTCGCGCGCGAATATATCGACGTTGAAGCGGTCAACCGGAGCTACGGGACGTTCGTCTTTCTGCTGGATTCGGGCTACTTCTGGGATTTGGACCGCCAGCAATCGCTGATCCTTCAAGAGAATATGGCGATTCTGAATGAAGCGGGGGCCTTCATTACGGGCGGCACGTCGGCCCAGCTTCGGGAGGCGGCCGAACGATCGTCGCGCCTGCGCGAGAGCGGGTTGGCCTTCGCCGACAGCCGGGTGAGCGAGCTTGGCGGCGAAAGCTACCTGATGACGCAGGAGCGCAGGGCGGACGGGGGATGGACGGTCGTCTGTCTCATTCCCGCCTCCTTGCTCTTCGGGAAGATTCGCATCCTGCAGCTCGTCATCGCGGTGGTCGCGCTCGGCGCGATCCTGTTATCGGCGTTGGTCGCGGTGTACCTGTCGGATTCGACGACGCGCGGCATCAAGCTGCTGGAGCGGACGATGCGCCGCGTGGAAGACGGCGATTTCGGCATTCGCATCCAGCCGCTCGGCTCGGACGAAGCGGGCATTCTCGCGGTCCGGTTCAACGCGATGCTGGAGCGGATCGAAGAGCTCATTACGACCGTCTATAAGGTGCGGCTGGAGAAGCAGCAGGCGGAGTTCTCGGTGCTCCTCGCCCAGATCAATCCCCATTTTCTCTACAACACGCTCGGCACGATCCGCTGGTACGCCAGAATGAAGCAGCAGCCGGAGCTGGAGCGAATGCTCGCTTCGCTCATCGGACTGCTCAAGTCTTCGGTCAGGCGAACGGGCGAGGCGCGCGCGATCGAAGAAGAGCTGGCGGATATTCGAAGCTACATCGAGCTGCAGAAGATCGGCTACGGCGACGCCTTCGACGTGCGGTACGAGATCGGCGAGGAGCTGCTGCCGTGCGGCGTTCTCTATCTGACGCTGCAGCCGCTCGTCGAGAACGCGATTTTGCACGGGCTCGAAATGTCCAAGGGGGGCGGCGTCATCACGATCGGCGGCCGAGCGGACGGCGACGATATCGTGCTGACGGTGGCGGATAACGGCATCGGCATTCCGCCGCAGAAGCTGGCGACCTTGCTCGACGGGCCGGAGAGCCGCGGCGGCTACCCCGGTCTGCACAGCATCGGCGTCCGAGGCGTGCACGAGCGATTCCGTTTGTATTACGGCGAGGCGTATGGATTGAGCTTCCGAAGCGAGCCCGGCCAAGGGACCGAGGCGATCGTGAGGATGCCGCGCATATTAGCGACGGAAGGGGCGATGACGGTTGCTGCGAGCGATGATCGTGGAAGATAACGCCGTGTACAGGTTCGCGATCCGGACGATTATCGATTGGGGACAATGCGGATTCGAGCCGCCGGTCGAGGCGGTGAACGGCAAGCAGGCGCTGTCGTGCCTCGCGGAATCGCCGGTGGATTTGATCGTCACCGACATCAGCATGCCCGAAATGAATGGCATCGAGCTTATCCAGCAGGTGAAGCGGATCGCGCCGGGCACCGAGATCGTCGTGCTCAGCTCGTACGATGATTTCCCGTTCGTGCGGAACGCGTTGAAGCTTGGCGCGGCGGATTATTTGCTTAAGCATGATTTGGAGCCGGAGAACTTGGTCTTGGCGGTCATGCAGGCGAAGGAGAAGCTCGAGGAGCGAAGCAAAGCGAGCGCTCGCGAGCCGGAGCCGGTGAAGGCACGGCAATGGCTCCAACAGCTGCTGACGCGATCCGTGCCGCTCGAAGAGGCGGAGCGTCAGGCGGACGCGGCTTTGCTGCCGCAGCGCCGCAGCGCTTTCGTCATGCTGTCGGCGGTTGTGAACGGGCTGGAAGCGGCCTCGGGGCATGCTCCGGCGGCTGATCCAGACTTCGGACCGCTTGATCCGTCTTGGCTCGTCATTCCGCTCGGCCGGGGACGTTATGCGGTCTATTTGGATTTCAAGGCCGAGAAGAGCGAGGCTCGGATGCTGACGGCCGCCTATGAGGCGGCGGAGGGGATCGGCCGCGCGATTGGGCTGAGCGGCGTCAACTGCCGAATCGGCATCAGCCGCGCCGGCTTCGGCGTGAAGGCGATCGAAGCGCTGCACAAACAAGCGGAAGCGGCGGTCTTCCGCAGCTTATACGACGAAGAGGAGGACAAGCGCATCTATGCGGCTCCGGGCGACCGGCCTTATCGGGACACGGTGCTTGCCGGCAGCTTCCCATCGCTTGCGAAGGCGCTTAAGAATGGGGAGGTCGAGGCGTGCGAGGCGCTCGCGGAGCGGTTGTTCCGCGATATGCGCGTCGTCAAGCCGCCGGAGGGCGAACTTCGCAAGCTGCTGCTCGACTTGTTCGCGCTCCTGGTCGCGGCGGCCTCCGATCAAGGCGTGGAGCTGGAGACGATGGATGATTGGCAGGGCTGGGTGACGGATTCGCTGGCCCGGTTGAGTCCGCTGGAATTGATCAGGCAGACCGTAATGGAGCGGATTCGCCGCGTCTGCGCCGGCAGTGCGCGCGAACGGCCCGAGATTCGGCAGGCGAAAGCTTACATTATGAAGCACTTGGACGAGGAATTGAACGTGGCGGATCTGTCCCGGCGTCTTGATCTCAGCCCGAATTACTTGTCGATTCTGTTCCGGCAGCAGACGGGGCAGCGGCTGTCCGAATTTATTCAGCAATGCCGGATGGAGGAGGCGAAGCGGCTGCTGCGGGAGACGACGCTGAAGGTGTACGAGACGGCGGCGAAGGTAGGCTTCAAGGATACGTCCTATTTCTGCAAAGTGTTCAAAGAGTATGCCGGCATGACCGTCTCGGATTATCGCGGCAGCACGCAGCCGGTTAGCGGCTTCCAAGCGGAATCGCTCTACATGCTTATCAACCGCAACAGCGGCATGGCGCTCGACGTGGACAGCGATTCGCTGGCGGAAGGGGCGGGAGTGATTCAATGGCATCAGCACGGGGAAGCCAATCAATGCTGGATGTTCGTCCCGGCGGGTGGTGAGGCATACAAGCTTGTAAACCGGCGGAGCGGCCTGCTGCTCGGGGTGGAGCGAAGCTCGGCGGAAGGCGGCGCGGGTCTCGTGCAGGAGGCGGACAGCGGCCGAGCCAGTCAGCGCTGGCGGATCATGAAGTCCGGCAGCTACTACAAGCTGGTCAACGCCGGCAGCGGTCTGCTCGCCGACGTGAACGGCGGCGAGAAGGCGCCCAATGCGCGGATCATTCAATGGAAGGATACGATGGGCGCCAATCAGCAGTGGGATATCGTGAAAGCGCGGTAGCCGCCATAAATTGGACGGTAGTTGGGACAAATCATGGCAGTCCAGGCGTATTTTACATTGACAGCCCTTGACCATCAATGTCGTAAGCCAGCCGTTTCGTAGTTTTATCATACTTATCGTAGAATTTTTCTACTTCGCAAGCCGGCGATGCCGCCTTCCTCTGCGCAATATGCGCGGCGGGGAGGCGGTTTCGTTGTTTATTGCCAGATTTCTTAGATTATTCGAATGAGACGTGGCTTCGGAAGGTCTAAAATTAGAGTTGTAATCGCTTACAACGTGAGGAGCTGATTCGTGGATGAGTCTTACCACCGATAATCCCTTCGAGCTGCAGCCGGACGCTATTCGAATCCATGGCCGCAGCGAGATCATGCTTTGCGCGTCGCTCTTCTATTTCCGGATTCCGAGGGCGCTGTGGCACGAACGTATGGAGCAGCTAAAGGCATGCGGATATAACTGCATCGACGTCTACTTCCCATGGAACTATCACGAAGACGCAGAGGGGCAATGGGACTTCGGCGGGGAGCGGGACGCCGAGGCGTTCCTTCGGCTGGCGAAGGAGGTTGGTCTGTACGTCGTCGCCCGCCCGGGACCGTATATTTGCTCGGAATGGGATGGCGGCGGTCTGCCGGCGTACCTGTTCGCAAAAGAACATCTACGGCTGCGAGACAACGACCCGCAATTCCTGCGCCATACGGCGCGTTGGTACGAGCGCATCATGCCGCTGCTGGCCGGCTTCGAGCTTGGCCAAGGCGGAACCGTGATCGCCGTCCAGCTGGACAACGAGCTCGACTTCTATGGCTGCGAAGATCCGGTGGGTTACATGGCGGCGCTGCGAGAATTAGCCAGAAGTCACGGCATCCGCTCGCCGCTGCTCGCCTGCGCCGGGCAGGGCGGATTGTTCGAAGCTTCGGGGTATGCGAAGGGCGTCGTGCCGACCTGCAATTTCTATCCGCATAACCGCGATCCCGAATTCGAAGCGAAGGTATTGGCCTACCAATCGGAATTGGCTGCCGGCGGCGTTCCGCTGCTGGTGACGGAGACCAACCGCTCCCACTTCCTGCTGCGGCGGCTGCTTGCCTGCGGAGCCAAGCTGCTTGGCCCGTATTTGCAGGCGTCGGGCACGAACTTCGGCTTTACGAACGCGACGAACAATTGGGGCGAGCCCCTGGCGTTCCTGACGTCGGATTATGACTTCGGCGGCATGATCTCGCCGGAAGGCGCGCAGCGGCCGGAAGCCCTCGAAGGCCGATTGCTCGCAAGTCTGATCGCCGCTTACGGGACGCCGCTGGCGGAAGCCGTTCCTTCGGGAGACGATTCCTCGGCCGTGACCGTCCGCGCGGTGCAGGGCGAGGCGGCGGGACCGTTCGCGCTGCGGCTGAAGGGCGGCGGACGCCTCCTGTTCCTCGCGAATACAGGGAGCGGCGATGCCGCGCTGACGCTGGCGCCCGCGAATGCCCAATCCTCGGAGGAAGCGACGCTGTTCATGCACCCGGATCGATGCGCTGCGCTGCCGTGCGATGTGCCGCTGTCTCATTGGGGGCTGCCGGGGAGGCTGTCATTCGCGACGGCGGAGCTGTTCGCCGTCCGGCAAGCGGCCGGCACAGTCCGGATGCTGTTCCATACAGAGGGCAAGGCGCGGTTAACGTTCGAGATCGGCGAAGCGGAAGTGCGGGGCGTCTCCGGTTTGGAGGCGCGTCAAGCGGAAGGCGTCTGCATGCTGGACTTCGACAAGGCAGCAATCGGCCGATGTCAATTCGTCTGGCCGAGCGGACAGACGCTGGAGATTGTCACGATGGACCGGGAGCAGGCGCTTCGGTTGGAACCCGCGGAGGCGGACGGCGAGAGCCTTCGATTCGCGCCTCCGGCGACGGGCGAAGCGGCGACACCCGCTCAGCCGATTGCGGCCGACTGGCGCCTGGCGGTACTCGACCCCATTCAGCCGTTGACAGGGGAGCTGCCGACGCCGATCGGTCAAGCCGACTTTCTGGAGAAGCATGGCATTCTCAGGGGGTATGGCTGGTATCAGGCGCAGCTCCCGACGGCATCCGAGGCAGAGCCCCAGCTCGGCCTCTTCCTGAACAAAGGCAGCGACGTGCTGTCGTTGTATACGGAGGCAAGGTATCTCGGCACGTACGTAACCGGCGGCGCCAGCACGTTCGTGCCGCTTGATGCCGCTGCCGTAGGGGAGATTACCGTTCGCGCCGAGATCTGGGGACATACCAACTTCGACGATCCTCGCCTGCCGGGGCTTCGGATGAACGCAATGAAAGGCATTCGCGGTCTGGCGGCCATCACGCGCATTCGGGAGCTCTCCGCCAATTGGCGTTACGCGCTGTCGGATTCGGACGATTCGGCAAGACAGCCGGACGTGCCGTTCCTGACGGCGGCCTCCAAGCCGATCGTCGCGTTCGGCGGATGGCTAAGCGGCCGCCCGTTCAGACGGGAATGGTTCGCCCGATCGGTAGCCACATCTGCCGATACGACGGCGCGGGTGCTCCGCTTCGACGGACTGGAGGGTACGGCCGAAGTATTCGTGAACGGCCGATCCGCCGGCATGGCGCAGCCGCTTGATCCGTTCGTCGATCTGACGGCGTTGACGTCGCCGGGCGAGGCTATCGAGTTGGCCGTGCTGCTGGGGCGCAATCTCGGCCAGAAGGGCGGACGCTTGCAGCTATTGGAAGGCTATGAAGCGACCGATTGGCGGCTAGCCGGCTGCGGCGAGGAAGAGCTGCGCGCTTACGCGCAGAACGCGCGTCACGCCGCCGAGTCGGTTCAACTTCCGCTCATGCTTGCCCCCGGCCAGGTGGCGCTGCTCTATGGCGAGCCGTCCGGACCCGGACAAGACGCTTGCGCCGGATGGCGCGTAACGGTGCAGGGCCATGGCCTTAAGGCGACGGTGTTCTGGAACGGCCGGCTCCTCTCCCGGATGTGGCTGCCGGGCGGGGGCGCGAGGCCGACGATGACGGGCGGGAGCCCGGATTCCTTCTATGTGCCGGGCGCTTGGTTCCGCAAGCCCGAAGATGAAGCCAACGAGATCGTCATGCTGCTCGAAGCAGTCGAGGGCGGCCAGCCGGCCGAGCTGCGCGGCTTCGGGCTCGCGCCACTATAATTTGCCGCGCCAAGCGCGGCGCGAAAGGAGGAGATGGCCATGGCGCAAGTAAGCCAAGCGAATCCGGCCCACGGAGCCGCGATTCAAGCCGCGCCCCGGAACAGACTGAAGCGGTTTCGGAACAACAAGACACTGCTTATCATGTGCCTGCCGGCGATCCTGTTCTTCATCGTGTTCGCCTACCTGCCGATGCCGGGCCTCTATCTGGCCTTCGTCAAGTACAACTACACGGACGGCATCTTCAACAGCCCGTTCGTCGGCTTCGATAACTTCCGTTTCCTTGTCATGACGGGTGATCTGTGGCGGCTGACGTTCAACACCGTAGCGTATAACCTGGCGTTCATCCTGCTCGGCAACGTGCTGCAGATCGTCGTGGCGGTGTTCCTGAACGAGCTTCGCCTCAAGTGGTTCAAGAAGGTGTCGCAGACGCTCATGTTCCTGCCGCATTTCATCTCGGCAGTCCTCATCGGCCTGATCGCGTACAACGTACTCAGCTACGACTACGGTCTGCTTAACAGCATTCTGACCTCGCTCGGAGTCGATCCGGTCAAGACGTATTCGAATGGGAGCATCTGGCCGTTCATCATCGTGCTGACGTACTTGTGGCAGTCGACCGGCTACGGCTCCATCGTCTACTTCGCCGCCATCATGGGGCTGGACAACGAAATTATCGAAGCGGCGGAGATCGATGGCGCCAACGCGTTCCAGCGTATCCGCTACATCGTGCTCCCGTGGCTGAAGCCGACGTTCATCATCCTGCTGCTGTTCTCGCTCGGCGGCATTCTGCGCGGCAACTTCGGGTTGTTCTTCAACCTCGTGGGGGCGAACAACACCGCGCTGTACGCGACGACGGACATTATCGAGACGTACGTGTTCCGCGCGCTCATGACGAATTTTAACTTCTCGATCGGCAGCGCGGTGAGCCTGTACCAGTCTGTATTCGGCTTCGTCGTCGTCCTGACCGCGAACTGGCTGGTCAAGAAATTCTCGCCCGACAATTCACTCTTCTAGGAGGCGGCTTGCTTGGAGGAATCTAACGAAATTCGCAGCATTCGGACCGATCTGAGCGGCGCGTTCGTGAAGATCGTCGGTTATGTATTCATCGGCGCCTTCTCGCTGGCATGCCTGCTGCCGTTCCTGCTCGTGCTCGGCACGTCGTTCACGGCGGAAGCGTCGATCAAGAAATACGGCTTCAATTTCTGGCCGCGCGACTTCAGTATACTCTCGTACAAAATCGTCTTCGAAAATCCGAATCTCATCATCGGCTCCTACCTCGTGACGCTCGGCATTACCGTAGTCGGCACGGCGCTTGGGCTGTTCCTCGTCGCGATGACGGGGTATGCGCTGCAGCGGCCGGACTTTCAATACCGCAACGGCATCTCCTTCTTCATCTACTTCACGACGCTGTTCACCGGCGGGCTGGTGCCGTTCTACCTGCTCATCACGCAATACTTGAGCCTGAAGGACAATTACTTGGCCGTGCTGCTGCCGGGGCTGCTCAGCCCATTCTTGATCATCATGATGAAAAGCTTCGTCCGCTCGATTCCGCACGCGATTACCGAGTCGGCCAAAATCGACGGCGCCGGCGATTTCACGATCTTCATGCGCCTTATTCTGCCGATGACGACGCCGGCGCTGGCGACAATTGGCCTGTTCATCGCGCTCGGCTATTGGAACGAGTGGTACAACGCGATGCTGTTCCTCTCGCCCGACGTGAAATACCGGCCGCTGCAGCTCTTCTTGTACAACGTCATCACGAGCGCCGATTTCATCCGCAACTCGGCCGCTTCCTCGAACGTGACGCCGAGGGACGTGCCGCTCGAATCGATGAAGATGGCGACCGCGGTCGTGGCGACGGGGCCGGTCATCCTATTCTATCCGTTCGTGCAGCGTTACTTTATCAAAGGCATTACGGTAGGCGCGGTAAAAGGGTAACCGATGTGCCGGGCATGCCAGCCATGCCCCTCACATAGATGCAAACGACAAAGGGGAGGCGTAAGACGATGAGAACGAAAAGGAAACCGGTCCTGCTGGCGCTCTTGGCGATCATGGTCGCGATGCTGGCGGCGTGCAGCGGCAATAACGGCAATGGAGGCAACGGCGGCAGCGCGAATGCCGGCAAGAACGGCGAGGTGCAGTCCGGCAATAAGGGCAATGCAAGCGGCGAGAAGGCCGGCGACGGCGCGATCGACACGTCCAAATTCGTCAAAATCAGCTACCTCGTGCTCGGCGACAAGCCGAAGAACGGCCAGTTCGAGCAGGTGCTGGACAAAGTCAACGTCATCATGAAGGAGAAAATCAACGCCGAGCTGGAGTGGAAATGGATCGAATGGGCCGACTGGCAGACGAAATACAACCTTGCGCTGGCTTCCGGCGAAGCGATCGACCTGATCACCATCGGCACCGACTGGCTGGACACGTGGGGCAATGCGCAGCGCGGCGCGTTCATGAACCTGGACGATCTGCTGCCGACCTATGCGCCGGAGACGTACAAGTCGATCCCGGCCGAGGATTGGGAGCAAAGCAAGTACAACGGCAAAATCGTGCTCATCCCCGAGAACGACTATACGCAATGGGTTAACCACGGCTTCTTCTACCGCGGCGACTGGGCGAAGGAAGCGGGCATCACCGAGCCGATCAAGGATTGGGAAGGCATCGGTCAATACTTGCAATACGTGAAGGACAACAAGCCGGACGTCATTCCTTGGGACGCGGCATCGGGCGTGCAGACATGGGGCGGTTACGTCACCTCGTACACGGATCAGCTGGAGCTGCCGATCTCGACCGGCTTCCTCCCGATCTTCACGGCGAAGTCGTTCGACGAGAAGTTCACGGTGGCGGGACCGGTGTTCGAAGACGTGTTCGTAAATTACGCGAAGATGATGAAGGAATGGGGCGACAAGGGCTTCTGGCGCGAGGACGCGCTCAACAACAAGAACAACAACCGCGACGCGCTCAAGGCGGGTCTCTCCGGCCTCGACCAGCATCATACGCAGACGTTCGGCGGCCTTCGCGTCGAGATGGACAAAGCGCAGCCAGGCTCCGAGCTCCAAATGTTCCCGTTCAGCCGCACGCGCGGCACGAATCTGATGGAGCTGTCGATCACGCACGGCGGCACGTCCGTCGGCGCCCACAGCAAAAATCCGGAGCGCGCCTTGATGGCGTATGACCTGATCCGCAACAACGAAGAGATCTATCATCTGCTCAACTACGGCATGGAAGGCGTGCAGTACGAAATCAAGGACGGCAAGCGGGCGCGTCCGGCCGGCTACGACGAGACGAAGGATGGCTTCTACTCCGACTTCTGGGGCGGCCGCGTCGACAAGTTCGAGATCCCGAGCGAGACGACGTACGATCAGCTGGAAGAGACGCTCTACGCGGAGTACGACAAGATCAAGAAGCCTTACGTATTCGGCCAGTTCGTCTTCGACAAGACGCCGGTCGAGGCGGAGCTGACGGCGATCTCGCAGGTGACGGGCGAGCTCGGACCGGCGATCGTGGTCGGCAAGGCGGGCGATCCGGTCGAAGCGGTCGAGGCATTCCGCGCCAAGCTGAAGACGGCGGGCTACGATAAAGTGCTGGCCGAGCTGCAAAAGCAGCTGGACGCGTACAAAGCGCAGCTAGGCGAATAGTAAGGAGGTTGATCGAAGAACAGGAAAAAGAGACGGGGAGTTCGGCATAAGGCGGATTCCCCGTCTTCCCTATATACGCATCCCATTCGCGAAATTCTTTTCGCGAAATTCCGCTTGCGAAAGGGGGGATTGTTATGTAACGCAGGTACGGCTTGAAGCCTAAAGGTTCGAACATAGGTTAGCCATCGTAGGTTTGCCCAACGTACAGCAATCCTCATCACTATCGCCAATAACGGCAAAGGAGCGGATCGGGATGCGATTCGAAAGGAAGGTGGTTGCCACCATGCTCGCTATACCTCTCATCATGAGCGCCGGATTCGGTTCTGGCGGCTTCGGAGGCGGCGAGACCGCCAGCGCGGCGGCTTTTACGGCCGTCGTCAATCCAAGCGTCCAGTATCAAACGTGGGAAGGGTGGGGCACCTCGCTCGCCTGGTGGGCGAACGTCATCGGCGGCGCGCCGGAGGCGGTGCGAACCGATTATGCGAACCGTCTGTTCAGCCCGACGACGGGCCTCGGGTTCAACATCGTCCGGTACAATATCGGCGGCGGCGAGAACCCGGCTTATCCCAATCATATGGAGTACCGCGCCCGAGTACCGGGATTCAAGGCGTCCGCGACCGCGGCGTACGATTGGACCCGCGACGCGAATCAGCGCTGGGTGCTGAATGCCGCCAAATCGCGAATTCCGGCAAGCGAGTTCATCGCCGAAGCATTCGCGAATTCGCCGCCGTGGTGGATGACCAAGAGCGGCAGCGTGACGGGCGGCGTCGATGCGGCGGAGAATTTGAAGGACGACATGTACGACGAGTTCGCCGACTATTTGACGACGGTGACGCAGCATTTTCGCGACAGCTGGGGCATTACGTTCCGGACGCTCTCGCCGGCGAACGAGCCGAGCTCAGACTATTGGTATTTCGGCAATCGCCAGGAGGGCAACCGGATGTACCCGGCCAATCAGGAGAAGATGATCGGCTATACCTACGACTCGCTCCTGCAGAAGGGACTATCTACGCGGGTCAGCGCGCCGGAGGAGACCTCGATCGATCTGGCCCGCAATACGATCAACAGCTATTCGGCGACGACCAAATCCAAGCTGGTGCAATACAACACGCACACGTACGGCGGCAGCGACCGCGTCGGGCTGAATACGGCGGCGGGCGGCAAGCGGCTCTGGAACTCGGAGCATGGCGACGGCGACGGCACAGGCATCACGATGGCGCGCAACATCCAGTGGGACATCAAGTACATGAAGAATACCGCATGGGTGTATTGGCAAGCGGTCGAGACGCCGGGCGGCTGGGGCATGATCGAGACGGATCTGAACAACGCCTCCGGCGACCGGTCGGTCTACACGGTAACGAAGAAATATCACGTCATGTCGCAGTGGACCAAGTACATCCGTCCGGGCTACAAGATCATCGATATTTCGAACAACGACTCGATCGCCGCATACGACAGCGCCGGCAAGAAGCTCGTCATCGTGACGGTGAACGACTCGTCGAGCGCGAATAGTTACACCTACGACCTGTCGGCGTTCAACATGACGTCCAGCACGGTGTCCGGCACGCGCACGAGCGGGACGGAGAATGCGGCGGCGATGACGGGACTGGCACTATCGGGCAAAAGCTTCACGCAGACGCAGCCGTCGAAATCAGTCAGCTCGTTCGTCATTACCGGCGTAGAGCCGGCGGCGAGCGCGATCGATACGACAGCGTATTACGAGCTGAAGAACGTCAATAGCGGCAAGGCGCTTGATGTCGTCGGAGGGGCAACGAACGACGGAGCCGACGTCGTGCAAAATACGGCAAGCGGCGCGGCGAGCCAACAGTGGCAATTCGTCAGCGCGGGCAGCGGGTATTACAAGCTGGTCAACCGGCAGAGCGGCAAGCTGCTCGACGTGAGCGGCGCGTCCTCGGCCGACGGAGCCGACGTCATCCAGTGGACCGACAACGGAGGGAACAATCAGCAGTGGCAGGCCGTCTCGGTGAGCGGCGGCTATAAGCTCGTGAATCGGGCCAGCGGCAAAGCGATCGACGTCTCGCAGGCGTCGACGGCCGACGGCGCGGACGTCATTCAATGGACCGACAACGGCGGCGCGAATCAGCGCTGGCAGCTGACGAAGGTGAACTAACGGCCGAAGGGCCGCCTATTGGCCGCGAGCGGCGCCGATAGGCGGCTTCTTCGCGTTCGTCACAGCGATTCGCATATCGAACAGTAGGCGCGAGCTCCGGCTTGTGCTTCAATGAAGCCGTGCAGTTACGCAGAAAGGAGTGGATCGCAAAGGATGTCGCAACTAAGCCAGCTGCTGGAATTCGTGCAGGCGCGAATGTCGCTCGCGGTAACCCGATTCGACGGCTCGCGCCCGATCGGCGAGATGAATCAGGAATGGAGCGAAGATAACGAACGAATGCAAATCGGCATTGCGGGCGAGCAGACGAGATGGGAGGCATCGGTGAAGGAGACGTCCATCGCCGTTAAGCGTGCGCCGATCATCGGAGCCGTGGCTCGCGAGGGTGTCGCGCCAAACGCCGGGTGCGAAGCGGATGCGATTGAAGGCGTCTCGCTCGCGCTCGAGTGGGTGCATTACGGCACGTCGGCCCCTTCGAGCGTCGGCGTCCGTTTCGCGTTCGACGCATGGTCGGACCGTAACTACGTGCTCGTGCCGGGAGCGGTATATGCCGGCAACCGGTTCGAATCGCAAGCTTTGCCGTATGCCCCGTGCTGGTCGCGCCTCGCGGAGCGCGGGCCGGGTACGCCCGGGTTCATCACCGATATCCCTCGGTTGAACCCGTCCGATGGACCGTCGGCGAGTCATCTATTGTCCGGCGATGCGGCGACGCCCGCCGTATGCTGGCACGATCCGGTTCGTCAACGCGGCTTTCTCGTCCTGACGGATCAGCGGACCGAATGGGGCGAGTCGTCGATCCACATCGAGGAATCGGACGACCGCGAGCGGTGCGCCGTCGAGTTCCGCGCGCCGGGGGTTAGGCCGATGCGCAAATACGAGATGTGCACGACCGAGGTACCATCGCCCGACCGAGGCGCCAGCTTCATAGACGGCAGCATCGTGCGCATGCGGGTGAACGTATTCGCTTTTCCTTGCGAGAGCGTAACCGGCTTGTTCCGCGCGTTCGCAGCAGCGCGAATGTCGCTGACGGGACCGCCTAACCTCGTCCCCGGTCTGCCGTTCTCCGCCGCGTGGAACATTCAGCAATCCAAGTACAACGCCATGAACTGGCGAGAGCCTTGCGGCTACTATGCGGTCGGCACCGTCGACCAGAAGCATCAGGACTGGCAGATCGGATGGGTCGGCGGCGGTATGTCCAGCCTCGCGCTGCTGGCGGAAGGAGATGACCTGTCCGCCGAGCGCGCGGCGCGGACGGTCGACTTCATGCTGAGCGGCCAGACGGATGCCGGTTTCTTCCCGGGCGTCTTCTACAACGGGCGCTGGTACGGAGACGAATTCAACGACGATCCGGCGCGGGATTGTCCCGAGCAGTGGCATATCGTCCGCAAGAGCGCGGATGCGTTGTATGTGCTGCTCAAGCAAGCGGCGATAATCGAGCGTCGCGGCGGCCCGCAACAAGTCCCGGTCAGCTGGCGTGCAGGTATCCGGCGGTTGGCGGACGGCTTCTTGGCGCTATGGGAGCGATATGGACAATTCGGGCAATGGATTCGCGCCGATACGGGCGAGATGCTGGTCGGCGGATCGGCCGGAGGCGCCATGGCGATCGGCGGTTTGGCGCTGGCCGCGCAATGGCTGGAAGATGAACGGTATAGGCAGGCGGCGCAAGCGGCGGGAGAATACTACTACGCGCAATTTACGGCAAGGGGGGTGACGACGGGCGGGCCGGGCGAGATTCTGCAATGTCCCGACAGCGAATCCGCGTTCGCGCTTCTCGAATCATACATGGTGCTCTATGAGACAAGCGGCGCGAAGTTATGGCTGGCTCGCGCGGAGGAAGCCGCGCTTCAGGCGATGTCGTGGTGCGTCTCGTGCGACTTCGCATTCCCGCCCGATTCGACGTTCGGACGGCTTGGCATGCGGACGGCGGGCTCCGTCATCGCGAACGCGCAGAACAAGCATAGCGCGCCGGGGATCTGCACGTTGTCGGGCGACGCGCTGTTCAGGTTGTTCCGGGCTACCGGGAACACGCTGTATGCGGCGCAGCTGCGGGAGACCGCGCACAATCTGACGCAGTATCTGTCCCGATCGGACCGGCCGGTGCTCGGCTGGGACGGCATCGACATGCCGCCCGGCTACATGAGCGAGCGGGTCAATATGAGCGACTGGGAGGGACAGGAGCTCGTCGGCGAGGCGCTCCCGCTCTCGTGCTGGTGCGAAGTGTCGCTCATGCTTACCTATGCGGAGGTGCCCGGCGTCTACGTGCAGCCCGATACGGGGTTCGTCTGGTCTGCCGATCACGTCCATTGCGAGCTTGCGGCGTCCGAAGGGGAGACGGTGCTGCGGCTGCATAATCAGACTGCGTTCCAGGCGGTCGTCAGGCTGCTCGTGGAATCGTCGCGCGAGGCGGCCGAGCCGTCCGGGCGCCTCGCGCCGGACGGCTGGGCGCGCATCGCGCTCGGAGCAGGCGAGATTCGAGAAGTGCCGCTGGCAGACGTGCAGACAGACGAAGGCTGATCAGGCCCAATAATTCCTGCATGCGGCGCGGCAGACGATCTGCTGCGCTTGCTTTCGTTGTTTCGGAAGCTCGGCCCCCGGAGTAGGGCAACGCTGTCAGGTTAAGGGAAAACGTCCGATGAAGCCACCGGCTGCTAACGGGTAACAGGCTTCAACATGCTTATGTCAAAGAAGGACTTAAAACCCCCTGAAGCTTTGTCCGCGAGGACAAAAGCGTGCCAGCTCGAAGCAACCCGCCGACCGCGAACAAGCGCGCCAGCACGACAAGGGAGTCCTGAGCGTTTTCTAAGGAAAACGCACTTCGGAAGCATACGCTTGGGCGAAGTCCCTTGGAGCCTCCTCGGCGGAGGGCAATGCTGTCAGGTTAAGGAAAGCCACTCAGGGGCAAAGTCTACAGGCTCTAGTGTTAGGACGGACTTCAACACCTACTGAAGCTTTGTCCGCGAGGACAAAAGCGTGCCAACCTCTTACCGCCCCGCCAACCGCAATCCAACTCGCCAGCACGAAAAGGGAGTCCTGAGCGTTTTCTAAGGAAAACGCACTTCGGAAGCATACGCTTGGGCGAAGCCCTTTGGAGCCTCCTCGGCGGAGGAGGTGGGAGGAGGGAGCAACAAAAGTGGGGTCAACGGGGCGTAGCCCTCTTAATCAGACAGCATTGCGGCGGAGGGGGAAGGGGGAGGGAGCACCATAACTCGGGACAAGGGGCGCAGCTCTTGCCAGACGACAGGGCAGCGCCCTACAGTCTTTCGATAAAAATACAGTAGCCGCGCCGGAGGCGAATATGGCATACTTTGGTCACGGAATACAATGAAAACGCTTTATTTCGGGGGTCGTGCCATGCGGATGCTGCAAGCCTACAAGTCGCGTAAATATCTGCTTCGAATTTTGCTCTCTCTCACGCTGCTGATGGTCGCGGGTCTGTTCCTCACGTCCGTCGCGCTGCAGTACAATGCCGAGCGCAGCGCGGTGCGCATGCAGCGGGAAGCGAACCGCAAGGTGATGAATCAGATCGATTACAACATCGCCTACATGACGGACCATATCGGCAAGCTGGCGGTCAATCTATATGCGGAGAAGCGCGTCGTGGCGCTTATGACGATGCGGGAGCCGGACGAGATGACGGTCATCGAGTCGGTCAACAATCTGCATAAAAACTATATCCTCTCTTCGTTCCTCCATTCCATTATCGTGTACAACGGCTATGCGGACCGCACGTATGCGATCGGCGAGCTGAGCTCATCCAAGCCGGATCAAGAGATGGCGGCCAATCTGGTCGATCGCTTGAAGCAGAAGGAGAAGCTGCCGCGCATGGAGCTCCTGCCGATGAACATGAGCGGCAGGGAGCATGGCGTGGACTTCTTCTCGCTCGTCATCTACGAGACGTATTATCCGACGAATACCGGGCGCGAGAGCGCGCTCGTGCTGAATATCAAGCCGGAATGGCTGCTGGACAATTTGCGGGCGATCAACGACTTCGCGAGTCCGGACAGCTCGGGCGTCTTCATCGCCGGCCGCGATGGCGACGTCATTCTATCCAGCGTCGGCGAGCGGCTTATGCCGGACCTCGAAGCGCTTAATCAAGCGGTGCTGGGCGTCGGCGAAGGCAAGGCTGACGGCGACGGCGATCCGGAGCGGAAGCCGTTCGGCTCCATGACGACCCGAGTGGCTGGCGAAGGCGAGGTGCTCGTGACATATTTGCGCGGGGCTTCCTGGACGGTTATTAGCGTGCAGCCTTACGAGAAGGTGCTCGGCGGCATCCTCGAGATGCGGAAGACGAGCGCGTGGGTGGGCGGCATCTTCCTGTTATTGGCGGTCATCGTGTCCGTCATTGTAGCGCACCGGCTGTATGGGCCGGTGGAGCGGATGATCGCCGAGATCGGCGGAGGTTCCAAGGAGCGCGGCGCGCAGGGGGGCAGGAGCACGGACAGCCGGGACGAATTGTCTCATGTGGCCAGCCTGTACAGCGAGATGGCGCAGACGCTCAGCCGCGTATCCAGCGAGAAGGACCAGCAGCGCAGCATCGTGAGGAATTACTATCTGCGTACGATTCTGACGAGCGCGAGGACGCTCCCCGCGGGGCAATTCGCCGATCTGATCCGCCAGAATGGTCTGAGCGTCGACGAACGAGGCCCTTATCGTCTCGTCATCGTCAAGATCGACGGTTATTTACGTCTGCAGCGGACCGTCGGCCACGACCAACGCATGCTGTATGATTTCGCGATTCGCAATATCGCCGAAGATATCATGGGGCACAGTCCGATCCGCTGCGAGATCGCGGACATGCGCAGCGACCATATCGTCATGCTGACGAGCGGCGATCACGCGCGGGAGGAAGGGACGGAAGCGCTGGCCGGTTGGCTGGGGCGCATCCAGGAGACCGTATCGGCTTACTATAAGCTGACCTTAACCTTGACGATCGGGGACGTCTTAAGCAGCCATGACCAGATCGCCGAAGGCTACAGCCGGGCGATCCATTATTCGATGTATAAGCTAATCTTCGGCCAAGGCGCGATTCTCACGCCAGAGCAAGTCCGGCCCAACATGGAGCGTTATGAATACGCGTTCCCGGACGAACTGGAGCGCCGATTGCTGGAGAGCGCGCGCTCGAACGATCTGGACGGCATGCTCGGGACGATCGATCTGATCTTGGAGCGGTTGTCGGTCTACCATTACGACCATATTCTGCACGGGCTGCTCCATGTCGCGAACGTGCTGAAGGGGGCGGTGCGGGACATGAACAAACACCGGGTCGTCTCCCTGCAGCTCGACTTCAGCTCGCTAAGCAGAGAAGTGCTGGAGAAGGACACGATCGGCGAGATCCGCGAGCTGTTCGCCGCAGCGTGCGAGGAGCTGCACGACCGGCTGCTCGCCCAGGATGAAGAGAAGAACAAGGCGCTCATGGATACGATCAAGGACATCGTCGAGGCGAATTATCGCGATCGGAATCTAAGCCTGCAGGGCATCGCGTCGATGCTTCATATGACGCCGGCTTACGTCGGTGCCAAATTCAAGCAGAGCGAATTCATGTCGGTGGCGGAATTCATGAACGAGGTCCGGTTGCGGCACGCGCAGGAATATTTGGAGACGAAAAACTTCAGCATTAAGGAGATCATGGAGCTGGTCGGCTACTTCAACGAGAGCACGTTCTTCAAGCTGTTCAAGAAGAAGTACGGGGTGACGCCGCGGGAATACCGGCTGAAGAAGCGACTGGAATAGCGGAGGCAATGCTGTCAGGTTAAGGAAAAACGGCTGGTGAACCAGCCGTGGCTATAGTTGATCGGCTTACGCACATGCATAGGTCTTAGGACGAACTTCAACACCCACTGAAGCTTTGTCCGTCAGGACAAAAGCGTGCCCAACACAAGCCAATCCGCCGACCGCGAACCATCGTGGCAGCACGAAGACGGGAGTCCAGAGGGCAAAGCCCTTTGGAGCCTCCTCGGCGGAGGAGGTGGGAGGAGGGAGCAACAAAAGTGGGGTCAACGGGGCGCAGCCCTTCTTAACCTAACAGCATTGGTAGCGGAGGTTGTGGGGAAGAAGAACGAAGACAAGGCTTCGCCGCGATGGCGAAGCCTTGTTCCATACGGGCAACCGTCAGCCTTATTTACCCTTGGCCGCCAGGAACGCCTGCCATTGCTTCTCCGCCTCCGCGTCGATTTTCTCCTGTCCCGACGCCTTCAGCTTGTCGATGAACTTCGGCAGCTGTTTCTCGGGATCGACGGCGCCTGTTTCCAGCGCGAGCTGGAACTCTTCCTTGGCGGCCTGCACATTGGCGATCTCGGATTTGATGGATTCCTGGTTCAGCGAGAAGCCGTACGATTCCGAGACGACCGCTTTATCGTTCAGCTCGACGGTGCGCGCCCAGACGTCCGGCGTTTGGCCAGGCTTCAGGTACGCGTTGAACTGGTTGCCGAATACCCAGTCGACGTTCGGCGCATAACCCGAATCTTTGATCGGTTCGATGTACGTGTCGTCCTTCTTCGTATAATGCTTGCCTTCGATGCCGTTGCAGATCAGATTGTACAAGTATTTGTCCGTGTTCAGCAGGTTGATGAACATGAGCGTCCGCTCGGGATTCTGGCTCGTCTTGCTGATGACGTGCATCGCGCCGGAGATGCCGGTGAAATAGCTGTCCGAAATCGGCACGTAGACGACTTCATGGCCGCCGTTCACGTTCATTTCGTCCACCTCGCCGCCCGGCTTCGACGTGAATTCAATGCCGACGGCGACGGTGCCTTTCGCCTTCAAGTCGTTGATGTTCTTCAGAATCGGCGCATCGCCGTTGATGTAACCGGCCTTGAACCAGCTGCGCATCGTCGCGTAGTATTCTTTCCGGCGATCGAGCTGCGCAAGCTCCGTAATGGCGGCGAACGTCGGGTCGCTCTTGGCGTAGGAGACGGCGAGTCCGTCGCCGCCGACAATGTCGCGGTCCACGTAGATGCCCCATGAATTCTGGGCCATGCCGAACGGCACGATGCCTTTCTCGTTTTCCTTCAGCGTCTTGAGGAACGGTTCGATGTCCTTATACGTTTTGATCGTCGAGACGTCCAGATTATATTTGTCGATGAAGCGCTTCTGGATGACGAGGCTCTTCGTCTTGGCGGCCACCTGATAGATCGGGAAGGCGTACACCTTGCCGTCGACGGCTTTCATGTCCGGCCAGAATTTATCGGGAATGTTGGCGCGGGCTTCCGGCGCGTATTTGGCGATCATCTCGTCGGTCAGCTCGAGGAAGGCGCCTTTGTCGACGTTGGATTGGTACGGGAGCAGCCAGTAGCGCGACGACCAAGCCAGATCGAACGACTCGCCGGCGGCCATCATCGCGTTCAGCTTTGTATCGTACTCGTCGAATGAGAGCGGTTTCAACTCCACGGTCGCGTTGATTTTCTCTTTGAGATACGCGTTGATCTCGTCCTGGACGAGCTGCTGGTCGCTGCCGGCCGGGTTGCTCGGGTAATAGAAGGTGAGCTTCGCTTCCTTGAGCTGGTCCGCGGCGCCGGCGTCCGCTTTCTCTTCGCCGTTCTGGCCGTTTTTGCCTGCATTGGCGGTATTGGCCGCTTTGCTCCCGCCATTATTTCCGCCGTCAGCCCCGCCATTATTGCCGCCGTTATTTCCGCCGCCCGCATTATTCGAACAGGCCGCCAGCAGCGCTAACATCGTCAGGATGATGATTCCTCGCAGCATTCCTTTTGTTCTCGTTCTGCGCATCGATGAACCCTCCATTTATTGTATTCGTTATCCGTGGCATTTCCTTGCTGCTTGCCAAGCCTCGCCCCCTTTCCAGTCGCGTCCTGCCTCGGGCCTCGCGCTCGTTAGCCTTTCAACGAGCCGACCGTCAGGCCTTTCACGAAATATTTCTGGAAGAACGGGAAGATGACGAGCATCGGACCGCCGGCGAGAATGGCCATCGCCATCCGGACCGACAGGGAAGGGAAATTCGCGTACTGCAGGCGATCGGCCGCTTCGGCCATCGGCGAGTTGGCGAGAAACTCGATCTGCGCGAGCGTGCGCACGAGCAGCAGCTGAAGCGGGATATACTTGTCGTTGTCGATGAAGAGCAGCGCGTTGAACCACTCGTTCCAATAGCCGAACGAAATGAACAGGCCGAGCGTGGCCAGCGCGGGCGTCGAGAGCGGAAGGATGATCCGGATGAAGATGCGCAGCTCGCTGGAACCGTCCACCTTTGCCGACTCGATTATCTCTTTCGAGATTTTGTCCAGAAACCCCTTCATGATCATCACATTAAACGGACTGAGCATCGAAGGAAGGATGAGCGCGGCGAGCGTATTCTTCAAATGCAGGTATTGCGTCATCAGAATATAGAACGGAACCATGCCGCCGGAGAACAGAATCGTGAAGAAAATATAGAACGTGATCGGCCGGTTGTACCGGAAATCGCTGCGCGAGATCGGGTAGGCGGTCATGGCGGTCAAGAGCAGCGAGAAGACGGTGCCGATCACGGTGACGGCGATCGTGACGCCATAGCCCTGCAGCAGACTCTGCGGCTTGCTGAGCACGATCTGGTACGCCTCCAAGCTGAGCTGGGAGGGGAGAAATTGATAGCCATGCTCGATCAGGCTGTTCTCCGACGTGACGGAGATGATGACGACGAGCGCGAACGGCAGCGCGATCAGCAGGCAGACGACGGCGAAGAAGCCGTTGATGATCCAGTTGCCCAGCCGTCCGGAGGGGGCGTGTGTCATGAGCAGGTTCCTCCTAAGGAAAAATTAGAATAACGCGCTATCCTTATCAATCCGACGAACGAGATAGTTGGCGCCGAGCACGGTAACCAGCCCGACGACCGATTGCAGAAATCCGACGGCCGCGGCGGAATTGATATCGGCCAGCTTGGTCAGCGCGCGGAAAATGTACGTGTCGATGACGTCGGTCGTCGCGTAGTTCATCCCGACGTTGTTCGGCACGAAATAATGAAGGCCGAAGTCGCCGCGGAAAATGTTGCCGAGTCCGAGAATGAACAAGATGATGATAAGCGGCTTCAAGAGCGGAAGCGTGATGCGCAGCATCATCTGGATCCGCGTAGCGCCGTCCAGGCGGGCGGCCTCATAATAGTCGCTGCTAATGCCGGTGATGCCCGCGTAGTAGACGAGCGTCGAGAAGCCGACGCCTTTCCAGATCGAGACGAGCGGCAGTATGAACAGCCACGGGCCGGTCTCGAAATACCAGTTGCGCGGCTCGAAGCCGAGTGTCGTCAGCAGATTGTTGGCGAACCCGTTCTCGTGGTCGAGGAACGCGTTGCCGATGTAGCCGACGAGCACGAACGAAATGAAGAACGGGAGGAACATCGTCGTTTGGTACAGCTTGATCATCCGTCCGGTCAGCTCGTTCAGCAGGAGGGCGAACACGAGCGCCGTCACCGTCCCGAGCACGATGTAGACGAAGTTGTAGGCGAGCGTATTGCGGATGACCCGCAGCGCGTCCTGCGATTTGAACAGAAATTCAAAGTTGTCGAAGCCGACCCAGCGGCTGCCGAAGATGCCCTCGTCGTACCGGTAGAACTTGAAGGCCAGCATAAGTCCGACCATCGGAATGTACGCGATCACGAATTTGAACAGCACGCCCGGCGCGGCCAGCAGCAGCAGCTCGCGGTTCTTGCGAAGATGCGTCCACTCCTTTCGAAACCATAACCCGATCTTGCCCATGTCCATCTCCTCCACCTTTACCCTAGTTCTCACAGGCTCATCATGCCATGCCGGCCGAGGGAACACTACGGCGCAATTCGCGAAAAGCTGTCGCGGCGGATTATGAATTTTGCGAATCGCTATTCGGCCGGGAAAACGCATTAATCACAGTGTCCGGCGGAAGGAATCGCAATTGCGGCAGTAGCCGGGATCGTGGCATTCGTGCCATGATGAGGGGCAAAGGGAGGTGAGAAGCCGCGGCTTGCACACACGGGAGCGAGCCATGCTTTGCATCATGACGAATGCCGCATACCGCGAAAGCGGATGTACCCATCCGGCAATCGCGCCAACGCGAGAGCAACCCAATTCGACAAGTGAAGGGATGGAAGATGATGAAGAGTTTCTTAAGGATGCCGGCGAGGAAAAAGATGCTGGCCGCGATTAGCGCGCTCACGCTGCTGCTGCCCGTCGTTCCGGCGGCGCCCGCTTTTGCCGCAACATTAAATGTAACCGCTTACGGTGCGAACGGAGGCGATACCGCGGACGACAAAGCCGCCATCCAGAGCGCGGTGAACGCCGCATCGGCCGGCGATACGGTGCTGATTCCCGCAGGCACCTATTATTTGTCCGGCAGCGTGAGCGGCAAGTCGGGCGTCAAGATTACCGGCGAGAACCGCGCCACGACGATCATCAAGTTCACCTCGACCGGGGATAACACGATGTTCTCCCTCTATAACGTGAACGACGCGGAAGTATCGAACATGACGCTCGACGGCAACAGCAGCACGATCGCCCAGTCGGCGGTCAAGTCCGAAGGCGGAACCGGCAACCGGATGCTCGACTTGAACGTGAAGGATCTGACCGCTTCGTCCGGCTTCGGCCCGTTCGCGCTGTACGGCATCGGCTCTACCCATCTGCGAATCGCGGGCAACGTCATTACGAACACGGGCGTGGCTTCGGACTGGGGCGGCGGCGTCCGGGTCGGCTGGGGATCGAGCCACGCGCTGATCGAGAACAATACGGTGCATAACACGGGACGCGGCGGCATTTTCATCAACGATAATAGTCCGTGGGCGATCGTGCGCGGCAATACGGTGACGGGCACCGGCAAGAAAATGGAAGGACTCGGCATCGAGCTGCACACGGACGTCGACTATTCTCTCGTCGAGAACAACAACGTCGATCACTGGATCAGCACGGTGCGCTCCAAATACATCGCCGTGCGCAACAATCTAGTGAAAGCGACGGATGGTTCGGTCGGCAATATGGGGCTGGAAGTCATGGTCGATCACGGCGTGACGAGCGGCAACCTCGTCGACGGCGGGCAGCAGGTCGGCATGCAGCAGTCGCCGGGCACGGGCTACCAGCTGTGGAACTACAATACCGTGCAGAACATCGTCATGTGGGGCATGCAGCTGCAAGGCGCGGGCACGGGGCAGACCGAGCAGTATCAATATTTCTATAAGAACACGTGGAAGAACGGCCCGATCGGCCATCCGTCGGCAGCTTATCCCGGTTACGATGGCAATGCGGTCCGCATTCATGGCGACACGCGAAACATCGTCTTCGACAGCAACGAAATCGTGAACAACGGCCGCAAAGCGATCGAAATTACGACGGCTTCCGGCACGGACCGGATCAGCTTCATCAACAATACGATCACGGGCAACGGCGGACCGTCCATCGATCAATATCCGTCCTCGGCCGCCGATCTGGAGTGGAGCGGCAATACGGTCAGCGGCAATGGCACGAATACGCAGCTGACGAGCAGAGGCTTCGCCGATCCGAAGCCGGTCGCGAATTTCTCCGCGCCGCTGACCGTTCAGCTCGGCCAGCCGGTCACCTTCACGAACACCTCGACCGACAACGGCACGATCGTGGAGAATCTGTGGGATCTGGGCGAAGGCATCCCGGTCACCGACGTGAGCCCGACCTACACGTATCAAAAAGCGGGCACGTACAAAGTCATCCTCGGCGTATGGGATAACGGCGGCCGGGCAAGCGTCAAGGAGCAGACGATCGTCGTTAGCGCCGGACCGCCGGATACGACGCCGCCGTCCGTGCCGGGCAATTTGACGGCGCCGTCGAAGACGGATACGAGCGTCACGCTGTCTTGGACCGCGTCGACCGACAATCTGGGCGTGGCCGGCTATGAGATCTTCCGCGGCGCCACGCTTGCGGGTACGACGACCGGGTCCACGACCTATACGGTCACGGGACTTAGCCCGAGCACGTCCTATACGTTCACCGTCAAAGCGAAGGACGGGTCGGGCAACCGGTCCGCTGCCAGCGGAGCCGTGAGCGTGACGACGAACGTATCGTCGGCGAATTGGGTTCACTGCGCGGGCGAGAACAATCCGTGTACCTTCACCGGCACGAAAGAAGTCCGGTACGGCGCGAATAACAGCTTTTACTACGGCACCTATACGAACTCGGTCATGTGCGCGAACAATATTTTCGGCGATCCGGCTCCGGGCGCTTACAAAACATGCGACGTAAATATGGGCGGCGCAAGCGGCGGCGGGAGCGACGCGCAAGCGCCATCCGCGCCGAGCGGGCTGACGTCGCCGTCGAAGACGGATACGAGCGTCGCGCTGACATGGACGGCTTCGACCGACAACGTCGGCGTGACGGGCTACGAGATCTACCGCGGCACGACACTCGCGGGTACGACAAGCGGGGCGACGAGCTATACGGCGACGGGGTTAAGTCCAAGCACGTCCTACGCGTTCACCGTCAAAGCGAAGGACGCGGCGGGCAACGTCTCGGCCGCGAGCGCGGCGCTGAACGTGACGACCAACGCGACGTCCGGCGGCCAGCCCGGTGGTCCGACTCCGACCGGAACGATCACGCGCGAATACTGGCTGAGCATCTCCGGCGCGACGGTGGCGAGCATACCCGTCGGAACGACGCCGAGCGGCGTTTCCGCGCTGACGAGCTTCGAAGCGCCGTCCAACTTCGGCGACAATTACGGGACGCGCATCCGCGGATATATCGTGCCGACCGTGACGGGCACGTATCAATTCGCGATCGCAGGCGACAACAATGCCGAGCTGTGGCTCAGCGCGAACGAGAATGCGGCAAGCAAATCGAAGATCGCGGAAGTGATCGATTGGACGAACGAGAAAGACTGGAATCAATACGCGTCGCAAAAATCCGGCCTTATTACACTGACTGCCGGCCAGCGGTATTACGTCGAGGTGCTGCATAAGGAAGGAGGCGGCGGCGATCATGCAGCCGTCGCTTGGAAAACGCCGGGCAGCGCCAGCTTCGCGGTCATCGGCGGAGCCAACTTGGCGCCGATTCAATAATTCGCCGCGAATGGGATTGTTCGAAGGTCAAGCAGCTAAGCGCAAAAAGGCATAACATGGCGGGCAAGGCCCGTGGGATCGGGGAGGGACGGCATGTCCTTCCCCGCTTCGCGCGGCGCTCGCGGAAGGGGAATGCGAACCAGTGGGAGATGCAAGAAGAGAGGCCATGCTATCGCTGTTCGTCTGCGGGACACAAGGCGACGACGAGAACGAAGGAAGCCGGGAGCGGCCTTTCGCCACGATACGTCGGGCGCAGGCCGCCGTCCGGGAAGCGATTCGAGGCGGCGATGCGGATGCGGTCGCGGTCCATTTGCGCGGCGGCATCTATCCGCTCACGGAGCCGCTGCGGTTCGGATCGGAGGACGCGGGCGGCACGCGCTGTCCGGTCGTCTACCGCAATGCGGAGGGAGAGACGCCCGTGCTGACGGGCGGCAAACTACTCGGCGGATGGGAACGCTGGCGCGGCAGCGCGTGGCGAACGCGCGTGGAGCCGGGGACGCGCTTCCAGACGCTGTATGCGGATGGCCAGCGGGTCGCGAAGGCGCGTTGGCCGGCTGCCGGCTATTTGCGGAGTGAAAACTCTCCGGATGGGGAGGAACGCAACGGGATCGGCTATCTGGAAGGCGACTTCCCGATGCCGGCCGATACGAGCGCGCTGCAAGCCCATGTCTGGCCGGGCGAAGGCGAATGGAACTGGTTCACGGAGACGATTCCGGTCGCGGAGGTCGACGCCGCCCGGCGGCGGATCATCTTCGGGCGTCCGTGCACGTGGGGAATCGGCGCGCATTCCCGCTATTACCTGCAGGGCGCGTTGGAGTTCCTCCGCGAGCCCGGCCAGTTTCATCTCGACGAACGAGAAGGATGGTTATATTACATTCCGGCTGTTGGCGTTCAGTCCCCGGAGGAGCAGACGATCATTGCGCCTTCCATGATGCGGTTGATCGAGATCGCGGGGGAGAGCGAGGACCGTAAGGCGTCCGGGCTAACCTTTCAGGGGCTTCGCCTGATGGGTACCGATGCCCACGCCGATCACATCATGATGCGATCCGAACCGGGGATGGACAATTGCGAACCGGAAGCGAACCGCAGCGGCGTCATCTATGCGCGGTTTGCCTCGAATGTCCGCATTGAGAGATGCGCGATCAGCCAGTCGGGCACGTGCGGCATCTTTCTCGACCGCTGTGCGGAGCGGTTCGCGATCGTGGGCAACGAGGTGGAGCGATTCGGTCATTCCGGCATCTACGCCTGCGGCTATGCGCCGGGCGAGGGGGATATCGCGACGGCCGAGCTCGCGCATCGCAACCGGGGGCATGTCATTGCGGATAACCGGATTCGTTACGGAGGCGAACTGATCGGCCATGGCAGCGGCATCGTCCTCTATCAAAGCGGCGATAACGAGATCGCTCATAACCAGATCGTGGGAATGCCCCGCTACGGCATTTCGCTCAAAGGACTCCGTTATGGCGTCATGCCGAATCGGCTGTGGGACGCGGACGTGACGTGGGAGAATCACTGGGAGTTCTTATTCACCCGTGACAACGTGATCTACGGCAACGACATCTCGGAGGTGATGACCGACAGCCAGGACGGGGGCATGATCGAATCGTGGGGTATCGGGCGGGGCAACCGGATAAGCGGCAATCGGCTTCATCACAGCGGCATCCATTTCTCGTTCGGCTTCGGCATCTATCTCGACGACGCTTCGGACGACGTCGAAGTAACGGGCAATCTGCTCGACCATCTGTACAGCACCGGCGACGGCAAGCTGTGGATGACGATCTTCGCCAAGGGCATCGGCAATCGGATCGCCAACAATCTGATCGTCGACAATCCGGACGCGGTCTGCGCGATCGGTTCGCAGGAGATGGCCGGTGAAGCCAACCGGGCGCTTGCGATCGAGGGCAACATCGTCGCGAACTCCGGTCATCTCTACTGCTGCGTGAATTGGAGTCCGGAGCGCTTTCGCCTCTGCGACCGAAATCTATATTGGCGCGGAGGCGAGCCCAGCCGCGTGACCGGCAAGCTGCCCGCCGAGCCGCTCGGCGACAATCCGGCCTGGGGCTGGGAATACGCGTGGGAGACGTGGCGCTCGCTGCAAGGCGGCGCGTACGATGCCGCGACGATCAACGGCGATCCGCGCTTCGCGGACTGGGCGGCGGGCGATTATCGGCTGCTGCCGGATTCGCCGGCTTACCGGCTGGGCTGGAGGGACATCGATTTGGCGAGCTTTGGCCCGCGCGACTGAAGAGCTTCGCGATTGCGGAACCCTTCGATGTGCCGTTCCCTTCGATGCGAATCGTACGCGCTGCATTTGGCTTTTAGCGCTCTGGGACCTCGCGAAACACGCATACCCGATTCGAGACACCCGCTTTCGCAGGAAAGCGGGAATTCGTCATGCCTTCCGATTGAAATCGTTAATTCAGTCATTCAAATGATCTATGGTGGAAGCAATTGACGGTTATTTCCCAATAATGGTAGATTGGCTGTAACCAAAAGACGACCATTCGGATGGAGTAAATAGGAATTTACGGCGAACCAGATAGCCGATCCGAATCGGAGGCGTACATGAAGCACGTGCTCGAAATCGCAAGGTTGACGGTAACGTTCCGCACCGACAGAGGGGACGTCAGACCGGTTGACGATATCAGCATCGCGGTGCGGCCGGGCGAGACCGTCTGCATCGTCGGCGAGTCGGGGAGCGGGAAGAGCGTTGCCTCGCTCGCCATCTTGAACCTGCTGGGGAAGGGCGGGGAGATTGGGCCGGGCCGGATCCGGTTGGCGGGGGAGCCGCTGACGGAGAAGTCGGAGGCGGAGCTGCGCAAGATGCGCGGCAAGGAGGCCGCGATGATATTCCAAGAGCCGATGACAGCCCTGAATCCGGTGCTTACGATCGGGGACCAACTGCGCGAAGCGATCCGCCTGCACGCCGGATTGCGGGGGAAGGCGGCGGACGCCTATGCGGCGGAGCTGCTGCGCGAGGCAGGGATTGCGCGGGCGGAGCAGGTGCTGAAGCAATATCCGCACTCGCTGTCGGGCGGCATGCGGCAGCGAGTCGTCATCGCAATGGCCATCGCGGGCAAGCCGAAGCTGCTGATCGCCGACGAGCCGACGACCGCGCTCGACGTGACGGTGCAGGCGCAAATCCTAACGCTGTTGAAACGGCTGCGAACGGACCACGATACGGCCATCCTGCTGATCACGCACGATCTGGGCGTCGTCGCGGAGATGGCGGACCGCGTGCTCGTCATGTACGCCGGACAGATCGTGGAGGAGACCGACGTGTTCACGTTGTTCGATCGTCCGCTTCATCCGTACACCAGAGGCTTGATGAAGGCGGTGCCCGTGATCTCGGCCGACTTGGACTATCGCCTCGAAGCGATACCGGGCAGCGTGCCGGATATCGGGCGGCTGCCGCAAGGCTGCCGCTTTCATCCAAGGTGCCCGTCGGCGTCCGACCGCTGCCGCAGCGAGATGCCGGCGCTCGCGCCTTCCGCATCCGGCCACCTCGTCCGATGCTGGCTGGCCGGTCAAAGTCCGGCGTCATGACCCACATGCATAGATCGGAGGGGAGGAACGACATGACGGAGCGCGGCCGCGAGGCTACGCCGCTATTGCGGGCGGACAATCTAAGCGCCTATTACCCGATACGCCGAGGCGTCTGGAATCGGACCGCAGGCTTCATCCGGGCGGTCGACGGCGTTACGCTCGAGGTATACCCCGGGGAGACGCTCGGACTCGTCGGGGAATCCGGCTGCGGGAAGTCGACGCTCGGCCGGACGCTCCTGCGGTTCGAAGAGCCGCACGCGGGCCGAATTTACTTCGAAGGCGACGAGGTGACGGCACTGCAGGAGCGCCGGCTGCGCCCGTATCGCACGAAGTTCCAGATGATCTTTCAAGACCCGTATGCTTCACTGAATCCGCGCATGACGGTGGGCGAGCTGCTGGCCGAACCGCTGCTCGCCCACCGGCTCGCCGGCAAGGGTGAAGCGCTCCTTCAAGCTCAGCGTCTGCTGGAGCTGGTCGGCCTGCCGCGCGCGAGCGCCGGTCGTTATCCGCACCAATTCTCCGGCGGCCAGCGCCAGCGCATCGGGATCGCGCGCGCGCTCGCGGTCAAGCCGAAGCTGATCGTGTGCGACGAGCCGGTATCGGCGCTCGACGTCTCGGTTCAAGCACAAATCCTTCATCTGCTGCAGGACCTGCAGCGGGAGCTGAATCTCACCTACTTGTTCATCGCGCACGGCTTGGGGGCCGTGCATTATATCAGCACGCGGGTGGCGGTCATGTATTTGGGGAAGATCGTGGAGATCGCGGATAAGCGTACGCTGTTCGCTTCGCCCAAGCACCCGTATACGCGCATGCTGCTGAACGCGAATCCGGTGGCGGACCCGAGACTGCGCGGCCGGGTAATTCTCGTGCCGGAGGGTGACGTGCCGAGCGCCTCGAACCCGCCGCCCGGCTGCCGGTTCCATACGCGCTGCCCGTTCGCGCTTCCGCGCTGCGCGGCGGAGGCGCCTGCGCTAACCGGCGGCGCGCATGCGGTCGCCTGCCATTATCCGCTTGGCGGCGCGGGAGAGGAGGAGACGCATGCTCTCGTTCGTCGTGAGACGGCTGCTCATTAGCATCCCGGTGCTGCTCGGCATTACCGTCATTAATTTCGTCATCATCAAGCTGGCGCCGGGCAACCCGGTGGAGATGTTCATTAACCCGAATACGCCGCCCGAGCTGATCGAGGCGAAGAAGGAGATGCTCGGTCTGAACAGTCCGTTCATCGTCCAATATGGGCAGTGGCTCCTCCAGCTGCTGCAGGGCGAGCTGGGCTATTCGTTCAGCTCCTACGCGCCGGTCGCCGGCCTCATCCAGGAGCGGATCGGGCCGACGCTGCTGCTGGCGTTCTCCGCGTTGATCGCCGGCCTGCTCGTCGCGCTGCCGATCGGGATCTTCAGCGCCGTCCGGCATAACACTAAGTGGGATTACATGCTGACCGGGCTCTCCTTCGTGGGGACATCGCTGCCGTCCTTCTTTCTTGCGCTCGGCCTGCTTTATTTGTTCGCGCTGAAGCTTCGGCTGCTGCCGACCGGCGGCATGCAGACGCTTAACGGGGACGGAGGCGTGTTGGATACCTTGCTCCACCTGATTCTGCCCGTAAGCGTGCTGGCCATTGTCATTATCGGCAAGAAGATTCGCTACGTGAGGGCGAGCATGCTCGACGTGCTCAAGCAGGATTATTTGCGGACCGCCCGGGCGAAGGGCGTGCGCGAATTCGCGGTGACCCACAAGCATGCGCTGCGCAACGCGCTGCTGCCGATCATCGCGGTGTTCGGGATGGAGATTCCGGCACTGCTCGGCGGGAGCATCATTATCGAACAAATTTTTCAATGGCCGGGCATCGGGCAGTTGACGATGCAGTCCATCCTGTCGCGGGATTATCCGACGCTGATGGCGCTTAATCTCGTGGCGGCGGTCGTCGTGCTGACGACGAATCTGATCGTCGATGTGCTATATGCGCTCGCCGATCCGCGAATCAAATATAGGTAACAGAGGCTGGTTACTTTCGGAACACGCCCTATAAGGGAGGGACATCTCGCATGAGCCATTCCGAACTGCGATTAGACGCCGCCGTGCTGCCCATGGCGGATTCGCGACAACACCTGGAGACTGCGCCGGAGAATGGCTTGCGTCAAGCGGCCCGCAGGTTCGCCAGGCATAAGCTCGCCGTATTGGGGCTGCTTGCAACGCTCTTGCTCGCGGCTGCCGCCATCCTCGCGCCTTGGCTGATGCCGCATTCGCCGTATGCAGTGACCGCGCAATTCTCCGCGCCGCCTTCCGCCGCGCATTGGCTCGGGACGGATCAGGTCGGGCGCGACGTGCTTAGCCGACTGATCATCGCCGCCCGCGTATCGCTAATTGTCGGCTTCGCGACCGTGGCGATCTACGTCGCCTTTGGCACGCTTGTCGGCCTGATCTCCGCTTACTTCGGCGGCTGGATCGACGCGGCGATCATGCGCCTGACCGACATGTTCTTGGCATTCCCGTTCATGATGGTGATCCTCGTCATCGTCAGCGCCGTCGGCGCGAGTCTGCCGACGATCGTCGCGGTGATCGCCTTGTTCTCATGGCCCTCGGTCGCGCTGCTCGTCCGCGGCAACGTGCTGTCGCTGAAGGCGCAGGATTTCGTGACGGCCGGGCGGGCGCTCGGTTACAGCACGCCGCGTCTTCTGTTCCGGCATGTGCTGCCGAATACGGCCGGTCCGATCATCGTCAACGCGACATTCGGCATCGCCAGCGCGATTCTGAGCGAGGCCGGGCTTAGCTTCCTCGGCATGGGCGTCCAGCCGCCGACCGCCAGCTGGGGCAATATGCTGTCCGAGGCGCAGTCGCTCACGGTGCTGACGGAGCAGCCGTGGCTGTGGATTCCGGCCGGATCGATGCTGCTCGTCACCGTCCTGGCGATCAATTTCGTCGGCGACGGGCTTCGCGACGCGCTTGATCCGAAGGCTTAACTTGCGCGATTCTCGCGCATCGACCATTTTGCACGATAAAGGGGGAAATCCAGTTTGAAACGATCGATTCGCTACCTGCCTGCTATGCTTCTCATTTGCTTGCTGCTCGCCGCTTGCAGCTCGAATGGCAATAACGGCGGTCATTCGAACGGCGCCGGGGAAGTCGAGGCCGCCGCGCAAGAGACCGCCGCCGAATCCGCGACGGAAGAAGCCGCCGCGCCGCCTGATGTCAAGGAGAAGGTCGTCACGATCGGCATCGTCAATTCGCCGATTACGCTGAACCAAATCAACGACCAAGGCGACTCCGCCTCCAAGACCGTCCAGGCACTGCTCAACGACGCGCTGCTCGATATCAATACGTCGTTCGAATTTCTGCCCAAGCTCGCCGATTCCGTCGAGACGGCGGACAATCAGACATACGTCGTGAAGCTGAACGCGGGCGCGAAGTGGAACGACGGCCAGCCGTTCACGACCGCGGACGTCAAGTATACGCTGCTGACCGCGCTGCACCCGAAGGTCGAGAGCTCGTTCCGCTTGAACTTCGTCGAAGGCACGGACGATGCCGGGAAGCTGCCGGAAGGCCAGACCGAGCTCGCCGGACTGAAAATCGTCGATGACCATACGTTCGAGATCAAGACGAAGACGCCGATCGACCCGAATATCTTCAAGGAGACGTTCGCGACGAAAGTGTACTTCCTGCCCGCGCATGTGCTGAAGGACGTGCCGGTCGATCAATTGAACACCCATCCGTATTTCCAGAAGCCGGAGGTGACGATCGGGCCGTTCAAATTCGCCGATTTCCGCAAGGATCAGTATACGGAGGTCGCGCGCAACGACAACTATTACCGTCCGGTGGCGAAGCTGGACAAAATCTTCGTCAAGGTGCTGCCGGCCACCAACCTCGTCGCCCAGCTGCAGACGGGGGATATTCAACTGAACTCCTTGCCGGTCGGTCTCATTCCGATCACCGAATACGAGAAGGTGAAGGCGCTGGACAACGTGAACGTCGATTCCAGCGGTCCGTCGGAGCCGGCGGAAATTTTCTTCAACACGAAGGCGCTGCCGAACGTGAAGGTCCGGCAAGCGATCGCCTACGCGCTCAACCGGCAGTTGATCGTCGAGCAATTGCTCAAAGGTCAGGCGGAGGTCATCGACGGCAGCGTGCCGAGCGACAATCCGTACTATAACGACAAGCTGACGCCGTATACCTACGACCCGGACAAAGCGAAGGCGCTGCTGGCGGAATCCGGCTGGGACGCGAAGAAGCCGCTGCGGTTCCTCATCCCGGTCGGCAACAAGGTGCGCGAACAGGCGGCCGATATTCTCGTGCAGAACCTGACGGACGTCGGGTTCAAGATCGACGTGCAGAAGTACGATTTCGGCACCTTGATCGACAAGGTGGACAACCAGCAATATGAGCTGACGATTTTCAACCGCGATTACTACATCGAGCCGAGCAACTACTTCTCGCTGTTCGAGAGCGGCAACGGCAACAATTTTATCCTGTACAGCAACCCGCGGGTCGACGAGCTGATCCGTCAAGGCGCGACCGAGCCGGATTCGGCCAAGCGGCACGTGATCTACGATGAGTTGCAGCAGATTCTGCACGACGAGCTGCCGACGATCAGCGTCTACTCGGAGAAACGGCTGCAGGCGGTGGCCAAGAACGTGCTCGTCGGCAAACCGCTCAACTTGGGTATGTTCAATCGGGTCAACGAGTGGGATTTGGCGCAGTAATCGTCAAGTTTGCGAAAGAAGAGGAGGCGGCTGGTCCTTGCGACCGGCGGCTTTTTCGCCGTTCCTAGGTATTGGCAAAATGTCAAAGAGGCTGCTCCTCGACGGCAGCAGCCTTAGTCTCTATATGATGCGGATGTATTCTCAGTGTTTGCACAAATTCAAGCCCTTCAGGCTCAGCAGCTCGATTACGTTCATCTGTCCGGCGATGACGCCAAAGGTCCGTTTTCGGTCGAACATATCTTGTAAGGCGTAGACCCACATTTTTTTCATTTCGTCGAATCCGAGGTAATGTACGGTTCCCTTTTTCTTCCGGAGATCTTTGATGGTCATTGCGATTGCGCTCCTTTGTCGTGTTGTGCGTGCGAGTGGCCGATTATTACTTACATTATTCGGAACGCGCTTACTTTTGGGTGGGTAGGCGTGATAAAAATCACATTTCCTATTGATGGAAAGTTTACCGTTCGTTAAAATGAGGGCATCTCGGCCTCCGTGGACAGGCAGAACGCTTCGCGCCACTTCGACTACACGCGTACGAAAGGAGGAACTTCACGCTGCAAACGAACACATTCGGCGATTCGACCGCCATATGCACCATTATTCTCAGCCTGCAGCCATCGCCGTACGGCCTGATGATTGCCGGCATCAAGAAACACGAATTTCGACGTAAATTCATGAGCGCTCCGGTTCATGCGTTCATTTACGTGAGCTCGCCGGTCAAAGCGATCCGCGCGTATGCCGAATTTGGCTCGCCGATCGTGGACGCGCCCAAGCGGCTGGGCCGGTTGGCTGAACAGGAAGGCGCTGGCACAATCGAGGGGATTATGTCCTATTTTGCCGGACTTGAGCAAGGTTATGCGCTGCCGCTGCGGACGATTCGCGAGATCGAACCGATGCCGCTGGAACGCCTGCGCGCCGCGTACCGATTCTCGCCGCCGCAATCGTACTGCCATTTGTCCGCTTATCCGGAACTAGGCCGTGCATTATTCGAACGGTTGAGCCGGACGGAAGCGGGCGCGAATCATTCATCGGAAGCCAAAGGAGGAAGTTAAATATGGAGAAGACCACTGTCTATTTGGTGCGCCACGGCGAGACGGAATGGAACGTGACGAAGCGGTTTCAAGGCCATTTGGATTCGGCGCTGATGCCGCTTGGCCGCAATCAGGCATTATGGTTAGGGGAATCGCTGAGCGGAACTGTCATCGACGCTGTCTATGCCAGCTCGAGCGCGCGCACGATGACGACGGCCTCGCTTATCGCGCAAGGGAGCGGGAGGGATGTTCGCATTCAACCTTGCGACGAGTTCAAGGAAATGTATTTGGGCGTATGGGAAGGGCTGGAGCTGGAGGAAGCCAAGTGCCGGAATCCGCTGCAGTTTCAGCGTTTCTGGGAAGAACCGGACGCCTTCCAAGTAGAAGGGAGCGAGACGTTCCGTGCGGTGGCGGACCGGGCGATGGCCAAGCTGAACGAGCTGCTGCCGATGCATGCCGGCCAATCCATCCTGATCGTCACGCATACGGTCGTCGTGAAGGTGCTCATGGCGTATTTCGAGCAGCGCGAGATGAACGCGATCTGGGGGCCGCCGTATATTCACCCGACTTGCCTGAGCAAAATCGAGATCGACCAAGATATTCCGCGCATTATTATGCACGGGGACACGAGCCACTTCCGGGAGGAGTCGGGCGAAGCGAGTTAACGTTCCGGTCAGGCCTGTGGTAGGATCCGACCCGCAGAGAAGCTACTCGTCCCGCAGCGCTCTGCGCTCGCTCACCCATCTGATTGCCACAATGACGGCCAAGACAATACCGACGATCAGCCCGGTCAGCGTGATGAAGAGCGCAATGTACTCGAATACCGAGTAAGCGGCCAGTTTGGACCAGTCGATGTCGCCTTTCAAGTCTTCGATGACCTGATTCATGCCGTAGATGCCGCCGACGACCGTGTACAGCGTCAGAATGAGCAGCAGATTGTTCTGGCCTTTCGATTGGTAGTCCTCCTGATAGCGGAACAGATCGGCCAGCGTTTCCTTCACGTCCTCGAATAGGGCGTGGCTGCCGAATATTTGGCGCAGCTGCAGGAACATCTCGTTGCCTTGGACGCTGGCGGCCAGCTCGCTGAAGTAATATTTGGCGGAGAACGCATTGATTTGACGGATGAGCCGCTGCACGGCCCGATGGTCGCGTTCGACGTTCAGATGCGAATACTGATTGGCCAGCTTCAGGAGCGCGATTTTGTGGAATAGGCTCATCATCACGCCATAATAATGCTCACCGAAGAGCTGGGATGCCAGCCGGTCGAATCGCGCTTCCCTTTCCAGCGTCAAGCAGGCGAAGGCATTCTCGTTCATCGCGTAGCGCGTGCGGGGCGCCCAGCGGTCATAACGCCGCTCGTTCACGTAGTCGGCCATATATTCGGCATTGCCCGCGCTCGCATACGGCTCGCCTGCCTCGTCGAGCCCATCCAGATGAAGCGCGCGGAAGAGGTCGGTATCGGAGATCGCGGCTTCTTCTTTGAATTGCATTAACGATTGGACGTACATCCGCTCGTCAATGAAGAACGGCAGCGTTTCGAAATAAGCGCCCTCGGTTACCTCGTTATCCAGATGGGGGAGCAGCGAGCGGACGATTTCGCGGAAGATAAAATCCTCCGTCTGTGTGAACTCGCCGCGGGAGCCGAGGACGCTGGTCCGTTTGTCCTTGGCCGAGACGTCCTGCAGCACGCGGAAACGATCGGCGAACTCCAGCGCCTCGCCATAGGTGAGGTCGGGTTGCTCCAGCTCGATTCGAAGCGTGATGAAGCCCAGGTCGAACGGGCAGACGATGACCTCCGCGGCATGAAGCCGAAACGGCATATCGCCCCGTTCCGTCTGCAGCGTACAGGCTTTGCCGATCGTCTTGGCAAACCGGCGGAAGCCGTTCTTGTCCGAAGCGCTGCGCGGAAATAGAATGCAGCACGTGTACGGCATGAAATAGCGTTCCAGCGCCTGGTGGAACACCCCGTAACGCGGACCATAGAAAGCCTGCTCCTGCGATAGATCGTCCAGCCGGAACGGCACGAACCGATCCGCGAGCAGTTCTGGGATCAGCCGTTCGTCGCTGCCGCGCTTGTAGGCGAACGGGAAAATAAATTGCAGCACAGCCCGCTCGAGCGGCCGGTCTTCAATAACCATAGGCGCTTCTCCTTCCCTTACCTACCATTGCTCCCGATACAGCCGGTTCACCATGTCTATACCACGGCGGCGAGGGCATCAACCAACGAATATTTCGCGCGGACAGAAAGGCTATAGAAGAGCGAGTATCATGGATCTCGTCTTCTCCTCATAAACTCTACTACCATAACTTCTAATTATGATTCGTAGAGGAGAGGAACCGCATGTTCGATGAGTATGTATTCACGGTGGAGGAAGCCGCCTTGATCCTGAAGCAGGATGTGGGCACGGTCTATCGGTGGCTCGCAGTCGGCAAACTGCGGGGGAACCGGCGAGGCAAGCGGGGAAGCTGGGAAATTCCCGCCTCGGAGCTGCAATATTGGGTAGGCGAGAAGCTGACGGAAGCGGAGAAGACGATTCTCGATGTGGCGCGCCAGGTATGGGGGATGCAGCGGAAAGCGGGATTCGCCGAACGCAAATCGTACGAAGAAGCGCTGGACGAGCTGCTGCTTGTGTTATCCCGCCAATTCGACGCGGCTCGCGCGTCGAAGGACGTTGGCCGGTCGAAGGCAAGCGCAGCGGAAATCGCCGGCCAGGGTACGCGAGATACGGAAGGAGCGGCAGCGGCGGATGAGGCAGAGCCGACGCTCGAAAGCTTAAGACAGCTGGCGGCGCTGCGCAGGCGCGGGAAGATCGGCGACGAGGAGCTGCGGGACATACTGGTCGAGCGAGACTGGGTGGAAGTGTATGAACGGCTGACGGACGAAATGATCCTGGTCTACGAGACGGATCGGATTCATTCCATCTGACGGTCCGGCTATGGTACTATAGAAGGTAGATTTAATGAAATCGATCATCATAGACTACCGGAATGGGGCCCTTATCGTTGAAAGCGTTCAAGAAAGTATATATAGAAATCACGAGTGTCTGCAATCTCGCCTGCACCTTCTGTCCCCCGACGGAACGCGCCAAGAACTTCATCAAGCCGGAGGAGTTCGCCAAGCGTCTGGATGAGATCAAGCCGTTCGCCAGTTACGTTTATTTGCATGTCAAAGGCGAGCCGCTGCTCCATCCGAAGATCGACCTGCTGCTCGATATCGCGCACGAGAAAGGCATCAAGGTCAATATTACGACGAACGGCACCTTGATCGCGAAGAACCGGCACAAGCTGCTCGGCAAGCCGGCGCTGCGTCAGATGAACTTCTCGCTGCACAGCTTCGACGGGCATCTCGGATCGACGGACCGCGAAGGGTATTTGCGGGACATTCTCGCCTTCGTGCGCGAGGAAGAGGCGAATCGGATCATTTTCTCGTTCCGGCTGTGGAACCTGACCGAGGACAACATCACGAACGCGCAGCGTCAGCGCAATCGCCAGACGCTGGCGATTCTGGAGCAGGAATTCGGGCTCGATTACCGCATCGAAGAGAAGGTCGTGCCGGGCAGCGGCGTGCGGATCGCCGAACGCGTCTATTTGAATCAGGACCATGAATTCCAATGGCCAAGCCTGGACGCCCCTGAGGATGACGGCAAAGGCTTCTGTTACGCGCTGCGCAGCCAGGCGGCGATTCTCTCGAACGGCACGGTCGTGCCTTGCTGCCTGGACGGAGAGGGCGTTATTAACTTGGGCAACGTCAACGAAACGTCCTTCGCGGAAATCGTGAACGGTGAGCGGGCGAGCAAGCTGGTCGAAGGGTTTTCCCGCCGCGAAGCTGTCGAGGAGCTGTGCCGTCGATGCGGGTATAGGCAGCGTTTCGGCGCGTAAAGCGTAACGTTAATATTTGAATGGTTGTAGGGCATTCCGTCCATGGGCGGGATGCCCTTTTTATTCTTGCATCGAGCGCGACGTGTGAATCATGCCCCGGCATCCGAATAAAAAAACACAATAAATGAAAAAAAGAAACCATTCCAACCCTCCTGTAAGCGCTTTATAGTTGATACGTAATGTATCTGGCTAATTGGTTCGCATTCATGTTAAGGAATGCGGCATTTAGCCCTGGCTAATTGGTTCGCATTCATGTTAAGGAATGCGGCATTTAGCCCTGGCTAATTGGTTCGCATTCATGTTAAGGAATGCGGCATTTAGCCCAGACTAATTAGTTTGCATTTATATTAACTATGCAAAGCAATTAGCCATCACTTGAACCGCCGAGGAGGAACAGGAATTGAGGCATGGTTGGAAAAGAAGGTTCGCGCGAACGGCCACGGTCTATGGCACGCTGGCCGCATTGTGCGGTACGCTGGTGCCGCCCGCGCTAGCGGACGGATTAAGCGCCGGTGACGGTGCGGCTGCCGCGGCGCCAGCACAGGCGTCGACCGAGGATTTGCTGCTGCATTATACGTTCGACGGCGAGGGAGATGCAGCGTGGAAGGATGCTTCAGGGCATGGCCATGACGGGACGCCGCACGGCGGGGCGGCCTGGAGCGCGACCGGCAAGACGGGCGGCGCGCTGGATCTGAACGGGACGAACGGTTACCTGCAGCTGCCGGACGGATTATTGGCCCAGCAGCATAACGTGACGGTCGCTGCATGGGTGAATGCGGATACGCTCGGCGCTTGGAGCCGCGTGTTCGATTTGGGCACGAGCGATACGAATTATATGTTTCTGTCGCTGCGGGACCACGAAGGCAACGCGCGGTTCGGCGTCCGGCCGTCCGGCAGCGGGGAGTCGACGCTGATCGGCCCGGCATTCCCGAATTCGAAATCATGGCAGCACGTCGCGGCCGTCATCGACGGCAACACGTATACGCTCTACTTCAACGGCATTCAGGTCGCCAGCGTGAGCAACGTGCAGGTCGATCCTTCCGAGCTTGGACAGACGAACCGGAACTATTTGGGCAAGTCCCAATTCAGTGCTGACCCGTATTTCGACGGGCGGATCGACGATTTCCGCATTTACAGCCGGGCGCTATCCGGGACGGAGCTGGCTGGCATCGCGACAGGCGGGATGACCGACGCGGAGATGCTCGCTTACGACAAGAATTGGCTCAGTCTGGGCGATACGTCCGAGCAGACCAAAGACTTGACGCTGCCGCAGACGGGCATCGCGGGCTCTTCGATCGGGTGGGCTTCCTCCAACCCGGAGATTGTCAGCACGCAGGGCAAAGTCACGCGTCCGCAGCCCGGCGAGGGGGATAAGACCGTCACGCTGACGGCCACGCTGACGAAGGGCGCAGCGCAGGATACGAAGACGTTCACGGTGATCGTGACGGAAGCGGGATCGGCGGCGTATACGCTGGAGATCGACGGCAAGCACGCCGCGCACGCCGTTAGTCCGACGCTCTACGGCATCTTCTATGAGGATATCAACTACGCGGCCGACGGCGGGCTGTACGGGGATCTGATCGAGAACCGTTCCTTCGAGTTCGGCACGCCGCTCTTTGCCTGGACGAAGAAGGCGCTTGGCGGCGGTGAAGGCCAAGTGTCGACGGCGACGGAATTGCCGCTGAACGCGAACAATCCCCGTTATGCCCGGATTACGGTCGCGGAACCCGGAACCGGGGTAGGCATCTCGAATGCCGGCTACAGCGGCGGCATCGCGGTCAAGGCAGGGGAAAGCTATCATTTCACGGTGTACGCCAGAAGCGCGGACGCGGTGACGAAGCCGCTCGCCGCCACGCTGCGCGGTGCGGACCAGGCGGTGCTCGGCAGCTGCGAAACCTCGGGCATCGGCTCCGAATGGAAGAAGCTCGGCTGCTCGATCCAAGCGAGCGCCTCGTCCTCGCATGCGAGCTTCGACGTGACGGCAGCCGAGAAGGCGACGATCGAGCTGGACATGGTCTCGCTGTTCCCGGAGAAGACGTGGCATAATCGCGGCAACGGCTTGCGTTACGATCTGGCGGAGATGCTGGATGATCTGACCCCGGGCTTCCTTCGGTTCCCGGGCGGCTGCATCGTCGAGGGCGGTTCGCTTGAGAACCGCTACCGGTGGAAGAATACGATTGGCGACGTGGCGCAGCGGCAAGTACAGCCGAACCAGTGGGCGGCCAATTACTATCAATCGTTCGGCCTGGGCTTCCATGAATATTTCCAATTGGCCGAGGATATCGGCGCGGAGCCGCTCCCGATCATTTTCATCGGGCAAGTGTCCTGCCATTCGAACCCGCCGAAGGTGCCCATGGACCAGTTGGGGCCTTATATTCAAGACGCGCTTGACCTGATCGAATACGCCAACGGCGACGCGACGACGGAGTGGGGCGCCAAGCGCGCGGCGAACGGCCATCCGGAGCCGTTCAACATGAAGTATCTCGGCGTCGGCAACGAATTATGGGGACAGGATTACTTGGACCGGTACCAGGTGTTCTATGACGCGATCAAAGCGAAATACCCCGATATGCAGCTGGTGCTGAGCGCGGGTTATTCTCCGAGCGACGAGAATTTCCGCAAAGCTTATGAATGGCTGGCGAAGAACGGCAACAAAGCCGATCTGGTCGACGAGCATATGTACCAGTCGCCGGATTGGTTCTACAACAATGTCACCCGTTACGACAATTACAGCCGCACCGGTCCGAAAGTATTCGTGGGCGAATACGCGGCGCACGGCGTCGGCAAGAAGAACAACATGGAGAGCGCGCTCGCGGAAGCGGCCTTCATGACTGGTTTGGAACGGAATTCCGACGTCGTCGGCATGGCGTCGTTCGCGCCGCTGTTCGCCCGCCAGAGCAATACGCAATGGACGACGGACTTGATCTGGTTCAACAACGCGGAAGCGTACGCGACCCCGAACTATTACGTCCAGCAGCTGTTCGGCAATCACGTCGGGCAGGAAGTGATGCCGACGAAGCTGACGAGGAAGAAAGCTTCGGTGAACGACATCGCGGGCTCGATCATGCTCGGTTCGTGGAATACGGCCGTCGAGTATGACGAAATCAAGGTCGCGAAGGCGGACGGTACCGAGCTGTTCGCGGAAAATTTCGGCGACGAAGCGGCAATCGAGAAGTGGAGCCCGCTGCAGGGCAATTGGTCCGTGAGCGGCGGCTCGGTGAAGCAGCTGTCCGCGACGACGGCCGATGCGAGACTTGCGCTGAAGACGGGCGCGGACTGGACCAATTATACCGTAACGATGAAGGCTCGCAAGACGAGCGGCTCCGAAGGCTTCCTGGTCGGATTCGGTGCCAAGGATACGAACAATTACTACTGGTGGAACCTCGGCGGCTGGAATAACACGCAGACCGTCGTCGAGAAAGCGACGAACGGACAGAAGGCGATCGTCGGCAATACGGCCGCGGGCGGCGTCGAGACGAACCGCTGGTACGAGATTAAGATCGAGGTGCAGGGCAGCGGCATCCGCGCCTACCTGGACGGCAAGCTGGTGAACGAAGTACAGCCGGCGCAAGGACCGCTCTACAGCGTAACGACGAAGGATGCCGCGACGGGCGATCTGATCGTGAAGACCGTGAACGCTTCGGGCAACGCGCAATCCGCGAACGTCAGCGTCGAGGCGGCGTACATCAATCCGAAGGCGACCGTCATCGAATTGAAGGCGGATGCCCTGACGGCCGAGAACTCCTTCAGCCAGCCGGATGCCGTAAGTCCGCAGACGAGCGTGAAGTCCGGCTTCGGCCAAACCTTCACGTATGAATTCCCGGCCTACTCGGTTACGGTGCTGCGCCTGAAAACAACGCCATCGGCGCTCATCGAATCGGTAACGCCGATTGAACTCGCGACGGCGAAAGGCAAGCTGCCGGAGTTCCCGAAGACCGTTAACGTCACGGTTAACGGCGGCGTGAAGCAAGCGAACGTCGCGTGGAACGCAGTCGATCAGGAGCAGGTCGCCAAGACGGGAATATTCCGAATCCGGGGCGCGATCGAAGGCACGTATTTACAGGCAGAGGCGCTGATTCGGGTGACGGAAGCGTCTGCCGCGCAAGACGGCGCGAGTTTGTCAGGACCTGCATCCGCGAAGGAAGACGAGCTGGTCGACGTGGTCTACAGTCTCTCCGGACTGGCGGAAGCCATCTATGCCAACGATGTGAAGATCGCCTATGACCCAAGCCGACTGGAATTCCGCTCGGCGGAGCCGTTGGCGGACGATATGCAGGTCGTGGGTCGGACCGAACCAGGCGACTCGGGCCAACTTCGGCTGCTGCTCGCCTCGACCGATCCGGCAGGCTTGGATGCAAGCGGGACGAAGGCGCTGTTGAAGCTGAAGTTCGCCGTTCGCCCGGTGGAGGAGGCGGCGATGGCGGCAGTCTCGCTCCGCGAAGTCTTGACGGCGAACGCGGAGGGCGACGAAACCCGGCAGGCGACGGGAGAATCGCTGCGCATTCAGCTCCAGCCGGCGGATGCGCCGGTGGATAAGACGGAACTGAACAGCTTGATCGCGAGCGCGCAATCGCTGCACGACGCCGCGATCGAAGGCGCCAAGCCTGGCGAATACCGCGCAGGTGCGAAGGCCGCGCTTCGACAGGCTATAGCGGCTGCGCGGGCGGTTGCCGCAAACGATGCCGCGACGGCCCAGCAGGTCAAGGAGGCGACGGATCGTCTTCATGCCGCGATTCAAGCGTTCAAGGACGCCGTTATCCCGGTTCAGCAGGGCGATATTAACGAGGATGGCAAATACAGCATCGGAGATCTGTCGATCGCGGCCGCCCAATATGGCAAAACGTCGACCGACCCGAATTGGAATAACCTGAAGAAGTCGGATGTGACGGGCGACGGCAAGATCGACATCGAAGATTTGGCCCGCATCGCCAGATGGATACTCGGTTAAACCGACTTGCTCGACATATGAGGGAGGCTTAAGTACCTAGGTGCTTAAGCCTTTTCTCATGCCCGCGGTCCAGTGTCATAAATGTAAAAAGGAGGTATTTTCGATCAGGAATTATATGTTAGTATAAAAGATGTTAAATAAACCCGTGAGAGGGGGTGAAATTATGATTATTCGATTTTTACGCGAAAACGTTTATGCGGCGGGGTTGCTGCTGCTGCTCCGGCTGTACGTGGGCTGGAAATGGCTGGACGCAGGATATCACAAATTGAAAGACGGCTTCGACGCTTCGGGATTTTTGAAGAACGCCGTTGCCAATCCGGTCGTCGACCGCGGGACGAACGAACTGATTTACCCGACGTACACCGGCTTCATTGAGCAGTTCGCGCAGCCGAACGTCGGCTTGTTCAACTGGCTTATTCCGATCGGCGAGACGCTGGTCGGGCTTGGACTCATTCTTGGCGGTCTTACTGCCATCGCCGCATTCTTCGGCGTATTCATGAACTTTATGTTCGTGTTCGCCGGATCGGTTAGCACGAATCCTTGGATGATCCTGCTTGGCGCGATCGTCGCCATCTCGGGCTCGAACGCCGGGAGATTCGGCCTGGACTACTACTTGCTCCCTGCGCTCCGCAGACTTAGAGGCAAACGAAATTCGCAGCAAGGCCTCGCCGCCTGACGGGCGACGCGTTGGTGCCATGAAAATGAAGCAAAGCACCCGGATGTCACCGGGTGCTTTGTCATTTGCATGCACGGATCATGCGATCGATGTGCCGTCCGGCACCCGTTCGTCGGGTCGCAGCAGCACGACGTCACCTTCATCGGGCACGCCGCCGAGCACCAGCACCTCCGATACGAAACCGGCGATCCGCCGTGGCGGGAAATTAACGATGGCGGCTACCTGCCGTCCGGTCAGCTGCTCCGGATCATAGCGCCTCGTAATTTGGGCGGACGAACGCTTCATCCCCAGCGGTCCGAAATCGATCTCCAGCTTAATGGCGGGCTTGCGCGCTTCTGGGAAAGGCTCGGCTTTCACGATCGTGCCGATTCGGATATCAAGCTGCATGAAATCTTCTATTTCGGCCATCTGGCCATTCATTCCCTTCTCGTCATAAATGGGGTCGAGCTCTGGTTAATCTCCATTGTATAACGACGCCCGATTCGATTTCATCCATGCGCATGATTGGAACGGTCTGGAAAAGCCAACAATGAGGAAGGATGGGGTTGATCGCGGGCCGGTCGCAACTGGCGCGAAGGAGTGTTTAGGCATGGCGGTTTTGAAAGCTTATATTTTTAGCGATAATGCGCGCGAGCAGGCGGACTATTACGCGCGAATATTGGACGGAAAGGTCGTGCTTCTCCACATCTACGACGAGCTTGCGGTCAGTGAGCATCAGGCTACGGACCGGGTGGAGCATCTGGAGCTGCACGCTGCCGGTGCGGTGTTTTACTTGGCTGACATGAAGGGCATCGTACGGGGAAATGCGCTGGACTTAACGCTGGAATATGGAACGGATGAAGAAGCCGGTCGCGTCTTCGAGGCGCTGGCGGAAGGCAGCACGGTGCTGGTGCCGTTCACGTCCATGTTCTGGGGAAGAATGTACGGCAGACTTATCGATCGATACGGCGTCGGCTGGCAGATTACGACCTCCGGACAAGCGGCAGCAGATAGCTGAAGCGATCAGGGGGTGAAATGCGATGAATCGTCACTTGTTCACAGGCGTCAGGCCGATGTTGGCCGTGAGCGCGAATGAGGCGTTCGACGATGAAGATTTCTTGTTCGAGCCCAAGTGGGATGGCGCGCGAATGATCCTCCACAAGCAAGGCGAACGGCTGGAAGCCTACACAAGGAGCGGTCGGCGCGTAACCGACAATTTCCCCGAGTTAAAAGAAGCGGCCTCCGCCATAAGCGCAAAAGAGGCCGTGCTCGATTGCGAGGGCATCTGCTTAAACGGCGGCAGAGCGGTGTTCGACGATTTCGCGTATCGGCTTCGGCTTCGCGATTCGCGGCGCATTGCCGCGGCGGTCCGATCGCATCCCGCTTCGTGGATCGCCTTCGACGTGCTCGGGACGACGGTGGAGCATCTTCGGGAGCATTTGATTGTCCGCAAGGATATTTTACGCGAGTCCATCTTGTCGTCGGAGAAACTTGCCGCGTGCGCGTTCGTACCGGGACAGGGCACGGCGCTCTATGCCTGGACGAAGGCGCATCGAATAGAAGGCATCGTCGCCAAGAGGCGGGGGTCGGTCTATCGTCCGGGAGTCGTCTCGGAAGAGTGGATCAAGGTCAAGCATCCGGTGGAAATCGACGTCATGATCCTCGGTTACCGGACCGCGCCCGTCTTCGCGCTTGTGATCGGACTGCATTTTCGTACCGTGCGGTTTAAGCCAGTCGGTCTCGTGGAGACCGGCATCGGCGAAGAGCAGCGAGAAGCGTTCCTCAATATCGCGCGAGGCCTGCTGGCGAATAAGGAAGGACCGACGCAGTGGCTGCGTCCGGAGCTGTGCTGCCGGATCGAATACCGGGATCGGAGCGATTGGCACGAGCTTAGCGGGACGACGTTCCTAAGCTTCCTGCCGGACAAGCGAGCAGACGATTGCGCGTGGACCTATTAGACAAGGCAAGACGCGGTGAGTCGGAGCTTCGGGATAACGGCAAAATGAACACGCAGAAGCACAAATAGGTCGGCACGCGATTCTAAAAGTCATGATTACGTATGAATCGGCATTCCGTATTTCGATTAGACCGATCCTTAATCCGATGCCTTGGTTTGGATTCTATCCGAACCTAGGCTTTTTTTGCGTATCTGTGATTCTCAAATCGAAACATTGGAATCAGAAGCCAAGCTTGAGAGGTATGAGTGATTATAACAATTAGTGTTATATATAAGTTAGTTTAATATGATTAAATGATGTAAACACTCAAAAAAGTGAACTAAAAATTCACAAAAAATTAATTACGATAATTCAATTCACGCCTTATCATTCGAATTGCAATCATTTGCGTAACTATTGTTGACACGATAATCCCATACTACCTATAATCTGAATCACGAACGGTTGGAACAGTCATCCAATCCATCGTTCGGATAGAGAGAAAACGCTGAGGAGTGGGAGAATGAGTCAAAGAATTGGGAAACGAGTATCGCTGCTTCTGATTGCGCTCTGCATCGTTATCGCGGGTTGCAGCAATAACGCCAAAGAGACGACCACCACGGAGACGAACGCAGGAACGGAAAGCGCGGCAAGCAATGGAGGCGGCGAATCGGGGGACGGCGGGGAAATCAAAGTTGGCATTCTGCACTCGTTAAGCGGCACGATGGCAATCAGCGAAGTATCCGTCAAGGACGCGGAAATGATGGCGATCGAGGAAATCAACGCCAAAGGGGGCGTGTTAGGGAAGAAGCTCGTGCCGGTCGTGGAGGACGGCGCATCGGATTGGCCGACGTTCGCGGAGAAGGCGCGGAAGCTAATCTCCGAGGACCAGGTCGCGACCGTCTTTGGCGGATGGACGTCGGCCAGCCGCAAGGCGATGCTGCCGGTGTTCGAGGAGCTGAACGGCTTGCTGTGGTATCCGGTGCAGTATGAAGGGCTCGAATCGTCGCCGAACATTTTCTACACCGGCGCGACGACGAATCAGCAGATCGTGCCGGCCGTGACGTGGCTGCTCGAGAATCGCGGCAAGAAGTTCTACCTGCTTGGCTCGGATTATGTCTTCCCGCGCACCGCGAACAAGATTATCAAGGAGCAGCTGAAAGCGGAGGGCGGGGAGCTGGTCGGGGAAGAATACACGCCGCTCGGCCATACGGACTATAGCACGATCATTAGCAAAATCAAGGAAGCGAAGCCGGAGGTCGTCTTCAATACGCTGAACGGCGACAGCAACGTGGCGTTCTTCAAACAGTTAAAGGACGCGGGCATTACGGCGCAGGATTTGACGACGCTGTCGGTGTCCGTCGCAGAGGAGGAAATCCGCGGCATCGGCGCTGACGTGTTGGCTGGTCATCTCGCCGCTTGGAACTATTATCAGACGACCGACACGCCGGCGAACAAGACGTTCGTCGAGAATTACAAGAAGAAGTACGGCGAGGACCGCGTCACGGCGGACCCGATCGAAGCAGGTTACGATGCGGTCTATCTGTGGGCGGCCGCGGTCGAGAAGGCCGGCTCCACCGATGTCGCGAAGGTGAAGGAAGCGGCCAAGGAGCTCGAGTGGGACGCGCCGGAGGGCAAGGTGAAAATCGACGGCGAGACGCAGCATTTATACAAAACCGTGCGGATCGGAGAGGTGCAAGCGGACGGTCAGTTCAAGGAAGTGTGGAATTCGGGCGAGCCGGTCAAGCCTGATCCTTACTTGAAGGGCTACGACTGGGCGGCAAGCTTGAGCGCGGGCAATTGACCTAACGAGCCAGCTCGCGCGAAGCGGACGAACGGCTGGAACAATCGCAAAGACAGAGCGGAAGGAAAGGAAGGATCGCAAGGCGCCCTCGCCACGGGATGCTTCCTTTTTTCGAAATACAAGCGTTCATAAGTTTAACGCTTATTCCTCCGCCTTGTATTTCATCGGAATGAAACGCGCATCGCCCCAAAAAAGGGCGATGCCGTTTCACCTTGCTTTGTCGCGACCAACAAGAAGGCATGAGGTGATCGCAAGAGATGGAAGTCACGGTGCTTCAATTGTTCAACGGCGTTAGCGTCAGCTCGATCCTGCTGCTGATCGCGCTCGGACTGGCGATCACGTTCGGTCTGATGAAAGTGATCAACATGGCGCACGGCGAGCTTATTATGATCGGCGCTTATTCGGCTTACGTCATGCAGAACCTGTTTCAATCCTATCTGCCGGAATCCGCATTCGGCTGGTATTTCGCGGCGGCGATTCCGTTCAGCTTCGCGGTGTCGTTCCTCGTCGGCCTGCTGCTCGAGACCGTGCTCATCCGATTCTTGTACGGTCGTCCGCTCGACAGCCTGCTGGCGACCTGGGGCGTAGGGCTTATGCTCCAACAGCTCGCCCGCACGATCTTCGGCGCGCCGAACGTCGGCGTTACCAGTCCGGCATGGCTGGATGGCGGAGCGACGATTCTCGGCGACGTCGTCCTCCCGTATAAACGGCTGTTCATTATCGGGCTGGTGGCAGTCGTATTGCTTGCCATGTATGTCTACATTAACCGCAGTCATGCGGGAAGGCGGATGCGGGCGGTCATGCAGAACCGCGACATGGCTGCTTGCCTTGGCATCTCTACCCGGCGGGTCGATGCGGTCACCTTTGCAATCGGCTCTGGAATCGCGGGGATCGCCGGATGCGCGTTGACGCTAATGGGTCCGATCGGGCCGTCCATCGGCACCTACTACATCGTCGACGCCTTCATGGTCGTCGTGCTGGGCGGCGTCGGCAAACTCGTCGGCACCGTATTCGGCGCGCTCGGGATCGGCCTATCGAACACGCTGTTCGAATATTGGACGACGGCTTCGCTTGGCAAGGTGCTCGTCTTCCTATGCATCGTCGCGTTCCTGCAATGGCGGCCGTCCGGGCTGATCGCGATGCGAACGCGGTCGCTGGATTAACGCTAACGAAGGAGGTATGGTGATGCTGCACAACCGATTCATGGGCAATCAGCGGCTGTGGCTGCTCGCGGTCTATACGGCCGTCGCGATTCTGTTATTTTGCGCGCCGCTGTATTTGAGCGATTTTCGTCTTAATTTGCTGGCCAAATTCCTCGCGTATGCGATCGTCGCGCTGGGGCTTGATTTGATCTGGGGCTATACGGGCATTCTCAGCTTGGGCCATGGCGTGTTCTTCGGTCTGGGCGGCTATGCGATGGCGATGTACTTGAAGCTGGATGCGAGCGGCGGCCGGCTGCCGGATTTTATGGAGTGGAGCGGCTTGACGGCGCTGCCTTGGTTTTGGAAGCCGTTCGCGAGCTTTCCGTTCGCGTTGGCGGCCGGCATTCTCGTTCCCGCGTTCTTGGCGCTGGCGCTCGGCTACTTTACATTCCGCAACCGGATCAAAGGCGTCTATTTTACGATACTCACGCAGGCGCTCGTAATTATTGCCACGACGCTGTTCATCGGCCAACAGGCGTATACGGGCGGGACGAACGGGCTGACCGGCTACTCGAAGATCTTTGGCTTCCCGATCGCGTCGGAGACGACGAAGACGGTACTTTACCTGGTGACCGTAGTCGTCCTTATCGCTGCTTTCGCGCTCTGCCGGCTGCTCGTCGGCAGCCGGTTCGGCAAAGTGCTGAGAGCCATTAACGACGGCGAGAACCGGGTGCGGTTCATCGGCTTTGATCCTGCGGTCTACCAGATGGTCGTCTTCAGCGTGTCAGCGGGCCTTGCGGGATTGGCGGGCATGCTGTTCGTGCTTCACGTGGGCATCATTTCACCGTCGATGATGGGGATCGTCACTTCGATCGAAATGGTGCTGTGGGTGGCTATCGGCGGACGGGGGACGCTCATCGGGGCGGTGCTTGGCGCCGTATTGCTCAATTCCGCGAAGAGCGCGTTCAGCGAGTCCTACCCGGACGCGTGGCTGTTCCTGATGGGGGCGCTGTTCGTCGTCGTCGTGGTGTTCCTGCCTAAGGGGGCAGCCGGCTTGCTCGGTCAGTTGAAACGACTTAGAAGGAGGAGGGTCGCCGATGAAGGAGCAGACTCCGCCCGTTATCCTGCAGTGTGATTCGCTCACGGCCGAATTCGACGGGTTCAAGGCGGTACAAGGGATGAGTCTTGCGCTGCATCAAGGGGAGCTGCGATTCCTGATCGGGCCCAATGGCGCGGGCAAGACGACGATGCTGGACATGATCTGCGGCAAGACGAAGCCGGCAACCGGCAAAATCGTGTTCGGCGGCACGGACATTACCCGGAAGAAGGAGCACCAGATCGCCGAACTCGGCATCGGACGCAAATTCCAGACGCCGTCGATCTTCCGGACGCTGACGGTGCGCGAGCATATGGAGTTGGCCATGAAGCAGCGCAGGGGCGTCTTCGCGGTCATGCGGGCGAAGCTGACGGGCGAGGAGCGGGAGCGCATCGAGGCGCAGCTGGCCATGATCGGCCTCGAGCGCAAGGGCGAATGGATCGCGGGCGGCTTATCGCACGGCGAGAAGCAGTGGCTGGAAATCGGCATGCTGCTCATGCAGGAGCCGAAGGTGCTGCTGCTGGATGAGCCGGTCGCCGGAATGACCGATGCCGAGACCGAGAAGACAGGCGAGCTGCTGCGAGAGATCACGAGGACGCAATCGGTCATCGTCGTCGAGCACGACATGGAATTCGTGCGCAATTTCGCCAGCAAAGTAACGGTCATGCATGAGGGCGAGCTGCTGAAGGAAGGCACGATGGAAGACGTACAGCGGGACGAACGCGTCGCCGAAGTGTATTTGGGAAAGAGGAGGGAGAGCGATGCTGGACGTACAAGCGCTTGAATCGGGCTACGGGGAGAGCGTCATTTTGCGGAATGTTACGCTATCGGTTCGACCTGGCCAATGCGTCTGCCTGCTAGGGCGCAACGGGGTGGGCAAGACAACGCTCATGAAAAGCATTATGGGCGCGCTGAAAGCGCGGCGCGGGGCGGTTGCCTACAAAGGCGCGGATTTGACGCGGCGGCCGCCGGGCGATCGGGCCAAGCGAGGCATCGGCTACGTGCCGCAAGGACGCGAGATTTTCCCCCAGCTGACCGTGTACGAGAATGTGCTGCTCGGCCTGGAAGCAGGCCGCGGGAAGCGCGGCGTCGTGCCGGACGCGGCCGTCGACAAATTCCCGGTGCTGCCGACAATGTACGGCAGGCGCGGCGGGGATCTGAGCGGCGGCCAGCAGCAGCAGCTCGCCTTCGCGCGCGCGCTCGCGTCGGAGCCGGACCTGCTGCTGCTCGACGAGCCGTGCGAAGGCATCCAGCCTTCCATCGTCGAGGAAATTCGGGACGTAATCCGTTCGATCAAAGCGCAAGGCGCCACGGCCATTTTACTGGCGGAGCAAAGCCTGGAGTTCGTGAAGAGCGTCGGCGATTATTTTTACATTCTGGAGAAAGGGCAAGTCGCTTGGGAGGGCGGACCCGAGGCGCTGAATGACGAAGTAATTCGGCGGTATTTGACGGTATGACGCCCTATATGCAATCGCTTGTGCCCGATGATAGAATTCCCAGCTCAGGCGGAGATTAGTCTTGGCGCAGGCGATCTGCAGCAATTTATTTACAGTGTAAAATAAGGATGCGCTTGACGATAAATGAAGTACGACTTATTTATCGAAAGGAGCATTCATAACTATGCACCGCAGAATATCGATTCGGGCGAAAGTGGTCGCGACGATCGTGATCGTCGTCATGACGAATTTGTTGATCGGGGCAGTCGGGATGATCGGCTTGACGCGCGTTCAACAGGCGCTGGAGGATACGATCAACGTACATGCCGTCAATACCGATTACATTCGGGCCGCCGGCGTGGATTTGCACCAATTGCTGATTGCCCAACGCGCCATGTATAATTTCGAGCCGGGCACGGATGAATTCAACGAGCAGAAGGAAGATTACGAGAAGCAGCTCGGACAGATCCAGGAGCGCTTCAGCGCCTATCGCGAGAATCGTTCATCGATCGCCGGCGAAGAAGAGCTTATTCAGAAATTCGAGGACGCATTCGGAACCTATTCGACAATAAGCGGCGACATCACGACTTCGCTCGCATCCTCCGATCCGGCGACGCGCAAGCAGGCGAACGAGCGATCGTTCGGCGAAGGCTTCGAGCACTTCGACGCCACGGAATCGGCCTTGGACGAGATCGGCGACCTGTATGGCGAGGACAACTCGCGCATGTTGGAACAGGCCAAGGCGGATTACAAGCGGATCGTGGCGATTTCTCTTGGGGCTATTCTTGCCTGCGTGATCGTCACGTCGCTGCTTGGATTCGTCATTATCCGCTCGGTTATCCGTCCGATTCGCCATTTGCGAGCAGGCGTAAGCCGTATGGCCGACGGCGATTTGACCCTGTCGCTTGAAGCGATTAACGACGACGAGTTCGGCGCGCTCACGAACGATTTCAACGCGATGGTCGATCGGACCAAGACGCTGATCGGCACGGTGAATCATTCGTTATCCGAGGTCGGACGCGCCTCGGACCAAGTGAGCGCGATCGCGGTGGAGACGTCGGCGACGAGCGAGGAGATCGAGCATGCGCTGACCGACATCGCGCACGGCGCCGCTACGCAGGCGGCGCTGACGGAGAGCGCGAACCTTAAGACGCAGCACCTGTCGCAGCTCGTCGAGCGCGTTCACGGAAGCGCTGCGAATATCGCTTCGCTGTCCGAGAGAGCAGAGAGCGTGCTCGTCGCAGGCGCTGATCAGATGGGATCTCTCCAAACGCACGCCAAGGAGACGGATCAGGCCAACGGCGAAATCACCGAGACAATCGGGTCGCTCGCAAGCCGCATGAACGGCATTCGGGAAATCGTCCATACGATCTACGGCATCGCGGACCAAACGAAGCTGCTGGCGCTCAATGCGAGCATCGAAGCGGCGAGGGCCGGGGAATCCGGACAAGGCTTTGCCGTCGTGGCCTCGGAGATCCGGAAGCTGGCGACGCAAGCTTCCTCGTCGACGAGCGAGATCTACGAGACGATCGACGGTCTGGGCAGAGAGTTCGCGGACGCCATGCGCGTCATGGGCCGAACGGAGACGCTTGCGGCGGAACAATCCGGCATGGTGAAGGAGGCGGCTGCTGCCTTCCAATCCGTCGCCGAAACCGTCAATGCCATTCTTGCTTCGGTTCAAGACGTGAACGACGGGGTAGGCGAAGTCCGAATATTGAAGGAAACGGTCGTCGCCTCAATCCGTCAAATCGCCGATGTCGCGCACAACGCGGCCGCGGCGACCGAGCAGATCAGCGCATCTTCCTCTGATCAGAAGTCGGCATCCAAAGCGCTGTCCGTTTCGGCGGAACGCATGCGGGATCTGAATCATCGCGTAGCGGAACTCATCCGAACCTTTAAGACCGAACAATCGAGCAGCTAAGCGCCTGCCTCGGCTTGACGCTGCTCAAGTCACGTATTACCCGCGTTCTTCGATGCGGACAAATCGGGCGTCACGGGATCTCCACCCCGTGGCGCTTTTTTGGCATGCTTGTCCACGCAGAGCGCGAAGGTCGAGCTGGGCAATCGGGAGTTTAGACGGGGCGGTGACGGGCGGTGAACGTGCTGGCCGCGAAATCGGGAACAATCGCGGCGTAGGAAGTCTCAAAGAAAAAGCCGGACAAACCCAAAAATAAGTCCTTCAAGCTAGAGGTGCGAATGTTTTACGATGACGTTAAAGATTGCGGCCCGGACGACGCGCGCGTTCCCGGCAGGCTGGACTTATGAGGGAAAGAAGGGCGACTATGAACCAAAAGGCTTACTATTTACCGCAATTGGGCGGCGCTGCTTATCAGAATCCGCTGACGGTCGAGGTCGAGAACCGCGACCAGGAGCAGGAAGCGCAAGTGCTGCCTGATCCGTACGTGCTGAAGCATAACGGCGAATATTACGCCTATGCCACCGGCGGACATGGCGTCAAGCTGCTCCGTTCCAAGGACTTGGTCAGCTGGACTTATCATGGCTGCGCGCTTCAGCAGGAAGGACAGAAGAATTTCTGGGCGCCGTCGGTCATTTACGAGAATGGTACCTTCTACATGTACTATTCGTCGATGCCTGAACAAGAAGACGACGTGCATCTCGAATTCATGAAGGTCGCCGTATCGAGCTCGCCCGGGGGACCCTTCCGCTATGTGAAGACGTTCTTCGGCAACTTCAGCATCGACGCGCATGTCGTGCGCCAGGAAGACGGCGACTTGTATCTCTATTATTCCGTCAACGATTATACCGGCACTGCGGCATCGCGGCCGGGTACGGTCATCTTGAGGGACCGGATGGTCGATCTATTGACGCCGGAAGGCAAGCCGGAGCTCGTGCTGACCCCTTCGATGGACGAAGAGATATTCGCGCGCAACCGGTTCGGCGACGGCCGCGATTGGCATACGATCGAAGGCGCGTTCTACCTGCGGCGCCGAGGCAAACATTATGTCATGTATAGCGGCAATGCGTTCACCCATGAGCACTACTACGTCGGTTACGCCGTGTCGGCGGACGGGCGGAATTGGCGCAAATACCCGGACGACTATACGTACGGCCCGGTTATCCGGCGGAACGCGCGCGTCGAAGGAACCGGCCATCATTCGCTCGCCTTGGCGCCGAATAATGTGGACCTGTGGATGGTCTATCATGGCCGCGATGCGACGCAGCCGCTGGATCCCGCACGCGAACAGCGCCAGCTGCGGATGGATCCGCTGCTCTGGAACGGCGAACGGATGTGGACGCCGGGTCCGACGTACGTCCCGCAGGATGCGCCGGCCATGCCGACTTTTCGGGATTTGTTCGAGGACGCGGACGGCAAGCCGGCTGAGGTCAGGTGGCAGGTGCTGGCCGGGGAATGGGAGCAGCGCGGGGGCGAACTGACCCAAACGAGCCGCGCCTGTGCCGGGGCGATCGTCTCCGCGTCCGCGTTCCGGCATTACGTTGGCGAGGTTAGCTTGAGGGGGCACCACTATTTTACCGGCGGCGTCTATGGCGTCTACGCCTGCTATCAGGACGATGGCAATTATATCCTCGTGCAGCTTGATGCCGGGCGAAGAAGCTTGTCGATGCATGAGGTTCGCGGCGGGATCCGCGGGCAGGTAAGCGAAGTTATGCTTCCGAAGGACTTCCGCTTCGATTGCAGCCATCAGCTGCGGATCGAGAAGGTCGGGGGCTATTGCCGCGTGCTGCTCGACGGACTGCCGCGGCTTGGCGAAAGATATAGCTTGCAGGTCGGGGCGATTGGTCTGGCTACCCGCTATTCTGCGGCGTCGTTCGCGTCGGTCGAGGTGACGGGCCATCTGCAATGCGCGGCCGGGGCCGACGGAGAATTCGCGGCGTTGTTCGAAGCCGCGGAGACTGGCGGAGCCGCCGCCGCATGGACGTTCGAGCAAGGCGCATTCGTCTGCGGGACAGATAGACCGGCAGCCGAGCATGCCGTCTTCTCGACCGATCGCCTGCCGGCGGGATGCCAAGTCCAAGTTGATTTCGCCCGCGAATCGCAGGCCGCTAGCCGATCGGCCGTCTTCTACGCAGCTTACGTGGATGCGACGAATTACTTGAAGTTCGAGGCGGACTTCGCGTCGGCGGAGGTGCGCGGCCAGATGTGCCGCGCCGGCGATAAGCTCGACTTGCCGCCGATCCGGCTCGCGGGAGACTTGGAGCAGCAGGTTCTGCATGCCTTCCGCTTCAAGAAGCACCATGAGCGGTTGTTCGTCATGCTGAACGAGACGGTCATCTACGACGATCTGACCGCGTTCGAGGACGAACGGTTCGGGTTCGGTTGCCGGGGGAGAGCGCGGTTTGAAGGGATTACGGTGACGGAGCTGACTGCTGCTGAACCGCGATAATAGAAGCCGCTAACGCCGTCTTGGGAAAGGGAGGCGTTAGCGGCTTTTTAAGTTGCGATTTGTTATTTCACGTCGAACCGATTCGAGAACATCGCCCCTCGAAGCCGCAGACTGACGATGATTCGGCCCGGCGTCGCCGTAAATGAGAGCACGCCGTCATGCTTCACTTCGGGCGTGACGAGGTCGCGAAGCTCGTCGGCGTCGCCTTTCATCGCGGCCAGATAGATCGACCAGGCATACGCTTTGTCGCTAGCCAGCTTCTTGTACCAAGGGAGCAGGGAGGCGGCCAGACGGGTGACGCTTTTGGCTGTTTGGTCGCCGCGCTTGGCATTCGCCTTTCCGGAGGCGGGGGCTGACTGACTTGACTCGGCATTCAAGTTCTGTTTACGGCTTGCGCGAACAGACGGAAATCGGTCGTCGCGGATGCCGCTTTCCGTACGAGTCTCGCGGCGACCGTTTCGTTTCCGGGCAGCGCCCCGGGTCGTGCCATGCGCAATATTCACCATCCCGATCACTCCCCGCGTTTTGGTATACGGTATGCGGCAGGGCAGGCGTTTGCTTGGATGCACATGCGGATGTGGTTACTAACGGTTGCGTAGTGGCCCTAGTGGAACTGGCGGAGGCTGCGTACGGACTTTCGGTTCGCCCTTCATCCATGACGAAAAGCCGCATTCCGTTGTGAACGGAGCGGCTTTTCGTCGGGCTTGCGGACAAGTTAAGGCTAATCGCGCGAATGGCTTGTCCCTTATTTAAAGTACGAGGTCGTCAGCGGCACGAAGAAGCTGCCGCCATCCTTGATCTTCGCATGAACAAACAGCGATTCGTAGCCGCTAATGTCGATCTCGTAGGTCTTGAGACCGTCGGCGACCGCGATGGAATCGCTCTTCAGCTTCACGTCGGTATCGCTGTCGGAGACGAAGAATTCCTCGATGTCCTCCCCGATCGCGGCGGCTTGCAGCACGAGCTTCTGGTATTTGCCTTTCGGGTACAGCATGAATCCGTCCGAGCGCGCGCCGTTCAAGTTGTTGAAGTGGACGTCCTTGTAGTCTTTGCCGTTGTAGCTGGTGGATTGAGGATCTTTCGTCCGACGACCGCTGCTGTTGCTATAGCTATCGGCGATCGGTACGCCGGCGAGCTTCTCGCCCAGAATGACGGTATTCGTCGCGCCGTTATATTCGATGCTGACGCCGAGCGCGTTCGAGATCGCCCGAACCGGCAGATACGTGCTGCCGTTGTAGGAGATCGGGGCAAGCGCCGCGCCTTTGTCGTTCTGCGGCTGGAACGGTTTGCCGTTCACCAGGAACTTCATCGACGGATCGAGGAACGCCTTGATCTGCTGCAAATTGGAACCTGCATAAACGCCTGCGCTGGTGCTTAACAGGAAGAGGCCGGCAGCCCCGGCAATGATCCACTTCTTCTTCATGATACACACTCCTAATCGGTGGCATAGGAAAGATTTGGTCATACAACCATATCAGCATATCGAATCACCGGGTGTCGGACTAGAGACCTAGGTTCCATATTTATGGGTGGAAATTCCTTATTTTGGCGAGTGGTTTGATTTGCGCAAAAGAGACGGCGCGACACCCTTGTATTGTTTGAACAGTTTCGTGAAGTAGTTCGGGTTGTCGCAGCCGATCTGCTCCGCGATCTCGGTCATCGTCAGATCCGATTCCAGCAGGAGCCTTTCGGCTTCGTTGACCTTGCATACGTGGACGTATTCGATAAAGGTGCGGCCGGTGAGCTTTTTGAACATTTTGCAGAAATGGTGCAGGCTCATGTTCATCGCGCGGGCGGCGTCGGCCGCGGAATGCTTGTCCGCATAGCGGGTTTCGAGATCAAGAATTAGCGCTTTGAATCTCTCTCGATTATGGATGAACGGCCGAGCTCGAAATTCCGGCAGCTGCAGCGGCAGGAACGCGCGCGACAGGTGGGTGAGCAGCATGTGCAGCTGTGCCTTGACGATCAGGAGGTAACCGGGCTCCTTGGACGCGAACTCGGCCGCGGCTTGATCGAGCAGGCCGTAATGCCGCATCACGTCCGGATTCGAGGCGGAGGGCTTCACGGGGTAGTGGACGCGCCCTTCCAGGAAGGGAAGCACGTATTGGGCATGGATCGGATCATGGACCCAATGCTGAAACAAGGCGCTGTTGAACACGATGGAGAGGAAGGCCACATCGCCCTCGCAGGAGCTGTAACCGACGTGAAGACCGCCGGCCGGCACGATCAACACGTCGCCGGGGACGGCTTCGTAAGGCTGGCTGTCGATATGGAACACGCCCGCGCCCTGCTGCATGACGATGATCTCGAAGTGCTCGTGCCAATGCAGAAAGAGGATTTGTTGGCCGTCTTTCGCATTCGGACAGCGGTTGAAGAAGAACTGGACGGGATGCGTCTTCTCGTCCAAACGGGTATGCTCGCGCAGCTCCTTGGGGTATGTCATCGGACCTTCACCTTTCGCAAAATCGGACTCGTCTTGCATAAGAGCGATAGAGAGAATCCGCAACGAGGCGGACTATAAATTAGATATGGAAAGCATGCCTGCGCACAAACAAAGCATGGCCAATAGACATGATGGCATCTGTGCGCTTGTTTGCGGTCTGCAATGTATACGCATTCATTATAGCTCTTGCCGTGCCTCAGCGCGATTAAGAATTGAAGGCGCGACGCATTAACCGACGAAGAGGAGCCCCCCCCATGCCATCGAAGATGACGAAGGGCTCCTCTGATTCATCAGCTCATTTGCACTCGCTTCCCGCTGCGATCGGCGAACAACCAGCGACTGATCTTAGTTGTCTTGGACGCGATGCAATCGGTTCGATAGTGACAACCCTGTCGCTGTCACGGTCGAAACGTGTCGCAAATCCGTACTATCCCATAAGTTAACGGGGGCAGCTATGCCGCGCCGTCAATCGCGTTCTAAGCTTGGTTCAAATACACCGCTTCGCCCGTGCGCGCGGATTCATAGAGCGCCTCGAGGATTTGGGAGACGACGTAGGCCTGCTCGGGCGTCACGATCGGGTCGGTATCCTGTTCGATCGCCTGCAGCCACATGCGCATCTCGACGTCCGCCGCATCCTCCGCTTTGCCGGAATAGAACGCCACGCCGCCGGCTTTCAGGTCGACTTCGGTCACGTACAGGCGGCTGTGCTGCTCGCCGTTGATGCGAAGCCCGTTCTTCATATCGGCGCCGGCTTCGGTGCCGCTCAGCGTACACTTGGCTTCGTCGACCTCCAGCGTATTGAGCGCCCAGCTCGACTCGAGCATGATGGTGGCGCCGTTCTCCATGACGATCATGCCGAAGGCGGAGTCTTCGACCGTGAACTTGGCCGGATCCCAAGGGCCCCAAGCGTTAGCGGCGTTCTCGCGCTGCGACAGCTTGTGATAGGAGGTCCCGAGCACGAGCTTCGGCTTGTAGTTGTCGAGCATCCACAACGTCAAGTCCAGCGCGTGGGTGCCGATGTCGATCAGCGGTCCGCCGCCTTGCTTTTCTTCGTCGAGGAACACGCCCCAAGTCGGCACCGCTCTGCGGCGCACGGCATGCGCTTTCGCAAAGTAGATGTCGCCGAGCGCGCCTTCTTCGCAAAGCCGCTTCAAATGGAGGCTGTCCGGCCGGTACCGGTTGTTATAGCCGATCGTCAGCTTCTTGCCGGTCCGCTTGGCCGCTTCGACCATTCGCTTGGCGTCCGCCGCGGTCTTGGCCATCGGCTTCTCGCACATCACGTGCTTGCCGGCTTCGAGCGCCGCGATCGCGATCTCGGCGTGGGAGTCGTTCGGCGTACAGACATGGACGATCTCGATCGTCTCGTCCTGCAGCAATTCCGTATACTGCGCGTAGACCGCGGCGTCATCCGTACCGTACTTCTCGCGGGCTTGCTCCGCGCGTTCGGAGACGATGTCGCAGAACGCGACCAGCTGCGCATTGGGCAGCTTGCTTAAGCTCGGCAGATGCTTGCCGTTGGCGATGCCCCCGCAGCCGATAATGCCAATTCGAAAGGTTTGAGTCATGTCCTTCCCATCCCCTTAGTTAGTTTTGTTTGGTAAAGCGCTGTCATGCTCGTTGGTCACTCCCAATGTAGCATAGCGCATGCGATGCGACTATTACGATTACGCGCAATCCGGACTATAAAATTACGACAGAAGGAGATTGGCGTCCGCAAGCAGAAGAAAGGATAATGTCGTAAATTTATAGTTGAAGTGGCGCGTTCATGCATAACATTAAAGCCGAACCTGTGATACCTTAACGGTGATGTCGTACATTCATAGATAGGGGCGAGCCAACCATGATTCGAATCGGGAAAATCAGTTATTGGCATGTGCATGCAGAAGAATACACGCAAGCAATCTTGAACCATCCGGACAGCGAGCTGGCCGCGATCTGGGACGAAGACGCCGAACGCGGGAAGCGGATGGCCGAGAAATACGGCGCGCCGTTCGTCTCGTCGCTCGAGGAACTGCTCGGCCGCGACGATATCGACGCCGTCGTCATCGATGCGCCGACCACGAAGCACCGCGACATTATGGTGCAGGCGGCCCGGGCGGGCAAGCATATTTTCACGGAGAAAGTGATCGCGCCGACGCTGCGGGAAGTGAATGAAGTGCGGAGCGAAGTCGAGAAGGCCGGGGTCCGCATGGCTGTCTCGCTGCCGAGACTGTACGATGCCTATACCGTTGCAATACGCGGCGTGCTGGAATCGGGCCGACTCGGGACGCTGACGCAGGCGCGCGTGCGCTTATCCCACAACGGGGCGACCGCGAACTGGCTGCCGGCGCATTTCTATAACAAGAGCGAGACCGCGGGCGGCGCCATGATCGATCTGGGCTGTCATCCGATGTATCTCGTCCGTCTGTTCCTCGGCCAGCCCGAGCAGGTAAGCGCGCAATATGGGTATGTGACGGGCAAAGAGGTCGAGGACAACGCGATCGTGCTGCTCGGCTGCGCGAATGGCGCGATTGGCGTCGTCGAAGCGGGCTTCGTGAATGACCGTTCGCCGTTCTCGATCGAGCTTCACGGCACGAAGGGAACCTTATTGTACGGATTGCCGGAGAACAAGCTTCTGGTCAGCAATCAAGAGGGCTGGGAAGAAGTGCCGGTGGGCGACCGCGAGCCGATGGCGTTCCAACAATGGATCGCGCACATTCAGCACGGGACGGAAGCCGAGGAGAACCTGACGTTCGCCCGCGATTTGACCGCACTGATGGAAGCGGCGAATCGGTCCGCCCAATCCGGCCGGTCCGTAAGGTTGGACGAACTCGAGCAATAAAGAGCCCTATCAAATAAAACGCTGATCGATCATGCGAATATCTCATTTTGCATGATCGGTCGGAGGAGGGGGAAGGCGATGAAGAAGCAGGAGGAACCCGGAATCGCGGCCGCGAAGGAGCAGCTGCGCCAATATGATTTGTTCACCCGGCTGTGGTCGAACCGGAGATGGGACGTGCTGGACCGGCTGGACCTGCAATTCCGTTGGGGCGGTTACGGCGTCCGGGTGCTGCGCTGCCATCTGACCGCCTTCTCGCCGGGCCAGACGATCTCGTTCCACCAACATTCCGAGTACGAGCTGCATTTTATCCCGCAAGGGCGCGGGAAGGTGGCGTTCCAACATCATGAATACGAGCTGAAGGCGGGCATGTTCTACATTACCGGCCCCGGGGTCATGCATCAGCAGTGGTCCGATGAGGAAGAGCCGATGTACGAGTTCTGCCTGCATGTCGACATTCAACCGCTGGATGAAGGCGGGGCGGCGGTCGGCGCGGCGTGGGGCGAGACGATCGAGCGCGGCGAAGCCGAGGAATGCGTGCGCTTGCTTGGCAGCTCCTCCGCGATTCCCGTCGCCGACCGGTTCAACGCGATGAACTGCTTCATGGACGCGTATCGCATCTATGACGAGCAGCGCGTCGGGTTCTATACCTCGCTGAAGAGCGCCATCATTCAAATCCTGCTTCGCGCCGTCCGGCCGTTCGCCCCGGCGGAGCAAACCGTGTCGATCCCGGAGCGGGACATGAACGCCCACCGGTATCGGCAGGCGAAGCAATATATGGAGGACAACGCCTCTAGACCGATCACGCTGGAGGAAGTCGCGCTGGCGGCCGGAGTGAGCCCTCGGCAGCTGCAGCGGATTTTCGTCCAGGAGGGGAGTCTGTCGTTCCGGGAAGAGCTTGAAGAGATGCGAATGACGCGCATCTGCTCGGACCTTGCCGTCAGCACGAAGCCGATCGACGCGATCGCGCAGGCGCACGGCTACGCCAACGTCAACTACTTGTACCCCGTCTTCAAGAAGAAATTCGGCCTGACGCCAGCCGCGTACCGCAAGCGCCAAGCGATGGCCAAAACGAATCCCCTCCAGAAGGAGACATCCGAATGAACAACGTAAGAATCGGAATTATCGGCAGCGGAGGCATCGCGGGCGCGCATGCGGCCGCATACCGCAAGCTGCCCTTCGTCGACGTCGTCGCCGTCGCGGATATCGTGCCCGGGCGCGCGGCCGCGTTCATCGAGCGTCACGGCCTCGGCGATGTAGCCGCGTACGACAGCCATGCCGAGCTGCTCCGCCAAGAGCTCGACGCGGTCAGCATCTGTACGCCCAACGCCTCTCACCATCGGATCGCCGTGGACGCTCTCCGGGCGGGCAAGCAGGTGCTGCTCGAGAAGCCCATGTCGGTCACGCTCCAGGAAGGGCTCGAGATGGTCGAAGCATCGCGCGAATCCGGCTGCATGCTGTCCATCGGGTTCCAGCCGCGGTATGACCCGAACATGAAGCTGCTGCAGCGGATCGTGCAGAGCGGACGTCTGGGGCAGGTGTACTACGCGGAGACGGGCGGCGGACGCCGTCGCGGCATGCCGGGCGGCACGTTCATCCGCAAGGAGCTGGCCGGCGCCGGCGCGATGGCCGACATCGGCTGCTACTCGCTCGACATGGCGCTGAACACGATGGGACATCCGCGCCCGGTGGCGGTGTCGGCGTTCACGTCGAACCATTTCGGCCGCAATCCGCTCTATCATCGGGAAGCCGACCAGTTCGAGGTCGAGGATTTCGGCGCGGCGATGGTGCGTTTCGAGAATGACATGGTGCTCCAATTCAAAATTTCGTGGGCGATGCACATGGATTCGCTCGGCTCGACGATGTTCCTCGGCACGGATGCGGGGCTGAAGGTGCAGCCGTTCGGGACGGGGCCGTGGTCCGGCGTCTGGGATGGCAAAATCGGCGGCATGACCTTGTTCCACGATGAGTTCGGCGGGCATACGACGACCGAGGTGCCGCTGATCGGCCATGATTTGGATCTATTCTTCGAGAAGATCAGAGATTTCGCGGAGGCCGTCCGCGATGGACGTCCCGCGCCGATCCCGGCCGACGAAATCGTCATTCAGCAGGCGATCATCGACGGGATACTCCGGTCTGCCGAAGCGAAGCGCGAGGTGTCGGTCGAGCTGCCCTATGGCATAGGACGCGAATCCGGGGAATCGGCGGAAGCGACGGACGATCAAGCTGCCAGCTGATAAGTGGACGATCAATGAACGCAGTGCGGCGACGGCGAACGCGGGTTCGCTGTAGCTGCTCCGCAATGGTGGATGGCCTCTTCGCCATCGGTTTAATGCGCCGTTTAGGTGCTTTGAACCGAGGCGAAGGGGCTTTTGCGAAATACAAGAATGTATAGTTTCACGTTTATTTATTCATCTTGTATTTCGACTAAAAGACGGCGACGGCCGTTTCGCCTTGACAACTTGGTTATTGACAGACAATTCTTGCGCATGCGAAAATGTACGCGCGTACATATTTATCATTCAGCATATCGAAGGCGGAGGAATCTCTATCAACAGAAAAGAAGTGGCCAGGCTCGCCGGCGTCTCCGAGGCGACCGTATCCCGGGTACTGAACGGCGTCGGCCCGATCAAGGAGAAGACGAGAGAACGCGTCATGGAGGCGGCGAAAGCGCTTAATTACGTGCCGAGCGCGCTCGCGCAGGGCTTCGCCCGCAAGCGCAGCGGGAATCTGGGCGTCATCCTGCCGCTGCTGCCGAAGGTGAATCTGTTCTCCACGCATTACTTCTCGGAGCTGCTCAGCGGCATCGGCGCTGCGGCGAGGCGGCACGGCTACGACCTGCTTCTTCTGTTCCGCGAACCCGATGAACCGCGCGAATACGAGCGTTTGTTCCAGGCCCAGAAGATCGACGCCTGTCTGATTCTCGGCGCGCAGGACATCGAGCCCGAGCGGCTTGCGCTGGCGGAGCTTGCGGCGGCCGGCCGGCAATTTTGCCTGGTGAGCCAGCGATTCGCGGGAGCCGGCTATAACACGGTAGACGCGGATCATGCCGAAGGGACGCGGGCGGCGGTCCATCATTTGCTGAATCGTGGCTATTCCCGGATCTGGTTCTTGAACGGACCTCCGTCGTATTCGAACAGCGCGGATCGGCTGCAAGGGTATCAAGAGGCGCTGCTGGAGCGCGGTGCGGCGTTCGAACCGGGGCATGTGCTGGTCGGCAATTACAGCCGAACGAGCGGTTACCGGCTGTCGGCCGAAATCGAGCAGCGCCTTCGTTCGGGCGAGGTGGACGCGATTGTGGCGGGCAGCGACCGGATGGCGATCGGCGTGCTGCAAGGGTTGAAGGAGAAGGGGCTGCTCGCTGGTCGCGATTATGGTCTCGTCGGCTGCGACGATACCGAAGGGGCGAAGCTGACCGAGCCCATGCTGTCCTCGGTCGCGGTGCCTTTCTACGAGATGGGGAGCCAGGCCGCCCATCAATTGCTCGCTCCGCTCTCGAAGGGAGAGACGTCCTCGTCCTTCGAGCTCAAGCTGCCGGTCGAGCTGATCGCGCGTGGATCGTCGGGCGGTTAACGTCCAGCGTTTCCGTTCGGGCACAAGCAGGAATCAATCATTCATGCACATCCATTTTCCAAGGAGAAGAAAGGTGGAGCTGCCAAATGAAATCCGTTAACGTCGGCATGGTCGGCTATAAATTTATGGGCAAGGCGCACAGCAACGCGTACCGCGCGCTTCCGATGTTCTTCCCGCAATCGGCGGCGAAACCCGTCATGAAAGCGATTTGCGGCCGCGACGCGGACGCGCTGGAAGCGGCGCGCGCGCAATTCGGCTGGGAGAGCGCCGTGACGGACTGGCGCGAGCTGGTGAAGCGTGACGATATCGATGTGATCGATATCAACGCCCCGAGCGACGCGCACAAGGAGATCGCGCTGGCCGCGGCCGCCGAAGGCAAGCATATTTTCTGCGAGAAGCCGCTTGCCCTTACGCTGTCCGACAGCGTGGAGATGCTGAAGGCGGCCGAAGCCGCGGGCGTCAAGCATATGGTCGGCTTCAATTACCGGTTCGCGCCGGCGGTGCAGCTGGCGAAGAAGCTGATCAGCGAGGGCCGCATCGGAGAGATCTACCACTTCCGCGGCTGGTTCCTGCAGGACTGGATTCTCGATCCGAGCTTCCCGCTCGTCTGGCGGCTGCAGAAGGAGATCGCCGGCTCCGGCTCCCATGGCGACCTTGGCGCGCACGTCATCGATCTGGCCCGCTACCTGGTCGGCGAATTCCGCGAAGTGATCGGCATGAGCGAGACGTTCGTCAAGGAACGGCCGATGCCGACCGCGATGACGGGCTTGTCGGCCAAGGGCGACAAGGACGCGCCGCGCGGCGCGGTTACCGTGGACGACGCGACGCTGTTCCTGTCCCGCTTCGAGAACGGCGCGCTGGGCAGCATCGAAGCGACGCGGTTCGCCGCCGGCCATCGCTGTACGAATGCGTTCGAGATCAACGGCAGCAAAGGCAGCATCAAGTTCGATTTTGAGCGGGTGAACGAGCTGCAGGTGTATTTCACGGACGATGCGGATGACGTGCAGGGCTTCCGTCGCGTGCTGGCGACCGACGCGTCGCATGCCTACATGGATGCGTGGTGGCCGGCCGGTCATACGATCGGGTACGAGCACACGTTCACGCATGAGGTCTTGGAGTTGATGCACGCCATTGCCGAGGACCGTCCGGCTTCGCCGAGCTTCGTCGACGGAGTCGCGTGCCAGGCCGTGCTGGAAGCCGTGGACCGCTCCATCGCGGAGCGCCGCTGGGTGTCGTTAAGCGAATTCGAGGAAAGCAGGTAGATGCGGATATGCGGAATGCGTTGATCGTATGGGGCGGATGGGACGGCCATCAGCCGAAGGAAGTGGGCGAGATTTTCGCCGATGTGCTACGCAAGGAATCATTCGACGTGACGGTAAGCGACTCGCTGGACGCGTTCGCGGATGCGGAGCTGATGGCGAAGCAGGATCTGATCGTGCCGGTCTGGACGATGGGCACGATCACGAAGGAGCAGCTTAAGCCGCTGCTCGACACGGTGAGCGCCGGCTGCGGCATCGCGGGCTGTCACGGCGGCATGGGCGACTCGTTCCGCAATGAAGTCGAATTCCAGCACATGGTCGGCGGACAATGGGTGGCGCATCCGGGCAATGACGGCGTGCGGTATATGGTCAACATGGTGAGCGAGGACGAACCGTTGACGGCGGGGATCGGCGATTTCGAGGTGTGCTCGGAGCAGTATTACATGCACGTCGATCCGGCGATCAAGGTGCACGCGACGACTTCGTTCGGCGATGTGGCGATGCCGGTCGTCTGGACCAAGACGTGGGGCAGCGGGCGCGTCTATTACAACTCGCTCGGCCATCAGGCGAACATCGTGGCGATGCCGCAGACGCTCGAACTGATGCGGCGCGGATTTCTGTGGGCGGCAAGAGGGTAGCGAAGGGCGTACGCGAGAAGCGAATGGAGGAATTGACGCATGAAACCGATTAAGACGGGCATTATCGGCTGCGGCAATATTAGCCGGATTTATTTTAAGAATTTGCTGGAGTACCCCGAGATCGATCTCGTCGCCGCGGCCGATCTGGATATCGAGCGCGCGCGGGAGCGTGCCGAGGAATACGGCGTCGCGAAGGCGTACACGGTCGACGAGCTGTTGGCTGACCCGGAGATCGAGATCGTCGTGAATCTCACGATTCCCGCGGCGCACGCCTCGATCTGCAAGCGCGCGCTCGAAGCCGGGAAGCATGTCTACGTCGAGAAGCCGCTTGCGGTCACCCGCGAGGAAGGCCGCGAGGTGCTGGCGCTCGCGGCGGAGAAGGGACTGCGCGTGGCCAGCGCGCCCGAGACGTTCCTTGGCGGCGGCATTCAGACCTGCCGCAAGCTGATCGACGAAGGCGCGATCGGCCAGCCGGTCTCGGTCTCCGGCTTCATGCTGGGCGGCGGCCACGAGAGCTGGCATCCGGATCCGGAGTTCTATTACGCGATCGGCGGCGGACCGATGTTCGATATGGGCCCGTATTATTTGACGGCGTTCGTGACGCTGCTCGGTCCGATCCGTCGCGTCACCGGCAGCGCGGTGATCACGTACCCGGAGCGCACGATCACGAGCGAGAAGAAGCGTGGGCAGACGATTAAGGTCGAGACGCCGACGCATCTTGCGGGCGTGCTGGATTTTGCCAGCGGCGCGGTCGGCACGCTGATCACGAGCTTCGACGCGAAGGCGGGGACGTCGCTGCCGAACATCGAGATTCATGGCAGCGCGGGGACGCTGCTCGTGCCGGATCCGAACAACTTCGGCGGCACCGTGAAGCTGCGCCGCGCGGGCGGCGACTGGGAAGAGATCCCGCTGACGCACGGCTACACGCACAACAACCGCGGCATCGGCGTGGCGGACATGGCCCGCGCCATCGCGGAGAACCGCCCGCACCGCGCCAGCGGCGAGATGGCGTACCACGTGCTTGAAGCGATGCACGGCATCCACGATGCTTCGCGCGACGGCGTACACTATATCATGGCGAGCAGCTGCGCGAGACCGGAACCGATGCCGGCGCTGGCCGCGCAAGGAAGCTAAGCATTAAAGCTAAGCATTAAAGCTAAGCATTGAAGCGAAGGGCCCTTCTTGGTGAAGGGCTCTTTTGCCTGTGCTGCGACATGGAGTCGAAAGGAATGTAAATGAAAAGCTGGCACGGTCAATGACCGGCCAGCTCTATCGGACGATATATCCATATACTAGCGAATAACTGCGCTGTTACGCGGACGTCCCGCCTACAGGACGCCGTTCTCGCGGAAGAAGCGCAAGCAAATCTCGGCGCTCTCCAGCGACGACGAAGCGAATTCTTCCTGCTCGACGATGTAATACCGGACGCCCGCGTCCTCCGCGATCGCCAGGACGCTCTTCAGGTCGACCGTGCCCGTGCCGACTTCGGTATCCTTGCGGCCGTCGCCGAAATCCTTGAAGTGGGCGAGCGGCACGCGTCCCGCGTATTTGCTCACGTATTCGGCCGGGTTGTGACCGGCGACGTGCACCCAGCCCAAGTCGAACTCGGCGATCAAATATTCGGCCGGCACCAGTTCCAGCAAATGATCGATGACCGGCTTGCCTTCGACGAGACGGAATTCGAAATCGTGGTTATGGTAGCCGAACTTCAGACCCGCTTCGGTCACTTGCTTGCCGGCTTGTTCCAAAATGGAAGCGAGCTGCTTCACATCCTCGATCGTCGGGCTTTCCGGCACCGGCGCGGCGGGGACGACGATATAGGTAAGACCGATTTCCTTGGCATAGTCGATTTGCTTGGCCAGATCGCTCCACATCTTGTCCGGTTCCTTGAAGTTCAAGCCGACATGCGCGGATGGCGCCTCCAGGTTCAATTCTTCTAAAAGCGCTTTCAACTCTGCCGCGGGCGTGTTGAAATACCCGGCAAACTCCACCGCCCGATACCCCATTGCCGCCACTTTACGTATCGTGCCCAGAAAATCCTTCTCCGTTTGATCGCGCAGCGTATACAACTGCAACCCGACTATCGGTTTAGCCATACGTGGTTCACTCCCGAGATTTAGAATGGAAAATGCTGCTTTCTCTCCTCATTATAACGTGTCTACCGGCGCAAACGAGACAGGCTTTGGGGAAAATGTTATGGTTTATTGCCTATTCGCCGTCCGATGCCGCCACGGCAAAAACCCCTATTGTACCGATAGGCCGCACGCCTAACGCGAACAAAGGGGGACACGATGGGATAGCCAGATGTAGACGCTCTACGGCGCTTATTACGTCAAACGTTCTTGAGTGCGATCCGGCTCGTCCAGCGGACCGGAAGACGCTGCTTTGACCTGCGCCGCAGGGACGTAATCGCCTTCAAAGCTTTGCAGCCCCGCAGCCTGCTTCTCCAACGCCCGAATACGGCGGGTCAGCCGGTATTGGCGCACGAGGCCGAAGAGGCCGACGGCGAGTCCGCCGAACAGCGCCGACCCGATAATAACCAAAATAAGCGGCACGTTCGACTGCCCCCATACATAGTCGACCGGTACGGCTTCCACGTTGACGACGGCGAAGAGCGCAATGATGAGCGCGAACAAGAACGCGACGATGATCGACGCTTGTACTTTCATGTTCATCCTCCTGACGATTCGATCCTACTTTAACCTTATCCCATTCGACCGGCTTTCAATCAAGCGTCGCAAAAAAGCCTATGCCTCGTCAGTGTGCGGCATAGGCAGCGTTACAAGCCGCTTTTACTTGCTTACAAAACTTCGAAAATCCGTTACTTTCAGCTTGCGGACATTCTGCGAGAGCAGCTTCCGGTCCCGCACCCGCCACGTATGCGCCATGCGGTCCGCTTGGCGGACCGCGGCGAAGTTATGGCGGCTGCCGGCGTAGACGGCATAGCCGGCCTCCCGCGCGTCGGCGCAGAATCGCACGCATTCGCCGCGGTTCGCGTCGCGGAATCGGATGCGGCGAAGCACGCTCCGTTTGAAGAGGAGCGTCGCGCCTTGAACCTGATCGACAGGACGGTTCTCCATGCGGCGATAACGAAGCAGCAGCAAGCCGCGTCCGCTCAAATACATATAGTGCGCGCGTTTGCCGACGATATCCGCGTTCGTGCGCAGCATGGTGTCCACGCTCTCCGACAGGTAGTTCGGCGCGTAATAGTCGTCGTCGTCGAATTTGGCGATCCAGTCATAACGCGCGAGTCCTGCGGCGTAATTCAGACAAGCGCCGAGCGAGGTTTCCGGCGGCAGCGCGGCAATGCGAATGGTCCGGTCATCGCGCGCGGCACGGTAATAGTCGGCCAATGGTTCTTCGTCATGATTGATGAGGATGACCAGTTCTTTGTACGGGTAACGCTGCCGGGCGTAGTTGTCGATCAAGTTGCGCAATAAGGCCGGACGCTTCGTGCAGACGAGGACGGAGACGGGCGGAGCCGAGCTGCTGGAACGGGAGAGACGCATTCAATCCACGCCTTCGGGACGGCGCTGCACGAACCGTTTGTATTTGCGGACGCCGGGCACCCGTTTATGATGCTTCAGCAGCGTGCTATCGCTGATCACCCAGGTGTGCTGGACCGAGTTTTTGCGCCGGACCGCCGCGAAATTGGATTTGCCGCCCGAATAGACGACGTAACCAAGTCTGCGGCTGCGGAGGCAGAATAGGTCATCCTCGCCGACGCTAATATCGGGGAAACGAACGCGCAGGGCCACTTTGCGCTTCATGATCAGCGTGGCGCCGGGCAGCACGGCGACTTTACGGTGCTCGTCTCGGGGAAAGCGGTGAATGAGCGTGCGAGAACCTTTCAAATACATATAGTGGGAGCGTTTGCCAATTACGTCTGCGCCGGAATCTCGGAAGGTGAGCAGTCCTTCGGTCAAATAGTAGGGAGCGTAATAATCATCGTCGTCGAACTTAGCCACATAGCCGAAGCGGGCTTGCCGTACCGCGAAATTCAAGCACGCGCCGAGCGATCGTTTCCCGGGCTGCCGATAGAGGCGGACATTGCCCATCGCTTGGGCGATTTTCATATAGGGGGCAAGCGGAATTTGGTCATCGTTTACGACCAAAATGAGTTCTTTCCGCTCATGGCGCTGGCTTGCGAAATTCTTAAAGAGATTGTCGATATAGGCGGCCCGATTCGTGCATGTCACGACGGATACGCCTAACTGCGCGAGCTGCTCTCGCAGTCTGTCATTCATGGCATCGATCCCCTTGCTATCGTCGGATTCTAGTACTACCATATGACGCGGATGCAAGAGGGCAACGGCTTATGAGTAGAATTTTCCTTCACTCGCCAAAAAAAGCGGCCCGCCTGCATGACGCCGGCGTCCGCTTATAGACCTGAATCGCTGCTTAGTCCGCCCCGATCACCTGGTTGCGGCCTTCCTGCTTGGCGCGGTACAGCATCCGGTCTGCCAGATTGACGAGGTCGCCGGGATCGCGTCCGGCAACCGCCCGAAGACTGGCGGCCCCGATGCTGACCGTAACGTAGTCGTCGGCATTCGAGGTGGAATGCGGGATCGCCAGCTCCGCGACGCCGAAGCGGAAGGTGCCGGCGGCCCGCAGCGCTGCTTCCAGATTCCCGCGAGGCAGCAGCAGGACGAATTCCTCGCCGCCGTACCGGGCGGCGAGCGCGCCTTCTCCGGCCGCTGCTGCCGCATGCTCGAGCGCTTGCGCGACCTGCTTCAGGCAGTGGTCCCCTTCGGGGTGCCCATACGTGTCGTTATAATTTTTGAAGAAATCGATATCGCATAGAAGGAGCGCCACCGTCGTCTCATGCTGGACCGCATGCGCCCATGCATCCGTTAGGCGCTCTTCAAAATGCCTTCGGTTCGCAATGCCCGTCAATCCGTCCCGCACCGCCAAATCGGTGAGCAGCTGGTTGGCGGCTTCGAGTTTCATCTGCGCTTGCTTGCGTTCGGTGACATCGCGGACGATGAGCATGACGCCGACTTGGTCGTGATACGGGATCGCCGCGACCGCAATCTCGACGTCGATGAGACTGCCGTCCATCCGAATGTAGCGGCTATCCCAATTCTCGAGCGGCTCGCTCTCCAGCGTCACGTTTTGCAGCGCATGCCGGACCGCGTCGCGGTCTTCCTCGTGCACGAAATCGAGCACTTCTCGCCCGATCAGGTCATTCTCGTCCGAGGCGCCGATGAGGCGAAGCGCTTGGGCGTTGACGAAGCCGATGCGGCCCACCGTCACGACGACGATCGCCTCCGGACTAAGTTCGATCAGCCTGCGGTGCCGCAGCTCGCTCTCCCGCAGTTCTTTCTCCACCAGTTTTCGAACCGTAACATCCCGAATTATCCCGATGAACAGCGTAAAGCCGGTGCGGTCATGGTTGTTAATGGTTAGTTCAAGCGGAAACTCGGTGCCGTTCTTGCGCAAGCCGTACATTTCGATCAGCTTGTTCATGACCGTGGAGGTGCCGGATTCGGCCGCGCGCGCGTATCCTTCTTCATGCGCCCGGCGATAGCGTTCGGGCATGATCATCGTCAGCGATTGGCCTGCGACCTCCCCGGCTGTGTATCCGAACATGCGCTCCGCGCCGCGGTTCCAATGTATGATTCGGCCAGCCTTGTCGGCGATGACGATGGCGTCCGACGTCGCCTCGCTGATGATCTGAAAGTTGGCTTCCGCGTTCTTGTGCGCGATGCCCATGCCGATGAGGGGACTCAAGAACGAGAATGCCATCTCGTCCGCCACCGAGAACGTGCCGGCTTTGCTAGCCCCGATATTGGCGAGCGCGACCGCTTTATCCCCATGGAAGAAGGGAATTTGCGCGGAGGAGCGCACGCCTTGCCGATAGAGCTCGTCATCCTCGGGATTATGCGGACGGTGTCGGTTCCAATCCGTATAGAAGACCGATTTGCGGGTTCTTAACGCTTGCCGGCTTTGGGCGTCCTCCGGCACGAGGCGTTTGATCCGCTCCTGCCGGCCGCCTTCGATGCGCAGGACGAGCAGCAGCTGTCCTTGTTGAATGATGCAGAAGGTGCCGAATTCCGCGCCGAACAGCTCCATGAGGCGCTTCAACGTGGCGGCGTAAATTTCCGAAGCGTCCTTGGTCTCGTAATACACCTTCGCCAGCGACGTGAACGCCGTCTTAATCTGGTGCTCTTCATTGACCCGCTGCTGCAAGCCGAGGACGAGCATGCTGTATATGCCGCAGGCAAGGATGAAGAAAGCATAGGCTGGCAGCGCCTCCAGCGCTTGCTCGGGCAGCTGCAGATATATTGTGAAGACGCTGATCGTCAACGTCGCGCCGATCATGAATAGCCATTTTAGCGTATAGCGATGCACCTTGGTGCTGATCCAACCTGTGGCGAAGGCCATAAGGAACGCGCTCGCCATTGCAAGGTAGGCAGCTGTGCTGACGCCGAAGTACGAGACGCGGAATAGCGCGATCATGAGGGCGGTGATGAAGGAAGCGGGCAAACCTCCGAAATTAGCGGCCATGATGATCGCGATCTGCCTCGCGTCAAGGAGAACGGTGTTGCTTAAATTAATCGTGAACAGCATGAGCAGAATGCCGATGGACCCGCTGATCACGCCGATGAACAATCGACGGATGAACGGCCTGACATCCGTGAATTTGCGCAGCAGCCATCCGCCAAGCAGCACCTCGATCGTCAAGACCGCGAAGTTATTGAACAAATGTTGGATCATGCCGCCCTCCATGCTTCGATCTGCCGTACTTTCTCTGAATAACCAGTATTTCCGAAAAGAGAGGGCGCGATTCACCTAAGCCTGGTTGGCACCGCCGATTGGACAAGGCTTAGGTGTCCGACTGTCCAGTCAAGTTCGCGAGTTACCGGGAGGATTCGAGGTTCGACAGGGGATAAAAGGAGAAGCGCTTTTCAGGTCGATTTCTATTTTTATCCCTTTCTTCATCGCGTATACTGAGAGAAGCGGAGAGTGAAGGAGTGGAAGAGCTTGAACATTATCATTGACGATTTGAACGGCCCGGAAGTGGCCGACCTGCTGAACGAGCATCTGCGCGACATGTTCGCGGGTTCCCCTCCGGAGAGCGTGCACGCCTTGGATTTGGAAGGGTTGAAGAAACCCGAAATTACGTTCTGGAGCGCCTGGGAGAACGGCGAGCTGCTCGGCTGCGGCGCGATCAAGGAGCTCGACAGCGAGCATGTCGAGCTGAAGTCGATGCGCACGGCCAGCCGGCATCTTCGCAAAGGCGTGGCGAAACAGATCCTGGAGCATATCCTGGCGCAGGCGAAGGAACGCGGCTATAAGCGAATCAGCCTGGAGACCGGTTCGCAGGAGAGCTTCGAGCCCGCCCGCAAGCTGTACGAGCGATTCGGCTTTGACTACTGTGGTCCGTTCGGGGATTATGTACTCGATCCATACAGCGTCTTTATGACGAGAACGTTATAAGAGGGGACACCCTTCCTAGGTACGGCGGCTGATCTTAGGATCGGCTGCCGAACGCGCGACATCCGAGATCTGCAGCGCGAGCCGAACCGTGCTTAACGCTAGCCGTTCGTCGGATCGCGCATCCCCAGCTTCAACGCGAGAAAGCCGCGTCGCCATCATGGCGTCGCGGCTTTTCCATGCTTAACGAGACATTCACAGAGGTGCCAAACGCCAAGATTAGCGCCGCAGCACATCTGCGACCTGCGTGTCGTCCGTCATCGCGATGAACCAGTTCGGATAGAGGGCGGCCGGTCGGGATAATTCGTTCAGCTTGGCGACGTTGGCTTCGCTCAGCCGCAGCTCGGCTGCACGCAGATTGTCCTCCAGCTGCGCCAATTTGCTCGATCCGACGAGCACGCTTGCCACATGAGGCTGGGCCAGCAGCCAAGCAAGCGATACTTGCGCGGGCGTCGCTTCGTGCTCTTCGGCGATTTCGCGAACCGTATCGAGCACACGGAATCCCCACTCCTTGTCGTGCGGCAGGAAGTCGAATCCGCCCAACCGGTTCTGCTCGTCCTTCAGGTTCTCGCGCGTGTATTTGCCGCTCAGGAATCCGCCCGCAAGCGGACTCCAAACGGTAATACCGACGCCGTTGCGCACCGCGAAGGGGACGGTCTCATGCTCGATATCGCGGCCGACGAGCGAGTAGTAGAGCTGGCCGTTGATGAAGGAGGCCCACCCGCGCTCGCGCTGCATCGTCAGGGCTTGGGCGGCAAGCCATGCCGGCCAGTTCGAATAGCCGATATACCGGACTTTGCCTTCGCGTACGAGATCGTTCAGCGCTTCGAGCGTCTCTTCCAGCGGCGTATGGGGATCGGTCTTATGTACGATGTAAAGGTCGATGTAGTCGGTGTTCAGCCGCTTCAAGCTCGCTTCGCAGGCGGCGAACAGATGCTTGCGCGACAGCCCGGCCTGCACAAGCGACGGCCCGACGCGGAAGCCTGCCTTGGTCGCGATCACAACCGACTGACGGCGAGAGCCGATCAGCAGGCCGAGCATTTCCTCGCTTTGGCCATCCGCGTACCCGTCCGCCGTATCGAAGAAATTGATGCCGGCTTCCAATGCGCGGTCGATCAGCTGCTTAGCGCCGCCGTGATCGACTTTATACACGCTGGGGTTGTTGCCGGAACCGAACGTCATCGCCCCGAAGGCGAGTCTGGACACGAGCAGGCCGGAACGGCCAAGTGCCGTATATTGCATGATTATTCCTCCTTTGCCGCCTGTCAAGGATCAGGCGTGAAGAGCATACCAGAATTGCCAATATCCGGGCATGAGTCCGAAGGAGGAAGCGCGATGGAGACGAGGGTCGGCATTTGCGCTAGCCGCTCGTCTCCCGCTTGTATTGGGAAGGGAGAAGACCGGTCCACTTCTTGAAGGTCTTCGTAAAATGCGCCTCGTCATAATACCCGACTTCCCGTGCGACGGACTGGATCTTCCGATCGCCGGCCTGCAGCAGCGCCTTGGCTTTGTCGATGCGGTATTGGTGCACGTAATCCAGGAAATTCACCCCAAGCTCCTGCTTGAACAGCGTGGACAAATACGTGCTCGAGACGAACAGCGCCTTGGCGACGCCGGCGAGCGACAAGCCGTGCTCGTTGTAGTGCAGCTCGATGAAATCGATCGCCTGCTGCACCTTGCGCTTCGGCGTCTTCTGCGGATTGACCCGCTCGACGATCTGACGGATCGTCCGGTAGACGAACCCGGTCAGATCCTCCAGCGTCTCCAAGTCCGTCATCCGCTCCCGAAGCTGCTCGAAGCTGCGAAGCCAGCCGGCGTCGTCCGCCGGCTGCTGCGGCACGGCTTGAATCAAGCGGCCCAAGAAGGAGAGCGCCCGGTCGTTGATCTGCTTGCGCGAATGCGGATAATCCGCGGTGAAGACGGTCAGCCATTGCTCCGCGTCGCCCAGCATCTCGGCGAACAAGCCGCTGCGCAGATGCTCGAGGGCGGATTGCTCCAGCTTCAACAGCTGCACGCTGTTGATATGCACAGGCAGGCTCGGCGTGCCGAGCGCACGAAGCTTCTCGTAGTAATGGCAGCTCCCGGGACCGTGAAAGAACCGCTGCTCGAGCGCCTCCAGCGCCTCGCCGTAAGCGGCGTGCAGCCGGTCGAGATCGGCATGCGCGCCGCTTACGCCGATGCTGGCCGTTACTTTGAGATAGGCGCTCAAGTTTGACTGCACGGCGTCCAGACTTTCCTGCAGCTTGACGCCGAGCCATTCGAACAGGCCGTTCGTGATCACGATCAGCGCGCCGTTCTCCATGACGACTTCGACGGGCTGCAGCAAGCCGTGCTCCAACGTCTCTTGCACCACGTTGGAGGCGGCAACGGCGAGCAGATGCGCGTCGGCCTGCGTGTAATTGAGGCTTTCTAGCGATTTGCCATCCAGGCGCAGCGCCATGACGATGACGTGTTCGAAGGCGATGGGCATCCCCGCGTGGCGGTGCTGCTCCCGACGGTTCTCCGCAGGCAGGGCGGGACCGCTCAGCCACTGCCGGTACAGCTGGGTCTTGGCATGGGGGAGATTGACGTGCAGCTGGCGCTCCAAGCCGCGCACCTCTTCGGATAGCCGCCTCTCCTCGGTTCGTTTGGCCGCGATGTCGCGGAAGACGCGCTTGATTTCGTCCGGCGAGCAAGGCTTGACGAGGAATTCCGTCACGCCAAGGCGCATGGCCCGCTGCGCGTATTGGAAATCGCCGTAGCCGGAGAGCAGGACGCATTCCGTGTCCAGACCACGCTCGCGGATGTGGCCGATCAGCTGCAGGCCGTCCACCAGCGGCATGCGGATATCCGTCAACAGCAGGTCGGCCGGTTCCGCTTCGAGCAGGCGCAGCGCCTCCAGGCCGTTCGCGGCGACCCCGCTAACCCGCACGCCGAGCGATTCCCAATCGATTAGCGACGTTAATCCGTCCCTCGTTAATTCCTCGTCTTCGGCAATAAGCAGCTTGAGCATATCGGTTACCTCCTCGTGAACGTAATAGGGAGCGTGAGGCAGACGCGCGTGCCGGAACCGGGTTCGCTCTGGATATCGATCGTCGCGCCGTCGCCGTAGAACATTCGGATGCGTTCTCCGATATTGTACAGCGCGTAGCTTTGGCCGCTTCGGGTGGGGTTCATGCCGCCCTCGCGCAGGCCTTTCAGCATATCGCGCTGCTTATCCGGGGCGATGCCCACGCCATTATCGGTAATTTCGACTTGGATCGCGTGGTCGCCTGCCGAAGCGCGCACGTGCACGTATCCAAGATCGTCCGTCAGCGGCTCGATGCCGTGCACGACGGAATTCTCCACCAGCGGCTGCAGCAGCAGCTTCGGGATCGGGAATTCCGCCGCCTGCGGGTCCAATTCCAGCTCGTATGACAAGCGGTCCTTGAACCGCATCTGCTGCAGGAACAAGTAATGCTCGACGAGCTTGAATTCGTCCTCCAGCGCGATGGTGTCTCGTCCTTGGCTCAAGCTGATGGTGAAGATCGCGGACAGCGCGTAGATCATCTCGCCGACGACCTTGTCGCCGTTCTTCTCCGCCGTCCAGGCGATCGTATTGAGCGTGTTGTATAGAAAATGCGGGTTGATCTGCGACTGCAGCACCTTTAGCTCGGCTTCCTTCTGCTTCAGCTGGGCGGCGTACATGTCGTCGACCAGCTCGCGCACGCGCCCGACCATAATGTTATAGCCCGCGCCGAGCTGTCCGATCTCGTCCATGCCGGCGAGCTGGACCCGTTCGTCGAAGTGGCCTTTCTGAAATTTTTTCATCGATTGCAGGATGCGCCGGATCGGTCGGGTGATCACGCCGGCTACGGCCCAGGAGACATAGAGGCTGACGATGATGGTCGCGGCGATGATGAGCAGCGTGACGAGCATGATCCGGTTCATCTGCTCCAGCAGCTCGCTGCGCGGCTGGACGACCAGCACGCGCCAGCCGGTCAGCTTCGAGGTCATGGTGGCGAAAACCCACTTGGATGAATCGATGGACGATTCGAGCTCTTTTATTCCGCTTGCCGCGTCGTTCACGTACGGCAGCTCGCTCATGGGCGTGCCGACTGTCTGCCCGGTGCTCTCCGAGAGCACCATACCGTCGGTATTAATGACCGCGATCTTCAGACTGGTCGTCCCGGACGTGTAGGTTTCGCGGATGTCGGTCTCGTCGATGCCCAGGAGCAGGATGCCGGCGGGCTCATACGTGACATTGTTCTTCAATACCTTGGTGAGCAGCACCTTTTTCTTCATGTCCCCGTAGAAAATCGTCTTTGTCCGGCCTGGCACCTCGACGCTCCACATTTCGATCTGAGGACGCTTCAATACCTCGTCATAGTCGTAAATCGCGCGGTAATCCTCGAACGGCAGCGCCGACGACAGCCCCTTGTTGTTGAACTGCAGCGGGGCGAAGCGGTCGGAGTAGATCGTGAGGAATTGAAAGTAGGGCCGGGTGACCATGAGCCGGTTGATCATATCGATAATCGTCTGGTTCGAGACGTACGCGTTGTTGCGGGCATCCGAGCGAAGCAGCGACTGAATCTCCGGAGTCAGGAACAAGTAATCCGAGATATCGATCGCGTCCTGGGCGATGTAATCGAGATGATCGATCGCCTGCTTGGCCGTCGCCTGCTGTTCGGCCGCCATCTTGGTGATGATCTCGCGCGTGGCGATCCGGAAGGCGAAGACGCCGGTCACCGTAATCGTGACGATGAGCAGCGGGATGAACCAGAGCAAAATTTTGCGCCGGATCGGCATATCGAGATAACGTCTGCGAATCGGTTGCAGCAGCATGAAGCGGACCTCTTTCATTCAAATCTAGGATATTATAAGTCTCACACTTATACATCATCCTCTTTTTCTCGTCGCGGAATGCTGCATTCCCAATCCTTGGATTGTGAACGCAAACCAATCCGCTTATCCGGAACGAAACTCGTCTCGCCGCTAAAAGACGGCGATAGCCGTTTCGCCTTGAACGTGGTTTCTATTCCTACTATAAATGAGATTCGCCTCCGATTGCTACGCTCGTCCCTGTCGGGGCCGGCCGAATCGATAGAATGTACAACAACATCTGAAAAACGATCGGTTTTCCGCCGCCGTCCAGCCGCTTCGGGAGGAGACCGGACAGAGGAGATCCGGCGCGTAACCCGAAAATTATACAAGGAATCCGCAAGAATAGGTGCTAACAAAAACCGGAGGGGCTTTCTATAATTAGACATAGCGACATTACGACCAAAGGTGGGAAAGGCATGAACGGCTTCGTCCGTCATTTACCGAGAACGGGGCTTGCGGTCTGCGCGGCGGCGATCTTGCTCGCAGGCTGTGAAAGCGGTCCGTCCGGCGGAGAGGCTGGCAACGCGGTCATCGCGGCCCCGGGCAGTACGGAGAAGGGCGCCGCCGAAGAGGCTTACACGCTGACGTTCTTCACGAACAACTCCGATCGCGCGGTCGGACAGGGCAAGATGGAGCAGGATCTGATCGACGCCTACATGCGGGACCATCCGAATGTGACGATCGAAGTAGAGACGCTGTCGCCCGATCCGCAGTACCAGGACAAAATCAAAGTGTACAACGCGTCCAACAAACTGCCGGACATTATTAGCTCCTGGGGGAATATGAGCTTCCTGAAGCCGCTCGTCGAGAGCGGGGCGCTTGCGGAGATCGACAGAAGCGAGCTGGACGGGCATCAATTCGAAGCAGCGGCGCTGGACTCCTACAGCATCGACGGGAAACTGTACGGCTTCCCGCGCAACTCGGATTTCTGGGTGTTGTATTACAACAAACGGATTTTCGCGGAGAACGGCTTGGCGCCGCCTGCTACCGAATCCGAACTGATGGACGTCGTCGCCGTCCTGAAGACAAAGGGGATCGTGCCGATCGCGATGGACGGGCGGGAAGCTTGGACGTCCGGCATCTGGTTCGATACGATGCTGCAGCGCGTGACGGGCACGTGGGATACGGCTGCCCAAGCGATGGCGGGAACGGGAAGCTTCGGCGGTCCCGAGACGATCGAGGCGGCGAAGGCGATGCGGCGCTGGATCGAAGCGGGCGCCTTCGGCGACGGGTTCCTCAATCAGGACTACGGCGCGGCGCGCAGCTTGTTCGGTCAAGGGAAGGCCGCGATGTTCATGATGGGCGAATGGGAGATGGGCATGTCGGCCGATGGCAGCTTCCCCGCGGACGTCAGAGATCACATCGGCGCCATTCCGATTCCGTCGGTTGGCGGCGGCCGAGGCACCGCGAAGGATTTGACCGCTTGGTTCGGCGGCGGGTATTCCGTGTCCGCGCAATCTCCGCGCAAAGCCGAAGCGATCGCCTTCTTGAAGTGGATGTTCCAGCCGGACAACTGGGCCAAAAGGGTCTGGCAGAACGGCATTACGTTCCCGGCGCAGCGTTACGACGGCTTCATGACAGGCAGCGAATCGGCGCTGCAGCGCGAGTTGAACGAGATCTACACCGGCGCGTCGAGCTACAGCGGAACGGTCTCACAGGACAAATTCACGTCGGAGACGCAGAAGACGTATTATGACGCGCTGCAGAAGCTCGAAGGCGGCAGCATAAGTCCGGAGGCGTTCGCCTCCGCGATCTCCTCCGCCGCCGGCAAATCGGTCGCCGAATCTAGATAAGCGAAAGCGGCGAGCCGGGTTCGACATTTCGGTATTAACGGCATGTTTATGCGTCCCTTCGCCTTGAAGGGACGTGTGGCAGACCGTCACATACATAGGCGAAGGACGGAACATGCGTCCGCTGCCGGATTTATTGTAATCGTTTACAACAAATTGGAGGGATAGCAACTTGAGCAACGTGTACAACGTGAAGAAGGCGAGAAGAAGCATCGCGTTAACGGCTTCAGCTTCGCTCGTCTGGTCGATGCTGGCGGGCGTCGCGCCCGCGCAGGCCGCGGAAACCGCCGCGCTGCCGCTGTATTTGCAAGCGAAGGCGCCTGTAGAGCAGCGCGTATCCGACCTGCTGGGCAGAATGAATTTGGACGAGAAGGTCGGCCAAATGGTTCAGGCGGAGCGGGCCTCCGTGACGCCGCAGGACGTGCGGGACTATTACCTGGGCTCGGTGCTATCGGGCGGGGGCTCGTTCCCGAACGGCAAGCAGTCCGACAGCACCCGGGAGAAGTGGGCCGAACTGGTCGACGGCTATCAGACCGGTGCGTTATCAACACGCCTGGGCATACCGATCTTATACGGCGTCGATGCCATTCACGGGAATAGCAACCTGATCGGCGCGACCTTGTTCCCGCACAACATCGGACTTGGCGCCACGCGCAATACCGCGCTGGTGGAGCAGATCGGGGCGGCGACGGCTTCCGAGGTGAAGGCGGCGGGCACGAACTGGGCGTTCGCGCCGACGATCGCGGATCCGCAGAATATCAACTGGGGCCGCACCTACGAAGGCTTTGGCGATAACCAACAGCTTGTCGCCGAGATGGGCGCCGCTTTCGTGAAAGGCTTGCAAGGCGAATCGCGCGCAGAATTGGCCGAGACGGATCGCGTCGTCTCATCCGTGAAGCATTATCTCGGCGAAGGCTTGACGGACGGCGGCGCGAACCAAGGCGATATTACCGGCATGACCGAAGCGGAAGTCGCGGCGCTGAATCTGCCGATGTACAAAGCGGCGATCGATGCCGGCGCTCGGACGGTCATGGCGTCTTATAACAGCATTAAAGGCATCAAGATGCATGCCAACAAGCGGCTGCTCACCGATCTGTTGAAGGGAACCGGCGAGGGACAGCTCGGCTTCACGGGCTTCGTTATCTCGGACTATAACGCGGTGCAGCAGATTACGAAGGATTGGGATGGCAATGCCGTCAGCGGACTGAAGAATCAAATCCGCGTCTCGGTCAATGCGGGCGTCGACATGATGATGATGCCGACGGAATGGAAAGCGACGATCGATCACTTGAAAGCGCTTGTAGGCGAAGGCGCGATCACGCAGGCGCGGATCGACGACGCGGTGACGCGCATCCTTCGCGTCAAATTCGAATCGGGCGTGTTCGAGCATCCGATGACGGATCAGAGCTTGGCCGAAGACTTCGGCTCGGACGCGCATCGCGAACTCGCCCGTCAGGCGGTCGCCGAGTCGCTCGTGCTGCTGAAGAACGACAAGCCAAAGGAGGGCGAAGCGCCGATCATGTCGCAGCTCCCTGGCATGGACGATATCTTCGTCGCGGGCAAGAACGCGGACGACATCGGCTTGCAAGCCGGCGGCTGGTCGATCACGTGGCAGGGCGCGGCCGGCAAGACGACGGAAGGCACGACGCTGCTACAAGGCATTCGCGAAGTCGCTGGCGACGCGAAGAAAGTCACGTACAACAAGCACGGACGCGGGGCGGCCGGTCATGACGTCGCGATCGTGTTCGTCGGCGAGAAGCCGTATGCGGAAGGTAACGGCGACGCGCTGAACAAGCTGCAGCTGGATACCGAAGACCTCGCGACGCTCGACAACGTGAAAGCGTCCGGCGTGCCGACGGTCGTCGTGCTCGTATCTGGCCGTCCGCTCATCGTGAACGACCGCTTGGGCGATTGGGACGGGCTCGTGGCGGCTTGGCTGCCGGGTACCGAAGGCGCCGGCGTCGCGGATGTTCTGATTGGCGGCAAGGACTTCGCGGGCAAGCTGCCGGTTCGTTGGCCGTTCTATACGGAGGCGTATACGAATCCGGCGGCGGGCAAATCCAACCTGGACCCGCAATACGTGCTGTTCGATTACGGCTACGGACTGACGAAGGCGCAAGAGACGCCGGCCCTGAAGCCGGTTCCGGCCAAGCCGGGCGATAACGCGCCATATGTGAAGGTGGAAGCCGAGAGCTTCACGGCCAAGTCGGATGGTTTGAGAACGGAAGGCACCTCCGACACGGGCGGCGGCCAGAATATCGGCTACACGAGCAAGGACCAATGGCTCGAATACCGCATTAACGTGGAGACGGCCGGCACGTACGATATCGACTTCCGGTATGCGGGCGGCGAAGCGAGCATGACGAACTCCGGCTTCCGCGTGTTGAACGAAGCCGGAGAGACGCTCGGCACGTTAAGCGGCATCGGCCATACGGGCGGCTGGCAGACGTGGAAGACGGCGACGCTCAAGGACGTGACGCTCCAGAAAGGCGTGCAGACGATCAAGCTCGTGTTCGTCGACGGCGGCTTGAACTTCAACTGGTTCGGCTCCGCAGGCTTCGTCCCGGCGCCTCCCGCAACCGGCGGTCCTGGCGGCAAGATCGAACCGCAAGACCCGGTCGAAGGCGGTAAGGGCAAGGTGGAAAGCTGGATCTCCACCGAGCGCGACAGCCAGAGCATGAAATGGTATTATGCGCCGCAATGGCAAGCCGGCGATGAAGCCGGTCAATTGACCCAGCGAGACAAAAATCTGGATTTGACGGCGATCGGCGATGACGCGAACGTCACGACGATTAAACTCAATCCGTCGAAGACCTATCAGAGCATGATGGGCATCGGCTCCTCGATGGAGGAATCGACGGTCTACAACCTGATCAAGATGTCGCCCGCGAAGCAGGACGAATTGATCAAGAAGCTGGTCAGCCCGGTCGACGGCATTGGCGTCAGCATGACGCGGGTCACGATTGGCACGGCGGACTTCACGGCGCAGAAGTTCTATTCCTATGACGACATGCCGCCGGGGCAGACCGACCCGACGCTCGCGAACTTCTCGATTCAGAAGGATATCGACTTTGGCATTATCGATGCGCTCAAGCGCATTCTCAAGCATAACCCGAACATGCAGTTCTTCGCGTCGCCATGGAGCCCGCCGGGCTGGATGAAGACGACGGACAGCATGATCAAGGGCTCGGTGAAGGACGAATACCTGCCCGTGCTCGCGGACTACTACGTGAAATTCATCCAAGCGTATAAGGCGCAAGGGATCAACATCTCCGCGATGACGCTGCAGAACGAGCCGCTGCTCGAGATCGAATATCCGAGCACGAAGATGCCGTGGCAGCAGGAAGCGGAGCTTGCGAAGCTGCTCAGCGCGAAGCTGAAGGCGGCGGGGCTCGACGTGAAGCTGTGGATCTTCGACCATAACTTCAACGACACGATGAGCTATCCGGCGCCGCTGCTGGCCGACCCGGCGAACCGCGAAGCGGTGGACGGCACGGCGTTCCATGATTACGGCGGCGAGCCGACCGAGATGTCTCGCTTGCACGATATGTATCCTGACGAGAATATCTACTTGACCGAACGCGCCGTGTGGGGCACCAAGGGAGCGGACCGGATGGCGCAGTACTTCCGCAACTGGGCGAGGAGCTACAACTCGTGGGTGCTCATGCTCGACAGCGACATTTCCACTCACCAATGGGTAGGAACGCCGGATCCGACCATGATCGTCCAGGATTCCGGGAACCCGGAGAATTACTGGCTGACGCCGGAATTCTACATGCTGGGCAACTACACCAAATTCGTCAAGCCGGGGTATATCCGGATCGACAGCAATTACGGCTCGGAAGACAGCGTCACCAACGTGTCGTTCATGAGTCCGGACAAGAAGACGATCGTCACGGTCGTCATCAACCGCACGGATAAGCCGCAAACGTTCAAAATCGTCAGCGACGGCACCCAAATCGCGGACACGATTCCGGCGAAATCGGTTATTACGTACCAATGGGATCGACTTGTTACCGAGGCGTTCGAACCGGCGACGATATCGGCGACTCCGGAAGCATTGCCTTACAACGTACATCAGAAAGAAATTACGCTGACCTTGGACGGCGGGACCTTCGTAACCGAGAAGCTCGGTGAGATCAGGCTGGGCAGCGAAGCGCAGGCGATGGGCATCTCGATCGGCGGCGTAACGTACGAAGGGCAGAAGTCCATTGCGCAGCCGAGCGGCATTGATGCCGGCGATGGCGCAGAGCAAGAAGCGGAAGCGCCGGTCGAAGAAGGATCCGCTGAAGAAGCGGAGCAGGGCGATCAACCAGCAGCAGGCGAAGGCGAATCGGCGCCGCCTGCGGAAGAAGCGGCAACCGCTGATAACGCGGCCCCGGCCGAACAACCGGCAGCCGACGCGGACGCATCCGCTGCGGCGACGGAAGAGGCGGGCGGCGAGACCGTCGCGCCAAGCGAGCCGGCTGCAGAAACGCAAGAGGAAGCTGCTCCGGCAGTAGAGGAAGCAGCAGGGCATGCAGCCTCGCCAACCGAGCCGTCTGCCGAAGACGAAACAGCGTCTGCGGACACGAACGAGAAGGCGATCGCTGCGATATCGGCGGCCGAAGGACCGTCATCCATCCGCATCCGATTGCTGTGGGACAGCACGAAGCCTTATTATGCCAATGCCAAGCTGAACATTCACGTTCCGGCAGCGGCTTATCGCAACGACTCCGGCGGCGCTTCCGGCCAGAATGAGGCGCTTAGCGCATCCGTAATGCTGGAAGGCACCGGATATACGACCGAGCCGAGCGATATCGGCACAGGTCCGGTTACCGCGAATAAGTATTATCAATTGTCAGGCACCTCGATCGCGGAAGCGGGCACCGCGAATGCAAGGCTTAACGGCTTCGCGGCCGGCGATTGGGCGGATTTCAAAATCAGCGTACCAACGGCGGGCAAATACGTCGTGACGGTGCAGGCGGCCTCGCCGAAAGGCGGCGGATTCATGCTCCAGTCTGACGGGGCGACGATCGGGACGTTCGTCATCCCGTATCTGCACGACTCGACCGCATGGATCGGCGCACGGCTAGGCGTTGAATTAAAAGCCGGCGTGCAGATGCTGCGCGTGCAGGGAATCAGCGGCGAATTCGATATGAAGTCGATCGCGATCGAACCTTCGACGGTTCACCAAGCGAACAACGAGAACAAACTCCATATCGAAGCCGAACAATTCGCGGCGGCAGGTCAACAGGTCATTCAATATGGCAGCAGCCGCACGAACCTCGGGTATACGGTCGCGGGAACGACTTTCGATTACGCGGTCAACATTCCGGCGGACGGCTATTACAAAGTGACGCTTCAATACGCGACGCCGCAGGGCGGCGTATCCGCCGCGATCTCGGCGAACGGCGCGGACAAGGGCTCGTTTGCCCTGCCGGCGACCGGCGGCTGGGACACCTATACGACCGGGTTCGGTGTCGTTCAACTGAATGAAGGCGTACAAACGCTCCGTATTGCGGACAATGGCGACGGCTTCAACCTCGATTGGCTGACGATCGAACCGGGCGTACCGGTCGCATCCAAGCAGCAGGCGGCAACGCCGAAAGCCGAATTGATCAAAGCTTCGAACGGCGCGAAGCAAGTCGCGATCGGCACAGCGACCGCCGATGCGGAAATCCGGTATACGACAGACGGAACGCTGCCGACGGCGGCTAGTTCGAAATATGTCGGTCCGATCGCGTTGACGGCGGATACGGTCATTCGCGCGGTTGCCGTCAAGAGCGGCATGACTGACAGCTATGCGGCTTATTTCTCCACCGTGCCGGTGTCGGGCATCAAGCTTCAACCGATCGAATTGACGCTCGGAACGAAGCAGCGGCTTGTGCCCGTATTCCGTCCGGCAATCGTGACGAACGACGCAGCGACGTGGTCCTCGAGCAATCCGAACGTGGCCACGATCGATGGAATCGGTCAAGTGACGGCGCTTACGCTTGGCACGACGACGATTAAAGTCGTCACGCAAGACGGCGGGCGGGAAGCGACGGCAGAGCTGAAAGTCGTGAGCCAATCGACAGGTCCCGTAACGGTACCTCCGGTTGCAGAGCCGGAACCGCAAGCGATCGTCGTGGAGGCGAAGGTTGACGCGAGCGGCATGGCGGTCGTGAACGTCTCGGCCGAGCAGGTGAAGCGGGCGCTCAAACAAGCGACTAACAAGCAGCTGGTCGTACAGATCAAACCAGCCGCGGGCATGAAGCAAGTCACCGTGGAGCTTCCCGTACATGCCATTGAAGCGGATCAAGCGATTACGGACATCCGAATCGAGACAGGTTTGGGCAGCTTGACTGTGAACAAGTCATCGATAAAGGGCACGGACGGCAAGTCGCCGGAACGCATTCAGTTCAATGCGAAGCTGGCGAATGTTGAAGGAACGCAGCTGAAGTCCGGCGCTAGCTACATCTTCTCGCTGCAAGCGGACGGCAAGGCGGTCACGGACCTGGGTGGCAGCAAAGCCCGAGTCACGTTCCCGTATACGCTGCAAGCGGGCGAGAAGCCGCATGCGGTCATTGTTTATGCGATCGACGAACAAGGCAAGGCGGCAATCGTGAAGAACGGCAGCTACAACGCGGCAATCGGTCAAGCACAGGCTTCGACCGGCAAATTAGGGCAATTCGCAGTCCGTTACGCGGACGTTACATTCGGCGATCTGCGTCATGCGGTATGGGCGCAGGAAAGCATTGAGGCGCTGGCGGCCAGAGGCGCGATCAACGGAATCGGCAGCGGCCAATTCGCGCCGAACGGCGAATTGACGCGCGCGGCTTTTGTCAAGATGATGCTCGAATCGTTCGAATTCGGCAGCGGCCAAGAGAAAGCGAAAACCTTCTCCGATATGGACGGCGAAGCGTGGTACGCGGAGGCGGTCGCGCAAGCGCAAGCGCTCGGACTCGTGAACGGGAAGCCAGACGGCTCGTTCGGCGCCAACGACGCGATCACGCGCGAAGAAATGGCGATGATTTTGTACCGGGCAGCTGAGCTTCTGGATATTATGTGGTCCAATGATGCGGAAAACGTGACGTTCAAGGACGAATCCCAGGTCGCGGGCTACGCGAGAGAAGCCGTCGATCGGATTCAGGCGGCGGGCTTGATGAAAGGACTGCCGGATGGCAGCTTTGGACCGAGAGCCACGGCATCGAGAGCCCAAGCGGCGTCCGTGATCTACGCACTGTTCAAACACGGCGAATAATCGAATACGAATAAACGAACAGCCTTGCCTTGGGCCAAATCCCGAAGCGAGGCTGTTCGGCGTCCGCGCAATTTCGTTTCGGATCCGGACATGCGAGGTATAAATGAGGGGCAGGGATCGAATATTAGGAACGTCTGGTGAATATATGACTGAGCCGAAAGGATGGGAACTATGGGAAAAATCGCATTGACGCTTGTCATTATCGGCGCCATCAACTGGCTGTTGGTCGGCTTGTTCGAGTGGGATTTGGTATCCGCCTTGTTAGGCGGGGATTCTCACCGCGAATCGTCGATGATCAGCCGCATCGTGTACAGTCTTGTCGGTCTTTGCGGGTTGTACAGCCTGAAGTATTTGTTTATGGACGAGCATCGTGCCAGAACGTAGATCCGGCTCTCGGATCCGAATAGAGGATGAAATAACAAAACAGCCCAGACATTTGTCCGGGCTGTTTTGCTTTTAAATAATTTGATCCTGATCCTGCTTGCGGTGCTCCACCAAATCGATCGCGCCGAGCACGATATGCGCCGCGCCGAAGCCCATGATCGCGGTCGCGACTTGACGGTTCTTCCCAAGCAGCGCTGCTCCGGTTGCGGTAACCGCCGTGCCTAGTACAGCAGGAATAAGTCCTTCTCTCATCTTGAGCAGCTCCTCTCGGATATAAAGGGATTCGGAATCGGAATTACGTTGCTTATTATCGGACCATCCGGGGATAATCATGCAGACGGCAAGCTGGATTGTTTTAACCTGCGAGGCGCACGATAATGCAGATAACAAAGGCTGAGAATGAGCGTGATTTCTACCGCATCGCCCCCGTAATACATCATGCGAGCCGCGTATTCGGCTTGGATCGCGGGCACGCCAGCAGGTGGGGAGGCGAATAACGTCTTCGACAAGATGCCGTGACCTGCCATCGAGATGATGAGCCAGATGACGCGGCTGCGGAATCCCCAATCATGCATCCAGCGATCAAATCGTAATACGCTAGCCGTGAAGAGATAACCCGCCGCCGCGAAGTGAACATGTACCACGACATACAAGGCTGGGGACTCCTGCATCGTCGCATATATCGGGGTTCGATACAGCGCCCACATACTGCCGATATTCACAAAGGCGCCGACGGCCGGATGAACGACAATTCGCAGGACGGGTTGCTTGAGCAGGCGGATGAATGACCTCGCTGCGGGCGCGGGCAGCGCACGCATCAGCAGCGTCATTGGGGCCGCAAAGACCAGAATCAGCGGAACAAACATGCCGAGCAGGAGATGGACGACCATGTGGTTGGCGATCGCATGGCTTCCTGGCAATACGAGAGGCGACACGCATGCGCTTGCGGCGAGCGTCATCCCCGTGTGCCAGTATAACGAACGGCTTGCAGGCCAAGATTTCGCGTACCGACGATTGACTTTTACTACCGATGCAGCATAACCCAAGGATAGAAGGGCGAACACGATGGCCAATACGAAGGATGCTACCGCCCAAGGATCCGAGAATGTGCTTGGATGATGATGTATCCATGCCCAGGCACCCCATGTCGGCAGAATCGTCATCGTCTCGCTCCGTCCGCTTCGTGTGTCGCTCCTGAAGCGCGGCGGATCATCGCGATACCCGCCAGTAGGATACAGGCAGCGAGCGCATTCCAGATGATATCGTAAACCGCGACATTGGCTACGTACCGGATCTGATGCAATCGCATCAGTTTATGCTGGATTAGACCGTCATACAGCTGGAAGACGCCGGCTCCCATCCAAGAAGCTCCCAGCCAGCGCGGCTTGTTCCAGGCGCCGCCGCGTCTTAGTTCGGCAAGCTGGAAGAGCGAGATGATCGTCGCGAACCAGCTGAACGCGTGGAAGAGACCGTCGGACACGAGGCCGATGTTGGTAGTCGCCTTGTCGTAGAAGTGATGCCAATGCAGGAGCTGGTGAAAGACGGTTTCATCGATGAAAGCGACGAAGCCGAGTCCGAACAGCCAGCCGGACAACAAATTTCGGTCTAGGCGCCGCGAAGATGGCGCTGAAGCTTGTGTGGGCATCCGTCGGAATTCCTCCTCGTTCGAAAGTTAACGCTTCTTTCTTTGTTTCCTCCCGGCGCAGGCATTATTCACCACCATCTATTTTCCTCGACAAATTCGATGCGAACCGAAGGCGGAAAGCTGGTCGTTCCCAGGCATGGCAGACTTTAATCGCGGTGGTAATTTGCTAATATTGGTCCTTTATTTAGCGTAAATGAAATAGTACCATAGGACTATAAACATTGCGCAACCAGCCGCCGATTGAACCACTCACTACACGAAATAGGGGAATAACGATGAGAGGACAGCAACTTACGAGAAGCCAAGCCGCGATAATTGACGACCTCCAAATGAAACAGCTGGTCTGCCGCATCCAGCTGTACTATGCCGATCACGAGCGGCCGACGGTGAAACGAAGCCGGGATCTGGTGCTGAGCCGGTTATGCCGCACGCTTGACTATACGTTGACCGATAATGTGGACGATCTGCGACGCGGGATCGCCGAAGTGACGAAGGCGGTGCCGATGCACACCAAGCTGTCGGAATTCAAACGGGAAATCGAGCATGCGCTCGCGGGTTATCCCGGTCTGGCTTCGTTCGATTGGCTCTTGTGCGAGACGTATGGCAGGCAATTTTGGTTTTTGGAGCAGGGCGGTATGGGCACGATTATCAATCGCTATCAGCTCATTGACGCGAGCTAACGTCATATCATCGGGTGCAACACGAAGAGGCAGACCATTGTCGAAGACGATGGCCTGCCTCTTTTTTTAACCAATAGGGTAATGCGCCGCGCCGTTAAAAGACAGTCGTTTCGCCTTGTCGTTCTCGCTCCTCGTAATGGACGTGAACCACGATATCCTGCGCATAATTGCCGAACCCGCGTCCGAACAAGCTGACCCCGCCGCAATGGCGCGCCGTCTCGGGCGAAGCGATCCGGAACCGAAAATCCTCTCCGTGCCGAAGTCCGAGATCGTTGATCGTCACGTTCGACAGCTTCATGCCGTCGAGGAACGTGCCGCTTTCATGAATGGTCAAGCTTTTGAGCAAGCCGTGCTGCGTGCCGAGCGTCCACCAGGAGGGCGTCAGGACCGCCCGCTTGTCGCCGAAGTCGCCGGGACAGGTCCAGACGCACGTCTCGACGTCGTTCACGGAGAAGCTGATATCCGAAGGCCAGTTCTCGTTGTAATAGGGCGCTTCCGAGCATAGCTCCAGCGTGAATTCCAGCTGCCGGGCGGTCTGCGCGGCATGAAGATAATTGGGAATGCGATATTCGACGTAACCGCTGCCGAACCAGATGTGCGCGGCGTTCATCCGCTCGGGGTCGGAGAAATAGCGGGGGTCGTCGACGTAGCCGATAATTTTGGACTCGGAGGCCAAGCCGCACGTCGGCTTAACGGCATAATCCGAGTATTGCCCGATCGGGATTTCGACGGCATATTTGCGCTCCTCCTCCTTCGGTTTGGCGCCTCTCAAATGAAGGGTGAGCGAATCGATCGCGAGCGAGCAGATCTTGGGACTTCCGCGCGTGCCCGCCAAGTTCTGCGTGGCGATCAGCCCGGCTTCCTCCATCTTCTGAATATGCTTGGTGACGATCGCGGAGGAGACGCCGAGCGTATCGGCGAGATCCTTGATGCTGCGCGGCCGTTCGTCGAGCAACTCGATCATGCGCACGCGCGTCTCCGAAGAGAAGCATTCCAGGATCGCCATATATTTGGTTTGAACTTGGATATGCATAACCATCCTCGCTTTCTGATTCCTATATCATATAATCTGTGAGTTAATAAAACAACTTATTGGTTGACGGTAAAAGCGAATATCGGTACAATGGCACCATGATAGCACTTATTGGTTCATATAACAACTCACAAGTTAACTAATGGAGGGACAAACCGATGACAAGCATGCCTAGAGCCGAATATCCGCGTCCGCAGTTTCAACGTGACGCATGGGTGAATCTGAACGGGACGTGGGAGTTCGAATTCGATGATAACCGAATTGGCGAACAAGCGGGCTGGCACAACCGCCAGACGCCGTTCGCCAAGACGATTCAAGTGCCGTTTAGCTTTGAGAGCCCGTTGAGCGGCATCGGCGATCCCGGTTTCCACGACGTGGTCTGGTATCGCAGGAAGCTGGAGATTCCCGCGCACTTTGCCGGCAAACGGATCGTGCTTCATTTTGGCGCGGTCGATTACGCAGCGCAAGTGTGGGTGAACGGGAGGCAGGTTGCCAGCCACGAGGGCGGACATACGCCGTTCCAGGCGGATATTACGGACGCGCTACAAGCGAATGGCGACAACATGCTCGTCGTCCGGGCCGAGGATTATGGCACGGATGTATACTTGCCGCGCGGCAAGCAGTTCTGGGAGGAGAAGTCGCGGGCGATTTGGTATACGCGTACGACGGGCATTTGGCAGACGGTATGGATGGAAGCGGTAGCGCCCGCGCATCTGCGCAAGGTGAAATTCACGCCGAATATCGACGCGAACGAGATCGGCATCCGCGCCTTCGTGGCAGGTACCGGGGCAGGGACGGGAGATATTCGGCTGCAGGTTCGCATTTCCTTCCAAGGCCAAGCGGTGGCGAGCGACGAATTCGCCGTCCGCGCCGGCGAGGAAGCGCGCACGATCCGGCTGGCCGGTCTGAACGACCATGGCATGGACCGCTTATGGTGGCCGGAACGGCCGAACCTGTATGACGTGGAATTCGTGCTGCTCGTGGACGGCAGCGAAGCGGACCGGGTGACGAGCTATTTCGGGATGCGGAAGATTTCGTTGGAGAACGGCAAATTCAACCTCAATAACCGGCCGTACTTCATGAAGCTGGTGCTGGATCAGGGATACTTCCCGGAGGGAAATCTGACGCCGCCGAGCGACGACGCGATCCGGCAGGACGTCGAGCTGACGAAGGCGATGGGCTTCAACGGCGCGCGCAAGCATCAGAAAATCGAGGACCCGCGCTACCTCTACTGGTGTGATAAGCTCGGCCTGCTCGTGTGGGGCGAGATGGCGAACGCCTACGATTATTCCGAGGAATACGCACGCCGGTTCACCAAGGAATGGCAGGAGGCGATCGAGCGCGACTACAACCATCCGTGCATCGCGGTCTGGGTGCCGCTGAACGAAAGCTGGGGCGTGCCGAACATCCAGATCGACGTTCGTCAGCAGCAGCATGCGCTCGCCATGTACCATCTGACCAAATCGCTCGATCCGACCCGGCTGGTCGTCTCCAATGACGGCTGGGAGATGGTCGCGACCGATCTGTACAACATCCACGACTATGAATGGCGCCGCGAGGTGCTGGAGGCGCGTTACGGCAGCGTCGAGCAGGCGGTCTCCGCCATGCCGGCGAACAGACGCCTTAGCGTCGGCGGCTTCGCGTATGACGGTCAACCGATTCTGATCACCGAATTCGGCGGCATCGCCTACAAGAAGAGCGACTGGGAAGGCTGGGGTTATTCGGGCGCGTCATCCGACGAAGATTTCGAACTGCGTCTTCGCAATGTGATCCAACCGCTGATACGCTCCGGCGTCGTACAGGGCTACTGCTATACGCAGCTCACCGACGTCGAACAGGAAATTAACGGCCTGCTCACCTACGACCGCAAACCGAAGATCGCCCTTGATCTGATCAAGGCGATCAACGAAGGCAACTAGCCGAGCCCACCAAGGCCGCTGCTCCCGATACAGGGACGGCGGCCTTTTTGTTGTTTTGACCGAAAGACAAAAGTAAAGCGTGTCCGCACAAGCGGACGAAAGCGAAGGTCAGCACGGAGTCCAATCAAGCGCAAGGTCCCCCGGATTCCACCCCAAGGCAAACCGTCACAAACGAAGCGCGAACAAGAGCCTGTCCAAAGGACAAGCGAGCCCCCTCGACAGGACACATCGAAGACGACCGCATAGCAAGTGCGATCATTAGTCTAGTCGAAAAGCGTGTCCGCACAAGCGGACGAAAGCGAAGGTCAGCACATAGCTCATTCAAGCGCAATGTCCCCCAGGATACCACCCCAAGGCAAACCGTAACGAACGAAGCGCGAACAAGAGCCTGTCCAAAGGACAAGCGAGCCCCCCTCGACAGGACACATCGAAGACGGCCGCGTCACGAGTCACGCTAATTAGCAGAGTCCAGAGGTGAACGTTTTTCGGAGAAAAACGACTTCGGAAGCATAGGCTATAACCTTCTGATTCCCCTCGGCGGAGGGCAATGCTGTCAGGTTAAGGAAAAGCGTAGGGAGAAGCCAGCGACGGCCAGCAGTTAACAGGATGCAACACGCTTATGTCTGAGAAGGGCTTAAAACCCACTGAAGCTTTGTCCGTTAGGACAAACGCGTGCCACACTCAAGCCTTCCCGCCGACCACGAACAAACATGCCAGCACGAAAACGGGAGTCCTAAGCGTTTTCTAAGGAAAACGCACATCGGAAGCATACGCTTGGGCAAAGCCCTTTGGAGCCTCCTCGGCGGAGGAGGTGGGAGGAGGGAGCAACAAAAGTGGGGTCAACGGGGCGAAGCCCTCTTAACCTGACAGCATTGCGGCGGAGGGGAAGGTGGAGGCGAAATACTGGATTTAAAAGGGCATTTTGCATGGACAGTCCGCCGGGAGCCGGGCTCCCAAAAAAATGTCCACCCCTCCCAAAAAAGCGGCATGTGATCGCTTTCACCGTGCGGCTAGAATGAGGATCAGAAGGACGAAGAAATCCTATCTGACGACCATGGGGGTTACGACATGACAAGAACAGTGAAGATGCTCAGCGTAATGATGCTCGCTTCGAGCCTGGTGCTGGCGGCCGGCTGCAGCGGCAATAATGGCGGGAACGAAGGCGGCGCGAACAACGGTGCGGCCAATGGCGGAGAGAACGCCGGCACGAACGCCGGCACGAACGCGGCGGAAGGCAGCGGCGAGAGCGAGGTCGCGGAGAAGGCGGATATTCTGTTCTGGACGCCGTTCTCCGGCGCGGACGGCGAATTCATGAAGAAGATCGTCGAGAAGTACAATTCCGCCCAAGATACGTACAAAGTGAAGCTGGTCATCCAGCCGAACGGCGAATATTACAAGCAGCTCGACGTCGCGCTGAGCGCGGGCAAGGAGCGTCCGGACCTGGCCATCATGCACGTGGACCAAATCCCGACCTATCAGAACAAAGGCCAGCTTCAGCCCATGGACGATCTCGCAGGCGCGGCAGGCATCAACAAAGCCGACTACGTCGAAGCGCCGGTCAACTACGAGACGATCGAAGGCAAGTGGTACGGCATCCCGCTCGACATCCATCCGCTCGTCATGTACTACAACAAAGACCTGTTCGAGAAGGCGGGCATCACGGCGCCGCCGACGAATCGGGCGGAGTTCGACGCCGCGGTCGAGAAATTAACGGACAAGGACAAGAAAATCTACGGCTACGTGGTTCCGACGCTTTGGCCGCAGCAATTCATCTTCCCGTCGCTCGTCTGGCAGAACGGCGGCGAGCTGTGGAACGGTACGGACGTCGCGTACAATTCGCCGGAAGCGGTCGAGATGGTACAGTGGATGCGCGGCTTGGTCGACAAAGGCGTCTCCCCGGCGAACGTGCAGCAGGACGGCGAGAATACGCTCTTCCTGCAGGGCAAGAACGCGATCCAATTCAACGGTCCTTGGATGAAAGGGCAATTCGACGAAGCGGGCATCAACTACGGCGTCGCGCCGGTGCCGCAGATCGGCAAAGCGAAGCAAGCGGTCTATGGCGGCTCCCATAACTTCGTCGTGCCGAAGGACGTGACGGACGCGGCGGTGATCAAAGGCATTGGCGACTTCCTGAAATACGTGTCCACGAACTCGATGGACTGGGCGGCTTCCGGCCAGGCGCTGGCTTCGAAGCCGATGCTCGAGAGCGCGGAATTCCAAGCGCTCGAGATGCAAAGCAACGTCGCCAAGTCGTTCGATTACGTCCAATTCGCGCCGAACGTGCTTAACTGGGCGACGATCTCCGATCCGATCTGGGGCGAGCTGAGCAGCGCGCTGCTGGGCAAGAAAGACGCGCAGAAGGCGATGGACGACGCGGTCGCCAAGTCCCGTCAAGCGATGAAGAAGTAACCTCTGCCGCGAGCGGTACCAGCCGGCAGCATGCAGGACGGGAGGACGGGGAAGGCGCTTGTCGCCTCCTCGTTCTCTTGCATCCAGGCCAGCCGCCGCGCTGAAGGCTGACCGCCGCACGACCATTAACCCAAAGGAGGGGACGCGCTTGACGAAGAGCTCGCTGCAATCCCGATTCACCTCATCGCTGTTTATTCTGCCGTACCTGCTCAGCTTTTGCGCCTTTCTGCTGATTCCGATTTTGTACGGTCTCTATATTTCGTTCCATAACTTCGAGCTGCTGTCGGATTCGCATGAATTCGTCGGACTCGACAACTACGTTCAAATTTTCACGCCGGGGACGTATTTGTTCGAGCAGTTCACCGTCGGCTTGTGGAACACGCTTCAGTTCGTGCTCTACTCGGTGCCGCTGCTCGTCATCCTCGGCCTTGCGCTCGCCATGCTGCTGAACGCGATTCCGGGCCGCATCCGCGGACTGTTCCGCACGTTCTACTTCATGCCGTATGCGATCTCCGGCTCGGTCATGGCCGTCATCTGGCTCATGATGTTCGACACGAACGCCGGCTTCCTGAACGGCCTGCTCGCGAAGCTTCGCGTCGATCCGGTCGCGTGGCTGACCGACCTGCCATGGGTGTGGGTGTCGCTCGTGCTGACGACGCTGTGGTGGACGATCGGCTTCAACATGATTATTTTCATCAACGCGCTCAACGAAGTGCCCGAGGATTATTATGAAGCGGCTTCGATCGACGGCGCGAACGCGTGGCGCAAATTCGTCAACATCACGCTGCCTTCCATCCGACCGGTCATGCTGTTCATCATTATCACCTCGACGATCGCATCGTTCAACGTCTACGCCCAGCCGTTCCTGCTGACGCGCGGCGGCCCGGGCGACAGCACGCGGGTGCTGCTAATGAACGTGCTCGACGAGGCGTTCAAAGGCAAGCAGGTCGGCTCGGCCTCGGCGATGGCGATTCTGATGGCGCTCATCATCATTATTATTTCGGCGGTGCAGTACAAGATCGCTTACGGGAGAAAGGAGGAGTCCGCATGAGAAAAACGCTGCTGATCACGCTTGCGGTTATCCTCGCGGTCTTGTTCCTGCTGCCGCTGATCTGGATGGTGTCGACGTCGTTCAAGAACGACTTCGAGGCGCTGGCCGGACAGATGAATCTCATTCCGGTCAAACCGACGCTCGAGAATTATATCGAAGGGTTAAAAGGCGAGCTGATGAACGTGCCGATCACGCGCTGGATTACCAATTCCTTGTTCGTCGGCGCGGCGGGCACGGCCATCGTGCTGCTGTTCTCGTCGATGGCGGCATTCGCGCTCGCAAGGCTGCAGGATTTGCCGCTGCGGAAGCTCATGTTCCCGATGTTCGTCGGGTCCATGATGATCCCGGGCGTGCTGACGTTCCTGCCGATGTACATGGAGTTCAACGCGCTCGGCTTGATCAACACGTATGCCGCGCTTATTCTGCCGTATTCCTCGGGCGCGTTCGGCGTCTTCCTGCTGTACCAGTTCTTCGCTTCGTTCCCGAAGGAGATCGAGGAGGCGGCGCGCATCGACGGCGCGAACAAGTGGCAAATTTACGCGAGGATTCTGCTGCCGGCCTCGGTGTCGATCATGGTAACGCTGGCGATTTTCACCTTCATGGGCATCTACAACGATTTCGTCTGGCCGCTCTATGCCACCACGTCGCCGGAGATGCGCACCATTACGGCCGGCATCGCGATGATGGCGCAGGGCAGCTATACGCAGGCTTACGGCAAGCTGATGGCGATGACGGTCATCGCGACGCTGCCGGTGCTGATCGTCTTCATCATCGGACAACGTTCGTTCGTGAAGGCGATCACGCAGGCGGGCGTGAAATAAAACCGACATGCGGCGTGGAACGGAGACCTCTCGAGGTCTCTTTTCGAACTTATGCGCGCCGAAGTCTACGCACGGTACTGCCATTAGAATGCGGCAGCCGTGTTACACCTTGCAGGTATCGGGAGGAAGGCCATGATGAAAGCAACGACAACACGATGGCTCATCGGCGCAGCCGCGCTGATCGTCATCGCGATGGGGTGGGGAGGCTGGATGATGAATACGGGGAAGGATCGGGAATCGTCCGATTGGGTCTATAACGGGCACGGCGGGACGTTCAAGAATACGCTGGCGGAGATCGATACGCCGGATCCGAGCGTCGTCTACAAGGACGGCTACTATTATATGACGTTCACGCATAACGGCGCGGACGTCATGGTGATGAAATCCCGGACGATCGACTTCAAGGACGCGGAGCGGAAGACGGTCTGGTACCCGGATGTCGGGACGAATTACTCGGCGGAGCTGTGGGCGCCGGAAATTCAATTTATCCAGGGCAAATGGTACATCTATTTTGCGGCCGACGACGGCCGCAACGAGAATCATCGGATGTTCGCGCTCGAAGCGGAAACGGACGATCCCATGGGCAGCTACTCGTTCAAAGGGCAAATCACGGACGATACGGATAAGTGGGCGATCGACGGCTTGGCGGCGGAAATCGACGGGAAGCTGTATTTCGTCTGGTCGGGCTGGGAAGGCGACGTGAACGTGCAGCAGAATACGTACATCGCGCCCATGAGCGATCCGCTCACGATCAGCGGTCCGCGCGTGCTGCTGTCAGAGCCGGATTTGGACTGGGAGAAGGCGGGCGGTCCCCCTTACATTAATGAAGGGCAATCGATTCTGCATCATGACGGGAACGTGCATATCGTGTATTCGGGCGCGGGCAGCTGGACGCCTCATTATGCGCTGGGCATGCTGTCGCTTACGAAAGGGGCAGATCCGCTCGATCCGGCCAGCTGGACGAAGCGCGAGCAGCCGATTCTGAGTATGGACGAGGAGGCGGGTGTATTCGGTCCGGGCCACAACTCGTTCACGACGTCGCCGGACGGCGCGGAGCAGTGGATCGTCTATCATGCGACCAGCGGTCCGGGCGACGGGTGGAGCAACCGCAAGGCGCGCGCGCAGAAGCTGGTCTGGGACGAAGCGGGGAACCTTGCGCTCGGCAAGCCGCTCGGCCTGGACGAGGCGATCGCGGTTCCTTCGGGCACCGGCGTATTCCGAGCAGACCCGCAAGGGGCCGCCGAAGCATCGTTCGATCTGATCCCGGCCCGGGTGAAAACGACCGCCCCGCTGATGATTCATTATCGGAACACAACCGGCGACGCGCTGCAGGGCACCGTAAGCGCGAACGACGGCGAGTCGATCGCCATCGAGCTTCAGCCTGCCGACGCTGCTGGCTATGCGTATGCGGACGTGCCGCTCCAAGCGGGCATGAACAGCATCCGCGTAACGGCAAGCGGCACGGGAGCCGTCATCGAAGCGATCGAGCTGCCGCGGTACGAAGCGGAATTCGCCGAGATCGGCAGCCAGGGCGAACCGGACGAGAATGTGTACGCTTCCGGCGGCGGCCTCGTGAAGCTTACGCCAGGCGAAGGCGAAGGTGTGCGGTTCCCGAACGTCATCGTCCCGAAGACCGGCGAATACGAGCTTCGCATTGCCGCGTCCAACCCCTCCGGCGGTCCGGCGAAGCTGACCGTACGCAAGGAGGATGGCGAAGCGGCTACGCTGGAATTTGCTGCCGGCGACCGCAATGCATTCGCGACACAATCCGTCACATTGCGATTGAAGGCGGGCGTGAACGCCCTTATACTGGAGGATGCGACCGCAGAGCTGCGGATCGATTATCTCGATCGAACGACAATGAAGTAGTGTATAGGAGGCGCTGGTCATGAAAGGCTTGTCCATCTTGGCATTTACCAGACTAAGTTTGATCACATCTATGGCGGCAAGCCTGCTATTGACCGGGTGCAGCCAGAACGGTGCGGAGGCGGAGGATGCGGGGAAGGCGGCGGCATCGCCAGCGGTCCAGCTGGAGTATTGGACGCCGTTCAGCGGAGGCGACAACGTCTTCATGACCGAGCTGGTGGACCAGTTCAACGAGGAGCACGAAGGGATCCACGTCGTGCAGATGAATTCGCGGCTGGATGACTATTATTCCCGGCTGCGCACCGCGGTCTTGTCCGGCAACGCGCCGGACGTCGCCGTCATCCACGCGACCTCGCTCCCGCAGTTCGTGCAGAACGGCTACATCGAGGATTTGTCCGCGCCTGCCGAGGAGGCGGGGCTGGACTTCGGCGTCTTTAACCCTTCCGTGCTGAAGGCGACGCAGTTCCAAGGGCGCGTATTCGCGGTCCCGCTGGATACGCACGTGCTGGTCATGTATTACAACAAGACGTTTCTCGCCCAGGCGGGCGTGTTGAGCGGAGATGGCAAGCCGGTCATCGGTACCGGCGAAGCGGGTTTCACGGCGTTCTTGACGCGTATCCGGCAGGCCGTGCCGGCCGACGTCGCGCCGCTCGCTCAGCCCAGCACGCGGATCGATTCCGTCTGGCTGTGGTGGAGCCTGTACAATCAGATTCAAGGCGGGGGCACATTCTACAACGCGAAGGGCACGCATGCCGCGATCGACAATCCGGCCGCGCTGAAAGCGCTTAAATATATCCATGGCTTATATGAAAGCCATCTCATTCCGCCGGACATCCCCGATGCGTTCAAGCTGTTCCACGAGGGGAAGGCCGCGGTGCTGATCACCGGCGTCTGGGCGACGGGGGCGCTGGAGAAGGCGGACGGTCTGAATTTCGGCGTCGTTCCGCTGCCGACGCTGTACGATAAGCCGGCCGCATGGGCGGATTCCCATACGCTGACGATTCCGACGCGGCACGAGCTGCCGCCGGAGAAGCGGCAGGCCGCGATGACGTTCATGAAGTGGGTCGCCGAGCACGGGGCCAAATGGTCGGAAGCCGGCCATGTGCCGAGCGTAAGCAGCATCGTGCAGACGGAAGCATTCCGTGCGCTCAATTATCGCAGCGACTATGCGGCTGCCGCCAATTCGGTCGTCTTTTGGCCCAAGCATACGAAGCAGTGGAGCTTCATCGAGACGATCATCCGGCAATTCGAGCGGATGAACTACGGCGAGCAGTCGCCGGAAGAGACGCTCCGGGCCGCTTCCGCTCAGATTAATCTCGAGCTGGCGAAGCAGGGCAGGTGATCGGGATGCGCAGAAGAATCCGGAATATGCAGCAATGGTTCGGCAATTTGGCGCTCGCCCGCAAGCTGATTCTCGTCCAGGTTCTCTTGATCGTGCTGCCGCTCGGCGCGATGGGCTTCTTCGCCTTCGGGCGCTTCGCCGCCAAGATGGAGGGGCAGGTCGGCAGCTATCAGCTGCAGACGCTGAAGCAGGTGACGCTCAATATCGATACGTACATGAACGAGCTCAATCGGCTGTCGCTCATGCCGTACCAATACGAGGAAATTCTCGATTTCCTCGCTTCTCCCCGCTCCCCGGGCGAACCGCTGACGCTGGCGGAGATCGGGCAGCTGAACAATTTCGTCTCCAAAGTATTTCTGAACGGCCGCGTCGACATCATGGGCATTTCGCTGTATGGCGAACGCGGCGCTTCCTACGTCGTGCTGCCTGAAAGCCAGTATATGACCACGTATCAGCTGGACGGGGGAGCGGAGTGGCTGGAGCAAGCCAGAGGCAAGTTCGGCCAGCCGACGTTCATCACGACGCACGAGGTGCGGTCGACCAGCGGCAGCGTCTATCAAGTATTCTCGATCGCCCGCGAGCTGCGCAGCTTCGACAGCGGCGAGACGCTCGGCTATATCGTCATCGATATCGACCCGGCTGCCGTCCGGAAGCTGCTCGCGCAGGTGAGCATGGGAAGCAAGGAATCGCTCTATATGACCGACGGCGCGGGCGATCTCGTGCTGCGCAAGGAGGAAACGGCCGTCTATCCGGAGCTGGGCAAGCTCGAGGGAGAAGGCGTGACGCACATGAACGCCGATGGCCGCAGCTTGCTCGTCGCGCACGTCGCCTCGGCGGTGACGGGCTGGACGACGGTCGGCGTCGTGCCCGTGGCGGAGCTGATGAAAGATTCGCTCGTCGTGCGCAATTCGATCCTGCTGGCCGGTACAGTATGCATCGGACTCGCGGTACTCGTCTCGGTCGTGATCGCCTTCCGCATTACGAAGCCGCTGCGCATGCTGCGGACGCTCATGCGCAAGGTCGAGCGCGGCGATTTGAACGTGGGATTTCCGGTAGGCCATTGGGACGAGGTCGGCCAGCTCGGCAGCGCGTTCAACACGATGGTGTCGCGGCTGAGCGAGCTCGGCTACCGGCTCTACGAGACGGAGATCCGCGAGAAGGATGCCGAGATCGCGGCGCTTCAGAGCAAGATCAACCCGCATTTCCTCTACAATACGCTCGGTTCCATCTCGATGTACGCCGAGGTGGAGGGCAACCGGGAAGTCGTGAAGATGACGAACAACTTGAGCCGGCTGCTGCGCTATTCGCTCAGCGGCCGCAAGGAGATCGTCACGCTGCGGGATGAGCTGGAGCACGTGAAGGGCTATATGACGATCCAGCAAATGCGCTATGAGGAACGACTGGATTTCCAATTGGAGACGGACCCCTCGCTTGCCGATGTGCCGGTCATTCCGCTGATGATCCAGCCGATCGTCGAGAATGCGATTAATCACGGCCTGGACAAGGGGATCGGCAGCGGCTTGATCCGGCTGACCTGCTTCCAATCGCAGGGGACGTTGTCCATCGTGATCGAAGATGACGGCATCGGCATGACCGCCGAACGTCTGGCCGATATGCGCGAGCGGCTCTTGAACGATCGGGATCTAGGGGGCACGAGCGGCAACGGGCTGTTGAACGTACACCGGCGCATTCGCTTGCATTACGGGGAGCAGTATGGCTTGCAGCTGGAGAGCATGCCCTTCCAAGGGCTGAAAGTGACGATCCGCATGCCGGCAGCCAAGGCGGCGGCACAGAGAGGAGCCGGGTAATGCCAACGATACTCATTGTGGACGACGAAACGATTTTTCGCAAAGGCTTGCGCAAAATGATCGAATCCGCTTCGGACGGCTGGCAGATCGCCGGAGAAGCCAAGGATGGCTGCGAAGCGCTGGAGCAGGTGGAGCAGCTGAAGCCGGATGTGGTATTGACCGACATTCGCATGCCGCGCATGGACGGCATTCAGCTGCAGCAGATCGTTAAGGAACGGTTCCCCCACATACACGTCGTCGTGCTTAGCGGTTATGACGAGTTCACGTATTTGCAGCAATCGCTCCGGCACGGCGCGCGGGATTATCTGATGAAGCCGGTGGAGCGCGAGGAGCTGCTGGAGACGCTGCGCAAGCTGCGCGGCGAGCTGGCCAAATCAGCCGCCGTGCCCGAGCTGCTCGCGGCGGAACCCGCGGACGCCAGGCAAATCCGGCAGCACGTGAGCGAGCATCTCGTCGCCGGGCTGCTCCGCGGAGATGTGAACGAGAACGAGCTGGCGCTGCTCGGGCGAATCGGCTTGACGTTCGGCGCGCCATGCTTCGCCTGCATGGTGATTAAGCTGGACAAAGATGCGCTGGACCGGGATCGTTACGGCAAGGCGGACCCGAGTCTCTTCCAGCTGTACATCCAACAGGTCGTGCAGGAGCTGCTGGACCAGCGAGCGAACGGCTTCTCCTTCGTGCTCTCCGATACGGAAGTCGTCGCGCTCGTCAATCTGGACTGCGGCGCGGCATCGGTCAATCCGCTCATGGAGCTGGCGGAATCGGTCCGCAGGCGCACGATTTCCTTGTCCAACTTGACGGTTACCATCGGGCTTGGGAGCGCCGTGGAAGGAATCAAGGCGATTCCGCGTTCGTTCCATGAGGCGAAGATCGCCCTCCTGCACCGGCTCATCGTCGGCGGGGACAGGGTGATCTCCTACGCGCAGACTAAAGAAAGCAGTCAAGAGCTGGCCTCGAACCTGCGCGAGTGGTCGTGGTCTTCGCTGGAGACGACCGTGCTCGAAGGGAAAGCGGCGCAGGCGGGTCAGCTCGCGGCCGAGATGATCGCGGAGCTGTGCGCGAAGGCGCGAAGTCCGGAGACGATTCATCAGCAAATTTGCAAGCTGCTGCTTCATTATTACGAGGAGGCGGAGAAGCTCGTCCTTACGAAGGCATGGCTTGGCGACCGGACGATTCAAGCGGTGCTGCTGGACGTGTGCGCGATTACGTCGCGCGCCGAGTTGATCGAGTGCTGCCGGGCCTATCTTAGCCATCTGGCCGATTGCATCGCGGGCAGCCGGCGGCAGCCGGAGAGCGACCCGATCGAGAAAGCGATCCGTTACGTGAATCAGCACTACCGCGAGCAGCTGACGCTGACCGAGGTGGCCGAGCAGGTGTTTCTCAACCCCGCTTACTTCTCGACGCTGTTCAAGCAGCGCACGGGCAAGTCGCTCGTCGAGTATTGGACCGACCTGCGGGTGAACGAGGCGAAGAAGCGGCTTGCCGCCTCCAGCGAGAAGGTGACGGTGATCGCCGAGAGCACGGGCTTCGGCAACGTGAGGCATTTCAACCGCGTGTTCAAGAGCGCGACGGGCGCGACGCCGAACGATTACCGGGAACAAGCGCGTTCCGGCGCGGGAAGTCGATAGGGAACAGCAGGAAGCCTGCCGGTCGGATGACGCGGCAGGCTTTTGCCGTTACTACATTACAAGAATCGATACATGCCGCGTACATTAAATGATCGGGCTGAGCTGCGCGATGAAGCTGAGCTCCGCCTGCGTGCGGCCTTGATTCGGGACCATGTTCCCAAATTCGTCAATGCCGAAGACGGAGAACAGCACTTGGGAAGCGGACGAGTTCACCTGGACTTCGTAGGCGACGTTCCCGCCGATAACATAGGTGCGGACATTGTACGAGTTGGCGGCAAGGACGAACGAATCGACATAAGCGGTGTAGAACGTGTTCGAGTCGACGGACGCGAAAATTTGGATCGAAATCGTCGAAGCGGCCGCGATGTTCAAGTTGCGCGTGCTGATGACGAGGGTCGAAGAGGCGGTGCCGGTCGCCCGCGTGTTGGTTATCGTTCCGGTTGAAAAGGGCATCCTTATTCCTCCTTTCCCTGAAGCGCTTGGCGAGACGCTAGAACTACGGCGAACATAGGGAAGAAGCGGTCTCTCCCAGTACTCTATGAAACTAGCGATAGCATGGTCGCGGTAGATGTCCGCATCCTGAGCGGGGCAGCGGCGGATTTCCTTTCCTTGTGGCGGGCAACAATTCATACTTTACGACTCGGAATTCAGGTGATAAGCTAGTTTCAACAAGCGGCAGTCATGCGAAGAAGGGATCGTGAACGACGATGAAAGAGATTCAAACCTCCTGCGGGTGCGGGTGCGCTGCAAGCCGAGGGACGGAGCTTAAGCCGATCGCGTCAGGAGCGGAAGCGGCGTCGGCAGCGGAGTTGGTGGCTTCCTCCAGGGAAGGGGATCCGGTGGTGCTCGAGCACCCGGAGCGAGCGGAGCGGGACGCGTCTGCAGACGGGGCTGCGGGGGCCATAGTCAGAGCCGGCATGGTCTTGCTTCCCGGCGGCGAATTCCGTATGGGAACCGACGACAAGGACGTATTCCCGCTGGACGGAGAAGGCCCGTCCCGTCTCGTGACCGTTGACCCGTTCTATATCGACGAGACGGCCGTGACCAACGCGCAATTTCAGGCGTTCGTCGACGCGACCGGCTATGTGACGGAAGCGGAGCAGTTCGGCTGGTCGTTCGTCTTTCATCTGTTCGTGCCGGAGCGTCTCCGTCCGAGCGTCACCTCGGTCGTGCAGAGCGCGCCCTGGTGGTGGAGCGTAGAGGGCACGTATTGGCGAGCGCCGGAAGGCCCCGGGACAAGCATCGAAGACCGATTGGAGCATCCGGCCGTGCATATCTCCTGGCATGACGCTTCTGCTTATGCGAAGTGGGCGGGCAAGCGGCTGCCGACCGAGGCGGAGTGGGAGTATGCGGCAAGGGGCGGACTGGACGGCAGGCGTTATCCATGGGGGGACGAGCTGACGCCGGACGGCGAGCACCGCTGCAATATTTGGCAGGGCACGTTCCCGCGCGTCAACGAGGCGGAGGATGGGTATGCCGGCACGGCACCGGCGCGGTCGTTCGAACCGAACGGCTATGGGTTGTATAATATGGCCGGCAATGTATGGGAGTGGTGCAGCGATTGGTTCAGCCCGGAATACCACCGCTCCGGAGAGAGCGTCAATCCGCGCGGAGTCGCGGCGGGCGCGACGCGAACCCTCAAGGGCGGATCGTATCTCTGCCATCGGTCCTATTGCAACCGCTACCGGGTCGCGGCCCGAACGTCGAACACGCCGGACAGCTCGACAGGGCATATGGGATTCCGCTGCGCGGCGGATGTCTAAGCTGCCAAGAGGAGGCTAGCCAGCGTTAGCATGTAAAGCCTCCTAATCTACTAGCAGTCTTTGCTAGAAAGACTTGCGCCTCATAACCGAGATGATGCCTGTACGTGCAGGTGTCATCTTTTTTTTGCTGCTAATACATTTACGGCTTAGCCAACGGGCGGTCGATCCGATCGACCGGCGAATAAGTCGCGACTAGGCGGAGCTTCGGCGATCAGCCTTATTGCTGCGCGCCACGCGGTCGCGCAAGAATAGACGGCAGCAATTGCCAGTTTGCGATATATCGTATAGAATCGGTGGTAATACGATATATCGGGAAAGGAGGCAGGCTATGGCAAGTGTCTGGCAAGAGGAGGAACGTCTGTTCATACACGACGGCTCCGAGCGCGATTCGACCGGTACGGGTCGGAGATATTTCAGCCGCGGCGGCGTGAAATACGCGCTGCTCGAGCTGCTGCTGCGCTCCGGCATGCACGGCTACCAAATGATGAAAGCGCTTGAAGAGCAGTCGGACGGCACCTACAAGCCTAGCGCGGGCACGATCTACCCGACGCTCCAGATGCTGCGCGATCAAGGCTTCGTCACCGCATCCAAGGTGGACGGCAAGAAAGTATTCGAGATCACCTCGGAAGGCAAGGCGTATTTGCAGGCGGAGAAGGAGTTCCAGCAGCTTCAGGATCATGCAGGGCAAGCGATTGTTCGGGAAGCCGAACAGCCGGCATCAGAGGTCGGAGAGGAGCAGCCGCCGGTGGAGCCCCCTCAGCGCAAACGCCGTCTGACACCGGCGGGGAAGGAACTTATCCATCTGATGAAAGCAGCGGAGCGCGAGGCGCTCCAGGACCCGGCCAAAGCGGCCATGCTGCGCGCCGCGCTGCACGGCTTGCGCTTCTCGCTCCGTCAAATTCTCGAAGAGGACCGGACGGAAGCGGACGAAGCCCCATAAAGTCCGCGGAACCCGCATCCCCCATAGCATAGCCAACCTAAAGGAATAGGGAAGTGAGCGCTACGTGAAATCGCAACGGATTTTGGCGGACTTCTTCCGCCAAAGCTGGCCCGTCTATGTGCTGTCGATTACGTTTCACCTCGTCTCCAACCTGATCAACGTGTTCTATCCGAAGGTGCTCGGCGCCTTCACCGACAAGCTGTCCGGCGGCGAGCTGACGCGCGGACTTGTCGCGGATTACAGCCTGCAGCTGCTCGCGATTGGCCTTGGCAGCGTCGTGTTCAGCGGCATCGCCATGTACCTCGTCATGTATGTGGGACGCCAATTCGAACGCAACGTGCGAGGTCTTCTATTCCGCCACTTCACGCGCATGGGCGAGCGCTTCTACGCGAAGAATGGCGTCGGCAAGCTGCTTAGTTATTTCATGAACGACGTGACGGCGGTCCGAGAGTCGATCGCCATGGGCATTAATCAGACGGCGAACGCGACGATGCTGCTGTTGTCGGCCATGACGATGATGATCATCAGCGGCATCCCGTTGTATCTTATCGGGGCCAGCGTGTTCCCGCTGCTGCTCATTCCGTTCATCGTCGTCTATCTTGGACCGATTATCAGACAGCGATCGCTTGACGTGCAGGAGGCGCTCGGTAAGATGACGGAGACCGCGGAAGAGCAGTTCGGCGGCATCCGCGTCACGAAGAAATTCGCGGTGGAGCCGATCATGAACAAGCGGTTCGGGCAGACCGTCGACGATATACGCGCCGCGCAGCTGCGCCTGGTGCGGGTGTCGTCCTTCTTCCAGTCGCTCGTGCCGTTCCTGGGCACCATCGCGCTGATCATCGCGCTTGCGTTCGGCGGATATTTAACGATCGCGGGCAGCTTGTCGCTCGGCAACTTCGTCGCGCTGACGCTGTATGTCCGGATGCTGATGAACCCGCTGCAGCAGATCGGGAACGTCATCAACTCGATCCAACGCTCGCGGGCGTCGCTCGAGCGATTGAACGGGCTGCTCTCGCAGACGCCGGATATCGTCGAATCGGCCGCGGCGACAGAAGCGGATCTATCGGCCGCCGCCATCGAGATCGATCGATTGACCTATGCCTACAGTCCGTCCGCCGAGCCGGTGCTGAAGGACGTCAGCGTCCGGATCGCGCCGGGCTCGACGCTCGGCATCATCGGCCGAACGGGGAGCGGGAAGACGACGCTAATGAAGCTGCTGCTCCGGATCTACGATCCGCCGTCGGGCACCATTCGTTATGGGCGCGCGGACGTGAGAGAGCTGACGCTCGCAAGTCTTCGCGGCCAGATCGCCTACGTGCCGCAGGATGGCTTCTTGTTCAGCACGACGATTCGGGAGAATATCGCCTTCTCCGACCGGACGGCCGCTGCGGAGCTGATCGAGACCGCCGCGCGCCAAGCGCAGATCTATGCCAATATCGACGAGCTACCGGAGCGCTTCGAGACGAGGCTGGGCGAGCGCGGGCTTACCTTGTCCGGCGGTCAGCGTCAGCGCACGAGCCTGGCGCGCGGCTTGATCAAGCGGGCGCCCGTCATGATCCTCGACGACAGCGTCAGCGCCGTCGACGCGGTGACCGAGAAGGACATTATCGACTCGATTCAGCAGGAGCGCCGCAGCAAGACGACGATCATCATAGCCCACCGGATTAGCGCGATCAAGCACGCGGACGAGATCATCGTGATGGACGATGGGGTGATTGTACAGCGCGGCACGCATCGAGAGCTGCTGGAGCAGCCGGGACTTTACGCCGATCTTCACGCCATTCAAGAGGAGGGGAGCCAGCATGCGACCGGCACAAGCGATTCATAATTGGCAAGCGGATCAGAAGGGCGATCCCGGACGGCAGGACGAGAAGCCCCAATATATATCCGCCTTCAAGGCGCTGTCCGGCTATGTGAAGCCGCATCGATGGGCGCTTGCCGGCGTTATGGTATGCACCGTCGTCGCCATTCTATCGGAACTGCTGCAGCCATACTTGATGAAGATCGCGATCGACGACAATTTGCTCGCGGGCAAGAACGATTTTCGCGGACTGCTGCTGATTTGCGCCGTATACCTGGGATTGTCGGTCAGCAGCTTCGTCTTCGCTTATCTGCAGAACAATCTGCTGCAGCAGATCGGCCAAAGCATCGTCGCGCGAATCCGCAAGCAGCTGTTCGGTCATATCATGAAGCAGTCGATGGGCTACTTCGACCGCATGTCCAGCGGCAGTCTCATTACACACGTATCCAGCGATACCGAGGCGCTCAATCAATTTTTCAGCCAAGTGCTGCTCAGCCTGTTCCGGGACGGCTTGACGCTGTTGTTCATCCTCGTGCTGATGTTCCAGCTGGATACGACGCTGGCGTTATACAGCCTCGTGCTGCTGCCTGTCATCTTCCTGATTGCGATTGCGTTCCGGTCGTTCATGCGCACGACGTACCAGCTTGCACGGACCCGGTTATCCCGCATGGTCGCATTCGTAGCCGAGAATCTGTCCGGCATGGGGCTCATACAGGCGTTTCATCAACAGAAGGAGCAGGAGCGGCAGTTCGACGAACGCAACGCGCTCTATTTTCGCGCGAATTTGCGGGAGATCCGCACGAATGTCTTGTTCGGCCGGACGTTCGATATCCTAAGCAACCTCGCGATCGCGCTCGTGACGTGGATCGGCGGATTCGCGGTGCTCGGGAAGCAGCTGGAGTTCGGCGTCCTGTACGCGTTCATCACGTATATCCGGCAGTTCTTCCAGCCGATCAATACGATTACGCAGCAATGGAATACGCTGCAATCCGCTACCGTGGCGGTATCCCGCATCTGGACGATTTTCGGCACCGAGCCGGAGATCACGGACAAAACGGAAGATGCGCCCCGGTCGGCCGAGCGGGCTGTTACACGCAAGCTAATGACGCTCACGACTGAGGGGAGCCAAGGCGCCTCCGAAGAAGCGCAGCCGCTCGGCAGCGTGAGAGGGGAGATCGACTTCGAGCATATCTCCTTCTCCTACGAAGAAGGCATCCCGATCATCCAAGGCCTCGACCTGCATATTAATCCCGGCGAAATGATCGGCGTCGTGGGCACTACGGGGGCGGGTAAGAGCTCGCTCATCAGCCTGCTGTGCCGGTTCTACGACGTGAAGGAGGGCAGCATCCGCATCGACGGGACGGACGTGCGCGATATTCCGCAGGCGACGCTGCACCGTCTGATCGGGCTCGTCCAGCAGGAGCCTTACCTCTACTCGGGCAGCATCGTCGACAACGTGCGTATGTTCGACGAGTCGATCAGCCGCGAGGACGTCATGCGGGCGTGCGAATTCGTGGGGGCGGACGCGATCGTACAGAAGCTGCCGGACGGTTACGACACCCGTCTGTCAGAGCGGGGAAGCGGCTTGTCCGCCGGCGAGCGGCAGCTGATCTCCTTCGCTCGCATCATCGTCTTCAAGCCGAAGGTGTTGATCCTCGACGAGGCGAGCGCGAACCTCGACTCCCAGACCGAGCAGCTGATCCAGCATGCGCTCAGCATCGTATCGAAGCAGCGCACGACGATTGTCATCGCGCACCGGCTGTCGACGATCATGCAGGCGGATCGAATTATCGTGATGAGCCATGGCGAGATCGTCGAGCAGGGCAGCCATCAGGAGCTCATCGAGCTCGGCGGCCAATATCGGGAGCTGTACGAACATTCGCAAGGCCAACAAGCGGGGTAGGGAAGAAGAGCGGTCGAAGCTGAGGCATACCGGCAGAATCGGGGTATAGAAACGTATCTGGAATTCGAGGCATGCAGAACCTAAGGGACGTCATGCCTCCGAATCCGACGCATGAACCGCATTTTCGCCGGAAAGGAATGATTCCGATCGACCGTTACATTTATGCCGCCATGGCGATCGCTTATGCGGTCTTGCTGTTCGTCGGTTTATCCGTCATGAGGAGAAGAGGCACGGTGGAGCAGCGGGACTTGGTGCTGCTTGTCTTGTTCGGACTGTTCTACGACAACGCGGTCATCGCGGTCGGCAGCGCGATCGGCGAAGGGGATACGCTTCGCGTCCTCAGCTATCCGCGCTTCTGGCTGCACGCCTTGTTCACGCCGCTGCTCGTCGTCGTCGCCGTCGATATCGCACGAAGCGCCCGCATTCGCGGATGGTTCAACCGGTCGCTGCCGATCGTCTTGGCATGGGTCGTCACGCTGGGGTTGATCGTGTACCAGTCGCTGGCCGTCACTAGCCGCGAGGTGGCGAACTTGAAGCTGGAGGACGAATACGGCGCGCTGCGTTACGGCACGTCGGCGGAAGCCTCCTACCCGATCATGGTGCTAGCTGCGGCCGCAGCCGTGCTGCTCGTCGGCGCGATTCTTACCTTCCGGCGCCGATGGCCGTGGATGCTGGTCGGCGTCGGCGTGCTCGTCCTAGGAAGAGCCATCCCGATCGACATCGACAGCTCCGCGCTGACGAATATTTTCGAGCTCCTCTTACTCGTATCGATTCTCTTCACCATTCGGCACTTCGACCGGAACCGGGACCGCGCGCAGTGGTCTTCGGCTCCGACCGCGATTCCGTAAGCGATCGCTGCGGCACTCGCGTGCACGCGAACCTCTCGACGACTGGCTATGCCGGTTGCGAGAGGTTTTTTTGGTAGTAGGTTTATGCAGGACAAGCGGATAAAATCGGACAACCGGGCATACAGTGTACAAGTTTGCACTTTAGGGGCCGGGAGTGAATAGCGACTTGAGTATCCAGCTGTTGATCAGTTACGTATTGCTTGGCTTAACGCTTGCAGCGCCGATCGGACCCGTCAACTCCGCACGTCTGGACAAGGGGATCAAGAACGGCTTCTGGCATGCGTGGATCGTGGGGACGGGGTCGATGATGGCGGATGCCGTCTTCATGCTGCTTATTTACATGGGCGTCGTGCAGTTTCTGAACATTCCGATCGTGCAAATCTTCCTGTGGCTCTTCGGGGGGATCATCCTCATTTATTCCGGCTTCGAGAGCATTCAGTCCGCCAACAAAATTCCGATCGCGTACCAAGGCAGACGCAAGGATTCGCTGTGGCGAAGCTTCCTCGTCGGCTTCATGCTCTCGATCACGAGCCCCATGTCCATCCTGTTCTGGCTTGGCATCTATGGTTCGATACTAGCGAAAACCGCCACGAGTTATGGCACGAGCCACCTGCTGCTCTACAGCAGCATGATTTTCTTGGGGTTGATGCTCTGGGATATCTGCGTGGCTTCACTGACGACCGGCATGCGCAGATTCCTGAACGAGAAGAGCCTGATGGGGATTTCCGTGCTGTCAGGGGTGTCGCTGATCGGATTCGGCGCGTATTTCGGCTATCAAGGCATCCAAGCATTGGCTGGTTAATCGCGAGACTAGTCTCGCAATGTCTACTTTGGGCGTGGAAAATAATGCAGGTTTCCTCAATCGGATAGCCGCGAAGGTGTTGGAGATATTAATCATGTTCTCGGCTGAACCAGCCCGAGCACGCCATTATCTCACTTCAAAGGAGCGTTCACGACATGGGCGTATTAAGCGGCAACCCGAAAGACGAACCGCTGCACTACGGCGAGATTTTCGCGATTTGGCAAGCGTCGACGACAGCGAAGGGCTGCGTTTCCTCGTACAGCGCGCTGAAATTCCATACAGGCGATAAAGAGCTGCGCGACATTCTCGAAGAGAACATTCGTCAAGCGAAGCTGGAAATCAGCGAACTGGATGAAATTTTGATCGCCAACGGCCTTACGCCGGCCCCTACGCTGCCGGAGCGTCCCGAGGCGAAGCTCGAGGAGATTCCGATCGGCGCAAGATTCGCCGATCAGGAGATCGCCCCGATGGTGTCGGCCGACCTGGCCGCCGGGCTGGTTGCCGCCAGCACGGTGATGGGGATGTCGGTTCGTGAGGACGTAGGCGCGTTATTCGGCAAGTATCATGCGACCAAAGCCGCGATCGGCGTGAAAATGCTGCGCCTGAGCAAAGAAAAAGGATGGCTGATGCCGCCGCCGCTGCAAATCAAACGTCCGGAGGCCGTCGGCGCCGGCGTCTAATTCGCAGGAACGCTCATAGGCAATTGGCGATGCATCACGCGTCGTGTGCAAAGAGAGGCCGTCTCAAAAGGGTTGAAGTAAGTGACTCCTAACTCGCGAATGGCCTCCAATTGCACAAAAAATGGCGTTACAGGGTCTTATCCCTGTGACGCCATTTGCCATTTTCGGTCCATTGCGGCTTTCTTCAGCAAATTATGGGCGAGCGAAAGCCACCCGACCTCCAGGCTCACTTTTGGCAAGCCCCGAAGCAGGAATCTTCGGAATCCCCGGTTGTTCTTCATCTGTCCAAATACGCTCTCGGGTTCATGCATTCGTCGAACCGAGAGTGCGTAGCCTTCTTCGCTCTTCAAGCGCTCACGTGCCTGTTGCTTGTAGCGAAGATAATCCAAGCTCACTTTAATCTCGCGGTCACCAGCTGCCTTTGTGCAGTTTACTTTTAGCGGACATCCTTCGCAGCTGGCACTACGGTAATGACGGTGGCGAAGTTCATAACCGCTTTCCGTACGTTCTTTGCTTTCTCTGCGGAAGGTAAGCGTTTGTCCCGCCACACATACCCAGCTGTCCTCTTCAGCGGTGTACGTCCAGTTATCTAGTTTGCTCACGTCTTGCTGCCAAGCCTTGGTGTTCTCGCGATGGTACGTTGCGTACTTCACAATGGCTTCCACGTTTTCTTGCTCCAGGTACGCGTAGTTCTCTTCTCCGCCATAGCCGGCGTCCGCGATGATCGTGCCAGGTAGTACACCTAATGCGTGTTTCACTTTCTCCAGATGCGGCTTCAGGCATCTGGTGTCCGTTGGACGATGGTGAACGCTGTACCCTAGGATGAATTGGTTCTCGGTTCCGATCTGTACATTGTAGCCGGGTTTGAGCTGACCATTTCGCATATGGTCTTCTTTCATGCGCATGAAGGTGGCGTCTGGATCTGTTTTGCTGAAACTGTTGCGGCTCCCCAAGATGGTTTGCTGGGATTCGTACTTTTGGAGTCGCGGCAGCAGGTCTTTACGAAGGATGCGAACTGTTTTCTTGAGCGGCTTGTCCTTTGGTTTCGCTTCGAGTCGTTGTTCGAGCTGCTGCACCGCATGTTCCAGCTTTTCGCTCGTCATGTCTGCTGCTTCACCAAGCTCACTTAGATCCAGACCGCGGAGGACTTGATCTTCCTGCTTCTCCGCTTCTTCGATGGTCGCGAACAAGGTCTGTACTTTCTCCTGCAGTTTCATTTTGTGTTTAATGACCGCCTTACCCCAGACGAAGGTGTAGCGGTTCGCATTGGCTTCAATCTTGGTCCCGTCTACGAAGTAATGCTCGAGTTTGACGTACTTCGCTTCGATGAGAAACTGAAGAACGGCGGTGAAAATGGATTCCAATACGTCTTTCATGCGCTCGGAACGAAAGCGATTAATGGTGCGGAAGTCTGGGCGCTGCCGCGCAGCCAGCCACATGAACATGATGTTCTCCCGAACGGCTTTGGCAATTTGGCGTGAGGAGTAAATCCGCTGCGTGTAAGCGTAGATGATGATCTTCGTCAGCATTTTGGGGTGGTAGCTGTCCCGACCGCCGCCGGGATAGGCCTTGGTGAAGAGGTTCATATTTAAGCGGTCGACCGCATCATTGACGATGCGAACGAGATGGTTTTGAGGGATATCTTCTTGCAAGTCCATTGGCAAGGACAGTTGGTCCATGGTATATTCTTTGTACAAAAGAAGCCTCTCCTTTGGTTAGATGGTTGGTGGTACTTCCATTCTAACAAGGACAGGCTTCTTTTGTTTTGAAATTTTAATGAATGGTTAGCCAAAACGGAGCAGGTCGCATGATTCTGGAGAAGCGTCAGCGTTCGCCTTTGTGAGCGGATTCCTACCTTCGCCCATTACATTCAGGGAATCCGGGAACAACAGCGATCGGAAGAACATGTGACCGCGCAGTGGGTGCGGTAACCCAGACATTGTTTTTAAAAAACGGGGGTATCCCAAGGTCATCTTTTGATGACTTTTGGGACACCCCCTTCTTGATGTTAACGAGATTAATGCTCCGGCCGCTGGATCTGTAGGGGCGGCGGGATGAGCCATCCCTTTTCTTTGCTAAGCTCCAGCGCCGCGGCTGCCGATGCAAGATGCAGCGCGTGATATTTGACGAACAGCGCACCGACGTCCAGACGTATGGCGCTGGCGATGACCTGGCTGCAGGCGACAAGTCCGGTTGCGATATCGTCGCCGACGGCTATGGCGATCTCCGGATCGGTCAAGCGCGCGCCCGCTGGTATATCCTCCAGCTTAACCGGCGGCCGCTCGGGAAGCGCCGGCGGCGGCAGGTGGCCGTTATGGATGAGCAGCTCGTCGCATTCCGCCGCGGATTGCCGCGCCTGCGTCAAGAGATTGTCCACCAGATGTTTAAGGTCATCGTCGCCCGCGTGCGACAGATAAAGCTGATACGTCGAGATGGCCGATTTTTTTCTTGCCGAGTAGGTCCATAAGTTGAAAATTTCGCCGTAATGCAGCGGCTGGTCTTTCGGATTTCCTTTCAGAATACCCATTCTCGCACTCCTTTATGAATGTCCGGTTCGTCATCAAGTATTGCCTTGCACGCGCAGTCTATAGACGGCTTACCCCAAATAAATAAAAAGAGGCCATAGCAGCGCCATGGTCTCTTGTCTGTCTTATTGAATTTTTACGTCATTTTGTTCGCGGCCGGTGCGCTTTGTCGTTTCGGTTCGAAACGATCGGCGCCGCCGCCTTTCGTCTTCTTGGCTTCCGACTCAGGCTTGATGAGCCACAGAATCGAGACCACGGTAAAGAGCGATACGCCGGCGACCGTCCAGAAAACGGGGCTCGCGCCGTTTTTCATCAGCAGGGCCGCGAGCGGCGGACCTGCCGCCACGCCGATGAATCGCATACTGCTGTATAGCGACGTCACGGTACCGCGCTGTTCCTTCTCAATGCCTTCGGTGATGAGCGCATCCATAGAAGGGAGCATGACGCCAATGCCGATGGAGCCGATGCCGATCCAGACGAACCACATCACAAGCGTGGCAGGTGGAGAAATGGCGCACAGCACCGAGGTGGCGGACAAAAGCGCCATGCCGCCAACCGATAACCATTTCATGAGCGTTTTCTTCTCGCCGATCCATTTGCCCGTAAGGAAAGACGCCAGACACAAAGCAGACAACGGAATGGCCAGCAATGAGCCTTTCAACACGCCTTTATACCCGTATTGCGTCTCTAACTGTTCGGATAAGTAAAAGAGCGTGGTAAAGATGGCGAACATGCCGGCGCCGCCGCTGATGAACACGCCCGACAACCATTTTCCTTCGTTCTTAAAAATGGTTTTGATCTGCTTCCGGAACGCGGAGAACTTCGGCTTCTCTTCGTCGCTTTCCTGTTTGGGCGTATGGATGAGAAACAAAATCATGGCCGCGGATATGATGCTGAGCACCGGAATGGCATAAAACGGCATGTACCACGCCCATAAAGCGATCAGCGAGCCCAATATCGGACTTAGCACCTTGCCGAACGTGTTGGAGGTCTCCACCAGCCCAAGTACCGAGCTGGCTTCTTCTTCCTCCTTAAACAGATCTCCGGTAAGCGGAAATACAATCGGAAAGGCTCCTGCGGCTCCGGCGCCTTGAATGAATCTGCCCACCATGACGAGCATGTAAGATCCGTCGCCGATGGAAGAGGCGAGCGCGGACAACAGCCCGCCGGCGGCGGCCAACGTCAGAGCGGGGATCATGACCTTCTTGCGTCCGAACCGGTCTGATAAGTAGCCCGCGATCGGAATCAATATAATGGCCACGACCGAATAAATAGTAATGATCAGACTAATCTGGAAGGCTTGGACATCCAACTCGCGAGCCAACTCCGGAAGAATGGGAATGAGCATGGAATTCCCAAGGGTCATCATGAGCGGAACGGAGGCCAGCGCCGCTATGGCCGCGTACTTTCGAAAACTCACCCGTAATCCTCCTTTTGTGTCGGAAAATGCCCGCCGTGCTCATGGTCGCGGCTGCAATCAGGCCTTTAAGTATAATGGCGAGTTCGTCGCCGTTTTATGAGCGGATTATCACGGGCATAAGGTGACCGCCAACAAAGCAAAATAGAACGTCGGTTTCGGTCCATTACCTTTAGGGAGGAATAAGCATGTATTTTTACAAAGAAGATCTCATTAATATCATCGTCCCGGACAAGCCGGATCCGGCCGCGGCCCGGGTTCTGCAGGAAGCGCTCGGCGGACGGTTCGGCGAGATGCGCACGATGATGCAGTTCTTTTTCCAAAGCAGCAATTTCCGCGGTAACCGCACGGAATTCCGGGATTTGGTCCGCGGTATCTTCCTGGAGGAAATCGCGCACGTCGAGCTGGTCCAGAACACGATCAACCAGCTGCTTACGGGCACGGGCGAAGAGCTGCCGGGAAACGCCGGCGTCGATGGCGCTCCGCTGGACGAATCGGTCAAGCATGCCAATCCGCATCACTTCATCGTCGGGGCGCAAAGCTCGCTGCCGGTCGACGCGGCCGGGTTGCCGTGGCAGGGCAGCTACGTCTATGCGCACGGCAATCTGATTGCCGATTTGATGGACAATCTCGTACTGGAATCCACCGGCGTCCTGCAGAAGTCGCGCATCTATGAGATGAGCGCGAACAAAACGCTTCGCGAGACGCTTGCCTTCCTGATCGTACGCGACAACGCGCATCAGAACGCGTTCGCCAAAGCGCTCGAGAAGCTCGGCGTCGAGTGGGGCAAGCTGTTCCCGGTGCCGAATTACGACTTGAACAAATACCCGGAATGCCGCAAATACATCGATATGGGCTTCAACAACGCGCTGTTCAATTTCCGTCTTGACGACACGCGTATTGCCGAAGTCTTCAACGGCGAATCACCAAGCCGCAGCGGCGGAGAGCTGCAGGTCGTGCCACCGCCTCCGGGTTACCCGCTGCCGTACAATCCGGAGCTGCCGAACGAGCATAGCCCCGGCTTGACGGACATGAACCGCTAAGAGGCCGGTGCAAACAATGTCCCAAACTTCCAAGTCATCGACGAAACCCGGGGACAACAAAAGCCAAGGAGAGCTGGCCTGGTGGCAGCTCTCCCTGCTCGGCATCGGCTGCACGATCGGGACCGGATACTTCCTTGGTTCCGGAATCGGGATCAAGATGACGGGTCCATCCATGGTCGCTTCGTTCATCATCGCGGCGGCCGGCACGTATATCGTGTTCCATTTGCTGGCCAAGATGACCGGCGAAGACCCGCAGGAAGGGTCTTTCTGTTACTATGCGGGCAAAGCGTACGGGAAGTGGGCCGGCTTCGGGAGCGGCTGGAACTATTGGAGCTCCAAAATTTTGATTATGGGCAGCCAGTTGACGGCGCTCGGACTGATGTCGCAGTTCTGGTTCCCTAAGATTCCGCTGTGGGTCTTCGCCGCCATCTATGCGGTGCTGGCCATCGCGGTCGTGCTGCTCGGCACGAAAGGCTTCGACAAGGTCGAGAATATCTTGGCCGTGACGAAGACGGCCGCGATCTTCATGTTCATTATCCTGGCCGCGGTGGCGTTATTCGGCTGGATTCATGGCGGCAGCGATGCCAGGCCGGGTTGGCCGGATCATTGGCATGCATTCGCACCCGGTGGTTACCGGGGATTCTGGTCTTCCTTGATCTATGCGTTCTATGCTTACGGCGGGATCGAGACGATCGGACTGATGTCGATGCAGCTGAAGAAGAAGGAGGAGGCGTCGAAGGCCGGCAGCGTCATGCTGATCGGGCTGACGATCATCTATGTGATCTCGATCGGTCTGGTCACTTTCATGGTCGCGCACGACGCGATCAGCGAGAAGGAAAGTCCGTTCGTCACGGCGCTAAAGAGCTACGATCTGTCGTTCTTCCCGCATGTCTTCAATGCGGCGATCGTGACCGCCGGGTTCTCGACGATGACAGCCTCGCTGTTCGCGGTTACGAATTTGCTCGTCACGCTGGCCAAAGACTGCGATGCGCCGAAGCTGTTCGAGCGCAAGCTGAAATTCCGGGAGCTTCCGCTGCCTTCGCTGGCGCTCGCCACGGCAGGGATCTCGGTATCCATCGTGACGGCGCTGCTGCTGCCTGGCAAAATATACGCCTACATCACAACGGCTGCGGGGATCATGCAGATGTATAACTGGGGCTTTATTATCGTCTCCGCGCTCAAGGTGCTCCAGCTGAAAGCGAAGGACAAGACGTTCGCGGCCATCGGGCTCGCGCTGCTGCTGGCGGCGGTCATCGGCGTCGTGCTGGAATCGGATATCCGCTGGGGATTTTTTATCAGCCTCGGCCTGTCCGGCATTATCGCGATGGTCACGCTGATCATGCAGAAGAAAATATGGAACAAGCAGAACGCGAAGAAGCAGGCCTGAGGATAAGGCCTGCTTCTTTTTTTTGTATGGCTTTAAGGAGCCAAGCTTTATAGTAACGGGATATTGCCTGCCTCGCATGCTGCGAGCACTTCATCGTTCCAGACCGAAGCCTGCACCTCGCCGATATGCGCTTTGCGCAGGAGGAACATGCACAGCCGGGATTGACCGATGCCGCCGCCGATCGTATAGGGCAGCTTGCCGTTGAGGATCGCTTGATGGAACTCCAGCGATTGACGAGCCTCTTCGCCCGCTTCGGCCAACTGCTGAAGAAGGCTATTCTTGTCGACGCGGATGCCCATGGAGGAGATTTCGAAGGCGCGTTCCAATACCGGGTACCACAGGACGATATCGCCGTTCAGCTGCCAGTCGTCATAGTCGGGCGAGCGGCCGTCATGCTTCTCGCCGGAGCGCAGCAGGCCGCCGATTTGCATGACGAATACCGCGCCGTATTGCTGGGCGATGGCGTCCTCGCGCTGCTTCGGCGTCAGGTCTGGATAGAGCGTCTCCAGCTCCTGCGTCGTGATGAACTGCAATTTCTCCGGAAGAATCGGCGTCAGCTGCGGGAAGCGGCTGCAAATATGCGCTTCGGTTTGGCGAACGGCCGCGTAGATTTTCAGCACTTCCGCTTTCAGCGTATTGAGCGTCCGATTCTCGTATGCGATAACTTTCTCCCAGTCCCATTGATCGACATATAAGGAGTGCAGGTTGTCAAGCGCTTCGTCGCGCCGGATGGCGTTCATATCGGTGTAGAGTCCTTCGCCGACCGGGATTCCGTATCGGGCAAGCGCCATGCGCTTCCATTTCGCCAGCGACTGGACGACCTCCAGCTGCGCATCCTTGACGGCCGGCGCATCGAACGAGACGATCCGCTCAACGCCGTTCAGGTTATCGTTGATCCCGTTGCCGTTCTTCAGCAGGATCGGAGCGGATACCCGCGTCAATTGAAGGGCATTCGCAAGAGCCCCCTCGAAATAATCTTTGACCTCTTTAATGGCGCGTTCGGTCTGAAGCAGATTCAATCTCGGCTCATAGCTCTGCGGTACCACTACAGTTGTCGACATGTTGTTATAGCCTCCAATAACATGAGGAATGATGGGCTTTCGCCTCGCTTTCACCTCAGTAGTTTATTGCGTTAAAGCAAGTACGGTGACATGGGAAATTCAAAAAATTTAAGTTCACATGTCCCCATTGCTTCTTGATGTCAGTATAATGGTAGCTATTAACCTATACGCGGTCTGCAAATGAATGCCGCCGGAGGAGTGGATTCAGTTGACGCTGCAGCAATTGAAATACGTCATCGAAATCGCCCGCAGGGGCTCGATGAACGAGGCGGCCAAGCGATTGTTTATCTCGCAGCCGAGCTTGTCGAACGCCATCAAGGATTTGGAGGAAGAGCTCGGCATCACGATTTTCGAGCGGACGAACAAGGGCATCTCGTTATCGGTGGAGGGGACCGAGTTTCTTGGCTACGCGAGACAAGTGGTCGAGCAAGCGGAGCTGCTGGAGAGCCGCTATATGGACGCGAAGCCGTCGCCGCAGCATTTCTCCGTATCGACCCAGCATTACTCGTTCGCGGTGAATGCGTTCGTCTCGCTGGTCCGGGAATACGGGCAGTCGCAATACGAGATGGCGCTCAGGGAGACGAAGACGCACGAGATTATCGAGGATGTCCGGACGATGCGAAGCGAGATCGGCATTTTGTATTTGAATGATTTCAATTCGAAAGTGATCCAGTCGCTATTGAAGGCGGGAAATTTGGTATTCCATCCCTTGTTTACCGCGAAGCCGCATATCTTCATTAGCGTGCATAACCCGCTGGCGAAGCAGCGGAGCGTGACGATCGATCAACTGCAGGACTATCCGTATTTGTCGTTCGAGCAGGGAGAGTTCAATTCGTTTCATTTCGCGGAGGAAATTATGAGCACCTTGACCTACCCGAAGCGAATCCGGGTAAGCGACCGCGCGACGCTGTTCAACCTGTTGATCGGCTTGAACGGCTACACGATCTCGACGGGCGTGCTTAGCGCCGACCTGAACGGCAATGCCATCATTCCAGTGCCGCTCGATTGTGATGAGACGATTCAAGTCGGCTGGATCTGTCACCGCAATCTTGCGTTGTCCAAGCTGGCGGTCGCTTATATCGAGGCGCTGAAGGAGGCGACTGGCCAAGCGGAATCCTGAACCTTTTTGGCGAGGGGCTGGTTGGCGGGGCGGGCCCATGTGCCGATCTGATGATTGAAAATGGCGCCGCTCCCGTTAGATGCCGGTTCGGTTGGGAACGATATGAAGGACTAATCGAACTTAACCGATAGGAGCGGCAACATGAAAATCGTCAAAGCGGCGGCGTTCCTGCTGCTCGCCGCCGCGCTGTGGCTGCTGAATCACCGTTACTTCCATTTCACGCCGGAGGGCGTGAAGCGGCATATTTTGTCTTTCGGCGTTTGGTCGCCGCTCATCTATATCATCGTGTACACGATCCGACCGCTGCTGTTCTTCCCGGCGACCGTGCTGTGTTTGGCTGGGGGCCTCGCCTTCGGGCCCGTCCGGGGAACCGTCTACACGATGATCGGGTTCACGTGCGATTCGATTCTCGTGTTCGTCTTGGCTCGCAAGTTCGGCGGCCGTCTCTTCTCGGCTCCGACCGGCCGCATCTTGGCGTGGCGGGAGCGGCTGGAGAAGCGCAGCTTCATCACCGTCTTCACCCTGCGGCTCATTCCGGTCGTCCCGTTCGACGTGACGAGCGTAGCCGCAGGCTTGTCGTCCGTGCGATTCTTGCCGTACATCGGAGCGACTGTGATCGGCACGGCCCCGGTCACCATCGCCTATAGCATGCTGGGCGATCGGCTAACTCGCGGGTTCGGACCGGCGCTGCTCCTCGCGCTGCTGCTGGTGCTGGTGTTTGCGCTGCTGCCTTTTCTCTGGCTTCGTCGGGGAAGACGAGGTAGAATAGAGGAATCGTAGCGATATAGGGAGGAAGCGCAAGTGGAATCGAAACGTTTGGCGGCTGTGGAAGCCGTGAAGGAAATCAAGGACGGCATGGTCGTCGGGCTGGGGACCGGCTCGACGGCCTATTACGCGATCGTGGAGATCGGCCGTAGAGTCGCCGAGGGTCTGCGGATTCGCGCGGTGGCGACGTCTGTGCAGTCCGAGGAACTAGCCGTATCGCTTCAAATTCCGATCGTGCCGTTCGCAGAGGTCGAGGCAATCGACGTCACGATCGACGGCGCCGACGAGGCGGATGGGGCGCTGCACTTGATCAAGGGCGGGGGCGGCGCGCTGCTTCGCGAGAAGATCGTCGCGGCTTCGAGCCAACGGTTAATCATCATCGCCGACGCGAGCAAGGTCGTCGAACGGCTGGGCAAATTCCCGCTGCCGGTCGAGGTGATCCCATTCGCTCATGAGCTGACGCTCCGCAAGCTGGCCGCGCTTGGCTGCGAGCCGGTGATCCGCCAGAAGGACGGCGGCGCGTACCGCACGGACAACGGCAATCTGATCGTCGACTGCCACTTCGGCGCGATCGAGGATGCACGGGCATTGGGGCTGTCGCTGCACGGCATTCCCGGCGTCGTGGAGCACGGTCTGTTCATCGATATGGCGGACAAGCTGATCGTCGGGCAAGAGGACGGCGCGATTCGCGAGCTCGCGTCCGCACAGTAAAGTCGCACCGTCTGTTGCATGCGGCAAGCGAACACCCCTGCATGGTTGCGAACCGTGCAGGGGTGTTTGCGTTAGCGCTGAGCGAATCATCCGAGCTCGTCGCCGTCGACGGGACGCGGGAGGGCAGGAGGTGGGCGGAATCGTATTCACTAGAAGGAGGGAGTTAGCAATGAGATGGCTGGTGGCTGCGTCAGTATGGGTTCTAACGCTGACCGTGATATTGACAGGGTGCAGCAAGGAACCGGTTCTGGATGTCGAACAAATCGCGGACGTTCGGTTAACCTGCATTCAGAGCTGTCTGGAAGATGAGCGGAAGCCGTTCACGGAACGGATATTCGACGACGGACAATCGATCGCGGCATTCGCGCGTGCGGTTAACGAGGCAGAAGAAATGGCCGGCGCCATCGATTATGGCGCGTATTTTCAGATGACGGTTCAGCTGGATAACGGGAACTCGCGCGAGTTCCACTTGAACATTCAACGAACCGAGGAGGAGCAGAACGGATTGCTCGTTCGGCTCGAGAACACGAATGTGGGCTATCGAATCCCGGCCGGATTGTCCGAAAGTCTGGAAGAGATCATCTACGACCAACCATAGGAAAAGGCCGCGTGCTCGTCGTTGTTGCATAGACGAGCGTCGCGGCCTCTTCTTCGTGTATCAGCTATCTTTAGTTCACGATCTGGAAATCATCGAAATTCAGACGGCTGCCGGAAGTCCCCGCGACGAGAAGGCGGAAGCGCACCGCGCCGGTCTCGTTGACGGCGATGGTCTGTTCCGTCAAGGAGGCCGTGCTGCTGAACGAGGCGGATACATCCGTCCACGTCGAGCCGTTGTTGACCGACTTCTGCAGCTTCCACGTCGCGCCGGTGTCTGATCCGAAATTGGCGTGCTTGACTTTGACGCTGACGGCTTTGGCGGCGTTGAAGCTCATGGCGATGGAGCCTGCCGATCTAACCCGTGCCGACTGCGTGCCATTCTTCTGATCGGAGGTCGAATTGCCGATCAGCGCGTTGTCGAAATACCAGGCGCCGCTGCCCAGCGTGACGCTGCCTGCCGTGTAGGCGGTCTTGGTTCCGTTGTCGAACGATTCGGACAGCGAAGCGGCGGTTGCGCTCGTGACCGTGACGGTGAACGCGTCGCTGGCCGTGCCGCCTTTGCCGTCGCTGGCGGTCACCGTTATCGCGGTCGTGCCGACGGCGACCGGTGCGACGGTCAGCGTCTTGCCGCTCACCGAGACAGTGGCGACCGATGTGTTGTTCGATGCCGCCGTCAATGTGAGCGCATCGCCGTTGGCATCCTGGAACGTCCCCGAAGCATCGATCGTGAACGAGCCGCCGCCTGCCGTTGCGGATCGATCCGCGATGGGCGCGGCGACGGTCGGCGCCGAGTTCGACGTACCGCCAGCATGCGCGCCGAGATAGGTAATCGTATCGGTCGCGAAGGTATCCCACTGCGTCGCGACATATGACGTGCTGCCTGCGGCGACCGTGCTCTTGCGCACGAGGGTTTTATCCGCGCCGAATGACGTGCCGGCCGTGCCGATGACATCGATCGTCGTTCCGTTCTGCTTCAAGGTCACGGCATCGTCGCCGTTGAACGAGAGCGAGGCGCTGGTCAAGTTGGCTTTGGCCAATAGGGCGCTGGACGCGCTCGCGTTCGCCACGACGTACGTGCCGCCGCTGGCCAGCGTACCGCTCAGGCTGATCGTCGCCGTCGTGTTGGACTGCGCGATCGTATACCCGCTCAAGCTGATCGAGGCGCCGGAGCCGTTATAAATTTCGATCGCCTTATTGTTGCTGCTGCCTTCGACGTATTCCGAGATGAAGACGTTCGTGCCGGTGCCGCCTCCGCCGCCGGGAGTCGAAGCGTAGCCGTAGGAGCCGGACTTGAACGTGGCGGAATCCCACCATTTGTAGCCGGCTGCCGGTGCGGCCCATGGCTCGGCTTGCGGTTCGGTGGACGTCTGCGGCGTCTCGATCGCCAGCAGCGGCGTCGGTTGATCGAGCGTAAGGCCGGCTACCTGGTTCAGCGACGTATAGCTCTCCGGCGTCGCCAGCCAGTTCACCATGTTCACGAGCAGCTTCGCGTCGCTTGCTTCCTTGAAGCCGTCATAGGTGGTCTTCGTACCGCCCGTTTCCTCTCGTAAATACTTGGGCGTCACATCTTCAACCGGCGAAGAGTCGCCAATGAACCCGGCCTTGCCCGCGCCAACCTTGGAGACGGCGACGTAAGGGCCTTCGGCGACTCCGCCGCCCGCATAGACGCCTTGATCGACGGCGTTGCCCCACTTGGCGGTCGTGGACGGGAGATAGACGATCCCCTTCGCCTTGTTCGGATCGATGATGGCGAGGGTGGAGCCGGCATGCATCGCGACGGAGGTCACGCCGCTCGTAATGTTGAACGCCTGGGCGGGCGCGACGATATTCGTAGCGCCGACGTCGCCGATCGCATTGTAGCGGAACCGGACGCCGAAGTTCGCCGCCAGCCAGTCGGAGCTTGCGACGCCCTGCATGGCCGCCGAGCCGGCTTCCTCCGCGCTCATGCCCTGCGCGGGGTTCGACCAGGCGCCGCGGCGATAGCCGTTGAACACCTCGGAGGCGTCCCAGCGGTTCTTGTTGCGGTCGGCGTTGTAATGGTCGGAGACGAAGAAAATGCTGCCCCCGCCTTGAACGTACTGCAGCATCGCCGCTTGCTCGCTCGTCTTGTACGGAATGTTGGCCTCGGGAATGACGAACACATCATAGTCCTGCAGGTCAGCGAGGGTGATAGGGGCTGCCTTGCGCAGTTCCTTGACGTAATAGCCGCCTGTGGCGAGCGCGTTGCCAAAATCCGAAAACCCGCCGTCGATGACCCAATCCGCGGCGCCGGCGGTCTGGCCGTGCGTATTATCGAACAGCACTTTCTTCCCGTTCGCGGTGCCGGCGGGCTGGATGACGGGCGCGGGATCGGCGGGGCCTTCCGCCATCGCGGGAACGGAGAACGGCAGCAGCGCCGCCAAGGCTACCTGGGCCGATAGCGCGGCCGCTAAATACCTTCGGACTTTACGATTGGAGAACATCATCAACTTTCCTCCCATATTCGGTGTTTTGTGAAGATCGTTCAAAAAGTCAGCTATAGAGCAGGAAGCAGGCTAGGCTTTTTGAACAGGCACTTATACGCCCTCGCACAGTTGAATCTCGTATAAGTAAACACATTCTATCATTTCTTTTTGCTAGAGAATGATAAGTATTCATGAATGCGAGCACCTTTTGACTGCATGGCTAAATTTGCGTTCAGAATCGCACGGTGCATTTAACATTAATGAATTTGCGTAAAGATTAATGAAAACGCTACAAAAACTTTTCGACATGTTATTGACTTTAATAAGCGCTTACAGTTACTATTCTATTAGTTAAGTAATATGTTTATAGGTAATACAAATATTAATTTAATTAAGACTGTGCCAGCTGAGCAGGAGGTGAAATCGGGGCATCATCTCAACGCTAAGATCGTTATTCGACATAAAAGGAGACGCGAACGGATGAAATCGAAAATGAAGAAATACGCGGCCGCGACGGTCGCGATGACTATGCTGCTGCCAGGGACGGCAATGGCTTCGGAGACGACGGCGCAGACTTCGCAACCCGCCGCAGCAAGTGATCTTGCCGGACATTGGTCGGAGAAGGAATTTACAGAGTGGGCCGCGAGCGGTCTGGTGAACGGTTACGGCGAAGGGCATTACAAGCCGGATCAAACGATAACGAGAGCGGAGTTCGCGACGCTGATCAACCGCGCGTTCGGATTCACGACCGCTGGCTCGGCGACGTTCGCCGATATCAAGGAGAGCGACTTCTTTTATAAGGAAATTATGAAAGCGTTTGCCGCTGGCTATCTGGAAGGCGATGATCAAGGACGCGTCCGCCCGAGCGCGACGATGACGAGAGCGGAAGCAGCCGTCATGCTCGCTCGCGTATTCTCGCTGCAAGCGGGAACGGGCACGGCGCCGGCGTTCAAGGATGCAGCCTCGCTGCCCGCATGGAGCCAGTCGGCCGTCCAAGCGCTCGGAGGAGAAGGCTACATCAAAGGCTTACCGGACGGCACGTTCAAACCGGCTAATCTGCTCAGCAGGGCGGAAGCGATCGTCATGCTCCGTGAGCTGGCCGGTTCGGTGCTGAACAAGGCCGGTGAATTCGGCGAGCTGAGCACCCGCAACGTGGTGATCTGCCAAGACGGCGTAACGCTGCGCGATACGACGGTGAAGGGCAATCTGTACATTACCGAAGGCGTGGGAGATGGCGACGTGACGCTGGATAACGTCAAAGTCGAAGGTCGGGTTTACGTCACAGGCGGCGGCGAGCATACGGTTACGCTTGAAGACGCTTCCATTCAATCGCTGAACGTCGACAAGGCGGACGGCAAAATCAGAATCGCGAGCAAGGGCGGCACCTCCGTGAACAACACGACGCTCTCGTCCGGCGCAAAGCTGGAAGAGGAAGGAACGCAAGCAAGCGGCGGTTTCAAATCCGTCGAACTCGGCCCATCGCTTCCGGAGAAGTCTTCCGTTCAACTCAGCGGCGAGTTCGAACAGGTCAAGGTGCTGTCGCAATCCTCGCCGAACCTGGATCTGGCGAGCGGACGGATTAACAAGCTCGTACTGGATGGCGCCGCTGCTCTCAGCATAGGGGAGCATGCATCGATCGCAGGCTTGGAGATCCATGTGGACAAGGAAATCTCGGTCACCGGCAAAGGCAAGATCGAATCGACCGACAAGCGGGTTGTCCGCAAGGACGGAGGCGTGCCGGTCGTCGTGCCGCCAACGACACCGTCGCCGGGCACGAGCACGCCGCCTACGACGCCGGCAGGACCGACCTTCGGCAACGTGTCCGTGCATGATCCGTCGGTGATTAAGAACGGCAGCACCTACTACGTGTTCGGCTCGCACATCGAAGCGGCCAAATCGACTAACCTGATGAACTGGACGACCTTCACGAACGGCTATACAACGCCGAACAACGTAATCTTCGGCGACTTGTCCGCTAATCTCGCAGGTTCGTTCAAATGGGCGGGCGAGAACGACGCCGATAGCAAAGGCGGCTTCGCCGTCTGGGCGCCGGACGTGTTCTGGAATGAAGATTACGTGAACGCGGACGGCTCGAAGGGCGCGTACATGATGTATTACAGCGCATCCTCGACGTACATTCGCTCGGCGATCGGCCTGGCCGTATCGAAGACGATCGAAGGCCCTTATATTTATGCCGATACGCTCGTCTATTCCGGATTTACCCGCGATTCGGCCAAAGACGCGAACAGCAACGTGGACAAGAAGTGGGACAACACGAACATCAAATCTTTAATCGATGCGCAAAAGCTGGACGGAACGAACTCGAATTGGTTCAACGCCGATGGGACGTTCAACAACAAGGACTATCCGAATGCGATCGATGCAACGATTCTCGAGGACGCGGAAGGCAAGCTGTGGATGACGTACGGCTCTTGGTCGGGCGGTATCTTCCTGCTCGAGATCGATCCTGCGACGGGCAAAGCCATCTATCCCAAGACGGACGGCGTCACCGCGGACGGCCGCATGATCGACCGGTACTTCGGCACGAAAATCGCGGGCGGTTACTTCAAGTCCGGCGAAGGGCCGTTCATCGTATACGATGAAGCCACGAAGTATTATTACTTGAACGTCACGTACGGCTGGCTCGGCGCGACAGGCGGCTACAACATGCGCCAATTCCGCTCCACGAGCCCCGACGGTCCTTACGTGGATACGGACAAGCAGCCTGCGGTACTGCCTGACGACAGGACCGACAACGCGGCACACGGTGCCAAAATGATCGGCAACTTCCAGTTCAAGCGGGAGATCGGCGATCCGGATCTGGGTCTTGGCTACGGCTACGTCTCCTCCGGCCACAATTCGGTCTATTACGACGAGGCGGCAGGCAAATATTTCTTGTTCTTCCATACGCGCTTCCCGCAAAAGGGCGAGTTCCACGAGCTTCGCGTGCATCAGATGTTCATGAACAAGGATGGCTGGCTCGTCGTCGCGCCGACCCGCTATACGGGCGAGAAAGCGCAGTCGGTAAACGAGCAGTTGATTCCGGGCGATTACAAATGGGTCAACCACGGCTTGACGTACTCGGGCGATATCGCGAATTCCGTGGACATCCGCTTGAACGCCGACCATACCGTATCCGGTTCGATTCAAGGCACATGGGAGCTGAAGGACGGCTACCGCGCGACGATCACGGCAGGCGAAGTCAGCTATGAAGGCGTGTTCGTCCGCGGCTGGGATGAATTCCAGCAGCGCGAGACGATGACGTTCTCCGCGATCTCCGGAGAAGGCGTGAGCGTATGGGGCATCCAGCAGCCAAGCATCTCCGACAATCAGCTTGTCGCGAACGTCACGAGCGCGCTTACGCTTGGCGATACGTCGAAGCTGCAGGACAACCTGGCGCTTCCGGCAGTTGGCGCGCGCGGCGCCGAGATCGCATGGACGACGTCCGACGCTTCGGTCATCGAGGCCAACGGCACCATCCATCAGCCGGCGGAAGGCGCAGCAAGCGTGAACGCGACGCTGACGGCTACGATTAAGAAGGGCGAGCAGACCGCCACGAAGACGTTCCAAGTCACGGTCGCGCCTTACGACCCGAATTACCGGCTGAGCGCCCACTACAACTTCGACAGCCATTTGAAGGATGCCGCAGGCAAGTCCGCAGACGGTACAGTAACGGGCAATCGCCTGAACAATACAGGCGGAACGATCAACTACGCCGAAGGCGTAGTCGGCCAAGCTGCCGTCTTCGACGGCAATTCCGGCGTGAAGCTCCCGGCAGGGTTGATTACCGGCAACAAATATACAGTGTCGATGTGGCTGAATCCAACGGCGTTCACCAAGTATACGACGGCGTTCTTCGGCGGCACGGATGGCAGCTGGCTGTCTCTTACCCCGCAAGGGCCGGACGACAATACCATGCTTTGGTCCGGCAGCAGCCCTTGGATCGACGGGACGACGAAATCCAGAATTCCGCTGAACGAGTGGCATCACGTCGCGTTCACGGTTGATTCGGGCATGTTGAAAGTATTCGTGGACGGCGTGCAGAAGTACGAAGGCGCGGGCTTCCCGAATCTGTTCTCCACCAACGCCGCATCGTTCGGTCTTGGCGTTAATTTCTGGGATACGCCGTACCAAGGCCTGATCGATGAGCTGTACGTGTTCAAAGAAGCGTTGTCCGCCGAGCGTATTGCCGAGCTGGCGACGAAACCGGCGGCGCCGGCAAACGTTGTCGAGTAAGAGCAATTGTACGTTAGCAAGAAGAAAGGCCAGCATCCATCGCGATGCTGGCCTTTCCGCTATTCGTCAAGTATCCCTGCCCATGCTTCGCGCAGCAAGCGAATCCCGTCGTCGATCTGCTTTTCCATTAAGCCCGCGAAGCCGAGATAGATAACCGGCGCATCGTTCGCGCCAATGCTGTCCGAACCGACAAGCATGTTGCTATCGTCATAAACGGCAACCCCTGCTTCGGCAGCCAATCGAATGAGCTCGCGGCTGCTCGCGTTCGTCCTTACCGTCACTTGAATATGGAGACCCGCGCTATGTCCCGTAACGGCGGCATGATCGCCGAAATATTCCTGGATTCGCGCCAGCAGGCGGTCATGCTTCTTGCCGTATAAACCGCGTATTCGCCGAATATGGCGGAACCAATGGCCCTGCTCGATAAAGCGCGTCATCGCCCATTGATCGATGCGCGAAGGGGCGTCCAGCGGAAGCCGTTCAGATCTCATGCGCGAGACGAGCTCCTGCGGAAGTACGATATAGTTCATGCGCAGTGCGGGCGAGAACGCCTTCGAGAAGGTTCCGATATAGATGACCCGGCCGCTTCGGTCCAAGCTTTGCAGCGATGGAATCGGTTTGCCGCTATAACGGAACTCGCCGTCGTAATCGTCTTCGATAATATAAGCATTTCGCGAATACGCCCATTGGAGCATACGCTCGCGGTCGCCGTATGAGAGGACGCTGCCCGTCGGGAACTGGTGCGAAGGGGTTATGTAGACGGCCCCCGCATCGGACTGACGGATCTGCGCCGCGATTTGCTCGGCTGGCAAAGCGATCACCTGCTTGCCGCTTCGGCGGAAATAGTCGGGGAACGGGGCGAAGCCCGGATCCTCGCAAGCGAGCGTGTCCACGTTGTGAAGCAGCTTCACGAGCAAGGACGCGGCGTAGCGGATGCCGCTGCCGATCACGATCTGATCCGGACCGCATTGGACGCCGCGAGACTGACGCAGATAGTCCGCGATAGTCGCCCGGAAGGCGTACTCCCCCTGCGGATCGCCGTATGCCCCGAGCTCCAACGCGTGCTGCTCGAGCGCTTCCTGCACGCTTCTGCGCCACAGACGCAGCGGGAAGGCGGAAGCGTCGACGCGAGACGCCCGGAAATCGACGATTTGGCTTGGCTGGACGGGCGGTAGCGGATTGCGGTCGGCATGGCGAAGCGGGTTGGATTGCGTCCCCGACCGGATGTTGGACATGCGGGACTCCGCTTCCTCCGTGAGGAGGACATCTTCCCGAAGCAAAGGCTGCAGCTCATTCAAGACGAACAGACCGGAGCGCGGCCGGCTGACGGCATACCCTTCGGCGACGAGCATTTGATAGGCGGTTTCGATCGGCGTCTTACTTATATTGAAGTGGGCCTGCAGCGCGCGCACCGAAGGCAGGCGAGAGCCGTATGGCAGCGATCCCGACCGTATTTGATCCCGCAGCTGCGCATACAATTGCTGATAGAGCGGCGCATGGCTATTATCATGAAGATGGAAGCTGAATATAACGATCACCTCGCCAAGCTGTCTTTCGAAATAACTTCAAACTGACCATTACGGGCAGGACAGATTTCGAATACGCTTATCTTATCATAAGCGGGTCACGCGCAAGGGGGAATTTCCATGTTAACGAGTACGGAAGCCGATGCGTATTTACGCCGACTTGGCTTCGAAGGCGCGGAAGCGCCGACGAAGGACTTTCTGTTCGCGCTGCATCGCGCGCATGTCGAACGCATTCCGTGGCAGACGATCGATATTTATACCGGACGGCCGGTATCGATGGCGCTTCGCGATTCCGTCGGTCTGATGACGAACGGAAGAAGCGGCTACTGCTTTCACCTGAATGGCGCATTCAGCGCGCTGCTGCGCACGCTCGGCTACGACGTCGCCTGGCATCGCGCGGGCGTACAGCCGATCGGACGGGAAGCGGGCGTCAACAATTTTCATTTAGGCTTGACGGTTGCTTGGCCGGACGATGAAGGCGCCCGACGCTATGTCATTGACGTCGGCTTAGGCGATATGCCGTTCGAACCGATTCCACTTGCGTACGGACGCTATCCGCAAGGTCCGTTCACGTATGAGCTGAAGCCTTCGGCCGTGGCGGAAGGCGGCTGGCGGCTGGAGCATGATCCGCATCACGGCTATATCGGCGTCGATTTCGCGCCGGAGCCGGTCTCGGATCTTGCGTTGTTCCACCCGAATCACGCGCATTACAGCCAATCGCCGGATTCGCCGTGGATGAATCAGTTCCTTGTGCGGCAGCGCGGCGAACGGGCGATGAACGAGCTGCGGGGCTGCGTCTGGAAAGCGTGGGATGCCGACGGCTGCACGACGACGCTGGTCGAGAAGAAGGAGGATTGGCAGGCGCTGCTCGCGGATGTGTTCGGCGAACGTTTCGTCGCTTATACGGATGACGAACGGGATTCGATCTGGGCGCGAGTGCTGAAGCAGCATGAGGACTGGAAGCGGGAACGCGAAGAGATGAGTGGAACCAACGCGGAAAAGCCGGCCTAGGTGGCCGGCTTTTTTGATCATTCATGAGCAATTGTCTGCGATAAACGTTCGAGCGTCATGTTTTCTACCTTGCGAGCTTCTTTACCGAAACGTTTGCATTTCGCCAATCTCGGCAACAACGCGGTTTTCGGGCATCGTAAGAATGGCGGCCGGTTCGGCTGCTAACGCGCCGGCATGGTTCGCTTTGCCTTTATTGATCATGAGGGCGAGCAGCAGCATCGTCACCGGCATGGAGCCAGCCGGCGCGGCTACGAACACGTCGTCCCACTGCGGGCCGAACTTGTTTTTATATTCGTAAAGTCCCTTGAAGTTATAGAAGCGGTTCCCGTATTTATAAATAAGCCGCGCGATCGTCGATTCGCCTGCGTTCGCAAGGGGAGCCATGCCAAGACTGCATTCACGGTATCCCGCTTGCTTGGCCCAATGCAGCAGCAGGATGAACAGCACGTCCATCGTACCGTGAGCGCAGCTCGCGCGATGGCGCATCAGGTCGATCGTCAAATGAGCGGACGCAGGGTCCGCAAGCTCGCTTGGCCTATGTTCCCCGCCTCCTAGCGTAGCGAAGGCGACGATCGATCCGTCTTCTTCGCGGAGGACGGCTATCGGGAAACGACGCACGTACTTCTCAGAGAATGCACCGACAGAGAAGCTTTTCTCTTTACGCTTGCCGAGCCACTCCGCCGAGATCGCCGCGAGTTCCGCCATGAAGTCCGGCGCGAAAGGCGGACGAAGCACTTCGAGGCGGCAGCCGTTGCGCTCGAACTTGTTTACCCGCGTACGCAGCTTGACCCATGCCTTGCCGTTCGTATGGAAGCCTTCCAGGTCGATCCGTGCCTCTTCACCGAGTTTGACCAGGTTCAAGCCGGAATTCCGGTAATCCTGGAGCAGCGCAGTCTTGACTTGATAGAAGACGGGGATTCTACGCTGCTTCTTGCAGGCGTTCGCAAACTCGCCGATCAGCGCGCTGACGTCTTCCGGTTCTCCGATCGGATCGCCAAGGACAACGCTTCGGTTATGATAATCGCGGTATACGATAACCGCTTTGCCGCTCTTCGCCCAAAATAACCGCTTGTCTCCCGAAAAATAAAGGTGGGAGTGCCCGTTATGTCCGTACTCGCGCAGCATGAGTTCGAGCGAACGGAAATCCTGGCTATTCTTCACGTCATGTTTCCCCCATCATCGTTGTTCTATCCTTCTCATGTCGCGACATTGTGAAAGTGGTTTATACTCTTATTTCGTCTTGTCGGGCTTCGCCTGATAGAGGAAAAGTTTGTCGAGGAAGAAATGTCGGTTTTGCTTCGTTTCTGTAGGCGCTTCATGGTATACTATTGCCTATTGCGAGATTCGGACGATAGGTCGCGGATAGAGAAGAGGATTACATTATGGCGAAAGCAAAAATTCCAAAGCGTCCTACGCGGGACGAGTTCGTGCTGGAAGAGCTGGGCAATCAGCTAACGGAGGCGTATCAAGAGAGTTCCGTCATCTTGCTGACGGTCTGGGGACGCGAGGAGGCGGTTCGCGGACAGATCGTCAAGATGGATTCCCGAACGGGGCGGGTTCATGTCGAGACTGCCGAAGGAACCGATAAAGTGCCTTTCATGGATATTATGAGCGTGAATTATCCGAGAGATTAGGCGGGGGGTTATTTCGTTTGCAGTTCCATTTTGATCGCTGCCCGCAATGCAAGATCATGATCGGCTGGTCCGAGCTTCAGGCCGTGACGAGTCGCTGTCCGTATTGCTTCACCCTGCTCGACGAGCATTGGCGGCAAGCGGCGACGGCGCAACGATCGACGCTTCGGAACGAGGACGACTATGCGCGATTGCTGAACGACTTGGAAATGATTCATTATGAGAACGTCGACTTGGCGGTTGCCGTCGGCCAAGCGGCGTGCGACTTGACGGCCAACGGCCTGCCGGATGCGTATCACAGCAGGGCGCAGCTGATCAAAGCGAACGCCGTCATGCGCGGCGGGGATCTCGCGGAAGCCGGACAGACGATTCGGCGGATCCATGCTTGGGCGGAGCGGAATCGCGATATGGCCGTGCTGGCCCGATGCTGCCGGCATCTGTCGGCGTTCTTCTTTCGCTTGGGCGACATGTCCAGCGCCCTTGAGCACGCGCTTCATTCCCTGGAGTATTTGCCGGAGGATTCGCTGCCGCAGACGCGCGGCAATCATCTGATGGTCCTTGCGCTCACCCTCGATGCCAACGGCGAATACGAGGAAGCTAGGCGCAGATATCAAGAAATCATGGCGATCGACGCCGCCATCCATCACGTGCAGCAGGAGCTCTACCTGCTGAACAACATGGCGTATACGAGATATGAAGTCGGGGACGCGGAGGAAGCGGAGCGTCTCGCGGGCCAGATGGTCGCCTTCGCCTCGCGGCACGGGATTCCGCTCGTGCCCTCGCAGCTGGATACGATCTCTCGCATCGGGCTGCTGGCGGGTAGGCCGGATGCCGCGGAACGCACGCTCCAACCGCTGCTCGACGCCTACCGGAGCGGCGGCAAGCTCGGCGATCTGTTCGCGATGTTCGAATGCCAAATAACGGTCGCGGAAGCGCAGCGCCTGCAAGGCCATCACGAGCGCGCGCAAGAGACATTGAATGAAGCCCGGGACAATTGCTTGAAGCACGGCTTTCAAGGCTTCGTAGCCCGCATTCGGCTGGAGCAAGCCCAGCTATACGCCGCCATGGACCGCTACAAGGAAGCGTATGAAGAATACCGGGAATATCATGCGGAAGCCGACGCGCTCCGTTCGTCCGAACGGGAGGCCAGAGCACGGATCCTGCATGCCGTGTTCGAGACCGAGGAGGCGCGACGCAGCAGTGATCGATTCCGCGAGCTGGCCCAGCGCGATCCGCTCACGGGCCTGTTCAATCGGCGCGTCATCGGCGAACGGCTCGACGCCATGCTCATGAACGCGACGCGCGGTCAGCATGTGACCGCCGTGCTCATGGACGTGGATCATTTCAAACAGATCAACGATACCCTGTCACACGAGAAGGGCGATCAAGTACTGGTGCAGGTTGCCAAAATCTTGGATGCGGCGGCGATCGAGCCGGCCAAAGCCGCAAGGCTCGGAGGCGAGGAGTTTCTGCTGCTCTGTCCCGGCTATGACGCGGTCAAAGGCCTCGCCTTCGCGGAGCGTCTGCGCGGGGCGATTCGTACGGCGGATTGGGGGGCGATCGCGCCGGGCTTAGCCGTCACGGCGAGTCTGGGCGTCTGTACGGCCGCCGCCGGCATGGCTGCAGCATCCACACTGCTCGCGGAAGCCGACCGGAACCTGTATGCCGCCAAGCGCGGCGGCCGCGACCGCGTCGTGGCCTCGCGGATCGAAGCGGAATAACGCATTTACGCCGGACCGTCGCTTAAAGAGCGGCCGGCGTCTTTAATAGTGAACCAAAAAGTAAAGCGTGTCTGCGGAAGCAGACGAAAGCGATGGTCAGCACATAAGCGCCATTTCAACTCGAACAGACGAGTCACCACCCCAGGCATAACGTGTCGTACGAAGCTCGAACGAAAGCTTTGTCCGTTAGGACATGCGGTATACGCACGAAAGGACACATCGAAGACGGCCGCGTATCGAGTCACGCTACATTCGGGTATCCAAAGGGCCGGGGCCCTTGGTTCCCCTCGGCGGAGGGGGAAGGGGCGAGGGAAAAAGCTTGAAGAGGCGAGGGTGTTCTAAATGTCGAGAGTGAAAGTTTTGAAAAGGTTGGTAGTAGCTGGGCTCAAAGGGGCGAAGCCCCTTCCCTCACCTCTAGGCATGCCAAGCGAAATCGCTTACACTTAAGGGACTAACGCGAGAGAGAGGAACATGACAGAATGAGCCAATTCCTGCGCCGCCAATGGACGCGGGTGATCGAGATGCGCATGGAGCGGAAGCTGCTGCTGGTGTTCCTGCTGCTGGTCACCATGCCGCTGACGTTCATCAGCTACTTCTCGTACGTGAATTATGCGGAGTCCACGCAGCGGACGGCCATCCGATATTCGACGAACATGCTGGAGGGCATGATGGGGCGGGTCGACGATTACATCGAGGATATGGTCAGCATGACCTCCGTTCCGGCCTATCAGGATGACATCAAATTCAATCTGTCCCGATCGAATGAATATTACGCCCAGCGCGAGCAGATCGGCGTGGACGGGAACGCGGCCGCGACGCCGGCATTCGATCAGCTGCTGCAAATTCAGCGGGGCATTCAGGGCAACGTTTCGTTCATCAACAACATTAAGCGCGGGGCGACATCAGTCTATATTTTCGATTTGTATGGCAACGCTTACAGCCAGGCGGAATCCGGCGGACTTCGGCAGAACCTCGCGGACAGCTATCGGGCGTGGGAATCGGCGGCGTCGGTATCCGGAGGAGAAGCGGTGCTGCTCGGAACCCGGAAGTACGTCAGCATGCTGAACAGCGATAAGTACGCGTTCACCGTCGTCCGCAAAATCATCGACAAGGCGCTTCAGCCGATCGGCTTAATCGCGGTCGATGCGGATATGTCGGTCATTCAGGCCCAGATCAAGACGCTGGATGACGTGACGCAGGGCGAGACCATCATCGTGGACGAGACAGGGCGCGTCATCTATAGCGCCGATCGGACCCGGATGGCCGCCGATATATCGGACGAGCCGATGTACGCGAACGCGAAGGGCGAACAAGGCAGTTTCTACGGGGAACTGGCAGGCGAACGCCAGCTGTTCATCTATATGACAAGCCCCAATACGGAGTGGAAGGCGATCGCGGCCATTCCCGAACGCGCGCTGACCAAGGATTCCAGAGTCATCCGCAACGTCACGCTGGCCGCCACGCTCGGGACCGTCGCGCTCGCGCTGCTGATCTCCACCCTGGTGTCGTTCGCGTTGACGAAGCCGCTGCGCAAGATGATGCAGCTGATGCGAACGGTGCAGGACGGCGATTTCAAGGCGAAATTCCAGGTGCGATACGGAGACGAGATCGGTCAACTCGGCAGACAGTTTAATCGGATGATCGCGCGCATCGAGGAGCTGATTCAAGATATCTTCCGAAGCGAGAGCCGCCGAAGGGAAGCGGAGATGCATGCGCTGCAAAGCCAGATCAATCCGCATTTCATGTACAACACGCTGGAGACGATCCGCATGGCCGCCGAACTCAACGACGACGTCGACGCGGCGGATATGATTCAATTGCTCGGCAAGCAGCTGCGCTACAGCATCAGCAACGTGAACGAAGAGGTGACGCTGGAGCGCGAGCTGGCCCATATCGGCCATTATGTGCAGCTGTTGAACCGACGCTATCCGAACCGGTTCCGGCTGCAGACGCGAATCCCGCCCGAGCTGCTCGCTTATCCGATGGCCAAGCTGCTGCTGCAGCCGCTTGTGGAGAATGCCACGCTGCACGGCCTGGACGACAACAAGCCGTACATGTCGCTCGAGATCGAGGCGCGGCAGACGGAGCGTTACGTGGAGATCACCGTGAAGGACGATGGCCTTGGCATGGAACCGGAGACGCTCGAACGGCTTCGCGCCAAGCTCATGCGCGGGGCGCCGGATGGCGAAGAGGGGATCGGGCTGGTCAATGTCAACGAACGGATCAAACTGCACGGGGGGATCGCGTATGGGCTCGACATCGAGAGCATGCCCGGGCTTTTCACGGCGGTCACGATACGGCTGCCGCTCATGGCGGCCAGGCGCGGCGAACAAACGGACATCGGCATGACACGCGTAGAGAGAGGAGGGGATGCGGGATGAGCACGACTTGGCGATACATGAAGCTGACCGTCTCCGTGGCCGTCGCGGGAATGCTGGCGGCAAGCTGCAGCGGCGCGGGGGACGTAGGCGGGCAGGCGAACAAGGAGCCGGCAGGCGGCTCTGTCATCGAATCGGCGGGAGCGGGGAACAGGCTGACGGTGCTCACTAACCGGATCGATCTCATGGAGAACGGTACCATGGACGCATATGCCCGCGAATTCGAGCAGTCGCATCCGGGCGTGGATATCCGTTTCGAGGGGTTGACCAATTACGAGAGCGACGTCATGATGCGGCTTGCGACGCGAACAGCAGGCGATGTGCTGCTGCTGCCGAACCAGCTGTCGACGAAGGAGCTGTCCGGTTATTTCGAGCCGCTTCCGGCGTCGATGTTCGAGAACGTCCATTTTGCGGATTTCAAATCGTATCAGGGGAATCGGTACGGCATCGCGACCGGCATCTCATCCGACGGCATCGTATACAACAAACGGGCATTCGCCGCGGCGGGCGTAACCGAGGTGCCGTTAACACTGGAGCAATTCTACGAGGCGTGCCGGAGGCTGAAGGCGAAGGGCATCGTGCCGGTCTATATCAACTACGGCGCGCAGTGGCCGATGACGGAATGGGGCGAGCGGCTCGTCAGCTTCATGACCGGCGATCCGAACACGCTGAATGCGATGGCGGAGGTCGACGACCCGTGGCGAACGGACAACGCATGGGGACAAGCGCTGACGATCGTGCGCACGCTGGTCGATCAAGGCTTTACGGAGCGGGATCTGATGTCCAATAGCTGGGAGACGTCCAAGGCCGAGCTGGCCACCGGACGCGCCGCGATGTATTTGATGGGCAACTGGTCGATCAAGCAGGTGATCGAAGCGGGGGCGAAGCCCGAGGATATCGGTTTCTTCCCGTTCCCCTACGATAACAAGCCGGGCAGACGATACGCGCCGATCTCGCCGGATTGGTTCGTCGGCATCAGCAAGTTCAGCGAGAACAAGCCGCTGGCCGAGGCGTGGATCACGTTCTTCGTGCGCGAATCGGGCTACGTGGAGCAATCGGGCTTCCTGTCCGTGGAGACGAACAAAGAGCCGACGCTGCCGCAGTACAAGGAATTTCTGTCATATGATCCGATTCTGCTGGAGAGCACGGTGCCGAGCGAGACGTTCCTCTCGATCGCCAACAAGGCGAAGATCGCCTTCTGGTCCGGCGATTTCATTCAAGAGCTTGTCGCGGCCAAGAATCTTGACGAAGGCTTCCAGTCCATGAACGCGAAGTGGAAGGAAGCAAGGGCGAGAAGGTGAGCAGGGACCACGATATACCGCTCGTGCGTCTATACGACAAGGTTTGGATGCAGGAGGCAGGTGAAATGATCGAGAGCAAGGCATGCGAAGGAGATCAAAATGGAAGTCAAACGCTGCTGTCAATGCGGGTCGGATAACGAGATGGAGCTAATGCCTTATGGCGGCCGCACCGCCAGAGAAGAGGAGAAGGACGTCGTGACGCCCCCCGAAAGATTCATTTGCGTACCGTGTTATTATGCGATGACCGGATTACGGTAGCCGGTTTGCATACACAACAAAAGCCGACTTCGGATTTCACGAAGTCGGCTTTTTGTCGCATGGTGAATATTGGGAGATAAGAGTGCTAGATAACTTGAGCTTCTCAGGCCATTACCGCGCTTCCGGTTGGCCGGACACCGCTTGCTTCAAGCGTTTGCCGTAATAATCGCGCACGATCGGCTCGGCTTTCTTCGCGTACATGCAGTAATCGTCATTGCCTGCGGCATCCTCGGGCGCGTACAGCTTCGGCGGCCAATCCCACAGCATGAAGCCCTGCACCCAAGGGCGGGCGTCGCAAGCCGCGAATGCGGCGGCGTACCAGTCGGCCTGAGCTTGCTCGCTCGGCGCGCCTTCAAGCCCCCAGTCGTTCGGGACATAAGGCGACCCTTCGCGGCTCGGACAGCCGGCCTCCATGAAGAAGAAAGGCTTGCCGAACTTGCGCACGGTCGGCTCGATCCGATCCAGCTGCGCCTCCCAATCGTCGATCGGGTAGTAGCCGCTCGAGGAGATGATGTCGACGGCATCCCACCAAGCAACCTGATTCTCCTGATATTTGTCGCAGTTATACGTAATCGGGCCGGAGTATACCTCGCGAACGTCCGCGATGAGCTGCCGCCATTCCCGCTCGCGGCGGTCGGTCTGCACCATCTCGCAGCCGATGCAGAGCATATCGGCGCCCATCTCTTCGGCGATGCGCGCGTAATGAAGCATGAAGCGGGTATAGGAGGCGAACCAATCCGACCACTTCGGCTCGCACGGCACGTCAATGTCGAAGAAATTAATGTGCGCGCGCCAGGTGCCGTTCCGGCAATTGACGACCGGCTTCAGCACGACCTTCAGCCCGAGCGACTTCGCCTGGCGGATCGCGCCGCGCACTTCGTCGTCCGTCACCGTCGGCTCTTCCTCGAATTTGATCTCGGTCGCTTGGGGATGATCCTGCAGCGCCCCGAACGATATGGCGGTCCAATTGACGCCGAGCCGCTCGGCCATCAACGTCATCGATCGTTCCGCTTCGGGAGCGGCCCACGTCCCGCGGACGCCGGTCCACCCCCACGTCATGCCCGCGAAGTATTCGTCTCTCATGTCAAGCCGTTCGTTCCTGCCATGCTCATCCTTCATGCTCATCATACATCGCCTCACTCTAGTTAAGATATTCATGCGTTTGCCCCTGATCATAACAATTGAATAACAAAACGTCAATTTGTTTTGTAATCTCCTAATTATTTCGGAAATTCACGAAATGAAAACGGTTAAAAGTGATTTTAGTGGTCGAGTTAGGCAAAAATTATGATTTTTTTAGCAAAAGTAAAAGTAAGACTATAAATAACAATTCAGACCATTTCCACTCGTTTGGTCGTGAGATACACTAACCATGTGCTCGATGAAAGCGATACCAATATTTCAGGGGGAATGGGAAAATGAGAAAATCAGCACTGCTTGCGATGACGCTTGTCGCCATGCTTTCGTTGTCGGCTTGCTCGGGCGGCAACAACGGCGGGAATAACCGGGAAGCTGCCGAAGGCGGCAATGCCGGCACGAATGCCAACACGAACGCCGCAGCTGGCGGCAATGCCGAAGGCGAGGGCGCGGCGACGAATGAAGGCGCTGCCAACACCGAGGTGAAGGGCGAGGTTACGTTCCTGACGAACCGCACGGACATGATCGACAAGGAGTACAACGATTACGAGAAGAAGTTCGAAGCCAAATACCCGGGCGTCGACCTTAAATTCGAGTCGATCGCGAACGATTATAACGCGCAGCTCAAAGTGCGCATCGCCTCCGGCACCTACCCGGATGTCGTGCTGATCGCCGACGCGATCCCGAACGCGGACTTCCCGAAATATTTCGCGCCGCTCGACGATATCCCGTTCTCCGGCGAACTGAACTTCAAGGACCTGAAGTCGTTCGAAGGCAAGAATTACGGCGTCTCATCCGGCGGCAACACATTCGGCATCGTGTACAACAAGCAGGCGTTCGCGAAAGCGGGTGTTACGGAAGCGCCGAAGACGCTCGACGAATTCTACGCGGCGAGCCAGAAGCTGAAGGACGCCGGCATCGTGCCGTTCGCCTCCAACTTCAAGGACAAATGGCCGCTCGGCGCTTGGTCCAATGACGTCGTCTCGATCATCTCCGGCAAGCCGGACATCGCCAACCTGCGCGCCGAGACGGATACGCCTTACGCCCAGGACAGCATTTACTTCCAATCGTGGAGCATCATCCGCGAGATGTACAACAAGGGCTTCCTCGAGAAAGACGTCAACTCCACGAACTGGGAGCAATCGAAGAAAGACATCGCGACCGGCAAATTCGCCATGTACGGCCTTGGCAACTGGGTCATCAACCAGGTCATCGGCGCGGGCGCGAAATCCGAGGACGTCGGCTTCTTCCCATTCCCAGCCGACAATAGCGGCACACCGAAGGCGCCGCTTGGCTCCGACTTCTTCTACGCGGTCAACAAGGACGGCAACACGGCGGCAGCCAAAGCGTTCATTCACTGGATGATCGAGGAATCCGGCTACGAGGACTTCGCGGGCTTCATCCCGACGCTGAAGAACAAGCAATCCGGTCTTGCGCAGCTGGCCGAGTTCAAAGGCTATAAACCGACGTTCGTCGAAGCGGTGGCGGGTAACGACAAAGCGACCCAAATCCAGAACGAGGCGAAAATCGACCAAGAAGCGCTCGTGCAGGAATTCGTGCTGGCGAAGGATCCGATCAAGGTCATCGATAAGGCGAATGAGCAATGGGCAAAAGCGAGAAAAAAGCTTCAATAGACGAGAAGCTTGACCGGGGCTAACGAACCGGGCAAGGACGCGGCGCTTCCGGGCGCATGCGGACCTTGCCCCCCTTGTCAGGCGTTAGGAATCGGAGGGAGGGTTCACATGCTGGGCAGATTAAACTTTTCCACGCAGAAAAAAATCATTATCATCGGGTTCGTCGCCGTTCCGGTGCTGCTGCTCTTGACGTTCGCTTACTATCCCGCGCTAGAGCTGATTCGCCTCAGTTTCACGAACTGGGATGGCATGAGTCCGTCTTCGGACTATATCGGCTGGGAGAACTATAAGGAAGTGTTCAGCAATCCCGAGATTTTCGGCGTGTTCAAAAACAATTTCGCCTATTTCGCGATCGGTATCGTGCAGAACATCGTCGCCATTTACTTCGCGGTCATTCTGAACGGCAAGCTAAGAGGGCGGAATTTCTTCCGGCTCATGCTGTTTCTGCCGTATATCCTGAACGGCGTCGCGGTCGCGTATTTGTTCAGCTACGTGTTCGACACGACGCAAGGCTCGCTCAATTTCCTGCTTGGCCATCTGGGCTTCGCCAGCGACACGAGCTGGCTCGGCAACGAGAGCATGATCAACTACACGCTGGCTTCGATCGGGTTCTGGCGGTTCATGGGCTTTAACATGGTCGTCTATCTGGCGGCACTGCAGGCGATTCCGTCGGATATCTACGAAGCGGCGGCGATCGACGGGGCTGGCGGCTGGAGATCGTTCCTTCATATTACGCTGCCGAATTTGTACAAGATCATCGAGCTCAATTTGTTCCTAACCGTGACCGGCGCGCTCGAGGTATTCGATCTGCCGTATATCGTCACGAAGGGCGGACCGGCGGGCGCAAGCGAAACTTTTGTCATGAAAATCGTGGAGACGGCGTTCCAGTTCAACGATTATGGACTGGCGTCGGCGATGAGCGTCGTGCTGCTCGCATTCGTCGTCGTGCTCCTTTCGATACAACGTTATTTTCTGAACCGGGGAGGCCAAGACTAACATGGAAAGACGAACTCCGATCTGGACGACGGTCAAATACCTCTCCCTGCTCGTCGCGGTATTCGGCGTGCTCTACCCGCCATACATCATCGTGGCGAATGCCTTCAAGACGCGCGAAGAATTCAATCTCAAGCCGGCGACGTCGCTGCCGGACAGCTTCCTGAATTTCAGCAACTTCGGCCAAGCCTACCAAGCTGCGGACATGACGTCGGCGTTCGGCAATCAGCTGATCATTATCGTGTGCACGCTTGTCCTGAACATCGCGCTCGGCTCGGCGTTCTGCTATGCGGTCGGCCGGTTCCAATTCAAAGGCAGCGGCTTGATTATCGGACTGTTCATGTTCGCGACGATCATCCCGGGCATTACGACGCAGGTCGTCAACTTCAAAACGATTCAGGGACTCGGCCTGCACGACCATCTCGGCGGACCGGTGCTGCTGTATGTCGGCGCCGACGTGCTCATGATCTTCATCTACCTGCAGTTTATCCGCAACATTCCGTACGAGCTGGACGAGAGCGCGATGATCGAAGGCGCGTCGCTGCTTAAGATTTTCACGACGATCATCTTCCCGCTGCTCGTGCCGGCGACGGCGACGATCGCGATCTTGAAGGTCATCAGCATCTACAACGACTTCTTCGTGCCGCTCTTGTATTTGCCAAGTCCGGAGAAGGTCGTCGTGTCCACGTCGCTTATGCGGTTCTTCGGCAACAACAGCGGCGATTGGCAGATGGTGTCCGCGGCGCTGCTCATTATCATGATTCCGACGGCGCTGCTCTATCTGTTCCTGCAGCGTTACATCTTCGCGGGGGTAACCAACGGCGCGGTCAAATAAAGGCGGGACTTGCAACTTCCCCGCCGATGCGGCACACTGGTGGGAAATAGACAGGTTCGGCGGAAGGGCGGCGTTAAGGCTTGAACATCATCATTGTGGACGACGAGGAATTCATACGTCTGGGACTAGCCAAAATCATGTCGAGAATGAGCTTGCCGATCAACGTCGTCGGCTCCCATGCCAACGGCAGAGACGCGCTGACGCATGTGCTCGAATTGGCCCCGGACGCGCTGGATCTGCTCATTACGGATATTAAAATGCCGATGATGGACGGCTTGAAGCTGATCGAGCAGGTGCGGGAAGCGCGGCGCGATCTGCCGATCGCCGTGCTGAGCGGCTACGGGGAATTCGAATACGCCAGACTGGCGATGCGCATGGGCGTAAAGGATTATTTGCTGAAGCCGGTCGATACGGCGCAGCTGCACGAGCTGCTCGCGTCCGTCCATCAAGGGACTGCGGCCGAATCGGGCGCGGCGGAGGATGGGCTTGCGGAAGGCGAAGAGCGGGACCACTACGCGGTCGAAGAACTCAAGCGGATCTTGAATGCGGAGTACAACAAAAACTTCGAGCTCGAGCAGCTGGCCAAGACGGTCGGCATGAGCGCCAGCTACATTAGCCGGCTGTTCCGCAACCGGACAGGGCTCACGCTGACCGACTATGTCATCGGCCTGCGGATGGAGAAGGCAAAGCAATTCCTGACCGATCACCCGCATTTGCGCAATTACGAAATCTCGCAGCTGGTCGGCTACTTTGATCCCGTCTACTTCAATAAGCTGTTCAAGCGGACGTTCGGCATGACGCCGAAGGAGTACAAGGAGAAGCATCATTCGTAAGCGTCCGCGCCTGGCAGAGGCGAGGGCAAGGAAGTCGAACCGAAGAAGGCTCGCGGCCTGGGGCCGCGAGCCTTCTTGCCGTTTAGATGAAGCCCCCCATGGACTATATGACAGGCCTATGTCTTAGGATTGATTTCAAAACCTACTGAAGCTTTGTCCTCCAGGACAAAAGCGTGCCACGCTCTAAAGCCCCCGCTTTCCACCACCTTACGTGCCAGCACGAAAACGGGAGTCCAGAGGGCGAAGCCCTATGGTTCCCCTCGGCGGAGGGGGAAGGGGGAGGGAACATCAAAAGTGGGATCAAAGGTGCGAACCCCTTTCGTACCGTCTATCCGGACTGACGCACGACCAGCCGGGAGGACAGCGCGATGCGTTCCGCGAGCGCGCCGGGGTTCTCCCGACGGCGGGCGAGCTGCTCGACACCGCGGTAGCCGAGCGCTTCCTTCGCCAATTCCGTTGTCGTCAGGGGAGGATCGAAGTAGGCGGCCTGCTCGATATTGTCGAAGCCGGCGACCGCGCACCGTCCCGGAATGTCGACGCCGCGTTTCTTCAGCAGCTGGATGAGCTCCAGCGCGATGTGGTCGTTGGCGCAGACGATGGCGTCGATGTCATGCTCGGCGAGCAGCTGCTCCGCTTTGCGCCCCAGATTCTCCTGCCACCCCGTCTCCTTGTAGCGGAAGGTGAGCTTGCGCAGCACGCAGCCCGATGCCCGTCCGCCTAACTCCTCCACGGCCTGCCGGCATCCTGTCCACCGGTCGCGGAAGCTGACGGCGAACGAGTCGTCGCCGACGAACAGCAGCGAACGCCGGCCGGCTTGCGCCAGGTGCCGGACCAGCCGGGCGCCGCTCTCCGCATTATCGTTGAACACTGAATCGGCTTCGATGAGCGGATCGCGGTGATCGATCAGCACGATCGGCTGTCCCATCTGATAGATGGAGGCGACCGATGCCGTCGGCATTCGGCCGACGATCAGATGGCCAAGGCATAGCCCTTCGTCGAGGTAATGAGGGAACGAGGGACGTCCGGTATTGCCACCGCTGCCGGAGATCATCACATAATGCCAGCCCATGGCGCTCGCGCCCGCAGATATGCCGGACAGGACGCGTCCCCAATAAGCCGGATCCTGCGCTTGGCGTTCATCGGTCCAGACCAGAATATAAGAGGCTGGCGTAGCGGCGGCGGCCGATTCAATGTCTGATTTTGCCAAACGATAACCTAACATTTTGGCTGCAGCCCAAACGCGCTGCCGGGTTTCCTCGCTGACGCCGGACTTTCCGGACAACGCCTGCGATACGGAATACTTGGACAAACCGAGATGATCCGCGATGGTCTGCATCGATATTTTGGCCATAAGTTTGGATTCTCCTCTTGACGGTTGCTAACAAAGCGCTTAAATTGACTGAGAAAATCATAACATGAACCAAACATACCTAACAAGGAGGCTCTCCTATGAAGCCGATATTATTTTATGATGAAACATTTCCATATCCGGGTCAGCCGCTGTCTTCCGAGACGATCGAGCAGCTGAGCGCCGCATTCCGCATTGTGAAGGCGAACGAACTGGCCGAAGCGCTGGCCGACGATCATATCGAATGCCTGGTTCATCTGCACGGGCCATATTTCCCGAAGGCGGCTTGGAGTGCGATTCTGGGTTATCTGCGCCAGGGCAAGGGACTGCTGCATGCGGGCGGCGCGCCGTTCAAGATTCCGGTGAACGACGAAGGAGGCGTCTGGAAGGCCGAGCGCGAGCAGACCGCTTACCATGCGCAGCTGCTGATCCACGAGACGCTTCGCGTCAAACGCGATCCGATCGCTGCGCTTGCGCATAACGCGGATCTTCCGTTGTTCGCCTCGCATGAATCCCTGTTCGGCATCGAGGACACCTACGGTCTTGTCCTGCACGTGACGCGCAGCGACGACCATCCGGATCAGCTCGGCTCGAGCGGCCCGATGGACGCGCACATTTATCCGCTGCTGAAGGGAATCTCGAAGGATGGCCGCGAAGTGGCTGCGCCGGCCGTGCTCCTGGAGCATACGAAAGGCGATTTTGCCGGCGGGCGCTGGGTGCTGATCAACCAGGAGCTGAAGGAGGCGTTCTGGACGAATGGCGGCGCGCAGGCGCTGCAGGCGTGGGCGGCATTCGCCGGACGGCCGGTGACAGAGGCGTGGGTCAAGCCGAACTACGCGAGCTATGAGCCGGGCGAGAAGCCGGTGCTGTCGCTGCAATATCAGACGATTCGCCGCGCTGACTCGCGCTCGTGGCGTTACGCGCTGCGCGTATTGCGCGAAGGCGCCGAGGTATGGAGCGGAGAAGGCGACTTGAGGACGTCGAACGACATCGGCTTCTTGCGCGCCGCGCTCCCGATCGGGGTGGAGGCAGGCCTGTACGAGGTCGTCTGCACAATCACAGCAAGCGACGGCGAGCGCCGGACGCTGCGCCAAGGCTTCTGGGGGATGGACCGCGAGCTGCTTGCCCAGGGCGAATCGCTAAGCTGCGGACGCGATTATTTCGTGAAGAACGGCAAGCCGATGCCGATCGTGGGCATGACGTACATGACTTCGGACGTGGCGCGCAAGTTCCTGTTCCTGCCGAACGTCGCCGCCTGGAACCGCGATATGGCGCAGATGGAGAAGGCGGGCATCAACCTGATCCGCACCGGCATCTGGACGGCATGGCGGAATTTCGCGTTCGTCGACGGCCACACGACGGAAGAGACGCTGCGGGCGATCGACGCGTTCATCCTGACGGCGGCTCGGCACGGACTGGAGCTGACGTTCAACTTCTTCTCCTTCACGCCGGAAGCGTGGGAGGGCGCGAATCCGTACCTCGACCCGCGCAGCGTCGAGGCGCAGAAGCGGTTCATCGCCTCGGTCGTCTCCCGGCATACCGAGACGAAGAACGTGCAGTGGGATCTCATCAACGAGCCGACGATGTTCGATCCGAAGCGGCTGTTCCAAGGACCGCGCTCGGCGCGCGATCCGTTCGAGAAGGCGCGCTTCACCGCTTGGCTGCGCCAGCGGCACGGCACGATCGAAGCGCTCCAGGAGCGGTGGAACATGACGCCGGCGGAGCTGCCGGATTTCGAGTCCGCGATCGCGCCGGAGCCATCCGACATCAACTTCAGCGTGCAGGACGTCGGCGGGATGAAGCGGGGGCTTCGCTGGCTTGACTACTGTCTCTTCTCCATGGATATGCACAATGTATGGGCATCCGAGTTGACGGCTTCCATCAAACGGATCGTCCCGAACCAGCTCGTCACGGTCGGACAGGACGAAGGGCTTCCGTCGCAGCGGCCGACGCCGTTCTTCTACGCCGAAGCGGTCGATTACACAACCGTGCATACGTGGTGGGAGATGGACAATCTCGTCTGGGACGGCGTGTTCACGAAGGATCCGCAGAAGCCGAACCTCGTGCAGGAGACCGGCATCATGTACGTCGAGACGGCGGACGGCAAGGCCAAGCGGAGCGAAGAGGAGCTCCGGAACATTCTGGAGCGCAAATACGCCTATGCGTTCGCGACGGGCGGAGCGGGCGCGGTGCAATGGGTGTGGAACACGAACTTCTACATGAACAACGTGAACGAATCGAACATCGGCGCGCTGCGCGCGGACGGCACGGAGAAGCCGGAGGCGGACGTCTCGTACCAATTCGGCGCGTTCATGAAGCAGGTCGGCGGTCAATTCGAAGGCCGCAAGCTGGAAGAGATCGCGGTCGTGTTCCCTTATTCCAACGATCTGGGCAACCGCAGGCTGGCTTACGACGCAACGAGCCGTCTTGTCAGACTCCTCGCTTACGACATGAAGCTGCCGGTACGCGGCATCGGCGAGTACCAGTTGGATCGGCTTGGCGACGAGCACGTGCCGCTGATCATCGTGCCGAGCGCGCACAACTTCCGCGACGAAGCCATGGCGCAGCTGCTCGAGCGGATCACAGAGAAGGGCGGCACGCTGCTTCTCACGGGACCGGTCAGCCTGGATGCCTATTGGGGCGTGAACAAGCGGCTGGCGAACGTGCTCGGCGAGACGGATGTCGTCAACATTCGCCGGGAAGAGCTGCTCGACCTGGACGGCCGCCTCTATCCGGTATCCTTCGGCGGCCAGCGGATTGCCGATACGAACAAGGAAGTGCCGGCGGGAGACGCGGGAGCGGCGAAGCTGATTACGGTTCAAGCCGGACGCGGCACGGTCGTCTGGTGTCCGCTGCCGATCGAGCTCAACGAGCGCAAGGACGTTATTCAAGCGGTCTACGAGCAGGCGCTTGCGAAGGCGAAAGTGAGCAGCGAGCTTACGTGGCATAAAGGCGGCGAATTGCCTGGCGTATACGGACGTAAGCTTGCGTTCAACGAAGGCAGCTTGTTCGTCTTCGTCTCGGAGCTGGGCACCGATGCGGATATCGAGGTCGGCGATCCGGCGACGGGGGCCAGCTACGCCTTCAAGCTGGAGCGCGAGCGCAGCGTGCTGTTCTTCGCGGACGGGAAAGGCGAGCTTACGGCGGTATGCCGCCCGGATGACGTGCATGTGCAGACGAAGCTCAATCAATTGACGTAGGACCGACTTCTATAACGGCTTCCGCAAGGCACGGCGCGTATGGCGGGGTCCGCCACCGGTAAGCGGATTCCGCCCATATTGGCGGCGGGTCCGCCCACGAGGCAGGGATGCGATGCCGTACGTCTTGCGGACAGCCAAATGATGACGCGGTTGAACAACAGGAGTGAACGAACAGAGTAGAGGAGCATTCTATATGAGCTTGTCGTTAGCGGCATGGCAAGAAGAGATCGGGCAAGAATTAAAGAACGGCATTTTGGAATTCTGGATGACGCACGCGGTCGACGCGGATAAGGGCGGGTTCCATGGCGAAATCGCGGAGGACGGAACGCCGAATCCGGCGGCGCACCGCAGCTTGGTGCTGAACACGCGGCTGCTGTGGACGTTCGCTTCCGCGTTTCGGACGAAGCATGACAAGCGTTACCTTGAATTGGCCGAGCGCGCCTACCGGTATTTGACGGAGAAGTTCACGGACTCGGAGCACGGCGGCATGTATTGGATGGTCGACGCGTTCGGCGTGCCGGTAGACGAGAAGAAGCAGGTATACGGTCAGGCGTTCGCGTTGTACGCGTTGTCGGAATACGTCCGCGCGACCGGCAGCCGGGAGGCGCTTGAGCTTGCGGTCGGGATTTTCCGTCAGATGGAGCGACATGCCTTCGATCCTGTTCATGGCGGCTACTTCGAGGCGCTCGCGCGCAATTGGGAGCGGTTCGAGGATTACAGCTTGAGCCATCACGGCGTGAAGGCAGACAAGACGATGAATAATCACCTCCACATCATGGAGGCTTATACGAACCTGTACCGCGTATGGCCGGAGGATGAGCTGAAGCAGAAGCTTGCGGCCGTCATCGAATTGACGCTGGATCGCATCGTGAACAAGGCGAACGGACACTTCCATTTGTTCTTCGATGACGCGTGGTGCGTGCAATCCGCCCATATCTCCTACGGCCATGACATCGAGGGCAGCTGGCTGATTACGGAAGCGGCCGATGTGCTGGGCGAAGCCGAATTATTCGGACGTGCCAAGGCGGTCGCGATTCAGATGGCGGATGCGACCTTGAAGGAAGGCGTCGACGAGGACGGCGGACTGTGGAACGAAGGCACGCCGGAAGGGCTGATCGACCGGAACAAGGATTGGTGGCCGCAGGCGGAAGCGATGGTGGGGTTCTATAATGCCTATCAGCTGACGGGTGAGGACCGGTATCGGGAAGCCGCGCTTCATTCCTGGCGTTTCATCCGAGCCTTCTTGGTCGACAAGCAATACGGCGAGTGGTATTGGAGCGTCACGGAGAACGGCGAGCCGCTCTCGAAGGTCAAAGCCAATCCGTGGAAATGCCCGTACCATAACGGCCGCGCCTGTCTGGAGATGCTCGAGCGGCTGGAGCATGAAGCGAGGGAGCACGCGACCGCGCCATGAACACCGCCTCTTCCGCCGATATGCAGCCGCTTGACGTCGAGCAGCTGTTCGAGCAAGGACATATTAAGCAGGGCAGGGCGTTAAGGGCGCTGCTCAGCCTGTACCGCGGCCAACGCCTTAACCTGGCGCTGTCGACGTTCTTTTTCTTAATTAAGCATTCGCCCGTGTGGGTCATTCCGATTATTACGGCGGACATGATCAACCACCTCAGCGATCCGAGCGTGCAGGGGTTCGGATGGCTGTGGATCGATCTGGCGATCGTCTCGGTCGTCATCATGCAGAACATTCCGACTCAGATCGCGCACGTCAGCTTCATGAGCCGGGCTTCCCGGCACATCGAAGCGGCGCTGCGCGGCACGTTGATCCGCAAGCTGCAGCGGTTGTCCATGTCCTATCATAGCGACATGAAATCCGGCCGCATGCAGTCCAAGGTGCTCCGCGACGTCGAGGCGATCGAGACGATGTCCAAGCAAATGATGTACGCATTCGTGCCGGCGGTGCTGAACGTCGTCGTGGCGCTTGCCATCACGCTGACGACCAGCCTGACGATCGCCTCGTTCTTCGTTCTCGTCATCCCGTTCGCGGTCGCGATCGTCTTCGCGTTCCGCCGGCGCATTCAGCTGGGCAACCGCGAATTCCGCAAGGAAGTGGAGCAGATGTCCGGACAGGTGGCGGAGACGGTCGAGATGATTCCCGTCACGCGGGCGCACGGGCTGGAAGAGACTGCGATCCACAAGATGGATCGCACGCTGCGCAGCATCAAGTCCAAAGGGTATAAGCTGGACGTGATGGAAGCGTGGTTCGGCTCGTCCAGCTGGGTGACGTTCACGCTGTTCCAAATGCTTTGCCTCGGCTTCAGCTGTTGGCAGGCGGGACGAGGCGTTATCGGCGTCGGCGATGTCGTGATGTATCAAGGCTTCTTCTCTTCGATTCTAATGGCAGTGAACCAGATCATCGTCGTGTACCCGCAGATCGCCAAAGGTCTGGAGTCGATCCACTCCGTCTCGGAGGTGCTGCTGTCCACGGATACGGAAGCCTATAAGGGGACGAAACCATGCGGCCCCGTAAAGGGCGACATCGAATTTGACCGCGTCCGGTTCAGCTACGGCGATACCGATAAGCATGTGCTGGAGGACTTCAGCCTGCGGGTAAAGTCGGGCGAGACGATCGCATTCGTCGGCGCATCTGGCGCCGGCAAGTCGACCGTGCTGAATATGGCGATCGGCTTCTATCGACCGAACTCGGGCACGGTGAAGGTGGACGGCATTCCGTTCGACGAGCTGGATATGCGCAGCTACCGGCACAATCTCGCCGTCGTCCCGCAGTCGACGGTGCTCTTCTCCGGCACGATTCGCGATAATATTACGTACGGACTGGAGCAGGTGCCAGAGGAGAAGCTGCGGCGCGTCATTGAGCTGGCGAATCTGCGGGACGTGATCGACGGGATGCCGCAGGGGCTGGATACGATGATCGGCGAGCACGGCGGCAAGCTGTCCGGCGGCCAGCGTCAACGGATCGCGATCGCCAGGGCGATGATTCGGGAGCCGCGCATCATCCTGCTCGACGAAGCGACTTCGGCGCTGGATAACATATCGGAGCATGTCGTCCAGCAAGCGATGCAGGAGCTGATCAAGGACAAGACGACGTTCATCGTCGCCCATCGGCTGTCCACCATCCGCGATGCCGACCGCATCGTCGTCATGAACAACGGACGGATCGAGGAGGTCGGCACGTACGAGGAGCTGATCGGCGCCCGCGGCGCGTTCTATGAACTCAAGCAGCTGCAAGCCTAACGTTATGCGCATGTTATTCCCATCGCGACGAGCAGCCCCTATTCCCATGCGCGGGCTGCTTCAAGCTGGTCTTCTACCTGGAGAATGAACTCCTTAACCGCTGATCCGGTTCATTCTCGCGATTCGTTATGATTTCGCGGCATTGTTATGCACCTAACAATCAAGTATATTTAGGATAACAAGAACGAAGCCATACACATCGCATAGACCGGAGTTGGTAAGGTTGAAGAAGGTAACGATGGAGCAAATCGCCCGTGAGGTCGGCGTATCCAAATTCGCCGTGTCGCAGGCGCTCTCGGGCAAGCCGGGCGTCGCGGAAGAGACGCGCAGCCGGATCGTGGAGGTGGCCGAACGGCTCGGCTACCGCAAGACGATCAAGATGAGCCGCAAGAAAGCGGAGATCCAAGAAAGCGGAGAGAAGCGGGGAAGCGCGCTAGCCGGCACGATCATCATTCTTATGCCCGATGTCAGGTTCCAGCATCGAGAGTCCTCTTATTGGGGTCGGATTATCGACGGCGTGCTGGCCGAGCTGACCGCTAGAGACGTCGGCGTCATGATGGTCACCGAGAGCAGCTCGGAACGGTTCATGAACAGCATTAATCCGGATGGCGTGCTCGGGTTGATCGGGATCGGTTATATCGCGGGTTCGCTGCTTGGCGATATTCGCGCGCTCGGAATCCCCGCCGTCTTGATCGACCATGAGGATGAGGACGTGCCGACCGATACGGTGTTCATGAATAATTACGATTGTATGCGGCAGCTCGCGAAGCGGGCCGTGAAGATGGGACATGCGGATATGCGTTTCGTCGGCGATCCTGCTTATTCCCGCAGTTTCCATGACCGCCTGCTCGGCTTTCGAATCGCGCTGGAGGAGGAGTCGCTGCCGCTTCCGTCCGCGGATGATCCGCTGCTTCGGCTGGGGGACGACCCGCAAGGGGCGATCGAAGCCGAGCTCACCCGAATGAGAGGCCGCAAGCGCTGGCCGTCGCTGTTCGTCTGCGCGAACGATTCCCATGCCGAGCTCGTCATCCGCGCGCTGCGCGAGCAAGGCGTCCGCGTGCCGGAAGACGTCTCCGTCACGGGCTTCGACCATACGCCGGGCAACGCGGATCTACCGGCGATTAGCACGATCGAGGTGCCGAACGAGCTCATGGGCAAGCGAGCGGTCGAGGTGCTGATGAGCCGGCTTTGCGACCCGTCGCGCCCCTGCGAGAAGCTGCTGATCAACGGACCTTTCATTCCCGGCGCAACGCTGAAGACCATGCAATAAATTTCCATAAACGAGAGGGGTCCCCTTATGATATCCATCACGCTAGACGGCGCTTGGACGGTGAAGAACGAGCGTACGGGCACGACCTATCCGGCCGTCGTTCCCGGCTTCGTCCAGAAGGACTTGACCGAGCAGGGCGTGCTGCCGAATCTGTACGATACGCTCCTGGAGGAGAAAATCGAATGGGTCGAGCACGATGATTGGACGTACAGCCGGACGTTCCGGCTTGGGCCCGACTCGCTCGGCGCCAAGCGGATCGAGCTGGTATTCGAAGGCATCGACACGTACGCCGAGATCGAGCTGAACGGCAAGACGATCGCGCGCACGGACAATATGTGGGTGCCCGTGCGCTGCGACATTACGGAGCTTGCCCAAGCGGATAATGAGCTCTTCATCCGGATCGCTTCGCCTACCCGTACGCTGCAGGAGAAGGAGCGTCAATTCGGCGATCCGCTCAAGCTGTGGAACGGAATTCCCGCGCGGTTGTTCGGCCGCAAAGCCCAATATGGCTACGGCTGGGACTGGGGGCCGAGACTGGTGACGGTCGGCATTCACCAGTCCGTCCGCGTCGAAGCGCACGGCGGCATCCGCGCGGAGAAGCCGGTCTACCAGCTGCCGTTCGTATCGGATGCGCAAGCGCTCGTGTCCGCTAGCGTTCGGATCGCGAATACGACTGGTTCCGAGCGGACGGCGACGATCAACTGGCGGCTGCTCGACGGCGATGCCATCGTCGCCGAGCACGCCGTATCGGCCGAGCTGGCGCCAGGCGAGAACCGCTGCGCCGCGCCGCTAGCGATCGCGAATCCCAAGCGCTGGTATCCGATCGGCTACGGCGAGCAGCCGTTGTACCGGCTTGAAGTCGACGTAAGCGCGGAAGAGGTCCATTCCAAGTCCGCGTGCACCGTTGGCGTGCGCGAAGTTCGAATCGCCCAGCCGTATGACGAGCAAGGACGGAAGTTCGTGTTCGAGATCAACGGCGTGCCGATCTTGTGCAAGGGCGTCAATTGGATTCCGCTCACGCTGTATCCGAATCTGGACAGCCCGCAGACCTATGTGGAGGAGATCGAAGCGATCGCGGCGGCGAACATGAACATGATTCGCATCTGGGGCGGCGGCACTTATGAGAACCACGCGTTCTATGAGGCGTGCGACCGGCTCGGCGTTCTCGTCTGGCAGGATTTCATGTTCGCGTGCGGCGATTACCCGGACGACGACGACTTCTGCGCGCTCGTGCGGCGGGAAGCGGATCATGTCATCGCCGAATTCGGCGACCATCCGAGCATCGTCTTGTGGTGCGGGAACAATGAGAACCAGCATTTTATCGTGAACAGCAAGAAGAATCGCCGCGAAGGTTATGGCGAGCGACTGTTCTTCGAGGTGCTCGCGGACGCCGCGGCCGTCGACACGCTGCGGCCGTACTGGCCGACCAGCCCGTACGATTTGAGCGTCGACAGCTCGGCGAATAACGAATCGTGCGGCGACATGCATTACTGGCATGTGTGGGGACGGACGCATCCGTACGAGGATTACGCAAGCGTGAACGGCCGTTTCTTGTCGGAGTTCGGCATGCAGTCGTACCCGTCCATGCAGGTGCTGGATGCCGTCGACCCGGAGGCGGATCTGCGCGATCCGAAGTTCGTCAGCATGCAGAAGGCGCCGAACGGGCTGCAGCGGCTCCTGTATTATACGGCTGGGGATTACCGCCTGCCGGCGAGCAAACGGGAATTCGTGTATGTCAACCAGCTCATGCAGGCCAATGCGCTCCGACTGGCCGTCGAGCACTGGATTTCCCGCATGCCGGATACGTCCGGGGCGCTGATCTGGCAGTGGAGCGACCTATGGCCGTCGATCAGCTGGTCGATCGTGGATTACAATAAAGTATACAAACCGTCGTATTACGCGATGAAACGCAGCTTCCAAACGCCGAACGTCCTTGCGAAAATCGCGCCGGGTTCCGGCCAAGCCGAGCTGTTCCTCATCCATGAACGCGGCGACTTCCAAGGCAGCATCGTCGTGGAGCTGTACGACATCGAGACGGAGACGGCGGTGCATACGGAACAGATCGAGGCTGTCGGAACCGGCTGCCGTTCGACCCGAGTCGGTCAAATCGCGATCGGCGGGCATGATCCTTCCCGCGTCGTCCTGTTCGTCCATCTGTACGACGGCGAGCAGCTGCTTGCGCGAAACAGCTATCTGCTGGGCAAGCCGCATGCGCTTCGCTTGAAGACGCCAGCCTTCGATATCCAGCGCAAGGAGACCGCGGACGGCGAAGAATGGACGGTGACGAGCCGCGTCTTCGCGAAGGACGTGTGGATTGCGGATGTGTCCGGGGCGCTGAGCGACAACGGCTTCGATCTGAAGGCCGGCGAGTCGCGCACGATCAAGCTGCCGCGCGACGCTGCGCGGGACGGCGTCCAGCCTGCACTGCTCAGCTTGAACGGGGTTGCGAGCATCGGATACGTGTAAGCCGCATGACGGAGCGGTACGCGTCTTAATTTTTACTTGACAGTCCAATCCGGCCATGCTAATTTTATATCACACTTGATTCATCGGAATAATTTGTTTAATGATTGCATGTATTCGCATATCGTCTACCAATCCAATTGGAGGCTTCTGATTCACGTAATCAGAGGCCTTCTTGCGTTCCAAGAGACATTGCGATCTCCATATCGTCAACCGTATCGACGGAGACATACTCGGATGAGCATGTCTCTTTTTGTTTTTTTTGCCGTGTTCGAGGAGAAGAAGCCATGTCACATGAATGGACAAAGGGGGCAACAACGATGATCGGAACAAAGGCGGGGGCGCTGACGGGCCGAAGGGCGTACAAACGAAGCACGATCGCGGCGTTGGGGTTCGCTTTCCCGGCTGCGCTGCTGATTGCCTGGCAGGTGCTGGGACATTATGAGCGCATATCGCCGCTGCTCTTCCCGACGCCCTATACGATCGCGGAAGCGTTCGTCTCGCTGGCCGCATCCGGCTCGCTCGCCGAGCATCTGCAGGTCAGCTTGGTTCGGGCGTTGTCCGGCTTTGCCCTCGGAGGCGGACTCGGGCTGCTGCTGGGACTTGCGGTGGGTCTATTCCGCACGACGGAGCGGGTGTTGGATCCGACGGTCCAAATGATCCGCATGGTGCCCAGCCTGGCGATCGTCCCGCTCTTCATTCTATGGTTCGGCATCGGCGAGGAATCGAAAGTGCTGCTGATCGCCAAGAGCGCCTTTTTCCCGCTCTACATCAACACGTACCTCGGCATTCGCAATGTCGACAACAAGCTGTTCGAGGTGGCCAAAGTCTTGGGCTTTAGCCGGTTGAAGCTCATTACCCGTCTGGTCATTCCGGCCGCGCTGCCGAACGTGCTGTTGGGCGTGCGTCTCTCGGTCGGCCTCTCATGGCTCGGGCTGGTCGTGGCGGAGCTCATCGCCTCCACCTCGGGCATCGGGTACCTCATGTCGGATGCCCGTCAATTCAGCGATACGCCGGTCGTGTTCGTCGGCATCCTCGTGTTCGCGGCGGTCGGGAAGCTTAGCGATTCCCTCGTTCGCGCGGCTGAGCGGCGATTGCTTCGGTGGCAGGACAGTTACAAAGGATAGCGGGAGAGGAGCGGTACGGATGAGCAATGGATCGGAAGCAGCTGCAAGAGAAACCGTTCAACAAGCGCAACCTGCGACCCGGCGGGCGAGGGCCGCGATCGCGGAAGCCGGAGGGGGGGAACAGGCGCGGGCAGCGCCTCGGGCGAGCAGCGGCGAAGAAGCGATTCGTTCCGCCGCAAGCGAAGCGATGCGCGATCGGATGCCGTCCTTTAATCATCTCGCATCGCGGCCGGAAGCCGCGGAGGCGCCGCAGTTTCCCATCATCGCGGAAGTCGCTTCGGCTGCGGCGGGTGAGCGCGCATACCGGTCAGGGCCGGATGCCGTCGCAGAGTTGGATACGCGGCGGCCGGCGCCGCCGGCCAAACCCCCGAGGCCGGCGAGCGCCGCTTCGCAAGCCCAGCCGATACGCCCGGGATACTGGAAGCGAACGGGTGCGGACCTGATCCTCGCCTCGATTCTGCCGGTCGTGCTGCTGGCGGCCTGGCAATACGCGGGAAGCTCGGGCCTGGCGTCGCCCGAATTCCTGCCCACGCCGCTTGCGATCGCGGAACGCCTGGCGGGGCTGCTCGGCTCCGGCGAGCTGCTTCATCATCTTGGCGTCAGCATAGGGCGTGCGCTGACCGGCTTCGCGATCGGCGGTTCGCTCGGCCTGCTGGTCGGCTTGCTGACCGGCCTGCTGCGGGAAGCGGAGTACGTGCTGGATCCGAGCGTGCAGCTGCTGCGCCTTGTGCCTCACCTGGCGGTGGCGCCGCTCATCATTCTGTGGTTCGGATTCGGCGAAGTGTCGAAGGTCGTGATCATCGCCAACGGGGCGTTCTTCCCGATGTACTTGAATACGTATCTGGGCATACGCAATGCCGATAACAAATTGTTCGAGGTCGCTCGGGTGCTGGAGTTTCGGCCGCTTAGGCGGTTGACCCGGCTGACGATTCCCTCGGCGGCGCCCCATCTGCTGCTTGGCCTTCGCTTGTCGCTGGCCGTCTCGTGGATCGGTCTGGTCGTCGCCGAGCTGATCGGATCGCGGTCGGGCGTCGGGTTTCTTATTAATGAAGCGAAACAGAACGCGGCCACGGACATCATCTTCGTCGGCATCCTGCTCTTCGCGGTCGTCGGCAAGCTGATCGATTCCTTGGTACGGCTGCTGGAACGCAGATGGCTGCGATGGAGAGACAGCTACCAGGGCTGAAGCTATACGAGGCAACAACGGCAATGAACCATATGCATAACGAATTCGGGAGGTAATGGGACATGAGCGAAAAGGCAGCGGCAAGCGCATTGCAATTGAAGGCCGACGTACTGGTAATCGGCGGCGGTCCGGCAGGGACGTGGGCGGCGATCACGGCGGCGTCCGGCGGCGCGAAAGTGGTGCTCGCGGATAAGGGCTACTGCGGTTCGAGCGGCGCGACGGCGCCGTCGGGCACGGGCGTCTGGTATGTGAAGCCGGAGGAGAAGCTGCGAGAGGAAGCGAAGCAAAGCCGCTTCGCGCTCGGCGGTCAGCTGGCAGAGAATGGCTGGATGGACCGCGTGCTCGACCGGACGTACGCGAATATGAACAAGCTCGGCGAATGGGGCTATCCGTTCCCGCTCGACGATGGAGGCAATCCCTATAAGCGAGGGCTGCAGGGCCCGGAATACATGCGTCTCATGCGCAGACTCGTGCAGAAGGCGGGCGTTAAAATTCTCGACCACTCGCCGGCGCTGGAGCTCCTGGCCGACGAGCACGGTGTAGGCGGGGCGGCCGGCGTGCGCACGCAGGCCGGCGGAACTTGGAGCGTTCAGGCGGGCGCGGTCGTGATCGCGACCGGGGGCTGCGCGTTCCTGAGCAGGGCGCTCGGCTGCAACGTCTTGACCGGCGACGGATATTTGCTGGCGGCCGAGGCGGGCGCCGAGCTGTCGGGCATGGAATTCTCCAACGCGTATGCGATATCGCCGACGTTCTCTTCCGTGACGAAGACGGCTTATTACAAATACGCCAGCTTCTATTACGAGGATGGCTCCGTCGTCGAAGGGGCCGGTTCCCAGCGAGGCCGCTCGATCATCGCACGCAACCTGCAAGCAGGCAGACAAGTGTATGCAAGGCTCGATCAGGCGCCCGAAGATCTGCGGCCGCTGCTGCGCGTCGGTCAGACGAATTTCTTCTTGCCGTTCGACCGGATGGGCCTCGACCCGTTCACGGACAAATTCCCGGTCACGCTCCGGCTGGAAGGCACGGTGCGCGGCACGGGCGGCATCCACATCACGGATGAGACGTGCGCGACCAAAGTGCCCGGCTTATACGCGGCCGGCGATGCGGCGACCCGCCAGCTGATCTGCGGCGGCTTCACTGGCGGCGGCAGCCATAACGCGGCATGGGCCATGTCCTCGGGTTCGTTCGCCGGCGAAGGCGCGGCAGCTTACGCGCTGAAGCTGGGCAGCCATTCGGCCGACCGGAAGCTCGTCGGGCTCTCGACCGCTCCGATCGCCAGCGAAGGACAATCCGCCGGAAATTCCGCCAAATCGGCGGCCGCCACGCAGGAGGCGGTGCGCGCGGTTCAAGCAGAGGTGCAGCCGTACAGCATCAACCTGTTCCGCACGGAGAAGGGGCTGAACGAATCGATCGGCCGGCTGGATGGAATCTGGAGCGAGCTCAAAGGCCGGAGCGTCGCCCGCACGGCAGAAGGCGTCAAAGCCCGCGAAGCGGCGGCGATGACGGCCACGGCGCGCTGGATGTATCATACGGCGATCGCCCGGACCGAGACGAGGGGGATGCACAAACGGGAGGATTTCCCTACGCAGGACGAAGGACAGCACTACCGTTTGATCAGCGGCGGGTTGGATGACGTGTACGTGAAGAAGGAGAGCGTGACGAAGGAGGCTGTTACGAGTTGATTGAAATCATCAGCGAGACGAAGTGCATCTCTTGCAACCAATGCGTCAATGTCTGCCCGACCAACGTGTTCGACCGCGTCCAGGACGGCATTCCGGTCATCGCCAGGCAGAGCGACTGCCAAACCTGCTTCATGTGCGAGCTGTATTGCCCAGTGGACGCGCTGTATGTCGCGCCGGATTCCGAAGGGCTCACGCTGATCAGCGAAGCACAGGTCGAAGGCGAAGGGCTGCTCGGCGGCTATCGGGAGAAGGTCGGCTGGGGCAGAGGCCGCCAGCCGGTCGCAAGCCATGCTTTCATGTACGAACTGGCGAAACGAACGAGCTTCTAATCAGAGCAGGAATCGTTACAGGAGAGGGGTCTAAGACATGCATACGCAACGAAAAGGGGGAGGCGCGGCTTGGCGGGCCGCGTTCATCGCCGGCGTGCTGCTTACGCTGGCGTTCATTCAAGCATGCGGCTCGGCGAATAATGGCGGGAACTCCAATGCCGCGGCAAGCGGCTCCGGCAATGGCAACCAAGCCAAGGCGGCTGCGGCCGAACCGGCCGGCGACGTGCCAGCCGTGCTGAATTACGGCTATATCGGTACGAACAAGCTGAATTTGCCGGGCGGGGCGGAGGGCTGGGGCTTTTATAAAGGCATCATTCAAGAGGAACTCAAGAAACACGGCATTACCGAGGTCAAGCTGACCGGATTCCCGAACGGTCCGGACCAGAGCGAGTCGCTCATCAGCGGCCGGCTGGATATGGGCAGCCTTGGCGATACGCCGGCGATTCTCGCGCGCGCCTCGGGCGCCAAGACGCGGCTGATTACGCAGGGCGCGACGGACTCGATCGGATATCTCATCGGGAAGAAGGATGGACCGAAGACGCTGCAGGAGCTGAAGGGCAAGACAGTTGCCATTCAGAAGGGCTCCTTCATGCACCGGTACGTCGCGGGTCTGGTAAAGACCGAAGGGATCGAGGACGTCAAATTCGTGCACATGCTCCGTCCCGACGGCGAAGCCGCGCTCGCGCGCGGCGACGTGGACGCGATGACCAACAACGGCGTGTTCGCGCTGAAGCTGCTGGATGCGGGATACGTGCATTTGGACGACGCGACGAAGCATCCCGAGCTGTACGGGACGAGCGCGACAGTCGTGTCGGAGGACTACTTGGCGAAATTCCCGGATTTCCCGAAAGTGTGGAACGCCGCCCGATTGAAGGCGATCGAGGATTTGAAGCAGCACGAGGAAGAATACTACGCGTTCATCGCGGAGCAGCAAGGCACAACCGTCGAGCTCGTCAAGAAGGCAAGTCCGATCAGCTATATCAAGGACGTGCCGTTCACCGAGCCGGGCCTGAAGCTGCTGGACGGCACGAAATCGTTCCTCGTGGACGAGAAACTCGCCAAGAAAGACTTCAAACTCGACGATTGGGTACTAAAATCCGAGTAAATCCTAACGAAAACCGCCGGCTCGCCCCGGCGGTTTTTTTTATTTTTGGAGTATCAACTCCAAGAACGTAAGCTTTGTCCGCAAGGACAAAAGCGTACCCACCTCAAAAAAAAACGACGCCCACAACCCACCGTGTCAGCACGAAACGGGAGTCCTGAGCGTTTTCCAAGGAAAACGCACTTCGGAAGCATATGCTGCGCAAAGCCCTTGGAGCCCCCTCGGCGGAGGGGGTGGGGGGAGCGACCTCAACGTAAGCCTTGTCCGCAAGGACAATAGCGTGCCCTCCTCGAAAGAAACCGCCGCCCACAACCCACCGTGTCAGCACGAAAGGGGAGTCCAGAGGGCAAAGCCCTTGGAGCCCCCTCGGCGGAGGGGGTGGGGGGAGCGACCTCAACGTAAGCCTTGTCCGCAAGGACAATAGCGTGCCCACCTCGAAAGAAACCGCCGCCCACCACCCACCACGTAAGCACGAAAAGGGAGCCCAGAGGGCAAAGCCCTTTGGAGCCCCCTCGGCGGAGGGGGTGGGGGGGAGCGACCTCAACGTAAGCCTTGTCCGCAAGGACAATAGCGTGCCCACCTCGAAAGCAACCGCCGCCCACCACCCACCGCATAAGCACGAAAAGGGAGTCCAGAGGGCAAAGCCCTTTGGAGCCCCCTCGGGGGAGGGGGTGGGGGGAGCGACCTCAACGTAAGCCTTGTCCGCAAGGACAAAAGCGTGCCAACTCGAAAGCAACCGCCGCCCACCACCCACCGCATAAGCACGAAAAAGGAGTCCAGAGGGCAAAGCCCTTTGGAGCCCCCTCGGCGGAGGGGGTGGGGGGAGGGCCCCAACGTAAGCCTTGTCCGCAAGGACAAAAGCGTGCCAACTCGAAAGCAACCGCCGCCCACAACCCACCGTGTCAGCACGAAAGGGGAGTCCAGAGGGCAAAGCCCTTGGAGCCCCCTCGGCGGAGGGGGTGGGGGGAGGGCCTCAACGTAAGCCTTGTCCGCAAGGACAATAGCGTGCCCACCTCGAAAGCAACCGCCGCCCACCACCCACCGCATAGGCACGAAAAGGGAGTCCAGAGGGCAAAGCCCTTTGGAGCCCCCTCGGCGGAGGGGGTGGGGGGAGCGACCTCAACGTAAGCCTTGTCCGCAAGGACAAAAGCGTGCCTACTCGAAAGCAACCGCCGCCCACCACCCACCGCATAAGCACGAAAAGGGAGTCCAGAGGGCAAAGCCCTTTGGAGCCCCCTCGGCGGAGGGGGGTGGGGGGAGCGATTTTTACCAAAAGGCTAAATTTCAACCCAATCCAGACCGATAAAGAAGCTATTAGCTTGTTCCGGAATCGCCAGACAACCAGAACCCAAAGGCAGGGCATGTGATGGTATCTTTTTTCGTCGCGGACTTTTTCATTCTAACCGCATCCTTATTCTTAAGCATGTTCGTCTTCAAGCGCTTGCCCGACCGGTTCAAAACGACATGGCGTATGCGTGCGCTAATCGGCGTCTACCAAGCCTTTTTCGGCATCCTGATGCTGCTGTTCAGTCTGGAGGTCGCGCCTTCGGTTTGGCTGGACTTGCGGCTCATCCCGATCTTGCTCGCCGCGTACTTCGGCGGTTTGCGAAGCTCGCTGCTCGCCGCCGGATTGGTGTCGATGGGGAGGTTCGTCGTGTTCGACGGCTTTACGCCCCAAGCAGCTTCGGCGGCCGCGCTGGTCATGCTGATCGGACTATTGTCCGGCATCGCGGCCGAGCGGATCAGAAGCTATTGGAAGTTGTGGATGCTCAATACGTCGACGGTCATGCTATTCGCAGGATTGTTCTACGGCTACGTGCTTCAGGTCAACGGCATAGCATTGAGCAAGCTTTGGATGATGGAGATCTTTTTTGTGATCGGGAGCTTATTCATGTTCGGCTGTATTTATTTGCTGAAAAACACATACGACCGGCATTTCCTCAATAAGAAGCTGTATGATATGATCCACTCCTTCCATAACATTGACAATGTGAACGATGTCTATGAGAAGACGCTCCGCGAATTAAACGATTTGTTCCGATCGGATATGGGCAGCATCGTGGCCATCCGCGAGCAGCGTTATCATCTCGTCGGGCTGCTGAGCGGCGGCGAATACAATCGCATCGGCAGCCGCGTATCGGTCGAAGATATCGAGGCGCTCGAACGGGCGCTTGCCGGGCAATCCTCGCTCTATCCCGATTGGACGGTGCGTCAGCCCAAAGGGTTGCTCGAGGGCGGGATTTACGAACGAGGGGGGCGTTCCTCGATCCATGTGCCGATCCGTTATAAAAATAAAGTGATCGCGCTGCTCAATTTAGGCTCCTCCACGCCCAACTTCTTTAACGCCCGCGTCATGAAGTTCGTCGAAGATCTGACGCCCAGCATCAGCATGGCGCTGGCGCTGCTGGAGTCGGAAGCGCGCTTTAGCTCGATCGTCGATTCGAGCAAGGACGGCATCGTAATCGCGGATAGCGAGTTGAATATTGTGTCCTGGAATTACGGCGCGAGCCGCACGTTTGGCTATTCGGAAGAGGAGGCGATCGGTCAGCCGATCGGCATGCTCATCCCGGAGCGGCGCCGCAAGCTTTATTTGAAGCGGATTGACCGCTTTATCAACCACTTGGACCATGTGCGGGCGAAGCAGAATACGGTCGAAGCGTTCGGACGGCGTAAAGACGGCACCGTGTTTCCGATCGAGCTGTCGTACAGCATGTGGGAAGCGTCGGGCGTTCGATACTACAGCAGCATCATTCGCGATATTACGCGAAGAAAACGCAACGAGGAGCAAATTTTGACCCTGCAGCGCGATTTGGCCGATACGATCCACTTTCAGCACGGCGTTGTCCTGAAATATAAAAAAATCGGGGACGATTTCATTTACACGCTGGCGGACGGCCAAATGCTAAAGGAGATCGGCGTCACCCCGCAGGAACTGATCGGCCAGTCGCTCGAAGCGTCATCTCCGCCACCGCTGCTGGAATTCATGCGCGAACAATACGCGCTCGCTTGGAGCGGACAGGTCGTCGAGTGCGAATACGGCCACGGCCGATTCACGTTCTTCTCGACGTTTAATCCCGTCTTCAAAGAGGGACGCGTGCATGAGGTTGTCGTCTCGGTCAGCAACATCAGCCGGCGGAAGCAGGCGGAGGAGAAGCTGATCGAAGCGAACCGTAGACTGGAGCGACTCTCCAACCTCGACGGACTGACCGGGCTGGGCAACCGGAGAAGCTTCGACAGCCAGCTGGACCAAGAACGCGAGCGCTGCCGCGCGCGAGGCACACCGCTAACGCTCATGATGATGGATATCGACTCGTTCAAGGCGTTCAACGACACGTATGGACATGTGGCGGGCGACGCCTGCTTGAAGCAGGTGGCGGATATTCTCGGCGGATTAGCCGAGGGGCAAGAGTTTTGCGCGGCTCGTTACGGCGGCGAGGAGTTCGCCTGCATCATGACGGGGATTTCGCCGGAGGAGGCGGCCGCATTCGCGGAATCGGTCCGAGCGGGAATCCAATCGCTCGCCGTGCCCAATGAGCGGGCGGCGGCCGGCATCGTCACCGTCAGCATCGGCACGGCGATATGGCCAGCCGAGGAGATCGGCGAATCGGCTTTCCTTATCGATACGGCGGACCAAGCCTTGTATGCCGCCAAGGCGGCCGGACGCAACCGGGTGACCGGCGTTTCGTTCATCTCACCGTTCGCTCCCCTGGAATCGTCAAAATAAAGCCCGCGAGGGCTTTTTTTGTTGGGGATGTTTCGCATGTGCTTGAGCCGGGTAAATAACTATATTTCTCTGCCTATCACCTGGAAGGGGCTGTAAGTCTAATGCAGTTGAATCCTATACATAACATTGGTCATCGTGCGCTCTTCGATCACGTCTTCCATCATTCCCCGATTGGCATCGCGTTTATCTCGCTGGATTATAAGTGGCTAAGCATCAACTCGTCCGCGTGCCGCATCTTCGACTACACGGAGGAGGAGATCGTCAGCCAAGATCCGAAGACGTTACTGAGCGGCGATGGGCCGGATGGGCTTGAGTCGCTGCTGTCCCGATTGATCGACGGCCAAAAGTCGCTGATCGAAATCGAGATTACCTATACGAAGGAAGAAGGCAGGACCATTTGGGCATCGGCCCAAATTTCGCTGGCGAGAGAAGAGCATACCGGCCAGCCGCTGTTCTATATTTTACAGGTCGTCGATATCTCGAAGAGCAAGATCGCCGAGCAGAGCCTGCAGGAAAGCATTGAACGCTACACGTCGCTGAAGAAGTACAATCATGACGCCATTATCTCCTTCGGATTAGACGGCAGGATCATGAACGGGAACCAGATGGCGGAGCAACTGACCGGCTACACGATCCCCGAGCTGATCGGCTCCAGCATCGCAAGATTGATCGGCCAAGCCAATCTGGATCGCATCTTCGGGATGAAGTCGGACTATCAGACGGTTGAGCAGAGCTTGAATTTCGTCTTGAACCGGGAAGGCAGCGCCGTCGAAGTGCTGTGTACGCTCGCGCCGATCATCATTCACGGCAAATCGGTCGGCTTCTATTTGATTGCCAAGGACATGACAGAACAGAAGAAGCTGATGATCGAGAAGGAAGCCGCGGAGAAAACGAACAAGGCGAAGAGCGATTTTCTGGCGATGATGAGTCATGAGATCCGCACGCCCATGAATGGCGTCATCGGCATCACGGACCTGCTCATGGAGACGTCGCTGGACGCCGAGCAGCGCGAATACGTGCAGATTATCAAGAAGAGCGGCGAGACGCTGCTGACGATCATCCACGACATTCTCGATTTCTCGAAGATCGAATCCGGCAAGGAGGAGCTCGTCGAGAGCCACTTTAAGGTGCGCGACGTCCTGCTGGACACGTTGAATATGTTTTTGCCCAAAGCGATGCAGAAAAACTTGGATATTTCCACCTCCGTCAGCTCGTCCGTTCCGGAGTGCGTCTTCGGCGACATCATGAAGCTGCGGCAGGTGTTGATGAATCTGCTGAGCAACGCGCTGAAATTCACGCCAAACGGCGCGATCGCCATCTCGGTGCGTCAAGCCGGCCGGCAGGAGGATGCGGTGACGCTCGAATTCGCGGTCCGCGATACGGGAGTCGGCGTGCCGCCAGAGAAGATCCCGTATCTGTTCGAGCCGTTCTATCAGGTCGATTCCTTCATGTCCCGCTCTGTCGAGGGCACGGGACTCGGTCTGGCAATCTGCAAAAAGCTGGTCGAGCTGCTCGGCGGCCGGATCTGGTACGAGTCGACGGAGGGCGAGGCCGGCTCTACATTCCGTTTCACGGTGCGGTTTCAAACGTCCTCGGGACAGAACGCGAACGGCGAACAGGCAGACGAGGAGAGCAGTCTTACGCACCAGTCGCTCAAAATTCTGATCGCCGAAGACAACGAGGTCAACCAAATCGTGCTGAAACGGATGATCGAGAAATTGGGGTATACGGCAACCGTCGTCTCCGACGGCCGCGAAGCGGTCGAGGCGCATCAGCGATACCCGTACGATATCGTATTCATGGACATTCAACTCCCGATTATGGACGGACTCGAGGCGAGCAGGCTCATCAAGGAATCGCAAGCCGGCAAGAAGATCCCGGTCGTCGTCGCCGTGACGGCGCATGCGATCAAAGGCGACAAAGAGAAGTACTTGGCGATGGGGATGGACGAATATATAAGCAAGCCGATCAGCATCGACGCCATCGCGGCCGTGATCGAACGGTACAAGGAAGACCACGAGCCGAATGTATCGGCGGGATAGCATTCATTCAAGGAAGACGGATCTTGCGGTCGTTTCGGCCGTTGGCCGTCTTTTTTGTTCGACCGGAAGAAGTCAAGATAAGCGCCAAACTGATCAAAATACCGTCATCGCGGACAACGCCGGATTCACTATAATAAGGACAACTCCGCTGCGAAATGAGGTGTATGTTCATGAATAAAAGGACGGTGTCCGTCAGCACGGCTCCGCCCAGGCAAGCTGCCCGGACGCGGCCGCGGTCGCTGGCTGCCAGCGAGAATGTAGCAGGCTGGCTGTTCGTTAGCCCGATGCTGATCGGCGTGTTTACGCTGGTGCTGCTTCCGATCGTGGCCACGATCGTGCTCAGTTTCGCCGACTGGAATTTCGTCCAAGGCTGGAGCGGCATCGATTGGGTGGGCTTGGGCAATTTCAGCCGGCTGCTGGACGATGGGGCCTTCCTGCGTTCGGTGCGCAACAATATCCTGTTTCTGCTCGCCGTGCCGGTCTATATGCTGATCTCGATGGCGCTGGCGATCATCATCGACCGTCATGTGTACGCGAAGGCGAAGAGCTACTTCAAGGTGGCCTACTTCATGCCCTATATCTCCAGCATCGTCGCGGTGTCGGTCGTCTGGCAGGTCTTGTTCCAGCCCTCGTACGGTCCGATCAATCAGATGCTGCGCGCGCTCGGCGTCGACAACCCGCCCATGTGGATCGCCGATCCGAACTTTGCGCTCGTCTCGATCATGATGATCGTCGTCTGGACGTCGATTGGCTTCAATCTCATCATTTACATCGCGGGCTTGCAGTCGATTCCCGCGGACTTGTACGAAGCTGCGGCGATCGACGGGGCCGGCGGATGGACGAAGTTCAGCCGGATCACGTTCCCGCTTTTGTCGCCGACGTCGTTCTTCCTGCTCGTGACCGGCGTGATCGCGACGTTCAAGGTGTTCGATATTATCGCGGTCATGACCCAAGGCGGGCCGATCGGCTCCACCTCGCTCATGGTTTGGTATTTGTACGACACGGCATTCGTTAACTTGAAGGTCGGGTATGCGTCGTCGATCGCGGTCGTGCTGCTGCTGTTCGTGCTGCTGATCACGTTCGGACAATGGATCGCCCAGAAGCGATGGGTCAATTATTAGAAGGGGGGATTGGCGCGTGTTGAACCGACGCGGAGGCTTGGATTGGCGCAAAGGCTTGCTCACGGTCATCATGTTCGCGGTCAGCATCCTGTTCTTGCTGCCGTTCATCTGGATGCTGGCGACGTCGTTCAAGGTCGAGAAGGGTGTGTTCGTCTATCCGGTGGAATGGATTCCGAAGCAGTGGAACGCGATCGCGAATTACAGGGAGGTGTGGGCCGGCGACTATCCGTTCTGGAAGTATTATCTCAACTCGGTGAAGGTAGGGGTGACCACGACGATCATCTCGGCATTCATCTCCGCGCTTGCGGCATACGGCTTCTCCAAAATCCGGTTCAAAGGGAGCAACTACGTCTTTCTCGTCGTGTTGGCGACGTACATGGTGCCGAGTCAGGCGATCTTGATTCCGCAGTTCATTCTGTACCGCCAGATCGGGTTGTTCGACAGCCATTTGGGCTTGATACTGCTTGGCAGCTTCAGCGTGCTCGGCACGTTCATGCTTCGGCAGTTCTTCATGGGCATCCATCAGGAGTTCATCGAGTCGGCCAAAATGGACGGCGCGAACCACCTCCGCATTTTCTGGAACATCGGCCTCCCGCTCGTGAAGCCGGCCGTGGCGACCTATGCCATCCTGCGCTTCATCTGGACCTGGAACGACTACCAAGGGCCGCTGATCTTCCTGCGCAGCGACCGGCTGTTCACGATCCCGCTGGCGATGCAGAAGTTCACGTCCTTAAGCGGCGAATTCTACTCGCTCATCATGGCCGCCGCGGTGTCGGCGATTCTGCCGCTCCTGATCGTGTTCGTCATCGGGCAGAGAAGCGTCATCGAAGGCATCGCGCTCGGCGGGGTCAAGGGCTAATGCGCCGCCCGGCAGACCGAAGAAAGGTCGAAATAATTGCAAAGAAGTCAAAATCGTTTCATCCTTTGCCCATGCGGCTTGATTATGATGAAGCTAGGACAATGCGAAGATGAACCAGAATAGGGAGGCATCGACATGAAAAAGAGATGGGTCGCCGGGCTTGCTGTAAGCGCTTTATTCGCGGGACTGCTCACAGGCTGCGGTAATTCCGACAACGGCGGCAGCGGGAATGCGGATGCGAACGCGAACTCCAACGCAGGGACGAACGCCGGGGCGAACGCGGGAACGAACAAGGGCGGCAATAGCGGGCAGAGCGGCGAGGCGGTTAACCTTCGCCTGTATACCTACGGCACCGAGGAGGCGTACAACTGGAAGGCGACGCTCGGCGCTTACGAACAGGCGCATCCGGGCGTGACGATCGAGCTGGTCCAATTAAGCGAGAAGGGCGACACGATGGAGGCGACGAAGAAGCTGGATTTGGCGGCGGCTTCCTCCGAGCAGATCGACGTGCTCATGTTCAGCGACGCGGCGAGCTACTCGCAGCGCGTCGCGCTCGGCATGGCGGCGCCGCTCGACGATTTTATCGCCAAGGAAGGCTACAAGCCGGAAGAAGATTACAAGGTGGACACGCGATTGAACGGCAAGGTTTATGCGCTGCCCGGCAAGTTCAACCCCTGGTACGTGCTGCTGAACAAAGACCATCTGGACGAAGCGGGGCTTGCCGTCCCGACGGACTGGACATGGGACGACTATGCCGACTACGCGAAGAAGCTGACCAAGGGCGAGGGCGCGAACAAACGGTACGGCACCTATTTTCACGGTCCGCAGAATGGCGGATGGATGGAATATTTAAAGCTGAAGATGGAGAATCAGCCGGAGGGCGCCGAGTTCCTCAAGCCGGACGGCACGTCCAATCTGGACGATCCGAATTTCCGGGCTACGCTCGAGCTGCGCTTGCGGATGGAGAAGGAGGACCAATCCTCGGTGCCCTACGCCGACATGATTTCGCAGAAGCTTGCCTATCGCAACCAATTCTTCAACCAGTCGGCCAGCATGCTGACGATCGGCTCGTGGATGAACACGGAGATCGGCGGCACGGACAAGGTGCCGCTGACGTTCCATGTGGCGGTCGCGCCGTTCCCGAAGAACAACAAGGAGGACGAGACCGGGCTGACGCCGGTGACGACCGATTACGTAGCCGTGTCGGAGACATCCAAGCACAAACAGGAAGCGTACGACTTCGTCCGCTGGTATACGACCGAAGGTCAGATCGTGCAGGGCAAGAACATTCCGGCGTGGAACGGCGTGAAGAGCGAGCAGGTCGCAGGCATAATCGATACGATCCTGAGCGGCACGAAAAATCCGGAGCTCGTCGACAAAGCTTCGCTCGTCTCCACGCTGATGAACTCCAAGGCCTCGCAAATCATCGCGCCGACGTCCTATCAGGCCGAGGTGTACAAAGCCATCAACGAAGAATATGAGAAGCTGATTCTCGGCAGCCAGGATATCGACCAGGCGGTGGCGAACGCGCAGAAGCGCGTCGACGAGATTATCGCGGCGAACAAAAAGTAACGTATTCCCTCGCGAAGTTCGGCTTCGCTATAATTAGTTTCACGGGGACGCCAAGCCGTCCCCCTTTTTCCTGTTGAAGGGGGCATTGGCGCATTGGGTATCTACCGGCTCATTCAAACGTCTGCATTTCGTACCATAAGGGCCAAATTATCGCTCGCTGCGGTTATTTGCATTCTCGTGCCCGCCGTATTGACGATGCTGAGCTATAACGCATTGACGCAGCAGGCGGTCGAACGGCAGGCGCGCGACAACGCCGTCGATGCGATGAGGCTCGTCAACGGCACCGTGGACAACGTGTTCCAGGGGATGCTGAACATTCTGAACTTCATACAAGTCAACCCGGACATGAACGCATACTTCAAGCAGCTGGTGCGCGAGCCGTCGGACGCATCCGATGACTACGGCCGGTTCACCGCGTCGAACCGCGTGCTGCAGCAGCTGGACAGCGTGACCGTGCTCGGGGAGAAAAGCTACATTACCGTTATTTTGACCAATGGCATTACGTTTACGAATTACTCGAAGGACGAGGTGGATCCGCTGATCTACCTGAAGGAGCCTTGGTTCAATGAGCTGAAGGCATTGAGCGGGCTTCAATCGTTCTGGGTCGGTCCGCGGCCGACGATGTTCCCGTACGACAGACCGGACAGCCCGTATCAAATTTCGGTCGCGCGCACGCTGCGTCTGGACAGCTCGCGTATTTACGGCTACGTCGTCGTGACGATGATGGAGACGAAGGTGAGCCGGATATTCGACGGCTTGACGAGCGGTCAGAGCGTAGTGCTCGTGGATGGTCAGGGCAAGGTGCTGTCATCGCCGAAGGCACGGATTAACGTCCCGTTCGATTATTGGGGGCGTCTGGACAGTCACGCCGCTGCGCCCGTCTCGAGCGTCATCCGGGACCAGGGGAAGAAGATGCTGCTGACGAGCGCGAAGCTGTCGTTCAATGATTGGCATCTCGTCGCGACGCAGCCGTACGAGACGGCGATTCTGAACATTAGCGCGATCTTCAAGCGCGTGTTGGTGTTTCAGCTGGTATCCTTCTTCTTCTTCCTGCTCCTGCTGCTGATCTTTATGAGAGCGTTTACGAAGCCGTTGATCAAGCTCGGGAAGGTGTCGTCCGCCGTGCAGCGGGGCAATCTCGAGGTGCGCTCCGGCGTTAGAGGCTCGGATGAAATCGGGCGGCTCGGGTTTCTGTTCGATCAGATGCTGGACCGCATCAAGGAGATGCTCGCGGAGGTGTCTCGCACCCAAGCGCGCAAGCGCAAGGCGGAGCTTGCCATGCTGCAGGCGCAGATCAACCCGCATTTTCTGTTCAACGTGCTGAATTCCATCCGTATGAAGGTGATGCGCGGCGGCGATGCGGAGAGCGCGAAGATGATCGCCTCCCTGTCCAAACTGCTGCGGATGACGATCAGCCGGGAAGAGGACGCGATTACGCTGCACGAGGAATTCGAGCTGCTTGCCCATTACGTGGACCTGATGAACGCCAGGCAGAAAGAGGAAGTCGTCCTCGCCGTGGAGGCCGATCCAGGCGTATTCGACGTGCGGGTGCCGCGTTTCATCCTTCAGCCGCTTGTGGAGAATGCGCTTATTCACGGCCTTAACCGTAGTGCCGGCACGATTCGCGTGCGGGCGGAGATCGAAGCAAAGACGCTCGAATTGACGATCGAGGACGACGGAGCAGGCATGGATGTGGCCGGTCTGCGGCGCCTTCGCGCCGGCTTCGACGGGGAAGCAGACGGCCTGGACGGGAGACAAGAGCGAGGCGCGGGCAGAATGGCCGGGATCGGCGCGGCCAATGTGGCCGAACGGATGCGGATGATGTACGGAGAAGGCATTCGCATCGAAGCCGACAGCCAGCCGGGACGCGGTACGCGAATCAGGTTGAATATTCCGCTTTCGGAGGAGGGAAATTGACATGTATAAGGTCATGCTGGTCGACGACGACTATCCGGTGCTGGAGCTGCTGTCCGAGGCGGTCGATTGGGCGTCGTGCGGACTCCGGTTGGACGGCATGTACGAGAACGGCGAGGCAGCCTGGGCCTCCGCGCAGACTGATCCGCCGGATATCCTGGTTACGGATATCGGGATGCCGAAGATGGACGGACTGGAGCTCGCTGCGAAGATGAAAGGCATGAACCCGTCGATGCGCGTGGCCATCTTATCCTGCCATAGCGAATTTGAATATGCCCGCGAAGCGATGCGATTAAGCATTCAAGATTATTTGCTGAAGGATCAGCTTGAGCCGGAGGATCTTATGCAGGTGCTCGATAAATTCAAACGCGGCTTGGACGGGGAACGCCAATGGATGCGGGAGCAGGACCAGATGAAGCAGCTCGCGGACGAGACGCGCCCGCTCCGCAAGGAGAAGACGTTCCGCGACTTTATTCAACAGCCGATGCTGTCCGCCGACTATTGGCAGACGGAACTGAGCGCTTACGGGCTTCTGCGAGATGGCGGTCATTGCCTCCCGGTAATCGGGTGCCTGGACGACTATAGCGGCGTCAGGCACCGGTTCGCATCCGCTCAGACGCTCGCGTTCGCCGTGAACAATGCCTTGGGGGAGCTTGTGCGCGGTCTGCCGCTGCATGTCGTGCATGTCGGCTATAACGAGCGGCAATCATTGCTGCTCTTCGCCTTCATGCCGGGGATCAAGACCAACGTTGTGGATCAGGTGCAGGAAAGCTTGCGCGTGATCGGACGGTCGCTGGAGCGCGTGCTGAAAATCCGGATGTCGTTCCTCGTCGGCAGCGGCTGCCATACGCCCGAGAAGCTCAAGGTCGCGCTAACCGGCCTAATCGGGGGCGTCGAACAGCGGTTCTATTTAGCCCCGGGCGCGATTGCCAAATGGGAGCCGGGCTTCGCCGTGACAAGCGGGTTATTCGACGATTACGAGCGGGCGGGAGCCGAGATGAGGGAAGCGCTGCTCGCGAGGGACGAGCGGCGGATCGCCGCGATGACGGACGAATGGCGGAGTCGGCTGCTGGCTCGCCGCCATCCTTCCGAGGAGGTCAAGGACTGGGTGCTGAAGCTGCTGATCGATCTGCGTTTGAAGCTTCGCGCCATGCTCTGCTTGTCGTCCTTCGCTACGGCGGAGACGCTGCACAAGGAACTGACTGGATTCGACACGCTTCGCGATTTGTTCGATTGGCTGAAGGCGCATTTGCGCACGTATATCGCCGCCAGACAGGAGGTGCCTGCCGCAGGCAGACGGCGGGAGATTGCCGAGGCGTACACGTACGTGGCGCTGCATCTGGGCCGCAGGATTACACTGGATGAAGTCGCGGCTCATCTCCATATGAATCCGAGTTACTTCAGCCGCTTCTTCAAGAAGGAGACCGGGCAAACCTTCATCGAATACGTAACCCGCGCAAAAATGGAGCGGGCCAAGGAGCTGCTGGACCAAACGAGACATACCGTTCAAGAGATCTGCGACCGGCTTGGCTACGACAACCAAAGCTACTTCATCAAGACGTTCAAGTCGCACGCGGGTATGACGCCGGCCGAGTATCGCGGTTAACGGCGGTAAGGAGAGGGAGGAGACTGTACATAGGTTAAAATCCGGACAGCCGAATGGCTGTCCTCTTTGGCGTTCCGATGACATTATTTTCTCTGTCGAAAAATGACGAATTAGAATGGCGAATTTACGCAGACAATGATAAAATTTTAATATACGGCTTCATCATATTCGAAGGCGTCGATGATACTGATGCGGGAGTTCGAGATCGGATGTCACTTAAAACAAAAATTGCGCTGCTCATCACCTTGTCCATGTCCGTTCTCTTGGCGCTTCACGGCATGTTATCCTTTCTTTCGACAAAGGATATGTTGATCGACAACCTTAATCATAAATTCGGCGTGCTCTCCAGCCAAATGGCGATTAGCGCGGAATTCGCGCAGAATGGCTTCGACGTCGCGCAAGAATCGATGGACGATAAACTGAAATTCGCGTCGCAATCGGCGCAGGCGAGACTGCCGAATCGAATCGCCGACATCTCCAATGCACAATTGGCCGCGCTGACGGAGGAAATGGGCATCACGTCCATTACCTTGTTCGCCGAGGCGAACGGCGGCATCGAATCGCTGCGCGCTTCGAATCCGAAGAATATCGGAATTCGGGCGAGGGAACGGGAGATCTGGGGTGATGCGCTGCAGGAGCTGCTCAACCGTCAGCAGGTCACCGATGCGAACGGGCGAGAGCACCGTCACTACTGGACAAGCTCGTTCACGGACAAAACTTCAGCGGTCGAAAAGAACGAGCGATGGGGATTTTATAACGATGGTTCGACCGACTATTTGCTCAACTTGTTTATTCAGGAAAATTCCTTCGTCAAGCTGAAACGCCAAATGAGCCCGGAGGCTATTTTCGAACGTCAAATGAAGAGCGTGGAAGGGTTGATGGAATATACGATCTTCAACCCGTTAACCATCCGGCAGCTGGTGAACGTGGAGGAGCTGGATAACGCGATGTTCCAGCCTTTGGACAAGCATCCGATCCGCTACGGGACCTACGTTTACCGCAACGGGCAGGATTTCGCCAATATCGCGAAGGCTTGGGAGTCTAACCTTCAAGTAACCGAGATCACGAAGGCGCTGGGACGGAAAATTCTGAAGAGCTATATCCCGCTTCAGACTAATCCCCCTTACGTGCTTGCCATCGTCTACGATTACGATATCGTGGATCAAGAGCTGAATCACCGGATGCTATTGGATATCGAGCGTTTCGGCATTATGCTGCTGCTGCTGTTCGCGGTGTCTTATTTGTTGGCGGGATTCCTGTTGAATCCGATCAAACGGCTGCTTCGCGGGGTGGAAGAGATTGCCAAAGGAAATTTCGGCCAAATCATTCACGTACGCCGCCGGGACGAGCTGGGGCAACTGACCGAGCGGTTCAATCTGCTCTCGACCAGTCTGCTGAATACGATGAGCGAGCTGAACCAGAAGAACGAAGACGCGCTTCACGTCGCGTATCACGATTCCTTAACGGGGCTCTATAACCGCCTTGCGTTCCAGCGCGAGCTGGCCAGACGATTCAAGGAACAATCGGAAAGTCCGTTCTATCTGGCCTTCATCGACGTGGACCGGTTCAAGAACGCGAACGATCTATACGGTCATGGGATGGGCGATGCGCTGCTGAAGGAGATCGCGACGCGCATCTTGGATACGCTCCCTGAGGACGCGATCGTTTATCGAATGGGCGGAGACGAGTTTATCGTCTGCCTGTCCCGAACCGACGAGGAACAGACGCTCGCCTATGCCAAGAGCTTGCTGGCGAGATTAGCGAGACCGTTCGCCTGGGAAGGCAATGCCTTCATGACCACGGTCAGTATCGGAATCAGCAGCTACCCGGCGGACGGCCGTTCGGAAGACGTGCTGATCTCTTCGGCCGACGTGGCGATGTTCAAGGCGAAGCAGCAGGGCGGGAACGCCTACACGCTGTTTAATCGCAAAATGCAAGAGGAACTGCAGCGCCGGATCGTCATCGAGACCGGCCTCCGCGTAGCGCTGGAGCAAAAGCAGTTCTCGCTCGTCTATCAGCCGCTGGTCGATCTGCAGAGCGGCCGAATCGTCAGCAACGAAGCGTTGATTCGCTGGACGCATCCGGAGCTTGGCTTCGTCTCTCCGGTCGAATTCATCGCGATCGCCGAGGAGACGGGGATGATCGGCGACATCGGGTTGTGGACGCTTCAGGAAGCCTGCAGACAAACGAAAAATTGGCAGCGCAAAGGGCGCAGGCAGCTAGGCGTAGCCGTGAATTTGTCGGGCAAGCAATTTCTGGAGCCGGACCTGGTGGCGAATGTGCGCGCCGTACTGGAGAGCACGCGGCTTGATCCTTCCTGCCTGACGCTCGAAATTACCGAGAATGTGGCCATTTATAACGAGGATCACGTCATCCAGACGCTGAAGGAGCTGAAGGCGCTTGGGATTCGGATCGCGTTGGACGACTTCGGTACCGGCTATTCCTCGCTGAGTTACTTGGCGAGATTTCCGATGGACGTGCTCAAGATCGACAAGTCGTTCGTGCAGAACGAGAACGAGGACGAGAAGGAGATCGTCAAGACGATTATCGCGATGGCGCATAGCTTGAAGCTGCGCGTCACCGCGGAGGGCGTCGAGACGCAGCAGCAGCTGGCATACTTGCGGCAGGAAGCGTGCGATGTTCTTCAGGGCTATCTGCTGAGCAAGCCGAGACCGGCTGCGGATTGGACGGAAGCATTCATTAGGAATTACGATCCGCTTCGCCCGGATTTCGAGACCGTCGTTCAGCCCGAAGCGCCGTGATGGCAACCCAACACAAAAACGGAACAGCCGCCGATATGGCGAGTGTTCCGTTTTTTGTTGTTTTGGAATCTAAACCGACTGAAGCTTTGTCCGCAAGGACAAAAGCGTGCCAGCTCGAAACAACCCGCCGACCGCGAACAAACATGTCAGCACGAAGAAGGGAGTCCAGAGGGCAAAGCCCTTTGGAGCCTCCTCGGCGGAGGAGGTGGGAGGAGGGAGCCGCAAAAGTGGGGTCAACGGGGCGTAGCCCTTCTTAACCTGACAGCAGTGGCGGAGGGGGAAAGGGAAGGGCGAAAAAACGGGTTATAAAAGGGCGAAGCCCTTTATTCACCGTTCAGCAGCTGGTAGGCGTTGACGACGGAAGCCGCGACGTCCGCGATGCGCCTGCGTTCGTTCATGGCCTGCTTGCGGAGCATCTCGTACGCTTCGGCCTCCGGGATGTTCCTCGTGCTGGCGAGCAGGCCCTTCGCCCGCTCGATCCATTTGCGATCCTCCAGTCGGGTGAGCAGCTGCTCCCGCTCTTTCGCCCATTGCCGACGGGTTTGGAACAGCCGCACGCTGAACAATAACGCCCATTCGAGCTCGGCGGTGCTCATGCCGGAAGTGAGGATGCCGTCAGCCGTGATGCCGCCTTGGTAAGCGGAGGGCTTTATGTTGGCGGTATGCTCGGACAACCACCATAACATCGGAATCGCGCGGTGGGCGGTTAACGGCTCCCTCCATTCGGAGAATTCCGAGACCGGAACGTCGAGTACGCAGGCCTCCGCGCCCGACAATAGGGGGAGGGCTTGCTCGCAGGTGGACGCGGCACTCACCTGATAACCGCTCCGGAGCAGGACGGCTGCCGCCGATGCGGGGGACTGGAAGCCATGGCTTTCATCCCGGGACGGCGCTTTCCGATTTTCAATCACGACTAAGGCTCGCATGCTCCGAACTCCTTTTGGTTAGTTATGTAACATTATATAACGTAATTTTCCGTTGTCTATCCGATTTTTAATTTATTTTTTGTTTGTGTTATATTTGTTGACGCATCAATGGTGAAGGTGCCGAAGTTGTTGTCCATCAAGCACGATGTACGCAGAAGCTATTGATCGGACCGAAAGACAGAAGAGAGCCGCTCGACCGAGCGGCTCTCTTCTGTCTTTCCTTCTATCTATTCGTTACGACCCTATCAATGGAATCGCGCGGCCGGCTTCCATAGACCGGTATCCCGTTAGCGCGACTAGCGCCGCGCGCTGGCCGTCTTCGCCGCTGATCGGCACGGGCTCCCCGCGGCGTATCGCTTCAATGAAGGCCTGGACCAAATGCGCGTCCATATCGTCTCCCCAATAGTCCCATCTTCCTTGCCCGGCGGACTGGCTGTACACCTCGTTCTTCTGGGCGAGCGCGTCGACGAAGATCGAACCGCGCGTGCCGGTGATTTCCATGGTGACGTCACCCCAGGTCGGGTAAGGCGCCTGTCGCGACCAGCTCGTATCGACGACGCCAATCGCGCCGCTGTCGAATCGGACGTGGATCATGCCGGCATCGTCCACGCCAAGCCCGGGCTGAAACAGATTGGCCGCGTAGGCATAGACAGAGACCGCCTGGGCGCCGGTTATCCAGTGCATGAGGTCCATCACGTGAACGGTATGGTCGAGCAGCGCGCCGCCGCCGGATAATTCAGGGCGGACGAACCAGCCGCCGGGACAGGTTCCGCGGTTCGTGCCTTTGATGGCGATGATGTCGCCAATCTCGCCTTGATCGATCAGTCGTTTGGCTTCCCGAACGGCAGGGAGGTATCGGCAGGGGAAGACGGTCATCAGCTGGACGCCTTGTTCGCGGCAGGCGAGTATCATCGCGTCCATCTGCTCCGGCGTTACGCCAAGCGGCTTCTCGCACAAGACGTGCGCGCCGCTTCCGGCGGCTGCGATCGCATGCTCGGCGTGAAGCGCGTTCTCGGAGCAGATGACGACGGCATCCAAGCCGAGCGCGAGCAGCTGCGCGTAATCTGCAAAGTAGGGGACGCCGTATTCATCCGCAAGCGACTGGACGCGTGCGCGCTCCGGGTCCGCGATGCCGGAGATGACCACGCCAGGCATGCGGCGAAGCGCGTGAAAATAGGCGAATGCATGCCCGTGGGCAAAGCTGATCATGCCGATTCGTATCGGTTTCATCGGTGACCTCCTCCTCGGTTGCCTTGAGCGGTTGGAGCGAGCTGCACGGGATGGCCGATCCGACTGCTCTCTTTGGCGGCGAGCGCGATCTCAAGCGCCTGCAGCGCATCTTCGGCCGTGACGATCGGCTGGACTTCGCCGCGTATGCACGCGATAAAATGCCTCAGTTCAAGCTCGTATGGCGTTTGAAAGCCCGGGCTGCCCGGTATGGCGTCGAATGGACCGCTTTCCGATGCCGAGGCTTTTCTGTGCACGCGTATCGAGCTGCTGTCCAAGCTGCTGGCCTGTACGATGCCGCCGCTCCCGGCAAGCTCGGCTTTCGTCTGGAACGGCCCCGGGTAGCCCCAGTACGCTTCGACGTTCGCGACGGCGCCGCTTTCGAATTCAAGCGTGACGAGCGCGTATTCGAGATGCTCGTCGTGGCGGACCATCGCGAATACCCGGGCGACTTCGCCGAACGACCAACGCAGAAAATCCAGATCATGGATCATGAAATCGACGATGACGCCTCCGCTTTTGGCTTCGTCCGCATACCAAGGATGCGTCGCGGCGGGATGCTCGCCTTTGCGTGAGGCATGCGCGACGCCTGGGGAGCCAATCGCGCCGTTATCCAACGCCCGTTTCAATTGGACATAATCCGGGGAGAAACGAACGACGTGACCGATGAACAATCGTACTCCGTTCGCCTCGCAGACCTCGATCATCTCGCGCGCGTCTTCCGCCGTAAGCGCGATCGGCTTCTCGCAGACGACGTGCTTCCCCGCGCGGGCGGCTTGGACGGCGTACGCATGATGAAGCCAGCTCGGCACCGCGATACTGACGACGTCGAACTCCGCTTCTCCAAGCATGACGTCAAAATCAGCGTAGGCGGCGACGCCCAGCTCTTCGGCCAAACGATGCGCCTGGCCGGCATCGATATCGCAAACCGCCGTCAACTCCACTCCCTCTATTCCGGCGTATGCGCGCGCGTGGACGTGGCCCAGCCCGCCGCAGCCCAATACGGCAACTTTCATCGAACAGCCCCCTTGTCATGGAGAGATCGCCTGGAACGGCGTGCAATTACTCCATTTGATGGTACAATCAAACCATTAGCTTGAATATGCGGCTTTTTATCCGGTTTCTCTTCTTTTTTAACATGCGCGGCGGGAGTGATGGAGGCTGTGAGAACGTTTCAGGAACCGATTCGCTATCAGGATGCTCGCCTTCGCCTGAAGGTGTGGACCTTCGCTTATACCGGCGTTGGCGATGCCGGCGCGACCATCTGGCATTATCACAAGGAAGTGGAGTTTATTCTGGTGCTGGACGGGGAGCTTGCGGTCTTCACGCCGAACAACCGCTATCCGCTGCAAAGCGGAGACGTCGTCGTGATCGGGAGCAATCAGCTGCACCGCTCGCGGACGCCGCAAGGCCAAGAGGTTCGTTACGTGGTGCTTCATGTGGATCTCAGCACCTATTTCGACCCGGCGATGATGCATTATTCGCGGCACTTTATGGAGGTGCTCCACCCGCTGGAGGCACTGAATTATATCTTTCGGGAGTCGGCTTGCGCACGCAGCGAAGCCGGGGAAGTGCTGCTGCGTATCCACGACGAGGTCATCGGTCAGCCGAAAGGCTATGAGATTGCGGTCAGCATGTCGATCAAACAGCTGCTCTTGACGCTGCTGCGTCATGACGATCGGGAGCTGCTTCAACCGCACGAAGGGATCGAAGCCGGCCTGCTCGGCAAAATCGCGGAGTACGTCGATTCGCACTTGGGCAGTCGGATCGATATGGGAAGCGTAAGCGAATTGGCGGGAATGAGCTACGTTTATTTTTCGAAGTATTTCAAGCGCAAAACCGGACTCGCCTTCACGGACTACGTCAATCGGAAGCGAATCGCCCGCGCCGAACAGCTGCTTATCGTGGAAGGCTTGAGCGCGAATGCGGCGGCAATTGCGGTCGGCATCGAGAACATGTCGCATTTCTATGCGCTGTTCAAGCGGTTCAGCGGCTGCACGCCGAAGCAATTCCAGAGCAGAATCGGCCGTGTAGGCAAGCGAACGTGAAGCATGGCGGGCGGCGAGCACCGGCATTCCGGGAGTGTCGCGAATAAAGAAGCCGATTCGAAGCGCCAGCGTCTACGGGCGTCCGAATCGGCTTTTGGGTTGGAGCAAAACCGCCTCATGCGGCCGGGCGGCCGTTGGCGGTAGAAGGCGGTGGAGCGGGGGATAAGCGAGTGATGGTTCGGAGTTGAGGCCGGGCGGCCGATGGGGAAAGGGGAGGAGCATTTCTAACCTGGGGGCCTTTCATGCGCAGCATTGGCGGGCGCCTATATGCTTGCGTTTGTGTCGAGGGGGATGGTTGCGTGTGCGTTCGTTTGTTTCTTTCTTGTCATTATCTTAGCACTTGCCTCGAACCTGTCGGTAGAGGAGAGGGTTCCCGAAGTTCAGGAAAAAAGAAACCAAGATCCGGGAATCGCCCTCGGGAGTTCCCCGCGCGAGTTATACCGTAAACTGCTCGATGCCGTTCTTCAAACGGGCGAATTGACCGCGCAGCTTCGAAGCGGTCTCCGCGATCTCCTTCATATTCGCCTGGGAGCTCTCGGAAGCGGCATGCACGATTCGGGCGCCGTCTTCGATCAATCCCGCCACGCTCGCCACTTCCTGGGCTTCTTTATGCGTATTGAGGACATGCTCCACTTGGCTGGACGCCATGTCGGCGATTGCGCTTACCGCCCCGCGCATCAGATCGGCCTCGCCGGTCATGCTCGCGATGGCCTCGGCTGCCGCTTTGCCGCTTGCGGCTTCATGGATCGCGAGGTCGTATTGTTCGCGGATCCGGTTAACCGTCTGCTCCGTCTCGTGTTGGATTTGGAGCGTCGTCCGTGTAATGGACTGCACGGCGGACGCGCTCTGCTCGGCCAGCTTCTTCACTTCTTGCGCCACGATCGTGAAGCCTCTGCCGTGTTCGCCGGCGCGTGCCGCTTCGATCGCCGCGTTCAAGGCGAGCAAATTCGTCTGATTGGCAATTTCTTCGACCAGCGCGGAGATCGCCATGATTTCGCCGGCATGTTGATCTAACTGCTGCACGGCGCGAAGCGATTCTTCGTTGGAAGCCGCGATGCGGGTGATGCCGTCGATTAGATTGCCGAGTTTGGCCGCGCCCGCATGGGTGACCTCAGCCATGCGCTGGGCGGATCCCTCCGCTTGGCGAGCCCACTGGCTCATCGTTTCGACCTGTCCGGTCATATGTTCGACGGAGCGCAGGGCGGAGACCGAGGACTGCGATTGCTGCTGAGCGCCGCTCGCGATGAGTTGGGCTTGGGTCGTCGAGGACAGCACCTGATCGAGCGCCTGATTCATCGACGATCGGAGGTGATCGATTTGCTCGTCCGCTTCATCGGAGTGATGCGACACTTCGCGAATCATCCCCCGGAGATTCTGAATCATCGCGTTGAAGGAAATATAGAGGGATTCCAGCTCGTCCCGGGACTTCAAGTCCGGCAATTCGACCTGCAGATTGCCAGCCGATGCTTGTTCAGAGGCCTCCTGCAGACGGATCAGCGGCTTGATCATGGCGCGCGCCGCGAACCAGCCAAGGAAGCAGGTCCAGAATATCCCGAGCGCAAGCGTGCCGAGGATAAACGCCCAATCCGGCAGCACGGAGCCGATTCGATCCTTCAGCACGAAGATGAAGAAGGCGCTCGTACTGTAAGTAGAGATGGAGACGGCGATAAGTCCGAATAAAATTTTTTTCATGAGTCCGAAACGTACATTCATATGGTTGCTCCCCTTATGCGCATCTAGTCCGGTCGCAGACCGATCTACTAATAATTATCGGCTGGGGAGTCGAAAAAATGAAATAAAACCCGGGCTGCCCTAAATTTTGGCCCGGGTTTCCTACAATAAAGCAGTGTCACTACCAGCTTCGGTAGGGAGCGGATTCATGTTCGTCGTGTTTGACCATTTGGATAACGGGCGCGGTATAGGCGATCAAGACGAGCACCACCGTAATCGCCACCCATACGGACCATCGTTCCAGAATCGCCGGAGGCTTCACCGCTTGTTCCGGCTGCTTCAGCACGGCGATCGGGTAGACGAAGCCTTCCTCTTCGCGCCTAGGCGCGAACAGCCACAGATAGAGCGCGATGAACAAGAACAGGAGCACGCCGACGAACAGAAACATGCTGCCGATGCCCATCAAGACGCGATAAGGCTCCCAGCTCTCTACGACAGGATGGTCCTGATAGGTCGAATACGCAATCCGCCGGGGCTCGCCCAACAGACCAACGATGTGCATGCTGACCGACATGAGCATCATGCCGATGACCCATACCCAAGTTTGAACGATTCCCAGCCGGTTCGCGAAGCGGTTGAGCGTTCTCCCCGTCAATGCGGGCAGGAGCCAATACGCGATGGCGAAGAAGGTAAGCGCGACGGTCGAGGCGATCGTCAGGTGAAAGTGCCCCGTAATCCAAAGCGTGTTGTGGACCACCTGGTCCAGCTGATAGCTGGCATTGACGATGCCCCCGGCGCCTGCCGGGATGAAGATGAGCATGCCCATGAAGGTCGTGAAGAACCGGGCGTCTCCCCAGGGGAGTTTCTTCAGCCAGCCGAATAAGCCCTTCGCCCCTTGCTCGCGGCCGGCCAGCTCGAAAGTAGCCACCATCGAAAAAGCAGTCAGCAGGGACGGTATGACGACGGCCATCGTGAGCACGACCTGCAGGAACTTCCAGAACGACGCGATGCCCGGCTCCATCAATTGATGGTGGAAGCCGACCGGGACGGAATACAGAATAAACAGCACAAAGGTCAAGCGCGGCAGCGAGTCGCTGAACAAATGGCCTTTGATGATGTGCGGAATGCTGATGTACCAGAAGATGTACGCGGGCAGCAGCCAAAAATAAACGAGCGGATGTCCGAAATACCAGAACAGCGTCCGGCTGAGCGCGACGTTAATCTTCGGTTCCCAGCCAAGCGACCACGGGATGAGCTGGAAGACAACCTCCACGGCGACGCCGACCGAACAGACGTCCCATAAGATCATCGTCGCGACCGCCATGTAGGCGAACAGGGGCGTAGTCTCTCCCTTGTGCTTCTTGCGCCACTTGCCGTAAGCGAGGAACACGGCGATGCTGCCCAACCAGCTGCCAACCACGACGAGCGCCAATCCGATATAGAAGAGCGGGTCGGCTTGCAGCGGCGCGTAGAACGTATAGAGGACGCTGGCGTCGTTGGTGATGATCTCGTATGCGGCCATGAGCGTGCCGACGACCATCATGTAATAGCCGATCCAGGCGAAGCTGCGCGCGCCGCTCGTCAGATCGCCGTCCAGCGTCCGTGCCAAGCCCGAGTACAGGAACCCCATGATGAAGAAGGTCGTGAAGATCAGCGCCATCATAACCCCGTGCACGGTAAGCAGCTGATAATATCCAATCGCGCCGGGCAGATCGATATAGCCGTTGCGCTGCAGCCCCTGCAGCAAACCCGCGATCGCGCCTAGAAATAAAGCGAAGAACGAGAAGCCGAAATGGGCTAAGATGAGGTTGGCATCCTTTCGGCTGAAGCGGAACAAAGTGTCTTGAATGGCCGGATTATCCTGCATATGCGTTCCTCCAGTAATCGTCATTACGCTTGTACGATCAATTTGCCCATCATCAGGTGATGGCCGACCCCGCAATATTCGTTGCACAGCATCAAATAGTCGCCCGCTTTGCGAAACGTATACGTGAACTCGGTGATATGGCCGGGCACGATCATCATGTTCACGTTCGTGCCGGGTATGAGTAGACCATGGACCACGTCGGGCGTCGTGATGCGGAAGTGGACAGTGCTGCCTTCGGGGATGTTAACTTCACCCGGCGCGAAAGCGAATACCTGACCGAGCATCACCAATTCGTACTCCTTTTCGCCGATCTGCTTCAGGCCCGGCGCGTCGAAGGGCGGGGTTTGCATGGCTTGCGCGGGCACGATCGTGTCCATATGGCCGGGCGCGTCGAGACCGAGCCCGACCGCCATGAAGCCGAGTATGGCCAGGAAGACGACGAGCGACGCCGCCCCCAACGTCAGCCAAATTTTCTCATAACGCGGCATGTGCTTAAACATTCGCATGCTCCTCCTTTTCTTACGATTGGCTGATATACAAGACGAAGATCGCGATCCAAAGCAAAAGTATGAACAAACCGATAGCTAGCACGAAATAGAAGGAGCCTTTCAGCGATTCGTCGTGATCCGTTTGTTGTTTGCCCACGTTATCCCGTCCTTCCTTGCTTATTTACACGTAGAGTTAGCAACCCCGAGGTGTTTTATACAGAAAAAGGAACCCTGACTAGGGTTCCTTATTGCTCATTGATAGGATCGTTACCGACGTACGTCATGCGACTGCTTACTTCTTGGCGTACAGCCACTCGGACAGGGCGTTGATTTCCTCGTCGCTGAGCGTGCCTTTGAACGCCATCATGCCGTTGCCGCCGTTGGCGATCTGATTTTTGATTTCCTCCAGGGTGCGGCGCGCCCCCACTTGCTGCAAGTTGCTGTTCGGACCCATGTTTCCTTTCAAGTCTACTGCATGACAAGACACGCAATTCGCCTTGTAGATCTCCTCGACGTTCAAGGTTGTCGCCGTGCCGGCATTGCCCGTCGTCCCGGCATTGCCGGTTGTCGCGCCATCCTCCGTCGTCGTGCCCGTATTCGGGGTGCCGGTATTGGTGCCGGAATCGTCGTTATTCCCTCCGCAGCCCGAGATCATGATGCCGAACGCGAGCAGCAGCACCCCTAATTTAATATGTCTCATTGCCAAGCCTCCTGAGCGGTGATAGGTACTCAGGCTTAGCATGTGTCGATCGTGGGCTTTCTCATGCAGGGGCTGGGCAAGAATCACGTCGACTGCCGGCTGACCGTCGTTCTGCGCAGACGCAGGCGCCATTCCTGCCAGTTGGTCAGCACGATGCCGGCTAACACGAGCGCGCTGCCGGCAACCGAATAGCCGGATAGTCGTTCATCGTACAGGGCGGCGCCGAGACCGAGGGCAATGATCGGCGACACATACAGCCAGGTGGAGGGGAAGAACGCGTTCGTCGCCTTCAACAGCCATGCATACAAGCTATGACCCAGCATGGAGCCGACGACGATCAGATAGATCAGCGAACCGGCGGCAGCCCACGAGCCGAACGCCGCTGGATGGATCTCCTCGGTAAAGGCCGACAACAGCAGCAGCGTCAGTCCGCCGAACATCATCTGAATGGCATTGACCGTTATCGGAGGCGTCTTCTTCGCCTCCATCATAACCTTGCGGGTGAACAAGCTTCCGGCTGCGTAGCCCAGCTCGCCCAGCAGCACGAGCAGACAGCTGAGCAGCCAGAGCGCGTCGGTGCCGATGCCCAGCTTGGGGAGCAGAAGGACGAATACGCCCGCGAAGCCGACCGCGCAGCCGAGAAAAGCGCCTCCTGGCGGCGACTGCCTGGCAACCGCGCTTTGCAGCACGAGAATCATCATCGGACCGGTAGCGGACAGCATGGCCGCGATACCGGAATCGATATGCTGCTCCGCCCAATACAGCGTGGCGAAGGTGAAGAATGTGCTTCCTAGGCCGATAAGCCATAATTTTCGATCCAGGAGCATGCGCGGCGTAGCCTTGCGCTTCGCAAGAAGCCATAGGAACAGAATCAATCCCGCTATAAAAAAGCGGAGACCGGCCGAGAAGAAGGGAGGCATTCCCGACTCGACTCCGATTTTGATGGCCAGGAACGTCGTGCCGAAAATCGCGCACATGAGCAAATAAGCGGTAAGTATCATAGCGTTTCCTCCTTTTTGTATACTATAATAGGCAGCAATAGAACAGATAGAAGATGAATAGAACAGATGAGGCGTCAGGTTGGGTTGACGCAATTGCAAAGGAGTGGGTGCCCATGACATCGATCGGGAGCATGCGGGGGGAAGCAGCGGTCAGCCAGCGGACGACGAAATCGGTATACGAGGCTATCGTGCGCGGGATTCAAACCGGACGCTGGCTGCCGGGCGGCAAGCTTCCGTCCGTCCGGGAGATGGGCGAGCTGATGCAGGTGAATCGGCTTACGGCGTTGAAGGCATATCGGCAGCTCGCGGAGGAAGGTCTGGTAGAGGCCAAATACAAGTCGGGATACTACGTCCACAAGCACGACTCGAAAGCGGGCGTATCTCCGCAGGAGGAACAATGGGACTACCCCGCGCGTTCGCTCTATGTCAACCGGAGCCGTCTGTCCGACATTCACCGCCAGCAGGTGGACTTTCAAATGTCGGAGGCGCTGATTGATCCGAATTTACTGCCGAATGCGTATTTGTCCAATTACGTGAAGCAAGTGTTCGACCTGTATCCGCGGGTGCTAAGCACCTATTCCACCGTATTGGGCGACGCGGAGCTTCGGGAGGAACTAGCCGGCTTTTTCATGGCCCAACACGGCATCAGCGTGCGTCCGGACGAGCTGCTCATCACGACAGGGTCGCAGCAGGCGATCGATCTGGTTTCTCGCGCGCTGGCCAAGCCGGGCGATAAGGCGCTCATCGAGAGGCCGACGTATTCGCCGGCGATCGACGCGTTCCAGCAGCAGGGCATCACGCTCCTGCCGGTGGCGATCACGCCGGAAGGCTATGACCTGGATGAAGTCGAACGGCTCATGAAGGCCGAGCGGCCTCGCTTGTTCTACATGAATCCAACCTTTCAAAATCCGACGGGGTATACCGTGCCCGCCGAGCAGCGCAAGCGACTGGTGGAACTGGCGGAGCGTTATCAGTGTCTGCTCGTGGAGGACGACGTCTACCACGATATTTACTTCGGAAGCCCGCCGCCCCCGCCGTTATTCTTTTACGACACGGAAGGGTACGTGCTCTACATTCGAAGCTTCAGCAAGTATGTGGCGCCCGGTCTGCGCATCTCCGTGCTTGCCGCGCGTCCCGCGCTAATGGACGCCATCGCGCCGGTCAAGGCGTTATCGGACAACGGCACGCCGCTCCTCAATCAGAAAATATTCCAGCATTACTTCTTCTCCAAGCGGCTGCAGGAGCATGTCGCCAAGCTTCGCACGGCATTGGAGCTTCGGAAGGCCGTGATGGAGAACCAGCTGTCGCATACCGGCTGGGAATGGGCTAGCCCGGACGGAGGACTGAATTTGTGGGTTAGGCTGCCGGACGATATCCCGGTAGAGGAGCTGCTGCGCCGCGCGCTGTCCCAGTCGATCGCGTTCGTGCCGGGGAGCATCTGCGATCCGCTGGGCGGCATGAACGACCGGATTAGGCTGAGTTATTCGTACTTGAACGAGACGAATTTAGCGGAAGGGATACGCCGGTTAATCGCAATCGCGGAAGAGATTCGCGCGGAGCATTGAAGCTCGCGGCGTAAAGAAACGGCTCACCAAGCATCAAGCCTGCGCTTGATGCCGGTGAGCCGTTGCTCGTTCATTGTGGGGAGGAGGCGAAAAGCTAAGACTTGCTGCGCTGTTCGATCGACTTGCGCATGGCCGCGCCCAAGATTTTGGCCAAGGTCGCGCGCGGCAGGACGCGTCCGAGCAGCGCCGTGAAATAATTGTTCGCGCCGTCGATGACGAAGCCCTTGTTCGTCGATAATGCGCGGAGCGCGGTATGGACGACCTGAGCTGGCATGCGCTTGGATTTGGTCTCGACCTCGCTCGCGGTGCGGAAGAAATTCGTATCCGTCGGGCCCGGACAGAGCGCGAGTACGCGAACGCCCTGATGCCGGTATTCTTCCCACAGTGACTCGGTGAACGACAGGACGAACGCCTTCGTTCCGCTGTAGACGGAGCAATAGGGGAACGGCATGAAGGAGAGGAGGGATGCGACGTTGATGATCGCGCCCGATCTGCGCGCCGCCATGTCGGCGAGGAACAAATGCGTCATCTCCATTAGCGCATTGACGTTCAACATGATTTGTTCGCGATACGCATCGATCGGGTGATTCAGAAATTCGCCGCTAAGCCCGAATCCCGCGTTATTGACGAGAAGATCGATTCGAAGGCCGAGCTGCGCGGCTTCTGTATGAAGGCGAAGCGCTGCGCCGGGCAGACTCAGGTCGGCCGCGATGACGTGCGTCTTCACGCCGTGCTGGGCCGATATTTCCGCTGCCAACCGCTCTAATTTGTCTTGGGAGCGCGCGACCAAGACGAGGTCGTACCCCCGCTTGGCGAGCTGCAGGGCGAATTGCTCCCCGATACCCGAAGACGCGCCTGTAATTAATGCCGTAGTAGACACGATGATTTCATCCTTCCAAACTGATCTGGCTGCCATCCCTGGCAGAATGGCTTAAGTATAGCGTGAATCAGGCAACATGCGCCAATGGTTTTCGACAATTTTCACGGATTTTCGATTGTCGCATGCCGGACTTCGGTTTTTGCCCTTGTCTTTCGCCACAAACAGAAGGCGCGCCCCGTGTAGGGACGCGCCTTGTACTTTCGGATATGCTTTTGCCTAATTACGCAAACTAATTGAACATCCACACATTAAATCGCGCTGCCGCCGAACACGAAGCGGTGTTCCCAATGCGTGCCGGCCACTTTGCTGATCGTCACGCCGCCGGATTGCTTGGAATAGGTATGCAGCACTTTGCCGCCCCCGAGATAGATGCCGACGTGCGTAATGCGCTGAGCGGATTTATTGATACCGGCGTAGGCCGATTTGCTTGTGCCTTTATAGCTCATGAAGAACATCAGGTCGCCCGGTTTCAGGCTGCTCCAGTTGGTCGTGGTGCCGCCTTTGTTCTTGACATACGTCGCCTGGCTTCTCGAATCGGCCGGCAGCTTCACGCCGGTCGCGTCCAAGAAGGCTTGCCGCACGAAGTCGGAGCAATCGAACGTGCTTGTATTATAACGGCTGGAGCCGTTCTCGTACGGCGTTCCCATATATTTCATGCCGGCATTGATCACGCTCTGCGCGGTCGCCGCCGAAGCAGCGTGCGCGGTCGTGCCCAGCGTTGGCGTTACGACTGCGATCATGGTCATACTAGCTACAGTTGCGGCAATCATTAGTTTCTTCATCGATTAATTCCTCCTTAAGGTTGGCCGGCTAGGTTAGTTGTCGGATGGACTTAAGGAGCCCTTCCTGCGCCGATATCGGGCTTCATCCCGAGCAGCGCGACTCCTGAAAGGTTGGGCCTGATCAGGTTAACATGATGTCGATTAGGAAGTATAGCTATACATTTTGGCAACAACGGTCTTGTCCTTCGCATACGGCCGGAATGGCGTGCCGACGTTTGGCCCAGACAGCGTACCATGATCCCAAAGGTAGAATACACCCATAAATTATGGGAATAAGTGTGCTTACCTTATATAGCCCGGTTAAAAATCAGGGAACGACACAGATAAAACGAGCGGAACCACAGGTTTAAAACGGGTTTATTGGGGATAAATGGATCAATAGGAGGTGACGCTATGTTACCTATGGAAGCGGAAACGATGGGGATGCTGACGATTGGATTTTGGACGGTCATGTCCGCGATGTTTATCGTCGTCTTCCTCCTGCTTTTGCGAGACCGCAGACTCGAGATGCTCTGGATTTTGGCGCATCTGATCATGCTCGCGCTGGCCGTGCAATGCTATTTGAGAGCGATCGGCAACCGGGTTCATCCCATTATGGCTTCCGAAAGCAATTCGTGGTGGCTGGGGATCGGCGGCGTGCTCTGGGCAGTCAGCATGTTCTTGCTGCTTGGCGGCATCGTCAGTCTCGCGACCGTCAGCATTCATGCCGAGCTTGCGCTTGAAGCGAACGAGAAAGAGGGACGGCCGCGTTAACGGTCGTCCCTCTTCTATTAAAATAAGTTCATGAGTGCAGTCGTGCTTTTTCAGGCATGAACGACGAGATTGCGTCCGCCCGACTTCGCGGCACGAAGGGATTTCTGCGCGGCATGGAACAAATCCGCTGGACCGCTTAACGCCGAAGGCAGGGTCGTCGCAACGCCGATGCTTACCGTGACGTATTCGTTGGAACCGCCTTGGCTGCGCGGAATTTGCATCCCGAGTACGCCTTGCCGGATTTGTTCCGCCAGCGCGACGGTCTGTTCGGTCTCGCGACCGCTAAAGAGCACCGTGAACGTGCCGCCCTCATAGCGGGCGATGACCATCTCTTCGTCCGAACCGGCGCAGGCGCGGAGCACGTCCGCGATCCATTGGATGCAGGTGTCGCCGCCTTGAAGACCGAACAGCGCATTGTAGGTCTTGAAGCCATCGATATCAATAATCAGAACGGATACGGAATGCCCGTTGGTTCGTCCGAGGTCCCAAGCTTGGAGCAGCCGATTTTCGAAGAACCGGCGGTTGGGCATTTCGGTCAGCGCGTCCGTCTCGATAATGCTCTGCAGCTGTCTGGCCGTATCGCGATAGAGGGCATCGTCTTCGGCGCCCTTTTTCTGTTCGACTTGCCGCGCGATAGCCAGGATTGAAGGTTTGCCGTTGTAGATGACCTGCGCCATGGACGTCTCGAGCAAATATTCCGCGCCGAAGCATTCGACCGTCATCTTCACGGTCGAGACGAGCGTACGGCTTAGCGATCCGTCCTTCACCTGGGCCGCCAGCTGCGACTCCTTGCGCAGGAGAGACAGGACGCGACGGCCGATGAGGTCCTCGGCTTGCGCCGCTTTGACGAGCTCGGCGGCCTGCTGGTTCGCGTAGACGATCTTGCCATCGGTGACGGCGAAGAAGGCGACGGGCGAATATTCCATTAGCTGGAGGTACCGCTTCTCATTGTCCCGCACGGCCTGGAGATGCTGCTCGGCGAGCTCCTCGGCTTGCCGGAGCTGGGTTTGCGTACGTTTAAAAATGATGGCTTTCAGCTCGGGCAGCAGACGCAGCTCGGTGTCCAGCCAAGGGGCGGAGCTTGAATCCACGGTCTGCAGCCACTTCTCGAACGATTTGCGCGGAGATATGCGCTGCCCGTCTTCCGCCTGAATGACCGCTTTGGCGGGATCGCCCGCCCATTCCACCGTATGCACGATCTCCGGACGGAACCAGAGGATGAAGTCGCGATGCTCCCCGGACAAGGCCAAATAAAGCATGCCGGAGGCGTTCGCTTTATACCCCGCGGCAGGGGGGAACTCGAGAGGCAGTCTCGACGTATGGTAAGCGTGATCGACGGCTTGCTCCTTGGCCCAGGCCGCTAGCTCGATGACTTGCTGCGCCGACGGCGAATCGCCATAGAGGGCCAAATGATTATTGAAACTAACCGCCGCTCCCGTCGCGCTCATGAGCGCGAGAAGGGCGGACTGCTCCTGCTCCAGCTGCTCCATGATCCGGGCGGGCGTCGGTTCGCCGATGAAGATGGACGCGATCCGGGTGGAGAGCGATTTGAGCCGCAGCTCCGCCTCGTAGTTATCCAGCTGCTGCCGCTGATACAGCTCGCGCGAGAAGAACTCGCCGAGGAAATTGCACAAATTGCGAACGCGATGCGGGACGTATTTCTTCGTTTCGTGATGGCACGTAATGAGTCCCCACAGCTCGTTGTTATGAATGAGCGAGATCGTCACCGTCGCGCCTACGCCCATATTTTGCAGGTATTCGATATGCATCGGAGATACGCTGCGCAGGGTGGATAAGCTTAAGTTAAGCGGCTGGCCATTGTCCGGGCGAAGGGCGGGGACGAGGTCGACAGGCTCGTAGTGAACGTCCACGATCGTCCGCAGCCAATTGCGCAAATACAGCGCCCGCGCCTGCTTCGGGATATCCGAGGCGGGGTACTGATGACCGAGGAAAGGCTCCATGTGAGCTGCTTTGGCTTCCGCGATGACCTTACCGTTCCAAGCCGCGTCGAATTCGTAAATCATGACCCGGTCATATCCCAGCATCAGCTTGATTTGCTCGGCCGCGATCCGACTGGCTTCCACACGATTGTCCGCTTGCTTCAACTGGCCAAAGAATGTCTGAATCCATTCGAAATCGTTCGGACTGCCCGCCTCATCGGGCTGAGACGGCTCCAGCTCCAGAATGAGCAGTCCGTCGCTCTCATGCAGGATGCCGCAGAAGGAGCGCTCGATATAGTCGGCCGGCAAGCGCACATCCATATAGCGCAGTTTATAAGGATCGCCCGCCGCGCGGGCAGCCTCGGCCGCGATCATCGCGGTCTGGGCTTCGCCGAGCAGCGAGAGCAGCGGACGATTGAGCAATTCCTCGGGCCGAACGCCGAGATGCTCGCTTGCGTTGCGGCTGCATTGGAGGATGCGGAACTCAGGCGCCGGGCTGAACGCAAGCAGCACGCCGTGCGGTTGGATGCGTCCCGGGATATGGATGGGCTCTTTCTCGCAATTCGTCAGGTCGACCGGTACGTTGAGCGCATATTCGCCATCGGTCAGGAGTTCGCGGTTCAGTAGTTCTTTGTTTCGTTTGGGGGATGCATCGGTCATGTCTTCGTCCTCCGTTCGCGGTAGGCGACGTGAAAATACGCGGTAATTGCCGCTATTCGGCTACCGTCTATGTTATTGCTGGATCCAACGATCTAGAAGGCGAAACGTGTCCGTTGCGGTCTGAACGATCCGTGCCTCGGAAGAAGCGCCGCCACGTTCCGTTACCGATTCGAGCAGGCCGCGGAATTCGCCCCATCTGGCGCGGACGTCTTCGCCGTAGCTGTTGAAGTAACGCCCGTTGGTATCGGGATGAACCGGCAGGAATTTTGCGAACTGGCGCATGATCACTTGTCCGCCGAGCGTCGAGCCTTCCAGTACATACATATAGCCAAGCGCACCTTCGAAATCGGCGACATCCGGCAGCTCCTCGCAGCGCGGGAGCGCTTCGATATCGGCTTCAGATAGGCCCAACTGACGCAGATCGCTTGCGATCAAGTCTGCCTTCGTCCGCTCGGTGAAGCGAAAATCGTTCGCTTCCCATTCCGGCCTGGAAGCGATCTTCCGTTCGATCGGCTCTACGAATCCATAGAATTTGGCCAAATAGGCCTGATAGCCGTCCATTGTCAGCGACTGGTCCATAATGCCCTTGGCATACGGATTTTGTTCAATTTGTTTATGGAAGGTCGCGGTATGCTCCCTTAGCTGATTCAGCACGTTCATCGTCAACTAATGCTCCCTTTTTCTATATTCGCGCACGGGCATTTCTCGTCGAATGGGTGTATGCAAAGGCATGAAATCTTTCAGAATCCTTACCAATCATAACATAATAAGGACGGACACACGTCCTGGATGAGGAATAATTCATTTTCGGCGCAGGTGTATGCAGCCCATGACGCGGGATGCGGAATCGGCCGTCCTCCGTTATAATCATCGTGGGGAGGAGATGCGCGAGTGACGATTTCCTTAAGGGGCCATCACCTGTTATGCCTGCTCGGCTATAGAGGGATGGGGTATTCGGCGGAATACGTGAAGAACATGACGAACGTATATCGGCGGCTGCTGCGCGAGCCGGAGACGGAATGTCTGATCGTGGAAGGACCGGATCAGCTGTGCGCTTGTTTTCCCGCCGACGGGGATTATCATTGCGAGAGCCGTACCGTCGGGGAGCGCGACGCATTGATCCTAGCCACGCTCGGTGTTGCGGTCGGTCAGCGTCTGGCTTGGTCGGAGATATTGGCGCGCGTCGCGGCATCCGTAAAGCCGGAAGACTTGAACCGAATTTGCGCGACTTGTCCTTGGCTCGGCTATGGCGTATGTCAGGAAGGTGTAAGGCTGGTCGTCAGCGGACAGCCGCTGCCGGCGGTTTGAGTATACGGCATGTACACACCGCCGCGCAGTTTCATTAATCACAACAGCGATTGGTACAACATAACAGGAAGCTATTCGTCTCATTTGCGATTTAGCTGATGGAGAAGCATTTGCCCGACGAATATTCGGAAGGCCGATTGTTAGGCGCGCAGTTTGCGAGCGCGTCGTTCGGTTGGTGATTCTAGAAAGAGAAACGGAAATGCGACGCAACAGGGGAAGAGCGAATGACAAAAGAGAGCTTTTATTTTCAAGCCCAGGCAGCAGGGCGGATCATAAAAGCTTTTTTTCATGCCGCAAAATTTGTCGTTCTCCTTGGAAAGTCCATTTACGGTGAGAATCATTATCATTTAAAATCTTTAAATGAAAATGATTATCATTATTAATTGAGAGGGGTATTATCATCCTATGATTCGCAACGTACTCACGAACGGTATTCTAGCAGCAGCCGTGCTTCTCGCGCCGGCTTCGGCCGTATTCCAGCACACGGCGTCCGCCGCGGGGGCGGCATCGACAATCCGCGTCACACTCGACGGGGAGGCCGTCGCCTTGAACGGTTCGCCGCAAGTTATGAACGGGACGACACTCGTTCCTTATAGCAGCATCGTGAAGGCGCTTGGCGGCAAGGCGGATTGGAACGCCTCGACCAAGACGGTAACGGCTGCCTATGCAGGCACGAAAGTGAAGCTGACCGTCGGTTCCAAGACCGCTTACGTGAACGATGTACGTACGGAGCTGGATACCGCGCCGCGGTCGGATGGCGGCAGAACGCTGGTCCCGGTACGTCTCATCTCCGAGGCGTTCGGCAAATGGGTGACCTATAGTAAGGCATCGAGCACCGTCGCGATTAAGAGCACGCTCACCGTCACGACGAGTACAGGCGCGTTCACGCTGAAGCAGAAGCCGAAGCGGATCGTCACGCTGTCGTCCTCCGATACGGAGATCATCTACGCGCTCGGCGGTTCGGTCGTCGGTCGCTCCACGGCGCTTGGTCCGGTGATTCCGGCGGCGGCGGCATCCGTGCCGGAAATCGGCAGCACGCACAGCATTCAATTCGAGAAGCTGGCCTCGCTCAAGCCGGACCTTGTCATCGCGAACCCGTCGCTGAAGGCGCAGCAAGCGACGATCGAATCCCTTGGCGCGCAGGTCATGTTCCATTCGCACAACAGCTATTCCGATATTCAAGCTTCGATCCGTCTGTATGGCGAGATTCTCGGTGCATCGGCCAAGGCGGACCAGCTTATCTCGGGCATGAATGCCCGGATCATGGGACTCTCCAAGCCGAAAGAGGCGCCGAAGACGCTGGTCGTATACGGAGCGCCGGGCAGCTTCGTCGTGGCGCTGCCGACCAGCTATCCGGGCAACTTCCTGGAGCTGGCGGGCGGCAAGAACGCGGCGGCATCGTTCCCGAAGATGGACAAAATGCCGCAATACGCCGAGCTTAGCTTGGAGCGAATCGTGGGGGCGAATCCGGACCTGATACTCCTGATTACGCACGGCGACGCGGCAGAGGTGAAGGCGAGCTTCAAGAAACAGTTCGAATCGAACCCGGCTTGGAAGAGCCTAAACGCGGTCAAGAACGAGCAGTTCGAAGTATTGCCGTCCGATCTGTTCGCGGCGAACCCGGGACTGCGCGCGCCGCAAGCGATCGAGACGATCAACAAATTGCTGCTGCAGGTGAAATAGGAGGATGTCGGCGGTCGTATCCAACACTCCGGCTGGCGTGAGACGGGCACGGCCCGCCCAAGCCTTGAAGCATGGCTTTATTATTGGCTTCAGTCTTATTCTGCTTGTCCTTGCCGTTCTCTATGGTTTAATGTCGGGAGCAATCTCGATTCCTTCGCGCGATGTATGGACCGCGCTTACGACAAGCGGCGAGTCGGAAGCGCGGCAGATTGTCTGGAATCTTCGGCTGCCCCGCGTGCTGACCGGCCTGCTCGCCGGCATGTGTCTGGCGCTGTCCGGCGCATTCCTGCAAGGCGTGTTTCGCAATCCGCTTGCCGATCCCGGCATAATCGGGGTTTCTTCCGGGGGTGGCTTGGCGGCTGTCGTTATCATGATTTTGTTCCCGGAGCAAATCGGCTATTTGCCGATATCCGCTTTCTTCGGCGCCTTGGCCGCCGCGGCCCTTGTCTATGCGCTGGCATGGAAGGGCGGCGCGTCGCCGATACGCCTCATTCTGGCCGGCGTCGCGGTCAACGCGCTGCTCGGCGCGGCGATGTCGAGCCTGATGATTCTGAACAGCGAGAAGGTGCAGGCCGTCCTGCCTTGGATGTCCGGCAGCCTGAACGGGCGCAGTTGGCCGCATTTCGATGCGCTGCTGCCATATGGCCTCATTGGGATGCTGGCGTCGATCTTCTTGGTGAAACAGGCGAATTTGCTCGTCCTCGGCGATGATGCGGCCAAGGTGCTTGGCGGCCGGGTCGAGCTCAGCAGGTTGGTCATCATCCTGCTCTCCGCGCTGCTGGCGGGAGCGGCGATCAGCATCGTAGGCATGGTCGGCTTCGTCGGTCTTGTCGTGCCGCATGTCGTGCGGATGGTGGCCGGCAATGATTATTGGATTTTGCTGCCCGTCTCCGCGATCGGCGGCGGGGCCCTCGTTATCGCGGCAGACACGGCTGCGCGCAGCTGGTTTGACCCCATCGAATTCCCTGTCGGCATCCTGCTGGCGCTGCTCGGGGCGCCGTTCTTCCTTTATTTGCTGCGAAAGGGCGTGCAACAGTGAACGAGACGCTAATTGCCGAAGATTTGGCCTTCAGATTCGGAGACGTACCCGTCGTGGACGGCATCTCGCTGACGGCGGCCAAAGGAGAGTGGCTCGGCATCGTCGGGCCTAACGGCTCCGGGAAATCAACGATGCTGCGCATGCTGGCCCGCTTGATCGTACCCGAGCGCGGCAGCGTTAGGCTCGATGGCGACGATGTGCGCGGTATGAACACGAAATCGCTGGCCCGGCGAATGACGATGCTGGCTCAAGCCAATGATCCCGGGCTCGACATGACGGTACGGGAGCTGGTCCGCCGCGGCCGGCACCCGCATTTGAAGTGGTACGAAGAATGCAGAGGCTCGCACGAAGAGGTTGTCGACTGGGCGCTCGCGGCGACGAAGACGGAACAGCTGCAGCATCGCAAGCTGGGGCAGCTATCCGGCGGCGAGCGGCAGCGGGCTTGGTTGGCCATGAGCATGGCGCAGACGCCGGAGCTGCTGCTGCTCGACGAGCCGACGACCTATCTGGATATCGCCCATCAGCTTGAGCTGATGGAGCTGATCCGCAAGCTGAACAAGGAGCGCGGCGTCACGGTGCTCATGGTTATACACGATCTGAATCAGGCTGCTCGATATTGCGATCGCATCATGGCCGTCAAGGACGGTCGGATTGCGGCTCTGGGAACGCCTGTCGAAGTATTCCGTCCGGACTTCTTCCGGAACGTGTTCGGTGTCGAGGCGAAGATCTACGACGATGCCGGCGTTCCCGTGTTTATGCCGAGCTGCATCGCGGCCGCCTCGGAGTAGCGAAGGCAAGCGGCCAAGTGGAATCGTGTGGTTCATTTAGATACAATATGAAGGAGGACGCGTTCATGCCTGGAGTTCCGCTTTCGACGGAATTGGTAAGGGAATTTGTAGGCGCCGCTCATGGCAATTTGCCGGCGGTGCAGGCGCTGCTGCAGAAGGAGCCGGGGCTGCTTCACGCGACGATGAATTGGGGCGGCGACGATTGGGAGAGCGCCTTGGGCGCGGCTGCCCACGTTGGCCGGCGGGATATCGCGGAATGGCTGCTGGCGCAAGGCGCGCGTATGGATATCTTCGCGGCTGCGATGCTTGGGGAGCTCGACATCGTGAAGTCCATGATCGAGAAGTTTCCCATGATGGCGCATGCCCGCGGACCGCATGGCATCTCGCTGAAGCAGCATGCCCTGATGGGCGGAGAGCGGGCGAAGGATGTCGCGGCCTATTTGAAGTCATTCGAACATAACGAGCAAGGGAGCGAGAGAATCGTGATTCTAGTGGAGAACCGGATTGAAGTGCGCAAGGGATACGGCGAAGCGATACTGGAGCGTTTCCGCACGCCGAAGAACGTGCATACGTTCCCGGGTTTTATCCGGATGGACGTGCTGCACGCGGAGAATGCGGACGGCAACGAAGAGATTCGGGTATGCACGACGTGGGAGAACGAGGCAGCCTTCCAAGGCTGGGCGAACAGTGATTCCTTCCGCGGCGCGCACGCCAAGCGCGCCGAGCAGGCGAACGCGCAAGGACAAGCGCAGCCGCACGGTCAAGGACATGGCCACGGCGGGCGTCACGGCGAGGCGGAAGGGGCCGAGTCGGCGAGTCCGATTATCGGCAACAAAGTGACGATCTACCAAGTCGTCGCGTCGCATCTTCCGGCGCCGGCGCAAGCGGCATCGGAAGCGTAACGATCTGATAATGAAGCAAGCCCCGCAGGCGGAATGCGTTCCGCTAGCGGGGCTTTTGGCTTTATCCGCAACGTTATTACGGCTCCTCGCGAAGCAAACGAATGGCGGATTGGAGCAGCCTGGCGATGCGAGTCTGCTTCTCGTCGGGCATCCGTCCCTGTACCGCGGCGGCGATCCGCTCGAAGTTGTCGATCACGTGATCGGCGCTCATGCCGCGCTTTTGGAGCAAATTGTTCAACCAGAGGGCGTAATCCGTGAACACCTTGTCGTCCCTCAGCGCGAGCGACGTCTCCAGATAGCGGCAATGATGCTCGTTATCTTCGATGCATTTTCGCTTGCCGGCTTCGCCGTATTTGTCCATCAGCTCGGGGTAGGCTTCGTAGATCCCGGCCGTTACTTCTCGAATGATGGCGTCGTACATCCGGATGTCGGGCTGTCCATTCATTGCGCCACCACCTTATATTTGCTGAAAGCAGGAATAATGCCGGCAAGCTCGGGATCGGGATATTGCCGCTCCAGCGCTTGGATGCGCTTGTATGCCTCCCCGGTTATACAGGCCATATAATCCGCCTTGGTCGCCCATTCCATATGCACCGTCAATTCGCCCGGCTTCTGTTCATTCTGCAGGAGCAGGAATTTGACGAAGCCCGGCGCTTCGTCGACGATCTTGGATCGATTTTGGTAGATGGTGATGACCTCGTCCGCCTTGTGCAAAGGGACATCGAATGTGGTATGCACGATATACATAAATGACTCCCTCCATCGTTTGGCAAGTAGTTTCATGGTACAAGCGGCGTGCGCGCAGCGTCAAGCAGGGGCGCGACCAGCGTTTGAAATGAACAAGCGCATGGATGACGAAGAGAAGAGAGACGGCTTTCGCAATCTTGCGCTTCCATCCCGCCGAACGTACATAAGTTCGCTTTTGGAGGTATAATGGGAAGGGAGGTGAGACGAAGATGCGAACAAGCAATAGAAGCGGGCTGGACGGCCGGGGGCGGGATAAGCTCGCGGCGGGAAGGCCGGCGTCCGATCAACAGTGGGAAGCGATTATCGCGTGCGATAACGCAAGCAATGGCGCGTTCATCTATGCCGTGACGACAACGCGCATCTTCTGCCGGCCGTCCTGCAAATCCAGGGAACCGAAGCGCGACCACGTGGTTGTATTCGACAGCGCCCGGGATGCCGCCGGCGCGGGCTTCCGGGCATGCAAGCGCTGCAAGCCGACTGGCGATCGTCTGCCCGACCAAGAATGGGTCCATCAAATAACCGATTACATCGATACGCATCTGCAGGAGGATTTGTCGCTCGAGTCGCTCTCGCAAATTTGCCACGGCAGCGTCTTCCATATGCATCGCACGTTCAAGCGTCTGCAAGGGGAGACGCCGGTCCAATATATTCAGCATCGCCGGATTGCCGAAGCGAGCAGCTTGCTGGCGCGTTCCGGGCTTGGCATCGCGGAGGTGGCGGCCAAGGTCGGATTACCGAACGTGCCGTATTTCACGACGCTGTTCAAGCGGAAGACCGGCATGACGCCGGCCGAATTCCGGACGACGGCGATGAAGAATGGCGAACAAGATAAAGGAAAGGATGATGGCGATGCAAGTCAAGTCAACCCCAATCCGGTGGACGCAGATCGTCGTTGAGCCGGGAGCGTTCCTTCTTGCGGCAGATCCGTCGGGTTTGTGCTACGTCGGCTCGCCCGGCGCTTCCTTCGAGGAGCTGGAACGCGGGCTTAATCGGGCAATCCCGAGCGGCTACACCCTGGTTAAGGACGAGGCCGCGATGGCTCCGCATGCAGAGCAAGTCATCGCTTATTTGAATGGGGAACAGGGGAATTTCACCCTATCATTCGACTTCATGGGCACGCCGTTCCAGCGGACGGTATGGCAGGCGCTGATGGAGATCCCATACGGGGAGACGTGCACGTATACGGAAATCGCGCAGCGCATCGGACGTCCGGACGCGGTCCGCGCCGTCGGGACCGCCATCGGCGCCAATCCGGTGCTGATCGGCATCCCTTGCCATCGCGTCATCGGCAAGAACGGGGCGCTGACCGGTTATCGCGGAGGGCTCGCGATGAAACGCCATCTCCTTGAACTGGAGCGGCGCATGCCGACGAATGGCGGCAGCCGATGATGAGGGCCGTTGCGACGAAGGCCTTCGACTACGGCGAGGCCGAGCTGACGCATTTGATGCGGGTAGACCCGCTGTTGGGGGAGGCGATCGCGCGGATCGGACGCATCGAACGTACGATTATCCCGGATCCGTTCGCCGCGCTCGCACATGCGGTCGTCGGCCAGCTGATCTCCGTCAAGGCGGCGGATGCGATCTGGCTGCGGATGCAGCAGCGAGTGGGCGAGATGACGCCCGGCCGCGTGGCGGAGCTTCCCATCGAAGCGCTTCGCGAATGCGGCGTGACGATGCGCAAGGCGGAGGCGATTCAAGGGATAGCCTGCGCTGCGCTTGACGGCAAACTCGACTTAAGCGGTCTGAACGACCGATCGGACGACGAGGTCATTGCATTGTTAACGGCATTAAAGGGAATCGGACGCTGGACGGCTGAGATGCTGCTCATCGGCTCGCTCGAACGCCCGGACGTCGTCAGCTGGGGCGACATCGCGATCCGGCGCGGGATGATGACGCTCTATGGGCAACCCGACTTGACGAAGGCTCAATTCGATGAGTACCGCGCGCGTTACTCGCCGTACGGTTCGGTCGCCTCGATCTATTTGTGGGCAATCGCGAGCGTCCCGAGCACGCGCAGCAGGAACAAGGAGCCAGAGGCATGATCGCCAATAGTTGGATCCGCCAACATCGAACCGCAGGCGACGAAGACCGATACCGCCAGTGCGCGGCATGAAGGGAAATACCGGCTGCGATATTTCCTGGGCAACCGCATAACTCGACGGAATACGAGGCATTCCCGTCCTTCGATGTCAAATGAAGCGGCCTGTTCCGCCTGACCGAGCCGCTCCCGAGGCAATATCCGCGGGGGCTATTTCTGCTGGCCATTCTGGCGTGTATCCATTCTATCGGCAGATTGGAATAGGCATCTCTGGTCATTCCCTTCCATTCTCGCAACCCGGGTGTGCTAGATTGGCGCCAATCGGTTTAATTACAACTATGAAATCGAGGGAGCGTAAGCCCGTAGAAAGGATGGTTGTGTATGACAAGAAGGCAAATTCTCGCTATGGATGCCGACAGCAGCCGTAGTCATGCAATCCGTTTCATTGATTTATTGAAAAAAGGCAATACGTCGTCCGCCACGGCCGCCATCGGCAATACCGGCATCGCGATTGTCAAAGGCATCGCGGCCGTCATGACTGGCAGTGGCGCCATGTTCGCGTCGACGATGCACTCGATCGCCGACGCGGTGAATCAGGCCTTCGTCTTCACGGGCAGTGTATTGGCCGAGAAGAAGGCAACGAAGCGATTCCCGGCCGGCTTCGGGAGGGTCATCAACTTGTTCTGCATGGTCGCCGTCATCGTCGTGACGGTCATGGCGTACGAGACGATTCGCGAAGGGTTCCATCTGTTGGCCCATCCGGTCGAATCGCAAGGCTTCTGGCTCAACATGGCCGTCCTACTCTTATCGATCGGCGTAGACGGGTACGTCTTGATGAAGGCCATGAAAGAGATCGTACATGAAGCGCGCGTCGAAGCGAAGGGCATGGCGGTGATGACACAGGCGTTCCGCAATGTCGGACGAGCCGCGCCGCCGACGCGACTCGTATTCTATGAAGATTTGGTCGCGACGACGGGCGCGCTGCTGGCTCTGATCGCCGTCATCGTGACGTCGTTGACCAGCTTCGCGCTGCTGGACGGCATCTCGACGATTCTGATCGGCTTGCTCATGATCGGCGTCGCGTTCCGCGTCGGCTTTGACAATATGGTCGGCCTCATCGGCGTATCGGCTCCGCCGGACGTGGAAGATAAGGTCGCCCGTATCATTTTCTCGAACCCGCACGTGACCGATATTTTTCAGATGAGGATCCTGCAGGAAGGCCGGTATTACCACGTCGAAGGGTTGATCGAACTCCAGCCGGGATTGACGCTCGCCGACGCGGACGACATCAAGTTCAAAGTGAGGGACAGCCTGCTGAAGGACTTCGACATCGCTGATGTCACCCTTGGCATCATCGAAGATAACGGCGTGAAGAACTGGAACCCCAACGCGGCTAAAGTTTGACCGCCTTCGGATCGGGAACGGACTGCGCGAGCGGTCCGTTTTGCTGTTGGGGCGAACAGGCGTTACGGCAGTCGCGCAGCAGACATTCTATGACGGCGGCGCTATAATAGAGAGACAGATTTCGCCAAGGGGGGACCCGCGTTGTCATTGATAGGAGAAGAGAGAAAAGACTATATTCTGAACAAGCTGAATCTAGAGGGTAAAGTCAAGTCGTTCGAGCTCGTCGAAGCGCTGCAAGTCTCCTCCGAGACGGTCCGCCGTTACTTGGAGGAGCTGGAAGCGGAGAAGAAGCTGAAGCGGGTCTACGGGGGCGCCATCAAGATCAACGCATTCGGCGAAGAACCGGCGCAGCTGAGCCGCGAGGTGATGTATGCGGAGGAGAAGAAGCGGATCGGCAAAGCGGCGGCGTCGCTGGTCGAGGACAACGACGTGCTGTTCATCAGCGATGGCACGACTTCGCAGCAGATGATCCACTACCTGCTCAATAAGAAGAATCTTACGGTTCTGACCGTGTCGATTCCGGCAATGCATCTGCTCATGGATTATCGGAATAAAGAGCTGTTCGACGGAGACATCTATTTCATCGGCGGCAAGGTGAGCAGCAAGCACGCGCGCGTATTCGGACCGATCGCGGAGAAGATCGTCTCCATGTTCGTGGCGGACAAAGCGTTCCTCTCGATCGACGGCCTTACGCTTCAGAGCGGCATTACGGGGTTCGACGTGGAGAACGGCATGCTGATGGCGAGCATGATCGAGAACGCGAAGCAGACGGTCGTGTTGACCGACCATTCGAAAATCGGCAGCGCCCAGAAGTTCAAAATCGCGGATTACAAAGACATCGACATCATTATCAGCGATGCGGCGATACCGTCCGATTGGGAGAGCGAGCTTACGCGCCTGAACGTGGAGTGGATTCGCGCGGAGTAGCATTCGCGGCAGTCATGCCAATCCATACCTGACGAATCAAACCCTATAACGTATCGCAATCGACAGGTCCTAACAGGGCCTGTTTTTTTCGTGCGCTGCGAGATGCGGCTGGATTGGAACGAGCACCCGGCATGTTTGACGCATGAGCATAGGCGTGTATTAAAACACGAGAATGCGCCTTGCGGCGCTATGGTTGGCGTATAGTCCAACCGCCTTTGGCCATAGTAAAACGTGGAAACAATCCAATTGTGTACGCGAAGGAGAGGATAAGGATGACAAAGGTGAACACGGCCATTATTTACTACAGCTCGACCGGCACGAACTACCAGCTGGCGCAGTGGGCCGCGGAAGGCGCGAAGGAAGCGGGCGCGGAGGTGAAGGTGCTGAAGGTTCAGGAGACCGCGCCGCAGAGCGCGATTGACTCCAACCCGGCTTGGAAGGCGCATGTAGAGGCGGCCAAGGACGTCCCGGTCGTTCAGCTAGCCGATCTCGAATGGGCGGATGCGATTATTTTCAGCGTGCCGACCCGATTCGGCAACGTGCCGTCGCAGATGAAAGCATTCCTCGATACGACGGGCGGCCTGTGGTTCAACGGCAAGCTCGTCAACAAAGTCGTCAGCGCCATGAGCTCGGCTCAGAATGCGCATGGCGGGCAGGAGGCGACGATTCTGTCGTTATACACGACGATGTACCATTGGGGCGCCATCATTGCCGGTCCGGGCTACACCGATCCGGTGACGTTCAGCTCCGGCGGCAATCCGTATGGGACAAGCGTAACCGTCAACCAGGAAGGGAAAATGATCGAGGACGTACGCGCCGCGGTCATCCACCAGGCGAAGCGGACGGTCGATATCGCGGGCCGCGTGAAGCGGTAAGAACGGCTCGCCGCGATAGCGCGATGATCGAATACCTAATAGGAAGCCCGAACGTGCATGAGGCATGTTCGGGCTTTTGACATTCGCGGAACTGAAGCTGTTATAGAACAATAATAATAAAACACAAAACAGTATTGCAACAGTTGTGAATCAGTTATATAATAACAAACAACAGAGATGCTTGTTATACAACAGATTGGGCGGTGGAGGTGAATGAATGGATGGTCCGACCGATCTCGACTACGGCCCGGATGAGAAGCGGTGCGGCCATGAACAGGCGTTTGTCGAATGGTTCTTGAATATAGCGTTCGAAGATGGAGAAGAGGCTGCCGAATCGAATGCGCGGGATGACAAGACGGCGAAGCCTGAACGCGCCGAACCCGACTTGAGACAGCGGGCAGCCATGTAACGAAGAAGATTGACCACACTGTAGCGATAAGGGGATGCTTGCACATGACGAACAATCAACCATTTCGGATCTTGGAGACGATCGAAATTTGCTTCTCTTGCGGAGAACGGATGCCCGTGAACAGCTTGGAGGCTGTTGAACGGCTGCCCCAAAGCGAGTTGATTTGCTCGGCTTGTTCGGAAGCGAGCGGCAAATCGAGCGCCCATTATTATATGATGCAATATTATTACCGTTTCGCGGACTGATCTCCCGACTGTGGCGATGATGCGGTACCAGCCCCCAATGAAGCAGCCTTCGGGATGCTGGCGTTGGGGGTTGTTCGGTTTGGGGGTTGTGCTGCTTATTTCAAATGCCTGCCCGCTGTTATATAATAGTCCCAATATTTGATCAACAGCGGATCGAAAGGGCGGATGGGATGAGTTCCCCGGAGTTCTCCACGAAACACGAGCAAATTATCCAATACATCGCCGAACTGTCGGTCGGCTCGCGGATCTCCGTCCGCAAAGTCGCGCAGGAGCTTGACGTCAGCGAGGGAACGGCCTACCGGGCGATCAAGGACGCCGAGAACCGGGGCATCGTCAGCACGAAGGAACGCGCCGGCACATTCCGCATCGAACAGAAGCAGCCGATCGAGATCGACAAGCTGACGTTCGCGGAAATCGTCAACATCGTTGACGGCCAAGCGATGGGCGGACGAGCGGGATTGCATAAGGCGCTGAACAAATTCGTCATCGGCGCCATGCAGCTAGAGGCCATGGTCCGTTATATCGAACCGGGCAACCTGCTTATTGTGGGCAACCGGGAAAAGGCGCACGAGAGCGCGCTTCAGCTCGGAGCCGGCGTGCTGATCACGGGCGGGTTTCAAGCGGCGGACAGCGTCGTGGCATTGGCCGACGAACTGGGGCTTCCGATTATCGGCAGCGGCTACGATACCTTCACCGTCGCGACACTAATTAACCGCGCCATCTCGGATAAGATGATCAAGAAGCAGATCGCGCTGGTCGGCGACCTGCTGGAGGAGGAGCGGGAGCTGGCTTACTTGACCCGAGGCGATGCGGTGAACGATATGCTGCGCTTAATCGGCGACACGAATCACAACCGGTTCCCGGTCGTGGATGATGACATGCGTCCGGTCGGCGTAATCACGGCGAAAGATGTTATCGGGGCGGCTGGCGGCGATCCTATCGCGCGCTTCATGACGTCCAATCCCCATACGGTGACCTTGCATGCGACCGTCGCCGCGGCCGGACACCTGATGGTGTGGGAATCTCTGGAACTGCTGCCGGTCGTGGACGATGACGGTCGTCTCGCGGGCGTGATCAGCCGCAAGGACGTGCTGCGCTCCATGCAAAACATTCAGCTGCAGCCGCAATATGGCGAGACGCTGGAGGAACAAATCTGGTCCTCGTTCAAGGAGACGAAGGACGAGGCGGGCAGGAGCGCCTATGTCGGTACCGCCGCGGCGACGATGACGAACGCGGTCGGCAACCTATCGGACGGCATCCTGGCCAGTCTGATTAATCAAGTGGCCGCACGGGCGATCAGCGGCTTGCGTCGGGGCAATCTGCACATCGACAGCATGTCCGTCCATTATTTTCTGCCGATCGAGATTGACAGCAGCCTGAGACTGGCGCCGACTGTTGTAGAATCCAGCCGGCGCTTCTGCAAAGTGAGCGTGGAGGTGTATCTCGAGACGCGACTTGCAGCCCAAGCAATCGTAACGGCGCGTCTGTTCGAAACGTAGTTCGACTCGGAATCGCAAGCACGAAAGGAAGGGATGGCATGATTCGATATCCGTTACTGACAGCGGGGGCAACCATCGGCGTGACGGCACCGTCCTCCGGCGTGCAGCCGGAGCTGCATGGACTGGTCAAGCAAGCGTGCGCACGCCTGGAAGCGAAGGGCTACCGGCTTGTCGTCGGCGATACGGTCTGGACGCAGCGCAAGGCCAAATCCGCTCCAGCGGACGTTCGCGCGACCGAGTTGAACGCGATGCTGCAGGATGCGCGATTGTCGTTGATTTTTCCGCCTTGGGGCGGTGAGCTGCTGATCGAGGTTGTCGATCGGATCGACTACGAGGCGATTAAGCCCACATGGATCTTAGGCTATTCCGATACGAGCGTGCTGCTGCTGGCCGTGACGCTGATGACCGGTCTGGCCACGGCCCACGGCGCGAATCTTGTCGATGCCAGAGGGGAATACGCCGACGAGACGACCGGCATGTGGGAGACGGTACTCGCCACGCGCAGCGGGGAGTCGGTCCGTCAATTGTCTTCACCGTTGTATCAGCTGGCCTGGGATCATGATAATCCGACGCCGTGCGTCTTTCATCTTACGGAACCGACGCGCTGGAAGACGGTCGGCGGAGGAAGCATCCGAATGAGCGGAAGGCTGCTCGGCGGCTGCATCGACGTCATGCGCCACCTGATCGGTACGCCGTACGGGGATGTGAAGCGGTTCCGGGAGACGCATTTGAACGGGGAACCGCTCATCTGGTATTTGGAGAATTGCGAGCTGTCGACGGCGGATCTGCGGCGTTCGCTCGTGCAGATGAAGCTGGCGGGATGGTTCGATCATTGCGGCGGCCTGCTGTTTGGGCGAAGCGAAGCGAACCGACCGACCGAAGGATATACGGTCGAAGATCTCTACCTGGAGCTGGCCGAAGAGCTGGGCGTGCCGGTGTTGTACGACGTGGATTGCGGTCATGTTCCGCCGCAGATGACGTTCGTGAATGGGGCGCGGGCAGAGATCGAGGCGCAGGAAGGGAAAGCGGTCGTAACGCAGTTCTTCGAGGCTTGACGTCGGGAAATCGCGATTTTGGAAGAAAGGTCGCTCAACCGATCATAAACGCTGCAGCAAAAACTGGCGCCGGACGAACCGGCGCCAGTTTTTGTGTTCTCTGCCGACCATACGGCGTTTCACTTACAACGGATAGCAAATAATCGAGTGGTACACCGTCTTCTGGTCCGCGATATTCTCGTAGCGATGGGGCTGATCCGCAGCGAAGTGAAGGGCATCTCCGGCACGCAGCTCGAACACTTCGTCTTGGATGTGGACGCGCAGCTCGCCGCTCATCATGAGCAGATATTCCTCGACGCCCTCGAAGTGGGCTTCGGAGTTATGGATAATGCCGCGTTCCATCTCGACGGTATAAATCTCGAACCGCTTCTGCTGCTCGTACGGCACGATCGGGAACGCCCGATAATGGCCATCCTCTTCGACGAACGGCTCGACGTCCTCGAACCGGTACACTTTGGCGACCGATTCGTTGTCCTCGATCAGCTGCGTGAAGGAAATATGGAGACCATTGACGATTTTCCATAATATCGAGATGGTCGGGTTCGTGTCGCCGCGTTCGATCTGACCGAGCATCGCCTTGCTCACCCCGGTCAGCTCCGCCGTCTGATCCAGGCTGAGCGAGCGGGACTTGCGGATCGCTTGCAGGTTTTTGCCGATTTTCTTGTGAATTTGTTCGTGCTCCATGACGGTTCTCCTTCAAGAATGATGGTTTCATTATAAACGATCGAACAGCGGATGTAACATTTTTTTAGGATCCTATGTACAATATAACGCACATGTGTATAATGTAATGTATGGAAGATATAATATAGCGCACAGATGGTTTAATATAACAATCAATAGGCGTGCACAGGAGGCGTAAAAATATGGGCGCGACGATGATCGGCTTGGTCAAAGACAAGCGGGCCCCGGGAGCCGTTCTCATGAATGTGCCGGTGCCGGAATGCGGCCCCGACGAGGTGCTTGTTCGTGTGAAAGCGTCTTCAATTTGCGGGACGGACGTGCATATTTATCAATGGGATGCATGGGCGGAGAAGAACGTGGTAACGCCGAACGTGTTCGGCCACGAATTCGCGGGGATCGTCGAAGAGGTCGGCAGCCGGGTCACGCATGTGAAGCGTGGCGACTATATCTCGGCGGAAGGGCACATCGTATGCGGCGTGTGCAAAGCTTGCCGGACGGGCAACGCCCATGTATGCCAGTACACGCGCAGCTTCGGCATTACCGCGCCGGGCTGCTTTGCCGAATATGCGGTCGTAAAGGCGACGAACGTGATTCATAATGAGCCGGATTTGCCTTACGAGCTGGCCTGTCTGCAGGATCCGCTCGGCAACGCGGTGCAGACGGTGCTCGCGGGCGATATCGTCGGCAAATCCGTGCTCGTCGTCGGCACCGGTCCGATCGGTCTCATGGCCGTCGCGGTCGCGAAGGCGAGCGGCGCGGGGATCGTGATGGCGGCGGACATCAATCCTTATCGCCTGCAGCTGGCGGAGCGGATGGGCGCCGATTACCTGATCAACACCCGAACAGCCTCGATGACCGAAGCGGTCGCGGAGTATACGAAGGGCGAAGGCGCCGAGATCATTCTCGAGATGTCCGGCCATCCCGGCGCGATTCAGAGCGCGTTTGAATCGGCGGCGCCGGCGGCGCGCGTATCGCTGTTGGGCATCCCGACGCAGTCCGTGTCGCTCGATTTGTCGAAGCACATTATTTTCAAAGGGCTGCGGATCGAAGGCATCACCGGCCGCCGGATGTACCAGACCTGGTATCAGCTGAAAGGGCTGCTCAACCAGCGCCGTATCGATTTGACGCCGATCATCACGCATCGGATGGCGCTGCACGACTACGAGTATGGCTTCGATCTGATGGCATCGGGCCAGTGCGCCAAAATCATTTTCAATCACGATAAGAAACCCGTCAGCGCGAGCTTGCAGGGAGAGGAGACGAACCATGGCCAATTGGAACCGGTTGTATGACGAGCTGCAGCAGCTGAAGGAAGAGGGACGCTACCGTCCGCTTACGGTATGGGAGAGCGGAGCGGCGGCGACCATGACGCTCGGCGGCAGAGCGCTCATTCAGCTGTCGTCGAACAACTACCTCGGACTGGCGGGTCATCCGGCGCTGCGCGAAGCGGCGATCGCGGCGACCGAGCAGTATGGCGTCGGCAGCGGTTCCGTCCGCACGATCGCCGGCACGCTCGATATCCACGCCAAGCTCGAGGAAGAGCTGGCCAAGTTCAAAGGAACGGAGGCCGCGCTTGTCTTTCAATCGGGCTTCACGGCCAATCAAGGCGTGATCGCGTCGCTCGTGGGCGCGGAAGACGTGGTCATCAGCGACGAGCTGAATCACGCCAGCATCATCGACGGCATCCGGCTGACCAAGGCGGCGCGCAAAATTTACGCCCACAAGGATATGGAACAGCTGGAGCAGGCATTGAAGGAAAGCGCCGGCTACCGGAATCGGTACATTATTACGGACGGCGTGTTCAGCATGGACGGGGACATCGCGCCGCTGCCGGCGATCGTGGAATTAGCGGAGAAGTACGACGCGTTCGTCTATGTCGACGACGCCCATGCCAGCGGCGTGCTCGGCAAGAACGGCAAAGGCACGACCGATCATTTCGGCTTGCACGGCAGAGTCCATATTCAGATCGGCACGCTATCGAAAGCGGTTGGCGCCGTCGGCGGCTACGTGGCTTGCGACGCGGTGGTGAAGGATTACCTGATTCATAAGGCGAGACCGTTCCTGTTCAGCACGTCGCAGACGCCGGCGGTGGCGGCCACCGCGCTCGCCGCGATCGGGCTGCTTCGGGAGAGCGGGGCGCTGATCGAGAAGCTGTGGGACAATGCGGCCTATTTCCGCGGGAAGGTACAGGCGCTTGGCTTCGACACCGGCGCGAGCGAGACGCCGATCATTCCGGTCATCGTCGGCAGTCCGGCCGATTCGATGGCGTTCTCCGACGCGCTGCTGCAAGAGGGCGTGTTCGCGCAAGGCATCGTGTTCCCGACCGTCGCTTACGATAAGGGCCGCGTCCGGTTCATCGTCACCGCGCAGCATACGCGCGAGCAGCTCGATACGGTGGTTGGCGCGCTGGAGCGCGCGGGCCGTAAGCTTGGCATTCTGCAATAAGGTCAATTTAGGTTTAATGCGTTGTTCATATGACGCTGAATGGTATCAAAGCGAAGGCCAAATCCGCCCTAAGAGGGGATTTGGCCTTTTTTTGCGTCCGATTATTTTGGATAGGGGCGCAATGGGGCGGCAAGCAGTTGAGGGACAGCTGGCAAAAATTTGAGCATGACCGCTGTGGTTCAGTTACAATGTGGGCTAAGCGCAACCGATTGATGACGAGGCCTATCAATTCACAATAGAAATAGATACGATTAGGGTCAATTGAACGGACGAAGGAGAGGGGATTATGAAGATTTTAATCGTGGCCGACGAAGAATCGAAATACATTTGGGACCACTTCGACCCGGCGCGGTTCAAGGATGTGGAGCTCATCCTCTCCTGCGGCGATCTGAAGGCTTCGTACTTATCCTACCTGGTCAGCATGATCCACGCGCCGTTGTTCTATGTTCACGGCAATCATGACACGACGTATGGCCAGATGCCGCCGGAAGGCTGCGATTGCATCGAGGATCGGCTCGTCACGTTCAAAGGCCTTCGCATTCTCGGTCTTGGCGGCAGCTTCCGCTACAGTCCGGGCGAACATCAATATAAGGAGCGTCAAATGCGGTGGAGGATCGCCAAACAGAAGCCCAAGCTGTGGTTGAAGGGCGGCGTAGATCTCCTCGTTACGCATGCTCCGGCTTATAAGCTCGGGGATGGCGAGGATCTTTGCCACCGGGGATTCGAGAGCTTCGTATCGTTCTTGGATCAATATCGTCCTCGCTATATGGTGCACGGACATCAGCATCTGAATTATGGTCGGAATGCGCGCGTGCGTCAGTATAAGGATACGACGATCGTGAACGGGTTCGGCTATCACTTGCTGGAGGTGTAAAATACCCCCGCTGCCATTAACGGCAGCGGGGGTTCGCGCGTTTATTTCTTCTTCCTCAGCTGCGACATGATCGCCTTGCCCGTCGGCGTCTGGGCTAAGCCGCCGCCGGCCGTCTCGCGATGCTTCTCCGGCATCGCCGAGCCGACCTCGAGCATTACCTGGATAACCTCGTCGGACGGAATGACGCTGCGCACGCCGGCCAGCGCCATATCAGCCGCCGCCAGCGCGGTGACCGATCCAAAGCCGTTGCGGACGATGCAAGGAATTTCGACGAGCCCGCCGACGGGATCGCAGATCAGGCCGAGCGTGTTTTTCAGCGCGAGACCGACCGCGTGCACCGCCTGCTTCGGCGTGCCGCCGCGCAGCTCGACGAGCGCGCCCGCCGCCATGCCGATCGCCGACCCCACCTCGGCCTGGCAGCCGCCTTCCGCCCCGGAGACGAAGGAATTGTTGGCGATGACATAGCCGATCGCGCCCGCCGCGAACAAGCCGTACACCATATGCTCGTCGCTCCAGCCGAAGCGCTCCTGGCAGCTGACGAATACGCCGGGAATAATGCCGCACGAGCCGGCGGTCGGCGTCGCGATAATGCGCCCCATCGAGGCGTTGATCTCCGATACCGCCAGCGCGTAGGCCATCGCGTTCCCCGCATGCTCGCCGAGACTTAGTTCGCCGCTTTGTCCGAATGCCATGACGCGCTGCGCATCCCGGCCGGTCAAGCCGCTGCGGGAGGTCGTATCTTCAGTCAAGCCGCGCTGCACCGCTTCCTTCATAATGCGATAGTAATCGGCCATCGTGCGGAATTCCAAGCCGGCGTCGCGTCCCGACTCCGCGCTTTGTTCCTCGAGCATAAGCTTGCCGATCGACAGTTCGCGACTTTCGCATAACGCGGTTAGTTCGTCTAAATTGCGAAAATTCATCGTTGTTCCTCCCTGGTGGTCGTCGTGCCGCCGTTATTCTCGTCCGAAGCGGCCTCCTGCAAATTCACGATATGCACCGCGCTGACCGTTTCGATCTGTCCGATCTCCGCGATCAAAGCTTCGGTTATGGGGGAATCCAACTCCATCACGGTAAGCGCATCGCCGCTTCTGCCTTTGCGGTCGACCGACATGAACGCAATATTGGTCCGGCTGCGACGCATGACGTCCGTCACGCTTGCGACGACGCCGGTCCAATCTTTATGTCGAATGACGAGCGTCGGATAAATGCCGGTTAATTTGACGCTGAAGCCGTCAATGGCCGTAATTTCGATATTGCCGCCGCCGATCGACGTGCCGATGACGGCAAGCTCGCGAGTCTTGCCGCCGGATGGGGATCGGAGCAGCAGCTTCGCTGTATTCGGATGCGAGAATGCGCCACGCCCTTCGCGGAACGAGACCGCGATGCCTTGCTCCTCCGCGATCTGCAGCGATTGCGGAATGCGAGGATCGTCCGTCTGCCAGTCCAGCAGGCCGCCGACGATGGCGATGTCGGTGCCATGGCCTTCGTACGTGGCGGCGAACGACCCGTAGAAGGTGATGTCGGCTTCTTCCGGCGCGGATCCGAACAACTGCCGGGCGAACCGGCCGATTCGCGCGGCGCCTGCCGTATGCGAGCTTGAAGGACCGATCATGGCCGGTCCAATAATGGAGAACACGTCTTTAAACCGCAATTGCGCTCACCTATCCTCGTCCATGACTGATAAGGAAACATGGAAGCTTACCTTCTCAATATAAGGCTAACCATATTCGAAATGAAGCAGACAACCTGCAACAAAATCAATTTACAGCTCGATTTGGCGCGCCTTATAATAAATTTATGATTATGATGCCGGATGTGAATATGCGAAGATGATCAGACAGCACGCGCCGGCTCGGCCGGATGAGAAACAGGTTTCCTCGAATCGACATCGCAACCAGGCAAGCGGCCTTCATCTGCTGCAGCGCAAGCTCGGCAATCAAGGCTTGCGGCAATTGCTTGCCGCGGACGAGTCAGGCAGAAAGATGCAAGGCGGCGCGGATATTCGAACAGGCGATGCCATCGAGCCGGAAGCGCTCCGTCAGCCTTTCCAGACGTTCGACAAGGAAAGCCACACGCTCTGCATCGAACAAGAAGGCGAGGGCTGGCGGCTTGTCATGCGCAGCGAACCGACGCCGCTCGGGCAGCATCTGGAACGGATTCGGGAATGGATCGACGACAACGGCTCCGTGCAGCAAAAAGCAGATTACCAGCGGGCATGCGACTTGGCGGAAGAGATTGACCGCGGCATCGCCCCGAGAGGGGCATGGGCGGCTTGGCGGCCGCAAGACGGAGACGAGGTCGAGAGCCGGCTGACCGAGCTGTCCGTATTAATGGAAAGTTTGCCTGGCGACGAATACGGCGGCCAGACTGGGGCGCAGGCCAGACCGGCATCGACGGCGGTATGGAATTCGGTCAATCGCACGATTTCCAATGGCAGGGGAGGCACGGTTGCGAGCGCAGACGGCCGCAGCGTCGACGCGGTCGTCTCCGTCAACCCCGGCGCGCTTCGCGGCACGGAGCCGCAAGCGGGAGCCCGAAGCCCGCTGCTGCAGGCGGTCAACGCGCTCACAGGCGGTCAAGCGACGTATATCGCCGGACATTTGCTGAACCACCACCTTCACGGCAAAGGCGACGCGGTCGAGAATTTGGCGCCGATCTCCGCCACCGCGAACCGGCTGATGGAGTCGAATTTCGAGAAGCGCGCCAAGCAAGCGGTGCTCGGCGAGAATAAAGTGCTCCGCTACCACGTGACCGCGACGTATCCGGGGGGACGCGACGATACGGTCGGACCCGAGAGCTCGCTGCCGACCAGCTTGGATGTCCAAATTCAAGAGTACGAATTCGATAACAAACACGGCGATACCGCGCCCCTGCGCAAAGATAGGAACAATTGGACGTTAACCGGGCCTACCCTCTTCAGCCAAGGCAACTATCCGCTCCATCGGAACAATGACTACGAACGGATTGAGGACAGCATCCAGCAGCGGGCGCAAGAGCACGTCGACCGGGTGAATCACTTTATTAACAACCCGGCTTTCGCAGCGCTTAGAGCGCCGCTGATAGTCAGAGCGAATCAGTTTTTGGCCGATGGCCAGCTGATCGTGAACGACGCGAGTCTCATGCACAATTATTTGACGCACGAGCAGACGCTCGCTGCGATGTCCGTGACATGGAACGCCCTGGAGAACGACCTGATGATCGCGCTTCCGCGCGGCAAACGCAAACGATGACGCCGGCAGGCCGTTTAGGCGGCCCATGGCACGGAGAAGGAGCGTAATCACATGGTACGCTCCTTTCTTTATGCTGGACAACTTACAGCTGCATGGAACATGAACCCGATAGGAGCGACATCGCATGACGGCTTTAACTCCCTATATTAACGGCTACGAGCATTGGCGGGACGAGCTCATGCTGCTCGACGCCTTAATACAGTTTCGCTTGGATTGCCGGATCGAACTCGAACGCGATAACCCGTTCGACCCGATGCGCGGACTGCTCGTCACCGAAGAGGAGGTCGCGCGTCTATTGAACGAATCGGCCGATGACATGGAGCTGAGCGCCTCGCTGGCAGACCGCCAGCGAAGCATCCAGCAGCGGCGGAGCGAGATCGACGCCCGCTTAGCCGCCAATCTGTCCGAACACCGGCCGCTGCCGCTGCTTGCGCTCGCCGGGCGGTTCGGACTGCTGGCCTTCGAACGGCAATGCGTCTTGTTGGCGCTCGCGCCCGAGTTGAACCGCAAGTACGAGAAGCTATTCGGTTACCTGCAGGACGACGTGACGTGCAAGCATCCGACGGTCGATCTGGCGCTGAAGCTGTTCGGCGGGAACGAAGCCGGACAGTACGCGGCGCGCGTCGCTTTCGAGGAAGAGCGTCCTTTGATGAAATGGATCATGGAGGAGGGCGAGCGTTCGGCCGGCATACTGTCCAAGCCGCTTCGGCTCGATTCGCGCATCGTCTCGTATTTGCTAGGCACGTCCGAATTCGACCCTAGGTTGTCCCCGTATGCCAAGCCGCTGACGGTGCCAATCGAATGGCCGCTGCTGGAAGTTGAAGAGCTGCAGGCGAAGCTGCTGCATTTCGTACGGATGAACGAGGCTGGCCGACCGGCCGGACCGATGCTGATTCATCTCTGGGGCGGCGATGGCGCGGGGAAGAAGACGCATGCAGCCCTGCTTGCAGCAAAGCTGGGCAAGCCGGCGTTCAGGTTGCGGCTTCAACCGGCGAGCAAGTGGACTGCCGAGACGAACCAACTGCTGCATCGCTTCTTCCGCGAAGCGCGACTTGCTGGCGCGGTCATCGCGCTGGAGCCGGAATCGCCGGGGAGCGAGGAGGATGCCGGCTGCGAGAAGCTGCTCGCCTGGACGCGCGACTACCCGTATCCGGTCTTCTGGCTTACCTTGTCGCCGCGAGGTGCGGACGCGCTCCCCGCAGAGGAGGGGACGGCGGTGCTGCAGGCGGAGCTGGCCGTTCCGGATCTAATGCTGCGGCAGCGTCTATGGATGAATGCCGAGGGGCTGAATGAACAAGACGCCGAAGCGCTTGCCGCCAAGTATCGGTTCACCCCGGGGCTCATACGCCGATCTGTCGAGCGTGCCGCCCAAACGGCGCGATTGGACAGCGTCGAAGCCGCGGCGGGGCATTACGAGCAAGGCGCAAGAGCGCAGGCGCATCATCGGATGGGCGACAAAGCCCGCAGGCTGAACCCCCGTTATCGATGGTCGGATCTCGTCCTGCCGGAAGAACAGCTGGACATGCTCCGGCAAGCCAGCGCGATGATGCGCTTCCGGGGCGAAGTATTCGGCAAATGGGGGTTCGAGCGGAAGCTGTCGTATGGCAAGGGAGTCAGCATGCTGTTCGCAGGACCGCCTGGCACGGGCAAGACGATGGCTGCCGAAGTGATGGCCAGCGAGCTTAACATGGAAGCGTACAAAATCGACTTGTCCCAAATCGTCAGCAAATACATCGGCGAGACGGAGAAAAACTTGCGGGTCATCTTCGACGAAGCGCAGCGCTCGCACGCGATCCTCTTCTTCGACGAGGCCGACGCGATATTCGGCAAGCGCTCGGAAGTGAAGGACGCGCACGATAAGTACGCAAACGTAGAGACCGCCTATTTGCTGCAGCAGATGGAGGAATATGACGGCATTTCGATACTAGCTACTAATTTCCAGCAAAACATGGACGATGCGTTTATGCGCCGGCTTAGCTTGGTGATCAAGTTTCCGTTCCCGGATGCCGAGCATCGCGCGCGCTTGTGGAGTTCGATGGTCCCAACCTCCACGCCATTGTCGAATGATGTCGATTTCGAATTGCTCGGACGCAAAATCGAGGTCGCGGGAGGCAGCATCAAAAACATCGTCGTGACGGCAGCCTTCATGGCGGCATCCGCCGGAAACCCGCTCGGGATGCGGGAATTGGTCGCCGCGGCGCGGCAAGAGCTAAAGAAAACCGGCAAAATACTGCTGCCCGGAGAATGGGAAGGTTTCTTCTGATCCGGTCAAGTCGAATCTTGTAAAATTGCGTAGTCAGATGTTCCTAGAGAAGCTATAATAGGAGAATGGAATAAGCTGCATATTCGAAGTGCCCGGCCGGACTGGTCCCGCGCCGGATAGATGGAGGGATCCTATTGGCCACCTACGCCGTGATCGCGGAAGCCGGCGCCTCGCTTCTGGCGCTGCTCCGGGAAGCGATGTCGCCCGAGCCGGTCACCCATCCCGAGTTAATCGGCATGGCTTCGCCGGCAGACAAAGGCGATTTATCCTTATCCCTGTATCTCTACCGGGTGGCAGAAAGCTCGGAAGGCCGGCGAACGGAATTTATCGCAAGCGGCAGCGGCATGCTGCAATTCCCGCCGCTCGCGCTGGATCTCTATTATTTGCTAACGCCATATTCGAGTGCAGATCTGCAATCACGAACGCTCGACGAACACCGGATTCTCGGCAAGGCGCTGCAGGTGCTGCACGACAATGCCGTTTTACGCGCGCCATACTTGACCGGCTCGTTGGCCGAGAGGGGCGAGGAGCTGCGCATCACGATGGACCCGATGACGCCGGATGCCTTGAACGGCGTGTGGAATTTCGGCAGCTTGCCGCAGAAGTTGTCGATCCCGCTTCGGATCGGCCCGGTATATATCGAGTCGACTAAGCTCAAGCCGACCACGCGGGTCGTCGAACGTCAAATCCGCGTCCGGGACAAAGGAGAATAGCATGCGAACGATGACCACGCGCTGCTCCCTTGTCATTCGGCTGAGCGACGGATTTACCGGTCGTCCGCCGGCATCCTCGGCGGTACACTTATCGGTTGAAGATTCGGCGCGCAAACCAATCGCCAAGCCGGACGGCATGTGGATCTTTACGGATCTCACGGGTCCGGAAGTAACCGTTATCATCGATTCCGCGGTATACCGGCGGCAGAAGACGCGCATTCGGTTGGACGAGCTGTCTCCGCTGGAACCGGTCGTTGCGATATCGTTGTTTCCCGGAAGCGCTTATCCGCTGCCTGTCGGGACGACGATATTGGATGCGGTCGTTACGGACCGCTCGGGCGCGCCGCTGACCGGCTCTCTTGTAGAGGTGGACATCGCGTTTGCGCAAGCGTCGCGCGGCAGGCTGGTTGGGGATGCAGTAAGCGGCTCGCGCGAGATCGAAGTCCTGAAGAACGGCGCGATCGGCGTCGGCGATTATCTCCGATTATCCGGCCGCGACAATACCCCTGGACAGGTCGTTCGGATTCTGGAGCATCGGGACGGCGTCCGCAAGTACGCACTTGAACGTCCGCTGGCGACTGATGCGAATCGCGGCGATCAACTGCTGCCTCATCTGAAGCTGTTGACGGATGAACGAGGAAGGCTTTGGCTGGCGTTCAGGCCACCGATGCCGAATTCGCCATTCGATATTTTTTTACGCTTTCCGAACATAGCTTCACAGACTCCCATTGGTATTACCCTCAAACCTTCCGTTTTGAATCAGGCGGAGATCCGTCTTGAGGTTTAAGCAAGCGAGCAGTGCCAATAACGAAAGGTTCATTGATGCCGGACCGTGCCTGTTACGGCAGCGTGCATCAGTTTATCTTATATAACCAAACGGGAGGAGGAACTGGTTTCGCCCCTGTTTACCGCAAACCCCATTCGGTCGGCGGGACGCGCAGGATCAGCGAAACCGGGGATCATGGCAGAATATTTGTCGCCTGGCGTGTATGTGGAAGAATTTGAGAGCGGTGCTCGGCCCTTGCAAGGCGCCAGCACGAGCACGGCCGGCTTTATCGGATTGGCTCAACGGGGAGCGACCGAAGGCTTGCCCGAGCTTGTCACCAGCTTTGCGGAATTCAAACGTTTGTTCGGATCCTATCTCTCGGAGAATGCGTTCGGCCCCTATCGTTTCTTGGCATATGCAGTAGAGCAATTCTTCATGAACGGCGGCTCGCGGTGCTTCGTCATGCGCGTGGCGCCCAAAGATGCTCGCGCATCGGTCAACACCTCCGCCGAAGCCGGCGTGCTGTCGCTCTCCGCGACGAACCCTGGCGCATGGGGAGACCAAATCCGGGCTGAATTGCTTCCGGCCAGCAAGGCGAAGACGCAAATCTTCGAAATCATCGGCGAACCTGAAGCGTCCAAACGCTACCGCGTGAAGAGCAATGCCGGCTTCAACGCGGGCGATATCGTCGCGTTCGACGATGCGGCGGGCAAGCAATACAACCGCGTCGTGTCCTCGCAGGATAACCTCATTGAGCTCGAGAAGCCGCTTGAGGGCGGACTCGAAGTCGTGGACAACTCGCTGCTCCCGGCCAAAGTGCTGTCGACATGCGAAGTAACCTTGAACATCTTCTGCGGCAACGAAGCCGAGAGCTTCGACAAAATGTCGCTCAATGCGGCTGCGGCGAACCATATCGTGAAAGTGATGGAACGTTCCGGTCTGTTGAACGCGGCCGATCTGAGCACGGACGCCGAAGAAGCGGTGCCTCCGTTCACGGTCATCAGCGGTCTTCCGGAAGCGGCCGGCAAATACGACATCGTGTTCGGCGGCGGCAGCGACGGTTCGGTCGCAAGCCTGTCCGCGTCGGATTTCGTAGGCGAGGATAACGGCCCAGGCCGTCGTACCGGCATCCAGTCCTTCATCGACAACGACGTCGTCAGCATCATGGCGATTCCGGGCGTAACCGATCCGAACGTGCAAGTGCAGCTCGTGGCGCACTGCGAGAACCTCGGCAGCCGATTCGCGATTCTCGACATTCCGCGGGAGAAAACGAAGGTTGCGGACGTGCTGACGCACCGCAATATTTTCGACTCCAGCTACTGCGCGATGTACAATCCATGGCTGCAGGTGTTCGATCCGCTCGACAAGCGCAACATCTTCATTCCGCCATCCGGTACGGTCGCGGGTATCTACTCCCGTTCCGACCAGACGCGCGGCGTGCAGAAGGCGCCGGCGAACGAAGTGCTTCGCGGCGTCGTCGGTTTGGAAGTGCAATACAACAACGGCGAGCAGGATATCCTCAATCCGGCCGGCGTGAACCTGATCCGCAGCTTCACGGGCCAAGGCATCCGCATCTGGGGCGCGCGCACGTGTTCGTCCAACTCGCTTTGGAAATACGTCAACGTACGCCGTCTGTTCATCTTCATCGAGGAGTCGATCAAGAACGGCACGAGCTGGGTCGTCTTCGAACCGAACAATGACCAGCTGTGGGCTCGCGTGCAGCGGACGATCGACGCCTTCCTTACCCGCGTATGGCGCGATGGCGCGCTGATGGGCAACTCGCCGGCAGAAGCGTTCTACATTAACATCGGCCGCGAGACGATGACCCAAGACGACATCGACAACGGACGCTTGATTTGCGTAATCGGCGTCGCGCCGGTCAAACCGGCCGAATTCGTCGTCTTCCGGATCACGCAGAAGACCGGCTCCGAATAATAGAATGGCCGCTAAGACGGCATAGATTAGCAGTATATATGAATGGAAGGGGATATCCATGCCAGGCGAACGTAATGATCCATACCGCAATTTTAGGTTCCGCGTAGAGATGGAAGGCATCCAACAAGCGGGCTTTAGCGAAGTATCCGGTTTTGAAGCATCGCTCGACGTGATCGAATACCGGGAAGGCAACGAAGTCATCACCCCGCGCAAGCTTCCGGGCTTGGCGAAATACGGCAACATCACGCTGAAGTGGGGCGCGACGGATTCCCTCGATTTGTTCGATTGGATGCAGGCGTGCATTGAAGGCACGGTTGAACGGAAGACGGTCACGATCATCGCGATTGACGAAGAGGGCGGCGACGTCGCGACTTGGCAGGTTATCGAAGCATGGCCGGTGAAATACTCGGCGCCAAGCTTCAACGGTACGGGCTCCGAAGTGGCGATCGAATTCGTCGAGCTTGCGCATGAGGGCATGACGCGCACGGCTTAATCTTGAAGTCTTACAACACGATCATGGTTAGGGAACAAGGGATGGCGAGGCGTCGATTGCGCGCTTGCGTCATCTCTTGTTTTCCGCTTTAGCAGATTTGCAGTCAAAATATGGAGGGATTACGATGGCGTTTCAAACGGAATATCCATTCGAACTGCCGCGCGGATTCGTGGACGACCAAGGCAATCTTCACAAACGCGGCGTCATGCGCCTGGCCACGGCGGCCGATGAAATTTTGCCGATGCGCGATCCGAGAGTACAGCAGAACCCGGGCTATTTGACGGTTATTCTTCTGGCTCGCGTCGTGACGCGGCTTGGCGATCTGAAGCATATCGACACGAAGGTGATCGAGCGCCTGTTCACGGCGGACTTGGCTTTCCTGCAAAATCTATACCGTTCCATCAACGACATGGAAGCGCCGAAGGTGCATACCGCTTGTCCGAAATGCGAGCATGAATTCGAGGTGGACATCGATTTTTTGTCCGCAGCGGAAAGCCTTTAACGGGCTATCCGATCGAGAAGCTGTACGAGGAAGCGGGGTTCATCGCATATTATTTCCATTGGCCGCATGATGACATTATGAATATGGAGCACCGGGAACGGCGGCGTTGGTGCGAAGAAATTTCGCGCATTAACCGGAGGCTCAACGATGATGAAGACAAGGTGAACGTGTTCGACGTCTTCAAGAAGAGGTGACGGGCAGGTTGAGCGCGTTAACGGAGAGAGTACCTTACGGCGGCGTGTTCCGCTTCTGGGTAGAATTGGACGGCATGCTGGTCGGCGGCTTCAGCGAGGTGACGGGATTGTCGGCCGAGATCGAGACCGAGGAGTTCCGGGAAGGCGGCGTGAACGGGTACGTGCACCGAATTCCGAGATCGGTCAAGTATTCGCCGATCATCCTCAAGCGCGGCATGTCCCAATCGAGCGAGCTGTGGGATTGGTACGCGCAGGCGATGAACGGGAGGATCGTGCGCAAGAGCGGCTCGGTCATTTTGCAGCAGCTGGACGGCGATGAAATGTGCCGATGGAATTTTTTTGAGGCGTATCCGGTTCGCTGGAGCGGCCCCGACTTGAACGCGTCCCAGAGCGATATCGCCGTCGAGACGATCGAGTTGGTGCATAACGGACTGAAGACGATTTTCAAGACGAAATAAACGATGGCTGCGACGAGTTAGGCGATATTGTCCGTCGAGGAAGGAGGAACGTAAGTGAATAGCCGAAAAAACCAACCGTCGTCCGCTCAGCCGGAAGCGGTGCTGGACATGGGACGCGTGCAGCGTCACCAGTCCTTCGCGCAGACGATCGCGGACAAGTACAAATTCGTCAGGCGCGACGACAGAGGCCGGTTATCGCTAACGTTCCGGGAGATGGGGGCCGCCGCGTCGGCGCTGCCACCCGCCTCGATCACGACGGTCGTACAGCAGGTGCAAGTGAAGCTCGGCTTGCTGATGCCGCTGCAAGTCCGGCTGGAGAGTCTCGAGCGCAAATGGCTGGTGCAGGTGGAACGATGGCTGCGAGGGACGGACCGGTCATTCGATCGTGTCGTGATGCGCGTCGGGCAGAAGCTGCGAGAGGACGAACGCCGCGAACCGGGGGCCGCAGGTAATCAACTTGCGCCCCGTGCTGAGATGAATGCGAGATCGTCCCGACAGGCGGCGCCCGGCATTCCGTCCACGAATTATGCAGATGGCTCGCGACCGTTATCCAACCCAATGTCGAGTGGAGAGCGTGGACGTGCGTCCGATACGCCATTCACCTACGCGGCACTGCGGGGCCGACAGGAAGGTGCGGATGGCACTCGTTCGACGAAATCGGGTCAAGAGGCTCAGGAAGAACGGCTGAGGGTCGAGCGGGTTGAAGATGTACTGGAGCGGACGAGGGTAGAGTGGCGAAGAGCTTTGCGGCTAGCGGCGATAGCGGCTTTGCCAGCGGGTGATCGACACGTGGATGCTGAATCTGTTCGGAGGAGATCCGATCGCCAAGAAGTTTCACGGCATGAAGCGAATCTCGATCGCCTGCAATCCGTTCGAAGGCAAGGCTCGGAGGCTAGCGGGAATGTTGATCATCCTGCCTCGCCGGGTGCCCACTACGCGCGCGAGATCGCAAGCGGGATAAGGGTGACCAACGTTACAAAGTCCAACGCTTCAAGTCGGGAAACTCAGTCCCACGCGACCGTCGTCCTCCATCGTTATTTACGCATGTTGGACGCGAGCTCGCCGTTTGCGCCGGATGGCAGCATGATGCCCCGGCGTCCAGGCGTACATCGCCATGAGCCATTGTCCCAAAACGATGCTTCCAATACTAGCGGCGAAACGGGGGAGGCGCAGCTTCGTCGAGCAAGGATTGATTTAACACCTCGTTATCGTGATTTCTCGACAGATGTCCGCAATCGGGTCAGTCGCTCGACGCAGAGCCCAATCCGCGAACACGGTGTCCATAATGGCACCGCAGGCCACATTACCAGCGCGAGCGGCCATTCGGCTTGGTCGGCCCAGCTTGTACACGCCGTGTTGGGACGTCTTACAGGAGAAGGCTCCGTCACGATTCGTCCATTCTTGAATCGGTCGATGGGCATGCCTCGCATGGCTGGAGAGAATGGTGGCGCCGGTCGAGAAGCGGTACAGCGTCAACATAATGCTGCTGCGAATGCGCCTCGTAACCGAAGTGTATCAGCGGCACTCAAGCCGGAGCACGTCGGTGAGAATCGACGAACGGCCCTGGCCAGCCGAGACGCCAAGAGCAGCGAGCAGGACAGTCGGAATGATGCGAGACAAGGGCAGGCAGCGCCGCCCGGCATGGCATCGCAAGTTCAATCTGTGGTCGATTCTACGCTAAGCGTGAGAACCACGCCGCTTGGCGGCGCATCGGGAATGCGTTCTGATGCTGCGCCAAATGTAACGTCGGCACCGATGCAGCTGAGACTGGTTCGTCGCGGCAATCCGGAACTTGGGTCGAGAGATCGACGAACGAACGTATCCGCTGTTGAACATCACGATCTTCGATCGCGTAACGCAGCGCCGCACGAGACGACGCATCAGTCGGGAACGACGCCATCGACGAAGCAAACTGCTGTAGACAAGCAGGCACTTGCCTCCGAAGGCTTGCTTATACACGACGACATCGCGCATCAAGCTGCCAAATCCGACAAAACGGGTTCACGGCAAACAGTGCCCGTACTTCAACGAACGGTTCCGAACGGACTATCGGATAAATCGTCCGATCCTCGAATTGAAGGAAGGATTCAAGCGATCCGCCGGCGAGAGACAGCAAGTCGGTTGTCGGTTAGCCGTTGGCAGTTGGTTGAGATTACTTCCGCGATGATAGACGGACAAGCGGATCAGCAGGCAAACAACGCGTATAAGCCGGTAAGAAGCCCGCTGCTTGTCCAACGGAGCCGGATTAGCGGCGATCCTGGTTCGCGAACTCCTGCAGAGCCGGGCGCGACTTCTGATCGGGGGACGCATCAGGCAGCGAACGGCGGTATTCGATTCTACGTCAAGCCTACGCAATCCACCGGTTCATCGGAGCGCGAGCGTTCGGAGCGGCATACGGTCGGGGAGCCGGCGGCAAGAAGCTGGGTCACGACGGCCTCGGTGCCGCAGATTCAGCGTTTCAAGCACAGATTACGGCCGCGCAAGAGCACGACGGAAGATACCAATGAGATGATTTCGCACGTACCGATCATCTCGAAGCCGCTTCTAAAGGGACTAAGTTCGCTCCTTCAAAAGAGCTCGCCCGCATTAACGGACCGTGCTCCCGACAATTCGGCTGCCCGCGATTTTATCAACGGTACAGGCGACATCGCGAAGCGTCTGCCTCGTGCGAATCGAACTTCGGACGACGATTTAAGCGCGCATCCGTCCGAGCGGCCATCCGCGTTAACGAGCGTGAATGGCAGCAAGCTCGACATATCCGCGCTGCCGCCTCATTCTTCCGTTCGCTTGGTATTGGCAAGACGGCAAATAGGAGCAGCCGATTCGGTATCGGCGGTTGAGCGAGCAGCATCGCCAAGTGCCGAGAATGTCGGGTCGGCTGCGAAGCGTATGATCGCCCAAAAGGCAGCTGCCGCAACGACGTATGCGGCCATAGCACCCGTCGCGCCCTTTCGCCGGACGCCTTCGCAGGCTTCGTCCGATATAACGGCGCAGAACCCGGCCGTACAGGCTGATCAAGAAGCGTCCATCGCGGTTCGCGCGCGCTTGAATGTACGGCGAATTCAGCAGCATCTGCCGTTGTTGTCGGCCTTGATCTCGGAAGGAACATTGATCCGAAGCGGCTTCGCGAAGGAAGGGCAGCGATTCGGGCTCGTTCATTTCTTGGCTAGGCGTATGCAATTAGACGAGGCCAATACCCGCCGAGATCAAGAAACAGCACCTCGTCAAGACCTGCCCCTGCAGACCGTTCGCATCCATCTCCGGCGCAGCCGCCTGAATCCGCAAGACATGGCGGAGATGGCCCTGAAGACCGCTTCGCGTACGCAAGCGCAAGCGGAAGCGGACGTAACGGTCTCTGCCCGTGGTTCTGTTCAAGGCGCGGAGCGAGCAGGTAATTTAACCGGGCAGCATCGCGCCTCGATTGCAAAAGGGACGCTGTCAACCGCAAATCGGCAGGAGAAGGAGACTGGCAAACAGACGACAGACCTTGCACGGCTTGCGTTACCTGCCAGCTTATCCTTCGTTTTTGCGGCAGCTGCGCGCAGCGCTGCTCGGCTGCGTACCGGTTCAACGGCAGGCCGTTTTGCCGGGTGGAATGAAGGCGTGCCATTGTTGGCTAGACAGGGCGCGAAACCCCACGGCCGAACGCCAGCAGGACAAGCCATAAGTCCAATTGTGCCGCCCGTTCAAGCGAATAGGGATCAACCGCAGCAGCAAAGAGCAGCCGCCAGAAGCGCACTCAACGTAAATGCGATACACCGTATTTTCCGCCAATACGGTCCATCCGCCGCCGCTATGCAGGGTGATTCGGTTCAAGCAAACACGGCGCCTTCCGAGGCTGCGAGTACCTTGATCACGCAGAGGAGCCGCGCAGGTACGGTTGGAAAACAGACGGAAGATTCGCGCAAAGGTTCTCGTGAACGCGCTGCGACACCGAACAATTCTCGTACCGCTGTACTTCATTACCGAATGCAGACTGCCGCGCCTATTCTATCGTCCCGTGGTTCCACTTCAATTGGCGGCTTGATCTTGAACACGTTAACCCATCGGGCGGTTGAATTGATCGAGAGCGTTCAACACGCGCGTAGTCTGAACGCAGGCATAGCGTCCAACTTCGCAAACTCAGACTTCGCCGATGCGAGGACGGCGAGCGCCAATCTGACGGTCGCCGTGCAGCGAAGGAACATAGGTTATGCGAACGCGGGCAAGTTGGACCGCACGAGTGGCGTTCCATCCGTGAACGCACAGGATGTCGCGGAGGCAACCGGACAAGCCGCGGAACACCAGATGACAACATCCTCACCCGTCATGCACTACAGCGCGGCTAGGCCGCAGGCAGCCGCAGCGCCGAGCCGTTCGGCCATTCAGCCGGCGATGATGCAGCATGCCGCGAAGACGCAGGCAGCCGCAGCGCCGCCGGCGCAGCCGGTCAAGCCGATCGAGCCGACGCGAGCGCCGGCGATCGACCCCGCACAGCTTCAGCAGATGCTGAATCAGCTGCCGCAGCTGCAGCCGGATGTTATTGCGGGGAAAGTGATGACGGCTATCGAGAAGAAGATGAAATTCCAGCAGCGGACGCGAGGCTATTAGCTCGGATCGAGCTCGAGCGTCCCGGATCGTAGAGGAGCGGTTACGAGATGGCATTGAAAAAAGCGAATATCATCGTGAAACGGGGCACTGGCCAGGAGACGCTGGAAGTGCTGTTCAACCCAAGCGAATATTCGCTGGAGTCGGCCAATACGTTCGCGTGGCAGACGATTCCCGGGCTGCAGACCCCGATCGCGCAGTTCATTAGCGGCGAAGCGACGACGCTCAGCATGGAGCTGTTCTTCGATACGTACGAGAAGGGGACGGACGTTCGCCAGCAGACCTCCAAGGTGTCCAAGCTGCTCGACGTGGATAAGGATTTGCACGCGCCGCCGACCTGCCGGTTCGTCTGGGGGTCGCTGGATTTCAAAGGGATCGTCGAGCGCGTCTCCCAGAAATTCACGATGTTCCTCGATTCCGGTCTCCCCGTCCGCGCGACTTTGTCGGTGACGTTCCGCGCGATCGCGAGCATGAAGGAGCAATACCAGAACGTCCCTCGCCAGTCGGCCGACCGGACGAAGCAGCGGACGCTCGAGCAAGGCGATCAGCTGTGGATGATCGCGGCGCACGAGTACGAGGACGCCGGCGAATGGCGCGCGATCGCGGAGGCGAACGGCATCGACAATCCGCGCACCGTCCGCACCGGACGCAAAATCATCATCCCGAGGCTGGACTAGATGATGGCAGACGTGAAATTCGACAACAGCACCTATACGTTCGACGCGCTCGAGCAGAAGTACCGGAATTTCTTCGCGCCCGCGTTCGAGGTGACGATCGACGGCACCAATTTGACCCGGCAGAGCGTGGCCATCTCCTCGATCTCGGTCAACACGATCACGAAGAACGAAGCGGACTCGGTCTCGTTTACGGTCGAGAACGCCTACGATCCGATCCGTCGCGAGTTCCAATGGACGGACTCGCTGCTCGCCATCGGCAAATATATCACCGTCAAGATGGGGTACACGGATAAGCTGGAGACGGTGTTTTACGGGATCATTACGACGGTAGATCTGGATTTCCCCGCACAAGGCAACCCGACGGTGCAGGTACAGGCGATGGACCCTTCGTTCTTCATGACGAAAGGCACCCATTCGAACACGTGGCTGAAGAAGAAGGACTCGGACGTTGTGAAGGCGGTCGGGGCGAAATACGGCCTGCGTATGGTCGTCGACGACACGACCGTCGAGAAGGAAACGATCGAGCAGTCCGAGACGACCGATTTTCTGTTCTTGAGCGAGCTGGCGCAGCAAAATCACTTCGACTTCTTCGTCGTCGGCAAGACGCTGTACTTCCGCAAGCCGAAGCAGTCGAAGGTGCCGATCATGACGCTCATGTACGGCAAAAACCTGCGCAGCTTCTCGACCACGATCGATCTATCGGGACAGGTCAGCCAAGTCGTCGTCCGCGGCTATGACAAGAAGACGCTCAAGCCGATTGAAGCGGCGAGCCGGAACATCGATATCATCGGCAACAACTCCAGGACCGGCCGCGACATCATGCGTTCGCTCGCGGATTACACGAAGCAGTATTACTACACGAACGCCGGCACGCTGCAGGAAGCGCAGCATTTGGCCGATGCGATCATGAACGAGATTGCGATGGACCTCATCAAAGGGCAAGGCGAGAGCATCGGCATCCCGGAACTGCGGGCCGGCCGCTATCTGAAGCTGGACGGCTTGGGGAGCAAGTTCAATCAGGTGCTGTACTTGACGCAGGTCACGCATACGATTTCGGCATCCGGTTACTTAACTACATTCATCGTGGAGGGCAATGCCATATGATGGGATCCAATTCGCCGGGCGGCCGCTCCGGCAGAGGGAACGGCGTGGAAGGCGTCATGCTGGCGCAGGTGACGAACAACCAGGATCCAGAGAAGCTGGGCCGGGTGAAGCTGAAGTTCCCGCACCGGGAGACGAATCAAGAGTCGGACTGGGTGCGCACGTTGACGTTCATGGGCGGCAAAGACCGCGGAGGCTTGTTCATTCCGGAGGTCGGCGACGAGGTGCTGGTAGCGTTCCATATGGGCGATTTCAATCAGCCTTACGTCATCGGCGCGCTATGGAATAAGACCAACCCTGCTCCGGCGGGGGGCGAGAAAAACAGTATCCGCAAGATCAAATCCCGTTCGGGGCACGAGTTTATTATGGACGACACCGACGGCAGCGAGAAGATCACGCTTCAGACGAAGAAGGGGCACAAGATCGAATTCGCCGACCAGAACGACGAACTGAAGGTGACCGACAAGAGCGGCAATCATGCGGTGACGATCAGCGGCACCGGCACCGGCACCGTAACGATCAAGAGTTCTTCGACCAAGATCGAGATCACCGGCGGCGGGGACGTGACGATCTCCAGCACGAAAGCCGTTACGGTCAAATCGACGCAGGTGAGCATCGAGGCGTCGGCCGCACTCAGCCTGAAGGGGGCCGCGTCGCTGGAGCTGAAGTCGGATGGTATCGTGTCGATCAAAGGCTCGATGGTCAAAATCAACTAGCGCCGCGGGCGCAACGGGGAAAGGCGGTGGCAGGATGGCGTCCTTTATGGGGAGAGGCTGGAAGTTTCCGATCGAGGTCGATGCGACGACCGGCCGGATCAAGACGAGCGGACAGGAAGAGGATATCGCCGAAGCGATCCGCATCATACTCTGGACAAGCAAAGGAGAGCGGGTCATGCGGCCGGATTTCGGCTGCGGCCTGCGGGAGTTCGTGTTCGAGACGACGGACGAAACGACGCTGCGTCTGCTGGAATCCGATATCCAGGAGGCGATTCGCGTGTGGGAGCCCCGGGTTCACGAAGTAGAAGTGCAGGCGCTGCGGGACGCGGAAGAGCCAGGCAAGCTGCTGCTGAACATTTCGTATGTGGTCAGGACCACGAACAATCTGTTTAACCAGGTATTTCCTTTCTATTTGGAGGAAGGCACGAAGTAGAAGGGCGGCGTACATCGACGATGAAAGACATGCGAGAATTCAGCGAGCTAATACAGTGGATGAAAGAAACGGCGCCCTACTATACGCCGGAATGGCGGTTCTCGCCGGATGATCCCGATCCGGGCACGGCGTTGTTCCATATTGCCGCGGATATGGTGCAGGAGAGCCGCAAACGGTTGGACCGCGCGCCGAACAAACATTTTATCGAATTTCTGAATCTTCTTCAGACGCAGCTACAGCCCGCGCGGCCTGCGCGGACGGACGTCGTGTTCGAGCTTAGCGAAGGGGCGCGTGAATCGGTGTGGATCCCGCGGGGGACGCAATTGACGGCTCCGTCGCCGAGCGGAGGCGAGGAGCTGATCTTCGAGACGGACCGGCCCTTGCTTGTCACGCCGGCCAAGCTGCTCGATGTCATCAATATCAGCCCGCTGCAGGATCGCATCGTGCAGGCCGCGGAGGATTATCCGAACCTCGTGCTTAGCGGACGACCGGAGGTATCCTTATTCGATACGTCCAGCGGCGTTAATTTGCAGGAGCATGCGATCTACCTCCGGCATGACGATCTGTTCATGGCGACGCATCCGGCCGAACTGACCGTGCAGCTCGTTCATGCCGCCAAACAGTACAAGCTGCCGGAACTCGCGTCGTGGCTGGCGGAGACGGAGCATTTGGAATGGTCGTATTGGTCGGAAGGCAGTTGGGTCGTTTTCGACGAGGTTCAAGCGGTCGGCCATGCACTGAAGCTGCGTAAACACGCGGTTCGGCCCGTGGACGAGCTAGCGGTCGGAGGCGTGGAAGGGCGCTGGATCCGCTGCAAGCTGCGCGATACGCAGGACGGCGAGAATCCGCTGCTCTCCCGCGATTTGGAGGTTGAGGCGTTGGCCGTGTCGGCGTCGTTCGACGAACGACGCGGCGTGGAAGGAATCCCGCCTACCATGATGGCGTTCAACGACATGGAGCTCGGCGCGGGCGGCTGCTATCCGTTCGGCGAGCAATTCGCTCCGTTCGCTGCGTTCTACATGGAGAGCCAGGAGGCGTTCGGCAAGCGGGAAGGAACGCTTACGGTCCGCTTCCGAATGACGATGACGCCGAACACGCTTCGCGTCGCGCCGGATCCGGAGATTCGCTGGCGGATGGTCATGCGGCGGACGGAGCTGGACAAGAAGGACCCGCCGCGCGTCCGCATCCAGCGCGTCATGTGGGAATATTGGAACGGCAGCGGGTGGATGCGCATTCCGGGCACGGAGCGCTATGAGACCTTGTTCGGCGAGATGCCCGAAGGCGAAGCGGTCGATTGCACGCTGACGTTCGAATGTCCCCGGGATTTGGAGCGGACCTTCGTAAACGCGCAGTACGGCTTCTGGATTCGCGCGCGCGTGACGGCGGTCGATAACCTATATGCGCCGGAGATGATCTATGTTTCGCCGTATTTGGAGCAGATCAAGCTTAGGTATGCCTATGACGCGCGGACATTCGCCGCGGAGAACGCGCTGACGTTCAATAACGCGGCGCTGCGGGACGTCTCGCATGCCGCGGCGCAAGGGGGCCTTCCGTTCCGCGTGTTCGAGCCGCTGGATAGCCGCGAGCCTGCCGTCGTCATGGGATTTGACGCGCCGCTTCTGAAAGGGCCAATTCGGCTGCAGCTGGCGCTTCAGCCTGGCAAATGGTCTTCGCTGCAGCGCCCGTGGATCGAGTGGGAAGCGCTCGTCCTGGACGGCCGTCGCATGTACTGGAAAGGAATCACCGCGGCCGACGAGACGAACGGCATGACCGAGCAAGGCGCCGTGCAATTCGCGGCGCCGCCCGACATGGCGCGCACGCTGCTGTACGGCCGGGAACGGTATTGGATCCGTGCGGTGAACCGGGACCGGTACTTCGATGTTTCGCTCGCGTCCGACTATCCCGTCGTGTCTAGAATCGACTTGAACGCCGTGCCGGCCCTCCAACAATCGTCGATCCGGTCGGAGACGCCGACGTACCGTCAAGGCGTATATAGCTTGTCCCGGACGCCGGTGATCGCGGAGGAAATCTGGGTGGACGAGACGGGTACGCTGATCGAGCCCGAATTGTCGCGGCGGCTTCGGGAGTATCCGGACGACCATGACGTCCTCTACGACAGCGAGGGCGACGTTCATCGGGTATGGGTGCGCTGGCAGGGCGTGGAATCGTTGACCGGCTCAGGTTCGGAGGAACGCCACTATCTGCTGGATCGCGCCGCCGGTACGATCCGGTTCGGCGATGGCGTACGCGGGAGAGCGGTGCCGCTCGGCGGTCCGGATGGCGTACGCTGTCACTACAAGGTGACGGCAGGAGCCGCCGGCAATCTTCCCGCCGGCTCGATTACGGGACTTCTGCAATCGGTTGCGTTCGTCGCCCGCGTCGCCAATCCCGCTCCGGCGGGAGGCGGCTGCGACACGGAACGCATCGAGGCGGCTCAAGTTCGCGGACCCGAACGGCTGAAGCATCAAGGCCGGGCGGTGACGGCTTCCGACTTCGAATGGTTGGCCCGCGAAGCGTATCCGGGCTTGTCCAAGGTCAAATGCCTGCCGAACCGCGACGTGCTGATGCGGCGGGCAGCCGGCGCGATCACGCTTGTCGTCCTTGCGGATCCCGGAGAAGCCGGGCATGCGCTGTTCCCATCGGTCAAACGCCAGATCGAAACGTATTTGATCGCGCGGGCGGCCAATACGATCACGGTTCGGCCTACGATTCAAGTGACCGAGCCGGCCTTCCTCGAGGTGTCCGTCAAGGCGACCGTGACGGCCGAATCCATGGACCAGCTCCTGGAGACGGAGGAAGGGTGCTTGGCGAAGCTGCGGGCGTTTCTTGATCCGGGCAGCGGGCATTTCGACGGGAAGGGCTGGGAGATCGGCGAAGAGGTGCATGCGTCGCTGTTCTACTCGCTGCTCAAGTCGGTACGTACCGTGAAGAACATCGATCACCTCTATATGTCCATCGTGAAGGTGGAAGACGGCCGCCGGATCGAGATCGATCCCGCCAAGCAAGCACAATATCCGCACGGCATCGTGCGAAGCGGCCAGCATCGGATCGACGTGCTGGCCGACGAAGGGAGAAGGTGACCGTCATGCTGCCATCCCCGAATTTGGATGATCGCAAATTTGAGCAGATCGTGCAGGAAGCCAGACGCGCCATTCCGAAGTGGATGCCGGACTGGACGGACGAGAACGCTCACGATCCGGGTATTACGCTCATCGAAATGTTCGCCTGGCTGACCGAGATGCAGCAGTTCTACATGAACCGCATTCCGCTCCGAAGCCAGCTCAAGTTCCTTAAGCTGCTCGGGACGAAGCCGAAGCTGCCTAGCAGAGCAAGAGCGGCGGTTAGCTTCAGCGGCCTGAATCGCTCGTTCATGCTTCCCGAAGGAACGAAGCTGGACGGGATCGACCAACGATTCGAGACGGTCGAGCGGATCGTGCTGCATCCGGCCAAGCTGGACCGCATTATCGTGCGCACCGACAGGGAAGCCAATGATTATACGTCCACGAACGACAACGTAGGCGTCTCCTTCTATGCGTTCGGCGCCGACGCCAGAGCGGGCAGCCGGTTCTACATCGCCTTCGACCGCGAGCTCGCGGTCGGCGACGAGTTGACGATTTCGGTGACGCTTGCCGAAGAGGAAGGGACGACCTTCGTGCCCGCCCGCCATCCGCAGCAGGAGGTGGTGCCGTCCGCAGCCGTATCGTGGAAGTTCTACGGCACGGAGAATCAGGGCGATCCAGCAGACCCGGAAGCGAACGTCTTCGGTGCGGCTCGGCCATCGGCGTGGCTGCCGCTGGATATCGTGCGGGACGAGACGCTGCACCTGATGTACAGCGGCACGATCACGATCCGGATTCCACATGCGATGCGCCAGGTGATGGTGCATCCTGCCAATGACCGAGGAAGATGCTGGATTTGCTGCACGATCGAAGAAGAAGGGTATGAGAGCCCTCCCCGGATCGAGCATATCGCCTTGAATACGGTACAGGCGGTCCAGCAGGATACGCATGCCGTTCTGTACGACGTGAAGGGCACAGGCCAGACGGAGCAATCGATCCGCCTCCGCTCCCATCTGGGGGTTCACGGTTCGCTGCGAGTCCAACTCGCCAATGAACGCGGACAATGGACGGATCTGCCTAGCAGCGGCAGCGCGGGCACGATCGCCCAAGCGGCAGATAAGCCGGGCGGCACCGCCAGTTATCGCCTGATCCGTCAATCGGAGTCGGGCGAAGCCGTCGTTGCCGTCGACGGAATCGCAGCGGATACGGCGGCGTCCCTGTCGGGCAAGCCGCTGCTGCGCGTGATCGCCTATTCAGACGAGCTGGTTGGCAAACGTTTGATTGGCCAGACCAACGGACTTCCGGGACAGAAGACGGCCGTCTACGAGCATCCGCTGCAGAACGGCCGATTCCGGCTGCAGATCGGGCAGCTTCGGGATGGTCAATGGCTGTGGGAGGATTGGACCGAAGTGGACGACTTTGACGCATCGGATGCTTCCGACCGCCACTACGTCTGGGATGAAGCTGCACAAGAGCTGCGGTTTGGTGACAATGAGCGAGGGCTCGTCCCGCCGGCAAGCGCGAAGCCGAATATTTGCATCGTCTCGTGCGCGTACGGCGGCGGCTCCCGCGGCAATGTGAAGCCGCATTTTATCGATCGCATCGCGGATGGCTTCTATGCGGATCAGGGATTGCAAGTAACCAATCATCAATTCGCGCGCGGCGGTACGGAGCGTGAGACGGTCGAAGCGTGCGTCGAGCGGGTGCGCGGCGAGCTTGCGCGGCCGTTCCGCGCGGTGACAGCCGAGGATACGGAGTACATCGTCCGGCGGACGCCAGGCTTGCGCGTCGCCCGCGTCAAGGCGCTGCCGCTCTATACGAAGGGGTTGGCGGATTATCCGCGGGAGCAGGCTCCTGGCCAGCTGACGGTGGTCGTCGTGCCCGCCAGCCCGGTGTTGACGCCGAAGCCGAGCACGGGATTCCTGCAAACCGTGAAGCGGCACTTGGACGACCGCCGGCTCATCACGACAGAGACGCATGTCATCCCGCCGGCTTACATTCGGATCACCGTGCATGCCGTAATCGTCGTGGAGCCGCATTTCGTCGATGAGCACGGGAAAATCGCGGCGGCGCTGAATAAGCTGCTCAAGCCGCTTGACGGCAAAGACGGCTCTCCCGGCTGGACTTTCGGCCGCACGGTTCACAAGAGCGATCTATACAGCATCATGAACGCGATGGACGGCGTCTGTTATATCCAGGAGCTGTGGCTGGACGCGGACGGTAAGCAATGGAGCCGGACGCCCTCGGGCGATATCGCGCTCGCGCCGTACGGCCTCGTTTACTCGGGCGAGCATGAGATCGAACTCATCAGCCGATTGAACGTATAGCTTCATCCGCGCAACAGAAAGGAGGCGAGCGTCTCTGGAACGCGACCCGTTATATTTTTCCTTTAATAAGGAAACGGACTGGGCGAACGGCCAGACCAGCAATCTCGAATGGTCGCATGACGGACTTCGCATCGGGCAGACGTATAAATACGGCATCCGCAGCACGGTGCAATTGAGCGGATTGGACGGGATCCGGGATGTGCACGATTTCACGATCGGCCCATACGGCCGGCTATACGTGCTGGACGAGAGCGGCGACGTGTGGATGTATGACCAAGAGAACCGGCATCACGAGCGGCTGTTCCCGGGCGGGCATGGACTATTCGGCCAGCATGCCTTGTTGGCCGCATCCGGCGAGATGCTGCTTGTGGCGGATATGGCGCAGGAGCAATCGCTCGCGGCCTATTCGGTATCCAACTCGCAGACGTATTGGAGCATCGGCGACGTGAAGGGCATGCCGATCCTGCCGCTGGCCGTCGCGTCGGACGACCGTTCCTTCTACGCGGTTACGCCGCTCGACGCGATGCGCACCGCACAAGGCGAGTGGATCTCTCCGGCGGGCGGACGGATGGGCGTCGTTCAAATCGGCAAGGCCGGCGAAGTGCTGGGCGTCATCGAAGACGACAAGTGGCGGACGAAGGAAGAGGTGCCCGTTCGGCGACTGCGCTATCGCTATTATTTAGCCGTCTCCTCCAAGCAGGATGTATTCGTGTTCGATGCCGCCGGTCACTTTCTGGTTGGCTTCCCGCACGATGGCGACGCGCCTTCCCGCATCTATTTGCCTTCGCTTCAGTTCGCAGGGCTTGCGATCGATTCCCGCAATCAGCTTTACATCGGGGATTCGCGCCATGTGGACGACGAAGGGGAGGATGATCGGTTCATTCTGAACCTAGGCGAGACGGGCGAGTGGATCAACAAGGTGCCGGGCTTCCGGGGCAAAGCCGACAAGCTCATCTTCGGGGACCGGGACCGGATGTATATCCTCAATGCCGAGGCGGGGCGGGCGACGATTACGGTGCTGGAGCTGCAGCGCCGAACGCTCGAGAACGCGGAGAGCGGCATGCTGGAGGGTCTGCTGCTCATGCCGGCGCTCGATAGCCGCGAAGCGGAGACGGTCTGGCACAAAATGCAGCTGGACGCCGACATCCCCGACGAGACGCAGCTGCGCCTGTCGTACTTTTGCTCGGATCGGGATAGTCTGGTGATCAACGGCCGAGTCGTCCATGTGGATGCGCTCTTGCGTGATCCGACGCTGAGCCTTCGAGAGAAAAATCAACTCTTAGCGGAGTTGTGGTCCGAGCCGGTCATCAATCCGAAGGACGCGCTGTTCTTCGAGGCGAAGGGCCGCTACATGTGGCTGAAGCTCGAGTGGATGGGCAGCGAGCGCAAGACGCCGCGGCTGAACCGTCTTCGCGTCTATTTTCCGAGATTGACGTATCTGTCGTACTTGCCCGCGATGTACCAGCAGGATCCCGGCGGCTTCATGGAACGATTCCTCGCGCTCTTCGGCTCGATGTTCGATCGCGTCGAGTCGGACATCGCCGATCTGCCGAGACGGTTCGATAGCGACCTGGTCGCGGGACCGGCGCTCCGCTGGCTTGGGAGCTGGCTGGGCATCGAGGTCGACGAGCATTGGACGGACGCGCAAATCCGGCGCTTCATTCAAGAAGCGCCGCAGCTATACCGATATCGAGGCACGCGCAAGGGCATCGAAACGATGGTCGACATTTATACAGGCCGCAAACCGCATATTATTGAATACTTTCAATATAAAGCGATGCGCGAATCGGCCGACCTGCGGGCGGTGACCGACTTGCTGTATGGCATGAATCCGAGCAGCTTCTCCGTCCTCGTGACGATGGAGCAGGCGCCGACCGAGAAGCAGCGGCTTATGCTGCAGCGCATGCTGGACGAACAAAAACCGGCTTTTACCGAAGCTCGTCTGGTCGTGCTGCAGCCGTGGATGTACTTAGATATGCATACGTACTTGGGGCTGAACACCGTGCTGACGGAACCATCGCTGCTGACGCTAAATCCGGACCGCTCCATGCCGAGCGATACGCTGCTCGTCGATGTCGATCGGGACCGGCGGCTTGATTCACACACGCGGCTGGGACTGGATTCGGAGCTGGAATAGGGAACCTGGCCAGACGCCTGGAGACCCGCTGTCTTAAATTGATCAAGGAGTGGAGATCGTGAAGAGAAGCCGGTATTATCCGTTTGAGCGGAACCGTTATTTCTATGGCAAGCTATTGACGGTGCGCGACTTTGAATCGGAACAGAAATACGCGAACGACAAGCGCCGGCTGCTGAACCGGCTGACGACGGGAAGCGGCGTCGTATCCGGCATGCAGGTCGTAGCCGTGGATGACAAATCGGTCACGGTCGAGATGGGCGTCGCCATCGATTATGCCGGCCGGGAGATCGTCATCCCGTCGCCCGTTACGCAGAAGCTGTCCATGATCGACGGCTTTACGAACAACGAGTACATGAAGAATGTCTACCTCTATGTCGCCTACGACGAGAAGGGTAAGGAACCGGTGCACGCGATCGCCAATTCCGCGGTGCGTTCGGAGGAAGTCAGCGAATACAACCGCATTCTGGAGAGCTACCGTCTGTTCGTGACCGAGGAAGCGCCGGATCCGGCTTCGTTCGAATACGTGCGGTTGACGGAGACGATCGCGCCGATCTACCAGGACGGACATGTCCGGATCTACCAGCGCATGCCGAAATATATGAATCCCGACGCGGTGACCGACGTGACGCTCGTCATCGAGAAGACGCTGCAGACGCCGAAGATCGCGATCGAATTCGACTACGACTGTGAGTCGCTGACGCCGCTCGGCGCGAGCAGCCGCCATGTGGCTTTTGCCGATCCGGGCGACGGCCGCGAGACGGAATATACGTTCAAGTATGCGGTCAAAGCCGGCAATCCCGTCAGCGGCAAGGCGGCGCTGCGCATTCTGCGCGAAAGCGTCAAGCTGACGATCGGCGATGCGAAGGTCGCGGTCGACGCCAACCCGCGTCATGAGGTTGAGCTCATTCATGATCGGATCCCCGAGAGGGTTCTGCGGGATTATTTCGAACGGACGCTGGATCAATCGCTGGACGGCATGGCGGAGCAAAGCATCTGCTTGGCCAAGATCAGCCTTATGAAAATGGGACCGACGTACATGATCGAGAAGGTCGAACGCGTGCCGTTCGGGGAGTTCGTGCACAATCCGTCGCTGCTGCACCGCATCGGGGGATTCGGCGGTCCGGACGCGGATAACCGGTTCTTCACGAAGTCGGAGGCGACCGAGCTGCCGTACGGCTCGAAGCCCGAGTTCAATGTCGCTTTCAACCCGGATCGAAGCGAATTCTCATTCAAGCTGGGCGTGCCGCAGCCGCAGCATATCCAGGACGAGATCGCCACGGGTACGGTGACGGTGGAGCTGGAACCGAGCAACAAGAGCGGCCTGTATTTCTTCAGCCGGGGGCAAAAAAGCTACGTGACCGAAGAGATCGCCTCGACGCTCGGCGATGGTCAATTCTACGTGCAGGTTGGGCTGGAAGAGAAGGATATCCATGTCACCAGCGATTTGCTCCAATCCGGCGACCAGGTGTATTACGGCAATGCCGACGTCTTTAAAGGGAGCGAGTTCGAGTCGCCGCTGCCGAGCGTCACGTTCGGCACGATCGTGTACCCGGCCAAAGGGACGTTCCGAATCGGCATGAAGCTGAGTCAAGCGACGGAAGCCTCGGCGATTAAGCTTCGTTGGTGGGCGTTCAAGAAGCTCCCGGGCTCCGAGACCGCGGCGGTCGTGTCCACGGCCAAGGCGGCGTCGAAAGAAGCAGCGGCAGCGAAAGAGGATGACTCGATAGGGAAGTAAACCGTGCTTAAGCGGAGATAGAAGACTATCCTCGATGCTGCTATTATTTATATTAATGGATGTCATAACGCCGTGCGGCCTTCGGGCTTGCACGGTTTTTTGGTATTCATCACGTATCGACGTTTGGGACAGCCGAGGTTCGCGTCCGCGAATCAAAAAAACCTTCTCTTGCGCGAACGCAAGAGAAGGCAGAATGAAGGCACATGAAGGCAAATAAAATAGGAGGTTCATGATTAGCGCTGACTGCTCAACGTCTTGACGATCGACAGCCGAACCGGCTGCGGTTTGTTCTTGATGTAGGTGAAGGTAAGAATATCGTTGCCCCATATGTAGATGACGACCGTTTTATCTGCGGAGAGGGTCGCTTTTTGACCTTTCAGCTTCTGGGCTTCGGTTAGCTTCAACACCTCGGCAATGACCGGCTTGTTCCATAAATTCATCTCGGACACGTACGACTCCTCCGGATTCGCTTCGTCGGCCTGCATGACGAACGACATCTGGAATGCGGCGTATACGAGTAAATTAGGGGTAGAGCCGAGCGGCGCAGCTGCACCCGCATCGTCGCTCTCCGCGTCCTTCGCCGCGGCATCCTTGGCCGCGTTCGCCGCCGGCGTATCGCTGCCGGGATCGATCTCGCTCATCTCGTTCACGTCATGCTCGGAATCGGACGCGCCGCTGGCTAGGCGAACCGAGCCGCCGGTCAAGACGCTCCGCCAGCTGGCTGGTTTCGCGGACCCGGCTTCCGTCGTGCCTGACTGATCGCCGTTTCCTTTGCTTGCGTCAGTCGGGTTCGTGGATGGCGTAGAAGAGGAGGAGCCGCCCGATGCATCCTTACCGGCGTTATCTTGCGAAGGCGGTACGATCTGCGTCTGTGGTGTCGTCGGTGTCGTTGGTGCCGTGCTCGGATTCGACTCGGTTCCGTTCTCCTGCGCTGCCTCGCCGGGGCTTGACGAGCTATCTTCCGGCGTTTCCGCCGACTCTGCCGGCAGCTCGTCTTCCGTCGCTTCTTCGGCCGGCGGGTCCGGCTCGCCCAGCACATCGAGCAGTTTCTTGCGCGACTGGTCTAGGAACCCTTGCGGATGAATGCTGCCGCTCTTGAAGAAGCCTTTGTAGAACGGGTTGCCGTCTTGATCATGCATCGTGCCGACGCCGTCATAGACGCCGTTCTTGAACTTGCCGGCATACAGCAGCGTACCGCCGCTTGCGAACGCTTGCCCGTCCCCGTTCGCGACGCCGCCTAGGAAGCTGCCGGCATACAACGCTGCTCCGGTCTCGTCCGATAATGTACCTATGCCGGAGTATTTGCCCTGCTGGAATTGACCTTTGTATTTGACCGCGCCAGAAGGATAATACTCGGTGCCTTCGCCGGCGAGCGTGCCGCTCTTGAACAGCCCTTCGAATTCCACGCTGCCGTCCTTGCGGAACAGCTTGCCTTCGCCTTCGTAGACGCCGCCGCTCCAATTTCCTTCGTACCTCGGCTTGCCGCCTTGATCGAAAGATTTGCCTGCGCCAGCATACAGATCCTGCAGGAATGCGCCAGTGTAGAGCATGCTTCCTTGCTCGTCATAGAGCGTGCCGCTTCCTTCAAACTTGCCGGCGGCGAAGTCGCCTTCATACTTGACTTGCTTCCCCCCTGGATAGTACAGAATCCCGGCTCCGGCATATTGATCCAGCGCGAACGCGCCCTTGTAGATCACGCTGCCGTCCGCATTGTAGAGCGTGCCGCTGCCTTCCCTAAGGCCCTTCGCGAAATCGCCTCGATACACGACCGCGCCGGTGCCGTCGTACAGCACGCCTGCGCCTTCATACATGCCTTCGGCGAGCGGACCTTCGTAGATGAGCTGCCCCTCGGCATTCTCGACCTTGGCCGTACCGGTGAAGCCTTCCGCTGCTTTGGAGGACGCCTCGATCGTCGGGGTGCGGGAGAAGAGTTTGTTGACGAATTTTGGCGGCTTGATAAAGCCGAAGTACACGATCACCAAGGCGACCAGCAAAATAATGACGACCAGCTTCTTGGCGATGTAGAACCGTCCGAGCGGAAAATAGTTCTTGACCGACTGTTCCTTCGGATTCAGAATGCCGCGCACGAACTTCTGGAGCCACGCCATGATGAACTTTGGCAGCTGCTTCGCTTGCCGGAGCGGGGCGAGCACCCGTTTGCGAATCGGATTGATGAAGGGTTTGAGGAATTGCTCGATCATTTTCATTAGGGCACCTGGATCGTGAACTGGCCGGGCATCGCGACTTGAATGACGCCGCCCCAGTTGCACATGCATTTGGAGGAATTGTTGAGCGCCGGGAAATTGCTGATCAGTACGGTCGGCGATCCGGGCGCCCACGGCGCTGCCGTCACCGGGACGCACGGCATCGGCGTTAGCGCGCCGAACGCCGCCGCCGTTGCCGAAGCGACGGTGGGGTTGGCCAACGATTGGCACATGCCGAACGGCATAATATTCATCATTGGTTTGTTATCCATGATATTCGCGATCGGCGTCGAGGTTAGGACGCGATTCGCGGGCAGCACGTTCAGCGTGCTAGGCGCCGCGCCGAACGAGCATTGCAGCATCGCGCCTTGACAGACTAACTGTCCCATATAATTGTTCTCCTCTTGGAACGGGGTTCCGTTTCGGTTTCTACTATTAATAATAGTACTATAAAGCAATTTAAACCATCAAGAGATCATGTCGGATTATGGCGAATAAAGGAAAGTTTAAGTGTTGCGGCCTACTTATTTGTAGTAGTATAGAGGGAGATAACAGAACCGATTCGAAATGGAGCCATTGGCATATGAAACCGAATACGAAGAAGAGAATGCCGGCGCAGCCTTCCGCAAGAGGCGTGATATGGCTATGCATCGTGACGATGGTGCTCGCCTCGCTGGCCATGTTTTTGTTCGTCAATCGCGAGGTGCTGCAATCAAGCCCGTTTCAATCCGCGACGCCGCTTTCGAACGTGTCGGCAATGGCGAGCGACGGAAGCGGCGGCCGATATGTCATCAGCGAGGAGAAGCAGCGGATCGAGGCGTTCGATGCCGAAGGGCACCGCTTGTTCCAAATTCAGAAAGACCTGCGCGGCAAAGACGCGCCGAGCATCTATACGGAGCTTGCCGTAGATGGGGAAGGACGCCTGTACGTCCTCGATACGCAGCTGGACGAATACGGGCTGTATGTCGTATCGGAGCATATCTTGCGGTATACGAAGGAGGGCAAGCTGGACCGCCAGTTGTTCGAATGGAAAGGCGACCGGAAAAGCAAACGGATCGGGCAAATCAAGGCGCTGCAGGTGAACGGGGACGAGCTCTCGTTCTTCATCTCCGGCACCTCGGGCGCCGAGCAGAAGCGATTGAAGCTGTCCACCGGCAAATGGGACCAGCCGTTCGCGTTCACGCTTCCGCCGGATCGATACATATCCGAGATTACAGGCTACGAGCCGGGCCATATTTATTATGCGACCAAGCGGGGATCGATCTATCGCGTCGGGGAGGACGGCCAGAGCGAGAAGCAGTATCCGACGACCGTGATGTCGTCGACGCGCAAGAATTTCCCCGAGCGGCTCAAGCTCGGCGAGCGCGATAGCGTGACGTTCATTGACCGGGCGCAAAATACGGTGACAAGGCTGAGGCCGTCCGCTCATCAACCATTGGAGACGCTCGCGCATACCGAGATCAGCGCGGCCGGAGAGCTGGCCGATTATGAGATTGGCGAGCAGGCGAACGTTTACGTGCTGGCCGATCGTCTGGTGGAAGCGACGGCCGACGGCGATCCGGTTCGGACGGTGGATCATATTAAGTTCAACGGGCAGGAGAGGCTGCAGCGTTGGCTCGTATGGGCCGCCGCAGCCGCGGCTGCGGCGCTCGTCGTGCTTGCGCTTCGATTAATCTATGTGCATGTCATGCGCCGTCGCATCTCGTTCTTCCTGAAGCAGATGGTGGCTTTCGTGCCGCTCATCGCCATCTCCATGGTGCTGCTCTCCAATTCCATCTATCAATCGTTCTCGGCCAAGATGGAAGAAGAGATGCAACGGGAGCTGTCGGTGCTGGCGCAGAGCGGCAAGTACATCATCGACGGCGATCAGCTCGAGCGATTGACGTCGCCGAACGATTATATGAATTTCGATTATCTGCAAATCAAAGAACGGATGAACATTCTGTTCGAAGGCGAGAACAGCGAGAATCGCCGAGGCTTGTATAGTACCGTGTACAAATACGAGGACGGCAATCTCTATATCATCACCGACGACAATGACGGCATTAATATGTTTAAGCCTTATGAACTGACGTCTGAGAATTTGGCTGTGTTGGAGCAGGGCCAGATCCGCAGCAATTCGACCGACGACGCGGAGGGACAATGGACGTACGCGCTTGCGCCGATCTATAACTCGGAAGGCAAAGTCGTCGGCATCTTCGAAACCGGCCGAGACCGCAACGTACTGAACCAAGAGAATCGGCGTATCTTCGATAGCGTTATTCGCCAGATCATTCTGATCACGTTCCTCATTCTGTTGGTCTTCGTCATCTCGTCCTACTTCTTGCTCGCTTCGCTGCGCAAACTGCGCCGAAGCGTAACGGAAATCACGAACGGCAATTGGGACGTCGAAGTGTCGATTCGCTCCCGGGACGAAGTCGCGGACTTGGGCGAACAGTTCAATCTCATGGTTCGTCATATCCGGCAGTACATTCGCGACATCACCGAGTTCAGCGAAGCGTCGTATCGGTTCGTGCCGCAGCAGGTGATCAAGTATTTGGGCAAACGCGGCATCCTGGACGTCCATCTCGGCGATCAGGTACAGCAGAATATGGTCGTAATGGTCGCCAAAATCCGCTCGTTCTACGACATGACCAAGCGGCTGACGCCGAAAGAAAACTTCAACTTCATGAATTCCTTCCTAAGCCGCTTCGGCCCGCTCGTGCGCAAGGAAGAGGGGCTGATCAGCAGCTATTTGGGCGCAGGGTTCATGTCGCTGTTCCCTTCCCGCACGGAGGATGCGATTCAGTCGGCGATCGCGATCCGCAAGGAGCTTATCGTATATAACGGCCACCGGCGCAAGTCGGGCTATCCGCCGGTCGACCTCGGGATCGCCATTCACAAGGGCGCGCTTATGATGGGGATTATCGGCGAAGAGACCCGCATGGAGAGCAACGTGATTTCCGACGACGTCAGCTTGACCACGCGATTGGAGGAAGTGTCGGAGCAGCTGGGTGCTTCGATCCTCATTACGCGTACGGCGCTTGAAACGATGGAAGCGCCGGAACGGTTCCAATATCGGTGGTTGGGCCGCATTCAGCTGGATAGCAAGGAGCTTCCGCTGGAATTGTACGATATATACGAAGGCGACGAGGAGACGCTCCGGCTCGGCAAAGACAAGACCAAGGCGCTCTTCGAACGCGGCGTCGCCCTGTATCAGGAAGGACGGTTCTTCGATGCCCGCGAGACATTCGTGGAGGTTATCAAATGGAATCGGCAGGATAAGGCGGCCCAATTATATTTCTATCTCTGCGATGAATATTATCAACAAGGCACGGCGGCAGACTGGAACGGCACGCTAGCCGTTTCATAGCTATAGAGGGAGCAATCAGCATGAGCGCGAATCGCTACCACGTACAATCATTAGGAACGAAGGAGGACGCGGCGAATATAACCGCGTTCTTCCTGTCTGACCGCTCTTTCGACGATACGCGGCACACGCCGGGCGAAGTCGAACATTTTCGGAACCATCCGCTGCGGGCCCTTGACGGCGATTATGTCTATCGTTACGTCGCTTGCGAGAAAGACGGCATTATCGGCGTCAACAGCTTCATGGAGAATGAACAGCGCACGGGCGGCTATTACTGGGATTATATCGTCGTCCATAAGGCGTACCGCAAGGACGGCATCGGTTCGCTGCTGATCGAAGACATGATCACGCTTCTGCGCGGCAGGGGAGCGCGATATATTATTACGTACACCTGCGATCTAGACTCCTATATGCCGATCCGCCGTTTGTTCGAGCGGCACGGCTTTGAAGTCGCGGGAAGAATGAAGGACTATTATTTTGAAGGCGAAGACCGGCTTGTCTATTATTTGAAGCTGTAATCGCGTAGGTGCATCGAATATGATCAATGCGTTGTTGAGATGGATCGGCGTCAAACTCGAGGACTGGCGCAAGCTGGCGTTGATGACGCCGATATTTTTTCTTTGCGGCATTTCTGAAATGTTGAATTATAACGGCTATATGACGCTATTCAACGACCGGTTCGGCAGCGAGTACTTGCCATACGTGTACGCGGTCGAAGCGGTCATCCTGCCCCTGGAAGCGTGGCTGATGTCCTGGCTGGCGAGCCGGCTGCCGAAGCCGCAGTGGATGCGGACAATGTACCTCGTGATGGGGACGATCGTGGCGCTTAACGCGGCCGTGCTGTTGACCGTCCGGTTGACCGGGCTGGACGTCGGCTTCTATTATCCGTTCTTATTCCTGACGTCAAGCTTCGTCGTCCGCCAGCAGACGATTCTGCTGTGGAGCTTGGCGATCGATCTGTGCCCGACCCAACAGGCGAAGCGGGTCATGCCCGTCTTCGTATCCGGCGCGGCGCTAGGCGGCATCGCGGCCGGTCTGATCAGTCAAGCGGTCAGCCGTTCGCTCGGGGCAGACGCGGTATATATGCTTGCGCCGCTGCTGCTGCTTGCCGGGGCGTTCAACTACTGGCGGTCGATCGCGGTGTACCTCGTTCCGCTGACGTTGAAAGAAGAACGGAGCGCGAAGGCGGCCGGTCAGACGGAGGAAGCCAGTTCCATGCTCATGTTTAAGCGGGTGTTCCAGTCGCCGTATTTGCTCTGCGCGGTGGCTATTATGACGTTGATGCCCGCGTTGTATTTTCTAATGGAGTATACATTCTTATCGCAAACGCACCGGTTCTACCCCAACGAGACCGACTTCGCGGCATTCTTCGGTCAAGTGACCACGCTGCTGTTCACGTTCGCGCTGCTGCTTCAGCTCGTCTCGGGACGTTTGATGAGCGCGCTCGGGCCGAGCAGCATGCTGGCGGCGATCGCAGCGGTGTTCGCCGCCAGCTTCGTGCTGGTGGGGGCAACGCTCGGATTGGACCTGCTGCTGTACACCTTGTCGGCCGGTTATATGTTCGTCTATCTGCTGCTCTATTATTTTGCAGAACCGGCGAATCAGATGTTCTTCAAGCTGCTGCCGATTCAGGAACGCGACGGTTACCGGTATATCGCGCAGGGGATCGCGGCTTCAGGCGGCATTCTGCTCGGCGCGCTGCTGCAATATTTGCATGCGGGAGCGGGCTTGTCATGGGCCATGCTCGTCTGGACGGGCGCGATCGGTTCCGTCCTTCTCGTCGTCCTCGCAGTCATCGGCCGGCAGCTATATATCAAGCAGCTCGTTCGCACCGTTCAGACGATGACGGCGGACGGGACGGATCTCGTCTCGGCGCTGGATGAATTCGTGCAGCAGGGACGATCGGATGCGGTCCTTCATTCGCTGCTTCATCACGACAACGATTACGCCCGCGAGCTCGCGCTCGAGCTGATCGGCCGTTTGGATCAACCTGGTTATTTGCCGGAGCTGCTCCGATTCGCCGATGATCCGAGCGCCCGTCTGCGCCTAGCCGCGCTGCGGGCCATGCGGCTGGAGGAAGCAGGGCTGCAGACGCTCGTTCGCATCGCGGCATTCCTGGAGGATGACGACTACGAGGTTCGCGCACAGGCGGCGAACCTGCTCGGCACCGCGTCGCATCTGTCGCATCAGGCCGTCTATTTCATCCGGCTTAAGCTGCTCGACCCGCATCCGAAGGTCGTGGCCGAAGCGATCAAAGCGCTGCATGCGCTCGGCAGCGAGCCGAGTTACGAGGCGTGTTATGAAGTCATCGGCCGCTACTTGGACGAGATGGGCGAGCCCGCCGTGTATATGTGCCGGACGATCGCAGAGCTTGGTCTGGCGCGCTTCTTGCACGACGTCGAGCAGCTGCTCGGCGACGCGGATCCGGCGGTACGGGCCGAAGCGATCAGCTGCATGGGCGCCTTGAAGCATACGGAGGTCATCCCATGGCTTCTGGAAGGCTTGGAATTCGCGGAGCCTGCTCTGCACGAGACGACCGTCGAAGCATTCGCGCGAATGGGCGAGGAGGCGGTCGAACCGCTCCTGCTATACGTTGGCGAGCTTCCGATGAAGGCTTGGAACGCGTCCGTTCGGGCGCTGTCCGTACTGCTGGACGACGCTAGACTCCGGGAACAGCTGGTGCCGCTGACTCTAGCGGCTGTCGAATATCTAAGGTCGATCAAAGCGCTCTCGGCCGCGCTTCATGTCGGCGGTCAACGAGGTCTCGCGGATTTGGCGGCGATGCGCAGCGACGAACTGCGTAAATTCGTCCTTGGCGGGTGTTGGGCGGTCATGGAACGGCTCGGCGAGGAGGATGTGATGCGGGCCATTCGCCTGGCGACCGAAGACGCGGATGAAGAGGTCCGCGAGAACGGGATGGAGGCGCTGGCCGAAGGCGCCGGCGACAAGCGTCTGGCGGCGGCGATTCTGCAGCTGCTGGCCGAGTGGGGGGAGCTTGCGCATGCGGACATGAACGAAGGCAGCCTGGACACGGCGATCGGACGCATGACGATAGATCGGGATCCGTGGCTGCGATTGATAGCGGCGGATGCGCTGGAGCGAAAGGAGAGTACGGAGATGAACGAACCGCGTCAGCTTCTAGGCATGCTGGACAAAGTACTGTTCTTGAAAGAGGTCCCGTTCTTTAAAGGTCTCACGCTTGAAGAACTCGGTTATGTGGCAGGGATCGCGGAAGAAGAAATCATGCCGGCGGGCAAGCGGTTATTTACGATGGGGCAGCCGAATACGGCGATGGGCGTCATCATGGAAGGCGCCGTCGAGTTGACAGCAGGCAACAGCCAAGAGATCATCGCCCGGCTTGGTCCGCGCTATGTATACGGCGAATCTTCCTCGCTCTACGGGACGCTGGCAACCGCGAACGGGATAGCCGCCGGGCCAAGGCTTCGGCAGCTGACAATCGACGGCCAGGCCATGTCGAAGCTCATCCAGCTGCATCCCGGGATCGGGATCGGCATGCTGCGCGCCACGTTCGAGCGGGTTCGCAGATTGGAGCAGCGGATCGCGAAGCAGCAAGGATAGCGCTAACGGGACGCTTCGCCAGCGGCGGCCTGAAGCTCGCTGAACAACCGGCTGACAGCCGCGGCGGGACGAAGCTTATGGCTTATCGTCCTCGTCGCTCGCATACTGCTCGGCCGCTTGGCAAAACAATCCGGCAACGAGGCTTCGCAGCGTCGGCGGCTGCAGCACACGCGCCTCGGGGCCGAATCGCAGCAGCTTGCGCGCGAAGAATGGCAGCTCTTGAAGCGGGATCCTGCCTTCCCATCGATCGTCGGCCATTCCTTCAAAATCGGGATCGGATTGCGCCAAGCGAGCGCCGAATGGCGTGAATGCCAGCGATACTTGCACGCGCTCGCGCAGGTCTTCCTGCTTCATCCATGCTTTCAACGTAGGAAGCTCGGGCAGTGTCGCGTCAAGTTTGCAGGCATTGTGCATCCGGTCCGCCCGATAGAGCAGCGTGCGCTCGCCCCTCCATGCGGGTACGTACCAGAAGCCTTGCTCGTAATACAGCCCAAGCGGGAACGCTTGGGTTATTTTCATGCCGCCGGAAGTCGAATAATCGAACGACAGCTGTCTTTTTTCCATGGCGGCTTTCAGGATTAGAGTGGTGTACGGCGCTGGGATTTCGGCCCCGCGATGGATGAAAGCCAGGTGGTCGCCGATGCGGTCGATCTGCTCCTTCGTATCCGGAGGAAGGGAACCATAATAATGGTCGGCCAAGTGGCTCCGAATCTCTCCATAGGGGAAGTCGGGGATGACTTCAAGCAGCCGGAGCAGCATAAATAGGCCGAGCGCCTCGGATTGATTAAGCTGCAAGGGCGGCATGAGCCGGTTGGGCAGCGCTCGATAACCGCCGCCAGCGCCTACCTCGGTATAGAGCGGCATCCCGATCGACTGCAAATAATCCAGATCGCGTTGGATTGTCCGCAGGGAGACGCCGAACCGTTCGGCCAATTCGCGCGCCGTATACTTCTTGCGTGAATCCAAAATTTGCATAAGCGCCAGTCTTCTGCCGTTCATTGTGTCCGCCTCGCTTAATTACGTCAACTTTTGTCGTAGTTCGATGATAGCATAATCCTATGAAAGGAGCGAGAATCTATGAGGAAGAAGAAAACGATTTTGTACATTGCTATGAGTCTGGACGGTTACATTGCGAGGGAAGACGGCTCCGTGGACTGGCTGGAAGAGGTAGAAGGCGAAGGAGATAACGGGTACGGAAAATTCTATGAAGGCATAGGTTCGATCATCATGGGCCGCGCCACGTATGACATCTGCTTGGCATTATCGGATACCTGGATGTACGCGGGCACACCTTGCTACGTGTATTCCCGAACGGCGCGCCCGAGCGATGAACGGGTCGAGTTTACGTCCGAACCGCCGGAGCAGCTAATCGAGCGTCTTCAACAAACTTCGCAAGGCCATATCTGGCTGGAGGGAGGCGGAGAGATCGTACGGATGTTTCTTGAGCGCGACTTGATCGACGAAATGCAGCTGGCGATCATTCCCACCGTTCTGGGCAAGGGCATTCCGTTGTTCCCGGCCGGCACGAAATCCGCCAGCTTCCGATTATCCGGGACCGAGAGATATGGCGACATTGCCATCCTGACGTATAACCGGGCGCAGTAAGTATGATACACACGAAAGCCGTATGCTTCCGCTGTTTCGTGCAGCGTTTGGCACACGGCTTTTCGTTTAAGGCGTCCAGCGTTGAATTTTCCCTGGCTCGTCGTAGTAGTGGATTTCGGAGGGCTGAATATCCAGAATGACGTAGTTCGGATCATCCGGACCGTCGAACCATTTCGACAATTCCTTGTTCCATAGCTTTTGCCGGAGGCTGTCGTTCTTCGTAATCGAGGCCGTGCCTTCCAGCTCGACGACTTGCGGGGCCGAACCGGCTTCATAGCCCAGCAAGAGCGAAATATTCGGATTTTGCTGGAGCTCTTCGACTTTGTGCGTCTTGCGGTCCGTGGCCAAATAGACATTCATGCCATCGTGAAAGACGGCCATATAACGGACCTTTGGTTTGTTGCCTTCCACGGTTGCGAATGCAGCGATTCGATGCTTGTCCATGGCTTCGAAAATCTTGGCCTGTAATTGCTCCTTCTCCGCGACTGTCATGATGAATCACTCCTTTGCAGAACTGTGATCATGATCCTAAGTGCTCTTCCACTACTTACCCCGATGTGGTCAAAGTATCACATCTGCTCGTTTTTTGCGCTTAGCAGCGGGGCATGCCTGCAATTCCCTGCCGATCTGAACGCAAGTATGCGCTAAGATGGCTAAGCGACGATGAAGAGAAGGACGTTTACGACGATCGATCGTGAAATGCATATACATTTACAGGGGGAATATAACGAGTGAAAATGTCAGTCGGCGCAAAGCTGCAAAGTGGTTTTTTAATCCTCTCCGCGCTTATGGGCACGATCAGTTACGTGTCTTACTCTAATTTGTCGACTGTGGACAAGTCTTATTCAGAACTGATCGACCAAAATGCCAATATTGTCATCCATGCGAAATCGATGCAAGTCAGCGCCTCGCAGGAAATTTCAGGTCTTCGTGCCGTCCTTCTGGGCGAAGAAGGCGGGAATGACACTGTAAATAACGCGATACAAGCGCTCGACGCCAACATTAACGAGACGCTTCAATTGGCCGGGAACGAGAAGATCGCAGATTCGTTGAATAAGTTGAAAACGCTGAATGCTGCATACAAGACCGAAGTCGAGCACGTGATGCAACTTATGCAGTCCGATAAAACAGCGGGCAGAAAGAAAGCCGCGGAAATCATCATCCCGATTGCGCGAGAAATTCGGACGACCGCGGACGAGATTGCGCAATCTCAGATCGATGAAATGAACGAAATCAACGTAGAGAACAGCGAATTGGTTACAACTGTAAAAACGACTCTGCTGGTCTTGACCGTCTTGTCCATCCTGTTGGCTTTGATGACCGGTTTGCTGTTCACCCGCATGGTAACGAAGCCCGTCATCCGCATTCGCGACGGCGCGCGCCGGATCGCGGACGGCGATCTGACCGGCGACGACCTGACGACCAAGTTTAACGATGAATTCCGTGAGCTGGTTGCTTCGTTCAATCAAATGAAAGCGAACCTGCGCAATCTGATCAACCATGCAAGCCAGAACGTGCTGCAGGTTGGCGCGGCATCGGAGGAGCTTGCGGCAAGCGCGGAACAGACAAGCCTAGCGACCGAGCAGATCGCCGGATCGATCCAAGACGTCGCCGCCGGCGCGGAACGGCAGGCGTTGCGCGCGGCGGAAGCGGCAGGGGCGATCGACGAAATTACGCGGGGGATGAACCAAGCGGCATCCTCGATTCAGCACGTCGCCGATTTGACGATCTCCACGACGGAGAAGGCGAAGCAGGGCAGCGAGGTGGCCGTCCAGGCCGTCGAGCAAATGAACAAGGTTCAACAATCGGTCGGTCAAACCGCGGATGTCATTCATATGCTGGGCGACAAGTCCACGGAGATCGGCGACATCGTCCAGATGATTACCGAAATTTCCAGTCAGACGAACATGCTCGCGCTGAACGCGGCGATCGAAGCGGCGCGCGCGGGCGAGCAGGGCAGAGGCTTCGCGGTCGTAGCCGAAGAAGTGCGCAAGCTGGCGGAGCAATCCGGCAAAGCGGCTGCGCAGATTCGAACGCTGATCGCCGATATGCAGGATAGCACGGATCAGGCGGTGCGTTCCATGCAGGAAGGCACGACCGTCGTCAAATCCGGCATCGATATGGTTCGGTTGACCGGCGAGGCCTTCGCCGACATTGTACGCTCCGTGGAGCAGGTCGCGGCGGAATCCCAGGAAGTGTCCGCGATCGTCGAGCAAGTTTTCGCCAGCTCAAAGGACGTAGTGGAGACGGTGAACGGCGTAACGCGCATCGCGAAGGATTCGGCGGGCAGCACGGGCAACGTGGCGTCGGCCGCGCAGGAGCAAAATGCGTCCATGCAGGAGATTGCCGCCTCCGCCGAGGATTTGAGCAAGCTGGCGCAAGAGCTGCAGGAAGCGGTACGGGCTTTTAAAGTGTAAGGGGTACGGGGGCGAGTCGCAGAAGAAAACGAAAGAACCTGCCGCACGCAAGCGGACAGGTTCTTTTGTATAAGTTAGATTTCCAAAGCAGGCGCATTAGGATTCGGTATCGTGTTCGCTGCTCTCGTCGATCAGCCCAATTGGCTCGTAGACGTTGATCGTGCTGCTCTTGCCTTTGAACAGCTTCTCGCCGACATATTCGTAGCGGAACTGCGATTTGGTCGCCTCGTACGTCGATTCGGAGACAAGCACTTGCCCGGCCGTCGTGCTGGACTCGATCCTGGCCGCGATATTGACGTTATCGCCGATGGCCGTGTAATCGATGCGCAGGAAGGAGCCGATATTGCCGACGACGACGGTGCCGGTATTGATGCCGATGCCGACGTTGACGGTTACGCCATGCTTCTCGAAGATCGACTGCCGGATCGCGACCATGCCGCGCTGGATTTCGAGGGCGGTCTTGACGGCATAATATTCGTGCTCCTGCACATCCAGCGGCGCGTTGAAAATAATCATCGCGGCGTCGCCGATGAACTTGTCGATCGAACCATGATTGTCGAGCGTCGTCTTCGTGATAAAGTTGAACATCGTATTCAGGAAGTCGACGACCTCTTCAGGCGACAGCTTCTCCGATAGTCCCGTAAAACCGCGAATATCCAAAAACATGATTGTCGCTTCCTTGCTGACGCCGCCGAGTTGGATCTCGATGTTGTCCTTGACGATTTTCTGCACGAGAACGGGCGAGATATAGCGGCCGAACTGCTTCGTGATGAAATTCTTTTGCAGACTTTCGGCGAAGGATTTGATCGTCATGTTCACCAGGAACGTCAGGACGAGCGCAAACATCGTATACGTAACGGTCCAGATCACATGGTGCGGATACAGGTAATATTGGCCGCCGAGCAGCAGCGCGAGGCCGATGACGAAATAAAGCAGCGCCCAGATCGAACGGAAGCGCCATACCAGGAAGAGCGTTAACACATAGAGGACCAGCATGCCGGCCAAATCGACCCAAGGCGGGATCACTTGAATATGCACGTTGTTGATCAGCTGATTGACGATATTCGCATGGGCATAGACAAGCTTCATGCTTTTCTCGATTGGCGTCACGCCTTCATCGGTGACCCCGGCCGAGGTATAGCCGACGAGGACGATTCGGTCCTTGAAATTCTCCAGCGGCACGTCGCCGGTCAAGACATAGGAGAACGGAATCGTCATGAAGCCGTTCGCGTCGCTGACGTATTGGATCGTGATCTCCGATAGCGGATTCGGTCCGGGATCGGAATAGCCGAGGAAGTGATCGACGTCCGCACCGTACATTTTCGCCGCTTGGAAGGCGAGCGACGGAATTTTGCCCTCCGGCGTCTCGATCTGAAGCCATGTTCTCCGAATGACGCCATCGTCGTCTAACAGCCGGTTAATGTGGGCAGGCTGGACCGCTTCGCTGAATTCCGGTATCGGCTTGACGATCTCCTGGGCTTGCAGCGGAGCCGATTTGTTCGCAACCGTCGTTCGGGTAAATTCATTCTCCGTATTAATGTAGGAGGGCAAGATGACGTTGTCGTGCTTGCGGAGCTCCGCCGCAAGATCGGCGTCAATTTGCGGGTCCTCGCCCGGGTCGGTGAACAGAATATCGAAGGCGATCGCCTTGGGGCGGTTCTGTTCCTGCCCGAGCGCCTGGAGGAACGAAATATAGACGTCGCGGCTCCAAGGAAACTGCCCGAGCGTCTGAATCGATTCTTCGTCGATGGCCACGACGACGATATCTTCGTGAGGCGCGATGCCTTTCGCGCCCTGCCGCGCGTTATAGTCTGCGAGCGAGTTCGAGACGTTCTGCAGCGAGTCGAACGCATATACCGTCAGTAGGACGGCCAGGATAAGCAAATTAAAGCTCCATTTCCACTTGCCAAGACTTTTGTTCATGTGTGCTCTACCTCATTTGATCGGATGGATGATTAGTTCTATCATACCATGCGCTTGGAAGATGGAGGTCGAAATTCATAGAAATTTGTCCCGGGCTGTTGACGCGGGAGAAACATGCTATACTGTACCGTATAGAAAAGTTTGCTAGGCGCAAACGAGAGTAGAGGATGGGAGTGGCACGCATGACGTACAAAATCGCATTTTTTGATATCGACGGCACGTTGGTGAATGAAGAGAAAGTCGTTCCGCAGGACACGATCGACGCCATTCGCGAACTGAAAGCAGCCGGCGTAGAACCGGTCATCGCTTCGGGCCGAGCGCCTTACTTCATTAAACCGTTAGCGGAATTGCTGGGGATCGATTCATTCGTCTGTTTGAACGGCGCGCTTGCGGTCTATCGGGGCAAAACCGTGTACAAACGCGTCATCCCGCGGACAAGCATCGAGACGCTGGTCGCTCTAGCGGAGCAGCATCAACATACGCTGGTCTACGAAGGCGAACACGATTTCTTCTCGAATCGCGCCGAATGCCCGCTTGTCACGGAATCCGTGCAGTCGCTGAAAGTGGATTTGCCGGGGACGGATCCGGGATTTTGGAGAACCAACGAGGTGCTCCAGCTATTCCTTCACTGCGAACACCATGAGGATTCGCTATACGACTCGTTATTGAACGACTTCACCCTCATTCGTTGGCATCGCGGCGCATTGGACGTGCTGCCATACGGGGGTTCCAAGGCGCAGGGCATCGAGGCGATGCTGCGCGAGCTCGGCATTCCGGTATCCGAATCGATCGCATTCGGCGACGGCTTGAACGACAAAGAGATGCTGCAGTTTGTGGGACTCGGCATCGCAATGGGCAACTCGCACCCCGAATTGCTTCCGTTTGCGGATTATGTCACGACTTCGGTCGACGAATGCGGCATCCGCAACGGCTTGAAGCATGCCGGTCTTATCGCGTAATTCCAACCGACCTGCGAGAGCGGGTCGGTTTTCATTTTTTTGGCAATCGAACGCGCATAAACGTCGTCCTAACCGTCGACAATTTTAACGAAAGTGTCACATGATTTTGACAGATTCATGATGGATTGGCTTAAGATGCGTATGGAAGCGGCGAATTATGATAGCATAAAGGTACAAAGAGGAGTTAGGAGGCGTTTGCTTCATGAGCGCAATTAAGGGGAACCGGCTCAATTCCGGTTACGACTTGTCTACGGGGTCTATTTCTAAAATACTGTTCGATACGATAAAGGTCGGCATCATAAAATCCAATCTGATTTCCATGTTCGCCGGACTAAGCATGGCGCTGCTCGTGAACGACATCCCGTTCTATAACGAGATCGGGAATATACTGCTGGCGCTAATCGGTTCCGCGCTCGTCATCGGCTCGGCCGGCGCCTTCAACAACGTGTACGATCGCGATATCGACGTTATCATGGAACGGACGAAGAGTAGGCCGACCGTCACGGGCACGGTCAGTCTGGGCAGCGGACTTGCGATCGGGATCATGATGGCGATCGGCGGACTGGCCGCGTTGTATGCCGCAGCGCCGCTATCCGCGTTATTCGGATTTTTGGGCTTATTCTTGTACGTGGTGCCTTATACGATGTGGACGAAACGCAGGACCGTGTACAACACGGAGGTTGGCAGTTTATCCGGCGCCGTTCCGCCGCTGATCGGATGGACAGCCATCAGCTCGGATCTTTCGCACATGGGCATTGCGGCGCTGTTCGTCCTTATGCTCGTCTGGCAGATGCCGCACTTCTACGCGATCGCCATTCGGAGAATGGAGGAGTATCGCGCGGCCAACATTCCGATGCTTCCGGTCGTCAAAGGCATGCGGCGTACGTACCGGCAGACGAACTTCTACCTGGTGCTTCTGCTCATCTCGGGTCTGCTGTTCTGGTCGTTCAGCCCGTTCGTGGCCATTACCTCCGTCGTGCTGAGCGCGGGGTGGCTCGTTCTTAGCTTGGCGGGATACCGTCGGATGGGGACGGACGGCTGGGCCAAATCGATGTTTATTTTCTCGCTGAATCATATTACGATTCTGCTGTTAATCGTGATCGGTTATTCGTTGATTAAGCCGCTAATGGGATAGAATAAGGAGCAAACAAAGAACCCGCCTAAGTCAGGCGGGTTCTTTGCTAACATGGCTTCTTCCTTACGGAATCAGCTTCCAAACTTCGGCAGTGCCTGGCGTTTCGCCTTGCGTCCACCATCTTGCTTCATAGTTTTTGCCGCCGTACGATACTTTAGCGCCGCCCAAGTATACGGCCGTCGAGCTCCAAGCCGGATACGTCGTCGTCGTGCCGCCGGTCGTGGATACGCTCAGCGCGGCAGAGGAGGCGGAAGTCGTCGTCGCGTTTTTCGCTTTGACGGTGAAGGAGTACGATGTTCCAGCCGTCAGGCCGGTGTTCGCGAACGAAGTTGTCGTGGATGTGCCGACGAGTGCGCCGTTACGGTACACTTCGTAGCTAGTCGCGCCGGAAACAGCCGTCCAGGAGAGCGTCAGGCTCGTGTTCGTGATGGAGCTAGCGGCCAGACCTGTAGGCGTGCCCAGACCTGGGTTCGTCGTGCCGCCGCCGAAGTTGGCGTCGATGACGTTGTAGAACGCGTTTGCCGTATCGGCAACTTCCCACACGGCCAGGATGACATGGTAGCCGGATTTAGCAGGCAGGTTGCAGCTGCTTGCATAGTTCGTTGGCGGCTTCACGCCGTTGTAAGGAATATCGCAGAATGGCGTCAGGTTGAAGGAATCACGGGACAGTGGAGCATTTTGGTTCCAGCCGTCTTTCGTGATGTAGTATTTCCAGCTTGCCGTAGCATGGTTCGCCGTCAGCTTCCATTGGAACGTAACCGGGCCGGCTTGCAGATCGACTTTGCTCCAACGCGTGGAGGATTGCTCGTCCAGGTTAGGGAATGCGCCGCCGGCGCTCGCGATTTTGCCGTCGGCAGGACCGGCAGCCGGCCAGCCTTTAGGCGCTTCGAGACTTTGCGGCTCGTAGACGATCTGGCCGCAGTTCGTGTTCGCGCCGGACTTACAAAGGGCGGCGCGGCTTGCAGGACCTTCGATGTAGCCGTGAGCGGATGCTTTATTATTCGTGAACAACACCATCGAGAGCGCCATCAGGAACATAACCCCGCCGGCAACGATCATTTTTCGAAGCAGAGCTTGATCAGCAAAACGTAGAGTCATACAATATTTACCTCCCTAAAATGTTTGATAAGTCAGAAAATTAAGCGCTTACATGCCTTGGCTTCTGCAGCCAGCGATGCCTCCTTTCGTCGAAACCTGTATGTCGTCTTTGTCATGCGACGGCCGGGTGATGAGGTGATTTGCCTTGCCGAGTATAAACGCCCGACTCGTTTATATCATTTATCATATAATACAGGTTGTTCTTCCACAATATAGCGTCGATTACACATACTAACGATTTATGACAGATATCAACGATCGACAAAAAAATATCGGACATGGCGTGTGAAATACCTATAAAACCTATGATAACTATCATTAAAGGAAATATATGGATGAAAGTAACGGGATGCCGGCTTACTATTTCGCGCAAACTAACGTGCAATGTCCCAATAAGCAGATTAGCATGCAAAGGAGGCGAGATACATGGCGCGTAAGGGCAAAGATTTTGCCGGCGAGCAGCAGGCGTTCGAGATGAAGTCCAGCCATGCCGAGAACAACGTTACGTCCGCGGAAAATAATAATCGCAGACAAAAAGGCAGCGAACCGAATACCCCTTCGACTGGTTAGGGTGTGCGATCCGCTCGTCTGATATCGTGAAAAACAGCTGGATGAATGCGCCTTCGACGCGTTCGTCCAGCTGTTTTTTGTTCATTTCAGTCTTTATCCAACCGGATCTGCATCAGGTGAGCGAACGGTATATTAATGAAGCGCAAATTTTGAACCAACCCGAACATTGAATTCGACATTGCTCATGCTAGGTCTGTCGTCCTCATTAGGCGAACTTATGCCGTGCAGCCGTTTTGGGCATTCGTCCTTACTTGACAGCGAAGCAGCGGAGAGAAGGGGGCTGCGGTACGAATGTTTGCTGCTTTAGCAGGGCCAACGTACGTATTTTCGAAGGGATCGTATGGATCATGTCGCATTTTCTATCATCGCAATTGAATACTATCATTTTTCGTTGCTCAGCTATATAGTTCCCGATTTCTAGCTTCGATACAATAAACGTACAACAAGGAACTGAAACGGTTACTGGAGGGAGATTTTACCGCAATGAATGACGCAAGGTTCTCCTTTTCAAATGGTTGATGCTCCAAGTTTAAGCGCTTTAAGCGATCAAACAATGAAAAAGGAGGAGGATTCTTGAATGGCGAATACACCTGCCGCCAGCCAGGAAATTCAAATGCCGGCGCATTTGGGAAAACCAAAAAACAATGTGGTGAAACGGTTCATCAAACAGCTGGACATTCAGCTCATGGTGCTGCCAGCCCTGGCACTAATCTTTGTATTCGCGTACATGCCGATGTATGGGGTGCTGATCGCATTCCAGAATTACAAGCTCGGAGCGGATCTGCTAAATAACGATTGGGTCGGCTTCAAGCACTTTAACGATTTCTTCACTTCGCCGGAATTTTATCCGGTCATGCGCAACACGATCGTCATCAGTTTTCTGAAGCTCGTGTTCGGATTCCCGGCGCCGATCATTCTGGCGCTCATGCTGAACGAAGTACGAAAGATGGTTTTCAAACGCGTTGTTCAAACCATCACCTACTTGCCGCACTTCTTGTCTTGGGTCGTCATCGGCGGCATGGTCACCTCGATTCTCGCTACGGACAACGGAAGCCTGAATATGGTGCTCGAGAAGCTGAACTTCGTCGACGAGCCGGTGAACTTCCTGTCGCTGCCGGAATATTTCTGGAGCATCTTGGTCACCACGAACGTCTGGAAGGAAATCGGATTCAGCTCCATCATTTATTTGGCCGCCATCTCGGGGATTGACCCGCATCTGTACGAGGCTGCTTCGATGGACGGCGCAAGCCGGTTCCGTCAAATGTATCTCATCACGCTGCCTTGCATTATGCCGGTCGTCATTATTTTCATGATCTTGGCTATTGGTAACCTGCTTAACGCGGGCTTTGAAGATATTCTCATCCTTGCTTCCAATCCAGGCTTAAGGGATGTATCGGATTCGCTGGATGTATTCGTGGTTCGAGTCGGTATCGACAACTTCCGGTACTCTTATGCGACGGCGATTGGCTTATCGAAAGCCTTGGTCAGCGTTACGCTGCTGACGATTGCCAACTTGATCGCCAGAAGAACCGGCAACAGCTTGTGGTAAAAATCGACTCATGATTAGGGGTGCATTCCATTGATTCGTTCTAGTGTCGGCGATAGAGTGATGGTCGCATTTATCTACGTCTTCTTGACGGTGCTGGCCTTCACCACATTTTATCCATTCTGGAATTCATTGATCATCTCGCTCAATGAAGGGATGGATACGAGCAAAGGCGGGGTAACGTTCTGGCCGCGCGTGTTCACGTGGGATAACTATGAAATCGTCTTCCGCGAAGAAAAATTGATCAATGCGTTCGGCGTCACGATTTTGCGCACGGTCGTCGGTACGGTCGCTTCCATTCTGGCCACCGCGATCTTCGCTTACGGGATGACCAAACGCGAGCTGATCGGCCGGAAATATTACATGGTGATGTGCATCATTACGATGTACTTCGGCGGCGGCTTGATTCCGACGTACTTGTTGATCCGTAAACTGCATCTGTTCGACTCCTTCTGGGTGTTCATCATCCCGTCGTTGATCAGCGTGTGGAACATGATCATATTCCGAACCTTTTTCAAAGAATTGCCGCAGGGTCTGGAAGAATCCGCGAAGATCGACGGTGCTGGCAACTGGGGCACGTTCTTCCGCATCATCTTCCCGCTGTCGGGACCGGTATTGGCCACGCTGTCGCTGTTCACGGCGATCGCGCACTGGAACGAATGGTTCGTGGCGAGTATCTACATTATGAACGAGAAGCTGTACCCGATTCAGACGCTGCTTCGCCAAATTCTCTTCTCGAACATTGCGTCGGATCAAATGGCGAATCTGGATGCCAGCGCCTTATCCCGATTGAACAACGCGAAGACGATTACGTCCAAGTCGTTGTCCATGGCGACCATGATGGTGGCCACGCTCCCGATCGTAGCCGTGTATCCGTTCCTCCAACGTTATTTCGTGAAAGGCGTGTTGGTCGGTTCGTTGAAAGAGTAGTTTTCCCGCTTGCGTTTAGGGCCGAAAGGCTTTAAACATAGATTAATATGATGAGAGGGGTAAGTGCTTGTGAAGAACAAGAGAAAGATTGCGCTTAACGCCGCAACTGTTCTGTTGTCGCTGTCGTTCGTTGTCGGCTGTAGCAGCAATGGAGGCAACAACAATGGGGGAGAAGCAGCCACCAACGGCAATGCGCCGGCAAACACGGAGAAACCGGCGAACGACGCCACAGCGCCTGCGAACGATGGAAAAGAGGCAGAGAGCAATCTGTTCAAGCTTGGCAGCGAACCGCTTGATCTGACGTTCTACGGCAACTACGGCTGGTATACGATGCCGCAGTGGGGGGCCGATCCTTCGACGAAGTGGATTCAGGACAACTTCAAGGTCAACATCACAGGCATTTCCTCCGGCGGCAACAACGCGCAAAAGCTGCAAACGATGATCGCAGGCAATCAACTGCCGGACATCATCTGGGGCGAGCGCGACGACAACATGAACCGTCTGCGCGAATCCGGCTTGCTCGTGCCGCTCGACGAGTACATCGACAAATACCCGAACTTCAAGAAGTGGATGGATCCGAAAGTCCGCAAGCTGCTGACCGCGCCGGACGGCAAAATCTACACGCTTCCGAACTATTATACGAACCAGCCGAACGGCAACGCCGGCTACATCGTCAACAAGAAGATGTACAAGGCGCTCGGATCGCCTGAACTGAAGACGACGGATGATCTGTATAACTACCTGAAAGCCGTCAAAGAGAAATTCCCGGATGCGATTCCGTTCGAGACTGGGCTCGCGAAAGACGGCCACGGCATCGACCAGCTGTTCTCCGCGTTCAAAGAGAACAACCTGAGCTTCACGCGTTACTTCGCAGTACCGAATGGCGATAAGTTCGAATCGATCTATACGGATCCAGGCTTCCGCGAATCGTCGGTATTCTCCGCGAAGCTGATGCGCGAGAAACTCATGACGCAAGACGCCATGACACAAACGGAAGACCAAGTCAAGGAGAAATTACTTAGCGGCCGCGCTGCGGTATACGCAAGCTCCGACCCGATGAAGCTTGCGGCTGAAGCCGACATCGCGCTGAGCACGAAGGATCCGGAAGACGGCTACTTCTTCATCGATCCGATCGTCAAGCCAGGCAATGACGTGACGAAAACGTACCCAGGCACGTACAACATGCTGGGTTGGAACGTTGCGGCGATCACGACGAGCGCGAAGAACCCGGAAGCGGTATTCGCCCTGCTCGACTGGATGACCGGTCCTGAAGGCACTGCCGTTCTCTTCTGGGGTCCTCCGGGAGCCGACGGCTTCTGGGATGGGTTCGAGTCGGATAACTTGACGCCGAAATTCACGGACCGCTATGCGAACGATCCGAAGGGTCTGACGGAAATTCAAGCGGTGAGCGCGAACACGATCTGGGTGGGCAACACGGTCTACATGGACGGCGTAAAATCGAAATACGAAGCGACGCTGCCGGAAGAGAAACGCAACTGGTCCACGAACTGGCAGTACAAAGTGACTTGGAAATCCCAAGGCGATGCGACCGAGTTCGTCAATCTATTCCCGATTCCGGATACGGACGAAGGCATCGCGTACCAACGCGTCAAAGACATTTGGCTCAAAGCGCGCGCAGAAGCATTGTTCGCGAAATCCGATGAGGAAGTGTTGAAAATCCTGGATAAAGCGCACAAAGACTCCATGGATGTCGACTTCCAAATCGTCTTGGATTCCTACACGAAAAAATGGCAGGAAAACAAAGCGATCATGAACGGCAACTAAGTCGCAGCATCTGCATGAGGCAATCGCAATTTTCCTTTCATTGAAGCAGGCGAGGACATGCTGCACGCAGCATATCCTCGCTTTTTTCATAGCTTCCTTTGTTATACAGAAGTAAGGGAATCAGAGGATTTTCGCCTTGCGCCCGTCCCAATTTTATGGGAAATTTGGCTTATCAGACCGTAAGCGACGACGCTTGCATGAGGTGCTTCTGGGAGGGCGCATGGGCCGGAATCAAGCTGGCGCCTTCGATATTTTCTCATCAGGGAGTGGTGAACATGTCCTATAAAGTATTGCTGGCTGACGACGAGCGATTGGATTTGGAAGGCATGCGGACGTTCATCCCGTGGCAAGAGCTCGGAATGGAAGTGGTCGATGCCGTGACGAACGGCTTTAACGCCCGCAGCGTGCTCACATCCGAGAAAATCGATATACTAGTCACCGATGTACGCATGCCGCATATGTCCGGACTAGAGCTCGCCGAATTGGCCCTAAACGAGAAGAAAGACTTGAAGGTCATCTTCGTCAGCGGCTATCAGGATTTTCATTACGCCAAACAAGCCTTGTCGCTCAATGCTTGCGGGTATGTGTTGAAACCGATGGACGACCAGGAATTGATCGATTCGCTGATCAAAGCGCGAGATCTGCTGGATATGGAGCGCAAGCGCCAGGCGGAGTATTCGCAGATGATGCCCGTCGTCAAAAACGAATATATGCTGCAGCTTTTTGAAGGGAACTACACGGAATCCACGATTGACGTGCTGCACCGCGAATATCAATTCAACCATTTCGCCTGGCCGGGTCGCGTATGCGTCTTGGAAATCGACGATCTGTTCAAAATGGACGGTCAGACGGAGGAGAGCCGGGGGAAATCCAACACCTGGCTGGACAGCTTGCTCGCATGGAGCCGGGAAGCCGGCATCGCGCATGGGTGCAAAGTGGATAAGAACCGGGTCGCGCTCCTTCTTGAGACCGGTACCGGTCAAGCGGTCATCGAGCGTCTCGTGGATCAAGTCAAATCCGCGTTCGGCACGACGGTGACGGCAGGAATCGGCGGGAACTGCAGCGAAGTGTACGGTATCGAGCGCTCGTATCGTCAAGCGCTGGAAGCCGTGGAACTGAAGATGTTCCGCGGGAAAGGCAAGCTGATCGAATTCGAGGACGTGCCGAAGTCCGAGATGGACGATATTAAGCGGTTCGATGTCCGTATGGACGCGCTGTTCAAGGCCTTATCCAGCTATGAGCTCGTCCGGATACACGATGAGTTGGACGCCCTCTTCCAGACGGCCAAGAACGCCAAGTCGAAATTCACGGTACGCAACTATGCCTTCTACTTGCTGCTGAAGCTGGACGATTATTTGCACACCGTGAACGAAGATTTATTCGAGCTGTTGAACATGGATATGCGCAGCTTGGACATTATTTTGCAGCTGGAGACGATCGACGATATCCACCTCTGGCTGCGCCAGCGGTTGTACCAAATCTCGGAGCTGCTGAATTCCAAGCGCCAGAAGAAGAACTGGAAGCTCATCTCGGAGATCATCTCCTTTATCCGGGACCGGATTCAAGACAATATTACACTGCGCGACGTCGCCGAACAGTTCTCGTTCTCGCCGAATTATCTCGGCCTGCTCTTCAAAGAAGAAACGGGCAAAAACTTCAGCGAGTATCTCATTATGCTGCGGATGGAGCGCGCGTGCGAGCTGCTCAAGAACACGAACTTGAAAATTTACGAAATCGCGGATCAGGTCGGTTACCGTTACTTGCCATACTTCAGCAGGCAGTTCAAAGAGACCTACGGCAAGACGCCGCTCGAGTACCGCAGAAAATAACTTGCTCATGGGACGGGGAGCTATGAAGTCGGATTCTTACAAACGTTATTTGCCCTTTGGCCATAAATTGATGATCACCTATTGCGTGTTCATCATGATCCCCGTTCTGCTGGCCGGTTATGTCGCGAACGCGATTCTCGTCCGATCGATCGAGGAGCGGACGAAGGAGTCGAGCATCGGCACGCTGAAGCAAATGAAGGACAACATCAGCTATCGGATGCAGGACATCGTGCGCGTCTCGGAGCTGATTTACTACGATACGACGTTGACCGAATACTTGCGCAACAACGAAGCGGGCTGGGTCAGTTATTTTACGACGAGCAAATATTTGGTACCGCGTCTTCAAACGTTACTGGAAGCGGTCAACAGCCATATATGGATTTCCGTCTATCTCGACAATGAAGAAATTCACGAGGTGTACAACCGTCAGCTCACCGATCCGCTCGATGGCGGCAATAGCGCGTTCGATATTTACCATACGGAACGGATCTTTAACAAATCGTGGTACACGTCCTTTCCGCAGGAGTATTTCGGTCAGACGCTGGAATGGGCGCAGATCGACGAGGATAAGACGTTCGGCCATATTTCGCTCCTCCGCCGGATCGTCGACGCATCGAAGCTGTTCAAGGTCGATGAGATCGGCTTTATGCGGATACGGATTCGATTGGAGGATTTGTTCGAAAGCGTCGATTCCAGCAAAATCGGGGAAGGCTCGATGATCTATCTGCTCGATGAATCGGATCGGCTCATCTCCGCATCGGGACCGATCGATCGCTCCTCCGGTCAGACGCTCAGCGTGGCTCGGAAGGCGGGGCATATCATTATCGAGGAAAAGGTGGAGCCGCTCAATTGGCGCATCGTCGCGCTGATCCCTTCGGATATAACCCAGTCAGCCGCGCAAACGATCCGGATGTGGACGGTAGCCGCTTGTTTTATCGCGAGCATCGTTTTTGCCGCCGTAGGGTTGTTTATTTCCCGTTACTTTGCGCGAAAAGTGTCGAAAATCGTATACGTGCTGGACTCGTTCCAGGAAGGCGATTTCTCCAAGCGTATTCAGTTCAAGGGAAGAGACGAGTTCACCCGCATCTCCGTTGCTCTCAACGACATGGGTCAGAACATCGGATCGCTCATCCGCGAAGTCTATATGACGAATATCCAGAAGAAGGAGGCGGAGCTGGAGTCGCTGCAGGCGCAGATCAATCCGCATTTCCTGTACAACACACTCTCGTCGATCAGCCGGCTGGCCCGGTTCGGCGAGGTCGAGAAGCTGCACCGCATGGTATTGGACTTGGCGAAGTTCTATCGCCTGTCGCTGAATGAAGGCCGCACGATCATCCCGATTCGCAACGAGATCGAGCAGGTCGAAGCCTATGTGAACATTCAGAAGACGAAGTTCGGCGACGGCATGATGGTCTATTACGATATCGACCCGGTGATCCATGATTTCTTGACGATCAAATTGATCCTGCAGCCGTTCGTGGAGAACGTGCTCGAGCATGGGTTATATGGCGACCACATCAATCTGCGCATCGTCGGCAAGCTGGAAGATGGGACCGTCGTGTTCAAGATCATCGACGACGGCGTCGGCATGTCGGCGGAAACGATCCGGCAGCTGTTCGACCCGGCTGAGAGCTTGAACGTCGGCTATGGGATCCGGAACGTACATCAGCGCATCCGGCTCCATTTCGGCGGCCAATATGGGGTGAAGATCGTCAGCAAGCCCGGCTTCGGCACCGCGGTCGTCATCCGCATACCGGCGGAAGCGGCGGTGGAGCAAGAGGCGATGTAGAGGCGAATGCTAGGCGGTTAGGCGACTGAAGAGGCAAAGAAAAGGCGCATCAGCTCAGGGCTGATGCGCCTTTGTTGTACCCTCGAACGACCGATGCGCTTATTCCGGCTCGATTTCGACGATCAGCTCGATCTCGACCGGCGTATCGAACGGCAGCTCGTTCGCCGAGATGGCGGAGCGGGCGTGACGGCCTTTCTCGCCGAAGATCTCGACGAGCAGGTCGGATGCGCCGTTGATGACGTACGGTTGGTGTGTGAAGCCGTCGGCGGAGTTGACGAACGCCAGCATTTTGACCACTTGCTTGACGCGGTCGAGATCGCCCAGATGCTCCTTGAGGACGGAGATGAGGTTGATCATGACTTGCCGGGCCGCATCGTAGCCTTGCTCGACCGTCAGGTCCTTGCCGACCTTGCCCGTATACTTGAGGACGCCGTTAATGCGGCAGTCGTTGCCGGACGTGTAGACGAGGTTATTGACCGTCTTCGCCGGGACGTACTGCGCGACCGGGGTAGGGACTTTCTCCAGTTGAATGCCTTTTTCTTCGAGAATTTGTTCAATGCGTGCCATGAATAATTCGCTCCTTTATCGTTCGGATTGGAATGGGGAAGACGGAATAAGAGTAAGCACTTAATGATGACTTTTGCACGAACAAGCGTGAAGGAACGATCCGGCCAGCGCTCCCGTATGCCGGCCGCCGCGAACGGTCATTGCGCCGCCTACGATTACGTGGGTCAACCCGACCGGCGTCTGGATCGGCTGCTCGAACGTGGCCGTATCGCGGAACGCCTCCGGATCGAAGACGGTGATATCGGCTTTGAAACCGGGGACGAGCAATCCGCGTTTGCCCAGTTTGAAACGCTGCACCGGGAACGAAGTCACTTTGCGAACGGCTTGTTCCAGCGACAGCACCCGTTCGTCGCGGACGTATTTGGCGAACAGCCGCGGGAATGTGCCGTAGGAACGCGGATGCGGCTTGCCGGTCACGCAGCCCAAGCTGTCGGAAGCGATCAGCGAACGGTCGTAACGAATGACTTCACGCACGTCGTCGTCGGACATGTGGAAGTACACGATCGACACTTGGCCGTTCTCTTCCAGCAGCAGGTCCATCATGACGTCCTCGGGATCGACGCCGCCTCGCTCCGCCGCGACCTGTGCGACATGCTTGCCTTCCAGCGACTTATTGCCGGATGAATTCACCGCCGACACATAGACGCTCTGCCAGCCCGTCGAGCAGACGAGGTTGTCCCAGGTCGTCTGTTCCTCGCGCAGCTCGCGCTTGATCTGCTCGCGCAGCTGCGGGGTGGCCAGACGCGCTAATGTGGCTTGTATGCCGCCTTCGAGCACCCAAGGGGGTAGGATCGTCGTCATCGACGTCGAGCCCGCGGTGTAGGGATAGACGTCGCAGGTGACGTCCATGCCGCGCGCGCGCGCGGATTCAATGAGCTCCAGCGCGGTCATCGTCTGGCCCCAATTGATGCGCCCGGCCGCCTTCAGATGGCTGATATGCAGCGAGATGCCGGCTCGTTCCGCAATCCAAATGACTTCCTTCACCGAGGCGATCAAGCTGTTGCCTTCGCCGCGAATATGGGTGGACAGCAGGCCGTCGTACTTCGGCAGCACGCTGCACAATTCGGCCAGTTCTTCTTGACTGGTATAACTGCCCGGCGCATACAGCAGGCCGATGGACAATCCGATCGCGCCGGCGCGCATGCCTTCCTCCAGCAGGGCCTTCATCCGGGCGAGCTCGCCGGCTGTAGCCGGCCGATTCTCGAAGCCCATGACGGCGATCCGCAGCGCGCCGTGTGCGACATACGTCGCGACATTCTCGGACGCGGAGTTGCGGACGAGCGTCTCGATGTAGCCTTCGATGGATTGCCAGTTCCATGCCCAAGGCGTACTGCCGAGGACGGGCTGCACGTATTGCTGCAGCGCATCCGCATAGCCCGGCAGGAAAGGGGCGGGCGCCAGGCCGCAGTTGCCGACGACCTCCGTCGTGACGCCTTGCAGCAGCTTGAAGTCGCTTGTCGGCTGATCCAAGACGAGGAGATCGGAGTGGCAGTGCCCGTCGATGAATCCGGGGGAGATAACTTGTCTGCCGACGTCGATCGTCTGTTCCGCTTCCTGATCCACATAGCCGACGGCGGCGATTTCGCCGTTCTTTATGCCGATATCGCCGACATACCAAGGATTGCCGGTACCGTCGACGATTTTGCCATTCTTAAGTACTAGATCCAGCATGGGCTTCCTCCTGTCCGCGCGTCCTGGCTACTCGAGCATGCCGCGGGCGGCGACGTCGAGCTGGCGGACGCGGTCTTCTTCGAGCAGATACACATGATTATGCAGGTTGATCGTGCTGCAAATATGGTTCGGGATGACGCGCACGCGATCGCCGGGCGCCAGGGAGGTTCCTGGCGCGGTTCGCAGGATGCCATGCTCCTCGGATAGACGCTCGAGCAGCGCGTCTGGCGCTTCCAACACATGGCCGAAGCCTCGAAGCTGAAGCGGGTTCGTATTCGGCTGCACGTCCGTCGCGAACGTCTTGCTGCCGCCATCGATGACCGCATGGCCTTCTTCGGGTCTGCTCGTGACGACAGTCGCCAACACATAAGCCGCGCATTGCTCGAGCGCGCACGTGCCGAATTCGACCAGCATGCGGTCTTGGAACACATAGGTGCCCGGTCGAATCTCGGTGACGCCCGGCACGGTCGCCGCGAAGGCGCCGGTAGGGGAGGAGCCAACACTGACGTCCTGTACGGGAACCCCAGCTTCCCGGATGCGCTCGGCAAGCTCGACCATCATGAGACCTTCCGCCTTGCCCGCAGCCTCGATATCCTTCGTCGACTTGCCGTCCAGCAGCGCGCCGCGGAACGTGTATATCCCCGTTAATTGGATGCTGTCCAGGCTATGTATGTATTGAGCCAGCTCGAGCGCTTCCTCGTAGGGAACGCCGGTTCTTCGCAGCCCCGTGTCGATCTCCAGGCGAACCTGAAGCGAATGTCCTTCGCTGATCGCGACACGAGAGAGGAGTCGAGCACCTTCCTCGCTGTCGACGCCGACGATCAGGTTGGCGATCCGCTTGCTTACGCCGATCGCGCGGCGAATCTTGGATTCGGCGATGAGCGGATAGGCGATGAAAATATCGTCGATGCCGCCGTCCGCCATAATTTCAGCCTCCGACACCTTCGCGACGGTAATGCCGCTCGCGCCGGCCTCGATCTGCTTCTTGGCGATGAGCGGCATCTTATGCGTCTTCGCGTGGGGGCGCAGCTTGACGCCGGCTTGTTGGGCCATTTGCGCCGCCTGCGCGATATTGGCGTCCATTACAGCCGCGTCGATCACGATGCATGGCGTTTCGAGCCCGGCCAGCGCGGGATGCATCGGCTGCGCGGTGCTTGTGCTTCCTTGTGACTGCGTCATGGTTAACCCTCCTCGGATTCGGAAGCGGATTTGCCTTCGTCCAGGTAGCTGTAGAGCGTGTATTTCGAGATGTTCAAGTAGGCGCATACGCGCTCGCCGGCTTTCTTCACGAGGAAGGCGCCCTTGGCGTTCAGCGTCTGGATGAATTTGACCTTGTCTTCCTTCGTCATATGCGCGACCGGGCGGCCGACCGCGTCCTGCGCTTCTTGCAGGAGCGCGTCAAGCAGATCGCCGACATTGGAGACGAACGACTCGCGCACGATCGGGCTTCCGCCTCCGAAGGTAAGGGACTGCAGCGTCTTCTCGGCCACGGCCAGCTCGGTAATATCGAAGTTGATGCACAGCGACCCAATCGTCTGTCCGCTCGCGTTCTTCATATACAGCGAGGTGGATCGCAGCAGCCGGCCGTCCTTCGTCTGGGTGACGTAGCCGGACTTCGCGTCGCCGCTGGCATGGCCGCTTAGAATTTCGAGGCCGAGGTTCGTGCCGGGATCGCCGACCTTGCGTCCGGTAATATGTCCGTTCTCAATGGCCACGATCGTGCTGTCGTACTCGCGCTGCAGGTCGTGCAGGACGACCTCGCAATTCGGGCCGAATTGGGCGGCAAGCCCTTTGACGAGGGAAGTCAGGAAGGGCATTTCATCTTGTATGGATTCCATGTTCGGCTCCTTTCCATAGATCCTGACTGCATGATTGCTGAAATTGCATTCCCAAACGCGCCGTCGCCTGTAACACGTCGCCTGCGTTTCACCTTGAATTCTAAGAATTTATAAGCTTCGCCTTTATAAATTAGCTAAGAATTCTACGGAATGAAACTCGTGCCGCCGTTAAATACGGCGCCACCCGTTTCACCTTGAATTCTAAGAATTTATAAGCTTCGCCTTATAAATTAGCTTAGAATTCTACGGAATGAAACTTGTGCCGCCGTTAAGTACGACGCCACCCGTTTCACCTTGAATTCTAAGAATTTATAAGCTTCGCCTTATAAATTAGCTTAGAATTCTACGGAATGTAACTTGTGCCGCTGTTAAATACGGCGCCACCCGTTTCACCTAGATGGTAGCATATTTCGCCAGACGTGCAAACAAATAATTTGTCGAAATAACAAAAAGTTTGATTGCTTATTTGCGCTAATAAATCACAAGCACGATTTCTTATTTATAATCATTATAAATAAGTATTGATTTTTGTCCCCTTCATGATATGATGTGTACAAGAGATACGAAAATGGGAATAACGGAACTAGGAACGCAGCGGAAAGGCAGTGTAGCATATGCGCATCATCGCGGCAGGTTTAAACTATAAGACGGCACCGGTAGAGATTCGGGAGAAGCTGGCGTTATCCGAGCAGGAGATCGCGGACATGCTGGCCGGGCTTCGCGCCTCCAAGAGCATGATGGAAGGCGTCATTCTATCGACCTGCAACCGGACGGAAGTGTATGCCGTGGCAGAACGGAAAGAGCAATTCATGCTCGATCTCGCATATATAATGGAACGCAAGTTTAACTTGAGCAAAGAACAATTCGCGGCATCGTTCTATGTCCACGAGGACAACGCGGCGGTCGAGCACCTGTTCAAGGTCACGAGCGGGCTGGATTCCATGGTGGTCGGCGAGACGCAAATATTGGGTCAGGTGCGAGATGCCTTCTTGTATTCGCAAAGTCTGCCGGCGACGGGCGCCGTGTTCAACCGGCTCTTCAAGCAGGCGGTGACGCTGGCGAAACGGCTGCATACCGAGACGAGAATCGGGCAGAAGCCCGTCTCCGTCAGCTATGCGGCGGTCGAGCTTGCGGTGCGCAAGATTGGCGCGTTGGCAGGGAAGCGCATCGTGGTTGTCGGCGCCGGGCACATGAGCGAATTAGCCGTCAAGCATATGCAGGCAAGAGGAGCGGACAGAATTATCGTCATAAATCGGTCCTACGACAGGGCCGCGCAATTCGCGGGCCGATTCGGCATCGCCGCCAGTTCGTGGGAGACGCTGCCCGAGCTCCTAAGCGAGGCGGAGTTGGTAATGACGGCTACCGGTGCCGCCGAGTCGGTTATTACGGCCGATATGCTGCGAAGGGCGAGACTGAACCGAAGCGAACCGCTTCTCATGATCGACATGGGCGTGCCGCGCGACATCGATCCGCTCGCGGACGAGCTGGACGGCGTGACGCTGATCGATATCGACCGGCTTGGCGCGATTGTGAACGAGAATGCGGAGGCGAGAGCGAAGGAAGCGCTCAAGCTGACCCCGGTCATTCAGAAGGAGCGCAACGATTTTGCCTTATGGATGAAAGAGCTCGGCGTCGCGCCGGCCATCGCCGCGCTTCGGGAGAAGGCGGACGCGGTGCGAGAGAGCGCGTATCAAGATATGCTCAAGAAGCTGCCGGAGCTGGACGAACGGGAGCGGAAGGTGATCGGCAAGCTGACCAAGAGCATTGTCAATCAGCTGCTGCGGGACCCGATCCTGAACATCAAAGAGCTGGCGACGGGACGCGGTGGCGAAGCCGCGATCGAAGCGTTTACCCGAATATTCGGGATTGAAGAGGAGACGAGGCGAATCGCCGAACCGGATGCGGCGGATGCAGACGGTGAAGACGATATGCGGAATGCAATCGCCTAATAAATGAAAATAATGGTATGAAAATAGTCTTCGACTTCGTTGAAGACTATTTTTTGTTGTTTTTGCCATTCCAGTCGTGTTGCATATCGAGTGTACTAGCTGATAATAAGATAAATAAATACTAAATAATAACATTTTAAAATTAAAAACATCTCAAAATGTACTTGATAAATCAGGTAGGCTGGTATAATATTCGGAATATTACAATTAGGAAGCGGATACATCTCCGCTTCACTGGCATTAGCGTAAATGGGCTACATATAACAAGACAAAGAGAAGATTCAGGAGAGGGCGTATGCGCATGCTGGAAGTATTGTACAAGGAATTGGAGAAACACGAGCAAGAAATCTTCGAATGGCGCCGATATTTGCATCAAAACCCGGAGCTGTCGTTCCAGGAGACGCGGACGGCCCGATTCATCGCGGATCATCTCAACGCCTTCGGCCTAGAGGTGAAGGAAGGCGTTGGCGGCAATGGCATAGTCGCTTATTTACGCGGCGGCTCCGACGGTCCGACGATCGCGTTCCGCGCGGACTTCGACGCGCTGCCCATCCAGGACGAGAAAGACGTGCCGTACAAATCGCAGGTGCCCGGCGTCATGCATGCCTGCGGGCATGACGGACACACGTCCGCGCTTCTTGGCGTTGCCCGCGTGTTAAGCCAGGTGCGGGATCAGTTGAAAGGCAATATCGTCTTCCTCTTCCAGCACGCGGAAGAGCTGCCGCCGGGCGGCGCCAAAGGCATGATCGAAGCCGGCGCGCTGGAGAGAGTCGACGCCGTGTACGGCATCCACCTCGCATCGGATCTGCCGCTGGGCAAGATCGGTTTGAAGGAGGGTCCCGCGATGGCGGCGGCCGACGCCTTCACCGTGCACATTTTCGGCAAGGGCGGACACGGGGCCATGCCGCACACGACGGTCGATTCGATCGTGGTCGGCTGTCAGGTCGTCAATGGCCTGCAGCAGATCGTCAGCCGCCGCGTCAATCCGATACAGCCTGCCGTCGTCTCCGTCGGGGTATTCCAAGCCGGCAATGCGTTCAACGTCATCGCGGACAAGACGAAGCTGCAGGGAACCGTCCGCACGTTCGACAAGACGGTGCGGGCCGAGATCGAGGCGGAGATCCGTTCGATCATCGGGGGCATCACGTCGGCGTATCATGCGGGATGCGAGATCGAATATACGTACGGCTATCCGCCAGTCGTCAATGCGCCGGAGGAGACGGCGCGCGTGCAGGGGCTGATCCGCAGCGTATATGGCGAAGAGGCGCTGCTCACGCTGGATCCACAGATGGGAGCGGAGGACTTCGCGTACTATCTGGAGCAGCGTCCAGGCGCGTTCTTCCACGTCGGCGCGCGCAATGACGACGAGCGCACGCATTACGCGCATCATCATCCACGATTCGATATCGACGAGCGCGCCTTGCTAATCTCAGGCAAAATGTTCCTGGCGCTCGCGCTGGATTATTTAACGGACTGAACAAATAGACAGCCAAGCGAGAGCGTCTCTCGCTTGGCTGTCTTACGTCTTGTTTAGGAGATGCACAGCTTCGAATAACCGCGGTGTCATCGCGTCCAATGCGGATGAAAGACCGGAGCGTTCTAATCGTCGATCGTGATGTCGGCTTCCGCCTCGGCGGTCATTTTGCGGCTGTCGACGATCCGTTTCTTGAATACACCCTCTTCATGGGAGATCACTTCCTCGTTGAAATGGATGTCCACGTTGCTCAGCGAAACGTCCGACTCTTCGTTGGCCAGCACTTCGCTGCCGAACTCCTCGGTAATATTGTCGAGCGCCTTGCGCTTGACGAACTGCGCGGCTTCTTCCTTGGCCGAGCGACTGTCCCGCTCGTTAACCTCGACCGAGATTTTGCCGCTATCGATGTGTCTTTTGTAAGAGATGGGAATCAGCTCCTTTCTTTGTAAGATGCCTCAAAATTCGTCTCTCATGCATGGGTACGCCACTGCGAAAACGGGTAATAACAGCGGGAAGCAAAGTTGCATCAGCTTGTCTAATGTGAGAAAATTGGACCATAAGCATATTTATGCGCGGAGAGGCCTTTATCCAATTCCATGCTTGATTGCCGCTGCACACTTGTTGACTTTGGAGGGAACACCTATTACGACTATGATCCATCAAGATGCCATGACGATGTTAAAGAAGACGAGCCGAACCTTCTTCATCCCGATCAGCCGTTTGGAAGGCCAGCTGCAGAAGGCGGTCGCATCCGGCTATCTGTGCATGCGGGCGATCGACGAGATCGAAGATCATACCGACTTGGACGACGAGCTCAAAATCAAACTGCTGCACGACGTGCGCGACTCGTTCCAATCCGAAGAGCCGCTCGTTCGTGCGCGGGAAGTGCTCGCCCCGTATAAACAGAGCTTGCCGGAAGTGAGCTGGCAGCTGCACGAATGGGCCGGACTATGTCCAGCGGATATCGCGCCGACGGTCTACCGATATACGGCGAAAATGTCCGACGAGATGGCGTATTGGGTGGATAAGAAGTGGATCATCGATACGGAAGACGATCTGGACCGCTATACATACAGCGTGGCCGGCATGGTCGGCGAGATGCTGTCGGAGCTGTGGCTGTGGAACGACGGCACGCAATCCGACCGGGGCCGGGCGGTCGCCTTCGGACGCGGCCTGCAGGCGGTCAATATTCTGCGGAATAAGGCGGAGGACAGCACGCGCGGCGTCAGCTTTTTCCCGAAGGGCTGGGGCATGGACGAGATGCTCGCCTACACGCGACGCAATCTGAAGGAAGCGGACGCCTATTTGGCCGAACTGAAAGAAGGGCAGGCGAAGGCGTTCTGCAAAATTCCGCTGGCGCTCGCGCACGCGACCGTCAAGCTTATCTCGGGCGGCGGCAACAAGCTGACGCGGGACGCGGTCTTGAAGATTGTAAACAAGCTAAGCGGGTAACTGAATAGCAGTGCTAGAGTTGAAGAAGCGGACGCGCGGTGCGTCCGCTTTTTTTCCGTTGATAGAGACGCAAAAAAGTACGCAGCTTAGTCAGCCGCGTACTCTTTGTATGCAACGTGAGGATATAAGCGAGATAAGGACAATTATTCGTACATTTGGGTCAATAGGGCGCCAAGCGCTTCCATCGCTTGCTCTTCTTGCTCGCCGTCGACTTCGAGCGTCACCTCGTCGTGCTGGGCGATCCCGAGCGTCAAGAGGCCGATCGAACTTTTGCCGTTGGCTTTTTTGTTTTTGTTCATGAGCGTGACTTTGCAGGGAAAGCCGTTGGCGGCTTGAACGAACGTTTTGGCGGGACGGACGTGAAAACCGGTCGGGTTGATGACGGTGAATGTTTTCGTAAGCATGGTTAATTCGCTCCTTTAAGCTGGTGTTGGACAAAATGCAGGACCTCTTCCTGCGTTCGCATGGTCAGCGCTTGTTCGGCCAGTCGCGACCATTCATGCTTGGACAATCCCGCAATCAGCTCGCGCGTCGGCAATACGGAACCGGCGCTCATGCTGAATTCGTGGAGTCCGAGCCCGAGCAGGAGAGGGACCGCCGACGGGTCGCCGGCCATCTCGCCGCACATGCCGACCCACTTGCCTTCGCGTTCGGCGGCGCGAATGACCATGTTGACCAAACGGAGAATCGTTGGATGGCAAGGTTGATAGAGGTAGGCGACCGATTCGTTCATACGGTCGGCGGCCATCGTATATTGAATGAGATCGTTCGTGCCGATGCTGAAGAAATCCACTTCCTTGGCGAACAGATCGGCGGCGACGGCGGCGGAAGGCACTTCGATCATCATGCCGACTTCGATGCGGGCAGCGAGTTCGACACCTTCCGATTCGAGCTTGGCGCGCTCCTCGGCAAGGACGCGCTTCGCTTCTCGCAATTCGTCCAGCACCGCGATCATCGGGAACATGATTTTGAGGTTGCCGAAGCGGCTGGCTCGCAGCAGCGCCCGAAGCTGGGTCCGGAACAGGTCTTCGCGCTTCAGACAGAAGCGGAGCGCCCGCAGACCGAGGAAGGGGTTGCTTTCCTTGGGCAAATTCAAGTACGGCAGCTCCTTGTCCCCGCCGATATCGAGCGTTCGGATGACGACGGGTTTGCCTTCCATTTTCTCCAGCACGGCCTTATAGCTGTGCATCTGCTCCTCTTCGCTCGGCAGCGAATCACGTCCCATATAGAGAAACTCGGTGCGGAACAGGCCGATGCCTTCAGCGCCGTTTGCGATCGCTTTGGCGACGTCCTCGACGCGGCCGATGTTGGCGGCCAATTCGACGCGGGCGCCGTCAAGCGAAGCGGTCGGCAGCTCTTTCAGCCGGGCCAGATTCGCCTTGCGCTCGTCGTACTTCCGCTTCCTCGCCTTGTATTCCGCCAATTCTTCGTCGGTCGGATTCACGATCAGGCGGCCTTCCATTGCATCCATCACGACTAGCGTGCCGCCCGGGAGATCAAGCAGCGATTCCCCGATGCCGACGATGGCTGGCACATCGAGCGACCGGGCCATGATCGCAGAGTGGGAGGTGCGGCTGCCGACGACGGTAACGAACCCTTGCACCGCGTCGAGATTCAGCTGCGCCGTATCCGAAGGCGTCAGATCTTCAGCCGCGATGATGCAGGTTTCCGTGATCGTCGACAAGTCTTGGTGCGGCTCGCCCAGCAGATGACTTGTCACGCGCGCGGTAATGTCTCGAATATCGACCGCGCGTTCGCGAAGCAGCTCGTTCTCCATCGACTCCAGCATGGCGATGAACATGCCGGCGACTTCATGCAGCGCGTACTCGGCGTTCACCGCTTCCTCGGCGATCTTCTCGTTCGTCGCGTCGATGAGCTCGGGATCTTCCAGCAGCATCAAGTGGCCTTCGAAAATCTCCGCTTTCTCCGCGCCAAGACGCTGTTCGGTCAGCTGCCGTATCGTTCGGAGCTCCGCTCTGGACTGTTCGATCGCTGCCGCCAAGCGGGCCTGCTCCGCATGCGTGTCCGCGACTTGTTCCCGAAGGGGAGCGGGGCGAGCCGGCTTGAGCGTCACGATGCTGGCAATCGCATAACCAGGCGAGGCGGCGATTCCGGATAGGATTTGACTCATGTTGTTAGACCTCCTTCTCTCGGTTAGGCGAGCCCGCGTTGATGTGGACGCGTGGCTTCGTAGCGACGAACGATCTCGGCATGAATCGGATGATCTTCCGCAAGACCGGAATAGCGTGCGATTGTTGCGGACAGCCCATTTGACCGGAGTGATTGTTGAATCTCGGCCGCTTCGGCATCGTCCGCATCATCAAATCGCAGCGCGGCGGCCATGGCGAAGGCGAGATGCCCGTAGGGCAGACCGTTCTCCAGCGCGAGCAGGGCAGGGCGGACCAAGCGATCGTTCGGCGATAGCTTCCGGATCGGCGAACGGCCGACACGCTCGACTTCATCGCTAAGATGCGGGTTCGTGAAACGGCTCAGGATTTTATCGATATAGCGGGCGTGTTCGTCCGCGGGAAATCCGTATTTGCGCACCAACACCGCACCCGTCTCTTCAAGGACGGCGCGTACCTCGGCGGCTACCGACGCGGATGCCAGCGCTTCCTGGATCGTCCGGCATCCGGCTAGGTAGCCGTGGTAAGCGGCGGTGCAGTGGCCGGTATTCACCGTGAACAGCTTCCGTTCAATGTAAGGCTCCAGGCCATCTACGTAATGAACGCCGTCAATGTCGGGCAAACCCGGCAGCATGGCCGAGCGGTCGATGACCCATTCATAGAAGGGCTCGACGGTGACATGAAGCGGATCCTCGTGATGCTGGATCGGCACGATACGATCGACCGCGGCGTCGGGGAAGGCGATGTACCGATTGAAAGCTTCATGAAGCTCGACTGGAAGATGCCCGAGCACCGACTCCTTCAGCTGCGTGCTCCCGCCGATCGCGTTCTCACAGGCGATTACGTGCAGCGGCGAGGGCTGCTCGGCTTGCAGCCGCAGCGCGATGCCCTGCGCGAGGGCGCCGGCGATATGCTTCAGGATGTGTACGCCCACGGCGGTCGTGACGAGATCGGCCGAAGCGACCGTCTCGGCGACGAGCCGCGCGTCTTTGCCGTCGATCGCATCCACGCCTTCCACCAAGATCAGCTCGTCGCTGCTGTCCGCAAGAGAGACGGTATATGCGCGCCGGGATTGAAGCGCGCTCACGAGCGTGTCGTTCACGTCGGAGAAGACGACCTCATAACCGGCTCGGGAGAGCAGGAGCCCGATGAAGCCGCGTCCGATATTGCCGGCGCCAAAATGAACGGCCTTCATCCTTCCATCCCCCTCTCGAAGATGGCGATCAGCTCTTCCGCGGAGGAAGCATTCAGAATCTGAGCCATGTTCTCGTCATCCGAGACAAGCATGGCCACGTTGGTGAGCAGCTCCAGATGATCGTCCCCGGCAGCGGCGATGCCGATGACCAGGTTCGCCGGTTCGCCTTCGCCGAAATCGACGCCCTCGGGAAGCACGACGATCGACAAGCCCGTCGAGCGAATCAAGCTTTTCGCCTCGTTCGTGCCATGCGGGATCGCAAGGCCGCCGCCCATATAGGTGGATAGGGCGTTCTCGCGTTCGATCATTTTGTCCACGTACTCGGCCGGCGCGTGGCCCGCTTGGACGAGCAGTTCGCCAGCGAGTCTGATCGCTTCGTATTTGTCGCTTGCGGCAGCGTTTAATTTCACTTTATCGGTCGAAAGAATAGGCATGGTTAAACTCTCCAATCCATTTTTGATTTAATGACATGCTCCAGCTCGCCGGCAAGAAAGACGCGTATCTGTTCTGTATCGCCGTCTTCCAGCAGCGCCAGCGTTTCCGGCAGGAGCAGCAGGGCGCTAATTTCACTTAAAATGGCAAGCGCGGATTTCGACAGCTCGTGCGGCGCGAGCATGAGCAGCAGCTGGCGCGCGCCCGCGCCGCCCGAGAGCGCGACCGGATGGTCGAGCCGGAACAGAAGCAGGAGCGGGAAGCGTACGGCATCGCTTCGCGTATGCACGAGGGCGAGCTCCGTATCGGGAATGAGCTGGCTGCCGTGCCGTTCGCGTTCGAGCAAGCCGGCCACTACCGGAGCCGGGGCGGTTAGCGCGCCGAGCTTTAACGCATAGCCGCAGATGTCCTGCAGCACCGCCTCGAATTCGGCGCCGGGCGGGCATGCCAGCGTGATGGCATCGAACCGCTCGATCAGCGCATGCGCCTCGAGCGCATAATCGCGCAGCCCGGCCAACCTTGCGATGGCGTTCAGTTCCGTAGGCGCCGCGGATACCTGCGGACGGCTCGTTTCATTCCGGGCGACGGTCGGGGCTGCCGCCAGCTTATGGACGAACTTCCGGAGCCGTTCGGTCTCCTCCGACGTGAGGAGGGGACTTAATTTAATGTAACGCTCCGGCTTAATGGGCAAATCAACGGTCGAAATAATGAGATCGTAATCGGACGGAGGGGTCCGGACGGCTTCGAACCAAGACACCCGTCCGATCAACTCGATCTGCGGCAGCTCCTTCGTGATGCGGACCGCCAGCATTTTGGACGAGCCGATGCCGCTCGTGCAGACGAGCAGGGCGCGCACGGGCACAGTCAACAGGTTGGCGCGCTCCAGCGCCGCGCCGAAATGCATCGTCAGAAAGCCGATTTCTTCTTCGGGAAGCTCATAACCGCTCAGCTTCCTCGCCGTCGCTTCGCGAATGGCCTCGAACAGTTCCGCGTAATCCCGCTTGATTTGAAGTAGGAGCGGATTGCGAATTTGCTGTCCTTCCCGGATGCGTTGCAGAGCGGGCTCCATATGATGAAGGAGACCTTCGATGAGCGAGCGGTCGCGCATCAGGGAGACGCCTAGCCGGCTTTCCACCTCTGCGATAAGCTCCACGACGAGCTCGATTTGCGGGAAGTGCTCGGCGACCGGAACTTGCTCGGAAGCGTCCCAACCGGACAGCAAGTGAGCGGCATAGGCCAGTTCGCGCTCGGGCAGATTCACATCCAGGAATCGCGCATAGGCATGCGCCCGTTCCCAATCGCTCGGCGTCGATTCCTCCGGCATCGCATCGACGATGCGGCCAGCGAGATATCGGGAGAGGGCGATCGCCAGGCGGAGCACGAGAAGCGTGTACGATTCTTCGGAAAGATTCGTTCTGTGCTGCTCCTCGAGCCGCCACAGCGCCTTCTCGACGCGGAAGAAGCCTTCGAGCCCGATCAGCTCCAGCAGACGTTCGCGTATCGGCGAATGTCCCGCCGCATCATCGGCGGCCTCGAACAAATCGGCCGGATCGAGAAATTGGCGGGCCAGCCGGAAGATGAACCGCCGGATCGCCCGCTCGCTGCCCTGAAGCTCGACGCCGTAGCCGCGTCGCCGCTCCAGCGCAAGACCCGAGCCGGTTAACAGCGATTCCCACTCGTCCAGATCGCTGCTGATCGTCGGAATCGCCGCCTGCAGTTCATGCGCGAGCGCAAACAATTTCGTCGGTTCCGATTCCTCGATCAGCCGCAGCATCGTCAGCACTTTGCGTTCTTGGGCGCCGTGGCCCAATCCGGTGACGTCCGCATGCTTGAGCGTGCGTCGGAAAGCGTCCAGCTTCTCGGGTTCCGCGTCCAGCGCGAGTCCAGAGCCGGACTTGCGCAGCAGGGCGATGCCGGCGTCGTTCAAGGCGGTCTCGATATCCTGCAGCTCCCGGTGGACGGTTCTCGCGCTCACGCGGACCGATTCCGCGATTTCGGCGACGGTGATGCCGTCCGGCCGGTTCGTAAGCAGCGCCGCGATCTGGCGCTGCCGGTTCGACATTTTCATGGGCATCATCCTACGTCTTGGAATAAAAGAGCTGTAACGCCGAAGCCAGGGGCGTCAGCGTTACAGAGGGAGCATTACGACAATCGTTTGACGAGGTCGTCGTATTCCGGACTTTTCAGGAAATTATCGATCGAGATGTGCTCGGCGTTCGGCGCCTTCTGCTTCGCGCGGTCGGTCAGCGTCTTATGCGTAATGACGATATCCGCGTCGGCAGGGATGTCGCTGATTGCCGTGTTCACGACGGTGACCGGAATGCCGGCGGTCGTGATCTTCTTCCTTAATATGGACGCGCCCATCGCGCTCGATCCCATGCCGGCGTCGCAGGAGAAGACGATTTTGCTTACGTCCGCCTTGGCGCGCCGGTCATTGGCTGCAGGAACAGAAGCGGCTGCGGCAGTTTCAGCCGCGGCCGAAGCCGCCGGAGTGGCAATGCCCGCACTTTTCATTTCTTTCATTTTGGCCGAAGCTTGCTCCAGCTCGTCGTCTTGCTCCGTCTTGCGGCTCGTCTTCAGCAGCAGCGACGCGACGACGAAAGAGACGAGGGCGCCTGCGATCACGCCGGTGAAGATCGCGAACATGCCGCCTTTAGGCGCCATCGCGATGTAGGCGAAAATGCTGCCTGGCGACGGCGGCGCGACAAGACCCGCATTGAACAAGGAGAACGTCGCGGTGCCGGCCACGCCGCCCGCGATCGCCGCCAGAATAAGGCGCGGGTTCATCAGCACGTACGGGAAGTAGATCTCGTGAATCCCGCCGAAGAAGTGGATGATGGCAGCGCCGGGAGCCGATTGTTTGGCCGAGCCGCGACCGAAGATGCAGTACGCCAGCAGGATGCCAAGACCCGGACCCGGGTTCGATTCGAGCATGAAGATAATCGATTTGCCGACCTCCGACGCTTGCTCCAGCGCGATCGGGCTCAGTACGCCATGGTTGATGGCGTTGTTGAGGAACAGGATTTTGCCCGGCTCGATGAGCACGTTGGCAAAGGCGAGCAGATGATTATCGATCAGGAACTCGACGCCGTCGGCGAGCACGTTGCTGATCGCCTGGACGATCGGGCCGATCGCCTTGAAAGCAATGACGGCGAGAATGCCGCCGATGATGCCGGACGAGAAGTTGTTGACGAGCATTTCGAAGCCGGACTTGATTTTGCCTTCGATGGCCTTGTCGAATTGCTTCAGCACCCAAGCGGCGCCGGGGCCGACGAGCATCGCGCCCAGGAACATCGGGATGTCGGCGCCGATCACGACGCCCATCGTCGCGACGGCGCCGATGACGCCGCCCCGCGTGCCATGGATCATCGTGCCGCCCGTGTAGCCGATCAAGAGCGGCAGCAGGTACTTGATCATCGGGTCCACCAATTTGGCCAGTTCTTCGTTCGGAATCCAGCCGGTCGGAATGAAGAGCGCCGTGATGAGTCCCCATGCGATGAACGCGCCGATATTCGGCATGACCATCCCGCTAAGGAAGCGCCCGAATCGTTGTACTGCTACCCGGACACCTTCTTTTTGTGGTTGTACGGTGTTGGACATCAGGTAATCCTCCCTTTATTTCGTCACGCCCGCATCGTTTGCATCCGATAACGGGAATGATTCCATCCTAATGGAGAACGCTTACAGCTTCAATTCAAGGAAAATCAGGTTTCGTCATGAACGCTGTTGCCAACATTTGCATTGGCGGCAGGCATAACAAAAAGAACCGGGGCATTAGAAGCAAGCGGCGCTTGGCTAATCCACGGTTCTCGCGTGTTTGGCATATGTAGGGCAATTCATGCGGTTTTCGGCATTTGCATCGATTCGACGATGAGCACATCCAGCTGCTGGCTCCAATAAATAACCTCAGGATGGAGCAGATTCATGCCGTGTTTCTCCGCAACAGCAATCATTTTCGAACGCAGCCGGTTGATCATAGGATTCATTTCCGCCATCTGGCACCATCCCTTTTTCGAAGTTATGAGCCTAGTATAAACCGCAGTTGTGAGAAAACAATTAGAAAAGCGTGAAAATCAGGAAATGCTCCGAATGATTACCTTCCATCCTCCTTATACCCGCTCCAATTCGTAGCAAAACAATAGGGAATAAAAAAACCATCTTTTGGCAATCAAATGCCGAGAGATGGCGTGAAGCGTGCTTTAGACGGTAACGACGATTTTACCGAAGTGAACGCCTTGCTCCAGTCGACGAAGGGCGTCCACGGCTTCTTCGAATGGAAATACGCTGTCGATTACGGGACGTATGCGGCCGGTCTCAAGGGCGAGGTTCATGGCCTCGAACATGGCGCGGCTGCCGACATTAATGCCTTGCAGGGTGATTTTCTTCTGCAGCACGGCAATCAGATCGAGGTTGTTCGTTCGCGCGCCTGACAGAATGCCGACGACGCTGACCCGCCCGCCGGTTCGAACGGCGTTAACGGAGCGTTCAATCGTCGCGGCGCCGCCGAGATCAACCACATGATCGGCGCCTTCTCCCCCGGTAATCGCCCTTACAGCTTCATCCCAATCCGGCGTCGACCGATAATTGATCCCGAAGTCTGCGCCGAGGGCTTTGGCGCGCGCCAGCTTCTCGTCGCTCCCGGAAGCGACGATGACCCTCGCGCCGTGCAGTTTCGCGAACTGCAGCGCGAAGAGCGCTACGCCGCCGGTGCCTTGCACGACGACCGTGTCGCCAGCTTTCACGCGGCCTTCTTCCACGATCGCATGCCAAGCCGTCACGCCTGCGCAGGGAAGCGCCGCAGCCTCCGGGTCGGTCAGATAATTCGGAACAAAGACAAGGCCGTTCTCGTCGATCACCGCATACTCGGTTAATAATCCAGGCAGCGGGCTGCCAAGCGTGCTCCCAGCGTAACGGCGATGCGGGGGACCTGTCAGCCACTGCTGGGTGAATATGCCGCTCACGCGGTCTCCGATGTTGAAGCGGCTGACGTCCGAGCCGATGCCAACGATCTCGCCGACGCCGTCCGAAACCGGCGTGAACGGGAGGGGCAAGTCGGGAGCGTAGAAGCCGTCGATGACGCCTAGATCTCTAGCATTTAGCGACACGGCGCGTATGCGGATCAGCACCTCGCGTGGCCCCGGCACGGGTATGGGCCGATCGGCCATTTTCAAGTGATCCAAACTAAATCCTCCGTTAAGCTCATACAATTTCATGGCTATCTCTCCTTCGTTTATCGGTATAGACACACTTTAGTCTGCGAACTAAAATAAAGTAAGTAGGCACTTTAAAGTATCCGGATTATCGGAGGGAGAGACGATGGGCAAACGAAAGGCAGCGGTGCCGGATATTTCGATCGCGAAATGCGGCTACAGTTTGTTGCTGGAAATTATCGCGAGCAAATGGGCGGTTCTCGCCATCTATGCCATGGAAGGCGGCGCCGTCCGATACGGCGAATTTCTTCGTAGAATCGAAGGGATATCCAAAAAGATGCTCACGCAAACGCTGCGGCAATTAGAACGCGACGGTCTCCTAGAGCGGGACGTTCACGATACGATCCCGCCGGGCGTCGAATATCGGCTGACCCCGCTTGGGCGTTCGCTCCTCATCCCGCTTCGGCATATGAAGTCCTGGGCGGTCGATCATTATCCGCTGGTGCGCGAGGCGCGAGACGCCTACGACAAGCGCTCAGACCAAGACGCGGGCAGCGAGAGGGAGGAGCAGCACAGCAGTCGTGGGTGAAGATGAAGGGACTTAGGATACGTCCGCCGTATCCCAAGTCCCTTATTCGGCGCTGCGCCGATTATGGCGCCGCATCCATGTATTGCTTCAATTTCGCTTCCGTATTCGACTCGGGGGCGGGCGTATAGATGCTGCAGCGCAAATCGCCGCTGCCGTGCGCCTGCAGGGAGGTTAACTGGAAAAGCATCTTGCGCGCCTTGGCATGGCGAAATTCGAGCAGCACCTCGGGCGCATAACTGACCTGACCTTGTTCCCAAAGCCGTCTGAAGTCAGGGTGATCGGCGATCATGCCGCGCAGGAAGTGTTCGTACCATTCATCGTCGACGTACTGACCGTAATAGGAGCGGAACATGGCCAGGAAGCCGCCGGCGAACTGTTCCCAATTCACGGCTAACCGCTGGAACTCCCGGCGCGTGAAGAGCAGCTTGATCATATTGCGCTCGTGCTCGGGAATTTGCTCGAAGTCCATGAAGACGTAAGCGGCCGCGGCGTTCCAGCCGACGATCTGGCATTTTCGGTCCGATATAATCGCCGGACAATACCGCAGCTCGTCGATGATCTTGCGCAAGGAGGGCGTCAGCCGCGGATTGTCAGCCGCAAGCTTGGCGACGCTTGCGCCGGAATCCGAAGCAAGCGCGTACATATACTTCCGCTCGTCGTCCGTCAGCCGAAGGGCCGCCGCGACATTGTCCAGCACGGAGGCCGATACCTGGATATCCCGCCCTTGCTCCAGCCAGGTATACCAGGTGGAGCTGACACCTGCGAGCTGCGCCACTTCTTCCCTTCGCAAGCCGGGCGTCCGTCTGCGAGTGCCGGCCGGAAGGCCGGCCGTCTCCGGCGTCAGGCGGGCGCGAGCCGCCTTCAAGAATGCCGACAGCGCTTGCAGCCGGGTGGGTTGATGCATGCGGATCCCTTCTTTCGTGACGTAAGCTGGTAGCACTTATACTAGGATAAACAACAACTTGTAATAGGATAACATAGATGGCAAGATTACATCCATAAGAGGCTGGAAGGGGATGGGTGGACATGGAAAGAGTCGTTATTACGGGCATGGGTATCGTATCGCCGCTGGGCAACAGCGTTGACGCGTTCTGGGACAAGCTGACGCGAGGGGAATCGGGCGTGCGGGCGATCGAATCGTTCGATACGGCAGGCCATAAGGCGAGGATTGCCGGCACCGTGCGTGATTTCGACGCTCAGGCGTTATTCGGGACGAAGGAAGCACGGCGGATGGACCGGTTCTGCCAGTTCGCGCTTGCGGCCGCCGATCAAGCGTTGGCACATGCCGCGCTGGACCTTGCGAGCATCGACAAGGAGCGTCTTGGCGTCTATGTCGGGTCGGGCATCGGCGGCATCCACACGCTGACGGAGCAGCACGCGACGCTGCTTGGCAAAGGCCCGGGCCGCGTCAGTCCGACGCTCGTGCCGATGATGATCGCGAACATGGCAGCGGCCATGATCAGCATCCGGTTGGGCGCGCTCGGCCCGACGCTCGCGCCGGTGACGGCTTGCTCGATCGGCAACACGGCGATCGGAGAGGCGTATCACCGCATCCAATCCGGAAGAACGGACGTCATCTTCGCCGGCGGTTCGGAGGCGGCCGTCTCCGAGATTGCAACGGCAAGCTTCGCGAACGCGACCGCCGTGTCCACGCGCAATGACGAGCCGGAGCGGGCGAGCCGACCGTTCGACGCCGGCCGCGACGGGTTCGTCCTCGGCGAAGGCGCGGCCATACTCGTGCTGGAATCGCTGACGCACGCCCGCGACCGCGGGGCGCCGATACTCGCCGAAGTGATCGGTTACGGGGCGAGCTCCGATGCGTATCATATTGTCGCGACCCATCCGGAAGGCGAAGGCGCCTACCGCGCCATGCGCGAAGCGATTCGGGAAGCGGGCATTGGGCCGGAGGAAGTGGACGTCATCAGCGCGCATGCGACGAGCACGGAGCTGGGCGACCGCTCCGAGACGATGGCGATCAAGCGCTTGTTTGGCGAAGCCGCCTACCGCATCCCGGTGACCGCGAACAAATCGATGACCGGCCATATGCTCGGCGCTGCCGGAGGAGCGGAAGCGATCGCGCTCGTGCAGAGTTTGCGAACCGGCATTATTCCGCCGACGATCAACCAAGAGACGCCCGATCCCGATTGCGATCTGGACGTCGTGCCGAACGAGGCGCGGCGGGCCGAGCTGCGAATCGGCATCTCGAATTCGTTCGGATTCGGCGGCCATAACGCCGTTATCGTGATCAAGCGCTGGGTAGAACAATAACCATGAACGAGCGGTTGCCATTCCGGATGGCGACCGCCTTTTTGCTTGCACGAGTATTTAAAAATCGTCAAAGGGGAATGAAAACAGGCGCAGCTGCCATATTTATCTATATTGCGGAATTAGGGGGCAAGGGATCGGACAAGTGAAGGAGGAGAACTATGCGGTATGATTGCGCGATTCTCGGCGGGGGGCCGGCCGGATTGAACGCCGCGCTCTTGCTGGGGCGCGCCAGAAGAGAGGTGCTGCTGCTCGACGACGGGCAGCCCCGTAACCGGGTGACGCGGGCATCGCACGGTTTCCTGACTCGGGACGGCGTACAGCCTGCCGAGTTTCGAAGACTCGCGCACGAGGAGCTGGCACGTTATCCATCCGTCGCCGCAGCGCGTCAGAAGGTCATCCGCGTGAATCGGTCGCCATCGGGATTTTCGCTGCAGACCGCAAGCGGCTCGCAATACGAGGCTGGACGAATCATTTTGGCAACGGGGCTGGCGGAGTCCTTCCCGGACATCGAGGGCTTCGGCGATTTCTATGGCAGCAGCTTGTTCAATTGCCCGTACTGCGACGGTTGGGAGCTGCGCGACAAGCGGCTCGTGCTCGTGTCCGAGAGCGCTGGCGCGTTCCATACGGCCAAGCTGCTCTACAACTGGAGCAAAGATCTAATCGTCTGCACCAATTGGCAGACGAATTTGTCGGCCGAGCAGCAGATCGCGCTGCACCGGAGAGGCATCAGCGTGTATACGAAGCCGATCGCAAGGTACGAGGGGAGAGACGGGCAGCTCGAGGCCATCCGGTTCAAGGACGGGACGTCGATTGCGCGAGATGGCGGCTTCGTGACGCCGAGATTCGCGCAGAAGAGCGATTTCGGCGAGCAGCTGGGCTGCGAATTGAATGCGTTCGGCGCCATCGTTACCGACGCGTTCGGCCGAACGAGCGCGCGAGGCGTCTACGCCGCCGGCGATTCCTCGGTCGTCTCGCCGTCCCAGCTGGTCATTGCCGCCGCGGAAGGCAGCAGGGCCGCGATGGGCGTGAACGCCGATTTGACGGAAGACGTTTTTCGGGACGCCTAACAATCGAACCTGCGTTGTCGATGGCATTCCGAATTCAACGTTGTCATGCGGCGACTGAGCAATCGCCGGAAGTCGCGTCCACGCGCCGCTTATTTATTCATAGTGCAGCACTTTGAATTGTGGGCTAGACATTTTGAGAAGAAAGTAATAAACTATAGAAAGTGAAGTGGCATTGCAAAATCTAATATCGATCTTCGGGGTAGGGTGCAATTCCCGACCGGCGGTAACTTTCACATGGAGGAAAGAAGCCCGCGACTCCTCTTCCCGTCAGCGGGCGGGGGACTGATTTGGTGCGAATCCAAGGCCGACGGTATAGTCCGGATGGTAGAAGATCAGCTGTAAATTTGCGGGGGACTCGTCTCGTCTAAAGAGGCTAATCCGCAGGTTTATTTGACTGGCCCCGTTTTGCGCATGACGCGCAAGACGGGGCCTTCTTCCTTCATGTCCCTGGATCCAGAAGGGGTAATTATTCATGAGTACCGTATCGGTAACACCTGTTCTGCGAACCAAGCGCGGCCTGCCCGCGTTCTGGCTCGTCGTCATCGGCGCCGCGTTATGGGGCGTCGACCCGCTGTTCCGCATCTTGCTGCTGGAGCATCTGACTTCCACGCAGATCGTTCTGCTGGAACACGCGATTCTGTTCCTCTTCGCCGCGCCCGTCCTATGGAGCCGCCGCGGCGAGCTTAGCGGCCTGCGGCTATCGCATGTCGGCGCGCTGCTGTTCGTGTCATGGGGCGGCTCGGCGATCGCCACGATCCTGTTCACGAAGGGGCTGGCGAGCGGCGATCTGAACGCGGTTCTGCTGCTGCAGAAGCTTCAGCCGCTATTCGCGATTTTGCTCGCGCGCTGGCTGCTGAAGGAGCATCTGCCTCGCAGGTTCGGCTTCTTGTTCGTGCTGGCGCTGTTGGGCACGTATCTCCTGACCTTCGGGTTCTCGATTCCCCAAAGCGGCGCCTCCGACTTTATTCAGATCGGCAGCATGTTCTCGATCGGCGCCGCGCTGCTATGGGGCGGCTCCACCGTGATGGGCCGTTACATGCTGGGCAAAATGTCCTACGAGACGGTCACCTCGCTTCGGTTCATCCTGGCGCTGCCGCTGCTGTTCGTCCTCACGCTGACGCAGAGCCACGGATGGACGATGCCGGCCGAAGGGCGCGATACGGGGCTGCTCGTCCTTAATTTGGCGCTTTCGGCGCTGCTGCCCGGGCTGTTCAGCATGCTGCTCTACTACAAAGGGCTGAGCACGGTGAAGGCCTCTTACGCCACGCTGGCGGAGCTCAGCTTCCCGATGGTCGGCGTCATTATTAACTGGGTCGTCTTCGATCAAATGATCTCGTTCCCGCAGTTGATCGGCTTCATGTTGATCTGGACGACGCTGTTCGCGATCTCGTGGCAGCAGGACGAACCCGAGAAACCGGCACCGAAGCCATAAATTCAAATATTGCGCATGCAGAGCGCGCCTCGATAGAGGCCGCTCTTTTTCTACATATATAGCAACGAAAATGTTCACAATTTGCTTCAAAACCAATCCGCTCGCCAGGTGAAAATTGATTACCCGTGGAGAATCAATCTTTGGTAAGATAGTGAAACGCGGCAGGCATAGACGAGGCAAGGAGGAAGGATCATGGATCAACAACCGCTTGATACGGCTTCTTTCGAGTTCGCGCTCGAACGGGATTTGACCATTCGAGGCGAAGTGCGCGCGACCGGCGAGGAAGGACGCAGACCGGTCGTGCTGCTCGTCCACGGCTTCAAAGGCTTTAAGGATTGGGGATTCTTCCCGTATGCCGCCGAGCGGCTGGCGCAAAGCGGGTTCGCGGTCGTGACGTTCAATTTCAGCTGCAACGGAGTCGGCCAATCCGATTTCGACGAGCTGCACAAATTCGGACGGAATACATACAGCCGGGAACAGGCGGATTTGTCCGCGCTGCTCGAGCGTTTGCAGGCCGGCGACTTGCCGCTGTCGGATCGGATGGACGCGTCGCGGATCGCGCTGGTCGGCCACAGCCGTGGCGGAGGCAACAGTCTGATTGCCGCGGCCAGCCATCCGGATGCATGCCAAGCGGTCGTAAGCTGGAACGGGATCGCCGACGCCAATCTGTTCGGAGACGAGTTCCGAGAGCAGGTGCTTCGCGACGGGATCGGCTATGTGGAGAACGCGCGCACGAAGCAGCAGATGCCGATTACGGCGGGGTTCTTCGAGGATTTGGCGCAAAACCGCGAGCGGTTCGACATCCTTAAGGCCATCGCGAGCTTGACGGTGCCGGTGTTAACGATTCAAGGCGACCAGGATGCGCCGCGGCTCGTCCTCGGTCATGAACGACTCCGTCAGGCCGCGCCGGATCAGCGGCATTTGCGGATTGAAGGCGCGAACCATACCTTCGGCGCGGTCCATCCGTTCGCCGGCCCGACGCCGCATCTCGAGCGTGCGCTGGAATTAACCGTCGATTTTCTTCAGGAACATCGGTAACATTCATGATCAAATCAAGCAACAGGAGCGAATAGAATGATTCGATTCGGCATAATTGGCACCAACACGATAACGGAGAAATTCGTGAAAGCAGCGAGACTGGCGGAAGGCGCGGAAATCGCGGCCGTCTATTCGCGCACGGAAGCGCGGGCGAACGAATACGCGGACAAGCTGGGGATCGAGCATCGGTTCACGTCGCTGGACGAGATGCTCCAAAGCGACGTGATCGACGCCGTCTATGTGGCAAGTCCCAACGCTTATCACGCCGGGCAATCGATCGCAAGCATGGAGCACGGCAAGCACGTCTTGTGCGAGAAGCCAGCCGCATCCAACGCGCGCGAGCTGCGCGAGATGATCGAGACGGCCAAGCGGAACAACGTTTTGTTCATGGAGGCGCTGAAGTCGACGTTGACGCCGAACTTTACCGCCATCCGGAACAATCTGCACAAGATCGGACGCGTTCGCCGCTTCTTCGCGAGCTACTGTCAGTATTCTTCGCGTTATGACGCCTACAAGCAGGGAACGGTCTTGAACGCATTCAAGCCGGAGCTGTCCAATGGCTCGCTAATGGATATCGGCGTCTATTGCGTGTATCCGACCGCCGTGCTGTTCGGCAAGCCGAGCGCGGTACAAGCGGAAGCATACATGCTCGAATCCGGCGTCGACGGCAACGGCAGCCTGATTTTGAAATACGGCGACCTGGATGCGGTGCTGATGTATTCCAAGATCTCGAATTCCTATGTACCGTCGGAAATTCAAGGCGAGGAAGGCAGCATCGTCATCAACCACATCAGCGAGCCGAGCCAGGTCCGCATTCATTATCGGGACGGACGGGTAGAGGACATCACCGACTCGAAGCAGATCGAAGATAACATGATGTACGAGGTGCGGGAATTCGTCTCTCTGCTCGCCCAGGGCAAGCTGGAATCCGAAGTCAATTCCCATGCCAGCTCGCTCACGGCCATGGAAGTGATGGATGAAGCGCGCAAGCAGATCGGTCTCGTCTTTCCGGCGGATGCGAACTAATGTCTAGTTGACCCGCTGTTGGCGCAGCTGTCGGTCATAAATCGCAGCTTGCGCGCATAGATATGATAACGGGAAACGTAAGGCGTATAGTTGGACATCGGCATGGGAGAGGGCCGGCTGAAGGAGCATGACGAACGCATGGAGGGAATGCCATGAGTGCCGATCTGCTCATTCAACTGCTGATTCTGGTCATCATGATGATCGAGCTTGCCACCAAATCCGACAAATCGTAAACAGGCCAAAACCGACGGAGCAGGATGCGCCGCCGGTTTTTGTCTGCCTATAAGATCGCATACGCGAATTCGGGCATGCTCGCTAATCGCGTCCGGCCTGGACAAGCAGCCGCGCGAGCTTGTCGGGCTGCACGTACGCCGGCGTCATATGATCGCCATGGCCTTTGATAAGGCGGAATTGACCAAGCCTGCTCGAGAAATGCGGATGCCAGCCGGTGTCGTCGAATTGAGGAAGGACGTTATCTTCCGTCAGATAGAGATAGCTCTTCGGCACTTGCAGCGCATAGAATCGCTTCAAATCCAAGGCCTCCCGAAACGGGGCTGCCGGCTCGGGGGGAGAATGGCGGTGTATATCATGCGCCGTCGGCAGATCCGCGGTATTGACGAATGCGTCACGGAAGTACGGGAATGGGAGCGCGATCGTGTTATCCGCGGAGGCGGATGCCAGCTGCAGGAAGAAGTCGACGGCTTCCTTGGGCAGAACGTCGGCCATCGATTGGCCGTCGTTCAGGACGAAGGCATTCCAGAATACAAGCCGCTTGAGCCGGTCCGGGACAAGCTCGGCCGCCTTCTGAATGATGGTGCCGCCGAAGCTGTGTCCGACCAGCACGACATCCTGGAGCTGCTTGCCGGCGATGTAATCGCCTACGGCCGTGCTCATCTGAGCATGGGTGACGTTCTTGTTCGGATCGCCTCCATGACCGGGATATTCCGGCGCATGGACCGTATGGCCCATCTGCCGTAGCGCGGCCGCGGTGCCGTTCCAGAACCCGGCATCGGCCCATGATCCATGCACAAGCACGAACGTCATCGGCTCGGAGCGGACGGGTGCCGCATGGGCGGAAATGATACTCATCTCGGACATTCTCCTTTTTGCGGTAGAATAGACGCTATAGGGATAGGTATGCGCGCGATCCTGGAACGATGCGGCCAGTCTTTGCGGATACGGCGTATCAACGGTTCGTATGGCGGTGATCGCGGCAAACTAGCGCAGCAGAAATTATTTAATGAGGTGAATGAATTGGCGAAATCGAAATATTACGTCGTATGGGCGGGCCGCAAGCCCGGCATCTACACGACTTGGGCGGACTGCCAGAAGCAGACGACGGGGTTCTCGGGGGCGCGCTTCAAGTCGTTCGAGTCGAAGGCCGAAGCCGAGGCGGCGTACGCCGGGGAAGCGAGCGAGCGTGCCGCGACGTCGGCGGCCCGCGGCACGGGGGCTGCGGCTGCGAAGGAGGAGATAGTCGCGAACAGCATCTCCGTCGACGTCGGCAGCAAGGGCAATCCGGGCATCGTGGAATATAAGGGCGTCGATACGGTAACGGGAGCCGTTCTGTTCGAGCACCCTCCGATCGCCAAAGGGACGAACAATCTCGGCGAGTTCCTCGCGATTGTCCACGCGCTGCGGCTTATTCAGGAGCAAGGCTTGGAGAAGATCGTGTATTCCGATTCGCAGACGGCGATGCTTTGGGTCAAGAACCGCGCCGTGAATACGAATCTGGCCCGCGACGCGTCGACCCGTGAGATTTGGACGCTGGTCGACGAAGCGCTCGATTGGTTGAAGCGCCATCCCGCACATGCGCCGGTGCGCAAGTGGAATACGGCGGCCTGGGGCGAGATCAAGGCCGACTATGGGCGGAAATAACGGGCTGCGGGAAATAAGCACATTCGCGCATCATTTTCCCGTCCGCTCGTTTTGCGGTATAATGGTGAAATGTTTTCAACGCTACGAGACGGGGGCACGTCCTGATTGAGTACTTATCCTTTTGATTTTGACCCGAAAGAGCCGTTCATGCAGCAGGCCAGCGACTGGATTGCGGATGTCTTTTACGAGCGGCTGCCCGAAGCAGGGTTCGAGGTGCGCGACGAGCAAATCTACATGGCGTTCCAGCTGGAGCGGGCCTACAACGAGAAGAAGACGATCTTGGCGGAGGCGGGGGTAGGCACGGGCAAGACGCTTGTCTACCTCCTCTATGCCGTCATGTATGCGCGTTACACCCGCAAACCGGCGATCGTGGCCTGCGCGGACGAATCGCTGATCGAGCAGCTTGTCAAGGAAGAGGGCGATATCGCCAAGCTGGCGCGGCATCTGAACTTGACGATCGACGCGCGGCTGGGCAAGTCGCCCGATCAATATATTTGCTTGAACAAGCTGGATGGCGCGAGATTCGAGCATGAAGAGGACGGGGAGCGGTTCCGGGATCTCTACGACAGCTTGCCCGCGTTCGTGCGCCAACCGGATTCGATGCAAGCGTTCCTGCCGTACGGCAACCGCAAAGATTACCCGGAGCTGGACGACGAACAATGGCGGAAGATCGGCTGGGACGTCTTCCAGGACTGTCTCGTCTGCAGCCAGCGTCATCGGTGCGGCCAGACGATCTCGCGCGAGCATTTCCGCAAGGCGGCCGATATCATCATTTGCTCGCACGACTTCTACATGGAGCATGTGTGGACGTACGAGGCGCGCAAGCGAGAAGGCCAGCTGCCGCTGCTTCCGGAGCATAGCTCGGTCGTCTTCGACGAAGGACACTTGCTGGAGACGGCGGCGCAGAACGCGCTGACGTACAAGCTGAAACATGCCGTATTCGAAAGCATTATCACGCGTTTGCTGGAAGGCGAGGTACGGGAGAAGCTGGCGTACGCGGTCGAGGACGCTATCGCGCAGAGCGAGAAATTGTTCGACCTGCTGGAGAAGGGCAGCCGCCGCGTATCCGGATCGAACCGTAAGGATGTCGTCATCACCGACGCGCTGCTGCAGGAAGCGAATCGGTTCCGATCGCTGCTGGCGGAGATCGAAGAGGAGCTCGTCTTCGAGAGCGGACTGTTCACGCTGGTTACGTACCACCTGACGATCGTCGAGGAGCACATCGAGATGATTCAGCTGGCGCTCGGCCTGTTCGTGCAGCCTAAGCAGCTGATCAGCTGGCTGGAGGAAGACCGCGACGGCATGTCGCTCGTGATCATGCCGAAGAAAGTGAAGGAAGTGCTGGAGGAGCGGGTGTTCAGCCGGAAAATGCCGATCGTCTTCTCTTCGGCCACGATGTCCGTCAGCGGCTCGTTCGACTATATGGCCGGTACGCTGGGCATCCGCGACTATCTCTCGTTCTCGGTGGACTCGCCGTATGACTATCAAGCGCAGATGAAAGCCGCGCTGCTGCCGGACCAGAACGACACGGACAAGACGAAGCTCGTCTTGGATCTGATGCGGCTGACGGAAGGAAGGGCGCTTATTCTCTTCCCCGCCGAAGAACAGCTGCGGCAGTTCAAGGCGTCGATCGGGCAGCACCCGGAAGCAGCCGGCTACCGCTTCCTCTATGAAGGAAGCGCGGAGATCAGCTCGCTGATCTCGGCCTTCCAGCAGGACGAGCATAGCGTTCTATGCGCGGTGACGTTGTGGGAGGGGCTCGATATTCCGGGGCCATCGCTGTCACACGTGATCGTCTGGGAGCTGCCGTTCCCGCCGAATGATGCCGTGTTCGCTTCGCGGCGAGCGGATGCCGCCGATCCGTTCGAAGAGGTGGACATGCCCTATATGCTCCTGCGTCTTCGCCAAGGCATCGGCAGGCTCATCCGCTCCCGGGAGGACGAGGGTTATATTTCCATACTGGGACAAGCGCTTAATCAAGCCGAGGTGCGCTCGCGCATCGCCGCGTTCCTGCCTTCAGGCACAGAAAGGAATACCATATGCTAACCATATCATCGTATACGGCCGAGCAAGTCAAAGATCCGTTCGGCATTTTGCCGGGCAAGCGCTACGAATTCGTGCTGAATCTCGACATTCCCGAGGATGACGAATTGCATCATGAGCTGGGCGTGTACGCGCGTGTCGTGTACAAGGAGCAGGACGGCGAAGGGTCCATCGTGAAATACGATCTGCACGAACGGTCGACCGACCGTTACTTGGATTTCGATCTCGAAGAGGAAGAGGTCGCGTTCTTGCTGTCGTTCTGCAAGGAACGGACGGCGGAAGCGGAAGGCGGCAGCTAGTCGCGCTCCGAGAAGGCACGTCAGCGGCACCCGCGCACCTGCGCGGGTGTTTTTGTCATGCAGCGTTCGGGGCAGCAAGCGGGAGCGGCTGCGCTTACAGTTGCGGTGATACGGGCGTCATTCGGAGGCATAACCGGCTGATGTATAGACGTGAAACTTACACGTTCCTGTATGTCAAAAAAGACCTCCGCCGGGGGCCTTATTTGTACTGCATTCTTCGGTTCAGCTGGACGTTGCTGCCGTACTTCTCGATCAAGCGGGCGGATTCGGATTTGACGTACAGCTGGATTTCCTTCAGTCGCTGGTTGACGGGACGAAGCGTTTCCTTTACTTTGCCGTCCACGATCACGTCGAACACGATCAACGTTATTCACCTCCTTCGTCTTCTACTGCTCCAAGCATAGCGCAAACCTATGAAGCGACTGTCAAATAAATGTTAGCTTGCAGTCAAATTTCGGTGGTTATGTTACCTCCGCGTTAAGCGCTCCTCACCGAAACACTGCCATATTATGCGGATTCGACACGGAAAAGACTAGCGAATTGGCCTGTTTTATCGTTTTTTAAGATGATTTTGACGAAATCGTGACAGGGGTAACGGCCGCGTCGCAGCGGCGAGCCAAGGGGATGCCGCGTACAAATAATGGCTTTCGGGCGACAAGCAGACCTTCCGGGCACGAGAAGGTCTATTGGCATGCATCCATTTCCGAATTGCTTAATATTGTACCGTTTTTATTTGCTTATGAAGGCAGGTTCCTTCCTCGATATGTTGAATATTCCTATCAGACAGCGAGACCGAAGGGGGAATTGTGACCATGAATAAAGTGCCAGACATGGCGCCGGACGCGGATTCGGAGCAACCAGCCTACTGGTCGCCGGATAGAGTGCGGCATTATTACGTTCGCTTCGATGCAGAAGGCGAGCTCTCGTTTGCATGTCCGCATGCGTTAATTAAATTTTACGGCGGATCATCGGGTCAGGGCGCGACGACGGCCGGAGGCAGCGATTGGATGCGGAATAGCTTGATGGACATCGTTCGCCGCGCGGAGGCGATCGGTGGCGCGCGGGTGAGCGAAGGGATCGATCCCGATACGGGCGAGATCTATCTGATACGCGTCTATCCGGACGAGCATGGCTATTCGGCATTCATCGAGCGGACGCCCGAGTCGGGAACGTTAATGTCATCGGCCGAGCAAATGGTGCAATCCCTCTTCGAGCATAGTCCGGATGCCGTCTACTTGCTTGATCTGAAAGGCAAATACATACAAGTGAACGCATCGTCCGTGCGGCTTTCCGGCTATTCGGCGGCCGAGTTGATGCGGCGCGATTTCGCGGGATTGATCGTCCCGCAGGATTTGCCGCGGGTGCGCGAGCATTTCTACCGGGCGGCGGAAGGGGTGGCCCAGAGCTATCCGGTCCGGATCATCCGGGCGGATGGCGCGATGCGCAATTTTATCGTGAATAATTTCCCGATCTTCGATCGCGGTCAGATCGTCGGCGTCTATGGGATTGCCAAGGACGTCACGAGCGAATATGTCACCGAAGCGCTTCTGCGCAAAAGCATCTCCCTGCTCGAGCAATCACAGAGCATCGCGCATATCGGCAGCTGGGAGATGAACACGAAGATCAATCGGATGTATTGGTCGCAAGAGAGCTTCCGTATCTTCGGCATGCCGCCGACGCGCGACGGCCATGTCGAGCACGAGAACCTGTTGAAGACGGTGTTACAGGAGGATGCGGACCGGGTGCTGGACGCATGGCAGGGTGGCTGGCGCAACGGGAGCTTCCAGACGGAATGCCGCATCGTTCGCCCGAACGGCGAAGAGCGCGTCGTCTTTGTGAAAGGGCAAGTCAACGCCGCGGATTCCAGCCGCATGACAGGCATTATTCAAGACATCACCGTGCTGAAGAGCACCGAACGCCAGCTGCTGGAGAGCGAACAGCGCTCCTGGTCCATCATTCACCATCATCCGGACGGCGTCTGCGCGCTGGATATGGACGGGACATTGATCGGCGCGAATCCCTCGATGGCGCGATTAACGGGGTATGGCGCCGACGAGTTGAACGGACAAAGTTACTCGATGCTCCTTACGCCTTCCGAAGCGGAGCGCGTGGCCCGGGATTATTTGAATACCACGGATGGCGTCGAGCTAGAGCGCATCGATTCGAAACTTCAGCGCAAGGACGGGAAAGTCATCGTCGTCACCAATACGGTCGTGCCGATCATTGTCGGCGGCCAAAGGGTCGGAACGTACGTCATTATCAAGGATATGACGGATACGCTCGAAACCGAGGAATTGCTCCGGAAGTCGGATAAGCTGAAGGTGGTCGGCCAGCTGGCCGCCGCGGTCGCGCATGAAATCCGCAATCCGCTGACCGCGCTGAAAGGCTTTGTCAAGCTGCTGCAAACGCAAAACGCCAATGCGAAACTGCCATATTTAGGCATCATTCAGGAGGAGCTATCGCGCATCGAGTTCATCTCGAGCGAATTGCTGGTGCTGGCGAAGCCCCAGGTGAGCCGGGTTGCCGACGTGGACGTGCGGGAGGTGCTGGAGCAGACGATCATGCTGCTTGCCACGCAGGCGGTCATGAACAATATTGAAATCCGGCTTGGCGCGGGAGAAGAACAGGCTTATATTTCAGGCGACGGCAATCAGCTGAAGCAGGTGTTCGTGAATTTACTGAAGAACGCCATCGAAGCATCGGGTCCCGGATGTACGATCGAGGTCACGATTCGCTTGAACGAAGGCGAGCTTGGCATCCGCTTCGCCGACCAAGGCTGCGGCATGCCGGAGGAGATGGTGAAGCGTCTGGGCGAGCCATTCTATACGACGAAGGAAAAAGGCACGGGACTCGGTTACATGGTCATGCGCAGAATTATCGAAGCGCATCACGGCCGGCTTTCCATCAGCAGCAGGCAAGGCGTCGGAACGTCGGTGGAGGTCATTCTTCCCGTTCGCATGCCGGATCCCTCGACGCAGCGGGTTCCCGCCAATTAGGTTATGGTCCAACCGGACTCTCTCATGTGACAACCTTAATCTATTTCTAGTACAATAGCATACATAGGTAGATATAATTCCAATTTAATCAAACCTGGAGAGGACAATTCGGATGTCAGAGCAGGATCGTAATCTTGACGGTGGAAGAGTACAGCTGGATACAGCAGAATTGTTGAATGCGCTGATGGCGATGAAGAAAGGCAACTTTTCGCATCGCATGCCATACGATTATACCGGCGTTGCAGGCAAAATCGCGGATACCTTCAATGAAATTATGGACATGCAGGAGTCACTCGTAAGCGAGATTCAGACCGTCGCAAGGGTCGTCGGCAAAGAAGGCAAGCTGTCGCGGCGGTTCGAGCATAACAATAACGGCGGGTCATGGGAGACCGCGGTCGAGTCGCTGAACGGACTCGTCACCGACCTGATCCAGCCGACGAGCGAGATGGTTCGCGTCATCAATGCTGTCGCACAGGGCGACTTGACCCAGAAGGTCGACGTCGAATTCGAGGGCAGACCGCTGACCGGCGAGTTCCTGCGCTCGGCGAGCAACATTAATATGATGGTTAACCAGCTCAGCACCTTCGCCTCGGAGGTAACGCGCGTCGCGCGGGAGGTCGGCACGGAAGGCATTCTGGGCGGACAAGCGGATGTCCGCGGCGTCTCCGGCACGTGGAAAGACTTGACCGACAGCGTCAATAACATGGCGAGCAATCTGACCGATCAGGTGCGCAATATCGCGGCGGTGACGACGGCCGTCGCCAATGGCGACTTGTCGAAGCAGATCACCGTTAACGCGAAGGGCGAGATCCTCGAGCTGAAAGATACGATCAATACGATGGTGGATCAGCTCTCGACGTTCTCCTCCGAGGTGACGCGCGTGGCGCGGGAGGTCGGCACGGAAGGCAAGCTCGGCGGTCAAGCGGACGTTAAGGGCGTCTCCGGCACATGGCGGGATTTGACGGAAAGCGTTAACTACATGGCGAGCAATCTGACCGAGCAGGTGCGCAACATCGCGGTCGTGACGACCGCGGTCGCCAACGGCGACTTGTCCAAACATATTACGGCGGACGTGCAGGGCGAAGTATTGGAACTCAAGAACACGATCAACACCATGGTGGATCAGCTCTCGACGTTCGCCTCCGAGGTCACGCGGGTGGCGCTGGAGGTCGGCACGGAAGGACGTCTGGGCGGCCAAGCCGAAGTCACCGGCGTCGCCGGCACCTGGCGTGAGCTGACGGAGAGCGTTAACTATATGGCGAGCAACCTGACGAATCAGGTGCGCGGTATCGCCGAAGTGACGACGGCCGTCGCGAAGGGCGATCTGTCGAAGACGATCACGGTCGACGCCAAGGGCGAAATTCTCCAGCTGAAGAGCACGATTAACACGATGGTCGACCAGCTGAGCAACTTCGCTTCAGAGGTTACGCGCGTGGCGCGCGAAGTATCGACGGAAGGCAAGCTGGGCGGTCAAGCGCACGTGCAGGGCGTATCGGGCACGTGGAAGGATTTGACGGACAGCGTTAACTTCATGGCCTCCACGCTGACGGATCAGGTGCGCAATATCGCGGACGTGACGACGGCCGTCGCGAAGGGCGACCTGTCCAAGCAAATCACGGTCAACGCGAAAGGCGAGATTCTTGAGCTGAAGAACACCATCAACGCGATGGTGGACCAGCTCTCGACGTTCGCCTCCGAGGTCACGCGCGTGGCGCTCGAGGTCGGCACCGAGGGCATTCTCGGCGGCCAGGCGACCGTTCGCGGCGTTGCCGGCACGTGGCGGGATTTGACGGAGAGCGTTAACAACATGGCCTCCAATCTGACGAACCAGGTGCGGAACATCGCGGTCGTCACGACGGCGGTCGCGAACGGCGATCTGTCGAAGAAGATTACTGCCGACGTACAAGGCGAGATGCTGGAGCTGAAGAACACGATCAATACGATGGTGGATCAGCTCTCGACGTTCGCCTCCGAGGTGTCGAGGGTGGCGCGCGAGGTCGGCACGGAAGGGAAGCTGGGCGGTCAAGCCGAGGTTAAAGGCGTCGGCGGCACATGGAAGGATTTGACGCAGAACGTTAATAACATGGCTCGCAATCTGACCGACCAAGTACGGAACATTGCCGGCGTGACGACGGCCGTCGCCAAAGGCGACCTTTCGCGTAAAATTACCGTCGACGTCGAAGGCGAAATGCTCGAGCTGAAGAATACGATGAACACGATGGTGGATCAGCTCTCGACGTTCGCCTCCGAGGTTACGCGCGTGGCGCGCGAGGTCGGCACGGAAGGAAAGCTGGGCGTGCAGGCGGACGTGAAGGACGTCTCCGGCACGTGGAAGGACTTGACCGACAGCGTTAATAACATGGCCTCGAATCTGACGAACCAGGTACGGAATATCGCGGGCGTGACGACCGCCGTCGCGAACGGCGACCTGTCGAAGAAGATTACGGTCGACGTTAAGGGCGAGCTGCTCGAGCTGAAGAATACGATCAATACGATGGTGGACCAGCTCAACTCGTTCGCCTCCGAGGTTACGCGCGTGGCGCGCGAGGTCGGCACCGACGGCAAGCTGGGCGGCCAGGCGCAAGTACGCGGCGTCGGCGGCACGTGGAAAGACTTGACCGACAACGTTAATATCATGGCGACGAACCTAACCGATCAGGTGCGGGGCATCGCCAAAGTCGTGACCGCGGTCGCGAACGGCAACCTGAAGCAGAAGCTGACCGTCGACGCCAAGGGCGAGATCGCCGAGCTGACGGATACGATCAACAACATGATCGACACGCTGGCGACCTTCGCCGACCAGGTCACGACGGTAGCGCGCGAGGTAGGCGCGGAAGGGAAGCTGGGCGGCCAGGCGAACGTGCCGGGGGCGTCGGGCACCTGGCTGGATCTTACTTATAACGTTAACTATATGGCGAGTACGCTGACGACGCAGGTACGCGCGATCACGAACGTTGCGACCGCCGTAACCAAAGGAGATCTGTCGCGTTCGATCGACGTCGCGGCAGCCGGCGAGGTCGCCGAGCTGAAGGATAATATCAACGAGATGATCCGCAATCTGAAGGAAACGACGCGCATTAACACCGAGCAGGACTGGCTGAAGACGAACCTAGCCAAATTCTCGCGCATGCTGCAAGGCCAGCGCGACCTGTTGGCGGTCAGCCGCATGATTCTCTCGGAGCTGGCGCCGCTCGTCTCCATGCAGCACGGCGTCATCTATATCAACGAGAATGAAGGCGGCGAGCCGTTCTTGAAGCTGTTCGCCAGCTATGCGTATCAGAACCGGAAGCACCTGTCGAATGTATACCGTCCAGGCGAAGGTCTGGTCGGCCAGTGTCTGATCGAGAAGCAGCGGATCTTGCTGACGAACGTGCCGAGCGACTATGTTGTCATTTCCTCCGGACTTGGCGAAGCGTCGCCGCTCAACATCGTGCTGCTGCCGATTATTTTCGAAGATCAGGTGCTGGCGGTGCTGGAGCTGGCCTCCTTCCGTCCGTTCAGCGAGATCGACATCGCACTGCTTGACCAGCTCACCGAGTCGATCGGCATCGTCATGAACACGATGCAGGCGAACCGCAGAACCGAGGAGCTGCTCGTGCAGTCGCAGTCGCTTGCCGAAGAGCTGCAGAAGCAGCAGCTGGAGCTGAAGGAGACGAACGAAGAACTGGAGGACAAGGCGAAGCTGCTCGTCATCCAAAAAGCAGAGGTCGAAAGCAAGAACAACGAAGTCGAGCTGGCGAAGCGCTATCTGGAAGAGAAAGCCGAGCAGCTGGCGACGACGTCGCGCTACAAATCCGAATTCCTGGCCAACATGTCGCATGAGCTGCGCACGCCGCTCAACTCGCTGCTGCTGCTTGCCGAACAGCTGGCCGAGAACCCGGACAACAACTTGACCGACAATCAAGTGAAATATTCGTTGACGATCCAAGAATCGGGCATGGATTTGCTTAACCTGATTAATGATATTCTCGATCTGTCCAAAATCGAATCCGGCACGGTCACGCCGGATTATTCCGAGGTATCGACGGCGGAGCTGGCAAACGGTCTGGATCGCACGTTCCGGCCGATCGCGGAGGATAAGAAGCTGGACTACCGGATCATCGTCGAGCCCGACGTACCGAAGCTCATCGTGACGGACGTGAAGCGGCTTCAGCAGATCCTGAAAAACCTGCTCTCGAACGCGTTCAAATTCACGGAGCGTGGTCAAGTGGCCATGTACGTCCGCAAAGCCGACCACGGCTGGAGCACGGACAACATACATCTGGCGCAGGCGGATAATGTTCTCTGCTTCACCGTAAGCGACTCGGGCATCGGCATTTCCGAAGAGAAACAGCAGATCGTCTTCGAGGCGTTCCAGCAAGCCGACGGCAGCACGAATCGCGAATACGGCGGCACGGGACTTGGCCTTGCCATTTCCCGCGAGATTGCCACGATGCTCGGCGGCGAGATCACGCTCACGAGCAGCGTCGGCAGAGGCAGCACGTTCAATCTCTATTTGCCGGTGGAGGGGATGAGCCATGACCCGCATCCAGGCAAGTCTAAATACGTGCCGGAAGTCATCGACGTCGTCCCCGCGCACAAGACAAGAAGCTATGCGCTCGAGCTCGAGAAGGGGATCGCGGACGACCGCCACGACATTCAGCCGGACGATCGCGTCTTTCTCATCATCGAGGACGACAACAAGTTCAACGAAATTCTGATTCAGCTGCTGCACAAGAAAGGGATCAAGGCTATCGTCACGACGACTGGCAGCAATGCATTGGAGCTGGCGCGCAAATATCGTCCGGTGGGCATAACGCTGGATCTGCGCCTGAAGGACACGGACGGCTGGCTCGTCATCGACCAGTTGAAGAACGATCTGGACGTGTCTCATATCCCGGTGACGGTGATCACGGTGGAAGAGGACGAAGTCGCGCTCAAGCAGAAAGGCGTATTCGACTTTATCCGCAAGCCGGTCACGAACGAAGAGCTCGAGAACGCGTTGGACAAGCTGAACGGATATGCCTCCGTCGAGGTACGCCAAATGCTGCTCGTCGCCGGTCCGGAAGAGCGGCGTGCGCAGTGGGTCGAGCTGCTGACCGGCAAGGACGTCCGCATCGTAACTGTGGATACCGCCCGCAAGGCATTGAACCAATTGAAGGCAAAGACGTTCGATTGCGTCCTGCTGGATAACGAGCTGCCGGACATGGAGGCGCCGCGTTTCGTGCGGGAGATGCAGAAGCAGGCCGCCAATAAATTCAAGCCGATCGTCATCTTCCGCAGTCGCAAGCTGCCGGTCGAACAAGAGCTGGAGCTAGAGGATCTGGAGAAGACGGCGGTGTTGAAGGATGCGAAGACCTCGCTGCAGATTATCGAAGCGACATCGCTCTTCCTGCACCGCAAAGCCGAGAATTTACCGGAATCGTCGAAGGAGACGGTCGTCAAGCTTCACTCCTCGGACGAGATGATCGCGTATAAGAACGTCATGGTCGTCGATGACGACATCCGGAATATTTTCGCGCTGACGACCATTCTGGAACGTCATAACATGCGGGTCATTCCGGCCGAGAACGGACAGGATGCGATCGATACGCTTAAGCGGAATCCGGAGATCGACATTGTGCTGATGGATATTATGATGCCGGTCATGGACGGCTACGAGACGACCAGGCTGATCCGTCGCGACCCGCAATTCGCGGGCTTGCCGATTATCGCGCTCACCGCCAAAGCGATGAAGGGCGACAGGGAATTGTGCCTGGAAGCCGGCGCGTCCGATTATATTACGAAGCCGGTGAACAGCGCGCAATTGCTCTCGATGATCCGGAGCTGGCTGGACAACGAGGGGAACGCCGAATAACGACGGCACGAAATTGGGCATGACAACGGCAATGGCGTCAACCATAACCGACAAGGGGTGGCAGCATGTTCGAGAAGGATTTGCTGAAAGGGAAAGTTGTTCTGATTACCGGCGGTGGCACGGGACTCGGTCGATCCATGGCCGAGAAATTCCTCTCGCTCGGCGCGAGAATCGCAATCGCCAGCCGACGGGAAGAGGTACTCGCCCAGGCGGCTGCGGAGATGGGCGGCGAAGGGCGCGAGGTGTTCTATACCGCTTGCGACGTCAGAGATTCGCAGCAGGTTGCGAGCATGATCGATGCGGTGGAACGCCATTACGGCGCGATCGACGTGCTCGTCAATAACGCGGCCGGCAATTTCGCAAGTCCGACCGAGAAGCTGTCTCCTCGCGCGGTCGACGCCGTGCTGAATATCGTGCTGCACGGTACCTTCTATGCGACGCTCGAAGTCGGGAAGCGGTGGATTGAGCAAGGACGCGGCGGAACGATGCTGAATATCGTCACCACTTATGCGTCGACGGGGTCCGGCTACGTCGTGCCGTCCGCCGCGGCCAAAGCCGGCGTGCTGGCGCTGACCCGATCGCTTGCGGTCGAATGGGCGCCGCATGGCATCCGCCAAGCGGCGATCGCGCCGGGGCTATTCCCGACGGACGGCGCGTGGAGCCGGCTGGCGCCGACGCCGGAGCTGTCCGCGAAGCTCGTCAACCGCGTGCCGCTTGGCCGCGTCGGCGATAAGGAAGAACTGACCAATCTGGCCGCGTATTTAATCTCGGATTATGCTTCGTTCGTGAACGGCGAGGTCATTACGATCGACGGCGGCGAATGGTTGAAGGGCGCCGGCCAATTCAACGATCTGGCTGAGATTACGCCGCAGGAATGGGAAGAGCTTGCCGCGCTGACCCGCAAGGGTAAGTAAAATCATTAACGACATTAAAAACCTCTGCCCGGCGGATGACATAGCTCATTCGTCGGGGGCAGAGGTTTTTTTGTTTTTCGTTTTTTCGTGAATCGACAGCTCTGTTACAAGATACGCGCCAGCTTCCGATATTCCCGAGGGGACAATCCTTCATGGCGTTTGAAGACGCGGCTGAAATAATGGAGATCTTCGTAACCGACCCGGCGGCCGACCCGTTCTACGGTGAGATCGGTCTCTCGCAGCAGCCTGCGCGCTTCCCGGTGGCGAATGAACGCCAGATATTCGCCGGGCGGTTTGCCGGCGATACCTTTGAACAGCTTAGCCATGTGATCCTCGTTCATGTTGAGTTTGGCCGCGAGCGTCTTGTTGCTCCAGTCCGCGTCCGGCGCCAGTTCCATCGCCTCCATCATCTCGGCGATCCGGCTGCCGTGCACGGTGGCATTGGCCTTCGTGCGCGCGAATTGCGCGCGGAGCAGGTGGGCCAGGATGTTCATCATATGCGCCTTACAGACGAGCTCGTAACCGGGACGACGCATCGCGAACTCATGGACGAGCTGTTCCATTAGGGAGACGGCGTAGTGTCCCGGCACATAGATCGGATTATCCGACAGCGGCGCGAAATCGGGCGCAACCGCCTCCACCGCGAATTTATCGGGCTTCGGATGCTCCTCGTTCACGACCATGTCGTCTTCGCCCTGCACGTCCAACTCGTCGAAGAAATCGAAGTGGATGCCGATGAATTTGGCGTGCGGATCGGATACGATCTCGTTCTGGTGATAGACGCCGGGCGACAAGAAGATGAGCTGTCCGGCCGACAGGTCGTATTGCCGGTCGCGCATATGCGTCCTGGCCGAGCCATGACTCACGTAGAGCAGCTCGAAATCGTACAACCGTCGCAAAATCATCCGGCCTGGCGGAAGCGTCTGCGTCTGGGCGTAATGAATGCTGGGCGACCATTCGCGATATGGCGACGACCGACGCTCTGCGTGCCGATCGTGTAGATGTTCGGACATCGGTTGCGTCACTTCCCCTTCAATTGACCGGAATCGTCCAACTAATGACTGCATCCGCTAAATTCAGATTTGTTGAAACCCATTATAATATAGACATGAAGCGATTTCATCATCGAATATCGGGTTGTCCAAAGATACGGAATTGTGCAACTAGGAGGCGAAAGGAATGAAGAAGGGCATTAACGTGTGGTCGTTTCGGGAAGGCATGCCGGCGGCGGATTGCATCCGACTGGCGAAGGCGGCTGGATTCGAGGGGATCGAGCTGGCGTTAAACGAAGAAGGCGAGCTTGGGCTGCAGACGACGGAGAAGGAAGCGCTGCAGATCAAGGCGCTGCTGCAGGAATCGGAGCTGGAGATCAGCGGATTCGCGACGGGGCTGTACTGGTCGTATTCGATGACGAGCGAGTCACGTGAGACGAGGAACAAGGCGATCGATGTGTGCAGGAAGCAGCTGGAGCTGGCGGCGATTCTGGGCGCGGATACGATCTTGGTCATCCCGGGAGCGGTTGGCGTCGATTTTATTCCGGGCAGCGAGGTCGTCGATTACGAACGCGCTTATGATCGGGCGCTGGAGGCGATTGCGGCCTTGGCGAACGACGCACGCCACTCGGGCGTCCACATCGGCATCGAGAATGTGTGGAACAAATTCCTGCTCTCGCCGCTCGAGCTTCGCGGCTTCATCGATGCGGTCGGCTCCGATTACGTCGGCTCGTATTTCGATGTCGGCAACGTCGTGCACGCCGGTTATCCGGAACAATGGATCCGCATCCTTGGCAAGCGGATCAAAAAGGTGCACTTCAAAGATTACCGGCGTCAAGCGGGCGGCTTGCACGGATTCGTCGATCTGCTTGCCGGCGACGTCGATTATCCAGCCGTCGTGGCGGCGTTGGCATCAATCGGCTATGACCGTTATGTCACCGCCGAAATGATCCCCTCCTACGCGCATCATGGCGATCAGATCATTTACAATACGTCGGCCGCGATGGATGCCATTTTGGGCAGAACGCAGCGTTAGCGCATGTACGAAAGCGACAGGGTAGGCGGCCATTACAAGGAGGAGATCGCATGGTAAAGGTAGGATTAATCGGCTTCGGCTTCATGGGCCGCATGCATTTTGACAATTATAACCGGCTCGCCTCGGAAGGATTTCCCATCGAGCTGAAAGCGATCTGCGACCTTCGCATCGAGGAGCTGAAGAACGGCAAGGCGGATGGCAATATCGCGACGGCGCGGGACGTCTACGATCTGACGGCTTATCGGCTGTACGACGATATCGAGACGATGTTGGCGAACGAAGAGTTGGACATGATCGATATTACGCTCCCGACGCCGCTGCATGCCGAGCTGACCTGTCGCTTGTTGGAGGGCGGGTATCATGTACTGTGCGAGAAGCCGATCGCGAGGACGCTGGCGGAAGGCGAGCGGATGGCGGGGACGGCCGAGCGAACCGGCAAGCAGCTGTTGATTGGGCAATGCTTGCGGTTCTGGCCCGCCTATGAATATTTGAAAGCGTGCGTGGATGACGGCCGATACGGCGCGATCAAGGCCGGCTTCTTCTATCGCGGCTCGGGCGCGCCCCAAGGCTGGTTCCTGAATGGCGAGCAGAGCGGAGGCTGCCTGCTCGACATGCACATCCACGACACGGACATGATTCATTGGCTGCTCGGCAAGCCGGATCGCGTGTCGACGATCGGCAGGAACGTCATACCGGGCAGCGGACACGATATCGTGTCCACGCAGTATGCCTACCCCGACGGCGCGGTGATCAACGCGCAGGCAGACTGGACTTTTGCCGGCGAGCATGGCTTCATCATGGGTTATCGGGTCAACTTCGATACGTGCACGATCGTATTCGAGCGGGGCGAGTTAAAGGTATATCCGTCGAGCGAGCCGTCCTTCAGCCCGGAGCTTGCGGCCGATGACGGGTACTATCGTCAGATCCGATACTTCTTGGATGTGATCGAGAAGGGCGGGACGAACACGGTCAGCACCGCCGCTTCCGCCGCGGGAAGTCTGGCGATTATCGAGGCGGAGCAGCAGTCCGCCGATAACGGTTCGGCATGGGTTGAGGTGCGGGCAGCCGTCCGAGGATGACATGGCATGTAAGCGCATAGTTAAGGATGGCCATCAGCCGACTTCTCCAAGAAGTCGGCTTTTTTATAGGCGCGGAACCAGTTACCCTTCATGCTGTGAAATATCGCGGCAATCGACTGACAGATGCGCGGGCACGCGATATGATGAGAAGAGCCGCTTACTATGAGGGAGGATTCGAATGAAGGCCAAGTATCTGCCAAGCAGCGACTACATCTATCGATGCAAGAAAATTCCGGAGCACGGCTCCGTGGTCGCAGGGCCTGAATCTGTCCCGTGGCAGCTGTTCGAGACGGTGCCGCTCGTTGACACCGTGACCGGACTTCCGCCGCTCGAACCGACGCGCGTAAGCGCATGCTGGGACCGCGAGTTTCTGCATATCCGCTTCGTTTGTCAGGACCCCTATATGATTTCGGTGTATACAGACCGGGACGATCCGCTCTACGAACAGGACGTGATCGAGATTTTCATCGACGAGCTCGGCATGGGCACAGAGTATATGGAAATCGAAGTCAGTCCGAATAACGTGATTTTCGACGCGCTCATCCAGAACGACGGCAGGGGAGCAATCGTTCAAGCCGATCTAGCGTGGAATATCGAGGGAATGGAGACCGAAGTTGCGGTCTCCGCGGACAGTACGCGAGTGTACGATATCCGCATCCCGATGAACGCCTTCCGCAGACCGATCGAAGCCGGCGATTGCTGGCGGACGAATTTCTACCGAATCGACGAGCAGCCGAACGGAGAGCGCGAATATCAAGCGTGGAGCCCGACGGGCGCCGTGAATTTTCATCTGTCGCAGGCATTCGGCTGGATGGAGTTCATTATGTAAGAGGATACTCAAGAGAAGAAGAGACCGCGTCCGGACAAGATGCGGTCTTTGGTTTGCTTTGGTCTCCACGAAGGACATGCCGAAACAAAATAGGAGTGATTACTCACTTTACGATGTGCAAGTGAGATGCTACAATGAATTTATAAATGAGTGATTACTCACATTCGTCGAAAGGTGTGATTGGCGCATGGCGATGAGCGTAATGGCCAACAACGAACAGGAGACGGTGTTATCGATCGAGAGTGTCACGCGGGCATTCGGCAGCCGCATGATCCTGAACGGGATCTCGCTAGACGTAAAGAGAGGCGAGCTTCTCGGACTGTTGGGACCATCGGGTTCGGGCAAAACAACGTTAATCAAGCTCATCACCGGCATTGACCGAACCGATCGAGGCGAAATCCGGCTGTTCGGAGAACGAATGCCAAGGCTTGCGATGTTGAGCCGGTTCGGTTATATGGCTCAGTCCGATGCCCTCTATAACGAGCTTTCGGCCAAGCAAAATCTGCAGTTTTTCGGAAAACTGTACGGATTGCAAGGCACGCGTCTTACATCCCGGATTCAAGCGGCCATGGGCATGGTCGATCTGTTGGATCATCTCGACAAATCAGTGGCGGCTTACTCCGGCGGCATGAAGCGCAGACTTTCGCTCGCGATCGCGCTTCTGCACGAGCCCGAATTGCTCATTCTGGATGAGCCGACGGTCGGAATCGATCCGGTACTGCGTCTTGCGATCTGGCAGGAGCTGCTCGCGATGCGGGATAAGGGGACGACGATTATTTTGACGACCCATGTCATGGACGAGGCGGATCGCTGCGATCGGATCGGACTGCTTCGGGAGGGACGCTTGACCGCCGTCGACACGCCTGAGGCGCTGAAGCGCCAGAGCGGGAAGGCGACGATCGAGGAAGCGTTCATCGCGCTCGGGGGAGGTGCGGGGCAATGAGAATATCCGCGCTCGCGACACGGATCATGCAGCAATTCGTCCGGGACAAGAGAACGCTCGCCTTGCTTTTCCTCGCGCCGCTGCTGGTGCTTACCCTGATGTACTTCGTCTTCAACGGGCAGGAGCCCGAACCGGATATCGGCGTCGCCGGCATGCCGCAATTGGTGGCGGCGAAGCTGGAGAAGGCCGGTGCGAACGTGACGATCTATGACCATCGCGAAGCGGGGATGGAGGCGCTGCGAGACGGCGAACTCGACGCGCTGCTGGAGATGGCGGACGGGAGACCCGCGATCCTGCTGGAAGGAAGCGATCCCGCGGTGAGCCAAGGCGTGCAAATGATGCTTCAACGCGCCATGGGGCAAACGGGAGGGGAGAGCGCGCAGCCGGACGTTCATTACCTTCACGGCAAAGCGGACCTGACCAGCTTCGACTCGTTCGGACCGGTGTTGGTCGGCTTCTTCTCCTTCTTCTTCGTCTTCCTGCTGGCCGGTGTCTCGTTCCTGCGCGAACGAACGACGGGCACGTTGGAGCGTCTGCTGGCCACGCCGATCCGTCGCGGCGAAGTGGTCGCCGGTTATTTGGGCGGATTCGGTTTGTTTACGCTGCTCCAAGCCGCGCTCATCGCGGGGTATTCGATTTACGCGCTCGATCTTTATATGGATGGCTCGTTCTGGCTCGTACTGCTGATTAATCTGCTCCTGTCGTTGGCGGCGCTTACGCTCGGTACGCTGCTCTCCTCATTCGCCAGCACCGAGTTTCAGATCATCCAGTTCATTCCCATTGTCATCGTGCCGCAGGTGTTCTTCTCGGGGTTGTTCAGCTTGGATACGATGAATCCATGGCTGCAAAAGCTCAGCTTCTTCATGCCGCTCTATTACGGCGCAGACGCCTTGCGCGGGACGATGATCCGAGGGGAAGGGCTCTCCGACATCCTCGTCAACGTGCTCGTGCTGCTCGGCTTCTCGATCGCGTTCGCGCTGCTCAACGTGGCGGCGTTAAAGAAACAGCGGTCGATTTAACACATCGCTTGTTCAACTTATATAGGCAGTAGGAGGTATTACAAGTGGCAAACGCATACGAACCATGGATCGAGGAGCTGCTTCGCGTCGAATCGGAAGGCCAGCGCATGACGGAGAAGCAGCGGCGGATCGTCGAGTCGGCCGTCGAAGTGTTCGCGGAGAAAGGCTTCGCCGCTTCGTCGACGAGCGAAATCGCGCAGCGCGCGGGGGTGGCGGAGGGCACGATATTCCGGCATTACAAGACGAAGAAAGACTTGCTGCTGTCGATCGTCACGCCTGGCATCATCAAGCTGCTTGCGCCGTTCCTGCTCCGCGAGTTCAAGAACGTGCTCCAAACCGGATATGACAGCTACGAACAGTTCCTGCGGGCATTCATCGAGAATCGCATCGCGTTCGTGGAAGAGAATGCAAGCATGCTCAAAATCGTGCTGCAGGAGCTGCCGTTCCACCCCGATCTGCAGCGCACGCTGGAGGAGCTCGTCGTCACGCAGGTGCTCGAGCGGGTCACGCGCGTCGTAGAGAAGTTTCAACGCGAGGGCCAATTGATTCTGCTGCCGACACGGACGGTCATCCGCTTATCCGTCGGCACCATCATGAGCTACGTCCTGATGCGCGCCTTACTCCTTCAGCGGGGCGTCGAATGGGACGACGAGGCTGAACGACAGGCAACGATTGATTTTATTATGAAGGGGCTTGCCCCGTGAGATGGAGAAAGAGACCTTCGGAGACGTGTCCGGGTCTCTTTTTTTGTGGCCTAGTACATAAAAGAAGGCATTTCTAACCACAATACAACGGGCTCGCGACTGTCGACGAATGAAGTCGCACGTGGTTGCGGGCTAATCAATCGTCGTTACCGACCTAAACATTCCGAGGAGGAACATCCTATGACATCGCAATCCCAAGCACAGCAGCAGTACGGCACGGCGCAATACGGCGCGCATGAAATTCTCGAAATTCACGAAGTCCTGGCGGCTTCCATCGATGCGATCAACCTATTCCAAGTGTACCGTCCGTTCGTTCAAGATCCGCAGCTGGCTCGGATTCTGGACAATCAACTCCAATTCATGACGCAAGGCTACCAGACCTTCGTTCAGCTGATTAACGGTCAAGGCGCGGCGCAGCCGGCGCAATTCCGCGCGCCGAAGAACGTGCAGCCGCTTCTCGGGCTGCGTCAGCCGACTCCCGCGGCGCCGAACCAGCCTGGCGAGCAATTAGATGATCGCGACGTTGCTTGCGCGGCGCTGAACTGCCACAAGAACGGCGCCGTCAAGAAAATGTTGGCGGCCCTGGAATGTACGAACCCGCAGTTCCGCGCATACCTGCAGCAATCGGCCGTGAACTGCTCCGAGCAAGCGTACGAGCTGTGGCAATACATGAATCAAAAAGGGTTCTACCAAGTGCCGACGCTGCAAGATAACACGACGCAAACGATGATCCAAACGTACGCGCCGGCACCGCAAGGAGCTTTCGCTACGCGCTAAACGCATAAGCAGCACAAGAGCCTCCGGCGAAGAAAGTGTTTCTTCGCCGGAGGCTCTTTCGCGCCCGAGGCCGGGTAATTGGCGTTGTGCGGGAAATAGACGGTTTTTATTTCCCGGGCGAGCGCACAACTCGACACATTCAGGGATAATTTTCATCCGGGTGTCAAAAATTAGCCGGTCGAACGCCGCTCGAGCGCGGCTGGGCGGCTTTAGCGTCCGGATGGATTCCGGCGGATTTGAGCGTCCAAAAGGAAGGTTCCGAAGGGGATAAAGGCGAGGATGAATGCCAGCGCATCTCGTTTCCATGGCCATCGGGCCTCAATCGCCGCATGGACCAGCGCAAGCATGTACAGCCCGAACAGCGCCCCGTGCAGGCCTCCGACGACCGAGACGGCTCCGGGCATGTCAGCCCAATACTTCAGCGGCATGGCAATGAACAACAGCACCAGAAACGATAAGCCCTCCACAAGCGCAATTAACCGAAATCTTCCAACAGCCGTTTTTAACGTCATTAGGGACAGCCTCCAAGATGATATCATTTCATTCCCTTAAATATTACGATAGCTTTGTCACGATGGCGTTGACTTGTTTGACAAATTGGTGTACTTTACAAGGCAAAACGGCTATTGCCGTCTATTACTGCGAGGCGGCACGTACAACAACTCGTCAATTCACCGATCAAGGAAATAAGCGAAGCTAGGGGAAGGAAGGCGATTCATGTTTACATTCGAAGGACAATCAGTGCTTATAACCGGCGCGACAGGCGGCATCGGGCGGCATCTGTCGTTCGGCTACGCGGCGGCCGGCGCCCGGACGATCTTGACCGATAAGGACGAAGCCGCCGGGCAGCAGCTCGCCAAGGAGATACGGGAAGCCGGTGGCCAAGCGGAATTTTTCGCAGCCGATCTCGGTTCGCCCGCAGATATAGCCGCGTTATTTAACCGCGTGAACGAGCAGGCCGAGTCGATTGATATTCTCATCAACAATGCGGGCTTCGGCATCTGGAAGTCGCCGCTCGAGCTGAGCGTCGAGGAATGGGACAACGTCGTGAACGTCAATTTGCGGGGCACCTTCTTGTGCGCGCGGGAAGCGGCGATCCGGATGAAAGCGCAGGGCAGAGGGAGGATCGTCAATATCGCCTCGACCCGCGCCGCGATGTCCGAGCCGAACGGCGAAGCGTATGCGGCGACGAAAGGCGGCATCGTCTCGCTGACGCACGCGCTGGCCGTGTCGCTCGGCGGTCATGGCATCACGGTGAATTGCATCAGCCCGGGATGGATCGAGAACGGCGACTATGACGCGCTGCGACCGGCGGACCATGCGCAGCATCCATCCGGACGAGTCGGCAAGCCTGATGATATTCTGAAAGCGTGCTTCTATTTGACAGGCCCGGGCAATGATTTCGTGACCGGCATTAATTTGACGGTCGACGGCGGCATGACGCATCGCATGATCTACGAAGAATAACACAACGATACGCGCCCGTCGAATGATTGACATTCGACGGGCGCGTATCGTTGTAGCGGAAGCTGCGGCTTCGCTTTAGAGGTTTTCCGCCGATTTGGTTTCCTTCTGCCGGTCGATCGCTTCCGACATCGTTTTGTCCGTCAGATGAGCATAGATTTGCGTCGTCTCCGGGGAAGCGTGGCCGAGCTGCTCCTGCGTCATATAGAGATCGTTGCGCAAATAATAATCCGTTGCGAACGAATGGCGAAGCTTGTGGACGGATAAATACGGCTTGCCGAATCGCTTGGCGTATTTGATGACCATCTCCTGGATCGCCCGTTTCGTCATCCGGGAACCTTCCGTCTTCCCGTTGGCGATCGCGAGGAACAGCGCCTTCTCGCGTCTGGGCGCCTTATAGCGGCTGTCTCGGAGCGCCATATACTGCTGCAGCTCGCGAATGGCCTCCTGGCGGAAGTAGACCGGCGTCTTGAACGTATCGTCGTTTTTGCCTTTACGGAAGACGTACAGCAGCTTCTTCTTCATATCGAAATCGTCGACGTTCATGTTGACGACCTCGGAGACGCGAAGACCGGAATTCAGAATGAGGCTGATGATGCACGTGTCCCGCACGCGATTCTGCGTATAGGCATAGAGCGCCTGCTTATTATCTGCAACCTCTTGGGCGTAATCTTCATGAATGAACCGGATAAATTCGTCGATCTCGTTCTCCTGCAGCAGCTTGCCTTCGAGCTTGGCCGCTGTATCCTTCGGCTTGTGGGTCCGTTTGATCGAGACCTTCGCCATCACGTTGCGCTTGAGCAGCGGGTAGAAATTCTCGTCCTCCGCGATTTGGCTTAAGTAATGGAACAGAGAACGCAGTGACGACAGCTTGCGCGTAATCGTCGTGCGGCTGTTCGCATGCTCCTTGCGGGTGGCAAGGAACATCTTGAAATGGTCGATGCTGTCCATATGCAGCCGCTCCAGCTCTTCCAGTTTCACGTCGCGGAGGGCGGGTCCTTCGGCGAGCCCCTCGGCGAGGAGCCAGGAGAAGAACGTCTCGTAATCGCGCACATATTCGAGCAGCGAAGAGGGCGAGAGATCGGGCAGCTTATAGCCTATAAATTTCTCGACGTACCAGGGCATGGTCGGCACCTTGCGATCCAATTCCTGGCGGTCCTTGATCTTGATGATGTTCATGCGCTTCACCTCTTGTCCCTATTGTAGCAGAGGCGAACGGTCGATGGAAATGAGCGGGAATCGGAAAAACGGCAGTTCGGCCGCATGCCGAATCTGCCGTTCGCTGAAGTTACGGGTTATTGCCGTGCTGCTTGGTCGGCAGCTTGGAGGATGGCGTTCCTTTGCCGTGGATCGCCTTGTTCTTCTGGGCTTTCTCCTGCGTATCGTGCACCTTCGCCACGAATTCGCTCGTCGATCCGTTCAAGGATTCGTTCATCGTCGATTTCCGTCCTTTCGCCTGCATATAGTCGGATAGGGCGTCGAGGAAGCCGCGCGCCCATTATGGCAGCCGCCTGCTTCAGCGGTAGGATGCCCGGATCGGAAGACGTGGAAGCGTGGCAAATTTAACCGTAGACGAAAGAAACATTTCCATGCCGACCGGCAATAGGGTTGGTAGCGCAGCAAGAAATTTTTGTTGCATTTGTGATAATAATTGCATGTTTTGGGGTATACAACATATACATATCAAATGCCTGACGACGCAAGGTGAAACGGTTGTCGCCGTCTTGAATGGCGCGGCGCGGTTCAATCCGATGATGTAGAGGTTGATTTATAAGCGTTAACCTTATAAATTCCTATATCGCAAATGTAACGTTAGAGCTTACTTGGCAGGAGTGTATATGAACATGATGATCAAAAATATATGGAATCCGACGCATAACGAAATTCGCCGCTGGGCCTATGAAGGGACAAGCCTCCCGCATCCGCATTGGGCGATAACGCTCATTGACTTCAACAATTTGCAAATTTTGATCGAGCTCGCCGGCGATGACAACTGCAGGCATCAGTCGTTCTTCCAAAAATGCCTGTATGCTTTTACCGGCTCCGTGATGGAAAAGCATAATTTGCACGAGGTTCAGCGTCTGGAGACGACGCTTGAGAATATGGGAAATTTCGAGCAGCCCGATTCGATTCGGGAATGGATCGCGTTCTCGCAGGGGATCCTGCTCGGCGAGCACGAGGAGCTTCCGGTTTGGGAGTTGGCGCACGGAACAAATCCGATGTCCGTGTACGCCGCCCATGAAGCGTGACCGACTGCTGCTATCGGCTTATTCGCCGTGTATGTCCAGAGATTGCAAGATAGGACCGTTTCGCCGCGGAGCGAGACGGTCCTTTGTGTTGGGCGCCGCTCTTGCGAGCATCGGCTTACGTATCCAAAAATGACATGAAAACACCACTAATCGCACCCGTTCTGCGTATCCTTGCGTCTATGATACACTCACCCTACAGCATAACCTGGCTTCAAGCCGGGGATAGGAGTGTTTATCATGGCTAAATCGACTCAATATCCGTTCCAGGACGCGTCATTGCCCCTCGAAGCGCGCGTGGAGGACCTGGTCTCCCGATTGACACTGGACGAAAAGGTGCGGCTGATGCCGCAATATATGGCTGCGATCGACCGGCTCGGCATCGGCCCTTATAAGCATGGTACGGAAGCGGCGCACGGTATCGCCTGGCTCGGCGAAGCGACGTCGTACCCGCAGCCGATCGGACTGGCCTGTACGTGGGATACGGAGCTGCTGCAGCGAATCGGCTCCGCCATCGGCGACGAAGCGCGCGTGTTCTACAAACGCAATCCGGCGATTAACGGCTTGACATTGTGGGCACCGACGGTCGATATGGAGCGCGATCCAAGATGGGGGCGCACCGAAGAAGCCTACGGCGAAGACCCGCATTTGACGGGCGAGCTGTCGGCCGCGCTCGTCCAGGGCATGCAGGGCGATCACCCGTTTTATTTCAAGGCTGTCGCGACGCTGAAGCACTTCCTGGGTAATAACAACGAGATTAATCGCGGCAGCTGCTCGGTATCGATCGATCCGCGCAACATGAACGAATATTATTTGAAGGCGTTCGAGCCGGCGTTCGTCAAAGGCGGCGCGCAATCGATGATGACCGCCTACAATTCGGTCAACGGCACGCCTGCGCTACTGCTCGAAGACGTCAACCGCGTCGTCAAGGAGAAGTGGGGCATGGACGGCTTCGTCGTCAGCGACGCCGGCGACATGATGGGCATCGTGAACGATCATCACTATTATGAGACATACGCGCACGCAGTGGCCGACACGATTAAGAGCGGCGTCGACTCGATTACGGACGAGTTCGAGCCGGTCTGCGCGGCGATCCGCGAGGCGCTTGCGCAAGGATTGCTGGAGGAGTCGGATCTGGACCGCGCGCTGCGCAACACATTCCGCGTGCGCATAAGGCTGGGCGAATTCAATCCCGAGGATAACCCATACGAAGCGATCGGCGAATCCGTGCTGCTCTCTTCGGAGCACGCGGCATTGTCGCGCGAAGCGGCGCGCAAGTCGGTCGTGCTGCTGAAGAACGAGGGCGGCTTGCTCCCGTTGAACGCCGGGAAGCTGAATAACGCGGCGGTCCTCGGACCGCTGGCGAATAGGGTCTACCGCGACTGGTATTCGGGCACCTTCCCTTACAAAGTAACGCCGCTGGAAGCGATTCAGGCCAAACTTGAAGGCAAGTCCGTCGCATTCGAGGATGGCAGCGATCTGGTGCGCTTCGCCTGCGCGGACGGCCGTGCGTTGTCCGTCGAGCATAGCGATGCGCTCGTCGTCAAAGCGATCCAAGGCGAAGGCGAGATTTTCCACGCCACGGATTGGGGCTGGGGTGCGCACACCTTCATCAGCCGTACGACAGGCAAATACGTGACGACGGCGAACGATGCGACGCTGACAGCCGGCGCCGACGACATTTGGGGCTGGTTCGTGAAGGAGATCGTGAACGTGCATCCGCAGGCGTCCGGCGAGGTGAAGCTGACGTCGTGGAATAAGCGGGCGCTCGAGCTGCGCGGCGACGAATTGGCGCTGTCGGATCGTCCGGGCGCGGATCATGCCGCCCCGCTGCGCATGATTCAAGTGAAAGACGGCTTGGCCGACGCGGTACGCGCGGCGAAAGAAGCGGAGGTCGCGGTCGTCGTGGTCGGCAACCATCCGCTCATTAACGGCAAAGAGGAGATCGACCGTCCGGATCTGTCGCTCGCGGAATCACAGGAGCGTCTCGTGCGGGAAGTATACGCCGCGAATCCGAATATGGTCCTCGTCGTGGTCGGCAGTTATCCGTTCGCGCTGAACTGGGCGCAGGAGAACGTCCCGGCGATCATCTACGTATCGCACGCCGGTCAGGAGCTGGGCAATGCGATCGCGGATATCTTGTTCGGCGACGCCGCTCCGGCTGGCCGTCTGAATATGACGTGGTACAAGTCGGCGGAGCAGCTGTCCGACTTCATGGAATACGATATCCGCAAGGGTAAGAAGACGTATCAATATTTCGACGGGGAAGCGCTGTATCCGTTCGGCCACGGGTTGACGTACGCGACGATCGAATATGGCAATCTGCGGCTGAGCGCAGACCGTCTCCAGGCGAACGGGGCGGTTACGGTCTCGGTCGATGTGACGAACGCGAGCGGCGCACCAGCCGAAGAGGTCGTTCAGTTATACGGCCGCGCGATCCAATCGCGCGTGGAACGCCCGCTCAAGACGCTGCTTGGCTTTGCGCGCATTACGCTCGCCGCCGGAGAGACGAAGACCGTTCAATTCGAATTGAGCGCCGAAGCGCTGGCGTTCTGGGACGTTACGCGCGATCGCTATTGCGTCGAGAACGGCGCCTACGAGATTCAGGTTGGTCGCTCGTCTGCGGATATCGCGCTTGCGGTTACGCTCGAAGTCGATGGCGAGACCGTCCCTGCCCGCGATTTGAGCGAGTGGACGCGTGCCGAGAATTACGACGATTACGACCGGTTGTATTTGGACGAAAGCAAGGAAGGCGGCACCTGCGTCGTGCCGACGGCGAACGGGGCATGGTTAAGCTTCCGCGATGTGGAGCTCGGCGCGGGCGCAGCGCGATTCGAAGCTCGGGCTGCCGCGATCAAAGGCGGCGGACGCATCGAGATTCGATTGGGCGGCGCCGAAGGCACGCTCGTCGGCGAGACGGAAGTAACCGCCAAAGGCAGCCAGGAGTGGGACACGGTTGCCTGCGAATTGACCGGCGCAACCGGCCGACAGGAGGTTTGCCTCGTTCTGACGGGCAACGTGCGTATTAGCCGCATTCGATTAAGCTAGGCTGATTGGTTTGCGTTCCTAATCGGGAGATTGGGAATGCAGCATTCAGCCAGTACGGATTGGTTTGCGTTCCTAATCGGGAGATTGGGAATGCAGCATTCAGCCAGTACGGATTGGTTTGCGTTCCTAATCGGGAGATTGGGAATGCAGCATTCAGGGCTGATTGGTTTGCGTTCACGGTCGAAAGACCGGGAATGCAGCATTCAGCCAAAGCTGATTGGTTTGCGTTCACGGTCGAAAGACCGGGAATGCAGCATTCAGCCAAAGCTGATTGGTTTGCGTTCCTAATCCCGAATCCTTGTATTGCGAACAGCCGCCTTCGGGGCGGCTTGTTCGCATTGGACCGCTGCGGCCGGCATGCGTCTGCATCCTTCTTGCGAAATATGCTATAATGGCAGACAGACCAATGGACATGGCGGGTGAGAAAGAGATGGAGAAGACGGCGATGGAAGCGTGCGAGTCGACATGCGAAGGCACGGCCGCCGATCTGGCGGAAATACGGGGCAAGCTGGTGACCGAGCAGTCCGCGGCGCAGCTGGCCGACCTGTTCAAGGCGCTTGGCGACCCGACTCGCGTGAAAATCATTCATGCGCTGCAGCAAAGTGAGCTGTGCGTGCATGATCTGACCCAGGTACTGGATATGGGACAATCGGCGATCTCGCATCAACTGCGATTGCTGCGCAATCTTCGGATCGTCAAGCGGCGCAAAGTCGGCAAGACGGTCTTTTATTCGCTTGACGATGATCATGTGGAACAGCTGTTCATGCTGACGCTTCAGCATTTGACCCATCCATGACGAGCGCAGGCGCGCGGAAGCCAATGAGCCTCCGAAGACTGCCGAAATTTAACGCGCCGGGCGTTGCGATACTGATAGCAGCCCTCTTCGTGTTCGCGGGTATCGCGTACATGCTGATTCGGCTGCCGAACGCCGATAAGCCAGGCGGATATCGCGAATACGCGTACAGCCGGCACGAGTCGCCGGATGGCGTGGCGATCCATTTGCTGAAGACGTCGCCGAATAATATCAAGCTCGAGCGGATCAACGCGAACGTGACGGATACGGCATTCTTCGGCGTGAACGGCGGCTTCTTTTATGAGGGAGCGCTGCTGAGCATCGCCGTGCATAACGGCGTCCCCGTGAACACGGCGTCCGGTTACGGCTCGGGGGACGAGAACGCCAAGTATGCCAGAGGCACATTAGTCTGGGACGCGGCGGCCGAAAGGTTCAGCGTGCAGACGGTGCGAAGCGCAGCCGATATCAAGGTGAAGGATCGGCACCGGTATTGGGCGCAGGGCGGCATCAGTCTGGATTTGAGCCCCGGTCCCGCGCATAGTTGGCGTTGGAAGACGGACGCCGAGCGGATGCCTTTCCCGGACGATCGGCGCCTTCGGACCGCAGCCGTCTACGATGATCGCGGCCGTCTGCTGCTGATCGTGAGCGAGAATGCCGCGACGGCGTCGCAATTCAGACAAGCCATCATAGATTATGACGAGCAGGATCGGGAAGCCGCGCTGCTGGGCGGTATTTTCCTCGACGGCGACGGCTCGTCCCAGCTTCGAAGCGCGGAAGCCGTGCTGCCGGGAGACCGCAGATCGGTTGTGCAGATGATCCGGCTGCTCCGTTGATAGATTACGAGAAAAGGATGAAGACAGCATGATAACGAAACAAGCGATTGCCAAAGACGAACTGGAAGCCGTCTACAAAATCAGGAAAATCGTCTTCGTGGGCGAGCAGGGCGTGTCCGAAGAGGAAGAATACGACGAGCATGAAGAGCGCGCCGAGCATGTGCTCGTGTATCACGAAGGCCAGCCGGTCGGGACGGGGCGCACGCGCGTCGTGGAAGACATGGCCAAGATGGAGCGCATTTGCATATTGCCTGAATACCGCAAGCTGGGTCTGGGCCGGCATATTATGGACGCCCTGGAGGGCATCGCGCTGGCGAAAGGCCTTAAGAAAGCGAAGCTTCATGCGCAGACCCATGCGGAGCCATTCTACGAGAAACTCGGCTATAAGCGAATCTCGGACGTCTTCTATGAAGCGGATATACCGCATGTCGCCATGGTGAAAGCACTCTAATTCCTAATGTACCTCGTTTCGGAGAGGCGGATGTCCTTATTGGATATCCGCCTCTTTGTCGTGCGCAGCTCGCTTCGTTGCGATAGAAATTGCACACTAGCCGTAATCAATGTCATGTAAACTAACATATATATTGATTAAACGAATTAATTGCTCTAATATGTAAGGAATACTAACATAATAGACTGACGAAACCGGCAATTGGCCGATAAGGAGGAGGCGTTGTCTATGGATTATCAACCTATACTGCAAGCGATTCGGCAAGAAGACGCGCCTGCCGTGCTGGCGACTATCGCGTCGGTGAAAGGTCACGCCTATCGAAAGACCGGAGCGGCGATGCTGTTCCGGCTGCAAGCCGGTTCGGTCGGAAGCATCAGTCCGGGCTGTCTGGAAGCGGATTTACTCGCGCGCGTGCCTCAAGTTTGGCAAACGGGTAACATGCAGCGCGTCGATTATAATATGAATCCCGACGAGGACGCGATTTGGGGCGAGTCGGTCGGCTGCGGCGGCGCGATCAGCGTGATGTTGGAGCCTGTGCGCGGCCATTTGTGGGATTGTCTGACCGAAGCCGGACGCCGGATGGAACGAGGCGAGACGACCCGGTTGATCCGCGAGCTTCGCGGCGGGCTGCTCCACTACCGCTTGGAGAGCGGCCTTGCCGCAGAAGCGGCGAGCGAAGATCCGCGATTCCCGCAGACGCTGATCGTGCCGAGGCCATCGCTGCTGCTGTTCGGCGCCGGCGAAGACGCGATGCCGATCAGCCGCCGCGCGCAGGAAGCGGGCTTCCGGGTCGTCGTCGCGGATTGGCGGGAAGGATTGCTGACGCGCGAGCGGTTCCCGGACGCGGAGCTGATTGCCGGAATGCCGGAGTCGATCATCGCCGAGGCGGGCATCCAGTCCGGCGGGTACGCGGTTATCGGCAGCCATCAGGCGCAGCGCGACCGCGCCATGCTCGCGGCGCTCACCCAATTGGAGATGGGGTATATCGGAATTATCGGATCGCAGCGGAGAATTCAAATGTTGGTCGATGGTTTGGAGGCCTCGCGCTTAACACCCGTCCATGCGCCCGCAGGACTGCAGATCGGTGCGGAAGGCCCGGAGGAGATTGCCGTCAGCATCGTCGCGGAGCTGATCGCCGTTCGGGCGCAGCGGCGCGCGCTACGAGTCAAAGGGGGAAACGGCAGTGAAAATCGCAGGCATTTATTTGGCGGCTGGAGCCAGCAAACGAATGGGCGAACCCAAGCTGTCGCTCGAGCTGTCGCCGGGCATTACGCTCGGCAGCCGCGGGCTTAGGGAGATGTGGCGCTGCGGGATTAGTCCCATCGTCGTCGTCGTCAGACCCGATGATCCGCTGCTTTGGCTGTGCGAGCGCGAAGAGGCGAGGGCCGTCCTCCCGGAGCTTCGGATTGCACCCTGCCGGGACGCTGGGCAAGGGCTATCACGCTCCCTGCAGGCGGGAATCGAAGCGCTGCGCGGCGAGAACCCCGATGCCGTGCTCATCTCGCTGGCCGATCAGCCCTTCGTCTCCTCGCTTCAGCTTCGGAGACTGATGAAGATCTACCTGGGCAGCCCCTCCCTCGATTACGTCGCATCCGGCAAGGGGCAGACGCCGATGCCGCCCGCTATACTAAGCCGTTCGCTGTTCTCCGCCCTCGGCGATCTGGAAGGGGACGAAGGCGCCAGGAGACTGTTTCGCAATCCGGAATACCGGGGGGCTGTCGCTCGCTTCGCGGCCGAATGGGCGTTTGTGGACGTGGACACGCAAGAGGATCTCAAGCATGCCCGGATGCTGTGGCAGGCGATCCAGACGAAAGCGAAGAGCGGTACGTACAGTTGATCATGTCACAGGTTGGATTCCTTGATGACAGAATTAGGCGCCGTGCACAAAAGAGGCGGTGCTGATTCGGATATAACGCCATAACCTATGTTATATAAGTTGACGTCAGTTGCGAACGGATCTATATTGTACCTAACATCCAGTGCAGACGCCGACGAAACAAAGAGACATGGGGAGGATTCATATGAAACTTCGTAACCGGTTCGGGATACTTGCGTTGATGATGGTCATGACGGTCGTTCTGGCTTTGGCGGGTTGTTCCGGCGCGAACAACGCGAAGGAGAGCGGGGCCAATAACGGGAACGGCGCAGACGCGGCAGGCACGAAAGCTGCCGGGAATGCCGGCGAGAAGAAGCTCCCGCGCGTCGCATTCGTCTATATCGGGCCGCCGGGCGACGGCGGCTGGACCTATCAGCACGACGAAGGCCGCAAGTATATGGAGGAGCAGACCGGGGTGAAGGCCGATACGGTCGAGAACGTGCCGGAGAGCGCGGACGCCGAGCGGGTCATTACGGAGCTGGCGCAAAATCACGATATCATTTTCACGACGAGCTTCGGCTATATGGACTACACGCTGAACGTCGCGAAGAAATTCCCGGATGTCGTGTTCGTTCACTGCGCGGGCTACAAGACGAACGACAACATGGGCACGTATTTCGGCGAGAATTACGAAGCGAGCTACTTGAGCGGCATTGCCGCCGGCAAGATGACCAAGAAGAATCATATCGGCTATGTCGGCGCGTTCCCGATCCCGGAAGTCATTTATAACATTAATGCCTTTACGCTCGGCATCCAGAGCGTTAATCCGGATGCGAAAGTGTCGGTCGTGTGGTCCAATACGTGGTTCGATCCGACGACAGAACGCCAAGCGGCCGTCAGCTTGCTCGATCAAGGCGCGGACGTCTTGATGGCCTATCAAGATTCCCCGGCGACGATTCAAGCGGCGGCGGAGCGCGGCGCGTTCGCGGGCGGCAACGATTCGGATATGTCTCGTTTCGCGCCGGATTACTATCTGACGAACCCGATTTGGAACTGGGGGCCGTATTATACGAAGGTCGTCAAGGCGGTGCAAGAAGGCACGTGGACAAATGAGCCATACATGGGATCGATGAAAGACGGCATGGTCGGTCTTGCGCCGCTCGGCAAGAACATCCCGGACGACGTAAAGAAACTCGTCGAAGACGCGCAGGCCAAAATCCTAAGCGACGAGCTGCACGTCTTCAGCGGACCGATCGTCGACCAGTCGGGCGCCGAGAAGCTGAAGTCGGGCGAAACGATGGAGCTCGCCAAGATCTTGGAGATGAATTGGTTCGTTAAAGGCGTCGAAGGCTCGATTCCGCAATAAAACGCGCCGGCCGAGACGGCTGTTCATCCATAATTAGCGAAGAACAAATCCCTTGTCGAAGGGATTTGTTCTTTATCGGGCCTCCATCGGCGTATGCGAGCGAGCATGATGGCAGGAAAAGGGAAGGAGGAAAAGGTATGAACGTGGCTAATTCGGTCGAGATGCACCAAATTGTCAAACTTTTCGGTCAAGTTACGGCCAACGATCGCGTTGATTTTAGCGCCCGTACCGGCGAGATCCATGCGCTGCTCGGCGAGAATGGCGCAGGCAAAAGCACCATGATGTGCATGCTCTCGGGCGTATATCGACCAACAAGCGGCGATATCTATATCCATGGCGAGCAGGCGCGTATTCGGGGGCCGAAGGATGCGATGAAGCTCGGCATAGGCATGGTGTTTCAGAACTTCCGGCTCGTGCAAACGCTGAGCGCCGCGGAGAACATCGTGCTCGGCGAGCGCTCTTCCTACTGGCGCGGGGGGCGCTGGCTGAAGGCGAAGATGGAGGAAATCGAAGCGCTGGCCGATCGCTTCGGATTGCCTTTCCCCGTGGACCGGCCGATCTGGCAATTGTCCGTTGGCGAACAGCAGCGGGTCGAGATCGTCAAGACGCTGTACCGCGGGGCGAATATCATCATTCTGGACGAACCGACCTCGGTGCTGACGCCGGGTGAGGTCGAGCAGCTGTTCTTCACGCTGCTTCATATGAAATCGGAAGGCAAAACCGTCATTTTGACCACGCACAAGCTGAAGGAAGTGATGACCGTCGCGGATCGGATCTCCGTCATGCGCAAAGGGCGAATGATGCATACGCTGGACAAGTGCGATACCGACGAGCGGGAACTCGCCCGTCTGATGGTCGGCAAGGAAGCGCTGAGCGAGACGCAGCATCTTCCGCGCCAAGGCAAGCCTGGTCATACGCTGCTGGACGTCCAAGGACTCGAAGTGATGGCGGACCATGGTCGCAAGGCGCTGGACCGGTTCGATCTTGCGGTTCGCGCGGGCGAAATCGTCGGCGTGGCGGGCGTCGCGGGCAACGGGCAGCGGGAATTGGCCGAGGTGCTGTCGGGGTTGCGAATCTGGAAGAGCGGCTCGATCCGGTTCGACGGCGAACCGCTCGCCAACGGTTCGGTGCGCGGCGCGATCGAAGCGGGCATCGCCCATGTGCCGGAGAACCGGATGAAGAGCGGGCTAGCCGGTAGTTTAGGCGTGGTCGACAATTTGCTGGTTAAATCGTATGCCAAAGCGAGTCGCTCCAAATTGGGGTGGATGCGCAGATCGGATAATCGCAGCTGGTCGCAAGCGCTCGTCGAGCAATTCGACGTCAAGACGCCGGATCTGGATACGCCGGTGCGATCGCTGTCGGGCGGCAACCAGCAAAAGCTGCTGTTCGCGCGGGAGATCGACCAGAATCCGAAGCTGATGGTGGCCGTTCATCCGACGCAAGGACTCGACGTCGGCGCGACGGAAGGCGTCCACAGACTGCTGCGCGAGCTTCGCGACAACGACCGGAGCGTGCTGCTCATCTCCGAGGATCTGGACGAAATCATGCGGCTGGCCGACCGTATCGTCGTCATTTATGGCGGATCGATTGCCGGGGAGGTCGCCCGTGAGCACGCGGACCGGGAGCAGATCGGACTATGGATGGCCGGCATGAGGCGCGATGAAGAGGAGGTGGACCTATGAGCGAGCAGCAAGCGTTAACATCCGCACCGGCTACTCCGGAACCCGCCGGTTCCGCCAAGTCCCGGCTGCGGCTGGAAATCGAACGAAGCCATGCGGGCCAAGGCTCGCCCTGGTGGATCACGATCGTATCCGTCCTGCTGGCGCTCGTGTTCTGCGGCATCTTCATTGCGGCTAACGGGATGAATCCGGTCACCGTCTATGCCAAGATGATCAGCGGCGCGTTCGGCTCGTCGTTCGGGATCACGGAGACGCTCGTCAAGGCGATACCGCTGCTGCTTTGCGGACTGGGCGTCGCGATCGCTTACCGGATATCCGTCTGGAACATCGGCGCGGAAGGTCAATTCGTGATCGGCGCGATGGCGGCGACCGCCGTTACGGTATATTGGCCGAATCTCCCGGTCTACGCGGCCATCCCGCTGATGATCGCGTTTAGCATGGCGGCAGGCGGCGTCTGGGGGCTGCTGACGGCGATTCCCCGGACGCATTTTCAGGTGAACGAGCTGATTACTTCGCTCATGTTGAACTATGTTGCGCTGCTCGCGCTGGACTACGTCGTGTTCGGGCCTTGGAAGGATCCGAAGGGCTTCAACTTCCCGGGCACGCCGATGTTCACCGAAGCGCAGTCGCTGCCGCTGATCGGAGACAGCCGTCTCCATCTGGGTCTGGCGTTCGCCATACTAGCCGTTATCTTGTACGCGGTCGTCGTCAAATACACCAAATGGGGCTATGAGCTTCGTCTCATCGGGGCGAATTCGGAAGCCGCGCGCAATGCGGGTATCGGCATCAAGAAGCATATTTGGATCGTCATGCTCATCAGCGGCGGACTGGCCGGCTTGGCCGGCATGAGCGAGGTGTCCGGCGTCACGCACCGTCTGATGTACGGAATTTCGCCCGGTTACGGCTACACGGCCATCATCGTCGCATGGCTTGCCCGCCTGAATCCGATCGGACTTACCGTCTCGTCGGTGCTGTTCGCCGGCTTGATCGTCGGCGGTTACAGCGTGCAGACGATTGGCCTGCCGTCGTCGATCTCCGAGATGATTCAGGGGGCCATCCTGTTCTTCCTGATCGCCGGCGCCACCATTAGCAGAATTCGAATCCGCCGAAGAGGTTGAAAGGGGCGTAAGCGATCGATGGATGTCTTCACGCAATTATTAATAGCCGCCATTTCCTCTGGAACGCCGCTCTTGTTCGCGACACTCGGCGGTATTCTAATCGAACGCTCGGGCATCATTCAGCTTGGTGCAGAAGGGCTCATGCTCATGGGCGCCGTCACGGCCTGCTTGACCTACCTGAATACGGAGAGTTTGATCATCACACTGCTAGCCGTAATAGCCGTTTGCGCGGCGATCGGCCTGCTGCATGCGTTCATGACCGTATCGCTTCACGCGAACCAGATCGTGAGCGGACTTGCGATCACCATGTTTGGCTCCGGGCTCAGCGCGTACTTGGGCAAAGGGGTCAGCGGTACGCCGCTGCCGATGGCGGTTCCCAAAGTCGAGCTGCCATGGCTGGAGGGAATACCTGTCGTCATGGCGCTGTTCGGCCGGCTGGATGTACTCACGTGGTTCAGCTTTGCTCTTGTCATCGCGCTTCATATGTACATTCACCATACCTCTTGGGGCCTTCATATGCGGGCGATCGGCGACAATCCGTCGACGGCCGACGTGATGGGGATTCGGGTTCAGGCTTTCCGTTACGGCTGCGTCATTATCGGCTCGGCGCTGATCGGTCTTGCCGGGGCGGACCTCCTGCTCGTCTATTCGCCGACCTGGATCGAGGGCATGACATCCGGGCGCGGGTGGATCGCGGTGGCGCTCATCATTTTCGCCAGATGGAATCCGGTTCGCGCGTTGTTCTGCGCGTATTTTTTCGGGGCGCTCGATACGCTCGGCTTCCGTATCCAGTTGATCGGCAGCCACATCCCGCCATATTTTCTGAAAATGATTCCGTACATCGTCACGATTCTCGTCCTCATGGTGCTCGGTTACCGGAACCGCAACAAGCCTTCCGGTTCTCCGGAGGCGCTCGGCGCGCCTTATATCCGTGAACAGCGATTTTAACGAAATCCAAGGAGGCGATCCGCATGCCGAACACGCATGCCAGCATGTCCGTCATGCCGTCCGTATGGCGTCCTCGAGAGATCGGGGAGGCCTATCGGATGAAACAAACGGTTGGCGAGTCCGCCGTCTATGCGGCGGGGGTGACGCTGCTGCGCACCCAGTGGGAGGCGGGAACGGCCGCCATGCCAACGCATTTGATCGATTTGAGCGCGATCCCGATGCTGTCGGGCTATCAGCTGGAACAAGGCGAGCTCGTGATCGGCGCTTGCTGCCCGCTCGGCGCGCTGCACAAAGATCCGCTTGTCCGTTCGTCATCTCCTTTATTGGCTGAAGCGATCCGCAATATCGCGGCACCGTCGATCCGCAATTTGGCTACGCTGGGCGGCAATGTCGTCTCTCGCATCGGGGACTCGCTCCCCGCGCTGCTCGCGGAGGAAGCCGAGCTGATCTGGCTGGGGATGAACGGGTTGCAAGCCGAGCCGTTGAGCGATTGGCTGGCGGCTGACATTGGCGAACAGAAGGGACGGTTGCTGGTGCAGATCCGATTGAAAGCAAGCATCGCGAGCGTGCAGGCTGCAGACGGCGCGAGCGGCGTAAAGGCGAATCATCCTGGGCGTATCGATTCCGCTCCATCGACTAATGTTCGCGTTTACCAGAAGGTCGGCCGCCGGGAAGCGTTCACGCCTTCCGTCGCGACACTGGCGATCTCGGCGGAATGGGAGCCGGTGGCCGGCAAGTTGAAGGAGCTACGCATCGCGGCTGGCGGCGGACAGACCATTCCATCGCGGCTTGAACGGACGGAGCGGCTGCTTGAGGGGCATGCCGACCCGCTCGGCGAAGAATGCGCGGCCGAGGTGCATCACGCGGCCATGGAGGAATACATGCCAGTTGGCGATCTGTTCGCCTCGAGCGGCTATCGCAAGATGACGGTGGCGAATTTGCTGGTTGCCGAGCTTTGGCGCATGCGGGAGCGTTTTGCATAAGGAGTGAGGAGAGATGGCGTTAAACCGGGAAACAAGCGGCGGCAGATGGCGGATCCGGCCGGACGGACCCGCCAAGGTGACGGGGACGTTAACGTACTTAACGGATATGAGCATGCCGGGCATGTTGTATGGGCGGGTACTGAGGAGCCCGCATCCTTACGCGGGGATCAGAATGATCGATACGTCCAAGGCCGAAGCGCTGGAAGGCGTCCATGCGGTGTTGACCTGGCGCGATGTTCCGGGGCTGAACGGCTACGGCATCGCCGTGCAGGATCAACCCGTGCTCTGCCGCGATTATGTGCGTTATGTCGGGGACGCGGTCGCGACGGTCGCCGCGGATACGCCGGAATTGGCGGACTACGCGTTGTCGCTCATCCAAGTGGATTACGAGGTGCTTGCACCTATCGTTGACCCCGAAGCGGCGCTGGAGGATGACGCGCCCAAGCTGCATCCGCACGGCAACGTGCTGCATCGCGCCGGGCATGAGCAAGGGAATATCGCGGAAGGGTTCGAGCAATGCGTGCACGTCGTGGAAGCAACTTACTTAACGCCGAGACAGATGCACGCCTATATGGAGACGGAGGGCGGGTTGTTCGTTCCCGAACCGGACGGCCGATTGACGGTTTACGCCCCGACGCAGCACGGTCTGATGGACCGGCTGCAGCTCTCGCGTATTCTAGACCGACCTCAGACGGATATTCGTATTGTATCGAGTCCCATTGGCGGCTCGTTCGGCGGCAAGGACGAATTGAACATTCAACCTTACGGCGCGCTGCTCGCCCTGTGTACGGGCCGTCCGGTGAAAATCCACAATTCCCGGTGGGAATCCGTGCGCGCCGGTCTGAAACGCCATCCGATGACAATCAAAATGAAGACCGGCATCGATGCAGACGGGCGAATTAAAGCGCACGACGTGTCCATTATCGCGGATACCGGGCCGTATGCGACACTCGGCGCCGAGGTGCTGAATTTCGCAGTCGAGCATGTTATCGGCCCTTACCGGTACGAACACCTGCAAGTATCCAGCGTGTCGGTCCATACGAATAACGGGATGTCCGGCGAATTTCGCGGGTTCGGCGGCAATCAGGCGATATTCGCGCTGGAAGGACAGATGGACCGGCTTGCGCGCAAGGCGGGAATCGATCCTTGGGAATTCCGGCGATTGAACATGAGACGCGCGGATGACCCGGGTCCGTTCGGGCACCCGATCGCGCGGACGAACGGCGCGGAGCAAGTCTGGCGCACGCTCGCAGAGTCCGACTTATACGCAAGGCGAGGATATCTTGAGGACGCTGCCGAGGCTCCATTGTCACCGCCATGGATTCGCAAAGGGATCGGAGCCGCGTTCGTCATGCACGGCGCCGGCCTCGGCTTCGGCATCCCCGATCCGGCTGGCGGCCGGCTGCGGCTTGCCGGGGACGGGAAGATCGAAGCGCTGTTCGGGTACGAGGAATTCGGCCAAGGGCTGATCGCGACCTTGGAGCTGATGCTGATCGAAGAATTCGGCTTCGCGCCGGACGACTTCCGCATCGTCATCGGCGACACCGATCGGGTGCCGGACAGCGGATCGACGACGGCGTCGCGCGCGACTAGCATGATGTGGCAATCGCTGCAGCGGCTGCGCGATCCGTTCCGCTCGGCGCTGCTTAAGGCGGCGGCCGCGCTGCTGGATCGGCCTGCGGAGGAGCTGGCAATAGGCGAAGCGGGCGTGCGTGAGAAGGGCGGAGAGCGGAGCTTGCTTCTTGCTTACCAGGATCTTGCCGCTGGTTCGGGCGAAGAAATCGCGGTCGAGACGAATTTCATCTTCCCGGCCTCGGATACCAAGCGGATCGGCGCTCACTTGCTATATACGTACGCCGCCGTGGCCGTCGAAGCCGAGGTGAACACGCTCACCGGCCGCGTGCGCGTCACCGATCAATTCCATGCGGTTGCGGCAGGTCCCGTGATGAATCCGCAGGGGTATCTCGGACAGATCGAAGGCGGCAGCAGCATGGCGCTCGGATACGCGCTGACAGAGGAAGCGGTCATGAGCGAAGGCGAATATGTGACGAAAAACTTCGACACGTACCTCATCCCGACGATCGAGGATTCCCGAGGCCGATTCGAGGTCGTGCCCATTGAGGAACTGCCGGAAGGCGACCCGCACGGACCTAGAGGCGTAGGGGAGATCGGATCGGTAGGGCTTGCTCCGGCCATCGCGGAGGCCGTGTTCCAAGCCTTGGGAACGCGGATAACCAGACTCCCGATCGATCCGGAGGAGCTGCAGAAGCCGGCGAATGCACTTAGAAAGGCGGCGAAAGCTCATGATTGAACCAACCATGAAAGCCGGCGCGAAACAAACGCTTCAATGTTCCTTGAATGGTTCGCCCGTCGAGCTGGAAGTGCAATTGAGCAAACGGCTGCTTCATATATTGCGCGATGATTTGGGGCTGACGGGGACGAAACGCTCCTGCGAAATCGGTCGGTGCGGCGCCTGCATGGTGCTCGTGGACGGCAAGCCGGTCAATTCTTGCCTGACCATGGCTTATCAATGCGCGGGCAAATCGATTACGACCATCGAGGGGATATCCGGAGGAGGCATTGACCCGATCCAACAGGCATTCCTATCGGAGGGTGGCTATCAATGCGGCTACTGCACGCCCGGCATGATCGTATCGGTCCAAGCGCTTCTGCGGGAGAACGCGAACCCGAATGAGGATGAAATCTCGGAGGCGCTGTCGGGCAATCTATGCCGGTGTACCGGCTACGGCGGGATTATGAGAGCCGTTAAATCGGCGATTGCGGCGTTGAACGCGGAATGATTAATAACATTAATAAAACATTAATAAACTCTCAGGAACCGCATTCGGCTTCCTTCGCATGCTAAGATGTTGCTCGTTGAATCAAACAAGCATCTTGCATAGGAGGACGATTTACGATGATGAAGCGCGCGATGGTCATATTGATGGCCTGTATCCTATTCGCGACCTCGGCCGGCGTCTCGGAAGAACGCGCCCATGCGGCTGCGCCGGCGACGCTCAAATTGGGAAGCACGGGCGTTGACGTGCCGGATCTGCAGTTCCGGCTGCAGCTGCTCGGTTACTATACGACGACGATTGGGACGAAATTCAATCTGTCCACTCAAGTGGCGGTACGCCATTTCCAACGCGCCTACGGATTGCCGGTCAACGGCATTGCCGGCCCCGCGACCTGGACCAAGCTGAAGAAGCTGACAGTCAGCAAGCCGGAATTGGCCAAGATGGCGCGCGTGATTTACGGCGAGGCAAGAGGCGAGTCCTACACGGGTCAAGTGGCGGTAGGGGCGGTTATCATGAACCGGTTGCAGTCGCCGCTGTTCCCGAACACCATAACGGGCGTGATCATGGAACCGTACGCGTTTACCGCGGTGGCCGACGGACAATACTGGCTGCTTCCGAATCAAACCGCGTTTACGGCGGCTCGCGCGGCGGTGAAAGGTTACGACCCGACCCGCGGTGCGCTATTCTATTACAATCCGGTAACGGCGACGTCTACTTTTATGCACGAGAGAACGGTGACCACGAAGATCGGCAGACACTTGTTCACACTTTAATTTATGTCATTAACCATTCATTCAATTAATGGCATTAACAATCCGCAGCGATGCGGATTTTTTTTATTTACGGCTTGTCCACCACCGCAACATTGTGCCGTGCGATCGCGTTCAATATGGTGAAAGCGTTTTGGAGCACTTTACCAGTTAGGCTTCCATTTCCTCTAAAGGAGCGATGAACGTGAAAAAATGGCTGATCGGATTTATGGCCGCCGCTTTGATCGTATCTGGAGGCACCGTCGCATCGGCCGACGGCAGTTCTTCCAAGCACGGCGGGAAGAAGGAATATTCGGCATTTTGCAAAGATATTTTGGCCTCGCTGCAGGAGAAGTTGAATCAGACGACGGACGATCGGACAAAGCGCCAAATCCGGTATTACATCGATTATTTCAAGAAAGAGTGCAGTGCCAGCGGCAATGAGGCGAATTCCGACAGCGCGAAGGTCGCCAAGGACAAAGAAGCGCTTCGAATCGGTTATCGCGAAGGGGATTCGGCCGGCAGCGTGACCGGGCCTTTATCATTCCCGAGCCGCGGCTCGAACGGTTCCAAGATCACTTGGCGCTCATCCGACCGATCGGTTATTTCCGACAATGGCCAGAAGGTGACGCGGCATGCGACTACGGATAAGAAAGTCAAAATAATGGCAACGCTGCAGTTGGGCAGCGCGAAGGAGACGAAGACGTTCGAGGTCACGGTGAAGCGCCAAGGCTTGACGTCTCATCAGAAAGTCGCGCTGGACGCGGCCGCGCTCGCGATCTCGTTCAACGGCAGCGACAGGGCGGATTATGTGACACAAGCGCTGAAGCGCCTGCCTGTCAAAGGGAGCAACGGAAGCCATATTAAATGGTACTCGAGCGCTCCGCAGATCGTCTCGGAGGACGGTCTTCATGTGAATCGGCCGGCCTATGGAACCGGCGACGCGGTTGTCAGGCTGACTGCCATCGTCCGTCATGGCAGTGCCGCCCAAGTGAAATCGTTCTCGCTGACCGTCAAGCAGCTGCATACGACGGACGCGGACCGGGTAAGGCTCGATAAGAACAAGCTGGCGATTGATTTCGGTGGAAGCGACCATGCCGGTAGCGTGACGAGACCGCTCGACAAACTGCCGACGACCGGGGAGAACGGTTCAAAAATCATGTGGACGTCCAGCTCGCCTGAAGTGCTGTCAAACGATGGTAAATCGTTAAGGTTGCCAAGCGGCACTTCGTCCATGAAGGTATACCTAACCGCCATTCTCACCGTCGGCAGCTACTCGGACGTCAAAGTATTCGAGCTGACCGTCAAATCCGCGTTAACCGATGCCGAGCGGGTAGCCGCGGATATGAACGCGCTGCTCGTGCAATTCGGCTCGGGCGATCATACTTCCAGCGTAACCAAGGCGATCGGCTTGCCGGATAAAGGAGTGAACGGCAGTTCGGTATCGTGGCGTTCCAGCAATCCAAGCCTCATCTCCGACGACGGCAAGTCGATTAATCGTCCTGCCAACGACACGCTCGTCTATATGCTGGCGACGGTCAGATATAACGACGTGTCCGATGTCAAAGTCTTCTCCCTGATCGTGAAGGCGAGGACGTAAAACGAGTGGTTCCTCCGCATATACCGTTTGACGAAACGAAAGCCGGGCAACCCTAATAGGGTCCCGGCTTTTTTTGGCATAAATTGGGTAAGTAGAAGGGTCGTCCTTGCTAGTTTTAGAGAGCGTTTTCATTCGATCCAGCGCGAGTAACGGCAAATGGGATGAATCGGTTGGCCGAAGCCTCGATTATTCCGGGGGAAACGAGTATAACCCATCTGTTTTCGAGATGAATTGCATCTAAGGTTACTATTTGTAAAAACGCTTGCTTTTCATTACGATGATGATGAGCATTATTGTAAAGAAACATGGAAGCAAAAGGGCAAGTCGGAGAAAGACGGTTTACCAAGTCAATGGTTGAGCAAAGTAATAGCAGGCTAATTCCTAGGAAGAACTAATGTTGTGTACGTTACACAATGCGGAGGTTAACAGGCATGACGGTCAATTCATCGAATCGCCAGTCGCCCTGGCAATTGTACTACGGTCCGAACATGGGCTACATTCAAGAGCAGTACGAAAAATATACGCAAGACCCGTCTTCGGTAGACGCCGCTTACCAGGACATGTTCCGTCAGTGGGGACCTCCTCCGGTAACGGAAGCGCAGCCCGGAGCGGCAGGCATCGCGCCTGCGGCCGCGAGCGCTCCAGACCCGGCGTATTATAAGAAGCTGGTTGACGCGGGCAAACTCGTCTCGAATATTCGCACGCATGGCCATTTGGCCGCGAACATCTATCCGCTGGGTACGGATTCGCCGCCGGATACGAGGCTGCTGGAGCCCGAAACATTTAATTTGACCAAAGAGGACCTGGCGGCTTTTCCAGCCGCGCTGATATGGGAAGATGCGCCGGAGTCGATCAAGAACGGTTGGGAAGCGATTCAAGAATTGAAGCGCGTATACACCCAATCCTTCGGATTCGAGTTCGGCCATATCCATGCGGAAGACGAGCGCAATTGGCTCACTCGCCAGGCCGAGACGGGCATGGCGGCCAAGCCGCTCTCGTCCAAGGAACGCACGGATTTGCTGAAGCGTCTGATGGAAGTGGAGAACTTCGAGTCTTTCCTTCACCGTTCATTCGCCGGCAAGAAGTGGTTCTCGCTCGAAGGCAACGACGCGCTTGTGCCGATGCTCGACGAGATCGTGCGCGAAGTGGCGCATGACGGCGCAAAGAATATTATGATGGGCATGGCGCATCGCGGACGTCTGAACGTGCTGGCGCATGTTCTGGGCAAACCATATAGCAAAATCTTTACCGAGTTCTTGCACGCGCCGCACAAAGAACCGTCCGAAGGCTCGGCCGGCATCAACTTCGGCTGGACGGACGACGTGAAATACCATCTTGGCGCACATCGTTCGGTGAAAGCCGGCGAGACGGTCGAGACGCGCATTACGCTGGCGAATAACCCAAGCCACTTGGAATACGTAAATCCGGTCGTGCAAGGCTTCGCGCGCGCGGCTCAGGACGATCGCACCGCGGCAGGGTATCCGAGCACCGACTTCGGCGCGGCTGCTTGCGTGATCATGCACGGTGACGCCGCTTTCGCAGGGGAAGGCATCGTAGCGGAGTCATTGAACTTCAAGAAGCTGATCGGGTACGAGAATGGCGGCACGTTCCACATTATCGTCAACAACCGGATCGGATTCACGACGCATAGCAGCGATTCCCGTTCGACTTACTATGCGAGCGACTTGGCCAAAGGCTTCAACATTCCGATCGTTCACGTCAACGCGGATGACCCTGAAGCTTGTCTGGCGGTCGTGCGCATGGCGTGCGAATACCGTCACAAATTCAAGAAGGACTTCTTGATCGATTTGATCGGTTACCGCCGCAATGGACACAACGAGACGGACGATCCGGACGTGACGTCGCCGCTCGTGTACCAGAAGCAGCGCAAGCATCCGACGGCCGGCACGCAATATGCGGAAGCACTGAAGCAGCGCGGTCTGGTGACGGAAGAGCAAGTCGCGAAGATGAAGGAAGAGATCGTCGCGAAGCTTCAGGAAGCACTGGAAGAAGCGAAGCGTCCGCAAGAAGCAGGCGCCAAATCGCTGCCGGCCACTGTGTCCGACGCGCCGCCGCGCCGCCGTTCGGCGAACACGGCTACAGCCGTGCCGCTCGCGAACCTGAAGGCGATCAACGACGAACTGCTGAAGTGGCCGGAAGGGTTCAACGTCTACGGCAAGCTGGACCGGATCCTTAAGCGCCGCGCCTCCATGCTGGACGAAGGCGGCAAGGTCGACTGGGGACATGCCGAAGCGCTCGCCTTCGCCACGATTCTCGCCGACGGCAAGCCAATCCGGATCTCCGGACAAGATTCCGAGCGGGGCACGTTCGCGCATCGCAACCTGGTCATGCACGATACGGTTACCGGTCAGAAGTTCTGCCCGCTGCATGCGATGCCTCAAGCGAAAGCGTCGTTCGCGATTTACAACAGCCCGTTGTCCGAGGAATCCGTTCTCGGCTTCGAATACGGCTACAACGTATATTCGCCAGAGACGCTTACGATCTGGGAAGCGCAGTTCGGCGACTTCGTGAATGCCGCGCAGGTCGTCATCGACCAATTCATTTCGTCCGGTCGTGACAAATGGTCGGAATTCTCGAGCTTGGTCATGCTGCTTCCGCATGGTTACGAAGGACAGGGGCCGGAGCATTCCAGCGCCCGTCTGGAACGGTTCTTGCAGCAAGCTGCCAACGAAAACTGGACGGTTGCGAACTTGACAAGCGCTTCGCAGTATTTCCACTTGCTGCGCCGTCAAGCGATGCTGTCCGAGACGGTAGAAGCGAAGCCGCTTATCATGATGTCGCCGAAGAGCTTGCTTCGCAATCCGAAGGTAGCGTCCGATCCATCCGCCTTCAGCGAAGGTTCGTTCCAGCCGATCTTGGAGCAGCCGGGTCTTGGCAGCAAGCCGGAAGCGGTCGAAAGACTGATTTTCGCCAGCGGCAAAGTCGCCATCGATTTGGACACGGCGATCGACGCGTACAAGGAAGATCTGAGCTGGCTGCACATCGCGCGCATCGAGCAGCTGTACCCGTTCCCGAAAGTCGAGATCGAGCGTCTTATCGCGCGTTTCCCGAACTTAAAGGAAATCGTATGGGTACAAGAAGAGCCGCAAAACATGGGCGCATGGAACTTCGTGGAACCTCGCCTGATCGCGCGCGCGCCGAAGAATGTCCCGGTTCGTTACGTCGGCCGTCAGAAGCGTTCGAGTCCGGCAACCGGCTTCACAGAAGTGCACCAGCAAGAACAACAGCGAATCATTGCCGGCGCATTCGACCGCAGTTCGCTGACCAGCAAAGGCAAATCGCGCGAGCCGCAGAGTGCGCGCTAACATATTGACCGCCTCGTGCGGAGCATCGCTCAGGCAGGAGCAGCATTTACGGTTTGTTCGCATGAATTGAAGGAGGATTTCGGGATGAGCGAGATTAAAGTGCCTGAGATGGGCGAATCGATTACAGAAGGTACAATCGCCAAGTGGATCGCGAAAGTAGGCGACAAGGTTAATCAAGGCGACGTGCTGGTTGAACTCGAGACCGACAAGGTTAATTTGGAGATCAGCGCGGAAGAAAGCGGAGTATTGGCAGAGATCATCAATCAAGAGGGCGAGACGGTAGCGGTCGGCTCCGTAATCGGACGCATCGGCGAAGCCGCAGCGGGAAGCGCTCCGGCACCGGCCGCGCAAGCTGCTCCAGCCCCAGCGGCGGCAGAGCCTGCAGCGGCTCCGGTGGCGGTAGCTGCGGCTGCCCCTGCGGCAACGCCTGCGGCGCAATCCTATGATGCCGCATCGGTCGCGGCGACGCCGGCTGCACGCAAGCTCGCTCGCGAGCGCGGCATTGATCTGGGCCAAGTGGCGGCAGCGGATCCGATCGGCCGCATCGCCAAGAGCGACGTCAGCGGACACACGGACCGCAAAGTAGAAGTGGTGCCTGCACCGGCAGCTGTATCGGCAGCGGTCGCGCCTGCTGCCATCCCGGGCAAACCGGTCGAGCGTCGTCCAATGTCCCGCCGTCGTCAGACGATCGCGAATCGTCTGGTCGAAGCGCAGCGCACGGCAGCCATGCTGACGACGTTCAACGAAGTCGACATGACGGCGATTCTCGACGTTCGCAAGCGCCGCAAAGACGCGTTCAAAGACAAGCACGACGTCAACCTGGGCTTCATGTCCTTCTTCACGAAAGCCGTTGTCGGCGCGCTGAAGGCTTATCCGCTGCTCAACGCGGAAATCCAAGGCTCCGATATTCTCGTGAAGAAATTCTACGACATCGGCATTGCGGTCTCGGCCAAAGAAGGTCTTGTCGTTCCGGTCGTTCGCGACGCGGACCGTCTGAGCTTCGCCGGCATCGAGAAAGAAATCCTTGACCTGGCAGGCAAAGCCCGCAACAACAAATTGGATCTGTCTGATCTGCAAGGCGGTACGTTCACGATCACGAACGGCGGCGTATTCGGTTCCTTGCTGTCGACGCCGATTCTGAATGCGCCGCAAGTCGGTATTCTCGGCATGCACAAAATCCAGCTCCGTCCGGTCGCGATCGACGCGGAACGCATGGAGAATCGTCCGATGATGTACATCGCGCTTTCGTATGACCACCGCATCGTCGACGGCGCGGAAGCGGTTCGTTTCCTCGTCACGGTCAAAGAATTGCTCGAGGATCCGGAATCCCTGCTCCTGGAAGGGTAATCGATCGTATTGCACACACATTCAGCCTTCGGTTTGCAGCTATGCTGCAGGTCGAAGGCTTTTTCGCTGGCATTGCGAATCAGACCAGCCTTAACCTGGCGAAATCTACGCTTGTTGACAGGTGACACTTTTGTTAAGGGGGTATCTTTTGCAGGGGACCGCGGTTACAATAGAACAGTTGAAAAGCCAATGCGAGGTGGGTTCACGTGACAGAAGAACAAGAAAAACCGAAGTTAGTTCCAACGAAGATTTACAAGTGCAAAGACGCCGAATGCAAAGCGTGGGTACGCGAAGAATTAGCGGCGGCCGAGCCGGTATGTCCGATCTGCAAAGGACCCATGCACCGGAGCATTCGCCACTTGCCTGCGCTTCAGAACAAAATCAAAAAGAAAAAACCGGTTAAAAAGGACTTATTCTAGCGCGCGATGCAGGAAAAAGAGTCTTGGCACCGCCATTTGATTCAGGTATAGTGTGATTAAGGAAGAAATCTTAAGTGTATTACATATAGTAAGTAGGAGGTGCGTCATATGTGGAAAGAGATCACGACGCTTGAAGAATGGAACGACATGCTGGCCCAGTCGGAAGCCAAACAACAGCTGATATTGAAGCACAGCACGCGCTGTCCCGTTAGCTCTAGCGCGCTTGAGGAGTATGAGGATTATTTGAAGAGCACGCCCAACGCGAATACGGATTACTACCTGGTCAAAGTCATCGAATCGCGGCCGGTCTCGAATCAAATCGCCGAAGATCTCAAGGTAACGCACGCGTCGCCGCAAATTATTCTGTTCAAGGATAAGAAGAACGTGTGGAACAGCTCGCACTGGTCGGTGACGAAGAAGCATATCGCGGCGGTACTGGATTAATTGCATTTCGGCCAGGGTGAACCGGCTGGGCCGACTTTGCGGCTCAAGGCGGTTCGTGCCGGATGTACAAGTCGAGTTACAGGCGTGAAATGAATCGTTTTGGTTATTGAACAAAACCCTCCTGAACACAATCAGGAGGGTTTTTGTATATGTAACGTCAGCCTTTCGCGCGCAGCATTAGAGGACCAACCCGTAAATCATATAGGCCGCGATTCCCCACATCATAAGCGCCGATAGCTTATTGAGAACCCCGAGGAAGACGCCGCTGTCATCAAGCTTGCCGATCTGGCGCCCGGCAAACGCGAGCGAAGCGAACCATATGGCAGATACGAGCATGCAAACCGACGTGAATGCGATTTTGTCCGTGCCTGCATATTGCAGCGAGTTGGTGCCGATGACGCCGACCGTATCCAGGATGGCATGAGGATTAAGCAGCGAGACGGATAAGGCAAATACGATTTGCCGGCGCACCGGCAGCTGTTGGCGAGTTTGATCGGCTGTCCGGGGCCGGCTTCTCCACATGGAAACCCCCATCGCGGTTAAGAAGACGGCACCGGCGATCAGCAGACTGATGCGGACCCCATCATGGACGAGAATGACCAGCGACACGCCCGTGACGGCGAGACCGATCAGCAGTATATCGCAGAGGGCGGCGGTCGCGACGACCGGCAGCACGCGCCGGTACCGCGGGCTGACGGCGCCTTGATTAAAGATGAACACGTTCTGAACCCCAAGCGGCAGGATAAGGCTGAACGAAAGGACGAGCGCATGGAAGATGACGGTTAGCAAGATGTGGCCCCCTTATAGTGATGATGCTCATTGTAAGGGATTCGCATCTTCCTGTCTCCAACCAAATGGATGGTGTCCGAACCAACCAAATCGTATAATGGACAAAATGGAATGATGATGGAGGCGTGGTTATGATGATCCGTTCGGATTGGCAGCCGGACCGTGCTTCGCCGGAGCCGCTGCATCGGCAGATCGAGCATTATTTCAAACAAAAAATGACGAGCGGGGAGTGGGGGCCGGGAACGAGGATACCTGCTCAGCGCCAGCTGGCGGACATGTTCAACGTCAATCGCAGCACGATCGTCAGCGCCTTGGACGAGCTGGTCGCGCAAGGGCTGCTGGAAGGCAACGCCGGCGGCGGGACGCGGGTTGTCAGCACGTCATGGGACGCTTTGGCAGCCAAACCGATGTTGAACTGGAACAACTATATTCATGCCGGATCGCAGCAGCCGAATTCGCAGATCGTGCAGACCATCAACCAAGCGGAATTCCACCCGGGCATCATTCGACTGGGGACCGGAGAGTTATCCCCTGACTTGCTCCCGGTTCGGCGTATGCAGGCGGTTCTCGCCAAATTATCGACGCGCGCCATGACGCTCGGCTACGAGGAAGCGAAGGGCAGCATGAGGCTGCGTGAGGCATTGTCCGATCGAATGAGGGGACTCGGCATCGAGGCCTCGCCTTCGTCCATTCTGATCGTCTCGGGCGCGCTGCAGGCGCTTCAGCTCATTTCGATCGGCCTGCTGGAGGCCGGTTCGTCGGTCATCGTGGAAGCGCCGTCGTATTTGAACTCGCTTCACTTGTTCCAGACGGCCGGCGTCCAGTTGAACGGGCTTCCGATGGACGAGCAGGGGGTTATCGTAAAGGACTTGGCCCGGCGCAGGCAGTCTTCCCGCGATTCGCTTATGTACACGATTCCATCCTTTCACAACCCGACGGGCATCGTCATGTCGGAGGCTAGACGCAGGGAGCTGATCGCGCTAAGCGAGCGGGAAAGGCTCCCGATCATCGAAGACGACGTCTATCGCGATTTGTGGCTGGACGAGCCGCCGCCGCCGCCGCTCAAGGCGCGAGATGCAGCGGGGAATGTCCTCTACGTCGGCAGCTTCTCCAAGTCCGTCAGCCCCGGTCTTCGAATCGGCTGGATTACGGGACCGAAGACGGTCATCGATCGGTTGGCGGACATCAAGATGCAGACCGATTACGGCTCAAGCTCGTTCTCGCAATCGATCGCGGCGGAATGGCTAACGAGCAGCCAATATGACGATCACATGACGGAACTGAGAGCCGCGCTGCGAGCGCGGCGAGCACATATGCATGCGCTGCTGGATCGGCATTTGACCGGCTTGGCGGAATGGCGCATGCCCACCGGAGGCTTCTATGTGTGGCTGCGTTTGAATACCGGTATTTCGGCGACGCGCCTCTTCCAGGATGCGCTGCGGCACGGCATTTTGCTCAATCCCGGCGGCATCTACGACCGTACGATGGGTTCCTTCCTCCGGCTGTCCTATGCTTATGCATCGCATGCGGAGCTTGCGGACGGCATCGCGGGGCTAGCCAGCTTGATTCGATCCCAAGTCAAGGCGTGAAGGTCCGTATTTTGCCTTTAAGTCTCCATCGCCTTGTGATTGACGGATTATTTCCGTATCGTGACTCTCGTCCCGACCGGCGCCAACTTCGAGAGCGCAAGCACGTCGTCGTTATACATGCGCACGCATCCTTTCGATACCATGTGGCCGATCGAATCGGGGTCGTTCGTGCCATGGATGCCGTAATGCGGCTTGGACAATCCCATCCAGAGCACGCCGAATGGGCCGCCCGGATCTTCCTGCTTGTTCACGATAGTGAATTCCCCTGTCGGCGTCTCCGTCAGCATGCGCCCGATCCCGACGGGGAAGCCGCGGATGACGATGTCGTCCTTCAGCAGATAAAGCATCCGATCCGATAAATCGACGATGATGCGGTTCGCCATGATCCATCTCCTCCTGGGACAGCATATGCGCGGGAGGGCATATCGGCCAGGTACAAACGCCAAGGGGCGAGGTTGCTCATAATTCAGGGGAAGACTGGCATAATAAACGGGAAATGGATACGTAGGAGGCTGCGCGGACTGCGATGACGACGACACAGGTGCAACACCTTTTAGCGGATAAAATCAAGCTGCTTCCCAATGCGACCAACGCGATTTACTTGGTCGGTCCGATTAATCTACCGATCAATCTCGAGGGCGAGACGCTTCAATTCAAATGGTATTGCTGGCTTGTATGCGAGGAAACGTCCGGCGGTGCGGAAACGATCATCAAGAAGCTCTCTTCGGCGAATTTGGCGGAGATGCAGCAATCCAGCGTGCTGGTATACGGCGATTTCGCTCAGGCGGAGGAGGCGTTGATTCGCATGCACAGCATCTGTCATACGGGCGACATCTTCGGCAGCAAGCGGTGCGATTGCGGATATCAGCTTCATCAGGCGCTCGGCATGATCGCCAAACATGGAGCCGGTGCGTTATTTTATTTGGCTAATCATGAGGGGCGCGGCATTGGCTTGTTCAGCAAAGCGATGGCGTACGTCCTTCAAGAGAACGGCTTTGATACGGTCGAAGCGAATTTGAACCTGGGTTTCGTCGACGATGCCCGCAGTTACGACGATGCGATCCTGGTGCTGCAGCATTTGCGCAGCAAGCCGGTCAAGCTCATTACGAACAATCCCCGCAAGATCGAAGCGCTGCGCGAGGCCGGGATGGCGGTGGACGACCGGGTGCCGCTCTGGGGCGACGTCTCGGAATACAACGAGAAGTATTTGCAGACGAAAATCAAACGTTCCGGCCATCTGGAAGAAAGTTGCTGCAACGATTAATCGGGGTAATAGCGTAGAGAGCGATACATCTGGAGGCGATAACCGATGGAAAAAACGGAAACGTTGGGTGCGAAGGAACCGAGAGAGCTGCCGAATTTGCCGCATTCGTATTGGAAGGAGACTTCAACGACGCCGGCGCAGCCGGTGCTCGGCAACAATCTGACGGTGGACGTCGCGATCGTGGGAGGCGGCATTACCGGCATACTGAGCGCGTACCGATTGTCCAAGGCGGGCGTCAAAGTCGCGCTGCTCGAAGCGGATATGCTGCTTGGCGGCACGACGGCGCATACGACGGCGAAGCTGACCGCGCAGCATGACTTGATCTACGACAAACTCATTCGCAACCACGGCGAAACGAGTGCCAAGCAATACTATGAAGCCAACACCGAAGCGATCGCTTACGTGAAAGCGTTAATCGACGAGCATAACATCGAATGCGGCTATTCCGAACAAGACACTTATATCTACGCCCAGTCCGTCGATTCGCGCAAGCAGCTGGAGAAGGAAGCCGAAGCCTACGCGAAGCTCGGCATTCCGGGCGGTTACACGGACAGCATGCCGCTGAACGTGCCGCATCACGGCGCGGTCGTGATGAAGGGACAAGCCCAGTTTCATCCGCTGCAATTCGTCTCGGCGCTCGTGCCGGCGATTCTGGAGGCGGGCGGCTTGATATTCGAACAGACCACCGTGCAGACGATCGAAGAGGACGGACCGCGCCCAACCTTGATCACGGAGCGCGGACTGCGCGTCATGGCCGAGCATGTGCTGATTTGTTCGCACTTTCCGTTCTACGATAAGCATGGTCTCTATTTCGCGCGCTTGCATGCCGAACGCTCTTATGTACTTGGTGTGCGGACGGACGAGCCATATCCGGGCGGCATGTACCTGAGCGCCGACGAGCCGAAGCGCTCGATCCGCTCGGCCGAGAGCGCGGACGGCGGCAAGCTGCTGCTTATCGGCGGGGAAGGTCACAAGACCGGTCAGGGCGTATGCACGATCGATTATTACGAATCGCTGCGAACGTACGCGCTCGATCATTTTCAAGTCGAGGACATTCCGTACCGCTGGTCGGCGCAGGATTTGGTGACGCTCGACGATATTCCGTACGTCGGCAAGGTAACCGAAGACCGCCCGCGGATCTTGCTCGCGACGGGTTTTGCCAAATGGGGCATGACGAATTCGGTTAACGCGTCGGCCATTCTGGCCGATGCCGTCTTGGATCGGGACAACGCTTATGCGGACCTCTTCAGTCCGCAGCGGTTCCACGCCGTACCGGATATCAAGAATGCGATCGTGCAGAATGCGGACGTATTCAAGCATTTGGTCGCAGGCAAAATCGAATTGGTTCGCCAATCGGCGGATGATATCGGCAATGGTGAAGGCGGCGTCGTCACGATTGCCGGCAAACGGGCTGGCGCATACCGTGATGATAACGGGAAGCTATTCTTAGTGGATACCACCTGCACGCACATGGGCTGCGAAACGGAATGGAACGAAGGGGAACGAAGCTGGGATTGTCCGTGCCACGGCTCCAGATTCTCGTATGATGGAGAAGTATTGGAAGGTCCCGCGAAAAAACCGCTTCAACGCATTATGAAGTCCTAATACGAGACACGCGCTTCCGATTAGGGAGGGAGCGCGTTTTTTTGCGGCGTTTTGCGTTACTGGCGATACCCGGGAGGCCGCGCGTCGTCCACCGGCTTGCTCCATGACCTGAATTCTTTTACGATGGATAACGACAGGTCGTTCAATGATAAGGAGGCGTTAGAAAGATGAAAGAGCCATCCGCAATACGCGAGCAGTTGATGACATCCTTCTATTTCCGGCATGCGACGAAAGCGTTCGATCCCGAGCGGCGCATACTGCCGGAGGACTTTGAAGTCATACTGGAGGCCGGACGGCTGTCGCCGAGTTCCGTCGGATACGAACCGTGGAAGTTCGTCGTCATTCAGAACGAGGCGCTGCGGGAGAAGCTGCGCGAAGTGTCGTGGGGCGCGCAGAAGCAGCTGCCGACGGCCAGCCATGTCGTCGCGATACTGGCTAGGAGGGATGTTCGTTACGATTCCGCCTATGTCGATTATATTTGCCGAACGATCAAGGAGATGCCGGAGGCTGTTTTGGCCAAGGTTCCCGAGATTTACAAGGCGTTTCAGGAGAACGACTTCCATCTGCTGGAGAGCGATCGCGCCCTTTTCGACTGGTCTTGCAAGCAATGTTACATCGCATTGGCCAATATGATGTCGTCCGCGGCGCTGCTTGGCATCGATTCGTGTCCGATCGAGGGCTTTAATTTCGACCGCGTTCACGCGATTTTGGAGCAAGAAGGGCTGTTGGAAGACGGCAAGCTCGATATCGCCGTGATGGTCGCGTTCGGCTATCGCGAGGCGGAGCCGAAGCGTCCGAAGACGAGACGGCCGGCAAACGAAGTCGTCCAGTGGTTGGACTAGGGCAAGATGGAACGGCAAGAACGGCCCGGCGCTGTATGCGACCGGGCCGTTTTTATGTGCCGCGATTCCACCGCGAACGCCGTTCACGTCAAGCCGAGCGGTGCGGCCGCCGTCCGAATCACGGCGCTCGAGTAAGCGAGCAGCTGGCGTTCTTTCGCCGACAAATTCAGCTCGACCAGCTCCTTGATGCCTTGACGGGTCAAGATGGCCGGAACGCCGAGGCATACGTCGCTCTGCTCGTACTCGCCGTCAAGAATCGCCGAGACCGCCATGACTTTGTACTCGTCGTTCAAGACGGAACGCACGATCGCGGCGATCGCGTTCGCAATCCCATAGTGGGTCGAGCCTTTCCCTTGGAGGATCTCCCAGCCGGCATTGCGCGTTTTCTCCGCGATCTCGTCCAGCTTCAGATGAGCGAACCGCTGCGGATGCTGGGACAAGATATCGAGAATCGGTTTGCCGCCGATCGTCACGTGCGACCAAGCGGGGAATTGCGACTCGCCGTGCTCGCCGAGCACATAACCGCTTACGCTTCTGGGGTCGACGGGCACATATTCGGAGAGCAGCGTCTTCAGCCGGGAGGAATCGATCGAAGTGCCGGTGCCGATGACGCGGCCGCGCGGCAGACCGGATAGCTTCCATACCATGTAGGTGACGATATCGACCGGGTTGGCGGCGGCGACGAAGATGCCGTCGAACCCGGATTGCATAATCGAAGGTATCAAGGACTGATAGATTTTGTGCGAGCTGTCCAGCAGATCGAGCCGAGTCCCGCCAGGGATCGGATTCGCGCCGGCGCACAGTACGACGACGTCGGCATCGCCGCAGTCGTCGACGGCACCAGCGCGCACCTTGGTTCTGGCGTGCGTGAAATCCATGCAATGCGACAAATCCAGCGCATGCGCCTTTGCCCGCTCGGGCGTTCGGCCGATCAAGATGATCTCTTCGCAAATCGATTGATTCACGAGCGAATACGCGCAGCTCGCCCCGACAAATCCCACGCCGACGATCGCTACTTTACGAGTTTTGCTAGTCATCGATGTACGCCTCCGCTCAGACTGACTTGGTTTTTGTACCATTATATGTAGCAACGTGATGGTTTTGTCATCGTGATGTGAAGTTTTGTTACGCACAAGTGGGGAGAATCCATTGACACCGGAAGGAAGAGGGAATAAACTTTAAAATAAGTTTAAACGTGGAGGTTAACGCCGAATGAGCCGGAAAGGTCAGCTGACTACGCCAAGGCGAACGATTTATCATATCGTTATGGACTCCTCCGACCATCCGACGGCATCCGACATCATGGATCGTCTTAAGGTGAGAGGCGCCAATTTCGCTTATGCGACGGTGTACAATTCGCTTCGTTATTTAACGGAAGAAGGATTGATTCGCGAGCTGAAGCTGGAAGGCGACGCCAGCCGCTACGACGCGAGAATGGAGAATCACCAGCACGTGCTGTGCGTAAGCTGCGGCAAGCTGGACGAAGTGTTTATCGAGACGCCTCAATCGTGGTTGAGCACGATCGCCACCGCGACGGGGTACGACATACAGGAAGAGCAATTTCTATTCAAAGGGGTGTGCGGTTCATGCAGAGAACAGAGGACGACCGTGCAGTAACGGAGATGCAGGCGTCATGGACGGGGCTGCCCGATGCGTTCGACGAAGGCGACTACTGCAACACCACCCGCCGGATTATAATCGTAAGTCCACTCCCGGCTTCCTTGCGTGCGCTGGTAGCGGCCCTCACGACGCGCTGCTACGACGTGCTCGTCTTCCATCATGAAGACGATCCGGCGTTGGCGATGCTGCAGGCCGACCTGCTCGTCGTCGACCGCACGCGCGGAGGCTTCGGGGAGAAGATGCATTATGCCGGCGGCGGCGCGCAGCTTGCGCTCGTTCAAGGAGAAGAGAACGCGATCGGCGGCGACGTGCTCGTCTGGCCGCAGCCGCTGGAAGGCGCGCTTGCCGTCATCGAGCGGTTGGCCGAACAAGGCCAGCCTGCCAATGCATCCGTTCCCGAGCATGGCGAACAGCTGCTGCTGAAAGACATCGCGGTCGATCTGAAGCGAATGACGGTACAGCGGGCGGGGCAGCCCATTAATTTGACGAAGACGGAATTCGATATGCTCAAGGCGCTGCTGACCAGCGGCGGGAGCGTATTGACGCGCCAGGATATTATGGAGCGGATCTGGGGCGACAGCTATTTCGGCGGAAGCAACTCCGTAGACGTGCATATCAAGAGCTTGCGTCACAAACTCGGCGACGACCCGAAGAAACCGCACTATATCGTGACGGTTCGCGGCGTTGGCTACCGGATTGCGGACTAAAGCCGAATCTTCACGAAACCTTCATGAGATCTTCATGAAGGTTTCATTTTGTCTTCATAAAGACTTCATGCATGGGCTGGATCGGCTATGGTATTCTTTGAAAGTAAGCACGAGAGCTAAACTAAGTTTAAATTTAAAATTGTTGTATCATGGAACGGAGGAAATATCATGACAGTCTACAAAACAATCATTATCGGAACCGGCCCCGGCGGCCTTACATCTGCAATCTACCTGGCGCGCGCCAACCTGAGCCCGCTCGTAATCGAAGGTCCTGAACCAGGCGGCCAATTGACGACAACGACGGAAGTCGAGAATTTCCCGGGCTTCCCGGACGGCATCATGGGTCCTGAACTGATGGCGAATATGCGTCAGCAAGCGGAGCGTTTCGGCGCGGAATTCCGCTCGGGCTGGGTGAACAGCGTTGACTTGTCGAAGCGTCCGTTCACGCTGAACGTGGAAGGCATCGGCGAGCTGCAGGCGGAGTCGATCATTGTATCGACCGGCGCATCGGCGAAATACCTCGGCATTCCGGGCGAGCGCGATAATGTAGGCCGCGGCGTCAGCACGTGCGCGACTTGCGACGGATTCTTCTTCCGCGGCAAGAAAATCATCGTCGTCGGCGGCGGCGACTCCGCGATGGAAGAGGCCAACTTCCTGACGCGCTTCGCTTCCGAAGTCGTGCTGGTGAACCGCCGCACCGAGCTTCGCGCGTCGAAGATCATGCAGGACCGCGCTCGCGCCAACGAGAAAATCAGCTGGAGCCTGAATCGTACGCCGCTCGAGGTCGTCGCGGACGATAGCGGCGTCAAAGGGCTGAAAGTGCTGAACAACGAGACCGGCCAAGAGGAAATCATCGAGGCGAGCGGCATCTTCATCGCGATCGGCCATACGCCGAACACGAAGTTCCTCGGCGGTCAAATCACGACCGACGAGACCGGCTACATCCTTGTACAGCCGGGCACGTCGCTGACGAACATACCGGGCGTATTCGCATGCGGGGACGTGCAGGACAGCCGTTACCGCCAGGCGATCAGCGCCGCGGGATCGGGCTGCATGGCAGCGCTCGACTGCGAGCGTTACTTGGAAGAGGTCGAAGCGCACGTACACGCATAAGTCATAGTTCATCTATTCTTTAATATCCATACCTTGAACATAGAGGAGCGATTTCGAATGTCCGAGCAAGCGCAAGCCATTGTCTATTCCAGCACGCACTGCAACTACTGCAAGAACGTCAAGCAATACCTGACCGACAAGGGCGTATCGTTCGAGGAGCGCAACATCGATTTGAACGAAGCTTACGCGGAAGAGCTGTGGAACACGGGCATGCGTTCCGTGCCAGTCACCGTAATCGGCGCTTACAAGATCCTCGGTTTCAACCAAACGCAGCTGAACAAAGCGGTAGCCGAGCTGCAAGCGTAATCCGACAGGAAGTATAGCCGAAAGGCGCAATATGTCTAAAAACAGCCATTCTCAGGTTGCGCGCTGCGCATCTGAAGAATGGCTGTTTGACGTGCACGCTACCGGAAGCCGCCGTCGGAATGAATGATTTGTCCGGTGATCCATGCGGCATCGTCACTGGCGAGGAACGCGATGAGCTTGGCCGCATCTTCTGGCTGACCGATGCGTCCCATCGGGAAGCGCGTCAGCAGATGCGCTTCGAGCTCGGGCGTCATCCAGCCGGTCGCGGTCGGACCGGGATCGACGGCATTGACCGTAATGCGTTTGCTGGCCAGTTCGGCCGCAAGCGAGACGGTGAAGGCGGATACGGCGCCTTTGGTCGCGGCGTATGCCAGGTTGCCCGGCATCGGCCCCCGGTCCTGTCCGGACGTCAGGTTGATGATGCGGCCTCCTCTATGGTTGTCCAGCCGTTTGGCAAAGGCGGTCGATAACAGGGCGGTTCCCCGAAGATTTACGTAATAATGCGGGTCCAGGTTGTCCGCGCCGAGCGCTAGGTAGTCAATGTCGATGCTGTGCGTCGCATTATTGACCAGCACTTCGGGCTGACCCAGCTCTTCGCTGATTTGGTCCAGCAGCCTTTCGGGCGCTGCCGGATCGGACAGATCTAAGCTCGCGTGCGATGCGCGCACGCCTAGCGCGCGGAGCTCCTCGGCCAGCAGATCCGGATACCCGGAGTCCGCATCGGAGAAGCCGAGCTCGTGGTCGTAGCTCGCGTAATGCGTGAAGAAGATATCGGCCCCCCGAGAGGCAAGCTCGCGGCAGACGGCGGCTCCGATGCCATTCGGGCGGCTTGCGCCGGTGACGATGGCGATTTTGCGTGGTAATCGGTTCATGGGTGATCCCTCGTTTCGTCTCTTAAATGGAACTAGTTTCACGTTGCGAGATGTCTAAGATGATGTCGTCCACCTCGCATTTTAGCACGGCTGGGAAATTGTGGCCATAAGGCAAGTCGGTTCGACGAGCTTCGCTTGTCAAGCGTTGAACGCCCTATCTATAATAAGGACGAGCGTTCACTGTAAAGGCGGTGGAATACGATTGAAACCCCAGCTCTTACTGGATGCGGGAGGCGTCCTCGTCAGCAATCTGTCGCCGTTGTTCTGGGAGCAGTTATGCGAGCAGTTCTCCATCGCCTATGAGGCGATTGTTCCGCATTACAAAGCAGCCATGAGTGCTTCCTTATGGCGGGGCGAGGTGACGGAGGCCGAGTTCTGGGATTGGCTTGCCGGCGGCTACCCCGGCGTAGACGTGTCGGCGGCCCGCCGGCTCCTTACGGCGAATCTGATAAGGCTTCCCGCCTTGGACCGCCTGGCGCTATGGCGCGTGAATGCGGATCTCCATCTGCTTAGCAACCATCGGACGGAATGGCTGTTTCCCGTATTGGCGCCGGAGCTGGCCTTGTTCACGAGCGTTACGATTTCAAGCGAGATCGGCAGCGCCAAGCCGCAGCCGGAAATCTTTCGCCATGCGGCTTTAAGGCTTCCGATCGGCGCGCCGGCGTTATTCGTCGACGACCAGACGCATAATCTGCATGCGGCAAGCGAACTGGGCTGGATGACGCTGAAGGCGGACGCGGACGGTCGATGGGTGGAGCAAGTCGGCCCGATGCTCGGGTTCTAGCTTCATGCGCGGGAGTGGCGCCTAACGACAAAAAGGCAGCGTGAAACGTCGGGAAAACCCGGGTTTCACGCTGCCTTTTCTGGTGTCGCGCGAGGCGGAACCTTTTATTTCTCGTTGCCGATGTTAAGCACTTCGATCAGCTTGAACAAGAGACTCAGCACGATGGCCGCAATCGTCGCCAACACCATGCCTTTCAGCTCGATGCCGCCCATCGTCAGCTTCGTGCCGCTAAGCCCGATCACCAGCACGACCGTCGTCAAAATGATGTTTTGCGGTTTGCCGTAGTCCACCTTGGTCTCGATCAGCATCCGGATGCCGGCAACCGCGATGACGCCGAACAGCATGAGCGAAACGCCGCCAAGCACCGGCTGAGGCACGACTGAGATGACCGCGGACAGCTTGCCCAAGAAGGAAAGCACGATCGCGAGAATCGCCGCTCCGCCGATGACGAATACCGAGTAGACGCGCGTTAGCGTCATGACGCCGATATTCTCGCCGTAGGTCGTATTCGGCGTGGAACCGACGAAGCCGGACAGGATCGTCGAAATGCCGTTGCCGAGCAGCGAGCGGTGAAGGCCGGGCTCCTTGGTCAGCGGGCGACCGGTAATATTCTCGGTCACGATGAGGTGTCCGATATGTTCGGCGATGACGACTAGCGCGGCAGGCAGAATCGTCAGAATCGTCGCCAGCTTGAACTTCGGCATCGTGAAGGTCGGCGCCGCGAACACGCTCGCTTCGGAGACGGAGGCGAAGTCGACCATGCCCATCGCCCAGGCGAGCAGATAGCCGGCCACGAATCCGATCAGAATCGGGATGATTTTCATGAAGCCTCTGAACAAGACATTGCCGAGAATGATGATGGCGAGCGTGGCGGCGGATACGATGACCGCATCCGGATCCGGGCTCCAATTCGGATCGGCGGGGGAGCTAGGAGACTGTATCCAGCCCGCCATGCCGGCTGCGGTCGGCACAAGCTCGAGTCCGATAATCGCGACGATGGCGCCCATGGCCGCCGGAGGGAAGATCACGTCGATCCACTTCGTGCCGACGGCTTGGACGAGTAGCCCGAAGAGGGTGAACACGATCCCGACGACGATAAAGGCGCCCAGCGCGTACGGGTAATTCTCTTCGGTATTCCCGCCGAGAACGGCCAGCACGGGCGACAGGAACGCGAAGCTTGAGCCGAGGTAAGCCGGAATCTTGCCTTTGCAGATGAGGATGTAGAGCAGTGTGCCGATTCCGTTCATCAGCAGAATCGTGCTGGCGTCGACGCCGAACAGCACGGGGACGAGAACCGTCGAGCCGAACATCGCGAATAGATGCTGCAGGCTGAGCGGGATCGTCTGGATTAGCGGCGGACGTTCGTCCACCTGAATGACTCGTTCCACGGGTATGTTCCTCCTATAGCGAGTTTTGTCGAATTTGCTTTGAACATCTTACCAGAACGACGATGGCTTGGCATCCATTTTTTTTGTGACCGGCTTGGGAATACTGTCTTCGTTCAATCTGAAAGGGGGACGAATCATGGCAGATCCGATATTGGTGCAATCCATCCGACGCGATGCGAAGCCATTGACGCAAGCTGGCGATTACGACGCCATCGTGGACGCGATCGGCGATGCGCGCGTCGTCTTGCTGGGCGAAGCGTCTCATGGCACGAGCGAATTCTATTCGATGCGCGCGGAGATTACGAAGCGTCTGCTGGAGCGGAAAGGATTCCGGATCATCGCGGTTGAAGGCGATTGGCCGTCATGTTATGAGATTAACCGCTGGATTAAGAATTATACCGTGGCGGCCGAGTCGGCGCGCGGGGCGCTCGCGAGTTTCGGCAGATGGCCGGAGTGGATGTGGGCGAATGAGGATATCGAGTCCTTCGCGCAGTGGCTGAAGTCGTTCAACCGCAATCGCCAAGGGAATGATTTAGCCGGATTTTATGGCTTCGACGTCTATAGTCTGTGGGAATCGATGGAGGAGACGATCCGATATTTGCGCGAAACGAAGTCGCCGGAACTGGAACATGCGATTCGGGCGTTCGAATGCTTCGAGCCCTATGGCCGGGACGAGCAATCTTACGGAGCCGCGGCCGCGTACGCGTTAGGGGAGTCGTGCGAGCAAGAAGTCGTTACGCTGCTGCGCGAGCTGCGGATGCGACGCATGGGGACGGATCTTCGCGATGAAGAGGCGCTTAGCGCGGTCATGAACACGCTTGTTGCCGCGGATGCCGAGCGGTATTACCGTGCCATGGTCCGAGGCGGGCCTGATTCTTGGAATATTCGCGACATGCATATGACCGAGGTCATGGCCCAGTTGATGGACGCCTACGCGGACGATTCCAAAATCATCGTATGGGCGCATAACACCCACATCGGAGATGCGCGTGCGACGGATATGGCGGACGAGGGCATGGTGAACGTCGGACAGCTGGCGAGAGAACGCTTCGGCGCGGAGAATGTGTTCGCGATCGGATTCGGCACCTATGAGGGGACGGTCATCGCGGGACGCAGCTGGGGCGCGCAGCCCGCGAAGATGCGCGTGCCGAAAGCGGTGGAAGGCAGCTGGGAGGAAGCGATGCATGAAGCGGGAGTTGCGAGCGGTTGGCTGTCGTTTCGCGGCAGGGAGTCCGAATACGGCGAGCGCATCGGCCATCGCGCGATCGGCGTCGTCTATCAGCCGCAGTACGAAAGGTTCGGCAATTACGTGCCATCGATTATGAGCGAGCGCTATGACGCGTTCGTGTTCGTCGATCAGACGAAGGCGCTCGAGCCGGTTGTCTTGGAGCCTGTTTTCTCGTAAAGAAGAAGAGGGTGTCAGCCGTTTGATGTGGACCAGAATCGCGGAAATTTAACATTTCTTTGTTATCCAGGTTCTGCGATTCTGGTAAAATGAAGGGGACGTGCCAAAGTATGCTCGGTCTCGTTATACATAGTAGTTTCAGGCGCTAGCGCTGCTTGATTTCACAATCCGCGTTTACGGAGAGGAGCCCGTACATATGACACGACAGTATGCCATCGATAAAGCCAAAATCTACTTCCGCGAGCAAAACCGTTCCTTCTATGTCGTGCAAATGGATGCGTCGGAATTCGAGGTCATGGACAAAGAAGAACTTGACCGCGTCATGCAAAGCGGCAGAATCAGACGCGATGCGATTATTTTCAGCATGGAGAGCGATCCGAACGAATAGTCATTGATATCGATTCTCACCTTGAACTGATTACCAATCTAAGGTATACTTTTATCGCCAAATATAACGTGTTAGGAGATCAGAATTCATGGAAAAAGTACTCATCTTCGGACATAAGAATCCAGATACCGATACAATTTGCTCCGCGATCGCATACGCCGATCTCAAAACGCAGCTCGGCTTCAACGTGGAGCCGGTACGCCTCGGCGCGGTAAGCGGCGAAACGCAATTCGCGCTGGACACGTTCAAAGTCGAGGCGCCTCGTCTTGTCGAGACGGTCGCCGGCGAAGCGAAAGGCGTTATCCTCGTCGATCACAACGAGCGCCAACAAAGCGCTTCCGATATCGAGCAGGTGCAAGTGCTGGAAGTCATCGACCACCACCGCATCGCGAACTTCGAGACGGCGGGCCCGCTGTACTTCCGCGCAGAGCCGGTCGGCTGCACGGCGACGATCTTGAATAAAATGTACAAAGAGAACGGCAAGCAAATCCCGCAAGCGATCGCAGGCCTGATGCTGTCGGCTATCATCTCCGACTCCCTGCTCTTCAAATCGCCGACTTGCACGGAGCAAGACGTGGCGGCAGCGCGCGAACTGGCCCAAATCGCAGGCGTGAACGCCGAAACATACGGCCTGGACATGCTGAAAGCCGGCGCGGATCTGAGCGACAAAACGATCGCGCAGCTGATCTCCCTCGATGCCAAGGAATTCAGCATGGGCGGCGCGAAGGTCGAAATCGCACAAGTAAACGCGGTTGACGTGAACGACGTGCTCTCCCGCCAAGCGGAACTCGAAGATGCGCTGACGGCCATCATCAACGAGAAAGGCCTGGACCTGTTCCTGTTCGTCGTGACGGACATTCTGAACAACGATTCCGTAGGTTTGGCGCTCGGCGCGAAAGCCAATGCGGTCGAACAAGCCTACAACGTGTCGCTGGTAAACAACCAAGCGGTGCTCAAAGGCGTCGTATCCCGCAAATCGCAAATCGTGCCGGTGCTGACGGAAGCATTCAACAAGCTGGCCTAATCATCGCTTAAGCGGCAAGAAGCAGCCTGGATTCCGATCCAGGCTGCTTCTTTGTCGGAATGCAGCCTCACGCTGTCAGGACAGCTAGTCGGACGTTCTTCTCCGTGCGCCGGCCAATCCGAGCAGACCGAGAAGACCGAGCCAACCCCAATCGAAATCGTTGGCCTGATCGCCGCCTAACGTGGTCGTGCCAAGCGGTCGAATGCCATCCGGCTGCAATGCCCGCTGATTCATGATGTAACCAGGCGTGCTGCCGGATAATCCGCGCTGCTCGGGTGCAAGCGGTCGGTTCCCATTGCCAGCAGGCGTGCTGAACGGTCGAATGCCGGATCGCGTACCTTGTTCGACAATATAACCCGGCGTGCTGCCAGAGAAGCCCAGCTGCTCCGTGCTGCCGAAGCCGACTCCGTTCGATGAATCAGATGGCAGCCGGTAAGAGGCGCCATTAGTCGCGTTTGTCGCGTTGATTACTGTCGCATAGGCGGGAGATCCGGCCCAAGCCGTGAATTGCAGCAATAGCGGGATAACCAAGGCGAAGCTTGCCATTCGCAGCCGTGTCCTCATCTTCATTCATCTCCTTTCGGCTATAGTGTGCTTCACCGGTCATTGGCTATTCGCTTCGGCGGAACGTCTGCCGCCGCAATCGTCTAGCGCCGATTACAGCCGAAAGATTTACCTGTGTGCACAAATGATTCAACATGTAATCCGCAGCTAATCGGCGCAATCTAATCAAGGCCCGCTGAAGCCGGGTCAAAATTAGAAGCTGGAGGGATCTCATCTTGAATCGAAAAGCGTGCTTGTTGGTCTGTGGCTTGAGCTTGTCCGCCGTTCTGTTCACGGGTTGCGGCAATAATGACAATAACGGCAATGACGTGACGACGAAAAACACGGGACGCGTGAACCGATTGTCCACGCACAACACGGATGGGTACAACGACAGACGAATTATGACAAGAAGCACACGGGATAACGACAGCTTGCGTGGTACGGGCAACAACACCGGAACCTATGGTACCAACAACACGGGAACCTATGGCGCCAACAACACAGGGACCACGGGAACCGGTACAGGCAGAGGTATCACTGGCTTTGGTACTGACACAGGCGCTGGCGCAGGCTATCGTACGAACGGCAACGATACAAATATGCGCGGCACGGGCCGAGACCTTGGCGACACGGCGCGCGACGTTGGACGCGGGATCGCGAACACGACGCGCGATGTAGGCGACAACCTGGGCGATGCGGCACGCGGCTTGTTCGGTACGAACGACAACGACGATGGTAACGGCTTGTTCGGTACGAACGACAACGGTCGTAACGGCGGTTTGTTCGGTACGAACGATAACGGTCGTAACGGCGGCATGTTCGGTACGAACGACAACGGTCGTAACGGCATAACAGGTGCAGGACGCAACGTGGGCGAAGCCGCGCGCGATTTCGGCACAGGCCTAATGGACACGACGCGCGAAGCTGGCCGTGACCTTGGCCGCGCCGGCCGTGATCTGGTCGGCCTGAACGACACGGGTACGACGACGAATGGTATGACTGGCGGCAACGGTACGACGAATGGCTACGGGACAAACGTCACTGGCAATGGCACAGGCGGTTCATACGGGACGTACAGCACGACCGGCAACCACGGAACAACCGGTACGCGCATGAACGCAACGACGAACCAAAACGAGTTGAAGCTCGGCAACCTGACGATCGTCGCTAGCCGCGGAGGCAACAACGGCCGCGGTGGCAACGGCACGATGGGCAACATGACGGGCCAATCCGGCCGGAATGGCGAAGGACTTGTGCTTCATGTTACGGATGCCAAATCGATCGATGCGATCCGCCGCGTGAATCAGCAGCTGAGCGGTGCGAATGCGAAGATGAAGGCGAAATCGATCGCTGAAGACATCAAGTATATTCTCCGCCACGCGAAGTAACGCGCATCGCGAATTAGGCCGGCCATGATCCGCTCACGGATCATGGCCATCTTACATAGAACGAGGGTTGTGCAATGGAACTGACGACAATGAGCGAACTTGACGCTGTCTGGTGGCAGCGGACAAAACCGATGTATATGCACGCATTCGGCAATCATGGCGGGAAGACGGAACAAGTGATTCGCCGCATGTTCGAGCGCAAGCTGGCTCTTTTTCACGTGGCTCATGATCAAGACGAAGCATGGGGTATGGCTTTCTCCTCGATATCCAGCGACCGCAAGGTGCTCGTAATCGATTATCTGACGGTTGACGAAGCGCGGCGCGGCCGAGGCGACGGAAGCGCATTCGTGCGCATGCTGCTGGAGTGGGGGGAAAGCGCAGGGGCTGCAAGCCGTCATTATCGAAGTTGAATCCGATCCAGGCCCGGTTAACGAAGCGCGCATCCGCTTCTGGGAACGCTGCGGCTTCGCGATAACGGACTACGTTCATCAGTACATTTGGGTACCGGAGCCTTATCGGGCGATGGTGGCGAAGCTTGCGCCTAGCGCCGATCTTCCGTTCGACGACGGACAGAAGCTGTTCCGCTATATCAACAATTTTCATCGAAAGGCCTACGCCCGATAACGAACGCCACCTGGCTCCGAACCCGGTACCGTTTCCCATCTATCGATCGCATGCCAAAAAAATGTTCCATTCCTGCCGCTGTAAGTCTTAGAAAAACGTGCGTATCTGCCGAAATAGTAGATAGGACGTTATTTCGAAGTCGCGACTTGAATAAAGGAAACTGGCGAATGGTGTCGAAATGATGCAGTGAGGAATAAACCGAAGGAGCCGGTAGCATGAAATCGTATTTGGAAACCTTCTTTGAACGGCTCAAAAAGGGCGAGTTCATCAATCATCCGAACGTCCATCCGCTCCATCAGGGCATGGCGTATACATGGAAGGACGAGCAGCGCGGCGCGCATTTGCTGTTTTTGCCGTTCGAACAAACCGGGTTGGCGTATTGCGAGCCGAATCCGAACCCGGGCAACATCGTGAATATTGCCCCGTTGTATCTGGGTGAGATATTAAGCGACATCTCGATTCTGCGCGGTACGGACTTACATAAGCCCAAGACCGAAGCAGACGCGCTGGCCGTCGCCTATAAGAATGCCTATGAAATCAACAAGCAAGCGGAAGCGCTCGGAGGCAGTTTCGAAGATTACATCTGGAAATTCAAGCAATTATGCGCGTTCTTGACGTATTTCAATTCCGTCGTCACGGTGCAGCCCCGCACCAATTCATAATCGGCTCACGAGAACTCCGAGCTTGCCGATGACCCGCCTTCCGGCGGGTTTTTGGCGTTGTCGCCGGACTTCGCTTCATCTCCGTCCGCGTCCGTCGGCATCCCAGCGCCCGTCTCGTTCTTCTCCCGCCGCAGCGGATTGCGGCTGCTCATCGTAAACCACACGATGACCGGCAGCGCGAAATTAAACAGAAATAACGTCCACGCGACCCCTTGCACAAACCAGGCTGTGTTCACCACATATTCATAGATCCACCAATGGTACATCAATGACGAACGCGCTCCTCGCACCTCGTATGTATTTACCCCTAGCGTGCCCCGATTCGCGGAGCGTTAGCCCATCGAATAGGTCTTCCTCGAACTGGAAATACCAATGGAAACGCTTCGTTCAAAAAGAGAGGGCTCGTCATGACCATTCAGCCTTTATTGGATACCGCCATAACCGACTCCCTGCAGGCGAATGTCAAGTTGATTGAACAAATCATGGGGAAGAGCGTAGACTTCATTAGGCGGGACTTCGATTTTCATCAGAAGACCAACCATCCGGGCGTCTGCTTTTACACGGACGGGCTGATCAGCAACACGGAGCTCCAGCACATCCTGATGGCAATACTGGTCTACAGTCATGAGCAGCCTGCCGAGCTTCTGCTGCAAGCGAATACAATGGAAGAGCTCAAGCGGCGGCTGATGTTCAACTGTTCGCTCCGAACCATTCGCAAAGTAGGCGAAGGCATCGATGGCATTCTCGGCGGAGAAACGTTATTCCTGATCGACGGGTTCGCCGAAGGGCTGCTCGTCGTCACCAAAGCCTGGGAATCGCGAAGCATTACGGAACCGGCGACGGACAACGTCGTCCGGGGGCCGCGCGACGGCTTCACCGAGAATATTCGCACGAATACCGCGCTCGTCAGGCGGCGCATCAAGGATCCGAGCCTTCGGTTCGATTCGCTCATCGTCGGGACGAAGACGAAGACGGATTTGAACGTCGCCTATATGGAGGGAATCGTCAAGCCGGGGTTAGTGGAAGAGGTAAAAACGCGCATCCAGAAAATCAAAATCGACGGCGTGCTGGAAAGCGGCTATATCGAAGAACTCATCGAGGATGCGCCGTTATCGGTCTTCTCGACGGTCGGTTCATCGGAACGCCCGGACAAGATCGCGGCTGCGCTTCTCGAAGGAAAAGTCGCAATCTTCGTCGACAATACCCCGATCGTGCTGTTCGTACCGACGTTCTTTTGGCAATTCTTCCAAGCCTCTGATGACTATTATTCCCGGTATTGGGTCGGTTCGTTCTTCCGCATCGTCCGGTATATCGCGTTCTTAATCAGCCTGATGCTGCCTTCTTTATATGTCATGCTCGTCTCGTTCCATCAAGAAATGATTCCGTCCATGCTGGCGTTCACGATCGCCTCGGGAAGAGAGGTCGTGCCGTTCCCGGTCCTGATCGAAGCCCTCATGATGGAGCTGGCATTCGAGCTTATGCGCGAAGCGGGGCTGCGCATGCCCAAGCCGGTCGGCCAAGCGGTTAGCATCGTCGGCTCGCTTATCATCGGTCAGGCTGCGGTTCAGGCTGGCCTGGTTTCGCCGTTCATGGTCATTATCGTCGCGGTCACGGGGATCGCCTCATTCGCCATTCCGAATTATTCCGCTTCCTTATCCATTCGGCTGCTGCGATTTCCGCTTCTCATCGCTTCGGGCATGCTGGGTCTCCTCGGCTTCGCCGGGATGTTCTCCATCGTCGTCATTCATGCGTTGGCCATCCGTTCGTTCGGCGAGCCTTTTCTGGCGCCGGCCGCGCCGTTCCGGCCGTCGGATCAGAAGGATATCGTTCTTCGGCTTCCATGGTGGAGCAATAAGAGCCGGCCTTCGATCGCGGCTGATGCCAAGCGGCAGCAGGATGGCGGCATGCCGAAGCCGCCCGAGTCCTAAACAATCTCAGCGGAGGTGGGGATCATGAATCGTCACATGATTGCGATGCTGGTGTGGTTGAGTGTCTCGATCCTGCTCACCGGCTGTTTCGGCAAGCAGGAGATTAACGATTTGGCCATGGTGACGGCTGTCGGACTTGATGTATATGGCGCGAATCAAGTTAGCTTAAGCGTACAGATCGTAAGACCCGCTGATGCGAGGGGGCAGACGGGAGCGCCGTCTGGCGGCACGGGAGAGCCGATCTATTCTATCCAGTCGCAGGGGCGGACGATCTTCGAGGCGGCGCGCAATCTGGCGCGATTTTCATCCAGGAGGGTCTATTGGGCGCACAACTTCGTGATCGTGATCGGGGAGAAATACGCGCGGCGGGGCATAGCCGATATGATCGATTTCTTCACCCGCAATCATGAGCTGCGCATGTCGACGTGGGTCGTGGTGACGCCGGACAAGGCAAGCGAGGTTATCGCGACGATTACGGGCATGGAGGTTGTCCCCGGCGAGGCGATCGACAAGCTGTTCCGCTACAATCAGATCGTCGCCGAGGCGCCGGGCTCCAACATGATGCGGCTCCAAGAATCGTTCCTTGCGACGGGAACGGAGCCGGTGCTGGCCAAGGTTCAATTGAAGCCGCGGGGCATTTCCAACAAGAAGCCGAACCAATTCGGGTCGCTCAAACAAGTCGTACTCTCGGGGGCGGCGGTGTTTAAAGGGGATAAAATGCAGGGATGGCTGTCGCCGAAGGATGCCAAAGGGCTGCTGCCCTTCATTGAAGGGGTCGATTCGGAAATCGCGGTCGTGAATTGCCCGGACGAGCCCGGCAAACGAACCACGCTGGAGTTGAAGCAGTTGACCCAATCCATGAAGCCGGGCTGGAAGGACGGCAAGGTTACGCTGCGCATTAAGCAGAAGATCGATGCCAATCTCGTGGAACTGGGCTGCTCGAAGCCGTATGCAGATGTTCGCGGGCAGTTGGAGGAAAAGCTCCGGCAGCAGATGGAAGATCAGGTGATGAAGATTTTCGATATCGCCCAGAAGCAATACCGGACGGACTTTCTGAAAGTGGGACAGTCGTTCCATAACCGTTATCCGTTGGAGTGGCGCAAGGTGGCGTCCGAATGGGACGACTATTTCGCCGAAGCGGACGTTACGGTGCGCACGGAGGTCAAGCTGACCAGCCCGGTTCTGAAGTTGAAGGAACCGACGAGCGGAAAGGAACTGAAGTGAACGTACGCATATCGAACGGCATGCTGCTCGCGCTCGTCATGAATGTGATTTATGCCAAAGCAATCGGGATCACGCAGGGGATTATCGCCCGCGAGGTGGCGGCCGACATGTGGCTCTCCACGCTGATCGGCACGGTTCAAGGAATGGCGGCGGCATGGCTGACCGCGCGCGTCCTTCGGATGGACGGGCAATCGTCGATCATCGAAATGACGGCCAAGGCGGGCGGCAAATGGGCGGGAAAACTAATCGCGGCGGTGCTGCTGCTGTTCTTTATAGGCGCGTTCGCCATGGTGCTCGTGACGTTTACCTATCACTTGATGGATTATTTTCTGCCGGAGGCGCCCGTCATTCTATTCGTCGTGGCCGCGCTCGTCGTCGGATTGTTCGGGGCCTACCATGGTCTCGAAGTGATGGGACGCATGGCGTTCGTCGGCGTGTTCTCCATTCTCATTCTCAACATTCTCGTGATGATGGGTTCGATCTCGGAATTCGACGTCAAGAATTTGCTGCCCGTCATGGATAGCGGATTAGCGCGGACGGTCTGGGCCAGCCGGCATTTCGATACGGATTGGTCGCTTGCGACGATGATGATCGCCGTGCTGCTGCCGCACGTGAAGAAGCCGCAGCGGTGGGGAAGGGCGTCCGCGGTGAGTATTCTATTCGCGGGACTCGCCGTTGCCATCTGGCCGGTGCTGGAGTGCGGGGTATTGTCCGCCGAAGCCACGAGAGAATATATCGTCTCGTGCATGCAGCTGGCCAGAACCGCTCACATCGGGTTATTCCTCCATCGGTACGAAATGATCATGGTCGCCTTCTTCGCAACGTCCTCGCTTATCCAAATTATGATGTCCCTCTTCTGCGCTTCGCTGTGCGCGGCCAAAATCGTCGGCGCGGAAGATTCCCGCCGCATGCTGATCCCGATGGCGCTGCTGCTGGGAGGGGCCGGTTATTGGATCGTGGCGGACCACATGCGCGCCATGGTGTTCACGGCGGATTATTGGCCGTTGTTCGCGATCCCCGTTGCGCTTGGCGTCCCGCTGCTTGTTGGCGCGATCAGCTTGCTACGTAAAGCGAAGAAGCCTGCTGCGTAAATCCGCGCGAAGGGGCGGGGCGTTCGTTTGACCCTTAGTTGCGGATGTCTCATAATAGGAGGACACGGCAAGGAATAGGGAGGCATGTACCGGATGAAATTTATTCGCCTGCTGCTGCTTGCTCTCGTCTTCGTCCTGACTGCCGCGGCCTTGACTGTGTATCTGTACGCTGCCCCGCGCGAAGAGCTGGACTTGTCCTACCGGCCGGTGCCGCTGATGGAACGCGCCGTCGAGATGCTCCGGCGGCAATCGTTGGAGCTTGTGCTGACGGAGGACGATCTGAATCAACTGGCCAAACGGTCATTGGCGCTCCATCCGAACGTTCGCCCGAACGTGAGAATTACCGGAGCCGCGTTCGGTCTGGAAGGCGACCGGATGATCGCAGACGTCAACGCGAAGCTGTTTGGCTTCTGGCCGGTCGGGCTGCATGCGGTCTATACCTTCCGGTGGGAGGCGCCGAATCTGATCGGCATACCGATCGGAATGAAGGCCGGCGGCATCGCACTGCCGGAGGAGCGGATCGGCGAGCTGGTCATCCCGATCGGGGAAGAGCTGCCGATTATTAAGCTGGACGAGGTGTTTTTGAAGAACGGCCGCATTCATATCCGAATTCATCCGCCAAGCTTGTCCGATTTGAAACGACTATTGTAGGAGGCATCATTCATGACGCAGATTCAGCGCCCCGAATTGAACCGCGATTACATATTAAAGACGCTGGAGCGGCTGCTCGGCACGCCGAGTCCGAGCGGATACTGCAAGGACGCGATCCGCTTCGTTCGCGAAGAAGCGGATAAGCTCGGATTCCCTTCGGAACTGACGCCTAAAGGCAATGCGATCATTACGATTGAAGGAAGCGGCGGTGCGTCGGAAGCCGGCACGCTCGGTCTGACGGCCCATGTCGACACGTTAGGCGCGATGGTCCGCGCGATCAAGCCGGGCGGCACGATCCGATTCACGAGCGTCGGCGGCTACATGATGCATTCGGTGGAAGGGGAATACTGCCTCATCCATACGAGAGACGGCAGAACCTATGAAGGCACGGTGCTGCCGATCAAGCCTTCCGTGCATGTGTATACCGACGCCAGAGACATGAAGCGCGACGAAGCGAATATGGAGATTCGCATCGACGAGGTTGTGAAGACAAAGGAAGACGTCGAGAAGCTGGGCATCGCGGTGGGCGATTTTATATCTTGGGATCCCCGGACGCGCCTGCTGTCCAACGGGTTGGTCAAGTCTCGCCATCTGGATGACAAGGCGAGCGTCGCCGCGCTGCTGGGCGTGCTGGAGTGGTTGAAGCGGGAAGGGAAGCTCCCGCAGCGCACGGTGAAGGTGATCATTTCCACGTATGAGGAGGTAGGGCACGGCTCCTCGTATATTCCGCCGGATATTACGGAGATGCTGGCGATTGATATGGGCGCGCTCGGCGACGACCTGTCGGCGACCGAATACGACGTCTCCATCTGCGCCAAGGATTCGACCGGGCCATACGATTACGATATGACGTCCGTCCTCATCGGGCTTGCGAAGGATGCGGGCATTCCGCACGCGGTCGATATTTACCCGCATTATGGCTCCGATGCATCCGCGGCGCTGCACGGCGGATGCAATATTCGCGCGGCGCTGATCGGCCCCGGTGTCCATGCTTCGCACAGCATGGAGCGCACGCACGCCGACGCGATCGTGAACACCGGCGCGCTCATTGCGTTATATATGATGCAAGGCTGATTGGTTTGCGTGCGCAATCGGAGGATTGAGCATGCAGCATTCAGCCCAAGGCTGATTGGTTTGCGTGCGCAATCGAAGGATTGAGCATGCAGCATTCAGCCCAAGGCTGATTGGTTTGCGTGCGCAATCGAAGGATTGAGCATGCAGCATTCAGCCCAAGGCTGATTGGTTTGCGCGCGCAATCGGAAGATGGAGCATGCAGCATTCAGCCCGAGGCTGATTGGTTTGCGTGCGCAATCGGAAGATTGAGCATGCAGCATTCAGCCCAAGGCTGATTGGTTTGCGTGCGCAATCGAAGGATTGAGCATGCAGCATTCAGCCCAAGGCTGATTGGTTTGCGTGCGCAATCGAAGGATTGAGCATGCAGCATTCAGCCCAAGGCTGATTGGTTTGCGTGCGCAATCGAAGGATTGAGCATGCAGCATTCAGCCCAAGGCTGATTGGTTTGCGTGCGCAATCGGAAGATTGAGCATGCAGCATTCAGCCGGAGCAAAGCTGATTGGTTTTTTACCACGATGTTAAAATCGTCGGATGCGCCCGACATGGAGTTGCGGTATAATAGCACGTATCGACAATTTTCATGGGGGCGTAACCATTGGCTCAGCTTTATTACAAATACGGCACGATGAACAGCGGCAAATCATTCGAAATCATTAAAGTCGCGCATAATTACGAGGAGCAAGGCAAGCCGGTGCTCATTTTCTCTCCTTCGGTGGATACCCGCAGCGGCTCGGAGCAGGTCGGCTCCCGCGTTGGATTCCAGCGGCCGGCTATCCCGGTGCATGACGATACCGATCTGTACGAAAGCGTGAAGGCGTATCAGCCTCGGCCCGAGACGAAACAAATCTACTGTGTGCTCATTGACGAGGCGCAGTTTCTGAAGAAGCATCACGTCCTGGAGCTGACGCGGGTCGTCGACGAGCTGAACGTGCCGGTGATGGCGTTCGGCCTGAAGAACGACTTCCAGAACCAGCTGTTCGAGGGCAGCTATTATTTGCTCGTGCAAGCGGACAAGATCGAGGAGATCAAGACGATCTGCTGGCATTGCGACCGCAAGGCCACGATGGTCATTCGGTACCGAGACGGTCGGCCGGTGAACGAGGGCGAGCAAATTCAAATCGGCGGCAACGAGGACTACAAGCCGGTATGCCGCAAGTGTTACAATCAAGCGTTCGTCGCGCCGTCCGCATAGGGCAGACGGCAGGATACATAAAGGCTGAGCGGGTTGCGAGGGCAACCTGCTCAGCCTTTATTTGTCGTTGTGACATAGCGGCGTGACCTCGCGGTAGCCGGCAGCGATGCTTACGCGCCGATCATACTGCGCGCGATCCAGACGCCCGCCGCGCCGGCTTGGGCAAGTCCGCGCGTGATGCCTGCGCCGTCTCCGCCGCAGTAGAGCCCGCGAATCTCCGTCTCCAGGTGCTCGGTCAGCTTCGGGCGGGCAGAGTAGAACTTCGCTTCGACGCCGTAGAACAGCGTATGCTCGGATGCGATGCCCGGCGTGACCTTCTCCAGCGCTTCAACCATCTCGACAAGGCTCTTCATCGTGTTGTACGGCAGCACGAGACCAAGATCGCCTGGCACGGCTTCCTTCAGCGTCGGCTCGAGGAAGCCTTCCCGGATGCGGCTCTCCGTCGACCGGCGGCCGCGGATGATATCGCCGTACTTCTGCACGATGACCCCGCCATTGGACAGATCGTTCGCCCGTTTGCAAATTTCGCGCGCGTATTCGTTCGGCTTGTCGAACGGCTCCGTGAATTTATGCGAGACGAGAAGGGCGAAGTTCGTATTGGGCGAGCCGAGGGCCGGATCCTTGTAGGAATGGCCGTTCGCCGCCATGACGCCGCTGTGGTTCTCGACGACGACGTGTCCGGACGGGTTGCTGCAGAAGGTTCTGACGCGCGTGCCAACCGAGGTGTTGAAGATGAATTTGCCTTCATACAGATGCTCGTTGATCTCCCGCATGACGACGTCGGAGGTCTCGACGCGCACGCCCACGTCAACCTGGTTGTTGTACATTTTAAGCCGGCGCTTCTTCAGAATAGACGTCAGCCATTCCGAGCCGTCGCGTCCCGGGGCGATCATGACGCGGTCGGCTTCGTGCACCTCGCCGTTCTTAAGCTCGATGCCGGCGATGCGGTGCGCGCCGTCTTCCTTCACGGTTACGATATCCTCGACCATCGTCTTGAACGACATATCGATGCGCGTTTTCAAATATTCATAGATGGATTGAAGGATCTCCAAATTCTGCTCGGTACCCAGGTGGCGCACCTGCGCGCGCAGCAGCTTCAAGCCGGCCGCGTAGCCGCGTTGCTCAATATTGCGGATCGTCTCCGTCGTCGGGTCCGTAATCGCCGGCGTCGCGCCGTGCTCGAGGTTGATGGCATCGACGTACTGTATCAAGTCGAGCACCTTGGAAGGCGCGAGGTAGTCCGTCAGCCAGCCGCCGAATTCGGTCGTGATGTTGAATTTGCCGTCGCTGTACGCGCCCGCGCCGCCGAACCCGGCTGTTATGGAGCAGGCCGGCAGACAGCCCGCGAAATCCTTCTTGCCGGCTGGCGGCGGACATAGCGTGATTTTCTCCTCCAGGATCGGACAGCTTCTCCGATAGATGTCATGCCCTTTATCCACGAGCAGCACCTTCAAGTGAGGCGCCTTCAGCGTCAATTCATAGCATGCGAAAATTCCGGCCGGCCCGGCTCCTACTACAATCACATCGTACTTGCTCACGGTTCATCGTCCTCCAAGGTCGTATAAGTTAGGATTCAAAAGGGTGCCTGCCTCCATCGGCGCGTCCGCGTACGCACGAGCATAAGAACGCAAAAAATCCTGGCGCCGAACGGGTATGCGTCAAAGGCAACCCGTTCGTAGCCAGGAATTTAAGGTTCCTTGTAGAGACCCCCGAACCGTATTATCGAGGATATACGAACAGTCGTAATATATGTTTGTCGGTCGTTGCATGATTGATCTTAATAGACGAAGACGTATATGTCAACAGAATAATGTCAAAACATTCGTGTTTGGGTCATAATCGGTGCCGTAAAGGTAGAGACGCAAGATGACCTCTAGCAAAAACCGAACATTAATGACATCCTCATCACCGATGCGCATAAATTTCAGACTATTCCAAGTAGAGGCCGAAATCGAGCCGTTTACCGCGTAAGGATAAAAAGCGGGTTCGCAAGGCACGATGAAGTGTATAGGTAGATGAATGGACCGCCAAAGAGCATCCAAACACGGGAGGTGGCTGATCATGGGCAGTTTTTGGCAGATGGTCAAAAAAGGCAACACATCTTCGGCCGTGGCGGCGCTCGGGAATGCTGGTCTGGCCGTCTTGAAGGGGATCGCGGCCGCGATAAGCGGGAGCGGCGCCATGTTCGCATCCGCGATGCATTCCGTCGCGGACGCGGTGAATCAGGCGTTCGTCTTTACCGGCAGCGTGCTTGCGGAGAAGGCGCCAACCAGACGATTCCCGACAGGCTTCGGCCGGGTCATCAACTTGTTCTGCATGTTCGCGGTCATCGTCGTCACCGTCATGGCGTACGAGACCGTGCTGGAGGGCATTCATCTGCTGGAGCACCCGGCCGACGCCTCGAATTTCTGGCTGAACTTCGCGGTACTCGCGATCGCGATTGCGGTGGACGGCTTCGTTTTGATCAAGGCGATGAAGGAAATCGTGAAGGAGACGCGAGCGGATGCGGGAGGCGGCTTGTTGATCGCGGCCATCCGCAACGTTGGACGCGCGGCTCCGCCCACGCGGTTAGTCTTTTACGAGGACGTGGTAGCCACCAGCGGGGCGCTGCTTGCTTTGATCGCCGTCATCATCGCGGAGTTCACGGCATTCCGTCTCTTCGACGGCATCGCGACGATTCTGATCGGAATATTGATGGTCGGCGTCGCGTTCAAGGTCGGTTACGACAACATGGTCGGTCTCGTCGGCGTCGCCGCTCCGCTGGATGTCGAATCGCGGGTCGCGCGCGTCATTTTGGACGATCCGGATGTCACGGATATCAACAAAATGCGCATTCTGCAGGAAGGCCGCTTTTATCACGTCGAAAGCTATATCGAGCTAAGACCCGGCTTGACGCTGGCCGTCGCAGACGACATCAAATTCCGCGTTCGGGACAAACTGCTGGCGACCCCGGATATCGCGGACGTGATGCTCGGCATCATCGAGGACAACGGCGTTCGCGATTGGCAGCCAACCCGCGAAGCGCCGAAATCATAAACGATTTGGGAGGTTATCACTGATGGATAAAGAGAAGGACGGATCGAAATACAAACTGTCCGAAATGGAGCATGAGCTGGCCGAGCAGCTCGAAAAGGGACCGATGAACGCGGAGTCCGACACCGAGGAAAGAGCGCGCGTCAAGCTGCCGCCCAAGTACGAAATGCGCATCGCTTCCGAGCATGACCCGGTGGCCGAGGAAACGAAGCTGTTCCGTTCCATGGCGCAGGAAGTGGATGGGCGATATGACAAATATGCGGACTCGCATCGCGAGGAATCGCCGGGCAATAAGTAACATCTGCGTATGGACTCACGTTCAACGAGGACGGCCCGCATCGACATGACGTTGATGCGGGTCGTTTTTTCGCATGCGAATTCAGCGGGTTATCTTCTGAAGCGCTTGTTCCACATGCCGGACCCATTCTTTGGCCGCGAAGGACATCGCGCGGTCTTTGCGCCAGATCATCGACAACCGCCAAGGGATGGCCGGCTCGATCGCGATGGTAGCGAACCGGTTCGGATCCAACTGTCGGCAGATGCCTTCCGGCAAGAGCGTAATGCCGTATCTCGCCGCGATCATCTCCGTCATAAAGTCCCACTGCGAGCTTTCCAATACGATGCGCGGTTCATAACCGGCAAGCTTGCATTGCTCCTTGATCAAATGATGAAGCGTGAAATCTTCCCGGAACATGACGAACGCCTCGCGTTCGAGCTCCGCTAACGGCACGGTTCGGCGATGGGCGAAGGGATGCTGCTTATCCGCGACCAGCAGCAAGTCCTCATGAAGGCAGGGCATAATGCAAAACTTGGCTTCGTCCTTCACCGGAAGGAGCACCATCCCGAAGTCCAACTCCCCTTCCAGAATATCCTCTTCCAGCCGCTTGCCTCCACGCTCCGTCACCTGCAGCCGAATATCCGGGTAGAGCGCGAGAAACCGTTCGATTACCGGCGGCAGGAAAGTGCTGCCGATCATGGGAGGTATGCCGAGGTGAAGCTTGCCCTTCTTGAGCGCCAGCACCTCCGCCAATTCGCCGGACATCCGCTCGACGGATTGCAGAACCTGCCGCGCCGATTTGAGGATGACCGCGCCGGCATCCGTAAGCTCGAGCGGTTTGGCCGACCGGTCGAGGAGCAGGACGCCCAATTCCTCCTCGAGCAGCCGTACCATTTTGGACAACGAGGGCTGGGAAAGATGAAGCTGGCGCGCCGCTTGCGTGAAACTGCCGGCTTCCGCCACGGTTACGAAATAGTGCAGCTGTTTAAGATCCATGCTCGCGCTCCTGTCGTTTATATCGAATTCTAGATGATTAATCGCGAATGACTATAACCAAAAGGCATGGCAGCGATTCGAAATATGTATTTTACCTATAACGGAGGCGGATGTAAACTTAGCGGTATCCTATACAACAAGAAATCAGGTGCAGCTATGATAAAACTCGAAGAAATGGCAGCTTCCGTCGCTACGCGCCCGGCATCCGCGTCGCTGACGGTCAAGGACGCGATCGTGCTGCCGCCCGATACGAATCACCACGGCACGATTTTCGGCGGCAAGCTGATGGCTTACATCGACGACGTGGCGACGATCGCCGCGACGCGTCATGCCAGAAGGCCGGTCGTGACCGCGTCGACCGACTCGGTCGATTTTCTCCATCCCGTCAAAAAAGGCGATGCGGTTAGTTTGTCCGCGTTCGTGACATGGTCGCACAAAACATCCATGGAAGTGTTCGTGCGCGTCGTGACCGAGGATTTGTTAACCGGCAAACGCAAAGTGTCGGCTACTTCGTTCTTGACTTTCGTCGCGCTCGGCGACGACGATCGCCCGGCGGAAGTACCGGGCGTGCAGCCCGAATCCGATGAAGAACGGCTGCTTTACAATACGGCCCCCGAACGGAAGGAAGCCCGGCGCATTCGACGCCAGGAGAGCAAGCATTTCGCCGACTTCATGGGAACGGACGACGCTCGCCGCGTGCCGCCAAGCTCGCGCGGAACAGCCCAGTCCCATAAGGGCAGTCAAGCATTCGCGTGCGCGTGGGAGTCGGAGTGGTAAATTGGATGGGCAGAAGGAAAGCCGCAGCGGCCGCTGCGGCTTTTTTATGTAGGGAGAGATTCGCTTACGGACGAAGCTTCGGCAGGCGAGGGCGCAGGATCGGGATAAGCGCGGCGGCAACGATGGCTTTGACCGTATCGCCGAAGAGGAACGGATAGCAGCCCTGAACATAGGCTTCGCTCATCGACATCTTGGTCACGTGGGACAGCCAAGGCAATCCTGTCGTATAGAGCAGCGCGACGCCGAAGACCATCAAGCCAAAGAAGAGCAGGACTGTCTTGCCTTTCGTAAAGGCGCCCCCGGAGCGGAACAGCTTGTCGCTGACCAAGCCAACGAACAGCGCGGCGAACGGGTACATCCAAATATAACCGCCGGTCGCGCCGGTCAGCAGCGAGATGCCGCCGTTGCCGTGGAAGAGCGGAAGTCCGGTCGCCGTGAGCAGGATGACGACCGCAATGCTCCAGAAGCCGTAGAATGCGCCGAGCAGTCCGCCGGCGAGCATGATCGTGAGCGTCTGCAGCGTAATCGGAACGGGCGTAAATCCGAGCGGGATCTTCAGCCAGCTGGACGCGACGAACAAAGCCGCAAACAACGCAGTAAATACGATGCCTCGGATGGCGTAAACCGTTTGATTCGTTGATGCGTAAGCGGGTTGTGACGTGGTGGACATTGTCAAATCTCCTTTCGAATGTTAACCTAGTTGATAGATTGTTGGTTAACAATTCGGATTCTACCACGGTCTGCCAGCCTTGAGAAGAGGGAATTTTGATGACGCATACGAATTTTACTGGACAAGAGGTACTTGAATTGCAGCTAAAGGACGTTAGGGTCGAGGGAGCGCCTGAGCCCGAAGCGCAGCGCGCGCCAAGGCTCCGCACGGTTAACATAACGCTTGCGCCCGGAGAATGGTTGTACATAGCAGGGACGAACGGGAGCGGCAAATCGACGCTAGCCCGCTTGTTGGCGGGCCTCAGCATGGAAGGCGTCAGCGGCACGATCGTTCGAGGGTTCGCCGGCGAATATCCGGCGCCTTACGTGATGCAGCAGCCCGATGCGCAGTTGTTCGGCGAGACGCCGCGCGAAGAAATTGCTTTCGCTCTGGAGTGGATGGGGATGAAAGCGGACGAGATCGATTCGCGCTTGACGGAGACGCTTCGCCGGACAGGGCTAGCGGCGGTCTCGGATGTTGCATGGGAGCAGCTGTCCGGCGGACAAAAGCAGTTGGCGGCGATCGCGGCGGCGATCGCAGCAGAAGCGCCGCTGCTCGTGCTGGATGAGGCAACATCCATGCTGGATGATCAGACGCGGTCGCTCGCACACGAACTTATACGCGAGCGGCACGCAGCGGGCAGCGCCATCGTTTGGGTAACACAGCGGTTAGACGAGCTGATGCCCGAAGAACGGGTGGTGGCCGTTATCGAAGGCGAGATCGGCTTCGATGGTCGGGCGCGGGATTTTTTCTACGGGAGGGACGAAGCGTCAGGCACAACGCCTTGCGAGGCCAGCGGCCTGCAGCCCGGTTACTTGATGAAGCTGGCGCTAGCGATGCGCGACGAGGGATTGCTGCGCGATCCGCTTCCGATGACCGATGCGGAGTGGCGGGAGGTCGTTGATTTATGAGCAGCGGGAACAATTTCATGTCATTAAAGATTTATGGCATTAAAGTTAATGACATTAATTATAAGGCTGAACCGCTAAATGCTGGCGGATTGCGTCTGAATCCCGGCACGATTACCGTTCTGATCGGCCCGAATGGGGCGGGGAAGTCGTTCCTGTTGGAGAGCATCGCCGGCCTTCGCCCGGAATCCGAGATCGCAGCGGCGTTCGGCGATGACCCGATCTGGACAACGAAAGGCAGGCGCCGTTTGCTGAATCGTGCGGCCCTGATGAAGTATGGCTATGCGAGCCAGTCGCCCGAGGAGCAGCTCATCGCCCGTACCGTGAAGGACGAGCTGGATTACGCGCTGAAGCCTTACGGACTGTCGGCATCCACGATAAGGGCAAGAACGGACGAAGCGCTCAATACGGTCGGCTGGGACGAGTCGTGGCTCGATCGCGAACCGCAGCATATGAGCGGCGGGGAGCGGCGCCGGGCGGCGCTCGCTTGTTTGTTCGCCGTGCCGGCCCCATGGCTGTTATTGGACGAGCCGACGGCTGGCTTAGACGCGGCCGCGCACGTCGATCTGGCGCGCGCGTTAAAGCAGCGTTCCGCTGAAGGTCAAGGGATTGTGCTGATTTCGCACGATACGGACTGGGCGATCCCGCTCGCGGATCAAGTGCTGCTCATGGGGCGAGACCGGTCGATCCGGCAGTGCGCGCCGGAACGATTGCTCGACCATCCCGAGTGGTTCTCGGAATGCGGCATGGCCATCCCCGAATGGTTGAACGTGCTTGGCGGATTGCGTCGCCTTGGCGTCGAGGTCAGCGTTGGCGCGACGGCCGAATATACGGCTGGTGCGGCATCGGCAGCGCTGAAGAACCTCTCGGGCCCTGCTGCCGGGTTCATGGAGATAGGGCAAGAAGCGCCAGCCTTCCGATATCCATCTGCGCGATTAGAGACGTCACATCTTAGCGAGGCATCGGCTGCCGCCATACACACGACACGTGAAGACGAGCGCGCGAAATCGCGGCTGACGGCATTTGATCCGCGTTCGGTCTGGCTCGGTTACGTGCTGCTGTCCACCGCGATTCTGCTGCAGAAGTCTTGGCCGGGCATCGCGGCCAGCGCCGCGATTACGGCGGTCGCTATAGTCGTCGGCCGCATTCCGCTTCGCCGCTGGCAGGGCGCGATTAAAGCCATGGCGACGTTCTCGGTCACCGCCGCGCTCGTCGCCGGCCTCGAGGGCGGAGGTTATGGCTTAACCTGGGAGCTCGACGGATTCCTGGCGTCGCTGCAATCGCTGGCCAGGCCCATGCTCGTCATGCTGCTCGGCTTCGGCTTGCCGATCGTCATCACGCCCCTGCGACTGCGCCGAGCCTTGGAGCAGACGCTCGCCGTACGCGGTCAAGTGCCGCGCGTCGGACAGACGGTTATTCTCACGGTGACGCTGCTGCTTCGATTTGTTCCGGTGCTCCTTGCCGAGTGGCAGCGTTTCGCCAAGCAGAGCCTTGCCCGCGGGAAGACGGCCCGATTCTCGCTTCGCAAGCTGCCGGGTCAGCTCCGCGAGTTCGTGATGCCGTTCATGTTGGCCCTCTTTCGAATCGCGGAGCAAGCGGCCAGCGCCTTGGAGAGCCGCGGCGTAGGACGCAGGCCTTATCCGCGTGTGCGGCGAACGCTGCGCTGGCGGTGGAAGGACTTCGCTTTGACCGCGTCCTGTCTAGTGCTGCTGCTCTTGTTCTGGCGGATCGCCTAGCCGCGAGGCGGCTTCATCTTCACGATTTCCTCCCGAGCTTGTCTGAAAGAAATGGCGAAATCATTCATTTGCTGATAAAATGGGAGATGCTAGCGGCGAAGGGAAAGGGAGAGAACGAAGATGGCACATCAGCACGATCAGAGCCATGCGCATTCCGTATTGGCCCAAGATATGCTTGCCGTTATGGCTCGGAACGGATGGCGAATCACGGAGCAGCGCAAGACGCTTGCCCAAATTTTTTCGGATCACGACGGCTATTTGTCGCCTAAAGACGTGTATGACCAAATGAGCGCGAAATATCCGAGCGTCAGCTTCGATACCGTATACCGAAATCTGAGGATGCTCAGCGAGATGGGCGTGCTGGAGCAATTTTATTTCATGGAAGGCGGCCTGAAGTTCAAGGGCAGCTGCCTGTCCCATCATCATCACCATTTAATATGCGTGAACTGCGAGAAGACGATGACGTTCGACTATTGCCCGATGGAGCAGTCGCTTGATTTGCCCGGCAATTATCAAATTTTGAATCATCGCTTCGAAATTTACGGCATTTGCGAAGCGTGCCGCAAGGAAGGCGCGCAGCCATAATAGGACGTGCATGAAGCCGGGGGTGTGTCCCTGGCTTTTTTGCGCGGCTTGTCGCGCCCATGGGAGCGAGGCGCGGCGAGTTTGAGGAGCCAGGGGAATTGCGCTATCATGGTAGCATTGCGTTAGGCGTTCCGACCGCGGGTAGGGTCGGTTCGCGCAAGCGGGGAAAGGGGATTGAAACACGATGGAGCACGTGCAGAGAGCAGTGGAAGCCCGCTGCCTGATCGTCACGTCGGTTGAGGCGGAATTGGAGGCCGTGAAGCGCGGTATTGGCGATAATGAGCGGTTCCGCATCATCGTAGGCGGCGTTGGACAAGCCGCCGCTGCGGCCTCGACGGCAGCGGCGCTCGCCTTGGGCCACTACGAGCGGGTTATTAATATGGGGATCGGCGGGGGCTTCCGAGGCGCGGCCGATATCGGCACGATCGTGGTGGCGAGCGAGATCGTCGCCGCTGATCTGGGCGCGGAATCGGCGGACGGCTTTATGTTGATCGACGAGCTCGGCTTCGGTTCCGCGCGCATGATGATCGATGAATCGGCATCGAGACAAGTCGCCGCGGCGTTGAACGCAAAAGGGTTCGCGGCGGCCTATGCGCCAATCCTTACGGTCTCAACCGTAACGGGGACGGCCAATACGGCGGAGGCGCTTTCCGCGCGCATCCCGGGGGCGGCCGCGGAAGCGATGGAAGGCTACGGCGTCGCGGCAGCCGCCAAGCTGATGAAGGTGCCGGTCATGGAGATCAGAGGGATCTCGAACGCGGTAGGACCGCGCGACCGGGATGCATGGCGAATCAAAGACGCGCTGCAGGCGCTTGAAGCGGCCGGCGCGGCGCTAACGGAGGTCATTTAAGATGAAAATCGCATTCTCGCCTTGTCCGAATGATACATTCGTCTTTCACGCGCTTGTGCACGGATTGGTACCGGGCGCTCCGGAATGGAACGTTATGTACGCGGATATCGACATCACCAACAAGCTGGCTTCTAGCGGCGACGGCCTGGACGTAATGAAAATATCGTATGCGGCGCTTCCTTGGGTGCTGGACGATTACCGGCTGCTTCCATGCGGAGGCGCGTTAGGCCGCGGATGCGGTCCGCTCGTCCTGACCAAAGACGGCAGCGTCGATCCGGCATCGCTCGCCGGCAAGCGCGTAGCGGTACCGAGCGAGCGCTCGACCGCTTATCTGCTGTTCCGTTTGTGGGCGGCACAGAAGGTGCCTGGCGGCATCGGGGAAGTGATCGTCATGCCTTTCCACGAAATCATGCCCGCCGTCCGGGACGGTCATATCGACGCGGGTCTTGTCATTCACGAAGCTAGATTCACGTACCCGACCTACGGCTTGTCGCTCATGGCTGACATGGGAAGCTGGTGGGAATCCGACACCGGACTGCCGATTCCGCTCGGGGCGATCATCGCCAAGCGGTCGCTGTCGAATCCGGATCAGATCGCAAGCTGGATACGCGAGTCGGTCGCATATGCATGGGCGCATCCCGAAGTATCCGAGGCTTATGTATTGGAACATTCGCAGGAGATGTCGCGCGATGTGGCCAAGCAGCATATCGAGCTGTACGTGAACGACTTCACCGCCGATCTGGGCGAGGACGGCTACGCCGCCGTCGAATCACTGCTTAGTCGAGCGGCGAAGGAAGGACTAGTGCCGGAATTCGACCTATCGCTGCTGCGTTAGCAGCGATAGCCGAGCCATTGTCGTAACCCCCCTGTTTTGCCTGTGCGGCGAAGCAGGGGGTTATTGCATTTCCGGGAAGCAACGCGGCGGTGCGGTCAAAACAGAAGGAAACCGTATGAATCTCTTGTCTTTGGTTGTCATGTCTGTCGCTCCTCGCCATATATCTGTAATGAAACCGAACATAAACCGAGAGTGGGGGATGTTGGTGGAGGAGGCGACGAGAGCCCAAATCGACGCGATTCACCAGGATGGATGCAGAGTCGTAAGCGTGGTTCCGACAAGGCAGGGCGGCAGACTCATCATTTATACCGACAACGGGCTTCATCTGTTTGGCCGGATCGTCCATGAATCGGGGGGCGCGACGCGGCGATATTTGAATGACTTGGCCGTATATGTTCAGCAGAAAAGAAATGAAAACGCATACAAGCTGCAATATATTCGGATTTTGGGCGACAAAATCAATCAAGGCTACGGTACGCTCATGATGAACCAGCTGCTTCGGCACGCCTTGGAACGGGGCGTCGACTACATTGACGGCCGCATGCAGGACGCGGGCGGCGAGGAGCATGACCGGCGGCTTCGACATTTTTACCGCAAGCTCGGCTTCGAGATCGGGGGAGATCGGGCGTTGATGTGGAGACCCGAAGGCAGCGCGACCATCGTCTCGCAGATCGGCCGTTCGAAGCCATAAACCGAGCGTCTTAGGCGTAATCTATAAAGATTGAACAAAGAAGCCCTGCACCCGGCATGATGCCGGAAGCAAGGCTTCTCCATTTTTCAAGCGCAACATCTTGTGTTACGGTTGTTCCTCGGATTCATCGTCTTCGATCGTGCCGATGCGGTCCTTCAATTCGTCCATGTCCAGCGCAGGCAAGGCGAGCTTGGCGCGAACCGCGGATAGCTTGGCGCTCAGGTCCGATTCGGGTACGTAGATGTAAGGGCTATCCCACACGCCTTCGAGCGCGTTCAGGTTCAGCGATTGCGGTTTCATGGACCGGTAATTGATAATCCAGTCGATGAGGGTATCCTTCGGAATATCCGTCCGGATATGCTCGCCGACGATATCGAGAATATTGCCCCACTGCGAAATGCCCGACAGCGAGCTCATTTTGTCGACCATCTGGGTCAACACCTGCTGCTGGCGCTCGTTGCGCGCCATATCCGACGATTCCTCGGTGCCTTGGTTCGATTTGCGGTAACGGACGAAATCCAGCACCTCTTTGCCGCCAAGCTTCTGCTGCCCTTGTTTGAGGTCAATGTTCGTGCCGTCGGCATTGTCGATATAGCGCATGTCCATGTCAACGTTGAGGTCCAGCCCGCCCAGCGCGTCCACGATCTCGCGAAGGCCGGCGAAGTCGACGACGACCATATAGTCGATCGGCGTTTGGAGCAGGTCGCTGTAGAACGCTTTGACGTTCGGGATGACCGCGTCCTTGTCCTTGTTGTAGTAATAAGGGAAGAAGTAGTTCGCTTTATGGGTGCCGTGATCGTCCGAGGCGATCTTCAAATCGCGCGGCACGGACATGAGCGCCGCCGATTTGTCGGCGGGATCGTAGCTGGCGAGCATGAGCACGTCGGCGTTCATCGTGCCGCCGCTGCCTTCCCGGTTGTCGACCCCGGTCAGCAGGAACGAAATGGGCTTGTCGACGAGCGGCTCCGCAGGCTGAGCGGGGGGTTCGTCGGTTGCGACCGGCTGCTGCGCGGCCTCTTCGTCCGGCGCGGCGATTTTATCGAATGCTTGGTTGGCTTTGTAATATAGGTAGCCGGCAAACGCGCCGGAACCAACGATGAACGTCGTCGAGGCGATCGCGACGGAGATGACGATCTTGCGCCAGATCCGCGACTTGGGTTTCGTCTGGCCGGAATCCGGCTTGCCGCCGGCGTTGGATTCAAGAGATTTGTCTTGCATCTTGTATACGTTCCTCCATTTACGAAACTAATATAAAAAGACATCTTTTTTATCATAGCATAACGTTCTGACGAAAGTTTAAACAAAGAAAGCCGGAATTGTGAACGTTATGCCGAAAAATACGGGAAAATCGCTAATTTCGCCGCTTGAAAAGGAAATGAACGGAATTCGAGCGAATATATAGTCGAGCGAGCTTCATTCCATTGCTCCGCAAGAAAGGAGACGATCATGAACGTATACGGCGAAGGCCCGGGATTTTCGGATTTTTGGAGCGGAATGCCGCTATTCTTCAAACTATTCGGCGGACTGGTCTTTATTATCGTCATGGGCGGATTTGCGTCCGTATTCATTCGAGGCATTCGACAATTCGCATCCAACAATGCCTCGAATTTGGTGGAGCAGCCCGCCCGCGTCGTAGCGAAACGCTCGGAAGTATGGGGCGGGTCGGGCGAGATGAGCGCCTCCACGAATTATTACGTCACCTTCGAATTCCACGATGGCGCGCGCATCGAGCTGCCCGTGAAAGGCTCGGAGTTCGGACTGCTCGCGGAAGGCGACGCGGGCGTGTTAACCCACCAAGGCACGCGGTACAAAGGATTTCGGCGTACGCAATCGTTTTGAGTAGGGAGGTCATTTCATGACGTTGAAAGCCGTGTTGTTCGATTTGGATAATACGTTGCTCGACCGGAATACTGCTTTCCGCGCGTATGCCGGGCAGCTCGTGCGGACTTATGCCGCCTATCAGGATGAGGAACAAGCGCAGCAGTGGACGTCATGGCTCATTGCCGCAGACCGCCAAGGATACGCGCCCAAAAAGCAGCTTTACGCGGAAATGCTGCAAGTCATTCCGATGCGTGATCCTCATACGACGGTCGAAACGCTGCTCAAGACTTGGTTGGAGACGTTCAGCCGGCATACCGTCATCATGGATGGCGCCGTAGAGACGCTTCGGCGATTGCGGGCTCGCGGCGTCAAGCTCGGACTCATCACGAACGGCGGGAGCCGCAGTCAGCAGGCGAAAATCGATCAAGCCGGCTTTCGACCGTTGTTCGATGCGATCCTCGTATCCGACGAGGTCTCGATCAAAAAGCCCGACCCCGCAATCTTCGTCTTGGCGATCACCAAGCTTGGCGTGCTTCCGCATCATGCCGTATACGTCGGCGATCACCCGACCAATGATGTCGACGCCGCGGTCCGTGCCGGTCTCCAAGCCGTCTGGTTGCGCGGCAAGACGCCGGGGGAGCCGAAGGAAACGGGACGATATCGCACAGTTGACCACCTGAACAAGCTTGAGGATGCCCTGTTTCATCCGTACGCGGCATGGTAAGACGAACATATCTGGCCGTCCTAATAAATCGAGCCGTCCCGCAGCGGGACGGCTCGATTTGTGTTGTCTTGCGTTTAACCGCGATAAGTGCCGGTCGCGTGTTCCGCCTTGCCGGCTGCCGCCGGCTCATAGACGCGGCCAGGCCAGAATGCCTTGCGTCCGAGCAGGACGGTGATGGCCGGGACGAGGAACGGCCGGACGACGAACGTATCCAGCAGGACGCCGATGGCGGTAATGATGCCGAACTGCACGAGCACTTGAATCGGCAGCGTGGCCAGCACCGCGAAGGTGGCCGCGAGAATCAGGCCGGCGGACGTGATGACGCCGCCTGTATCCGCGACGCCTTCGCGGATCGCTTGGCGAAGCGGCATCGTCTTGCGTTTCTGCCAGATGCTCGAAATCATGAAGATATTGTAGTCTTCGCCGAGCGCGACCAAGAACACGAACGCATAGAGCGGAATCGAGCCTTGAATGCCTTCCGCGCCCATCAAATAATGGACGATGATCCAGCCAAGTCCGAGCGCAGCTCCATAGGAGAGCAGGACGGTGGCGATGAGGTAAAGCATCGCGACGAACGAGCGCAGATACACCAGGAGCAGCAGCGCGATCAGCACGGTGACGACCGGAATGATCAGATTGCGGTCCTGGTCGCCGACGGTCTTGGTATCATGCTGCTCGGCGGTCTGACCGCCGACCCAGACGCGTGGCTCGGCGATGCCGCTGGCCTTCAGTTCATTCTCCGCGCGCGCCTGCAGCTCGGGAATGTACGACATGGCGTCAAGGGAATACGGGTTCATGGCCAGCGTGATGGCGTACGATCGCAAGTTCGGTTCCGTGGCGCCGGCCTCCGGCTTGGCGGTGACGGAAGCGATCTTGTCGTCCGCTTCGAAGAACGAAGCCAGATCGATCGCCTTGCCTTCGGTGTCCACGACGACGGTCACGGGCGCCAGACTGCCCGGCGAGAACGCCTCGCCGATCAGGTCGTTGCCTTCGCGGGAGTCCATCGTCTTCGGGAACGAAGACAGGATGTCGTAGTTGTAGTTAATAGCTGGCGCGAAGCCGGCCAGCGCGCCGAGAATGACGACCGAGACGATCGTCACGGTCCATGGCTTACGGGTGACGAGACCGCCGATCGCCTGGCCGAAGCCGCGTTTCGGCGTTTCCTTCGGCACAGGCTTGCCCTTGCGAATCGCGCGCTCGCGCTTCATCTCCGGCGTACGCGGAATGAACGGGAAGAACGAGGCGCGTCCGAAGACGGACAGCAGAGCCGGTACGAGCGTGATGCTGGCAATGCCCATAATGAAGATCGATAAGCTGAAAGGAACCGCAAACCGGTGGTACGCGCCATACTCGGCCAGCAGCAGCGCGAGCAGCGACAGGACGACGGTGAAGCCGCTCATGGCGACCGCGCCTGTGGCATCTTTAATGGCATGAATTAATGCCGCAAATTTATTCTCGTGCCGGGTCAGCTCGGTTCTGAAGTGCGAGATCAGGAACAAGCAGTAATCGGTGCCGGCGCCGAAGAGCAGTACCGTCATTATCGAGATGCCTTGCGAATCGACGGTAATCCAGCCTTCCCCGGCCATCCAGCCTAGCAGCGGACTGGTGACCGCATAGGCGAAAGCGACGCCGACGAGCGGAATGAGCGCCAGAATCGGCGAACGGTAGATGGCGAGCAGGATGACGAGCACGATGACGACGGTCGCGATGAGGAGCGAGACGTCGGCGCCGCTGAACAGCGCGGTGGCATCGACCGCGATGCCGGCCGGACCGGTGATGCGCGCGCTCAGCTCGCCGCCGTCCGTGTCGGCCTCGAACGGCTTCGCACCGGACGCTTCGTCGCCGAGCGCCTTGATTTTCTCCAGCGAGCTCTCCATGACCTCCGTATCCGCGGATTTGTCGAAGAACAGGGGCTGGATAAGGGTCGTGCCGTCTTCGGAGACTTGCGCGCGCAGCGCATCGACGGGCACTTGATGAAGCGGAATTGTGGAGGATTGGCCTTCGACCGGCGATTCGGTCAATTGCTTCGCCAGTCCTTGCACGGCGGCCAAGTCTTCCGCCGACAGTCCGCTGTCACGATGCCAGACGATCAGCGCCGGCAGGCCGGACTCGGAAGGGAACTGCTCCTTGATGATGGCAGCGGCCTGAACCGAAGGGAGATCTTCCTTCAAATTCGGCGCGTTGTTGATTTCTTTGCTGCCGACTTGCGGCAGCGTCATGCTGAGAACCGCGGCGAGCAGAATCCACGCGAAGATCGTAATCCACCGCGTTCGCTTGCCCGCTACGAGACTGCCGTACTTGGCCAGCCAGCTATTTGATTCCATTAAGGTGTTCCTCCATTTCAAAATGAGAGATAAAAGGGTAAACTAATTAAAGTTGCACTAATTATATCTACCCTAGAGTAGATTTAGCAATCAGGAATCGTTACATCTTTTTGAACTTCATTTTTGCACATAGCGGGGCGTGATGACTTCGATGCAAGACAAGCCAGAGAACAAAGCGAAAACCGGCCGCCCGAGAGGCAAGCGCACGGACGCGACGCGCGTCCTTATTCTTCGTACAGCGGCCATGCAATTCATGCAGATGGGCTACGATAAATTATCGCTGCAGGAGGTCGCCGATCTGTGCGGCGTTACCAAAGCGACGATCTACCACTACTACAAGGACAAGAGCTCGCTCTTCACCGAGGCGATCCTGCTCATGCTGCGCACGGCGCTGGCCCGAAGCGAGGACATCGTCCGCGAGACGCCGGATTTGCACGGGAAGCTGAAGCTGCTTGCCATCGGGCTGCTTCGCCATTCGCACGTCGAATTCGAAACCATGATGCGCAAAGCCTCCTCCGTCTTAAGCGAGGAGCAAATCGCTTCGATTCGCGATCAGGAGCAGCAGCTCCATCAGTTGCTCGCGGGCGTATTTCGCAGCGCGATGGATGAAGGGATCATTCGGAAGAGCAACCCGGTCTTTCTCTCCCGCGCCTTCGCAATGCTGATGCTGATGCGCAATCAGCCGGAGCTTACCGAAGGACTGCTCTCGCCGGATGAAGCGGCGACGGAGATCGTGCAGTTGTTTCTGCATGGGTTAGATCCCCATAAAGCTTAGCATCCGCATCGCTCGCTCGTTACTGTCATATCTCCCGCGCTGACGCATACGATTATGCGAAAAGCTATGCGCCGGCGCGAGATGCGGCGTTGGCGAGAGCGAGTCGAGGAGGGATGCGGAATGATCGCGCACGAACAGCAGCTTGTGCGGCTCGTCGGGCAATTTTTGCCTCATGGCGCCGAGCTTGCCGTCATCGAACGACCGGTGAAGCATCCGGCGATCGTCGCGGCGGATTTGAACGGCGACCGCGAGCCGGAGGTCGCGGCCGTGTACCGATATGGAGATGCGCTTTACTTGCTGGTGCTCCGGAATACGGCCGACGGTTGGGAAGCGATCGTCAACGAACGCGGTGCCGGCTACGGCGTGACGCTGCTGTCCGCGTCGGCGGTAACGAGCGCGGCGCGCAACAACCTGCTGATCGGCTGGCAAATGGGCGCGATCTGGTCGCAGCTGGCGATCTACGAATGGGAGCCGGGCGGATTGCGAAGCGTCTTGAAGGACCCATTGACGTACAGCTACATCGAAGTGCTGGATTTGGTCGAGCCCGGCGGTAGGGACGGGCAGTCCGAGCTTGCGCTCTGGTCGCATGACACGGGCGAGGCGTATCGCGTGGAGGTGCTTCGATGGCATGGCGGCGCGATCGTGCCGGCACGGGATGCGGAACCGGCTTACTTTCGCAAAGTAGCCGGCTACTACGAGCAGATGGTGCGGCTGCATCCCGACTACGCGTTCTATTGGTATTATTGGGCCGATGCGCAATGGAGAGCGGGGTTGCCGCAAGCCGCCTTGTTATCCGTTCGCCGCGCGCTGGAGTTTCCGCATCCGTATCCTTCGCGCGAAGAGCTGGAGCGGCTGCAGCGCGAGATAACGGGCCAGCTTCAACACGGCCACGGCGCCGCCGCGAGGGCGGAGGCGCTGTTCCCGGCATCGCTCAAGACCGTGAACGGCATACGATGGGGGTATATCGACCGTGCGGGCAAAATGGTGCTCCAGCCGCGGTTTCGCTCCGCCGCCGCGTTCGGCCGCACCGGGCTGGCGGCTGCCGGGACGGAGCAGGGGACGGGACTCATCGATACGTCGGGACGCTTCGTCGTCCAGCCGATCTATGACTCCATCGGCGAATTCTCGGAAGGGCATGCCGTCGTGATCGACAAAGAAGGCTTCAAGCTGATTGACGCCGAGGGGCGGATCGTCACGAAGCGTGCCTACTCGTTCTTAGGGAATTTGCATAACAACAGAGCCGTCTTCTATGTGCAGAACACGGATGGCAATTCGCTGTACGGTTATATCGACGGAGAAGGCAGCGAAGTCATCCCGGCCCGCTTCCAGGAGGCGGACGACTTTGAACGCAATCGCGCGCTGATCAAGACGAAGGAGGGCGAATACGCGGTCATTCGGCCAGACGGCACGCAGGTGGCCGTCTTCCATTACCCGTTCGTCGGCCCGCCGAGCGACGGTCTGCTTGCCTTCCAGCAGGAGGCCGGCGGCAAATACGGGTATATCGACGAGAAGGGCAGAGTCGTCATCCAGCCTGCATACACCTATGCGCAGCCGTTCCGCGACGGGCTTGCGGTCGTCAATACCGGCGAAGACTACAAATCGGTGTACGGCGTCATCGACAAGAAAGGCCAATATGTCGTGCAGCCGGGCTACAACGATATCCGACAGCTTGGCGACAATCGTCTGGCGCTCGGGCAGGCGATCGACGAGAACGAGCCCTATCGGGGCTCCATTTTCTTGGTTGCGACCGCGAAAGGCGTGCGGTTGAGCGACTTTGCCTATTTCGACGTTCAAGATTACAAGCAAGGACTGGCATCGGTCTACGATCGAACGCATACGTACTTTATCGACCGGACGGGCAAGGCAGCCCCGGGTTATCCCCGGATCAAAGGCAGCGGCACGTTAACGCTCGAGGATGGTCTGATCGCGGCGAACGTGGACCAGCGGCTCTCCTATTGGACGAACGACGGACAGTCCGTATGGCGGCAGAACAGCATCATTCCGCTGCGTGATCCCTATCGGGTGCGCGAGGTCAAATACAGCCCGAACAAGGATTACCTCGTCTATTATCCGCAGCTCGAAGGCATGTCGAATCCGAATACGCAGCAGAACGTCAACACGAAGCTCAAGGAACTTTCCCAAGTGAAGCCAGTTCCGGCGGATCAACAGCTTGAATCGTCCTATACCGGCGATTTCCAAATCTCGATGTTCCGCAAAAATCTGCTCGTCCTCGAGCTGTCCGGCTACGATTACCCGTTCGGCGCGGCGCACGGCATGCCGTCGCTGCTGTATCCGCACATCGACATCACGACCGGCGCGTTCTACAGGCTCGAAGACTTATTTAAGCCGGGCAGCGATTACGTGAAGGTGCTGAGCGACATCGTCGGCCAACAAATCAAGGATGATCCGCAGTACGATTACGTGTTCCCGGACACGTACAAAGGGATCGCGCCCGACCAGCCGTTCTACGTCTCGGAGACGGCGCTCCATCTGTATTTCGCCCCATACGAGATCGGGCCATATGCGGCAGGCTTCCCGACGTTCACGATCCCGTTCGCGCAGATTAACGCGATTTTGGCGAAGGACCGTCCGTTCTGGCAGTCCTTCCGCTAAGGCGCTCCTTCAAAACGGTTGTTGCGCAAAACGCGGCGACCGTTTACTATGTTCATAGGTTTCAACCCGCCGCGCGGGAATAAGTGAATAACGGAAACAGGTGCTGGAAGGGCGGCCGCTGCAGGCTGCCGTTCCGGCTTAATAGGGAAGTTCGGTGCAATGCCGACGCGGTCCCGCCACTGTTACGGAGGAGTCGAAAGCGCAAATTCGCCACTGGGTGCAACCGGGAAGGCGGCTGACGACGATGATGCCGGTAGCCAGGAGACCTGCCTGTTTCGACGACACTGCTTTACCTACGGGAGATAGGGAGGTGTTAGACGAGCAACCGGATGGTAGATAAGCTGCGTACATACGGGCGTCTTTCCCCTGCATCACGAAGGGGAGAGGCGCCTTTTTGGCGTGTTCGATCAGCGCGCGACAACTTAGTGGAGAGGAATTGGAGACGTGACAAAACGAAAATGGGCGGGGACGCTGTCGCTAATAGCGGCGTTCGCGCTGTATCTGTGGTTGAATGTGCCGCAATCCGCATACGCGATGCACATCATGGAGGGCTTCCTTCCTGTAGGATGGGCGATATTCTGGTGGGTCGTGTTCATTCCGTTCTTTGCGCTGGGACTTCGTGCCTTGCGAAAGGTGACGAAGGAGACGCCGGAGCTCAAAATCATGCTCGGTCTCGCGGGCGCCTTCACGTTCGTCCTATCTGCGCTGAAGCTGCCGTCCGTCACGGGCAGCAGCTCGCATCCGACCGGGACGGGCCTCGGCGCGGTCATGTTCGGCCCGCTCCCGATGAGCGTATTAGGATCAATCGTCCTGTTGTTCCAAGCGGTGCTGCTCGCGCACGGCGGATTGACGACGCTCGGGGCGAACGCGTTCTCGATGGCCGTCGCCGGGCCGATGGCCGGCTACGCAGTCTACGTCTGGCTGATGCGGACGACGGACAGACCGAAGCTGGCCATCTTCTTCGCCGCCGCGACAGCCGATCTGGCCACCTATATCATGACCTCGGCGCAGCTGGCGCTGGCGTTCCCGTCGGCTAGCGGCGGCATCGCCGCTTCGCTGATGAAATTCGGCGGCGTCTTCGCGCTCACCCAAATTCCGCTTGCGATTAGCGAAGGATTGCTGACCGTCCTAGTCTGGAACTGGCTGCAGGCATATGGAGCCGACGAATTCCGGCTGCTCCAGCGCAAAATGAAAGGAGCGCGTACCCATGTTTAAACGTTACCGCAATACGTGGATTGTTGCAGCCGTCGTGCTGCTCGCCGTGCTGCCGCTTGCCTTCGTCAACGGCGATTTCGGCGGTGCGGACGGCCAAGCCGAGGAGATGATCGCCACCGTGGATCCGGCCTACGAGCCATGGTTCTCCTCGCTGCTGTCGCCGCCGGGCGAAACGGAGAGCATGTTGTTCGCGCTGCAAGCGGCGCTCGGCGCGGGCTTCATCGGCTACGTCATCGGCTTGTTCCGGGGGAAAGCATTGAGAAAGAAGTCGTGATCCTGCATCAAATCGACAGCTATTCGTACGGCAATCGGTTGAGAAGCTTGCCGGCGACGGCAAAATGCGGCTTCGCCGCCGCGCTGCTGCTGCTTGCCTATCTGGCTGGGCCGGCGGAACAGGCGGCGATCACGGTCTGGCTGTGCAGCTGGACCGTACGCAGAGCGGGGATCGGCGCGAGATTCTACGCCGCCGCGCTCGGCAGCGTACTCGGCTTCTATCTGCTCAGTCTGCCTGCGCTGCTGGTTGAGGTGATGCCAGAGAGCGCGGCGATGGTACCCGCTGCGGTCGGCGTGGACATCGGCCGATGGCAGCTGGTCTTGACCGAGGACGGGGGCAAGCTCGCGCTGGGGCTCATGCTTCGCATTCTAGCCTGCTCAAGCTGCTTTCTCTTCCTCATTCTGACCACGCCGATGGCAGACCTGTTCCAGGTGCTGCGCAAGCTGCGCGTGCCGCTGCTCGTACTGGAAATCATGCAAATCATGTATCGGTTCCTTTTCCTTCTGCTCCAGACGGCCTTCGAGCTGTATACGGCTCAGCGGGCAAGAGGCGGCTATCGCGGCGCGAAGAGAACCATCGCCGATACGGCGACGCTCGCAGCCCGGTTGTTCGATCGGACGATGTCCCGTTACGAGGGTTGGATGCGCGGACTTCGCGCGAGAGGCTTCGAAGACGAGCTGCGGCTGGCGCCCGGCGAATCGGGAATCGTGCCGGCAAGGCTGCGGTTCGAAGCAGGGATCGGCATCGCGATCTTAACGTTATCGGCGCTGACGCTGCCGGGAGGATGGCTATCATGAACGACATCATCGCTTGCGAGCGAATCTCATATACGTATCCCGCTGCCGGCAAGCCGGCGCTCGATCAACTGTCCGTTCGTATACCGCAGGGCAAGAAGACCGCGCTGCTCGGCAGGAACGGGTCCGGCAAATCGACCTTCTTTCTGCAGCTGCTCGGCCTGCTGCAGCCCGATCGGGGGACGATTCGGTTCCGCGGACAGCCTTATCCGCAGTCGCGCCGCGGGCTTCGCGATATCCGGGAGCAGATCGGGCTGGTGTTTCAAGATCCGGAGCAGCAGCTCATCCTGAACACGCCCTCCGAGGATGTCTCCTATGGTCTGCGCAACGCGGGCGTCCCGGAACTGGAGATCCGCGACCGTGTAAGGAGAGCGTTGGATGCGATGGGGCTGTCGGAAGCGGCGGATACGCCTATTCATGCGCTTAGTCTCGGCCAGAAGAAGCGAGTGGCGCTGTCAGGCGCGATGGTGATGCGGCCGAGCGTGCTGCTGCTGGACGAGCCAACGGCCTATCTGGACCGTTCGACCGAGCGCGCGCTGCTGGGCGAGCTCGCCCGCATTCATGAGGAGGAAGGCGTGACGATGGTTATGGCGACCCATGACATGAACCTGGCGTATGAATGGGCGGATTATTGCGTCGTCCTTCGAGACGGCCGCTGCGTCATGGAGGGCGCGCCGGAGCGTGTGTTCGCCCAGGACGAACCGCTCCGCGACTGGGGTTTATCGCGCCCCGCGGCGCTGGAACTATGGGGTGCGGTTCCGGCGCGCATCCGGCTCGGTCATTCGCCGCCCAGGTCGCTGAGCGGGCTGGAAAGCTGGATGCGCGCCCACCTCGAATAAGAGCCGGGATGAACGGGCAGGCGGAGGGCGATCCGCCTGTTTTTTTTGCAAAAAAGAGGCGTTGATGCTAAGATTAGAACGATTTTGAGCGGAATTTTCAAAGATTGGGCTACATAAGGAGGCGTTGGTTTTGTCCGAGCAACAACTGATCGTATTCGCCGGCTCCTATGCGGAAGCGGCAGATAACAGCATTTATTCGTACGCGTTCAATGAAGAGACCGGCGCCCTGACGCTGATCGACGCGGCGGCGGGTTACCGCAACCCGACATTCCTCAACGTCGACACGGCGAACAATAGGCTGTACGCGATATCGGAGGGCACGTCGGCGGACGGCGGCAAAGCCGGCGAAGCGGCGGCGTTCGCGATCGATCCCGCCACGGGCAAATTCGAGCCGCTCAACCGCGCGTTGACGGTCGCGTCGCCGACCTGCCATATCCAGCGCGATGCGGGCAGCAACTATTTGATCGTCGTCAGCTATCATGGCGGCATGGCCGGCCTGTTCGCGATCGAAGAGGACGGGCGGATCGGCAAGCAGCTGGACGTCAGCCAGCATGAAGGCCGCAGCGTGCATCCGGAACGTCAAGACCGTCCGCATCCGCATTCGGCTTTCTTCAGCCCGGATGGGAAATACCTGCTTATTCAAGATTTGGGTCTCGATAAAATTTTCACATACGCAATCGACGAAGCGGAAGGCAAGCTCGTCCTGAAGCAGGTCGTGGAGACGAATCCAGGCTCCGGTCCGCGCCACCTCGCCTTTCATCCGAACGGATCACATGCCTATGTCATCAACGAAGTGGATTCGTCGGTTACCGTCTTCGCTTACGATGCGGCTGAGGGCAAGCTGTCGCCGATCCAGACGCTATCCACGCTTCCGGCCGAAGGCTTCGACGGTGAGAATACGACGGCCGAGATCGCCGCATCGGAAGACGGCCGCTATGTATACGGCTCGAACCGCGGTCACGACAGTCTGGTCGTCTATGCGGTCGACGGCGCGTCCGGACAACTTTCGCTTATTCAGCACATCTCCTCCGGCGGCGGACATCCGCGACATTTCGCGTTGACGCCGGGCGGTCGCTATCTGCTATGCGCGAACCGGGACGACAACAATATCGTAACGTTCCGCGTCGATCGCGAAACTGGGTTTTTGAGCGAAACGGGGCAATCGGTATCCGTGTCGAAGCCGGTTTGCGTAAAGCCGGTATATCTGTAGGTCCTATCTGCAGGTTCATCGCCCTATATACGCGTATATAAATCACATGAAACCTCTCCGTTCGACACGACGGGGAGGTTTTTTGACATAATTTGCGCGTGTTGGACGTGGAAGGACTTCCGAGATTCGATTTACCTGACATGGCAATAACATAAAATCGACTCTAACGTAAACTAAGTTGACATTATGTTCATCATGAGGTATGATTATAGAAACCAGCACAGGCCGACCGGCATAAGCAGGCAGTTGCAATAACCAACGAACCCCCGATGAGAGGAGAATTACACAATGGAGAACAAAGAAATGAACATTAGCGTCCTGTTGGACAAGGCGGCAGGATACACGAACTTGCTGTCGGAAATTACGGAGACGAAGGCAGCCGGCACTTGGCGGAACGATCGCCGGTTCAAGGCGGAGTACGCAGAGATGACGGAATTGGCGGAGATCCTTCGCGGCCATGATGACGAGAATGTCTCGATGTATGGCTTCCGGATGCAAATGCTGATCGGCGAATTCGTCGAAACCGATATCGTTTGCCACGACAAAGTCGTTCATTTGCGCGAGGTGCGCAATCAAGAAGAATTGCTTCAGCTGGCCGCTTATCGCGCGGTAGAAGCGTATCGCATTCTTGCAGAGGAGAACGCAGCGGAGCAGCAACTGCGTCAATCGATCTAATGCAGCCAAGCGACACGAGATGAAACGGACAACCCTTCCCACAAGGAGAAGATGGTTGTCCGTTTTTGTTTGCCTATAGGAATGGATATTCGTCAGTCGATTCAGCCGATTAAGACGCTGCGGCCTCTTTTTTCGTTAGCAGCGCTCTTGCCGCCATGAACAGATACCCGCCGACCAGACCGCCGAAGTGCGCGTAGTTATCGATGCCGGGCACGACGAAGCCGAGGATCACGTTCATGACGAGACCGCTGTAGATTGAAAACCCCATCATCTCCCCCCACGTATCCGGTTCCTTGACCGTTAGATACAGCAAGGCGCCCATGAGGCCGAATATCGCGCCGGACGCGCCGGCCGAGATGGAAGGAGAGAACCAATAACTGGACAGGTTGCCGACGATCCCTGCCGTCATGTATAGCAGGAAGAAGGTACCTGACCCAAGCACCCGTTCGATGCGACCGCCGAGCGAGAGCAACGATACGGTATTGAACCACAGATGCAGCCCGCCGATATGGAGGAACATTGGCGTGACGAGCCGCCAATATTCGCCTTCATCGATAAGGGGCGCGTATTTGGCGCCGAATTGGATGAGCGTGGCCGTATTCGTCGAGCCGCCATAGTACGTCATGAGCAGCCATACGACGACGTTGATGGCGACAAAAGCGAATGTGAGCGGCGCGCCGCGCTTGCGTCCCGCTTCCTCGAACGGCTCCACGCGCTCCTGGTGCGCGCGCAGCATTTCGCCATGCCATACGTCAATAACCTCGTACAATCGAGTCTCATCGTAAGGCACGGGTTCGCTGCGGGCGGCAAATTGCTGGATGAACTCGGCGCCGGGGATGACGATCTGCGGCAGCACGGCGCGATTGTCGACGAGATCGATGAGTCCGGCTTCGATGCGATGACTTTCCGTCAGACTGCTAAGATGCAGGGATGCGATTTGCTCGCCGGACATTTGATAACCGGCGTCCGTGCGAATATAGAGATGCACCATCCGGTGAACGAGAGCAGGCCGGCGGAAGCCGACCATCTTCATCCAATCCATGGAATGCGCGAATTGTTCGCGAATTTCCGCTTCCTGCTGCTCCGCGGATTGACCATACACCAACGGCATCAAATAAAGGTACGTCACGCGAATGCCGTCGCGCCGCTTCAGGGTCAGCATCCCTTCGTCGTTGTCCATCAGCGAGTAACGGTGATGATGGACCAGCTCGCGCGCAATCGCCCAGATCGCATAATTCAGCTCATGAACGTTCACGATCAAACACCTTTCGCTTGTGGAATGGTTGTAGTATAGGCCAAAACGCATTTTTCATGAAGAGGGGAGAGCGGGATGTAGCTGGCTTTGGCGGGGAATGCTGGATGAAAAGGAGCTAGGAAGCCATTGACGCCTAGTACCGCTTCGGAGCAGCCTTCTTCGCCAAATCCGCAATATAGGTCCAGAACGCATCGGCATCCAAGTCGTGCACGAGGTTGACCGGGCGCCCGTTCGGGTCGGCGATCGTTCTGCCTTGGCTAATGCCATCCGGAATGACCGTGCAGCGGACTTCGCGCTTCATGACCAGTTCCGGTCTGCCGACGGAAGCTGTCGTGAGCACGTCCCATAGGTAGTAGGTCGAATTCGTTTCCATGTAGACGAGCGGCGGGCAGCACGCGTAACATTGACCGAGGAAATCCACGCCTTCATAATTCCGTTCTTTCGCCCAAGCGCTGCGGACGCTTAAGGTAAGCGGCACTTTGTTCGTGCTCTCGAGCGCGACGAGATCGACGGGGATGCTGCTCTGAAATACGCGGTGGCACGCTTCCGGATCCCAGAACACGTTCCATTCCGCCGTGCCGTCATGTTCGGGCTCTTGGACGTTGCCTTTCTCGAACGTGCCGCCCATCCAGACGAGCTTCGCGATCTTGTCCTCAATATCCGGGGCTTCATCCAGGGCGCGGGCCAGATCGGTGAGCGGTCCGGTGAAAAGCAGCGTCGTCGGTTCGGCGCTGGTGCGGATCGCCTCGATCATATGCCGGTGCGCGGGCAGGGGCGAGAGCGGGGCGTTGATCGTGCCGGATTCGTTCAAGATCGGCAGCGCGTCCACGAAGAAGGTATGCATGCGCCAAGCGGCAGGGAACGGATTTTTGCCGCGCGAATTCGATTTGGCGACCTCGACCTCATATCGGCCGAAGCGGTCGATGATTTTGCGGCTTGCGTCCGCGCCGGGCTCGAGGTATCCATCGGCCGGGAGGACGGATACGCCGGTGAGATGTATATCGTCCATCTGCAGCAGCAGGAACAACGACACCAAGTCGTCGACCCCCGCGTCGTGATTGAAATAAACGTGTTTCTTCGTCATATTCGTTTCCTCCGTTCGTATTGCTGTTAAGCGTTAATCTGTCCCTATTATTATGTCCCGGTCTATGGGCCGGCGCAAGTCGGCCGGGTAGTTAGCAATGGCGCGCTCCGAATTTTTATTAAAGTCATATTGACTAATAAGATGAGGTTGGGTTATACTGGGTTCATCAAGGAGGTGCGAGCGATGAACAAGGAACAAGTGACGGCGCGTTACCGCACGCCAGACGGATTGCCGGTCGATATCGCCATATTCACCATTACGTCACACGCGAAGCCGGGCAGCTACAAGATGCTCGCCGACCGCAAGCTGGAGGTGCTGCTGGTCAGGAGGAGCGCCCGCTCATCCGCATTCCCCGGACAATGGGCATTGCCGGGCGGATTCTCCTCCGAATCGGAGACGCTAGCGGAGGCCGCTTACCGCGAGCTGCAGGAGGAGACGAACATCGGCGCGGATGTCCATATCGAGCAAGTGAAGACGGTCTATTATCCCGGACGCGATCCGAGAGGCTGGATGCCATCCGTGCTGTATTGCGCCCTCGTGAACGAGGATCGGCTGCGCGCCATCTCGCCGGATACGGATGCCGACGAAGCGAAGCTGTTCGAGCTGGATGAGGCGCTGAGGCTGAATCTGGCCTTTGATCACAAGGAATTGCTGAACGATGCGCTGACGTTCATTCAGACGAAAATGATGACGACGACGATCGCCAAGGAGTTTCTGCCCCGGACGTTCACGATCCGCGAATTGTACCAGGTGATTCAAACGGTGGTCCCGGACTTCCAGGAGGATATCGCGAATTTCAAACGAAATCTGCTGACGACGAAGACGCGCCAAGGATTGATTCGGGAAGCGATCGGGTCGGACGGCGAGCCGCTGACGACCGATCGTAACTCCAATCGTCCCGCGCAGCTGTACGAATTCGCCGACTACGAACCGAGAATCTCCATCTACAATTCGGGCATGTTTTAAGCGGAACATCGCGTTTGCCCGGCAAGGCAAGGAATCAAGAATGGCTGAGGAGATCAGCCCTTTATTTCGAGAATTTATATAGTCGATGTGACAAAAACAAATGTCGACGCATATCCTTTTATATAGTCAATAAGACAAATTATTCGGAGGTCATGATCATGATGAATCAACTTCGTTCGAACGTACTGCTGCTGACGGATAGCTACAATCTCTCGCATAGCCGGTTGAAATGCAGCACGGATTGGGAAGTCAGCCACCTGTACAACCGCAAAGCCGGCATGATCCTGTACGGATTCCGCGAAATCGCGCTGTCGGTTCTGAACGTACGGATCACCAAGGCGCATATCGAGGAAGCGGAGCGCTGCGCGGCCATGCAAGGACTCGCGTTCCCGTCGGCGATCTTCCATCGCGTCGTCGACGAGTGCGGCGGCTATGCGCCGCTCGCCGTCGAATCGCTGCCCGAGGGCACATGGTGCCCGGCCGGCACGCCGTTCGCCCAAATCCGCAATACGAAGGAGGGCTTCGGCGAGCTCGTGACCTGGTGGGAAGGCGTGCTTATGCATGCGTACTTCCCAAGCGCCTGCGCGACGGAGGCGTTCCACATGAGGCGGTATTTGGAGGAGAAGCGCGAAGCGCTCGGCGCGGACGAATCGTTCTTCTGGCGGTTCCATAGCTTCGGCTTCCGCGGCCATCGCAGCCTGGAGGATGCCTATTGGGCCGGCACGGCTTGGAATTTGTCGCTGCAGGGCACGGACGATTTCCATACGACGAAGCACACGCCGCGCGCGAACATTGGCAGCATCGCCGCACTTGCGCATAAAGTCACGCAGCAGTACGACGACGAACTGCAATGCTTCATGCACGCCATTGATTCGACGGCGGATAGCGGCGAGGCAATCGTCGCGCTCGTCATCGACACGTACGACGCGAACCGCGTCATCGACCGGTACTTGCCGCTGCTGGCGGAGCGGGCTCGCGAGCGGGGCGTCAAAATCGTCCTGCGTCCGGACAGCGGCGACGTGCTGCGGCAGGCGATCGATATTTATAAGGCGGCCGAACGGCACGGCGCGTTAACCGAAGTCGGCGTCATCATCGGCGAAGGGATGAGCTTCGAGCAGGCGAAGCGTTACGATCAAGCGCTGGAAGAGAACGGGGTGCCGCTTGCTTTCGTCGCGTACGGAATCGGGTCGGGCTTCTATAACGACCTCGACCGCGACACGCTCGGCTGGGCAATGAAGACCGCTTACAGCAACGGCAGCGACCGGATGAAATTCTCGATGGACCCGCTCAAGCGGAGCATTCCGGGACGCGTCGGCATCGTCATGGAGCAGGATACGCTTACCGTCTTGGCGCACGAAGAAATGAACGGCAGAGGCTTATATGTAACGATCTACGATTACGACGGGGCAGCGCAGCAGGAGATGAAGCCGCTCGACGAGACGCATTGGACCGATGTCCGGGATCGCGTACGCGCGCAGGCGGCTCGCCAAGAGCGGATTCAATTATCGGCGCGTATCGTGCATAAAATGGAACAAATCGCGGCGAAATACGGCGTGGAATAATGCTATGGGCTTGCGCATAGCTTGAGTCCGGCAGCGCGTGACGCCATATGCCGCTGCCGGGCTCTTGCCGCGAAAGCAGGATGAAAGGCGGAGATAGGATGACTAAACCTTTTCAATTCGGATTCATCATCGGGCGCTTCCAGCCGGTTCACCGCGGGCACGAAAAACTCATCGACGCGGCGCTCGCGATCGCCGAGCGCGTGCTCGTCGTCATCGGTTCGGCGCAGGAGAGCGGCACGGCCCGCAATCCGTTCACCGCCGGCGAGCGGGAGCAATGGCTTCGCTGCATCTACGGCGAGCGGATCCACGTGCTGGCGCTGCCTGATCTAACGAACGAGAACGATCATTCGCGCAGCTGGGGCGACTACCTCTTGAATGCCGTCGAATGCTATGGCGCGTCCCAAGGATGGCCGGCGCTCGATCTGATCATCGAAGGCGACGAGAACGGGCGGGGGAGCTGGTTCGCAGAGGATCGCGTGCATCGCCTTGGACGGCTGACCTTCCCGCGGCCGGAAGGCGCGCTCAGCGCCACCTGGCTGCGAACGAGGATTCGCGAAGGCCGGGAGGAGGCGTGGGAGCGGCAGGTTCATCCCGCGTTAATCGAATCTTATCGCGAACTGCGCGGGAGACTGCTTGCGCTTCGGGACTTGTCGTGATATCATCGCCTTCCATTGGTTGCCAGAAGGAGTGATGGTCGTTTGAAGGACAAAGAAGCGATAATCGCGAAGACGCGAAACTTCGTGAAAGCGGCGCTAGAGCACGACAGCAGCGGCCACGACTGGTGGCATATCGCGCGAGTCGCCCGCAGTGCGAAGCTGCTGGCCGAGATGGAGGGCGGCGATCCGTATGTCTGCGAGTTGGCGGCGCTGCTGCACGATATCGCGGACGAGAAGCTGAACGTCTCCAAGGAGGCCGGGCTGCGCAGAGTCGAGGACTGGCTGGCTGAGACAGGCGTCGATGGCTCGATATCGGAGCATGTCATGCGTATCGTCTCGACGATGTCCTATGGAGGCGGGGGCGGCGCGCCGATGGAGACGATCGAAGGCAAGATCGTGCAGGACGCGGACCGTCTGGATGCGATCGGCGCGATTGCCGCGGCGCGCACGTTCGTATATTCCGGCTGGAAGGGCAGGCTCATCTACGACCCGAATGTGCGTCCGCGCGCTTCGATGACGAAGGAGGAGTACCGCAGCGGCAAGGATACCGCGGTTAACCATTTCTACGAGAAGCTGCTGAAGCTGAAGGCGCTGCTGAATACGCCATCCGCGCGCATGCTGGCGGAAGAGCGACATGCGTTCATGGTCGGGTACCTCGAGGCGTTCGACCGGGAGTGGGAGCTGGGCAACCCGGATTATTTGACGGAGAGACTGGGCGAGACGCAGGAGCTGGAACGCATTCACGTCGTCTTCGATGAGACGGCGGCCCATTCCCTCCGGTTCCTGCTGCGCGATAAGCCTGGCGAGTATGTCGTTTCGCTGGCGGACGATTTATCCGTCGGTCCGCTGGACGACCGCGGCGATGCGCGGACGGGAGGGGTGAAGCGCCGGATGGACTGGCTGGCTGAACGCAGGATGCTCGGGAACGCCGAAGCCGACCGCTTCGGGGATTGCATCGCTTGGAGCAGCTGGCCGGAGCGGCTCGCGGGACGCCGGATCGTGGTATGGGCGGCCGGGAACGCCAAGGAGCAGACCGGTCTTCGGCGGCTCATCGCGCATATTCCGGATGCGGAAGAAGTCCGCGTGATCGACGCGCCTGCCCTTATCTTCGAGCGGACGAACGGATCGCTGTTGTATTCGCATACCGGGGAGGTATCGCTGCGGGAGCTGGGCGAGCTTATGGAGCAAGGACAAGCCGTGACGTCCGCGGAACAGATCGAGTATGCCGACGATTGGCGGAGGCTGCGGGTCGAGGATGGCGAACTGCGCGTAATAGTCGAGGGCCGGATTCAATCGGTGCCGGAGGATTATTGGGACGAGATGATCTTGCTATCGGCCATCGACGTCGCGTCTTCGACGGCTCGTATGTTCATCGCCGCCCGTCTGGTGGGGCAGATCATCGGTCGAAGCGACCAGCGGTTGAACGACGCCTTCTTGTTCTATCGCATTCGTTGTCTGGTGGAGACCGGGAAACTGGAGGGAAGCGGCAATCCGGAAGCAATGGGCGGCTACAAGGTCGGATTCGGAGAACCGGCCAGCTTGGAAGCGCCCGATCCCGCGAACGTACAGGCTTATGCCGAATGGGCTCGCCTGTACGCGCCCGAAGCAGGCGTGCTTGAGCGGCATCTTTCACTTGAAAAGGAAGCGGATCAACAGGTATTGGACATGCTGCGCAAACTATCGGAAGGCAGTCAGGCCGACGTCCGGATGCGCCGGATGGTCGCAAAGGTCATCGACGACTTCATGAATGAACGCAGGTTGTACGCCGAACGGCGCAATGCCATCCTTGGCATGATGGCCGCCATATCGAGATCAACCCAGGAGATTGAGGATAACCGGCAGACATAGCCTCTTCCTCACCGCGAAATATGGCGCAATTCTGCTTGCGTGTTTTATTTGCTTATCCACTTTTTGATCACGCAAAAAAGCCGCCCGATGGGCGGCTTTTGCTGCTTATTGTCGCGTGTCCCTGGGTCAAACGGGGAGCAAGTCTTATTGGGTCTCGTCGGGATTCACGTACTGATCCTGATCGCTGCCCCAAATAAAATCCACGGAATAATCCATCTTGCCGGTTTTATTCTCGGGCGCGAACGTCGCCGCGGCGTTTGGCGCCGCTTGCTGTTCTTCCTGCTCCTGCGCCTGCTCGTTCCACTGGTCGGCCATCGTTATCCCTCCTCGTTGTACGGTCCCTATTATGACCTTTGCCGCGCATTGATATTCCGGATGTTGGACAAGTTACTAGCAAACAACAGATAAGGTGGATAACGATGCCCAGAGACTTGCCCATCGGCAACGGGAACGTGCTGATTAACTATGATTCCCGTTACAATTTGCGCGAAATCTACTATCCGTACGTTGGCATGGAGAACCATACGTTAGGCAATTGCTGCCGGTTCGGCATATGGACGCCGGAGGGCTTCGCCTGGATCGACGACGCGGGCATGCAGACGAACGCCTTATACGAGGAAGACACGCTGGTCACGGAAGTGCACGCCAGGCACGAGCGTCTCGGCTTCGAGCTGTTCATTCAAGATACGGTCGATTACGAGCAGGATTGCTTCCTCCGCCGGGTGACGGTGCGCAATCTGTTCGCCCATCCGCGCGCATTCAAGCTTTATATGCATCTGGACTTGGAAATCTACGGTTCGGCGATCGGGGACACCGCGTATTTCGATCCGGATCTGAGCTCGCTCGTCTTCTACAAACGGAACCGGTACTTCTCGCTCACCTGTCAGTCCGCCGGACAGCAGGGGCCGAACCCGAGCGGCTACGCGACCGGCAAGAAGCGCGTGGCGGGCATGAACGGTACTTGGCAGGACGCCGAGGACGGACAGCTCGGCGGCAATCCGATCACGCAAGGATCGGTAGACGGCACGCTGGAGCTCACGGTTCCCGTGCAAGGGCAAGCCCAACAGGAGGGCTGGTTCTGGATCGGGTTCGCGACGAACGAGGCGAGGCTGCGCGAGCTTGAGCATACGATTCGCACGACGACGCCCGCGCAGATGCTGAAGCGTACGTCCGGCTACTGGCGGCATTGGGTACATCAGGACAAGCATGATTTGTCCGGGCTAGATCCGGCGCTCGCTTCGCTCTACAAACGCAGCCTGCTCATTATCCGCACGCATTTCGACAATCGCGGGGCGATCGTGGCCGCGAACGATTCGGACATTCTGAAATTCTCGAGGGATTCGTATTCGTACATGTGGCCGCGAGACGGCGCGCTAATCGCGCATGCGCTCGACCGCTGCGGTTATGGCGAATTGACGAATGCCTTCGTCGAATTTTGCGAGAAATCGCTCACGCAGCAAGGCTACATGATGCACAAGTATAATCCCGACGGCTCGGCGGGGTCCAGCTGGCATCCGTGGATCAACGCGAAGGGCGAGAAGCAGTTCCCGATCCAAGAGGACGAGACGGCGCTCGTGATCTTCGCCATGTGGCACCACTTCCAGATTGACGGCACGCTAGCGCAATCCAAATCAACGTACGAGAAATTCGTCGTGCCGGCGGCGGATTTCCTCATTCGCTATCGCGGAGCGACCGGTCTTCCGCTGCCTTCCTATGATTTGTGGGAGGAGCGCTACGGCGTCCACGCCTTTACCGTAGCGACGGTATACGCGGGATTGATAGCCGCTTCGAATTTCGCCAAATTCCATCAAGACAACGTCCGTGCCATCTATTACCGGGATACAGCGGAAGCGGTGAAGCGGGCGGTCGAAGAGCAAATGTACGACAAGCAGCTGCGGCGTTTCCTCCGCGCGCTGTATTGGAACCCGACGACAAGCGCGTATGAAGCCGACTTGAAGCTGGATGCAAGCATGTACGGGTTGTTCGACTTCGACATGTTCAAGGCGGACGATCCGCGCATCATCCAGACGATGCACGATATGTACTTGGCGCTGTCGGTCAAGACGGAGGTCGGCGGATTGGCGCGCTACGAGAACGACTACTATCATCAAATCAGCCAGGACATTAACCGGATCCCGGGCAATCCGTGGATCATCTGTACGCTCTGGTACGCGGAATGGCTGCTGGCCGTGGCGAAGAACGAGGAGGACGTCGAGCAGGCGGTCGAATGGTTGAAATGGACGAGCCGCCATGCGCTGCCGTCCGGCGTGCTGGCCGAACAGGTGCATCCGATCACGGGCGAACCGTTATCCGTCTCGCCGCTCGCCTGGTCGCACGCGACCTATGTGAAGGTCGTGCAGGAGTACGTCGCGAGGAAGAAACAGATGCGCGACAACCGGATCAACGAAGAGACCGACGTGCCCGATTCGCAGGTGCTGGCCGGAAGCGCGCCATTCTATGCCCGGACGAGGTGATGGAGGGGGACGATAACGGTAATTCCGAAAACAAACCGTGCACAAGCACGGTTTTTTGCCGTCGGCACACTTCAATACCTGATGATTATTCTCCCGGTCTTCTAGTATAGTTAAGAAGAGATCTTCAGGACTGGGAGGCCAAGGTATGGAATTTCGCCCGCTGCACGCGTTTACGCTGGAACAGCTGACATCGCTGTGGAATGAAGGGTTTCAGCAGTACTTCGTCAACTTGAATTTCACGCTCGACATGTTCCTCAAGCGATCCGTCACCGAAGGATTGTCGTTCGCCCATTCCTTCGCGATTCTGGACGGGGAGCGGCCGATCGGCTTCGTGATGAACGGCTTCCGCCAGGAAGGCGGACGCAAGATCGCGTGGAACGGAGGAACGGCGCTTGTCCCCGAATATCGGGGTAGATTCATCGGCAAGCGGCTGATGGAAGAAGCGCTGCGGATTTATCGCGCCGAGAACGTCGATACCGCACTGCTCGAAGCGATCAAGGAGAACGCGCCCGCGATTGCCCTGTATCGGAAGTACGGCTATGAAGTAACCGACACGCTTGCTTTCTATCAATGGGAGGGGCAAATCGGCGCGAACACGTTCGGCGCGCTAGTTGGCTCGGATCGGTACACGTTTGAAATCGGCAATCCGCAAGACGTGCAGCAGTTGACATTCCACGAAGAGCTGCAGCCGTGGCAATCGCAATGGCAGACGCTGCAGTCGGGAGGACTTGCGATTATTGCCCGCGAGCCTAGCGGCGAACCGGCCGGTTATGCCTTGATTAAGAAGGTATTGGACGAGCACGGGGAGCACCGTTCCACGATCTTATATCAATGCGCGGCGAAGGAAGATGCTCCGGTCAGAAGCGCGCTTATAAGCGCTTTATTGATTCGCGCATACGCAAGTTCGCAGTCAATCGTATGCCGAACGGGCAATTTACCGTTGAGCCAGCACGTTGTCGTGGAGCAGCTGGAGCAAGCAGGCTTCAAGAAGACCTTGGAGCAGGTTCACATGAGGCTCGAGCTCCGATAGAAAGATTCACATAAACAAAGTTATGTTAACCGAATTGGAGAGACGGGCGGTAGCAGCGGGGTCGAAGCTTGACATAAGGGCCTTTCATGCGTTGAAATGATAGGAAGTCAACGTAAAGGAAGGGTAGACGCAGCTATGAAATGGTTCAACCGCACCAACAAACCCGTCACTAGAGGCGGTCTTTGGATTCTGCTTCCCGTCGCGATCGTCCCGATTCTGTTTACTTTCACGCTCTATCAGCTTCGCCACGTCCCAGGAAGGCCGTTCCATCTGCCGGCGTACTGGGAGCTCGCCATCGCGATGGCGCTAGGGCTTGCGTTCGGCGTTGTCATGCTAGTCCAGACCGCGTACGAGAAGCGGGAGGACGGTCTCATCTATCCGAAATCGAACAAAAATTTCAAATATGTGCTGCTCGGCATCATCGTCGTCCGGGTTGCCCTGTCGGAATATTTCCGCACGCTCGATCAAACGGTATTCACCGTGCTCGCCATGGTGCTGGCCTTAACGTATCTGTTCGTATGGCGGATCGGCAGCTTCATGAAAGTTCGCCGGCTGCTGCGTCCGGACGAGGTCCCGGCAGCTTCGGAGGACGCGGCGTGAGCGGGGGCTCGAAGCGCAATCGCCGTCTGCTGTTCGCGCTTGCCGCGGGCATCCTTGTCGCGGCAGCGGTCACGTACTTCGCGATGCGAGAAGGCTCCGGTGCAGCGGGGGCGCGCGACGGCGCCACGGAGCTTGTCGTGTCGGCGGCCGCGAGCTTGAAAGAGGGACTTGAAGCGGTGAAAGCACGCTTCGAGGACGATCATCCGCATATTCGGCTGACGTTCAACTACGGATCGTCCGGGGCGCTGCAGAAGCAGATCGAGCAGGGCGCCCCGGTGGATCTGTACGTATCGGCTAGCCTGCGGCAGATCGAAGCGCTGCGGGAGCAGTCGCTCATTAAGGAAAGCGTCACGCTGCTCGCCAACGAATTGGTCGTCGTCGTGCCGAAGGAGGACGGCGTCACGCAGCCGATGAAGAAGTTAAGCGATATCACGCAGGATGACTATCGCGTTATTGCGATCGGCCAACCCGAGACCGTGCCGGCCGGGCATTACGCGAAGGAGGCGCTGGCCGCGGAGGGAATCTGGAATGACGTGGCGGATCGGCTTGTCTTCGCGAAGGACGTCCGCCAAGCGCTCACATACGCGGAGACAGGCAATGCGGACGCCGCGCTCGTCTATGCGACCGATGCCGCGACTTCGCAGCTATCGGTCGTCGCGCTGCGCGTCGACGGAAGCCTGCATTCGCCGATCGTGTATCCGGCCGCGCTGTTAGCCGAATCGGAGCATCCGGATGAAGCGGCTATGTTCTACCGGTTCCTTCAATCGGCCGAAGCGCAAGAGCTCTTCGCATCTTTCGGATTTCGTCCGGCTGCCCGCGGCGCCGTAACGCCCGACGAATAGGGAAAGCCCATTGAACCGCTGAACGTTAGACGTTCGGCGAATTCGATGGGCTTTTCGGCGTGCTAATATTCGTAGAGGATCTCGCCCGTTCGCGAGAAATCATAGCCTTGGATCGCGCGCAGCTCATGTCGGAGGGCATCGGAGCGCAGCAGCTTCACGACGGCTTGCACCCACGCTTCGTTCTCGGGCTTCTTCAGCATGACCAGATCGTACTGCTCCTCGATCAGCGGAATGAACTCGACGCCGCCGACGATGGCCGCCGCCTTCGCGATGCCGACACCGACGTTCGCTTCCCCCGACGCCACCTTGGCGGCAACGGCGAGATGACTGTCCTCCGCTTGGTCATAACCGGCAATCGCACTTGACGCGATGCCGTGGAGCCGGAGCTGCTCGTCCAGCAGCACCCGGGCGCCCGAGCCTTGCTCCCGATTGGCGAGCCTGATGTCCGGTCGGCCAAGGTCGCGCCATTCGCTTAATCCCAGCGGGTTCCCCGGTTGGACATATAATCCCGCAGGGCGTGCGAGCAGATGGATGACGAGGAGCGGCTGTCCGACGAGCAGCTTGCGGATATAAGGCAAGTTATATAGGCCGGTATCGCCATCGAGCAGGTGGGTGCTTACGATGTCGCTTTCTCCCCGGTACATGGCGATGAGGCTGTCCAGACTGCCGACGTATTCCCGAAGCGGACGCACGCCCGGGACTTGTTTCTCGATATGCTTGGCCAGGATATCGAGACTCACATCCTGACCGGTGATGACCAATCTTCCGCCGCCTGCGCTATGTGCATGCTGCGAGGCGGGAGATGGCGGCGGCTCGCGACGGGCGGATCCGGCGAGCGATTCCGGACTGCCATGCGCAAGTCCTTTGCTTCGCTGCTTGTAGCGCTCCAGGTCGGAGGCATCCACGCGCATCTGCTTGCCGACCCGATACGCGGGTAAGTCGCCTTTTTTGATGAGGTCGTAAACCGTCAGCTTCGAGATCTTCAACAGCTTGGCGATTTCTTCAGTCGTGTAGGATAAATCGTTGGTCATCGCGGTTCCCTCGTTCCCGTATCTCGATCCTAAGCGGCTTGACAAATCCCCGAACGCCGCCTGTGAAGGCACGCCCGGGGATCTTGATTCGAAGCGCTTATGATTTGGCCGCGTGTGCGCGGACCATCTCTTCCGTCACGAATACGCGCGTTGGAGAGATGCCGTTCTTGGCATGCGCGTTGATGCGGGAGGTGATCGCGTTGATCTCGTCGACCGAGAACGGCAGACCTTCCTTCGCGAGCTTGAGCGCGCGGTCGATCGCTTGCTCGCGCAGCTCATCGAGCTCTGCGAACGCGACGAGATGGCGGTTCTGCGCGGATACGTGCTTCGTGATCGCTTCGTGTGCAGACAACATGGCGGTGCTCCTTCCCAAAAGCATTTACCGCCTATTATAGCACAATCGGCCTGCCTGCGGTTAAGCTTTGACGCGTGCGGCTTCCAGCGCGGATGCGACGGCGACGTGCGGATAGCCGAGCGCCGACGCGACCGCTTCATACGTGATCGAGCCGCTGAGCACATTCACGCCGCTGCGAATGGCAGGATTCGAGGCGATCGCGGCAAAGGCGCCTTGGTCGGCGATTTGCAGCGCGTAAGGAAGCGTCGCGTTCGTCAGACCCATCGTCGAGGTTTGCGGGACCGCCCCCGGCATATTGGCAACAGCATAATGGATGACGCCATGCATCTCGTAGGTCGGCGAGTCGTGCGTCGTGATGCGGTCGATCGTCTCGACGATGCCGCCTTGGTCGATGGCGACGTCCACGATGACCGAACCCGGCCTCATCGCCTTGACGACGGCTTCCGGCACGAGCGTCGGAGCCTTCGCGCCGGGGATGAGGACGGCGCAGACGAGCAAATCAGCTTGCTGCACCGATTGCGCGATATTCGCCGGCGTCGAGACGAGCGTCTGGATGCCGCGGCCGAAGATTTCCTCCAACTGGCGGAGCCGGTTCACGTTGGTGTCCAGAATGGTGACGTTCGCGCCAAGACCGATCGCGATGCTCGCCGCATTCGTGCCGACCACGCCGCCGCCGATAATCGTCACGTTGCCGCGGGCCACGCCGGTAATGCCGGAGAGCAAGATGCCTTTGCCGCCTTTCGGCCGCTCGAGCAGCTGGGCGCCGATCTGAACCGCCATCCGGCCGGCTACTTCGCTCATCGGCGTGAGCAGCGGCAGCGTGCCGCTTACTTCGACGGTTTCATAGGCGATCGCCGTCACGCCGGATTCGACGAGCGCCTTCGTCAGCGCGGCGTCGGCCGCTAAGTGCAGGTAGGTGAAGAGGATGAGACCTTCGCGGAAATAACCGTATTCGCTAGCGATTGGCTCCTTCACCTTCATGATCATGTCCGCCTGCTGCCATACTTCTGCCGCCGTCTCGGCGATCGTCGCGCCGGCCGCGGCGTATTGTTCGTTCGTGAAGCCGCTCTCCAAGCCGGCATTGCGTTCGACGGTGACCGTATGTTGGCGGCGGATGAATTCAGCCGCCCCGGCAGGCGTCAAAGCGACGCGATTTTCGTTGTTTTTGATTTCTTTCGGAAGCCCGATCCTCATGTTCGATCACCTCAATGTTTGATTGCTTTCATCGTATCGCGTGTCAGGGAACGTTACATCATACGATCTGTCTAACGTTTGGCCCAATTTAAGGACGAAATGGATAATGCCCGCGCTGTACATCTTGTATACTATTAAGAAGTAAGATGGGCGATCTGGGCCGTCTGGATCATACATAGTGACGAACAATATCCTTTATAAAAATGTCAGGGTGATGAGATGTCGAAAAACACCGCGGTTAGCATTCAAGACTTGCTGCGACGGCCGGTCTTCAAAGCGGCGAGGCTGGCGGCCGGGCGGAACGGCCTCAACCGGTTCGTCAAATGGGTGCATATTTTAGAAATTACGAACGTGGCGCCTTACGTCAGCAAGGATGATCTCATCCTCTCGACCGGTCTGTGGATGAAAGAGGCGAAAGGCGGGTTGACGTATTTGGAGCAGTTAATCCGTCAGGAAGCCTCCGGCCTTTGCATTGAACTAGGCACGAGCATAACGGAGATCCCGGAGGCGATCGTCGAGTATTGCGAACGTCATGACTTCCCGCTGATCGTCTTCGCGGAGCCGGTTCGGTTCGTAACGATCACGCAGGACATCCACGGTCTGCTGATTAACCAGCAGCATCAACTGCTCAAGAGTCTGGAGCAGTTCTCGCGCAGATTCCAGAAGCTGACGCTCGCCACGACCGATATATCCGCCGTGCTTCGGCTGCTGCACGAGTTTACGAACAAACAAGTCGCGTATATCTCCTTCGTGGAGGCGAACCGGTTCTACCCGAAGGCCGCGCCCGAGCTGTCGCATGCGATCGCGGCCGCGATGAAGCCCTATGCGGAAGGGGAGAACAACAGCGGCGAACCGGCCGTGCTGCGGCTCGATCACGAGCTGAACGTCATGCTTCATCCGATCGTTTGTTTCGATCAGACGCTTGCCTACATTGGCGTCCTGCAGCCGCGCCGCCATGAGCCCGGCGATACGACGGTCGTCATGTTGGACTACGCATCGCAATCGATCGGCACGATGCTGCTGAGGACGTTGTTCAAGGAGGAGAAGATACAGCGCGACCAGAACCAGCTCGTACTCGATATCATGGAACGCCGGGTCGAGGACGAGGATGAAGCGCGCACCCGAATCGGGCTCCGCGTCCGGGGCAAGGAGTCGTATTGGTTCGCCGGCGGCATATTCGAGATTGCCTATGCCGAGCAGGAGGTCGTGCAGGAGCAGAAGGAATCGGATTATCAGGATTTCATCGTGCTGCTGCGGGCGCTGTTGAAGAAGCAGGGATTGTACGGCCTGTTGGCCGCGCAGGAGAATCGGATCCACGTGCTGATCGCCAAGGAGAAAATCAACGCGGATTCGGCCAGAGGGCTGGAGAAAGCGCTGCTGCGGCTGCGCGGCGAGCTGGACGATTTTGCGGGCAGCCAGCCGGAGCGAATCGTCCTTCGCGCGGGGTTCGGACGGTTTCGCTCGCTGCTGACCGAGTCGTACCACGGCATCCGAGAAGCAAGGCAAACGCTCGAGGTGTCCCGGGACGTGCCTGCCATGGCGGGCGTCCTGTTCTACGAACGGCTCGGCATCTATCAGCTGTTGAAAGCGATACCGGACCCCGCAGTTCACCGCTCGTTCATCGACGCGCATCTTGGCGCGCTGATCGCGCACGACAAGGATAACAGCTTCCAACTCATCGACACGCTGGACGCCTATTTCAAGTGCGCGGGCTCCAAGCAGGATACGTCGAACCGGCTCTTTATTCACCGGCAGACGCTGTATCACCGGCTCGGCAAGCTGACGGAGATTTTGGGCGAAGATTTCTTTGAGCCGGATCGACGGATTTGCTTGGAGATGGCGCTTCTGATGTACCGATCGGGAAGACAATAGACGAATAGGGACGAAGGCGAGAAGGCTAAGCGGGGGAACATCCGCTTAGTTTTTTTTGGTTTAGAATGTGAAGGTTTTGAGGAAAGAATTGACGTTTTGTAGAGTATGTGTATAGTTAATGTATAGATAGTGCATAGGTGTATGCCGATGACCGCGTATTGCGAATGGATGTAAGCATTACGGGCGCGTTGTACGCATGCTATCCAAGCGGAGCGATTCGCGCTTCCCCGGGGCCGAAAGAACGAATGATGGGGGGAGCGAACATGCTGCGCTTTAAATTACGCTTTAAAAATCTACTTTAAGGTTGATAAAAGGAAATGGCGTTATATGCAATCTTAGGAGGTTACCCGTGAAACAAGGTCATGTGGCAATCATAGGCGCGGGACCCGGCGGCTTGGCGGCCGGCATGCTGCTCGCCGGTCAAGGTTACCGGGTGACCGTATACGAGAAGCAATCCTACGTGGGCGGGAGGACGTCGCGCATGCAGCTCGGCGACTACGCGTTCGACCGGGGACCGACGTTCCTGATGTATCCGTCGCTGCTCGAGGAGCTGTTCGAATCCGTCGGGCGTTCGCTGCGCGACTACGTCGATCTCGTTGAGCTGGACCCCCTGTATCGGCTGAAGTTCGGCGAACTCGAATTTACGCCTTCTACGGATATGGACCGCACCGAAGCGGAGATCGAGCGTTTGTTCCCGGGCAATGGCGCCGGCTATCGGCGCTTCATGCGAGAGGAAGGTCTGAAGTTCGAACGCGTCTCCCCGCTGCTTATGCGGCCTTTCGGCAAAATCCGCGACTATGTCCGCAGCGACATATTCGCTGCTTTGCCGCGATTGAACGCCGTCGATAGCGTATACAACCGGTTGTCCCGCTACTTCAACGACGAACGGTTAAAGTATGCGTTTACGTTTCAAGCCAAGTACTTGGGGATGTCTCCTTGGGAATGCCCCGGCACGTTCACGATTTTGTCTTATCTGGAGCACCGCTACGGACTCTATCATCCCATCGGCGGCGTGAACCAGGTGTGCGAAGCGATGCGGCGCGTCATGGAGGAATACGGCGGCAGGGTAGAGCTGGGGCGCGGCGTGGCGCAAGTGATCGTCAAGAACGGCACGGCGGCTGGACTTCTGCTGGAGGACGGCGAGCGCATCGAGGCGGATCATGTCGTCGTGAACGCGGATTTCGCCACGGCCGTGCATCGGCTGTTCGACCCGTCCGACCTGAAGAAGCACAAGCCGGCGCGCGTCGCGAAGATGAAATATTCCTGTTCGACCTACATGCTTTACCTCGGGCTCGACAGGAAGATCGACATGCCACATCACAACGTGCTGTTCGCAGGCGACTATCGCGCCAACGTCCACGACATCATGAACAGCCGCGTATTATCGAAGGACGCCTCTATTTATATCCACAATCCGGGGCTGCACGATCCGACGCTCGCGCCGGCAGGCAAGACCGCCTTGTATGCGCTCATGCCCGTCCCGAATTTGACCGCGGATATAGATTGGGCGGAACAAAGCGCGATCGTGCGCGAAGCCATGCTGGACCGGATGGAGTTGGAGCCGGAGCTAAAAGGCATCCGCGCGAGCATCGAGACCGAGGCGGTCATCTCGCCGCAGCAATGGCGCGACGATCACGACGTATTCTTGGGCGCGACATTCAATTTGGCCCATACGCTCGATCAAATGATGCTGCTGCGCCCCCACAACCGCTTCGAGGACGTCGGCAACTGCTGGCTCGTCGGCGGCGGGACGCACCCGGGCAGCGGGCTGCCTACCATTTTCTCATCCGCTCGCATCTCGGCGGAATTGCTCATGGAACAAGACCGTAATTCGCGCAGAAGCTTCTTTCGCGCGACCCGCCATTCATAGAGGAGGTCGCTTCAAATGGATATTGCGATCGTCGGCGGCGGCGTCGGCGGCATGACCGCGGCGCTACTGCTGAGCAGACAGGGTATGAACGTCACGATCTACGAACGCAGCGCCAAGCTGGGCGGCCGGCTGGCTTACGAGGAAGGAGGCGGTTATCGAATCGACCAGGGACCGACAATCGTCCTGCTGCCGGAGCTGCTGCTTTCCATCCTGGAAGAGGCCGGAATCGACCGCAGCCGCATTCCGCTAAGCATCTGCGAACCTTTATACCGCATTCATTATGCCGATGGCACGATTTTGCACAAATATCATAACAAGGCGAGTCAAATCGAGGAGCTGGAACGGCAATTTCCCGGCGAGGCGGCCGGCTTCGAGCGTTACATGTCGGATATGGCGCAGGTATACGAGCAGGGCAAGCCGGCCTTTCTAGACCGGCCATTCCTGCGCAAGCGCGATTTCTTCCGCATTCGCAATTTGAGACTGCTAGCCCGGCTGCAAGCGTTCAAGAGCGTGCGGAGGCTGGCGGCAAGTTATTTCCGCGACGATCGGCTGATCGACGCCTTCTCGCTGCAAACCTTGTATATCGGCGGGGCGCCGTTCCGTACGCCGGGGCTGTATTCGCTTATCCCGTATGCGGAACATGCGTATGGCGTGTGGTACTTAAAAGGAGGCTACGCGGGACTTGCCGATCTATTGGCGCGCGAGCTGACCGAACGCGGCGTTCGCGTCCGGCTGAACGCCGAGGTCGAGGAGCTCTTGACGGTCGGCGGTGTCTGCCGCGGCGTTCGGGTGCAAGGGGAGGAAGTCCTTTATGATGCCGTCGTCTTCAATGGCGACTATCCCAGCATCTCGGGGCTGCTGCCCGCACAAGCAAGGAAGTTCGTCAAGCAATATGAGCCTTCCTCCGGCTGCTTGCTCATCTACTTAGGGCTCGACAAGCGCTGGCCGGAGGCTTCCGTTCATCAATTCTTCCTGCCACCGCGGCTGAACGAAACGCTGCGGCAAGTATTTCTCGAAGGACGCGTGCCGGATGAGCCGTCGTTCTACTGCTTCTATCCGGGAGCCATCGACGATTCGTCCGCGCCGGAAGGGGAGAGCGCGATGTATATGCTCGTGCCGGTGCCGTCTTCGGATCGCGTCGATTGGGAGAGCGAGGCGGGACCGCTTGCGGAGCGGGTTCTGGAAGAAGCGGAGCGTCGGGGGTTCCCCGGACTGCGCGCCGCCGTGCGCTGGATGAAGGTCCGCACGCCGCACGATGCCGAGGCCGATGGGTTATATGGCGGCGGCAGCTTCGGCATCTCGCCGCTACTCACGCAATCGGCGGTGTTCCGGCCGCAGCTGTCGCCGCTGCCCGTCGCCAACCTATACGCGGTCGGGGCTTCGACGCATCCGGGCGGCGGGGTGCCGATCGTCATGCAGGGCGCCCGGCTGCTCGTGAATCATATCGTAAAGGAGATGGCCTAATTATGGAGCTTGCCGCATGTTTATCCAGCTGCGAGGCAGCGATCGCGCGAGGGTCCAAAAGTTTCTACCACGCTTTCCGTTATCTGCCCAGCCCGCGCCGCGAAGCGGTCTACGTCATCTACGCGTTCTGCCGGATGATCGACGATTCCATCGACGAGCCTTGGAAGTCGCCGTATCGTTTGGATGAGCTGGAGCGGCATTTGCAGGAATTAGACCGTGCAAGCGGGCATTACATATGGCCGGCGCTGCGGTGGCTGTTCGCCGCGTTCCCGCTGACCAAAGAGCCGTTCTATCGCCAGATGGAGGGGCAGCGGCTCGACTTGTCGTTAACACATTATTCGACGATGGAGGAGCTCGAACGCTACTGCTATCTCGTGGCGGGTACGGTCGGCGAGATGCTGCTTCCCGTCCTGCACGACCAACCCGGCCCCGAGGTGACGGCGGCCGGCATCTACTTGGGCCAAGCGATGCAAATCGTGAATATCGTGCGCGACATCGGCGAAGACATGAACCGCGGCCGGCGCTACGTCCCCGCGTCGCTGCTCGCCCGGCACGGCTACAGCGAGGAAGAGTTCCAGGCGCGGATAATCAACGACGAGTTCCGGGCGATCATCCGGGAGTTGACTGCGCTTGCGGACCACTGGTTCTTGCTCGGTCTATCGCGGCTGGAGAGCTATCCGGCTTCGAGCGCATTCGCGATCGAGCTGGCGGCCGCTTATTATCGCGGCATACTAGACGAAGTCCGCGTGAACCGCTATCAGGTCTTCCATCGCCGGGCTGTCGTCGGCAAGTCCGCCATGCTGGGCATGTTCGCCCGTCTTAAAGTCAAATATGCGGGGGTCGCCGACGCGCGCGACAACGATGCCGTCTCATGAGCATGCTTCGGCCAGTTTTCCTCGTTTGGTATGCGGTGGGGCTCGCGCTCATGCTGACGGTGGGCGTTCCTTCCGCGCTATCTTTTTCCAATGGATGTTTTCTCGTCTTCTTCACGGCTTACGCGTTAAGCATCGAAGCCAAGCTGGAGAAGAGACCGCGCGCAATGTACGGCAGGGCGCTGGCGGTCGGCGTCGTGACATTCGCCATCGAACGAATCGGCGTCGTGACCGGATTTCCGTTCGGCGGCTATGCCTACACGTCCGTACTCGGCGTTCGCCTCGCCGGCGTGCCGCTGACGATCGCGCTTGCGTGGGTCGGCATATTGACGATCGCCGTCCTGCTCGCGTCTTCCTCGACCAGGCTGGGCAGGGCGGTCGAGACCGGCTGCTGGACGGTGCTGCTCGACCTGGTGCTTGATCCGGTCGCCTATGCGCGACAATTTTGGCTGTGGCGGGAAGGGGCGGGCATGACGTTCCATGGCGTGCCGCTTCAAAATTTCGCCGCCTGGTTCCTCATCGCGGCCATTGCATCGCTGCTGTACCCGCTCCGTCCCGTACCGACGGATATCCGGCGTGAAGCGGCGAGACTCATGCAGCTGATGCTGCTGATGTTCGGCCTGCTCGCCCTGCGCGAAGACTTGCTTGCGGCATTCGCAATCGCGCTGGCGGGCATCGCCGGCTTGGAAGGAGCGTTCCGGCATGCTGCGCGCAACGAACAGCGACTGGTTTAAACGGCTATTCGCGCTCTACAACGACCATTACTTACTGCGCCGACATTTTCATTCCCTTCGGATGCGCGGCATGCCGGACGTCGTTGAAGGACGCCCCGTACTCTACGTCATGAACCACAGCTCCTGGTGGGACGGCTTGCTCGTCTACCATGCCGTTCGCCGCTATTCGCAGCACGCGCATTACATCATGATGGAGGAGAAGCAGCTGAGGACGTTCGCCTTCTTCCGCAGGTTAGGCGCCTTCTCGATCGGCGATGAGCCAGCCGCGATGGCCGCCACGTTCCGCTACGCGCTCCGGCTGCTCGGCGAAGGGAACCCGGTGTGGATCTTTCCGCAAGGCGAAATCCGTCACGCCGAAGAACGGCCGATTCGATTCCGGGAAGGCATCGGCCTGCTGCTGGAACGAAGGAGCGAGACGGTCGTCATCCCGGTGACCGCGTATTACGCCATGGCGCTGAACCAACGGCCGGATGCATCGCTCTGGTTCGGCCAGCCGATCGAACGCGATTGGCGGACGATGGGTCGCGCGGCGGCGACCGAGCTGCTGCGGACCGCCGTGCAAGCGCAGTTGGACATGCATCGGGAAGAAGTCATCGCGGCGCCGGATGGCGACTTGCGCGCCTTTGTCCCCATCATGCGAAGCGGGCGTTCGACGAGCGGACGATATGAAGCGTGGAGAAGGAGGCTGAAGTCCGGATGGCGGGCGTTCTTTGGATCATAGCCGGCTTGGTCGCGGTTCAGCTGCTGTTCGCGCTCTGGAACCTATCGTCACTGCCATATCTGGGAGGGACGGGGGAAGGGCGGAAGCATCTGTCGGATTCGCAGCGGCGCGGTCCGGGCGAAGCGGCTCCGCTGCTCTCCGTCCTCATTCCCGCGCGGGACGAAGCCGATAATATAGGCGACTGTCTAAAATCCGTTTTGGCCGAGCGTTCGCCTTTCGTCGAGAGCATCGTCTTGGACGACGGGTCTCGGGACGGCACGGCCGCGGTCGCCCGACGGGCGTCGCTGGACGATGGGCGGGCGAGCGTCATCGCGGGCAAGCCCAAGCCGGACGGCTGGACCGGCAAAGCCTTCGCCTGCCATCAACTCGCGCAGGTCGCCCGCGGCGAATGGTGGCTGTTCCTCGATGCCGATGCGCGCTTGGAGAAGGACGCCCTGGCGGCCGCCATGGATACCGCGCTCATCCAGCGGAGGGGGCTCATCACCGGGTTCCCCAGACAAGTGACCCGCTCGTGGATGGAGCGGCTCGTCGTGCCGCTCATGAATTTCACGGTCGCCTGCCATCTGCCGATCAAGCTCGTGCGAGGCTCTGACGATCCGAGATTCGCCGCCGCCCATGGCGCCTTCATGCTCGTCCATGCCGACAGCTACCGCGAGGCGGGCGGGCATGCGGCCAATCCGGACCATCTCGTTGACGACATGCAGCTCGCGCGCGCGTTCAAGAGGGCGAAGCTGCCCGTCTCGCTGCTCGATATTAGCGCTTATGTTTATATGCGGATGTACGCGGACGGGGCTTCCGTATGGTCGGGATACAGGAAGAACATTTACGCGGGGACCGGAAGGAACGGCTGGCTGTTGAGCATGATGATGCTGCTCTACGGCATGCTGTATTTGATACCTCCCTCAGCGCTGTTAGGGGCCGTCTTGGCTCATCGGGCGGACTGGATATCCGGTGCCGCCGCCGGAACGCTGCTTGGCATGGCGCTCAAATTCGTCGTCGACCGAAGAGGCAGGCAGCCAATCGCTCACGCGCTGATCCTGCCGCTTGGCATCGCCGCGCTGATCGGGATCGCCTTCGCTTCCTGGCGGGACGCGGCGAGGGGAAGAGGGTATTCATGGAAAGGGCGGCGGTACGAGTGAAAAGACGCGTCATCATCATCGGAGCGGGCATCGGCGGATTATCGGCGGCCATTCGATTGGCATCGGCCGGGTATTCCGTCACGATGCTGGAGCAGCAGAAAGAGGTTGGCGGGAAGCTTCAGCGGGTCGAAGGGCAAGGTTATACGTTTGATCGCGGACCAAGCACGATGACGATGATTCATCGGTTTGAATCGATCTTTCGATCGGCAGGTAAACATATACAAGATTATGTTAACTTCTATCCGATCGCCGAAGGAACCCGCCATTATTTTCCGGATGGCACGACCGTAGACTTCTCGACGGATGCCGCGGCAATTGAAGCCCAAATCGCGGTTTACAGCGAGGAGGACGCTCGAAATTATCGCTCGTTCATGAAGGAATCCGAAAGGCTGTATCGGCTTGCGGAGCGGCATTTCCTGAATCGGCTGCTTGTTTCTTGGCGGGACAAAGCGTCGCCGTCGCTGGCGCTCGCGTTTGCCCAAGCGCGGCCGCTTCAAACGTACGCCGGCTTGCTGAACCGCTATTTTCGGCATCCTTATACGAAAGCGCTCTTCGGCCGATATGCGACCTACGTGGGTTCCGATCCCGGGAAAGCGCCGGCGATCTTCGCGATGCTCGCGCATGCGGAACAACGTCATGGCGTGTACGGCATTCAAGGCGGCACTTCTGCGCTTGTCCACGGATTGAAGCGGCTGGCACTAGAGCTGGGCGTCGATATTCGCGTATCGGTTCGAGTCGATCGCATCGTATCCTCGAACGGCAGGGTAGCGGGCGTGGATTCGGCCATCGGCTTCCTGCCCGCCGACATCATCATCGCGAACGGGGACGTGCTGACGGTCAACCGCGACCTGATCGACCCGAAGGACCGGCCGGCCATGCCGAATGCGAGAATTCGTCGTTATGAGCCGTCGTTATCAGGATTTGTGATGCTGCTCGGGGTCAAGCGGACGTATTCGCTGCTGCGCCATCACACGGTGTTCTTCCCCGAGCGATACGGCGAAGAATTCGACGCGATCTTCCGGGATAAGCGTCCGCCGCAGGAGCCTGCCCTCTACATTTGCAATACGAGCTGCTCCGAAGCGGGACTTGCGCCCGCCGGATCGAGCAATCTGTTCGTTCTGGCCAATGCGCCCTACCTTGCGGGGGAATGGGACTGGCAGGATGGGCAAGAGGCGGTCGCAGGTCGTCTGATCGATCGGCTGGAAAGGTGCGGACTTGCCAATTTGCGGGAACATATCGAGTTTCGATCGGTATACACCCCGGCGGATCTGGCCGAGGATACATCCGCATATCGCGGCGCGATCTATGGCATATCGTCCAATCGGCCGTCCCAGACGTTCTCGAGACCCTCGAACCGCGGGTCGCTGCGCGGTCTGTGGTTCGTCGGCGGGACGACACATCCGGGGGGCGGCACGCCGATGGTGGCCGCTTCGGGCCAGCTCGTCGCCGAAGCCGTTATCCGCGAGAATCGTTAATGGTATGAAGGAATTTTGACTTCTCCTGTCCGCATCGTATTTAATAAGGACAAACCCGTGTAGAGAGGATGAAGTTTCCAATGAAATATCGTACGCTTGGCAAAACCTTGATGCCGGTGTCCGTGATCGGCGTCGGTACGTGGCAATTCGGCGGCGAGTGGGGCATGCAGTTCACGCAGGACGAAGTCGACGCCATTCTGGACGAGGCGGCCGAGCAGGGGATCAACTTGATCGACACGGCGGAATGCTACGGCGATCATCTCTCGGAGTCGTTCATCGGCAGCTATCTGTCGCGCAGACAACGAGACAAATGGATCGTGGCGACGAAATTCGGCCATCAATTCCACGAACGGTTCACCCGCACGGACAAATTCGCGGCGGCGGACGTCATTCAGCAGCTCGATGCGTCGCTTCGGGCGCTTCAGACGAATTACATCGATCTGTACCAATTTCATTCCGGCCCCGATGCCGTCTTCGATAACGAGGAGCTGTGGGATGTGTTGAACGAGCAGGTGAGAGCGGGCAAAATCCGTCACCTCGGCACGTCGATCGGCAGCAATGCGAATATTCATCAGACCGACGCATCGACGAAGGTCGGTTCGGCGGCGATTCAAGTCGTCTATAATCGACTCGACCGCGTGCCCGAGGGAGAAGTGTTCCCTTCCTGCCAAAGGCAGAATCTCGGCGTGCTCGCGCGTGTTCCGCTTGCCAGCGGCTACTTAAGCGGCAAATACAAACCGGGCGCCGTCTTCGACGCGACCGACGTACGGCATCGCCACGACGCGGCAGCGACGGAGGAGAAACTGCGCGAAGTCGAGCGCATCGCGCGCGAAGAAGTGCCAGCGGGCGTCGATATGGCCGCATGGGCGCTGGCTTGGTGCCTCCGGCATCCGGCCGTGACGGCGGTGATCCCCGGCTGCAAAAATCCGGAGCAGGTTCGCGCCAACGCGAGCGCCGCGCAGCTTGTCGAATAAGCGCATCCGTCGAATGTTCCGAAAAATAACCGAAGCACGAGAAGAGCCCTGTCGATTGGCAGGGCTCTTCGCTTATTTTCGGCGAAACGATTGTCTAGCATGCTTGATTCGTTACAAGGCGTAAATGGCGAGCGAAACCCAAAGCAGATGGTAGACGTTGACCGCGGCGTACACGATCGTGGCAAGAAGGAGAAGGACGCAAAGCCAGCGTTTGCGCTGCAGGCGGGGGAGAAGCAGCAGGAGGACGGACGGGATGGCCAGCTTCCAGCCGTAATAGCTCCATACATTCCATTCATAGACGGCTTTGACCAGCGGATTGAGTTCTTCGATGAATCGCATGCGCAGTCCAATATCCGTGAACAGCGCATCGGTGAAACCGAATGCGATCAGTAGCAGGGCCATCGTCCGCATCGGTAATCGGACGGTCCAATTGAGCAGCATGTTAGCACCTCGCGTAGGTTTGAATAGCCCGATGGATAGAGGATTAGATAGATACATAGGCTCATTCCAAGGATACATTATGTATCATTCCGCTGCAAGCGTTATCGAGGGTCGACCTACGGAATTCCTAGGTTCAAAGCATGCCTTCAGTCGTTTTTCCGTTATAGCATCTTATCCGCAGCCAGGGAATGGCAGGATGTCGGCTACGTCTTGTAACGGATAGTGGAACGTCGCGAATTGACGAGCATACAAGTATTGCATCACGTACACTTCTCCGCCTTGGACGCCGCAAATCACGCCTGCTATACCTTGCCCGTTACGCATGGACAACCCGGCCGGCCTCCCGACGAGCGCCATCGCTTTTTGCTGAATCGTCCAGCTGCTGCCCGGCCAGGAACCCGGATTCGGCGTGAACATGGTGATCGACTCCCTTCGATTGTATCGCGTTATCATGCAATATATGCGGGTCGCGCGGGTTCGGCGTTACCGGATTATCTGAATCGGCATCGCTTGAAGTTTGGTGCGCATGCGCAAGCCATGCTATAATCAGCCCATAACTTGACACGTCGGAGGCTTCTTATGCTTACATTCGAACAAAAACTCGATATCTGCTCCTCATTCAGCGAACTCGTCCGCAAGGATGTATCGCTCGGACGCATTAATTTCCAATTTGAAGACAGCTTATATGATAAGAAGAATGTCGTATTCCACCTTCACCGGAACGGGAACGGCTACATCTATGCCGGGCTGGTCGAAGGCGCGCCTGTCGACGATAAGGGATTCCTCAATATGCGCGACTTGAGCGAGGACGAGATCCGCTCCTGGATCGAGAAGTCGATCGCGTCGCTGTCTATTCGCGAGGAGGAGCCGGAGCCGCCGGCTAAGCGCAAGCGCAAACGGGCGAAGGAGCAGACGTGGACGAACGCGGAAGGGCAGAAGCTGCTGCTCAAATTCGAAGACGAGCTCTGGTACGTCTATTCGGGTCTGAGTCTGGAATCCGCGTTCGAGACGCTGGAGGAAGCGGAGGCTTATTTGGCGGAGGAAGGCTTCTCGCTAGCCGGCTAATTGCCGCCGCCCCGCGGAATCTTCATGATTCTCCTGACTTTCTTCGAAAATATCATCACTTTGCGTTTTCCCGTTTCGCGTCGGGGGCGCATTGAAGTAAGATTTAGGAAACCGTTGAGAAGGGGTGGAGCTAGTGGCGGAACAGCAGTACGAAATTTTCGATGATCCGTTCAAAATGTTGATTTTGCTCGCGCAAATGGCCGCGGATAAACGAGGAGAAACGCTCGATTATGGCAACGTGCCTTCGGTCGATAACGAGACGTTCTCGCTTGCGAACGGCAAATTCCTCTACAAGAAGGACAACACCGTCATCACGTGGTACGAGTTCCTCGGACGCGACATCGCGTGCAGCCGGGATTTGACGCGAACGGAATATAACAAAATGTTCGTCGATTGCATGCACAGTTTATTCCATTAAAAAGGACGCCGGCTTCCAGGGAAGCCGGCGTTTTTTTATTGTTTTCGTGAAACCTATTACTAAATCGACAAAGTTTTACAATTTGACGCAAAATTCAGCAAATAAAAAGGTGAACAGCATTGACATCCCGTTTATTTCCTACTAAATTAGTATACATTAGTAACTTTAGAGAGACGAGAGGAGAACAAAGAACCATCATGAAAAAATGGACAATCTTGACGCTCGTGCTGTTCGCGCTCACCGTAGTCTTGTCGGCTTGCGGCGGCAACGCGAATAACAACGCGGGCAACGCCGGCAATGCGGGCAACGCGGCTGAGGGCGCGAACGGAGCCGCGAATAGCGGCGAAGCGAAGAAGCGCGTCGTGCTCGTCACGCCGGAGAAGATCGGCGTGAATCAGTTCTTTACCCAGATGGTCGAAGGGTTGGATAAGGCGGCTGCCGAGTTCAATCTGGAGACGAAGGTCATCGAATCGGCCGACCCGACGCAGGTGGAGCAGAATCTCCGCGCCGCGGTTGCCGAGAAGTACGATCTGATCATCACCGCGGCGTTCTCCGCCGCCGACGCGCTGAAGAAAGTCGCGACCGAGAATCCGGACCAGCCGTTCGCGATCATCGATACGGTCGTGGACGCGCCGAACGTGCGCAGCATCGAATTCCGCGAGCATGAAGCCGCTTATCTGCTTGGCGCTGCGGCCGGCCTGTCCTCGAAGACGGGTACGGTCGGCGCGGTAGTCGCGATGGATGTGCCGCTGCTCGGCAAATACACGTCGGGCTTCGAGCAAGGCCTGAAATCGGTCAAGCCCGACGCCAAGTTCCTCGTGAACTACGTCGGCAGCTTCACGGATCCGGCCAAAGCGAAGGAACTGGCACTCCTCCAGCAATCGCAAGGCGCGGACTTCGTCGCGGGCATGTCCGCGGTCGGCGATTCCGGCGTATTCGAAGCAGCGAAGGAGAAAGGCTTCTACACGGCCGGCCAAGACACCGACCGTACAGGCGAGGATCCGGAGCACGTCGTCTTGTCCCAATTGAAAGAAACCGATACCGTCACGTACGAAACGGCGAAAGATTTCGCGGCAGGCAACTTCACCTATGGATCGATCAGCTACGGCCTGAAAGAAAACGGCGTCGGCATCACGTTCGTCACGGCGGAATCGACTTCGCCGCTGAGCCCGTTCATCGGACAAGAGAACGTGGACAAGCTGAAGAAAATCCGCGACGACATCGTATCCGGCGCGGTAACGGTCAAGAACCCGCTAGCTCCATAATCGATCGTAATACGCGTACTGAACCGGTTGCCGACCAGCAGCCGGTTTCTCGCGTCTATAAGAAGGTTTAGGATGAGACGGACAGGTTCGAATTCGTAAGGCGAGAATGACTTGGAGAGGAGAGGCTGGAGCATGCTGCTGCAGATGGAAGGCATTACGAAGCGGTACGGCACGCTGACCGCGAACGACGGCGTCGATTTCTCGCTGCGCGAAGGCGAGGTGCACGCGCTTGTGGGCGAGAACGGGGCGGGCAAGTCGACGCTCATGCGCATGTTGTACGGGGAAGAGCAGCCGACCGAAGGAAGGATCCGCATGCAAGGCGAACCACGCGTGTTCGCGGCGCCATCCGACGCGATCCGAGCCGGGATCGGCATGGTCCATCAGCATTTCATGCTGTTCCCGTCGTTCACCGTGGCGGAGAATATCGTCATCGGCCGCGAGCCGAAAGCGGGCGGGAAATTCGATCGGAAGGCGGCTTGCGACCACGTGCGCGCGCTGTCGGAGAAATACGGCATGCCCGTCGACCCGTTGGCGAAGGTCGCCGATTGTCCGGTCGGGGTGCAACAGCGGATCGAGATCTTGAAGGTGCTTAATCAGGGGGCGAAGCTGATCATCCTCGACGAGCCGACCGGCGCCCTCACGCCGCTCGAGGTGGATTGGCTGCTCCAGGCGATTCGGCGGCTGGCCGCGCAGGGCATCAGCTTCATCCTCATCAGCCATAAGCTGCATGAGGTGCTGGGCACGGCGGATCGAATAACCGTGCTGCGGGACGGCAAAGTGACGGGCACCGTGAATGCGGCGGATACCGACGCGGCCGAGCTGTCGCGGATGATGGTCGGCCGGGAGCTGATGCCGTTCGAACGAACGCCATCGAATGCCGGCGAAGCGGTGTTGACGGTCGACCGCGTAACGGTTCGCGGTCCGAAGGGCGGCAAGCCTTTGTTAGACAAGGTCAGCTTCGCGGTCAGAGCCGGGGAGATCGTCGGCGTCGCGGGCGTGTCCGGCAACGGGCAGTCGGAGCTGCTGCAGGCGGTATCGGGCTTGCGGCCGATCGACGACGGTCGCGTGACGCTGGGCGGCACGGACGTGACGAACAAGGACGCGGATCAATTCCGGCGGGCGGGACTCGCGCACATTCCCGAGGACCGATACCTATGGGGAGCGGCCAAGGAAGAGAGCGTGGCGGACAACGGTCTAATGGGCCATATCGGAACGCTCAGCCGACGCGGCATTCTGCGCAAGACTCAAATTCGCGAAACGGTGTCGCAGTGGGTGAAATCGTTCAACGTCAAGACGGCCTCGCTCGATACGAAGGCGAAGCATCTATCCGGCGGCAACATGCAGAAGCTGATCGTCGCCCGCGAGATGGCGCACGGCACGCCTTTCGTTATCGCGGCTGAGCCCACGCGCGGCGTGGACATCGGCGCCATGGAGACGATTCATGACGCGCTGCTGAAGCGGCGCGAAGAACGGGGCGCGATCCTGCTCGTATCGTCCGAGCTCACCGAGATTCTGAAGCTGTCCGATCGGATTCTAGTGCTGTACGAAGGGAAGATCGCCGGCGAGCTGTCCGCCGATGAAGCGACGGAGGAGAAAATCAGCATGCTGATGGCGGGAGGTGGCCGCGATGAATCGCATCGGATGGAATAAATACGCACAGGCGCTGGTCATGCCGCTCATGGCCATCGCGATCGGCCTGATCGTTGGCGCGATCGCGATCTTGGCGGTAGGCGGATCGGTCGTCCACACCTACGCGGAGATGTGGAAGGGCGCGTTTGGCAGCATGTACTTCACGACGACGACGCTCACCCGCGCGACGCCTATTATACTCGCGGCGCTCGGCGTGTCCCTCGCGTTCCGGGCCGGCTTCTTCAACCTCGGCGCCGAAGGACAGATGATTCTGGGCGCGTTGGCGGCGGCGCTTGCGGCGATTTACGTACCGGGGAACGGACTCATCAAAATATTGGCCGCCGCGGTCGCGGGCATGCTGGCCGGCGGACTGTGGTCGCTGCTGGCGGGATGGCTGGATACCCGCTTCAAGCTAAATTTGCTCATTACGACGCTGCTGCTGAACTACATCGCCATGTATGCCGCGGGTTACTTGGTCGCCTTCCCGCTGAAGGAGAAAGGCGGCACCGGGGGCGCTCAGACGGAGATGCTGGACAGCGCCGCATGGCTGCCCAAGCTGTTCGCGGGCATGACGCTGCACGCCGGCTTCCTCGTCGCGGTGCTCGCGGCGGTGCTGCTGGCATGGTTCCTGGCCTATACGTCCAAAGGCTACGAAATTCGCATGCTGGGCAGCAACCCGCTGTTCGCGGCGTTCGGCGGCGTGAAGCGCGGTTCGCTCATGCTGACGAGCATGATGATCAGCGGCGCACTCGCGGGTCTAGCCGGCACGTTCGAGGTGCTCGGCACGCAATATCGGTATATCGACAACATGATTACGTCGCCAGGCTATGCGTGGTCGGCGATTATGGCGACGCTGCTCGCCGGCTCCAATCCAATCGGCTCGGCGCTCGCCGCGATCCTGCTCGCCGCGCTTCAGACGGGCGCGATGGGCGTGGAGCGCAACACCGAAGTGCCGCTGGAGATTTCGAGCGTCATTCAATCCAGTTTGATCTTGTTCGTTTCGGCAAGGGTGACATTCTCCTTCCTGAAACGCCGGAAAGCGAGGGGTGCCGATGGAAACGCTGCTTGATTGGTCGCTCCTTAGCGCTACGTTATGGAAAGTGGCGCCGCTGCTGCTCGCCGCGCTCGCGGGCGCGATGTGCGCGAGGGTCGGGATATTCAACGTGGCGCTCGAGGGCATGATGTTAACGGGGGCGTTCACCGCGATATTGGGCAATTATTGGTTCGATAACGTCCTGCTCGGCGTCTTGTTCGCCTGCCTCTGCGTAGGCGCACTGTCGCTATTATTCGCTTACTTATGCATCGGACTGCAGGCGAACGCGATCGTCGTCGGCACGGCGATCAATTTCCTGGCGACGGGACTGACGGCGTTCAGCCTGTTCGCGATATTCGGCGTGAAGGGGCAATTCCGGGACAGCGAGATGAGCGGACTCCCGCAGTGGAACATCCCGCTCCTGCAGGATATCCCGGTAGTCGGCGAGCTGCTGTCCGGCCATACGCCGCTCGTGTACTTGGCGTTCCTGCTCGTCGCCGTGCTGCAATATTTCCTGTTCCGCACGGTCATGGGCTTCCGTCTGCTGGCGGTCGGCGAGAATCCGGTCGCGGCCAAGAGCCTGGGCTTGCCCGTACGTCGCTATCAATACGGCGCGATCTTGTTCGGGGGCATTCTGTGCGGACTGGCAGGCGCGCAGCTGTCGCTCGGTCAGGTCACGCTGTTCACCGAGAACATGACCGCCGGACGCGGCTTCATCGCGCTCGTGGCGACGATGCTCGGCCAGAGCAACCCGATCGGGGTCATGGGCGCGAGCCTGCTGTTCGGTTTCCTCGATACGCTCAGCACGAGGCTGCAGGGCTTCTCGGTGCCGACGCATTTCACGATGATGTTCCCGTACGCGATGACGATCATCGTCATGCTGTTCTTCAAGGATAAATCCTACCTGCGCCAATCCGGCCGGCTGGACGGCAAATAACGATTGGAGGTTCATGCGATGCACAACAAAGCCGAACGGCTCAAGAAAAGCAAAACGCCGCAGGTTCAAATTGCGGACGAGCTCAAACACCGGCTGCCGCCCGGCCAAATGCTGACCGACCGGTTCCCGATCCTGCATGAAGGCGAGGTGCCGGTCTACGATTTGAACGAATGGCGGCTGTCGGTCTTCGGAGCGGTGGCGCAGCCTCGCGAGTTCACGATGGACGAGCTGATGGCGCTGCCGCGCGCGTCCGTCACCTGCGATATCCACTGCGTCACCCGTTGGTCGAAATTCGATACCGCATGGGAAGGCGTGCGGTTCCGCGATTTCGCCCGGCTGCTGGGCATCGACGAGCAAGCGAAGTACGTCATGCTGCACGCGGATCAGGATTACGAGACGAACGTGCCGCTCGAAGACTTGATGCAGGGCGACGTGCTGCTCGCCTTTAACTACGACGGCAAGCCGCTGACGGACAAGCATGGCTTCCCGCTGCGGATGATCGTGCCGCACCTCTACTTCTGGAAGAGCGCCAAGTGGCTGCGCGGCATCGAATTCATGACCGAGGACCGGCCGGGCTTCTGGGAGCGCAACGGCTTCCACAATACGGCCGACCCGTTCCACGAGCAGCGGTTCTCCGGCGAAGCGCTGCCGATTCCCGAAGACGAGTGGACACGAAAGGAGTTCGATTGACATGGCGCTGATGCCAATTCTGCAAATCGAATCAGAGGATGTGCCGGAGCTTGCGATCGTGTGCGGGGACCCGTTCCGGGCCGCCGCCATCGCCGAGAAGCTCGACGGTGCGGTCGAGCTCGGCCACGCAAGAGAGTATCGTTCGTTCAAGGGGCGTTACAAAGGCGCGGAGCTCGTCGTCGTCAGCCACGGCGTCGGCTGCCCGGGCGCCGCAGTCTGCTTCGAGGAGTTGATCAAAGCGGGCGTGAAGACGATCATCCGCGTCGGCACCGCCGGCTCGCTGTCCGGTTCGTACGCAGCCGGAAGCTTGATCGTCAGCACGGCCGCCGCGCGCGAAGACGGACTGACCCGACAGCTTGTGCCGGCCGGCTTCCCGGCCGCGGCGGACAGCCAAGTGACGGACGCGCTGTATGCGGCCGCGCTCGCCTCGAATCCGCCGGGGGCGGTGGCGAAGGGCATTACGCTGACGATCGACGCGTTCTTCAGCGGCGCCGTGGAGCTGCCGCACGAGATGTACAAGCGGGCGGGCGTCATCGCGGTGGAGATGGAAATCTCGGCGCTGTACGTCATTGCGGCGCTGCGCGGCATCCGCGCGGGCGCGATCGTGGCGCTCGACGGCGATTCCACCGCGGTGGACGAAGGCTACGATCCGCATCGGAACATCGTCGGCGAAGCGGTGGACGCCGAGATTCGGGCGGCGCTGGAAGCGATGGCGGCGTTGGCGCGCCAAGCTTCCTAGCAATCAGGACTTGGACGCCAAGTAGGGGATCTACGTTTTTTGCAACCCTATCCGCTACAATGAAAAAGACAGCTTGCTCCCTTGTATGAAGGGAAGAGCTGTCTTTTTTCTTTTGATTTAACCTCATTCATTATTAATGCCGTTAAACATCGACGAGCTCGTTATCGATGATAATATCGTCGATATGCTCGTTGCGATGCATCAGCGACAGGTTCAAGCCGTCGTAGTCGCGTTCCTTGTCCAGCTCGCGCATAAGAATCGCGGCGACCTCGGCGGCGTTCTCGACCTGGATCAGATCACGAAAATCGATATAGCCGCTAAGCCTCCGCTGATGGATGTCGATGGTAGCGGTGCCGATCGGGTGGCTGCCGTCTTCTTCCGGATCGTAAATCTCGTACGTGAGCGCATCGCCATCGTCGCGCACGAGCACGACTTCGAACGGATCGTCTGCCGACTGCCAGCTGAAGGCGTCCTCGTCATCCTCCCCATCCGCGTCGTCGGGCGTCATTTCCGCGGTTTGGATGACCGTGCCTTTGTGCAGATGACGCAGCTGGAAGCTGTGCATTTGTTTGTCGTCGAAATCGCGAATGATCAGCTCGGTGATAAAAGACACGGCTTCTTCGTCCGGCTCGTACTTCCAGTTGACGTCGCCGCTGACTTGGCCTTCTTCAATGCCGAGATAGATCTTGGCCACCCGGCTGTCATTATCGTCGTACACATGATATTCGGCGGATTCTTCATCTTCCTCGATGACGACAAGCTCGAAGCTCACGTCTTCGTCGCTGGATTGCCACTCATATTCGAGCTCCTCGTCATCCTCGTCATCCTCGTCATCCTCGTCGTCCTCGTATTCATCGTTCTCCTCGTCAGTTGGAATCTCGTCCGTAAATGCCGAGTATCCGTTCTCCAGATCGGTCTCCAGTCCGTCCTTGAACGAGACGATGCGGTCATAGCCGCTGTATGTAATTAGCACGTCGCAGTGTTCGGCCAGCACGGCGTTGCTGAACATTTGCACATATTGCTGGAGGAACGCGATCACTTCTTTTTTGTCCGACTTCGGGAGCACGCCTTCGTCTAATTGGGCGGAGCCAGCCGCCCGGTCACCTTCCCGGTAGACGATTGTGAGCGTGCCGACGTACCGGCCATCCAGCAAAATATCGCTGACTTCGCCGCCAGCGGTCCTTAAATCCGGCCTCAGCATGATTTGACGCATTCGCATTGCCTCCTGTACATGGTGTAGCCGGAAGGGGCGATTGGCACTTTCCGGTAGTGCAACATGTTCTAGGGTGTTCCAATCCATTCGATTTATGTATGTCCGGCGCAAAAAAGCATCCGGCCGGGAAGCCGGATGCCTGCCCGTGCGAACCGATTGATTACCAGAGCATCCGCTTCCGCCAGCCTTGCCATCCGTTGCCGTGCACGGACGAAGGTTCATTGGCGTCATACGACGGGACAGAGGAGCGAGGATCAGCGGCTTGGCAGCCGGCCGGCGGTCCGATAACGACCGTATCCGTAATCGGCGCGAGCGCCTCCTTCACCTTCGTTTCATCCAAGCAGTACGAATGCGCGAAGACGCTGGCCGGCGTTAAGCGCAGCAAATCCGACCCGGCGATGAATTCCGGCACAGGCGCGTCGAAGATGGCAAGGATGTGCGTATTGTCCGCGGTGGCGATTTCGTAATGCCACCAGCCTTGCGGCACGTTGGCGACTTGGCCCGGAGCGACCGGAATGTTGATCAGCTGCTTCGTGAACGGGTTAATCAGCGAGACGATCAAGCCGCCCGACACGAGGTAGACGAGCTCGGATGCGTTCTGATGAACATGCGGTTCGACGATATTGGACTTGCTCAAATAGATATCGAGCAAGGAGACGTTCCCGAGCGTGTTCAATTGATTCACGGAGAGCGTGTTAATGTAATTTTGCGCGTCTTTCTTCGTCGTCTGATTGGTCGGTAAGTCGTAAAAAAACTGCACGTTCGGCGAGGTAAAATCCACATTCGAAGTCATGTCTTTCGGTTCCTGCCTTTCGGTGGGGTAGGGGCGAACATCCCGATATATCCTATGCGCGTAGAGTAGGGTTGTGCCCGCCTGCTCGGTTGCTGGCGAAAGTGACACATTGGGCTGTCTGGGCATACAGTACATGGACGTTTACCTAGACAGGGAGGAACCGCACCCATGGATAATTTCATCCTAAAGACGCCCGGGCTGACGCTCAGCGCCGATTCGACCGAAGTCGTCAACGCGAAGCGCGATTCAAAAAACTATATTACGCAATTGTTCGGCGAGCAGCTCCCGGCGATCGAGAACGGCTTCTTCAACGCGCATATGAGCAAAGGCATGATGGTCAATCCGCACTGGCACACGAACACGACCGAGATGGTGTTCGTCATTTGCGGCGAGCTCATCACGTCGGTATTCAATCCGTTCACCCAGAAGCTGATGACCTACCGTTTGAAGCCAGGCCAAGTGTCGATCTTCCCCAAAGGCTGGTTCCACTGGATCGTGGCGCTCAGCGACAAAACGCATTTCCTGACGATCTTCGATCAGCCGACGCCGGATATCGTCTTCGGCGCGGATCTGATACGCAGCGCGAAGGATGTCGTGCATCGGGCGTTCTGCGTGAACGAGGAGGAATATGCGAAGGCGATCGCGCCGATCAAGGAAGCCGTTATTTTCGGCCCGCCGAAAGGCTGCGACTTGGAGGATGGCAAGGAAGATCCGGACTGTAAAGACGCCGGCCCGTATCAACCGGCATGGCAAGCGCCGCAATATGGGCAACCGCCCTATGGACAGCCGTATTATGGCGGAGGTTATGCGGTCGCGGGACCGCCGTCTCTCGGGTATGGCGCGCCATCGCATCCGTATCAACGCAATCTGATGACCGATACGCTGCAGGCGATCGAGCCCTGGGTGCAGAGCAGCCTGCAAGAAGCGCGCGACGCCTCTGCCGAGCAGTCGCTGCGCGAAGCGGCCGCGGTCGCCAATTTGATTGCAAAAGGCTGCGAGCCTGCCGTTGCGCATCAAATCGTGGAGTCGTGGTTTCAGAAATAGTCGCGGCCATGCAGAATCATGCGAAATGCGAAAAGACACTGCCTCTCCCAACGGAAAGGGCAGTGTTTTTTATTTGGTCGAGGGGATGGCCATCATCGTGAGGACGGATGGCTTGGATTCGCAGACTGACGCTCGAATTCCCGCATCGCTCGCTCCAGATTGCTTGCTTGATGCACCGGCTGTCGGGCTTGAACGTCACGCCCGTCGACTGCCGCATCCGAACTTCCTGGCAGCAGAGGCGCTTCATCACGCTGCGCGACGAAATTCGTCTTCGGCTCGAAGTCGACGAAGCTAGAATGCGCGGCGGCGAAATAATGAACAAGCCCAGAAGCAGCGTTTTCGGTCGAAGTAAGCGCTTTCTGCACTTTTGACTTGGACCGAATTTGCAAGACGGCTGCGGAGACCGTCACTGCTAGAAGCGCGGTATGAAGCAGCCAAATTCCAGCCCCATGCTCAGTCGATTCGTAAAGCCAGCCTGGATAAAGCGCCAGTCCAGCGGCTTGGATCGCTGCCACGATCAAAGCGGAGACGAGAACGAGCCGTATTCGCTCGTAATGCGCGATCACCGCGATGGCCGCGAAGAACGCAAGATGTAGCTCGGCCTTGCTTCCGCCGCCTACTACGACGGACAAGCTGGACGAGAGAAGCACCAAACTGGCAAACAGCGGTATATGGCGATGCGTTTCGTTGGCGCGATAGAGCAGACCTCCCGCTAACCAGAGCAGGAAGGGGAAGAGCAGGATCGTGTTCTGTATATAAATAGGAGGCGGGATGTTCCCGGCTGCCGCGGCGTCTCCAAAAAGGCGGAAACCTCGCTGTAGGATATGAATAAGCGAACTAAGCATAACGCTGGCTAGTCCAAGGCGGAGCATGAAACGATTTTGACGGCCTACCACGATGTGTCCTCCTCGACGTTCGATTGCGCTACAAGAGATATCGGTGGGAGAAGCAGGCGATTGCAGATTGGCAGACGCAAGCGGCTTGTTTAAATAATTCCAAGACGCAGAACAGACAAACAATCGTTCGCAACCCGCAGGAAAATGCCGCCAACTGTCGAATATAAAATTGCGTGAAATCTATATTTCGCGCAATTTCGATTCTAAGCGACTTTTCGCGGGATCGACGGATGAGAGGATATGCCAATGGACGACATGATAGAGGGATATGAGCGGGATTTGAGCTTGTTCTCGAATTATATGAAAGACCGCGGATATTCGAAGGAGACGCAGGTCGGCTATATGCGCGACGTGAGACGGTTCCTCGCCACCCTGGGCGGCAAGCCTCCGGGGGAAGCGGACAAAATCGACGTCATGCATTACTTGACCGAGATTCGCGAGGCGGGCGCAGGAGCCCGGTACCGGAACCGGAGTCAATCGGCCGTGCGGTTGTTTTATAAGATATTGCGGGAGTTCGACCGCGTCACGGCCAATCCGGCGATGGACATTCCCAAGGCGAAGGTGGCGAAGAACCGGATGCCGTCGTTTCTGGACAAAAGCGAGCTGGATGAGACGTTGACCTTCGTATCTGGCAAATACAAGCTGCGCGATACGGCGATTATGGCGCTGATGTCCTATGCCGGGCTGCGCGTCGGCGAAATCGTGCGGATGAATATGACGGATTTCGACACAAAGTCATCGATTCTTGGTATACTGGGCAAAGGGGAGAAGTGGCGTTACGTACCGCTTCCCGCCGAATTGGGGGAGCTGCTGCAAGCCTGCCTGGCACAGCGGATGAAGCCCAAGTCAAGGCGGGACGAGCAGGCGTTCTTCGTCTCGCAATTCGGCCGGCGAATCAGCCGGCGGATGGTGCAGACGATCGCCGAGAATTCGCTTGCCGGCTTAGTGGAAGCGCATCCGGAGTTGAGCGGAAAACGGCTGTCGGCGCACAAGCTGCGGCATTCCTTCGCGACGGAGCTGCTGCGGGGCGGCGCGGATTTGCGGACGGTACAGGAGCTCCTCGGGCATGAGGATATTTCCACGACACAGATCTACACCCATATCTCGGTGGAGACGAAGAAATTCGCGATGGACAAGGTGCGACCGGCCATTCCGGCGAGCATCGCCGCGCTGCGATAGCCGATCCTTCGAGGCTTTTCGCGCGAAACCGAGACGCAAGGCTCATAGCGACGTATAATGACTGGCGGCTCTAGCACCATGGGGCCGATATCAACTAGGGGGCGAATAACATACCAGCCATTAAAATTGTGACCGATTCCACGACCGATTTGCCTAGAGCGCTGCTCGATCAATACGACATTGAGGTGATCCCGCTCTCGATCTTCGTAGATGGCGAATCGTATCTAGATACAGTGACGATCTCGCCGGACGAATTCATCCAGCGCATGATCGCATCCAACGAATTACCCAAGACGTCGCAGCCGGCCGTCGGCGCGTTCCTCGAAGTCTACGACCGGCTCGGCGCGAACGGCGACACGATTATTTCGATCCATATGACCGGAGGAATGAGCGGCACTTACGCGACGGCTTGTGCCGCGGCGGAGATGTCCGAGAGCCGGGTGGAAGTCATTGATTCGCAGATGATCTCGCAAGCGCTTGGCTTTCAGGTGCTAGAAGCGGCCCGTCTGGCCCGCGAAGGCAGCACCGTCGAGGCGATCGTCGCGCGAGTGAAAGAGATTTTCGAGCAAACCTCGCTATTCGTCGTCGTCGAGACGTTGGAGAACCTGATTAAAGGCGGACGAATCGGCAAAGCGGCGGGCCTCTTGGGGACGATTCTGAAAATCAAACCGATCGCGATGCTGCAGCAGGGCGTCTACTCGCCGGTCGCGAAAGTGAGAACATCGTCCCAGATCGTCAAGACGCTGATCGAGCGCTTCGAACTGGACATCAAGGGCAAAATCGTGCGCGGCATCGGGATTTCCCATGCGAATAATCTCCCGCTGGCCGAGCGGCTGCAGCAGGAGATCGCCCGCTTCACGTCCACGCCAGTGCGCATTTGCACGACGACGCCGATTATTTCGACGCATACCGGACCGGGCGCGATCGGATTTTCTTATTATGCGGAATAAGGCCTACTTTCATAAATGTTATCAGCACGCTTTCCTTGGGGAGCGTGCTATTTGTTTGCCTTGCGGGCGAGAAATAGACCGGTTGACGTGGTGATCGTGAAGGGGGAATTCTCGTTGATATGATTGACGTAGGCGGAGAAGCGATCGATGTCCTCGGGCGCGAGAACATGAATCCCCTCGAACAGACCGTTGCAAGAGAGCAGATAGCGAAGGATAGCGTGAGGATCAGTTACGATCAGTGTATTCGGATACAATCGCAGATCGATGGTGTCAAAGTGTGTACCGAGCAAGCTCGCGCCGTTATCGAGCGAGAAGCGGGATTGAATGCCATAAGCAATTTCGGGGTAGCTGGAACTTGGGTTGAAGGCAAGCACAAGCTCGGCCACCTCCCGCATATTGCCGCTGCCGACCGTGGATGCCACGAGCAGCCCGCCAGGTTTGAGCACCCGGTGAATCTCCGCCAGCGCGCGGTCAAGGTCGCTAACATGGTAGAGCATATGATTCGCGATGACGATATCAACGGAAGCGTCGTGTAAGGGGATGTTGATCGCGTCGATAACGCGCCAATCGAACCGGTCTTGAAGAGCAGCTAGCGACTTTTGGGCCGCCTGGAGCATGCCGGGCGAGAAGTCGGACAGCGTGATCGTCCATTCTTCGGGAATGAGATCCGCGTTCGCTAGCCAGAGCATTCCGTTGCCCGAGCCGAGTTCAAGGATATGCCGGTTAGGCATAGACGGAATCTGTTCCCACACCCAGTGAGGCCAAGGCTGGGGATTGGTTCCGAATGCGGCGTGCAAGTAGACGCGGGCGTTAAAATTGCCGGCGTTCGCGTATTGTTTAGACATCGTCAACCTCCTTTGGGACATTCACGTCCATGGTGGCGCGGGCTATTCGTCGGTTCGCCATGCGCTCAACGTATCGAGGCAGAAGCTCCTCGAACTTGCGTAGATCATCTTTGGGCCAATCCTGAAGTAGTTCGCCAATGACGGCTGCGCTTCGATCCAGGAAGGCTTGGAGCGCCGAGTCGCCGCTTTCCGTGAGCCGAAGCAGACTGGAGCGGCCATCCGACTGATCGCCAGCAGCTAGAAGCCAACCCTCTTTGACCAATGATTGCATGCGTCGGGTAATCGAGGACGGATTCACGTTCAGCTCCCGGGCGAGCGCTTTGGGACGCGCCGATTCGCGCGATTTCACGAAGAGCAGTATTTCGAAGGTCATGCGGTCCATATCCGTGCGCAAGTTCTGCGCCTTTTGAAATTCTTTTATAAGGCCTAAGGTGGCGATCGCGATGTTATATGCAGGCTGGCTGGCGTTGTGATTATTCGATTCCAACAGCGGCTTCCTCCTTATATTTATTTGTTTGCGTAAAGCAATTATATAGCTGGAAAATGATTCCTGCAAGCGCGAATTATCGCTGCGATATCAAAAATGCGTATATACACAGCTAACATGCTGGCTTTAACAAGACGCCGTTCCTGCTACACTTAGGCTAGCACATCATTATCAAACCGAAGGAGCGAACAAGCATGGCGTATTTATCGGTGAGCACCTGGAGTCTACATCGGCTGCTGGGGCCACTGCGCTGGACGTATTGGGATGAGCAGCATCAGACGCAAGCGACGCGCGAACAAGAACAGCCGCAGGAGATTGAACTGCTTGATTTGCCGGCAGTGGCGGCCAAGCGCGGCTATCGCGCGATCGAGATCTGCCACTTTCATTTCCCGTCGACCGATGAGGATTTTTTGGGACGGCTAAAATTAAGTTTCGATCGTGCCGATATGTTATTCGACACCTTGTTGCTTGATTACGGCGATCTCACCTCGCCGAATGAAGCGCGTAGGGCGGCCGATCTGGCGTGGATGAAACGCTGGATCGGAATCGGTGCCGCATGCGGCGCGCGCCGGATACGGATTATCGCCGGCGAAGCGGATGCTGCGGATCAAGCGGCGCTGCGGCAGTCGTCGCAAGCGTTGGCGGAGCTGGCCGAGTATGGTCGACAGACCGGCATTCAAGTCGTGAGCGAAAATTTCAAGTCATTAACCACTCGTGCCGCGAACGGCGTGGAACTCGTCCGGAGTGCCGAAGGCAAGCTTGGCTACATTACGGATTTCGGCAATTATCGCGGAGACGGCAAGTTCGAGGAGATCGCGATGACCGCGCCGCTCAGCCAGTCGGTGCATGTGAAGGCGCAGGACGATTCGGATGGGCGGCCAGACGCCGATGAGCTGCGGCGCTGCCTGGATGCCGCTCATCACAGCGGGTTTGATGGCGCTTACGTGCTGATCTACGACGGACCGGGCGATATGTGGCAGGGCTTGGAGCGGCTTAAACCGTTGGTAGAACCGTATATCACGGGTAAGAAGGGCGCCGAGAGCTAGCTCGCAGGCGGCATCAAAATATGGGAGGCTTGGACCGCGTACAATTTTCCGCCTTCCGGTTACACTAATCCCAAACAACAACATGACACTTCATCTCAGGGGGAACGGGAACAATGGCAAAAATATTAGTCGTCGACGACGCAGCCTTCATGCGGCTCATGCTGAAGGACATCTTGACGAAGGGCGGGCATGAGGTCGTCGGCGAAGCGGAGAATGGTCTGGTCGCGATCGAGCGTTATAATAATTTGAAGCCGGATTTGGTCACGATGGACATTACGATGCCGGAGATGGAGGGCATTGATGCGGTGAAGGAAATCCGCAAGTCCGATCCGTCCGCCCGCATCGTCATGTGCTCCGCGATGGGGCAGCAAATGATGGTCGTGCAGGCGATTCAAGCCGGCGCGAAGGATTTCATCGTGAAGCCGTTCCAGCCGGACCGCGTGCTGGATTCGGTGAAGAAAGCACTAGGATAAGGGCTGAATTGGTTTGATCGGAAATGGCCCTCGAATTGTAAACCAAGCAGGCACCTGGACAACGTCCGGGTGCCTGTTTGCGTATGACCAGCCGCAACCCATCTAGTGGGAGCGACGCCTATCCGGGACATGGGCGGACAGCCTGCTAGGTGGATACACAATCGTTCTTCGCTCGCGCCTCATATGGTGTAGAATCCCAGAAATTGTCGTAGAGGGGAGCTAAGGCTACGTGGATACCGATACCGCCATTACGATCGTATATCCGCCCGCGATCGATTACCGGTTCATGCATCAGCGGCCGCAGCAAATGATGAAGGCGTTCGCCCAAGCGGGCGCGAACGTCGTGTTCATCAATCCGGCGGATTTATATGAACAGCGGGAGCCCGTCTTTTACCCGTTCGAGGAGCTGCCCAACTTTGTCGTCATCCATCGATCGGTCGATTTTAAGCCTTTCGTCAAAGGGCGATTGGTGTTTTGGTGCGCCGTGAACCAAGGCTGGTTCATCGATTGCTACGACCATGATCTGGCCGTCTTCGATTCCTGCGATCTGGCCAAGGGAGAATTCTCGGCCTGGAAGGACGTCGTCCCGGTCATGGAACGCAAGACGCAGCTGACCTTCGCCTCGGCCGAGGCGATCTACCGCGAACATGCGGAACGGGGAATCCCGACGGTACTGCTGCCCAACGGAGCGGATTTCGCGCATTTCAAGCCGGCGGAGCGGCGGCTTGCGCGTCCGGCTGACCTGCCCGATACGGAGGGGCGGCCGCTCGTAGGCTATTATGGCGCGGTGTCGGCTTGGCTGGACGTCGATCTGATCTATGCGGTGGCGGAGCGGTTCGACGTTGTCGTCATCGGCGCAAGTCCGCTCTATAACCGGGATATCCGCCATCGGAACGTAACCGTGCTGCCCATCAAGGATTACCGCGAGCTGCCCGCCTATCTCAGCTGGTTCGACGCGGCGCTTATCCCGTTTCTGCTTACCGAGATGATCGAGGGCTGCGATCCGGTCAAATTCTACGAATATATTTCCGCCGGCAAACCGGTCGTGGCCTCGGATATGACTGAACTTCGCAAGTTTCGCTCGCTCGTCTATACGGCCAATACGGCGAACATCGCCGACGTGACGGCCCGAGCGATCGCGGAGGATCACCCGATTCGCGTCCGCTGGCGGCAGAAGCACGCGCAGCGCAATTCATGGGTAAGCCGGGCGCGCGTCGCGCTCGCGCACATTCAAATGAAGCTGGATGAAGCGAAACCACGCATCCTGTAAAACCATCCATCCTTATCGGCGAGGAGTGAACACCGGTCATGGCATTACAAGAAGGGAATGAACGGCAGGCAGCAAGCATCGGCGGATCGAAGCGATTCACCTTGCAGAGGAACGAAGGAAAAGTCGTCGTGGGCACGATCGTCGCCCGCGGCATCTCCGTCAAAGCGAAACGCAGAAGACAGCGCACGCTCGCCTGGAAGCGGGCGATGAATCGGCTGCGCGGCCAAGCGCTGCAATGGATCAAAGACGTCAGCGATTCCGTGGAAAGTCTGACGAGGTCCGTCTCCGGCCTGACGGGCCACGCCGTTCGCGCAAGCAACGACATCACCGCGCTGAATAGGCGGGTAGACACGATTGCGATGGAACAGGTGGCCTACGCAGAGCGGATTACCGGCGAACTGGCAGTCATCCAAAACCGGCTCGGGGTGCTGTCCCGGGAGGTTGCGGCGCTGACGCCTCGGGAGACGGCCATCGCCAATTTGCTGCAGCCCCGGATTAACACGGCGATCATTATCGAGACGGATGCCGGCCCGGTCGCGGGAACGCTTATCGAGGTCGGCGTCGATTACGTCGTGGTGGCCGAAGTATCCGGTACGCTCGCGTTGATTCCAACGGCTCAGATCAGCTCATTCCAGTAAAAGAATCGGGAGGGAAACGAGATGGATTTTTTGTCGGCGCTTGCCAGATATATCGGGAGCAGAGTGGAAGTGTTCCAAACAACGCAATACGTGAGCGGCATATTAATCGGCGTCGGAGATGGCTTCTTCCACATTCAAACGAGCGGCACGGCCTATGGCGGCGAGCCGCCGACGACGATCAGCGCCGCGAGAACGGAATTAGTGCGCATCCTTGTATAGCGGCTTAAACCGGTCCTCGCATGACTGCGCTCTCGGCCCAGCGACTCCATCTCGCATAACGCGTGCCTTCCTGGCGTGAGACGCTCCCATCTCGAACCCGCCGATGATAGAGCGGCAGATCGAGGTATGCGCGGCGGTACTTGTTCATGAAGGTGGCCAGCATGCCGATATCCTCGAACAATCGGCCTTCGAATGGATCGTCGACCCGCCAGCCGCCTTGTTCTCTCAGCGCGGCGATGTGGAAGGCGCGCAGCGCGACCGTCTCGCCGCTCTGGATCAGCTGAGAGGCGTCCAACGCGCGTGCGTCGCGGCTGCGTCCCGCATAGACCAGCTCGCCGCTTGGACGTTCCTGCCAGCGGTGATGATCCGAATAGACGACTTGCGGCGGGGGCGATTCGGTACGAATGGCGATTGCCAGCCGGTTCAGGCAGTCTGGGTCTAGCCAGTCGTCGGCGTCCAGCTCCACGAGCCATTCCCCCGAAGCCCGGGCCAAGCCGGAGTTGAGCGCTGCGGATTTCCCGCGATTAACGGGGTGAACCACCAGTGTGATCCGGGGATGGTCGCGAACCTTCGCCAGCACCGCCGCCGTGTCGTCCCGGGAGCCGTCATCCACAAGAATAAGCTCCCATTGGTCATTCGTTTGCGTCATCACGCTGCGAATGGCCGCTTCTACATAGCGCGCTTCATTATATGTGCAGAGTAGGACCGAGAAGAGCGGCTCGCGTTCGCGCTCGCGTCGTTCAAGCCGAGGGGGGAAGACGAGCGAAGCCGCGGCGAGATCGGCTTCATCGGGGCGACGCCATCGCGGTGGTGGGACGGGCGAAGGGGACCATGACGGGGCGGCCCATTCCGGCCACTGCCAGGACTGTGCACGAAGCGCGTTCGCCATGAAGGCGAGCGCATAACGATCCAGCGGGAACGAGCGCCGATCCGGGAATCCGCAAGCGCCGTTCGAGCCAAGGACGGCCGAGGAACGCCATACAATCGGGCCTCGAAGCTTGCCGCGCAGCTCTCCTCGGCTGTCGTTCGCCCGGATCGCCGGCAGCGCGCCAGCTGCCTTATTCGGCAATTGCCGGACAAGCTTCTCTACGCATGAGCCGAAATCAGGCGCAAGCCGTTCGCCGGCCAGCAGCGTGACGAACCATTCGCCGTCCTGGCCGCGCAATGCTTCGTTCATGGCCTTTCCGACATCACCAGTTACAATGTGAACCTGGCAGGATTGGAACAAAGGGGAGGTTAAGAGCTCCTTCCTCGTCCTCTCGGCTTCCGCCGTCAGTTCGTCGACATCGAGTATAAACGCAAGCATGCCGCCGAAGCGCCTCCTCTCGTACGCAAGTTATCCGCTTATTCTATCTTATTCCGGCAGGGGGCTTCGCGGGACTCCGCCTTCCGCTGTTTCAGTTACGCCCGATTCGTGTATGTACGCTGTGACGCTTCGAGGCGACGCCAAGATGACGACATTCGGCAGCGACGTACCGAAAAACGGCCGATCTTTCGAACGTTGTGGAAGCGGAACAAACGAAACAGGGGGCAAGCAGATGAGAGAGAAGCAAATCCGGTCCGCGATGCCCGGCAGGACCATGCTCGCGCGTGTTGGTATCATACTGCTGGCCGGCACCGTGATCAGCGGTGCCGCGGGCTTTGGCGCTTTCAAGATGATGGTGGCGGCGCAGGATGTGAGCACGCTGAACGAACCGCTTCACAGCGCGACGATTATTTTGGACAAGAATGGAAAAGAAGCGAGCCGCATCTCGCTGAATAAAGTCGAGCCGGCGTCGTTCGCCGAACTGCCGGACCATCTCGTGCAGGCTGTCGTCGCGGTCGAAGATAAGCGGTTCTTCGAGCATGACGGGGCGGACCTGCGCTCTATCACCCGCGCCGTATACGCGAATCTGAACGCCGGCAGCAAAGCGGAGGGCGGCAGCACGATCACGCAGCAGCTGGCCAAGAACGTCTTCCTCTCCCATGAGAAGACGTGGACCCGCAAGTGGAACGAGCTGCTGCTCGCGCAGAAAATCGAAACGCAGTACGGCAAGGAGAAGATATTCGAGCTGTACATGAATCATATTTATTTCGGCGAAGGCGCCTGGGGTATCAAGCGCGCGGCAAGCGTGTATTTCGGCAAGGACGTCAAGCAGCTGACGCTGGCTGAATCCGCGCTGCTGGCGGGCATTATCAAGGCGCCGTCCGCGCTTACTCCGAAGAAGCATCCGAAGGAAGCGAAGGCCCGGCGGAACGTCGTGCTCGATCTCATGAAGGAGCAGGGACGAGTCGACGCCGAACAATATGCGGCGGCGATTATGGAGCCGATCAAGCTGCTGGAGGAGAAGCCGGATCGGACGGAAGCGATCCGTTATCCGTATTATGCGGACGAAGTCATCCGCGAAGCGACGGAAGTGTACGGCCTGTCGGAGGAAGAGGTGCTGCATGGCGGGCTTCGCATTTATACCGCGCTCGATCCCGCGATGCAGCAGGCAGTTGAACGGGCTTACGCGAATGAATCGTTGTTCCCGGCCAGCGCGAACGATCAGCTCATCCAAAGCGCCGCGGTCCTTGTCGATCCGCGCGACGGCGGCATTCGGGCGTTGGTCGGCGGCAGGGGCGAGACAGGCTTCCGCAGCTTGAACCGCGCGACGCAGATGAAGCGTCAGCCAGGTTCGACGATAAAGCCGATCGCCGTCTACGCGCCGGCGCTCGAGAAGGGGCAGCAACCGGGAACGATCATCGTCGACGAACCGGTCAATTTCGGCGGTTATTCGCCGAAGAACGCGGACGGCCAATTCCATGGCGCCGTGACGCTGTACGACGCTCTCGTTCATTCGTACAATGTGCCGGCAGTCAAGACGCTGAACGAGATTGGCATCGAGACCGGGATGGCGTATGCAGAGAAATTCGGCCTTGCCCTGACGGAGGGGGATCGAGCGCTCGGGCTTGCGCTCGGCGGTCTGCAGGAAGGGGTGTCGCCGCTCGACATGGCCGAGGCGTTCGGCACGCTTGCAAGCGGCGGATCCCGTAATCCGTCTTACACGATCACACGCATCGAGAACGAAGCGGGAGACGTGTTGGCCAGCCGGGCGGAGACGGCGCCAGTCCAGGCCGTGTCATCCGAGACAGCCCGTACGATGACCGCGATGCTGGAGGGCGTCGTGCGCGAAGGAACGGGCAGGACGGCGGCGCTCGAAGGACGCCCCGTAGCCGGCAAGACCGGCACGACGCAGATGCCCGGCACGAACGGCGACGGCGCGAAGGACAACTGGTTCGTCGGTTATACGCCCCAGCTGTCCGCCGCCGTCTGGCTCGGCTACGACCGATCCGACGCCGAGCATTATTTGACCACCACGTCGAAAGCCGCCGCCGCCGTATTCCGCTCCATCATGACCGACGCGCTGGCGAATGAGCCTGTTCAGGCGTTCCCACCCGTCAGCGGCGTTCCGCCCGTTAAGCTGCAGCCAGCGAAACAGCTGGACGAGGACAAAGACGAGCGAGACGACGATGAACGAGAAGCTCGCGAATGGCTGAAGGAGCTGGAGAAGCACAACAAGAAGCGCGAACAGGAAATCGAGAAGTTCAAAAAAGATGTCGAGAAGAAACGGAACGAATGGAAAGAAAAACGCGGCGGTAAGCGAAATGACAACGATTAGGAAGGCCAGTCTCTTCGACTGATTTGGAGCGGCGAAAGGCCCTGTGATAAACTGGATGGGATTGTCCAGCAATTAGCGGGGCTTGCCCCCAACCAGAAGGAGTGATTGAAATGACGGCATTACAACAGCAGACCGCAATCATTACCGGTGCCGGCAAAGGCATCGGACGGTCCACGGCGATCGCGCTCGCGAAAGAAGGCGTGCATCTCGGTCTCATCGCGCGCAGCGAATCGGATCTTGTCGCGCTCAAGGACGAGCTGGCGGCATATGGCGTTCAGGCGTATCACGCAACGGCCGACGTATCCATCAAGGAGCAGGTCGACGGCGCGGTAGCCGAGCTGATCGGCAAGCTCGGACGGCTCGACATTCTGATCAACAATGCGGGCATCGCGTCGTTCGGCAAGCTAATCGACATGGAGCCCCAGCAATGGGAGCGCATCATTCAGGTTAACCTGATGGGCACGTATTACGCGACACGCGCCGCGCTGCCGACGATGCTGGAACAGAACAGCGGCGCGATCATCAACGTCGCTTCGACGGCAGGGCTCAGCGGCTTTGCAACCGGTTCGGCCTACTGCGCGTCCAAATTCGCGGTCATGGGCCTGACCGAAGCGCTCATGCAGGAAGTGCGCAAGTCGAATATTCGCGTCACGGCGCTCACCCCGAGCACGGTAAATACCGAGCTGGCCACGAATGCCGGACTGAAAATCGGCGATGAGGACCGGATGATGCAGCCGGAGGACGTCGCGGAGCTGATCACGGCCGCGCTGAAGCTGCCTGCGCGTGTTTTCGTCAAAGCGGCCGGCATCTGGACGACGAATCCGCAATAATTTATTTAAGGGCATTAAACAACAGATCGCGGCATGGAAAAACTCGTCATGCAAGGAGGATGACCTCCTTCATGACGAGTTTTTTGTCTTTTATTTAATGGGGTTAATTCAAAATTAATGCCATTAACTATATAGAATGATTCGGGCTGCACACCCGCTCCGAGTCAGTGCCTGGCGGTTACCGGCGAGCCGAGAATCTTGGGGCTTGTTTGATCTATGCGCCATGAAGCGGGTACAATACGGGTAGTAGGCAAAGGAGTGGAGGGATGCGCGTGAACAAGATCGCCAGATCGGTCGAATTCGGCTTCGAGCCGCCGGAAGACGGCCGAAGAGGGACGTTAATCTACTACGACGCGTTCGAGCACGCGAGCGCGATCGAGCTGAATGCAGCGGCCGCCTACGCGGAGGAACGGAAATTCGAGAAATTCGTCCTATATCCGATCCATGAAGAGACGGCGAAGCGAATGGGCATCGCCTCGGCGCGTCCGTATCACAGACGGCTGGACGAGCTGCACGAGTGGAAGCGCGATACGCTGAATCCGGATATACTCGTCGAAGGGCTGGACGGCAAAAGGAAAAAGTACACGCCGATTGATACCGCGCTACGCCATATGGCCGACCTGTATCCGAAGCCCTTCTTTCTCCTGATGACACCGGAGATGGCGAACCGGTTCGCGTCGTACGCTTCCTTCGACGAGTGGATTTCGAAGCTGCGCTTGGTGCTGACGGAACGGCCGGAGGCGCCGCATCCGAAGCTTGTTCAGGCGAGCAGACGCTGGGATGCGATGCGGGACGAGAAGAACGGTTAGCACAGGTATGCAAACGCAAAAACCACCGGAACCGCTGCTCGCGAGCAGGGCGCCGGTGGTTTTTGCTTGTCCTGTGACGGCAATGCCGCCATCTATCGGGATTACGCTTGAGGGACTTCGACCGTCCAGCCGAACGGATCGGGCAGCGTGCCGTTCTGAATGCCGGTAAGCGTCTCGTACAGCTTGCTGGAGAGCTCGCCCGTCTTCCCGCCGTTGATGGTGAGACGCTCGTCCCGCCAGTTCAGCTCGCCGACCGGGGAGATGACGGCCGCGGTACCCGTGCCGAACGCTTCCTCGAGCGCGCCGGTGCGTCCCGCTTCGTAGATCTCTTCGATCGTAATTGGTCGTTCGATGACCGGGATGCCCCAGCTCTTGATCAACTGAATCATCGAGTCGCGCGTGATGCCGGCCAGAATGCTGCCGTTCAGCGCAGGCGTATGCACTTCGCCATTGATCTTGAAGAAGACGTTCATGCTGCCGACTTCCTCGATGTAGCTGCGGTGTACCCCGTCCAGCCACAGGATCTGCGAGTAGCCTTTTTTGGCTGCCGCTTCTTGCGCGTTCAAGCCGGCCGCGTAGTTGCCAGCCGTCTTTGCTTCGCCGACGCCGCCTTTGACCGCGCGAACGTGGTCGGATTCGACGAAGATTTTCACCGGATTAATGCCTTCCGCGTAGTAGGCGCCGACAGGCGACATGATGATCATGAACTTGTAATGCGTCGATGGCGCCACGCCGAGCGCGGCTTGCGTCGCAATGACGAATGGGCGAATGTACAGCGACGTGCCCGGCGCATCCGGAATCCAATCTTGATCGACGCGCACGAGTGCTTTGAGCGCTTCGAGGGCAAGCTCGCCGTCGATATCGGGGATGCTGAGGCGCGCGTTCGACAGGTTCAGACGCTGGAAGTTCTTCTGTGGACGGAACAGCTGGATGCGTCCGTCAGCCGTCCGGTAAGCCTTGAGGCCTTCAAAGATGGTTTGTCCGTAATGGAACACTTTCGCGGCCGGGTCGAGCGTGATCGGACCATAGGGAACGATGCGTGCGTCATGCCAGCCTTTGTCGACCGAGTAGTCGAGGATGAACATGTGATCGGTGTAGTGGATCCCGAAGCCCAGTTTGTCCGAAGCGGGCTTCTCTTTCTTGTTCGAAGTAAGCGTGATGTCGATCTGGTAGGCCATGCAGCGTTCTCTCCTTTGGATGTCGGTTTCACTATATTGAATGCTACCACTCCTTGGGGTATATTAAAAATATCTATTTGATGTGATTCATATACCGAAAAGGTATGGAAGAAGGAGTGTAACGCGAGTTGGACCTGCGCCAATTAAAATATTTCGTCACCATCGCGCAAGAAGAACAAATTACTCGGGCCGCCAAGCTGCTTAACATGGAGCAGCCGCCGCTCAGCCGACAGCTCAAGCAGATGGAAGAGGAGCTCGGCGTCACGCTATTCGACCGCAACGGCAAACGCCTCAAGCTGACGGACGCCGGCGAATTGCTGCGGGAGAAGGCCGAGACGCTGCTGCTTCAATTCGACGAAGCGATGAAGGAAGTGAAGGAGCGGGAGCAGGCCGTGCAGGGCGTGTTGTCGATCGGATCCGTCGTCTCCTGCATCTCGCTGCTGCCCAAGCGCATCGAATCGTTTCGCCGCCGCTATCCGCACACGACGTTCAAAATCGCCGAAGGCGATCATTTCTATCTCGGCGAGCTGCTGGACAAGCGTTCGATCGAACTCGTCGTGGCGCGGCTGCCTTTTGAAGCGATGACCCGATCTACCGCGTATCAAGTATTACCGCTGCCTTCCGATCCCTTCGTCGTTGTTATTCCTAGCGCATGGGCGCGTTATTCGGACAGGCGCTCGGTTCGCATGCAGGAGCTGGCCGACTTTCCGTTCCTGACGCTGAAGACGGATAAGACGCACCGCATGCACCAGCAGGTGGTCAGCGCCTGCAAGCGTCACGGCTTCGAGCCGGATATTATATGCGAATGCTCCAGCGTCGCGATCATCATGTCGCTGATCGCCGAGGGGATTGGAGCGACGGTGTTCCCCAAATCGGTTATGTCGTCCTTCCCGTCCACGATCGTCAAAATGCTCGACATCGAAGATGCGGATTTCCAGTCGGATGTCGGCATATTATGGCTGAAAGACCGCTACCTGTCGAAGTCCGCGCAGCTGTTCATCGACAGCTTCCGCGATCCCGAAGCGAGCGGCCCGCTTCGCTTACCCATGAGGGAATGAATGCCAACGCAACCGTCCATACTATACGCCATGATGGCTGGCCGACCGGTCCAATCGTTCTGTTGAAAGTGGTGAAATGCAACTATGATGGAGAAAGCAATCATCGAAGGTTGGGATGTGTACCTGCTCGCCGGCATCGGCTCGACCCGGGCGTTCTTCACGGACTGCAAGGCGGAGCTCGCCGCCCGGCTAGCCCGAAGCGGGAAGGAGCCGGTCATTCGCGAGCTGTTCCCTTACGGGGATCAGACGCAGAGCATGGTTCGCCAAATATACGACGTGCACGGCGATCTCTCCCGGGTCCGCTCGGCGCGGCTTGGCGGAAGATCCGCGGCGCAGCAGGTCAGGGAACGCTCGCTCGGCAAGCCCGTCCTGCTGATCGGACATAGCGGGGGAGGTGTGGCCGCCTATCAGGCGGCGAGCATGCTCGCCGACGAGGGCGATATTCCGGACTTCCGCGTCGTACAGCTCGGTTCGCCGAAGGTGCCGATCCGCGAGGAACACAAGAATCGCGTCAGCTACTTCTATGCCGTCGACGAGGCGCTCAAATACCGCGATCCGATAACCCGCATCGGCACATGGGGCGGTTGGAGGCGCAGCAAGCTCGGACTGTTGGTTTGGGATCGGCGAAAATTTGCCCCGGCCCAAGTCGCCACGCTCACGCTGCTTGGCGGTCACCCGCATTACTTCCGCAGCCGAGCGCCCTACGTGCATCATGAGCGGGGCTCGAACCTGTCACTAACGCTGAACGCAATATTGGGTGCCGGTGCCGGTGCCGCCGCTGAAGCCCAGGCCGCCGCAGCGGCAACGTACGAATCCGCGATCGGGGCGAATATCTTACACGAGAGCTGAAGAGATTGATTACGAAGCCAGGCGCGTATGCCAATATCGCCGGAGATGCAAAATAACCCTACCGTTCCAACAACGGTAGGGTTATTTCTTGTCGCCATCGCCTGAGAGGTCAGGGATGCGCGTTACGCGTTCGTCTCGGCGATCTCCGGCTTCTCGCGCGCCGGCTTATCCGGCACGGGTTTGGCCAGCTCTTCGTGGAAATATTGCTCCAGCTCCGCGGCTTTGCGCGGGTCGGTCAGCGCGATGCGGTCTTTCAGGTATTTCTCCGCGAGCACTTCCCACTGCAGCGTCTGACGCTGCGCGCGCATGGAGCGAATCGCGTTCTTCACCATCCGGCGTTCCTTGGAGTTGGAATACGCGTCCTTGAACTGCTGACTGCGTGTAAAATCCAAGTCGCCCGCAATAGCGCGGAGAATCTTCGCGGTCATGATCGCGTCATCGAGCGCCCGGTGCGCGGAGCCTTCCGATTCAACGGCAAGCTCGGCGAGCGCGGCTTCGACGCTGACGTCATTGGTCAAATTTTTGACCCGGAGGTAGCCCTTCAGCAAATCGAAATACGTCGCCGCCATCCAGAAAGCATCGTCTAGTTTATGCATGCGCGTATCGTAGATGATGCGCTTCAAATCCTCGCCGCCCCAGGTAATAAGGAGGAAGGATTCGCTCTTGGACAGCCAGGCGATAAAATCGGCGCTGACTTTACGGAAGCCGGGCGCGATATCGATGTCGGCCTGCGGGATGCCGGTTTTCTTCTTAATGAAATTGTTCAGCTTGGCGAAGTACACCGGCTTGATGAGCGAAGTGAACGCGTCAATTTGGTTCATGTCGGCGTCCAAGCGCACCGCGCCAATCTCGATGACTTCCATCGGCAGGTCGCTTGCGAATTTTCGGCCGTTAAATTCAATGTCCAACACAATATAGTCCACAGTAAAGCCTCCTGGGTATGATCCAATACAGCCGTATAGGTTCATGCATTTCAAACTTGATTGCTCCATTTTAACAGAAAGTGAACGCAAAGTGGGATTTCTTCGCCGCCCGCAGACAAAAATACCAGACTGAAAGGGGCTGTCCGCATGGGAGTCGCCGCATTAATGAAGGAGAAAAAGTCGCGCAAGCTGCTGCTGAGCGCGGGACTGAGCTGGCTGTTCGACGCGATGGACGTCGGTATGGTGTCGTTCGTCGTCGCCGCGCTTGCGGTCGAGTGGGGCTTAAGCGCCCATCAAATCGGCCTGATCAGCGCGATTAACGCGATCGGGATGGCGGTCGGAGCCGCTTGCGCCGGCATCTTGGCCGATAAATACGGACGCGCGAACGTGCTCATCCTTACGCTGCTCATCTTCTCGGCAGCCAGCGGATTGTCGGCGCTGGCGAGCAGCTTCGCGGCGCTGTGCATCCTTCGTTTTGTTACCGGCTTCGGGCTTGGCGGCGAGCTGCCGGTCGCGTCGACGCTCGTATCGGAGTCGGTGCCTGCGAAGGACAGAGGACGGGCGGTCGTGCTGCTCGAGAGCTTCTGGGCGATTGGCTGGATCCTCTCCGCGCTGATCGCCTATTACGTCATCCCGGATTACGGCTGGCGCGCGGCATTCGTCATCGGCGCCGCCCCCGCGCTCTACGCGATCTATCTCCGGAAGGCGATCAAAGATCCGCCGGCCTTCGAACGGACGAAGCGGGCGCGGCTGACGATCGGGCAGCGGGTCGCGGCGGTCTGGTCCGCCGAATATAAAACGTCGACGCTCATGCTGTGGATATTATGGTTTATGGTCGTGTTCTCGTATTACGGCATGTTTCTATGGCTGCCGACGCTCATGTTGAAGAAAGGGTTCACGCTGGTCAAAAGTTTCGAATACGTGCTTATCATCACGCTGGCCCAGCTGCCAGGGTACTTCACGGCGGCATACTTCATCGAACGGTATGGCCGCAAATTCGTGCTCGTCCTCTATCTGCTCATGACCGCGGTGAGCGCGATCTGGTTCGCGCTCTCGGACTCGCCCGGCATGATCATGGCGGCCGGCATGAGCCTGTCATTCTTCAATCTCGGCGCTTGGGGCGGCATGTATGCCTATACGCCGGAGCTGTACAAGTCCGAGGTGCGATCGACCGGCGTTGGATTGGCGGCTTCGTTCGGCCGGATTGGCGGGGTTATCGGCCCCTATCTGGTCGGCGCGCTAATCGAGAGCGGCGTCTCCATCTTGACCATCTTCATCATCTTCTTCTGTGCGATCCTCCTCGGCGCAGCCGCCGTGCTGTTCCTAGGGAAGGAGACGAAAGGGCTCGATCCGGACGCGGCATCATAACGGTTCACTTGCGACGCGTCGCGATTACACCGAACTAGGATCGGACAAGCCGTCTAATTTTATTGGCAAATGCTTGCAACATAGACAAGACCTCGACCGTCAGGAGCTTAAACGCCTGGCGGTTCTTTGCGTTCACCTCTCATGGCGGATAAAGTTTAACGTTTCTTAAGCGACCGAACTGTCGTAAGAGAACGTAAATGACAATATATTGATTATCATTGTGTCGAATTACAGAGAGGAGTGAGAGGGCTTTTTGCATCGATCTGCACGCAAATGGGTCACGGTGATGATGGCGATGCTCGTATGCTGCGCGGCGATGTTCCCGGCTGCCGCGCAAGCCGGTACCGCGCAGGAGGATCTTATCATCGTGAACAAGAAGACGAATAAACTGGCGTATTTTAGCGGCGGCGAACTGGTGAAGGAGTTTCGCGTCGCGACCGGCAAGACCCCGAGCTTGACGCCCGAGGGCAGCTTCAAGATTGTCAACAAGATTAAGAACCGCCCTTATTATAAGGAGAACATCCCCGGCGGCGATCCCGCCAACCCGCTCGGCGACCGATGGCTCGGCCTGGACGTGAACGGGACGAAGGGAACGACCTACGCGATCCACGGGAACAACAACAAGAAGTCGATCGGCAAATATGTCAGCGCGGGCTGCATCCGCATGTACAACGACGACATTCATTGGTTGTTCGGGGAGATCAAGACCGGGACGATCGCGTACATCACGTCCTCGAAGCTGACCTTCGAGGAACTGGCGATCAAACACGGCTATGCGCTCGGCGTGCAGCGGTTCGACGGCACGCTGGTGGTGAATGGCGCGGAGATGCCGCTTGAGCGGCAGCTGCTGAACGCGAACAGCCGCATTTATATGCCGTTACGTGAATGCTTCGAGATACTCGGCGCGACCGTGGTCTGGGATGAAGCGACGCGTACCGCGACGGCGACCATCGACGGGCGGGTCATCACCTATGTACCGGGCGAGAGCACGGCCTACGTCGACGGCGAGCCCGTGGCCATCGATCCGAGCAGATGGGAGAATGAGTCGATCATGCTTCCGCTGCGGGGCATATCGGGATTACTGGGATATCAAGTCGAATGGGATTCGAAGAGCAAAGCGATTATTCTTACTTCCTAAACGAAGCTTCCAAACGGCAAAAGCGTTCCGCTCCATATCGGAGGGAACGCTTTTGTGTTGTTGGGCGCAGGACGCGCGAGTCTAGGACGATAACGATCCGGACGACAACGCATCCTTCGCGTTCGTCCAGATTTGTCTGGCGGTCTCCAAGCGCAGGAGCAGCTCGTCGATCCGCGTGGCCAGCTCCAAGGCTTCGTCGCCGGTCAGACCGGCAAGCGCGCGAAGCTCGGCCTCGGCGACCGAGGCTGGGGAAGCGGCAGCGTGGAGCGACTTCTCCAGCTTGGCCTTGAGCGTGCTCAATTCTGGCGATACCGGTGCCGCATCGGGCTCGGCGACGCCGAATTGCAGCTCGGGCTGAGCGGCGACCGGAGGGGAGGTGGTCGAAGCAGCCGCGAGGCCGCTTGCTTGCGCCGCCGCTGGCGTCGCTGTCGGCTGTGAGGCCGCTTGCTTGGCCTGATCCTGTGTCTGCGCGGCCGCAAGCTCTGCCGCTTCCTGCTGCTTGCGCAGCCGCTCTTCTTCTTGGGCGGCCTTGGCTTTCGCCGCTTCGGCGCGGTATTTCTTATTCTGCTCGAAGGTCGCCCACGTCTCGAGCAGCTCATGTCCGGACTTGAACAGCAGCTTGTCCTTCGTCGCGTCGGACATTTCCTTATCCTTGAACAGCTTGGCGATCCGCTTGACGTCGCTGACCGGCAGGGCGTCGCGCGCGACGATGAGCGCGAGCGGGTCGCGATGCTCCATCGGCAGATCCTTCAAAGGGAGGAGCTGATCCTCGGTCAGGACGCCGGATCGGATTTCCGTTCCGCTGACGATCAGCTTCTTGACCGCCTTGCCGAATTTCAGCAGCTCGCATTTGTTCTTGATATACGCTTCGGTCTTGCCGAGCTTGCCGGCCAAAAACTTGACGGAGCTGTTGAACTTGCCGCCGTTCAGCAGCTTGTCGAACGCCTCGGCCTCCTCGATCGGGGAGAAGCCTTCGCGCGTCAGGTTCTCGGCGATTTGCTCCAAGTAAATTTCCGTTTCGTCCGTGACGTCCGTCACGATGCACGGAATCGTCTCTTTACCGAGCATGACGCTCGCTTTGTAGCGGCGGTTGCCATAAATGATTTTATACCGGCCGTCGCCCGTGTCCCGGACTTTGATCGGCGACAGCAGGCCGAGCTCCTCGATGCTGCGCATCAGCTCCTGCAGCGCTTCTTCGCCGAACTGGTAACGCGGCTGATCCTTGTCTTCGTCGATCAGCGCAAGGGGAAGGTTCGTAATATCCATGATTGCGTTGACTCCTATCTTGGCAAATAGGCCAGGCCGTGCCGGCCTGAGCCGAACATACGTTATTATACGGGAAACCGGACGGGGTGGGTAGGGGCTGGGGCAAAGAGCGGGAAAACGTGGCTCTGGAATGATTGAACCACAAGTTCAAAAGACCTATTATCTGGAAACACACCGTTCGACCAAACGAGGGGATCAAGACGAAAACGCGTCTGCCAACACCCGAAAAGTACCTGGAATCATTCTTTATGGAATCTTAAACTGTCGAACGATGACGACGAAATACGGCTTGTCCAATCGAGTGAACATCTATATTTCCAGCCATTCGCAAGAAATCGGCACCGAAGAATCCGCGCGTTTTCGAGCTGGATAATGAACCTCAAGACATGCTCGACCCGTTCCGGTAGGCAATTCGACCGATGTTTCATTTTCAATCGCTGATCTATAATCGATTTTGTTCGATCCCGTGAAGTACTTACCTCGCACTTGATCGGCCGCCTACTCCTTCTCGCTAGACCCGCATGTTCACTTCCGATTCCATTATCTTCACCGTTTTGCCGATTGATCCTCACGCTTGATTTTCTTCAACTGATTTTCTTCAACCTTGATTTTCTTCACGCTTGATTTTCTTCATGCTTGATTTCTTTCGTTTTATTTCCTTCATCCGAAACTCCATTTCCGGCTTTCCTGTTACACGCGATAGGCGCTTCGCGATCTTGGCTAGTCCGAGACGAATCTTTAACCATTCGAGCTTCAGCGAGATCGCTGGCGCTGCTTCAACGCGCCGATTCCGACCATTCGATAAAGGAGGGGATGCCGGCCTGGAAGCCGGGAGACGCATGCGATCCCTGCTTCAATCTGCCGCTAGGAGGGCTGTTATGTCGCTAATCGACGAAGTGGCGCGCATCGCGGGCCTGATCGCCGAACGCTTCCCGGAGGCGGCCGTGCATCAATTAGAAGATCCGCAGCCGCATGCCGCGAACGCGTTCGCGATCGGACTGCGATCCGAGACGCGCAAATACGAGGCGAGGGGCCATACCATGATCGATCGCCAGTACGCGATTACCTGTTACATGGCTACCGCAAAGGAGGCGCTGCTGGCCATGGAAACGCTTAGCCGCCTCATTATGAACGAGAGCGTTCCCGCTCCGGGAGACGGCGAAGCGCCGTCGCCGCTGCGCGCGGAAGAATTCTCGTATGAAGGACCGTCGTCCGCAAGCGAAGGCGTCGCTTCGGTAACCGGCACGATGCGTTTGCAATCAAGGCAAGCACGCTCGGCGCTCGACGTACAGAAGATGAATCACGTGAACGTCCGTACCGCTTATCAATAAAACAAGATAATCACTGAGAGGATGGTTTTACACATGGGAGGCAAATGGGATCCGATTTCGCTTCCGGTTCGTCCGGGGCTGTACATTAATTTCGTCGAGGCCGCGGCGGCTCAGATCAAGGGGGGCGCCCGCGGAACGGTGGCGCTGCCGCTCTTCAAATACGCCGCTCCCGCGACGGCGGGCAAGTTCTACACGGTCGAGAAAGAGAGCGAAGCCGTCGCGCTGTTCGGCATCGACAACATCCAGCCGATCCGCTTCATTCTGGACGGCGGCGCGAAGGAAGTGCTCGTCTACACCGTGCCGGCTCCGGCGGTAGAGGGCGATAAAGCGCTGGAGGCCGTCTACATCGCCATGAGGGAGGCATTCGAAGCCAGATCGTTCAACGTGTTCGTCTACCCGGATGTCGTATCGGCCGCCGAGCAGGACGCGACGAAAGCCTGGTGCAAGCGCAACCGGGAGGAAGGCAAACATTTCCTGAGCGTCTTCGGCGGGGCCGCGGCGGACGATGCCGATCCGGAGAAGGGCAACGCGCGGACGGTGAAGCTGGCCGACGATTACGCGGTCAACCTGATCAGCGGCGTCAACATCAACGGCAAGGAATATGCCTCGGCCGCATTCGCGCCGTATATTGCCGGCCTGATCGCCGGAACCGGCATCAACAAATCGATCACGTACGCGCCGATCGGCGCTTCGGACGTCACCAAACGGCTGCGTCACGGCGAAATCCAAAAAGCGCTTCAGACCGGGTCGCTCGTGCTCGTGCATGACGGGGAGAAGGTGAAGGTCGAACAAGGGCTCGTCGCATCCAAGCTGAAAATCCGCGCCATTCGCGCCCGTCAAGCCGTCTCCACCGATATCGCCAAAACGGCGGCCGACAGCTACATCGGCAAGCTGGACAATAACGCGGACGGCCAAGCGGCGCTCATCTCTGCCGTGAAAGCTTACCTCGAACGGCTTGAGCTGAACAACGTGCTGACCGATATCGCGGTCGGTCTCGACCCGGACCGCGCCTCCGTCGGCGACAGCGTGTTCCTGTTGATCTCGTATCGCGAAATCGATAGCATGGAGCGCATCTTCTTGACCGTACGAGTCTAATTAATCCGACATTCCCGGATAAGCGCCGGGTCACCTATAAATTGGAGGGATCGAATTTATGCTAGACGCATCGCGCGTGATTAACGGTACTTACGGCTATGTCTACCATGACGGACAATGGCTGACGAATATTAAATCGGCGGAAGCCAGCGTGGAAATCGCCAAAGAAGAAATCAAACGGGCCGGCTCGCGCTGGACGGCGCACAAGGTTACCGGCTTGACCGGCTCGGGCACGATCACCGGCTACAAAGTGACGAGCGAATTCGTGGAGCGGATCGGCCAGATCGCGGACGACAAAGCGGGCACGTTCGCGACGGAGCTGATCTTGAAGCTGGAGGATCCGGAATCGTACGGCGCCTACCGCATTCGCTTGAAAGGCGTCACGTTCGACAAAATCCCGCTCATCAACTTCGAGCTCGGCTCGATCGTCGAGGAGGAGCTCCCGTTCAACTTCACGGGCTACGAGCTGCTCGACAAACTGACGGCCGAATAGCGCATTGGGGTCAACCGCGGCCCGGCGCGTATCCGAACCAGCCGCCGGGTCTTATCGTGTCCATATTCCGACGATAACCAACCACATTATGGAAAGAGGATGAAATCATGATCGATAACCGTCAGCTTACCGTCCTGCAAGCGCTTCTGAGCGCGGACAGCAAACCGCAGAAGGATGTGCCGATCAAACGGCTGGGCGTCGATTTTCGCATTCAGGCGCTGGACGGCAAGACCATCAACAAAATTCAGGAGCAGTGTACGCATTACGTCGGCAAAGGCGCCAAGCGCGAGAAAGTGCTCGACGAAGAACAATTCGGCGCGCTCGTCATTCAACGCGCTTGCCTTGTACCCGACTGGTCGGCAAGAGAGCTGACGGAGAAATACGGTTCCCCGGCAGAGGCGATTCTCGGCTTGCTGCTGGCAGGCGAAATCGCGAAGCTGTCCGGCGAAATTCTCGAAATCAGCGGCTTCGGCGGCGACGACGAGGAAGAGATAAAAAACTAATCAAAGCGGGCGGCGAAGCGTTCCTGCTGCACCTGATCTTCCAGCGCCATCATCTGACGCCCGACGAGGTATTCAACAAGGACGAAGGGACCAAGAAATTCATGTATGCCTCGATGATGCTCCAGCTGGAGGAAGAAGAGAAAGCGCGCAAGGCGCAGGAAGCGGCCGCCCGCCGGTCGAAGACGCGAGGGTAATCCTTAGCGGCAAGGAGGTGAGGGTCCATGAGCGCGAACGCGAATCCGGGCACGGCCGGCTCCACCGCCCAGTTGACCAAGTACCAGAAGGCGCTGGAGCGGATCAAGAAGCTGTCCGAGCAGATCGAGCAATCCAAAGCGTACCAGAAAATGAACGAAGGCATGAAAAAAGTGGCGAATTCGAACGCCGTCAAAAAAATCAACGACGGCATGAACAAAATCGCCAAATCGGCTGCCGTTCGGAAGATGAACGAAGGCATGCAGAAAGTCGCCGCGCTGCCGCCGGTCAAACGAATGACGGATAAAATGAACGCGGCCTATGCCAAATACAAGGCGAAGCAAGCCGAGAAGAAAAGTCCGTTCTATCAGCTGATCAAACCGCCGTCGCTGCGTGAGCGGGTGAGCGGCAAGGTCGGCGCCGCCGCGGACACGCTGCGGGAGAAGCACGGCGAAGACGTGAGCGGCCTCTTCGGCACGATGGCCGGGTGGGTCGGAACCGGGTACGAGCAATCCGTCGAAGCGGCGAAGAAGGTCAGCGAGGCGTTCGGGACGATCCGGGCGGCGACGAACGCCACCGGCCAAGAGATGACGGGCCTTATGGCTTCCTTCAATAAAGTCGGCGCTGTCGTCCCGCAAGATTTGAACGAGGTGGCCGAAGCGCTCGGCACCCTGCGCAAGAAGACGAGCGCCACGGGGGGCGTGCTGGAAGGGCTGACGAGAACGACGCTGGACGTCGCGCGATTAACCGGCGGCAAAGGGGCCGATACCGCGAACGCGGCGGCCGACGCGATGAAGGCCTGGGGCTATAACGCGGATGCCGGGATTGACGTGCTCAATAAATTTTACGCGGCCAGCCGAGCCTCGGGCGTCGGCATGAACGATCTGATGGGCAAGATGAACACCTTCAGCGCCCCGCTTCAAAAGATGGGCATCGGCTTCGAGCAATCGATCGCGCTGCTGGCCAAATGGCAGGATCAGGAGATCGATCCGCTCGGCGCCGCGCTCAAGACGATGAAGCCGGAGCAGTTCGCCGACATCGCCAAGCAGATCAAAGCGGCGGGCAATGCCGCGGACGCGACGAAGCTGGCGGTGCAGGCGTTCGGCGAGGCCGCGGGCGGCGATCTGGCGGCCGCGATAAGCGGCAGCACGGTCGAATTCAACGGGAGTCTGGCGGCGATGAGCGCTTCGCAGAACGCGATCGCGACGCAATCCGCGTCGGTGCAGAGCTTCGGCGATACGTGGGCGACGCTGGGCAACCGGATCACGCTCGCGCTTGCGCCGATCGGAAACCTGTTTCTGCCGATCGGTTCGGCGCTGACGTCGATGATCGAGGGCTTCGCCGCGAACGTCGAGATTCTCATTCCGGTACTCGCGGCGATGGCGGGCACCTTGCTCTATTTCGTCGCCCCGTCGATCTGGGCGACCATGCTGCCGCTGCTGCCGATCATCGGAGTGATGGCGCTCGTGGGAGTCGCCGCTGGCGCGCTGGCCTACGTCATTAGCAAGAACTGGGATACGATCAAGGAAGCCGCCTTGGTCTTCTGGAATTGGCTTAAGGACCTGTGGGAGGATGTTCAGGCGCTGTACCACAAAATCACGGGCAAAGGAAACGTCCAGGTGCAGAGTACCGTGACCGCGTCCATGGCCAATGGCATCGGGAGCGGCACGGCGCCCGGACAGGAGCCAAAGGTAAGCGCCAGCGCCTATCATGGACTCGACTACGTGCCGTACGACGGCATGGTCACCCGGCTTCATAAAGGCGAGCGGGTGCTGACCGCGCAGGAGAACCGGGCTTTCGCCGAAGGCGGAAGCGGCGGCGCGTCGATCTCGATCACGGGCAACACGTTCAACGTGCGCAGCGATTCCGACATCGATGCCATCGCCAGAGCGCTCGCGCGCGAAATTAAAGCGGCGGGAGGCTTGATGGCCTGATGAGCACGCTGCAATTTTGGCTGAAGGCCGGCGGACAATCGTTCCGTCTGCCGGTCAATCCCGAACAGCTGTCGGTCAAATCGTCGCAAGGCTATGAAGATGTGCAGGTGACCCAGCTCGGGGAGCATACGCTGTTCGGCAATCCATCGTTGAACGAATACGCGGTCTCCTCCTTCTTCCCGCGCGATTACCATCCCGGTTATTGCGAATACGAGGAGCTGCCCGATCCATGGGAGACGGTCGCGATGATCGACGGTTGGATGCGCGAGCGAAAGCCGATTCTGTTCATCGTCACCGGCACGCCGATCAACGCGGAAGTGACGCTGCGCTCCTTTACGTACACCGAGCAGGCGGGCAGCCCGGGCGATCTCTATTACGAGCTCACCATGAAGCAGTACAACCACGTGACCTTTCGGTCCTTTGCCGTCGATAACGGCGAAGGCGAGACGATTCTTTCCGGCGAGACCAAACGGCCGGACCGGCGCAGCGTGCCCGCCGCATACGTCGTGCAGCCCGGCGATACGCTCTGGAGAATCTCGCAGCGCACGCTTGGGAACGGCGACCGCTGGCGAGAAATCTATGCCGCGAACAAGCCGGCCATCGGCAAGGACCCGAATCAGATCCGGACCGGACAGAAGCTGGTGATTCCTTCGTGAGCTGGAGCATCGTGTACGAAGGGAAGGACGGTTCAGTCTATTTGGACGACATCGTCAAGCAGATTCGGTGGACCGGCGACATTTCGCAGCCGTCGCGCAAGCTCTCGGTGAATCTCGCCAACACGTCCAACGGCCGCGACCGGCTGATCGAGATCGAGAAAGGGCGGGGCCTCATGCTGCTCCTGGATAAGAAGGAGCTGTTCCGCGGCGTTATTTTCGCCGATTCGATCGACTCGGAAGGCCAAATGTCCGTGACCGCCTACGACGAGAATATCTATTTGAGCAAAAACAAAGACACCCGCATTTTCCGCAACATGACCGCCTCGTCCATCATCAAGAAGCTGTGCAACGAATTTTCCATTCCGACCGGCGACATCGACGATACCCGCTATGTTCTCCCCAAGCAAATCTATCGCGACAAAACGCTGTACGAGATGATGGCGACCGCATTGAAAGAATCCGCGAAGCAGAACGGGCTGCGCTTCGATCTCGCCTCCCGCCAAGGGAAGCTGATGCTGCTCGCCCGCAAGAAGCAGGAGAAGATCTGGATGCTGGAGAACGGCGCCAATCTGCTCTCGGCCAGCTACTCGCAGTCGATCGAGCAGATGCGCACGCAAATCAAGGTGATGGGCGGCGATCCGGAGAAAAAAGCGCAATCCGCCATGGCGAAGGACGCCGAGCTGATCCGCAGATTCGGCTTGATGCAGCACTTCGAGAAGCCCGAGCAGGAGATGACCAAATCCCAGCTGGAGCAGCGCGCCAAGCAGCTGCTCAAGGATCTGGGCACGATCGAGGACGAAGCGAAGATTGATTGCGTCGGCATCGCCGACGTGACCGCCGGCGCCATTGTCGCCGTGCGGGAGACGATGACCGGGATGGAAGGCGCCTATTACGTCGCGACCGACGAGCATACGTTCGAGGGCGGCGTTCACAAGATGTCGCTCACGCTGTCCGCGACGGACGATTAACAGCCGTAACGATACTTAATTAGGAAGGAGCGTTGTACCCATGTTGCGAATCGAAGGATCCGGCGCGAGCCAACTCGTGCAGCTGATCAAAGAGCTAGGCCATAACACGGACGTGACGATCGAGCTGGGGACGGTCACCGCCAATCCGCCCGCGCTCAAAATCAAACTCGACAACATGAATGTCGAGCTGGAAAAGGACGATCTCATCGTGGCGCAATCGCTGACCAAGCACACGCGCACCGTCAATCTGAAAAATACCGGCAAAACGAGCATTGACGCTTCGTCGCTGACCAAATTTTTGCCCGATTTCGTCTTTGCCGGGCAGGGAACGTTGACCTTCAATGGCGCCAAAATCGCGGATTCGGACTTCGTGGCGGAGAAGACCGAGCTGGAATTCGCCGACGAGCTGAAGGAAGGCGACCGCGTGATCGTAGCGGGCATTCATGACGGCCAAACGTATGTCGTGCTCGACCGGGCGGTGACGTACTAATGGCTTTATCTCCGCTGAGCAACCGCGCGGAGCGGGCGTTACAGCAGCAGCGCGCGATCGGGCCGTCCCGGACGTACGGCTTCGACTTCACGGCCGGTGAATTTATTCCCCGCATGATCGATGGCGACGAAGCGATAAGACAGTTCGTGCACAAAGCGATCGTGACCGCCCGCTACCGCCACGTCATCTACGACGGCGCGTACGGCTGCGAGCTGGATGACCTGCTCGGCCAAGACATTCCGCCCGAGCTTGCGCGAAGCGAAATCAAGCGCGTCGTCCGCGAAGCGCTCATCTACGACGAACGCGTCGCGGACGTGACCGATTTCGTGATCGAACGCGAGCGCGACCAGCTGCGCATCGTGTTCCGCACGGTAATCGGCGACCAAACGACCAGTCTGGAGGTGACGATCCGGAATGTTTGAGCAAGCGACCAAACAAGCGATTCTCCAGCGGATGCTGGACGCATCGCCAGCCGATCTGGACAAACGGCAAGGCTCCGTGACGTTCGATCTGCTCTCGCCCGCCGCCATCGAGCTGGCGCAAGCGTATATCGAGCTGGATAATGTGCTCAAGTTCGGATTCGCGAATCCCGACCAGCCTTCTCGCTATTTGGACTTGCGCGCCGGGGAATTCGGCTTGACGCGCAGACCGAGCGTCAAGGCGGAGGGCGAGGTGACGTTCAAAGGCGCGGAAGGAACGGTCATCCCGGCGGGCACGATCGTGACGACGGACGAAGAGCACGCGATTCTATTCGCGACCACCCAAGACGGGACGATCAAGGACGGGGCGGCGACGATTCGCGCGACCGCGCAAGAGGGCGGCAAGCGAGGCAACGTGGCGCAAGGCAGAATCACGCTCGTGACCGGCGACTTGACCGGCGTCGTCTCCACGCGCAATGCCAATGCGTTCGTGAGCGGCGCCGATACGGAGTCGGACGAATCGCTGCTGCAGCGGTACTTCGACCGGGTGCGCCGGCCCGCGACGAGCGGCAACATCTGGCATTACCGCCAATGGGCGCTGGAGGTGCCCGGCGTCGGCGACGTGCGCGTCTTCCCCACCTGGAAGGGCAACGGCACCGTTCGGCTCGTGCTGCTCTCCGACGACAAACGAGCGCCTTCCGATACGATCGTGCTGCAGGTGAAGGAATCGGTCGAGGAGAAGCGGCCGGTCGGCGCGCAGGTGACGGTCGATAAAGCGATCGAGACGCCGCTCCACGTCAACGCCAAGCTTACGATTGCCAAGGGTTCGAATATCGAGGCCATCGCCGCGGACTTTAAGACGAAGCTGACCGACTACTTGGAGCATCTCGCCTTCACGGATACGGTTGTTCGGTATAACCGGATTCTTGGGCTGCTGCTCGGGATCGAGGCCGTGATCGACTTCGACGATCTGACGATCAACAACGTGGCCGACAATATCGAGATTCCCGACGATCATGTCGCGGTGTGCGGGACGGTGAGCTTCGTTGCCCAATAATCGCGGCGATATCATGCTGAACGATCTCCCGTCCTATTACGCCGATTCGAAGATCGTACGCAATATAACGGCGCGCGAGGCGGAGGAGCTCGATCGGTTCCACGCCGCCGCCCGCGACGTGCTGGACCAGTTTTTCGTGGAGACCGCCACGTGGGGACTCGCGCAGTGGGAGCGGATTTGCGGCCTGCCCGTGAACGAAGGGAAGCCGATCGATCAGCGCCGGTCCGTCATCAAATCGAAGATGCGCGGGGCGGGCACGGTGACGCTCGCCGTCATTAAGAACGTCGTCGATTCCTATCAGAACGGCGAGGTCGACATCCAGGAAAATTTCGGCGGTTACGAGGTCGTCATCACCTTCATCGGCAAACGCGGGGTGCCGCCGAATCTGGAAGACGTCGAAGCGACGCTTCGCGAAATCGTGCCCGCCCATTTGAGCGTGAAATTTCAATTCACCTATTTGCGCTGGGAAGAGCTCGACGCCGCCGAACTAACGTGGGAGGCGCTCGAAGCGCTCGACATGACCTGGGATGAACTCGAAGTATGGAAGCCATAGCTTGGAAAGAAGGGGATTAATAGATGGCAAAACTGCCAAGCGGCCTGCGCACCTTCGATGCCGCCGAGACGGTAAGGCGCATCGCGCAGAACGAGAATATTGAAGCTACCGATAAGCTGTTCCATGAAGTCCAAGGCCACAAGCATACGGGGGCGCCGGGAGATGGCCCGCAGATCGGTACGGCTGGGCTCGCTAATAACGCGGTTACCTCCGCGAAGCTGGGCCTTGGCTCGGTCAATACCGCGGCCATCGGCAACAGCGCCGTAACGCCGGAGAAAATTTCGCCAAATACGCTCGGCAGACAGCAGCTGCGCTCGGGCGGACTCAGCGGCAACATCGCCAAATACGCGCCTGTCACGGTAAGTGCGGGAACGCTGACCGGTAATCCGACCGCGCCGTATACGCTCCCCAGCGAACCGAACATGTGGCAAATTCCAAGAGACGCCGCGCTGCCAGCCGAGCTAACGATCAAGCTCGACGCGCGGTATGGCGGCATGGAGGGGATCACGCTCGGCTCCTCCAGGGGATCGGACCGCAGCCGGATGCCCAAGAACTTCTACATCGACGGAAGCGCCGATTCATCCTCCTGGGTTCGACTTTACACCCATACCGGGTCGGAGTACGAGCCGTTTCAGTACTTCCCTTTTGCCGCTGCCGGCGATTGGCAATTCATCAAGGTCGTCGTGACCGAACACCGGGAAGGAACGAATCCAACGGAGCTGTCCTGCATCGCGGTGTATACCCGCAGCTACGGCGATGTCAACCTGAATGCGCTGGACGATATTCGCCCTTGGGGATTAAACGCACGCATGCAGGGACTAATCATGATGCCGGAGGGCCAGATCGCCGACAACGGAACCGGAACGGTTACGATCGGCAACGCCATTATCGTCATGAACCCCGCTTCCGGTACGTACTTCCGCATTGCCGGCGGTGCCTATGCGCTGCCGACCTGGGGGTATTTATACGCCGATATTCCGGTTACCGGACACGGCGTACAGGTGACTCCCCAAATCGGCGCATGGGTCGATGGCAAGGCCCATTACGGACATCGAAATCGGATTATTATCGCGCAGCGGTCCGGTTCCGGCAATATTTTCTTCAACGGCGCTTTGCAGGCAAGGCTGTTCAGCACGCATACCGTCGCGGATTCGGTCGACGGCATCGATTTTCGGGTGAATGAAGGACGCCTGGAGTACAACAACAACGGAGGGGGATGGAAAGGAGTGGGGATTAAAAGCGTGCAGCGCGGCGTAACGCCGCTCAAATACGATCCGAACTCGAACACGTACGATACGGATAAAACGGTATGGATCAACACCGTCGACACGTCAAAAGCCTTCATTAACATCTCATACACCGGATACGGTTGGGCGGTTTTAAGCGGGCAGATTCTGCCTTCCGATGTCACGGTCCAGGCTAACTTCGTCAGCCCGTATCAAATTCAACTTTCGACGAAAGTGTTTTTGCTGTCGCACAGCGTCAGCGTATCTTGGGAGGTGATCGAATTTGCCTAAGTATTATGCGCAGATCGACGCAAGCGGCAAGCTGGTTAGCGTAAGCGCTCTATCCGGCGAGGTTCATTCTGAATTCATGATACCGCTGACGCAGGAACAATACGAAAATCAGGCCTTGTTATATACCCGTTACGTCGGAGGCGAATTCGTCGGGACGAACGTGACGCTCACATCGGACAAAACGGTTATCGCGCCAAACGGCCGGGACTTGCTTACGATTCAAGCCAAGGTAACCGATTGGCAGAACAAACCGCTGGCGGGGACCTCCCCGGACATCATACTCGACGTTAACGGGTCCAGGCAGACCGTGAAGACGGTCAACGGCGAAGCGCTGATTACGCTCAGCAGCGCCGAGCCCGGCGAATATCTCGTAAGAACGATCAATTTCGATCGAAATGCCGAACTAAAGGTGGTGGCCTCCGATGCCCTCTAAAAAAAGTAAATCGTTGAAAGCCTCGGTCAGCGGGCAAGAATCGACCGAACCGTCCGCGCTGCGCGCTGCCGCAAGCGAGGACGGCGGCATGACGCCTCCGATCCAAGCGGAACGCCCCGAGCTGCCCGATGGCGAAGGGCCGCCTCCGGCGACGACGGACGAGATCCAACCGCCGGCCGATAACATCGCCAAACCGCCGGCGCCGGAGAATCCGGGTCCATCCGCACCGCTCCCCGGCAAACCCGCTCAGGTGCCGGTAAACCACTTCCATATTCCGGCCAATCCGGAGCGCCTCAAGCTCGAAGCCATTCAAGAACGCCAGCTCGTACGGCGCGACCAAACGCGTCCGGCCGTCATCACGAACGACCTTATCTATGACCTGCTGATGGATATCCTCGACAATCAGGAGCTGCTCGCAAACAAAATCGTCGACAAGGAGAAGCAAGCGTTGGCCAGCCTCAAAACGCTGACGGGAGGCTTGCAGCGTGTCGACCGCTAAGCTCCCGCCGCTGGACGGCGTATTATCACTAGCGCCGGCGACGCCAAGCCCGCACGTCAAACGGATGCAGCTGCGGCTGATCGAGCTCGGGTACCGCGCCGAGGGCGGCAAGCCGCTTACGGCGGACGGCAAGTTCGGTCCGAACACGCTGCTGGCCGTGAACCGGTTCAAGACACGCAACAAGCTCGGCAACGATGGGGCCGCCGCGGGCAAAATCGGACCGCAATCCTGGAAGACCTTGTTCGCGGACGGCGCGATCCCGGAAGAAGGCGGTCGACCTTCTCCGCCCGCGATTCCGTCCGGGCCGAAGAACCCGGACAAGTCGCCTTCGCCCAAACCGGTCTATTACAGCCAAGAGGATCCAAGATGGCGCCATGTGCTCTATTCGAATTACGGGAACGCCAAGCAGACGATCGGCACGTCCGGCTGCGGTCCGACCTGCTTCGCCATGGCCGTCAGCTCGCTGACCGGCAAGCCGCTGCTGCCGCCGGACGCCGCGCGTTATGCGATGGAGCAGGGGTTCCGGACGCGGGATAACGGCACGTCGTGGGGCTATTTCGGGCATGCGTCGGCCGCATACGGATTAGGCTGCCGGCAGACGGCCTCGCTCGACGAGGTGATGCAGGCGTTCGGCGCGCGTAAAGCGGCCACGCTGGTGATCGCCTCGATGCGGCCGGGGCATTTTACGCAAGACGGCCATTACATCGTGCTGCACGGGATGATTGCGGGCGACTCGGGCGTTCGGTTCCGCGTGTTCGATCCGAACCAGGATAACCGGCGTTAAGGTACGGATGATGGGGTGGACGAAGGCGTGCCGGACGACGGACGCGTGGACGCCAAGGAAGAGCTCTTCCGGAAGGAAGCCGGGCAGTATTGGATTTTGCAGCCGTTATCGTGAATGAGGCCTATCCGACTGTCTACAATTCGCCTAAATCCTTTCCGCAAGTTTGCGCGAAGGATTTTTTTTGCGTGCAGTGAACATTCTAATCGTCTCGCGCGTCCTATGGGCATCAACGAAACGGAGGGATTTCCATGGCAAGAACCATCGAATACGGAACAGAGCAGGTCGTCCTGCATTTATCGGGTCTGGTGAGCATCGGCGCGTTGAAGCGCGAGGTCAGCATTCCTTATAAGCAAATCAAAAAGGTCGAGGTTGAGGATTTCAAAGTGTCGCTGCTGAAGTTTCGCGTCGGCACGTCCATCGCGGATATCCGCCAAGGCCGCTTTCTGATCGAGAACCAATGGTGCTTCGTCTCATACGAGAACCACAAGGACGTCGTCGTGATCGAGCTCGAAGGCCATGAATTCGCCAAGGTCGCCTTCCAGATCGACGATCCCGAGGGCGTCAAAGCGCGGATCGAAGCCCATCTCCAATAAAGGACGACGATTCGATCGCCTCCAATGCGTGTAAGTAGGTATCAAACAGGAGGTGTTGTCCATGACGCAACCACAGCAGTATGATCCGAACAAGGTGCCCGAGATCGATCCGAAATCCATTCCGGAAATGCCGGACAATAAACACCCGGAAATCGTGCGCGAAGAGCATCGCGAGATCGAGCAGCGCGAAATCAAGGAAATTCCCGAGACGGAGCTGCCCGAATTGCCGGAGCTGCCGGAGAACCGATTTAAGAAGAGCTAAGGCTCGTTCATACGTTAACAAGACCGAAAAACCCGCCGATGCGCGGGTTTTTCGCATTGTTCGGATCGGCGGGTCCGGCTGAATGCTGCTTTTCCGGTCTACCGACCGAGAACGCAAACCAATCAGCTGTGGCTGAATGCTGCATTCCCGGTCTACCGACCGAGAACGCAAACCAATCAGCTGTGGCTGAATGCTGCATTCCCGGTCTACCGACCGAGAACGCAAACCAATCAGCTGTGGCTGAATGCTGCATTCCCGGTCTACCGACCGAGAACGCAAACCAATCAGCCTTGGTGAACATATATCCGCGGACAAGAGCGTATAGTGAGTAAATGTAATCGTAAGCTGTAACCTAATCTTAATGGAAGAGGTGAAAGTCTTGCGTAAAAAGCGTTTACATTTCTCATTCCTTAGCGCGATTAGCGTCGTATTGCTGTTATCTATGGGCATGACCTTCGTAATCTCACATAACCGGGTCAATTCGAAAGAATCGATCGTGTCGTCCGAATCGGTACGGTCCGTCGCCTTGGCGGCGCCAACGTCCTATATCCCGGCCGTGCCTGCCGCCATGGGCACAACTACCGTCAAAAAGGCGCAACCCGCCGCGCCGCGCCGTACGGAAGCGGGACGTGCCGCAAGCTTGTCCGGCAAGCCCGCGGATGTAAGCTCGGCGAAGCCGGCGCTGCTGACAGAGAAGCCGGCTGCCACCGAACCCGTCGTCTACCGCGTCACCGCCTATTATCTGAATGTGCGTGCGAACGGGTACAGCACCTCGAAGATACTTGGCACCGTGAAGCAGGGCACCGAGCTGCGCGTCGAGAAAGTAACGGACAAAGGCTGGCTGCGGCTGGCAAGCGGCGGTTATGTCCACGGCGGTTACGCCGAGCCGGTAGGCGCATCCGCGCAAGCTGCTGCGGCTGTGTTGAAGCGCCCGGCTGACGCGACCAAGACGGATGCGATGCTGGTCAAAGCCGCGCCCGCGAAGCCGGCCGTCATGCGACTTGCGCCCGCCAAGCCATCCGAGCCGAATCAGCCGAAATCGCTGGTGAAGTCGGTATCGGGGCTGACCGCCGCGCATATCGCCGAGATTTTCGAGAATACCGCCCTGGAAGGACACGGATTGGAAGAGGAAATACTGGCCATCGAGGCGGAATACGGCATTAACGCCTACTTTACCATCGCGGTGATGAAGCTGGAGAGCGGCAACGGGAAAAGCAAAATCGCGAAGAACAAAAACAATTTGTTCGGCCTGAACGCCATTGACGGCGATCGATACAACAAAGCGCTTAAATTCGAAACCAAACGCGCCAGCGTCCGCAAATTCGGCCAGCTCATCTCCAAGAGCTATATCGGGAAGGGTTACACGACGATCGAGAAAATCGCGCGCAAATATTGTCCCGCCAACCCGAAGTGGCCGAGTCTCGTGACCAAAATCATGAAAGCTGACTATCGAAAATTATAGAACTCCCGGTGAAGCCGAACCGGTGCGTTCCATTCATACATAGAGCAGGGCCGACAGACAAGACCCACATAACGCGCAGGACGCAAAACCGGAAGGAGACGATCGAGCGTCTCCTTCCGGTTTTTGTCATGGTAACACCAGATTGTGAACGCCAACCAACTCCGCTACAATGGAGAGATGTCTGTCTCCAAATCTATTCTATTTATCGCAAGGAGTGTTATCCGTTTGTCGCTTCTAAGAGTCGCATCAACGCAAGTTTCCGACACGTATCGTTTCGTCTGTCTGCTGCTCGTCGTCGTCGTGGCGGGCTCGAGCCAAGGGCTGCTGCTGCCGCTGCTGTCCATTCTGCTCGAGCGGCAGGGCATCTCGCCGGATATGAACGGCATGAATTCGACCGCGCTGTACATCGGCGTATTCGCCACGATGTTCTTCATCGAGAAGCCGGTCGGCAAGTACGGCTTCAAGCCGGTTATCTTGGCCGGCGCCTTGCTCGTGACCGCGGCGATGCTTCTGTTCCCCGTCAGCGGGGCGCTTTGGTTCTGGTTCATTCTGCGTCTGCTGATCGGCATCGGCGACAGCTCGCTCCATTATGCGAGCCAGCTGTGGATCGTCAGCTCCGCGCCTGCGGATCGCAGAGGGCGCTATATATCGCTATACGGCATGGCGTATGGCGTCGGCTTCAGCATCGGGCCGCTCGGCATCAATCTGCTGCCGCTTGGCGAAGCGGCGCCGTTCTTGATCGTCGGCCTGTTCTTCCTCGTCGTCACCGTGATGCTGCTGCGTATTCCGAACGAACTGCCGGAGCGCGCGCCGAGCGGCGAAGCCGCGCAGAACCGGTTCTCGCGGACCTACCGTCTCGCCTGGTTTGTGCTGATCCCGAGCTTGCTGTACGGGCTGATGGAAGCGTCCATGAACAGCAGCTTCCCGCTGTACGGCTTGCGCATCGAGCTGTCCCAAAGCTGGATCTCGCTGCTCTTGATGTCGTTCGGCATCGGCAGCTTGATTCTACAGCTGCCGCTTGGCATGCTGAGCGACCGGATCGGCCGCAAGCCCGTGCTGATGGGCTGCGCCTTGGCGGGTTCGCTGGCGTTCTTCCTTGTCCCGCTGGCAGGCGGGAACGAGTATGCGCTGTTCGCGCTCTTCGTCGCGGGCGGAGGACTCGTCGGCTCGTTCTATTCGCTCGGTCTCGCCTATGCGGCGGACATTCTGCCCAAGCCGATTCTATCGACGGCGAACGTGATCGCTTCGATCCACTTCAGCATCGGGAGCATCCTCGGGCCGTCCATCGGCGGGTACGGCATCCGGTATGTGTCCGACCACAGCATGTTCATGCTGCTCGGCGGGGCGTTCCTGGCTTTCGGTCTGCTCGGCCTGCTGTTCCGTCCCAAGCCCGAGGCGGCGCAGACGGCTTAGTCCTTCTTGAGGTTCTTCCAAGCGAGCAGCGCGTCGATCGGCGGGTGATCCGCGCCGAAGCTCTCGACGAACGACTGATTGGTCGCATCGTGGAACGCTTCCATGATCAGCACGTCGTACCCGAGCGCTTCGAATTCTTCCGGCTCCCAGCCGCTATAGTGCGATTGATAGCGATCGCCTTCCAGCCCGTAATGGTCGACCGACTGCGGGAAGAAACCGCGCGGGGTGAACACGATGACGCCCTCGCGCGCGAGCTGTTCGGCTTTGCGCAGCAGAATGAGACCCGCTTCTTTGTTGAAATGCTCGATCGCGTCGATGAGCGTCACGATGCCGAACGTCTTCGGCAGGAACAACCGGTCGATGTCCTGCGCGTCGGCGTGCAGCGGGATGATGTGCGGCGAGGTATAGAGGCGATTTTCCAAAAAAGGTCTGTGGATGTCGAGCGCGATCACGAGCGGCGAACGGTACAGCTCCAAAAGGACGCCAAGGCCGCTCCCCAAATCCAGCACGGGCGCCTTCGGATTCAGCAATGTATTGATGTGATGCACGATATCGCGGTCTTTCGTATAATACGTCGCCATGTCCGGCCTCCTTCGGCAATTGCAAGGGTCCATACGATTAGTGTATCGTTCAAGGCGCCAATCTGACTGTGCCGTTACCCCGTACATGCAAAAAGAACCCGGAACACCTCGCGGTGATCCGGGTTTTTCGCCTTGCAATGCGATGCGGACTTCGCTTAGAAGCCTTTATACTGCGGCTCTTCGTTCTCCAGCTGCTGCACGCGGCCGCTGACTTGATCGACGATCGCTTGCGTTTGCTGAGCGGCTTGCGAATACAGATCCTTCGCTTCCTGGTTCTGCGTCGCGAGCGCGAACGATTCCAAGCTGGCCTGCGCGCTTTTCAACGACGCGAGCGTCGTTTTGACTTGATTGGCAACGGTCATGTCAACATCCTCCTTTCGTAACGTCCAACGACTAACATCTCCAATATGCCCGCAAAAATTCATCCCACTTTCTCATATTCCTGGTCATCGAGCGCAGAATAAGGGCGTGTCTAGGAGGTGACCGAAGGACAGGATGAACGTTCAGGATTGGGTACATATTTTATTCCGCTCGCTTGGCGCGGTCGTGATCTTGTTCGCGCTTACCCGCATACTCGGCAAAAAACAGATTTCGCAGCTGACGTTCTTCGAATACGTGACGGGCATCGCGCTCGGCGAAATCGCGGGCTTTATGTCCACGGGGGTCGAGAACTCGTATTTACACGGGCTGGTCGCGCTATCCGTCTGGTTTGTCCTCCCGTTCCTCGGCGAATTGGTGACGCTGCGCAGCAAGACGCTGAGGGAGTGGTTCGAAGGCAAAGGAACCGTGTTGATCAAAGAAGGCAAAGTGCTCGAGGACAATTTGAAGAAGGAACGGTATACGGCGGATGAGCTGCTCGAGCAGCTGCGGACCAAGAGCGTGTTCCGCGTGGCGGACGTCGAATTCGCGACGCTCGAGGCGAGCGGCGAGCTATCCGTCCTGCTTAAGAAGGAGAATCAGCCGCTCACGCCCGCCATGCTCGGCATCAAGGTCGCCCCGGAGGAAGAGCCGCAGACGGTAATTATGGACGGGAATATACTGGACGAGCCGCTCGCTGCCATGGGGCTTAACCGGGGCTGGCTGCATACGGAGCTGGAGAAGCAGGGGTTTCTGCTCGAGAACGTGTTCTTGGGCCAGGTGGACGCCGCGCATCAATTGTTCCTGGACTTATACGACGATCAAGTCCAAGTCCCGGAGCCGCAGACGAAAGCGGTGCTCATGGCGACGCTGAAGAAGTGCGGCGCGGACCTCGAGCTGTACGCGCTAAGCGTGGAGCAAGACGAAGCGAAACGGATGTATGGGCATTGCGCCCGTATCATGAACGCGGTCATCCGGGACATGACGCCGCTGCTGGAAAGGTAGAAAGGAGGGAAAGCGGATGAGCTTTGCGTCCAGAAGCAAAATGAAAAAGGTGACGCCGGTCCAGCGCGATTACCAGCTGCTCGCCCAATCGATCGAGCCTCCGCGGCCGGTCGCGCGCAACTGCATGCGAGCCTTCATTGCCGGCGGCGCGATCTGCTTCATCGGCGAGGCGTTAATGAAAATATTCCAGCGCTACTTCGGCTTCACGGAGCAGACGGCTGGCAATCCGACCGTTGCGGTGCTGATTCTGCTGTCCGTGATTCTGACCGCGTTCGGCGTGTACGACAAAATTGCGCAATGGGCGGGAGCGGGCAGCGCCGTGCCGGTGACGGGATTCGCGAATTCGTTATGTTCCGCGGCGATCGAGCATAAGCGCGAGGGACTCGTGCTCGGCACAGGCGGCAACATGTTCAAGCTGGCCGGCTCGGTCATCGTATTCGGCACCGTCTCGGCGTTCGCGGTCGGCATCGTCCACTGGATAATCGGGATAAAGGGGTGAGCGGCGCATGCTGAAAGGGCATCAGAGCTGGTTATTCGAGAACAAGCCCGTGATCATATCGGCCTCTTCCGTCGTAGGTCCCGACGAATGCGAGGGTCCGCTCGCGGAAGAATTCGATGTTGGCCACGGCGATCTCATGATCGGTCAGAAAAGCTGGGAACAAGCCGAGAAGAAGCTGCTCGAGGATGCGGCGACGCATGCGATCGAACGGGCGAATCTGACGAAGGAGCAGATCCAGTTCTATATCGGCGGCGACTTGATGAATCAGACGATCAGTAACGGCTTCGTCGCGCGCACGCTCGGCATTCCGTATTTGGGCGTGTTCGGCGCCTGCTCGACGTCGATGGAAAGTTTGGCGCTCGCCGCACATATCGTGAACGCGGGTTCGGCAAAATATGTAATGGCCGGAACCTGCAGCCACAATTGCTCCAGCGAGAAGCAATTCCGCTATCCGACCGAATACGGGTCGCAAAAACCGCCCACCGCGCAGTATACGGTAACGGGTGCCGGCGTCGCGATTCTCGCGCCGCAGGGGGAAGGTCCCGTCGTGACCCGCGCCACCATCGGGCGGGTCGTCGACATGGGCATTACCGATCCGTTCAATATGGGGGCGGCGATGGCTCCGGCAGCCGTCGAGACGATCAGCGCGCATTTTCGCGAGTTCGGTCTCACGCCGGATTATTATGACTTGATTGTCACGGGTGATCTGGGCCAAGTCGGCTACGACATCGCGAACGCGTTGTTCGAGAAGCATCGGTTCCCGATCGGGGACACCACGTACAAGGATTGCGGACTCATGATCTACGACCGGACGAAGCAGACCTTCGTCAATTCGGGCGGCAGCGGCTGCGCCTGCTCGGCGACCGTCACGTATGGCCATCTGCTGAAGCAGCTGAAACGCGGCGCGCTCAACCGGATCCTTGTCGTGGCGACGGGCGCGCTGTTCTCGCCCGTGTCCTTCCAGCAGGGCGAGAGCATCCCGTGCATCGCCCACGCGGTCGCCGTCGAGAATGGAGGTTCCCGGGCATGATGGATTTCGTCTGGGCCGTCCTCATCGGCGGCGCGATCTGCGTCATCGGCCAACTTATGATGGATGTCGGCAAGCTGACGCCTGCGCATACGATGACGATTCTCGTCATTGCCGGAGCGGTGCTCGACGGCATCTCATTCGGCGGCACCAGTCTGTACGACCGGTTCATCGATTTCGCCGGCGCCGGGGCGACCGTGCCGATCACGAGCTTCGGCAACGCGCTCGTCCACGGCGCGACGAAAGAATTGCAGGATAACGGGTGGATCGGCATTCTCACCGGCATATTCGAGCTGACAAGCGCCGGCATTACGGCTGCGATCGTCTTCTCGTTCCTGGCCGCGCTTGTCGCCAGACCTCGCGGTTGAGATTCGGAACTCAAGATGGAGATTACCGGCCGGCTGTCGCGCATCGCGATAGCCGGTTTTAACGCGAATACAAAGATGAACGGGCAATCCCCTGCTTGTCTAACATGTTCGGACAGGTTGCCGCATATAGATAGAGTTCAAGGCGGCGGCAGTTTGCGCGGAAGGAATTCGGGGGAACCGAAAGGCCAAAGGCCGGGTTCGCGCTCTCCTTTCGCTCATACGATGGAGCATGAAGGGGGAGGGGCAGTCCATGCCGGTATTGGATTCGGGTCTATTGTTCAATCGGACCGAGCAGCGAACGGTGAAGCTCGTCGTGTCGGTCGCCAATATGGGATTGCAGTCCGCTGCGGTCCGCATCGAGCTGTACACGGCCGACTTGTCCGGCGGCGGGGACGGTTATGGCTCGCTGCGGTTCGCCAGCCGCAAGAACATCCGCCTGTCGTCGTGCGGACGCGACGAATCGGTATTCGCCGGCAGCTTCGACACGGCGGCGCTGCCTAACTTCGGGGTGCGGCTGACGGCCGACGGGCCCGGCGCCGGAGAGCTGACCGCCACGGCGGCGGAACAATCCGCCGGCGGCGATTATACGCAGCGGCATCTGCTTCAGACGGGTCTAGTCCGCATGGACGACTACCAGCTCGCTTACGTCGCCAATCATGCCGAGCATACGGTGACCGTGCTCCAGACCGCGTCGCATACGCGATTAGCGACCATTGCGCTTCCGAAGGGATGCCGGCCGCGATTCATGGCCGCCGCTCCGGACGGCGGCTCCGTGTTCGTGACATGTCAGGGGGATCGCACGGTCAAGCGGCTGCGCTCGCTCGCCTATGACGGCGCTTCCGATATCCGGTTCCCGCGCCAAGCGGTGCCGTATGCGATCGCGCTTACGCCCGGCGGCGACCGCCTGTTCGTGTCGACGCTGCTGGAGGACGCGATTCATATTATCGATGCGGAGAGCGGCGCGATTCTGCATACCGTGCCGCTGCCGGAATCTTGCGATGCATCGGCGATCGCCATCTCGCCGGATGGAGCCAAAGTGTACGTCTGTCTGACCGCCGCGTCCAAAATCGTCATCTTGGAAGCGGATTCCGGCGATATCCGGACCATTATCCGATTATCGGAAGGGAGCCAGCCTTCCTCCGTGGCATTCTCGCCTACCGGCGAGCTCGTCTATATCACGGATGTGCATCATAACGGGGTGCTGGTGCTCCACACCGAAGGACACGGCGTGGCGGCGCGGCTCGATACGGGCGCCGGCAGCAAGCCGCATGCCATTGTCTTCACCCCCGATGGGTCGTTGGCGTACGTGGCGAACCGGGAGGGGGATGAGATTACCGTCATCAATACGGCCCGCCAGGAAGTGCTGACGAGCATCGAATTGCCAAGCGGCAGCAGCGCCAACGGCATGGCGGTTTCGAGCGACGGCTCGAAGGTATATGTCCCGTTGCTCTCCTTCGGCTATGTGGCGGTCATCGACGTCCAGAGTCAGCAGCCGGTTGCGATCGTGCCCTCGGGAAGCTTCCCGTCTTCGGTCGTGATTACGAGCTCTCCGCCGGTCTAGGAAGATGCTCGGACATGCGGACAGCGCAGAGGCGGCTAGCGATACGCTTAACAACCAAAGGCCGCGCAAGCTTTATCGCTTGGCGGCCATTTTGCATGCATGTGCTTGGTTGTGATTCGCTCCTCGTCTACGTCTCGTTCTTCGTCAGCGGAAGCCATTCCAGCACGCGCTGGATCTGGGCGTCCCAATAGCCCCACTCATGCTCGCCCGGTCCTTCTTCGTAGGTGAGCGGCAGTCCAAGGCGCATCGCCGCATCGCGATAATCGACGTTGTTCTCGAAGAGGAAATCCTCTGTTCCGCAGCACTGGTACAGCAGGGGCAGACGCTCGCAGCCCTCGGCGGCGCGCCGCTTGGCCAGATCAAGCAAATCGTTGTCGCTGCCGATAAAGTCGTCCATGCCGCCGAAGATGCGCGCCGCTTCTTCCTTGTTCTGTTCGATAAAGAAGCGGGCGTCCAGCGCGCCGGACAAGCTGGCGGCCGCCGCGAACCGGTCCGGGTGGGAGAGCGCCAGCTTGAACGCGCCATAGCCGCCCATGGACAAGCCGGCCACGAAGTTGTCTTCCCGCTTGCCCGAGATCGGGAAGAAGGAGCGGGCGAGCGAAGGGAGCTCTTCGCTGATGAAATCCCAGTACTTATAGCCCTGCTTCATGTTCGCGTAGAAGCTGCGGCCTACGGCCGGCATGACCACGGCGATGCCGAGCGGGGCGACGTAACGCTCGATCGAGGTGCGCCGCAGCCAGATCGTATGATCGTCGGATAAGCCATGGAGCAAGTACAGCACCGGGTGGCGCGCCTCGCTGGAGCCGGCGGACGCCATGCCGATCTGGGTCGTCGTTCGCTGAGGCAGGATGACGTTCATCGAAGCGGATACGCCAAGCGTCTCGGAAAAAAAGTCGCATTGCATGAGTGCCATAGATTCGAATCCTCCTTTTGCAATTATGCAGGTCGTTTACGATAGCCATACTCGTCCATTGTACCACGATTTCCCACAATTCGATTGACAACGACGCGCAGACGCGTATAATCAGGCTTAACTTTACACCGTCATTACGCCGATGAAGAGCATCCAACTCGGAGGCGTTCTCGTCAAGCGCGCGATGCGAAGCCGCATCCGTTAGCCTAAGTGAACCGGGTCTCGCCCGTTACAGCGGACCAAAGCGGATCGGACCTGCCCGAATGATGTTTCGGCAGCCGGTCAAGTTGGGTGGCACCGCGAGCAGACGCTCCTCGTCCCAATTCAGGGATGAAGGAGCGTCTTTATTTTACTCGCGAAGGGCGGAGAAGAACGATGAACAGAAGGCATAATTTCAATCCGGGGCCGGCGGCGCTGCCGCTGGAGGTGCTTATGCAAGCGCGCGATGAGGCCGTCGAGTATGGCAATCGGGGCTTATCCCTCATGGAGATGTCCCACCGTTCGCCAGAGGTGGAGCGCATGGTCGCGCAGACGCGAGAATTGCTTCTTGGCCTGCTTGGTCTCGACAAGCGCTATGAGGCGCTGTTCATGGCCGGCGGGGCCAGCGCGCAGTTCGGGTTGATCCCGATGAACTTTGCGACGGCGGAGGCGCCAGGCAGCTACGTGCTGAGCGGAAGCTTTGCCGAGAAGGCGTATCAGGAAGCCACGCGCGCAGGCGGCGCCCGGATCGCCGCCTCGTCCAAGGAGACGGGCTGGCGAGCAATACCGAAGGCGAAGGACATTCGGCTTGCGGACCGCACGGCGTACTTGCACCTGACGACGAACAATACGATCGAAGGCACGCAGCTGCGCGAGCTGCCCAACCTGCCTGCGAACGTGCCGCTTATCGGCGATATGACAAGCGACATTCTCAGCCGTCCTTTTGATTACGCACGCTTCGGCCTGATTTATGCGTCGGCGCAGAAAAACCTCGGTCCGGCAGGCGTGACGGCAGTCATCTTGCGCCGGGATCTGATCGAACGCAGCGCCGAAGCGGACATCCCGCATATTTTCCGATACGATACGTTCGCCAAGCATGAATCGCTCTATAACACGCCGCCCGTTCACGCGATATGGATGATGAAGCTCGTGCTGGAATGGACGCGGCAGCAGGGCGGCGCCGAGGTCCTCGGGGAGCGGAATGCGCGCAAAGCCAGCCTCCTGTACGACGCGATCGACGCTAGCGGCGGTTTCTATGAAGGGATCGCCGACGCCGAGGATCGGTCGATGATGAATATCACGTGGAAGCTGACGGATGAACGGCTGGAGGCGGCGTTCCTTGCGCAGGCGGAGAAGAACGGCTTCGAGGGACTGGCCGGGCACCGGAGCGTCGGCGGCTTGCGGGCTTCGATCTATAATGCGGTTCCGGAGGAATCCTGCGCCGCGCTTGCATCGTTCATGCGCGAGTTTGTCCGCACACGCGGCTGATCGAAATAACGCTGACCCCTGCGGCTGCGGTTTCGTTAGCCGCTTAGGGGCACCCGGCGATGTTCATGATTCAGGCAGCGGTGGTAAAAGATAAGCAAAACCGGCACAAGGAGCTGATAACGATGCAAACGACGCTAACCGATCCGCTCCGGTCCGACGCGCGTCCAGAGGCCTTCGGCTTTTCCGATCGACATCTGCACGATCTGCATAGCGCCTGTTCGGCGTGGAAGATCAAAGACGTCGTCGTCGTGAAGGACGGCAAGCTCGCACTCGATGTTCACGAGAGCGGACAAGACCGCCTTGGCGCGATTTACTCCTGCACGAAGAGCGTCCTCTCGGCGCTGATCGGCATCGCGCTGGCGCGAGGGGAGATCGGCAGCCTGGACGATCCGGCGCTCGACTATTTTGATCATCTGCAACTCGCGGACGACGATCCGCGGAAGCGGGACATCCGCATCCGGCATCTGCTGACGATGACGCCCGGCTTCGATTGGCCGGAATTCGACAAGCCGTATTGGGCGATGAAGCGGACCGCCGACTGGATTCAATATGTATGGGAGCGTCCGATCGGCCACGTGCCCGGCGAGGTGTTCACTTATAATTCGGGCGGATCGCATCTGCTGTCCGCGCTATTACGCAAGGCCACTGGACTTAGCGTCTACGAATATGCCGATCTGCATCTCTTCCGCAAGCTCGGCTTCCGCAAGCCGAGGTGGAACGAATCGGCCGGCGTGCACGAAGGCGGGGCCGGCATGCACCTGACGAGCCGCGACATGGCGAGATTCGGGCTGCTGTATTTGAACGGCGGCCGATGGGATGGCCAGCAGGTCGTGCCCGAGTCTTGGGTGAACGAGTCGCTTAAGACGCATCACAAAGGCTTCAGCCACTATGAGCCGCCTATCTTCGGCGCTTACGGCTATCATTGGTGGGTATCGCCGCAGGCGCATAACGGCCACATCGACTGTTATTTTGCCAAAGGCTACGGCGGACAGTACATTTTCATTATCCCGGAGCTGGAGCTCGTCGCGGCGCTGCGGAAGGAACCGACGGACAAGAGCGAAGCGATCTATTCGAAAAAGGTACTGTTCGAGCATATACTGCCGGTCTTGGCGTAAATACACCGCCTGAAGCTAGGGGCAAAGCGGAAGGTCCCGCTGCATTGTGTTATGTTGCTTCTGCTGTATCGGCCGGCTGGCTGAACACGATCCGGTTGCCGAACGGGTCCGTAACCGTGACGTCGAGACTCCCCCAAGGCGTCGTCTCTAAGCCCGGTTTGGCATACCGGTAATCCGACGCATGAAGCTGGCCGTGGAACGCGCGAATGCCATCCACGTGCACGATAATCGCCGAACCCGGCGTCGCGTCGCCGTGATGCTCGGACAAATGCAGGGCAAGCCCGTCCCGAGACACTTGCATATAGATCGGGAAATTCTCTCCGAAGCGGTGCTCCCAATCCTTCTGGAAACCAAGATAGTCGCAGTAAAACTCGATTGCCTTCGGAATATCGAAAATGCGTAAAATCGGCACGATGGCTTTCATCTTGGCTGCCAAGGCTGCTTCTGACATGAGGATCACACTCCATCATTTGGAATTAAGCGATGCAGGCCTATCGTGACATTGATGCTTCTTGGCTGTCAAGCGACAGCGGGTTGACGGTCTTCCTCGCTCCGTTATATGGTAAAAAGAAACACGCTTGAAAGGCATAGAGGGAGAAGATATCGTTGATGACTTTCGATGAACGTCAAGACCCGCTTAGCGCGGCGACGATTGCGGAGGAACTGCGGATGCTCGGCGTCCGCGAAGGCGATACGTTGATCGTTCATTCGTCGTTGAAAGCGTTCAATCGCTTCCTGATCGGAGGCGCGCCCGCCGTTATTCTTGGCGTCGAGGCGGCGGTTGGGGAGAGCGGGACGGTCGTCATGCCTGCGCACAGCGGCGATCTGTCCGATCCGGAACGTTGGGAGAATCCGCCGGTTCCGAAAGAATGGTGGGCGGAGATCCGGACGAGCATGCCGGCATTCGATCGCGATCTAACGCCAACGTACGGCATCGGCGCGGTGGCGGAGACGTTCCGGAAGCAAGCGGGCACGCTCCGGAGCGGGCATCCGCAGGTGTCATTCTGCGCGCGCGGTCCGAAAGCAGCGTGGTATACCGCCGAGCATCCGTACGACGATGGACTTGGAGAACGGTCGCCGTTAGCCAAATTATACGAGGACGACGCGCGCATTCTTCTCCTCGGCGCCGGCCATGACCGCAATACAACGCTGCATTTGGCGGAATACCGCGCGCGTTATCGCAGCAAATCGCTCATCACGAACGGGGCTCCCGTGATTGTCGACGGGGTTCGGGAGTTGCGGATGTTTCATGATATCGCGTTGTCAACCGAGGATTTCGAAGCGATCGGGACTGCATTCGAGCAAGAGCACGACGAGGCGGCGAGGCGCGTAATCGGCGAGGCCGTCGTGAAATTGATACCCGTCCGGCAGCTCGTAGATTTTGCGGTACGATGGATGGAGAAATACCGATAATAAGGGAAGAAGCCTCTTGATTCCGCGGCGCGGACAGGAGGCTTCTTTGCGAGGAGGAGAGCGGCATAGGGGAGGGACGCCGCGCCAGAGTTGGCTTGTTGAAGGGACCAGGAGGGCTCAAGATCGGATGATGAAGGGGGGAGGGCAGATTCGTCGTCTAGCGGGGGAGGCACATTAGTTTACATAATATCGATTATGAAAATTTGGTCTATCGCTGCGCGCTGCTTCATTCCTCGTATGGCGACTTCCAGTTCCCCAGCTGCTTGCGAAGAAGCACGATTTGTCCGGCGTGGTACGCGTCGTGCATGACCCATAGATTTAACTCGTTCCCCAAGGTGGTCTCGCCAATGGGCTCGTTAAGCTTCTCGTCCGTGACGTCTCGAAGCTCGGCGTGGAGCTGCTCGTATAGCCCGATTGCTCGCGCTCGCTCGGCTTCCCAGCTTACCTGCCCGGAACCTGCCGCATCCGCATGGAAGGTCTCGGCATTCGATTCGGACTTTAGACGATCGGGAATCGGGAGTCCGCGAAGACGGTGCAGCATCCGCTCATTGTAGAACGAGCTGTGCTTCATAATCTGACGGATGGAATGGATGGTTTCGACGGGCTTCCAATCCGCATCCTTTTCGCTCAGTCCTTCGGTCGCGGTCTTGAACGGGACGTTCCAGGCCAGTTTCTCCCAAGCGTGTTCGAACTGATTCAACAATGGATGTGCTTGTTTCGCGCTCACGGGATACCCTCCATTTCGATCGAGTGCGTAACTAGTGTTTTGCATTTTGAAGCGTTACAATGGAATTATAACCGAACGAATGGCAGATTGTAACTACCTAGATGTAAATTTAATCGTTACTTAAGGAGAACGACGAGATGTTATGGATCGAATTATTGAACAGCGAATGGCGGGATTGGAAGGGCGACGGCCACTTGACCGATAAATTGGCGGAAGCGGAATGGCGGCTGAAGTTCGCGGCTCATCTGGGCTGGGGCGCGCTGCAGGAGCCAAGCGAAGCGCAGGTGGAGCGGCTGTTCCGCGTGCGTGCCGGCATTCAGGCGATGGCACGCGCGCTTCAACAGGATGGCGTGCTGTCTACCGATGCGATCGAATGTCTCAACGACTGGATGGCAGCAGGCGAATTCCGCAGACAGCTGACGAAGCAAGAGGACCGCCTCATCTTGACAGAAGAGACGGTCCATAAGAATTGGGATTCGTTGAACGCGGCGTTCGCGGACAGCTTCGCCCGGTTCGCAACCGAAGGAGATCCCGCTCGGATTAAATATTGCGACAATCCGAATTGCTTATGGGTGTTCCTGGACGAGACGCGCAATCGGACCAAACGTTATTGCGACGACAAGCTGTGCGGAAACCTGATGAAAGTCCGCCGATTCCGAGCCAAAAACAAGCGCGAACCGCACGAACAGAACTGAAGCCGGGCTTGCCTCATGCGGTTATTGGTACCGCCGAATCGGCTTGAGCCAGAACCAGGCAGCCGCGCCTGCCGTTATGAAGCCGAATCCGCTGACCAGCAGGACGTTCGATGCCCCGTAGCCGTCCGCCAACGCGGCCATGATCGTAAGTCCCAGCGGCGGCGCCACGCTCGTGAGCGATCCCAAGATGCCGAACATGCGTCCTTGCAGCTCGGAAGGCACTTCGATGCGCATGATTACGTTGACGAGCAGCGTACAGAAGGAGAAGAACGTGCCGACTGCAAGAATGAGCGGAATCGCGGCCAACGCATTCGGCATGATCGCGATCCCGATATATAACGGACCCATGAGCAGCGTGCTGCCGAGTATCCATTTGCCGCGATGCTTGGGACGTCGGGACAAACCCATGATCGTGATCGCGCCAAGCGCATAACCAAGCGGAATCGCAGCTTCGATGAGGCCAAAATGCAACGGGTTGGCTTGCCAAACCTTGACCGCCATGACTTGAATGAGCATGAGATTCGAGACGAAGAACAAAAGGACGATCGTCGTCAGGAACGTCACGCCTCTAGCGAACGGATCGGACCACACCCGCTTGATCCCTTCCAGCCAATCTTGGCGAAAGCTGGTTTTCTCTGCTTGAATGCGCTCCGCCCGCGGGAATCGTCCTGCCGCGAGTACGAGCAAGGCGGACAAGCCGAACAAGATGGCATCGGTTACGATGGCCGTCACGCCGCCGAATTGCGCCACGATATAACCGCCGATCGCCAGACCCGAGATTCGTGCCGCATTGTCGGCGATATTCATCATGCCTGCCGCTTGCTGGACGCGGTCTCGGCCTACCAAATCCGTAATGCTTGCTTGCGAGGATGGCGATTGCAGCAAGCCCGCAACGGCGGATAAGGCGGTTAGCGCCACGATCCAGACGAAAGGCTGTTCCAAATTAAGCATGGCAAAGGCGATGCCAAGCACCAGGAAGAACCGCAGCGAGTCGCAGATCACGATCAAGTTACGGCGATTGAACCGGTCGGCGATCGTGCCGGCAACGGATCCCAGCAGCAGGCTGACCACCATATGAGTGACGGTGATCAGCGACATCTTGGCCGCGCTGCCCGTGGTTTGAAGCACCCACAGGTTCAGGGCGATGCTGTGAAAGCAATTGCCGAATACCGACAAGGTGGAGCCGGTGAAGAGAAGCATGAACTTGCGGTTGCGATATAGAGGCTTGGAACGAATGGGGATAGCTGACGTTTCCGGCGAGGCTGGGGCGAACATGAATCATCGACAACTCCTTTGCTTAATCGTTTAAGTTAAGGGAAAGAAAGGCAGACGAGCCTACACGGGTCACTTGTCGTCTGCCGAGATCCATACGGTTTTGGGCGATTGTTCGGGTAAGGTATTGTTCAAATGCTGCATCATTAATTGACACGCAACTTCAGCTTTATCAGGCCGAAGGGAGACTGTCGACAGCGTTGGGGGCAGGAGACTTTCCATCCCGTTCACGCAAACGACGGCCAGATGCTCATGCTCGATATATCGAGCCGCAATGACGCCCAGCAGCTCGCCGACCACAAGCACGTCGCGCCGCTCATCGGCCTGTCGCTCCAGGAAGGAGACGATATCCGCAAGCTGGTGGTCCATGACATGAAACACATCAATCGGAGCCGTATTAAAGAGACTAGCGAGACTTTCCTGCATGAGCGTATTCATGCCGGTGTTGTGGAACTGTTCGCAGAGTAGCGCTACAGGCTTCGCGCGCTCCGCTTCGGAGGGAAGCCGGCGAAGTGCCAATCGGGAATACGCTTGACGCAGCAGCTCGGCCAAGTCCGGCACCACTTTATGAAACAGATTATCTTCGATGAGGCTGTCGATGACGACGAGGGGAACGCCCATCGGGAATCGTTCGGATATCGCGTAGAAAGCCGTTTCTTTCACATCTACCAGGAACACGCCGTCCAGTTTGCGTTCGAGCACGATATCAAGCTGCGGATCATTCGCATCGAGCGAAGCTAAGATGGCGTGATACCCATGGGCCGTCAGCAAGACCTCGAGCTCTGCGATGAATTGTTGGCGCGGAACGGTCCGCCAATAGGCTTCGTTCGGCAGCCTGTTCACAAGAATGCCGATCATCTTCGTCTGGCCTTTCACGAGCGATTTGGCCATCAGGTTCGGCACGTAGTTCAGCCGTTTGGCCGTCTCGCGGACGAGGCATTTCGTGTCTTCCGGTATTTTCTGATTCTGCACGTCGTTCAGAATATAGCTGACGGTTGCAACCGACACGCCGGCTTCGCGAGCGATGTCTTTCATTGTTGTTTTTTTCAAACGAACACCTCCGATCATCCACTTAAACGTTTAAGCTAAAGATAACACGGTTGTTGATCAGTGTCTAGAGGACTTGCAGCGTTGTAACACGATGATTCGTTTCGCATAAGCAGGGGGTTAGGTAAATACTTGCCTCTTGCGCATGCTTGATAAGGGGCTACTCGAAAGATTGAAATCAGGTTTACATATTCATGTTTATGAATACTTGGAGGCATAGCGAAACCTGACGGAGTTTTAACTCCAAGCGATTCTGGTGTATCATGAGAGAAGACTATATGTTGAAGGAGGTCCTTGGCTATGCAACAATCCCAATCCCCATCGCCGCGCGAAGAGCTGGCGGTCTTCGCCGGAGGATGCTTCTGGTGCATGGTAACGCCGTTCGAGGAAATGCCCGGCGTCATTCGTGTCACTTCCGGCTATATCGGCGGACATACCGATAATCCAACCTATGAAGAGGTGTGCAGCGAGACGACCGGTCATGCCGAGGCCGTGCAGATTGCTTATGATCCGGCGCTAATGCCCTATGAGAAATTGCTGGATATCTTCTGGCGGAGCGTCGATCCGACCGATGAAGGCGGTCAGTTCTTCGACCGGGGTTCGTCGTACCGGACGGGCATCTTCTATTATACGGAGCAACAACGCGAGCAAGCCGAAGCTTCCAAGGCGGCGCTTGCCGCAAGCGGCAGATTTTCCAAACCAATCGTCACCGAGATCGTGCCGGCGACAACCTTTTATTCCGCGGAAGAGTACCATCAGGATTACCATAAGAAAAATCCGTTCCGCTATAAAATGTACCGGAAAGGCTCCGGTCGCGACGCCTTCCTGAAGACGCATTGGAACAACGATCTTGATAAAGCCGAGCTAAAGAAACGCTTGACCACGATGCAATACGAGGTCACGCAGAACAGCGCGACGGAGCCCCCGTTCCGCAACGAATTCTGGAATAACCACGAAGAAGGCTTGTACGTGGACATCGTCTCCGGCGATCCACTCTTCACGTCGATGGATAAATTCGATTCCGGCTGCGGCTGGCCAAGCTTTACGAAGCCAATCACGGCCGGTACGGTGACCGAGCATGAAGATCTGACCCATGGCATGGTGCGCATCGAAGTGCGCAGCAGTCAGGCGGATTCCCATCTTGGCCATGTATTCGAAGATGGACCGATCGAGACCGGTGGCCTGCGTTACTGCATTAATTCGGCCGCGCTCCGATTTATCCCGAAATCGGATTTGGAGAAAGAGGGCTACGGCGCGTACCGGAAGCTTTTTGACGAGGAAGAATAGAGGGAACGCAAAAAACACGCCAGCGTTGGCGTGTTTTTTGTCTGTAATCGGGATAATTCTAGCAAACCGAGAATAGAACTTGAAAGTCGGGCACCGCGCAAGGGGTCGAGAACGGCGCGCAGTAGCCCACAACGAAGCCGAAAAAGTTCGCGGCCGGCCAAATCAGATAGACGTCCGTGAACGTGAAGGCCAAGGTCCATTGGAAGTAACAGGAGCCCGGGATGACTCGTTCTTCGTCTGGCCGGGAGGTGAAGCTGCCCGTCTGCGCAAGCTGCAGGGCATGCTGGAGCGTTTGCGGACGCTGTTGAATGAAGAATCGGAGCAGTCCGGGATTTGATTTGAGCAGCTGATAGACGGCTAACAAAGCAACTGGCGGAGCGCCTTGCGGTCTAGGGTGCGAGGCAAGGAGGCCCGTCAGATTCGCTAGCGACAGCGTACCGGGTTGAATCGGCGGGACAAGCCCTCCCGGCTGCTGGGGGAACGGCGTCAATGTTCCAGGGACGAACGGCAGCGATCCGGATGACGGCGGCGGCGTTAACGTGCCGGGCACGAAAGGCTGTGAAGGCGAGAGGGGCGGAATGAAGGGATTAGCTGGCGTTGAAAATGGGAATTGGGACGGCGGTTGAAAGCCGCGCGGCGTGAAAGCAGGGGCGTCATGCATCGAAATGACCATGCTCCTTTCCGATTGGGCGTGTATTTGTCAGCATAGCGTATGCGGGCAGAAGCCCAATGGTTCGGGTCGAGCGGGAATTAACTATTTCTTGAGGCCCGTTGTAACCTTTTTGAAACAAATCGGACGGTTGCCTCGTTTATAGTGGTAATAAGGTCGCGTAGTTTCAACTATGCGAACAAGCGGTAATGAGACTTAATGCTGTACACATGAAGGAGATGGGTGTTTCTATGAAGAAATCGGCAATCGGCGCAGCAGTATTGCTAACGGGTCTGGTCGTCTTTATTTCCGCTGCTTACGCAGTTGGCGATAATTACCAGCCGGTGAAACAAACACCTGAAACGGAGACCGCTTATGTCACCAATCTGAACGGCAATCATTTGACCACCGATGCGATCCAATGGTACGAAGGCCAAGACGCCGACCGGATTTTTCTGGAACGCGAACCGGATTCGGGTCTGGACGCAGCGCCGGATGGTTATTATATAGTTAACGACGACGAATCGATCCGGACGATCAGCGTCGATCCGGACGCACAAGTTCTGATGCAGATCTACGACAAAACCGGCAATCCCGAAGATCTCGATGTTGCTTGGAACGAATCCATTTCGTTTAAAGAGTTCGCGGATGCGCTGAATAAATCGGATGTGCTGGATCTGAAAAGTTTTCCGTATCATCTGACGATTGAAAACGGAGTTGTAACGAAGATTGTGCAGCAATATGTGCCTTAATAAATTGAGACGGAAAAGAATCGAATGAATCGAATCCAGCCGGGCAAGCGGCTGGATTCTTTTATGTAGTGACTACTTTTACACAAAACCCGTATTTTGTACATATGTATATAATACAGCTGAAATCCACGTTATATAAGAATTCTTATATTGTGTCATACACTATACTCTGATCCCTTTGGCGTAGTTAAAAGCGCGGCGCGTTTTCGTAGGTTGTACAGCCCTCTTCTTCCTCGGATCACACCAAACGTTTGCTACTATTGGTTTTGTCCTTCATCAAGAACATTGAATATCTTCACATAATTTGGCACCTCGGCAATGTGTCCAAGTTCTTGTCACGTTCGGCAATGTACCCAAGTTCTTGTCATCGACGCATGACAAGAACTTGGGTACATAAATAAAAAAAGCCGCATGGTATGCGGGTTCGATTGTACATGTGTTCTTGTCATCCGACAAATGTCAATCTGTTTCTGAAACTTCACAACCACAGATCTATTATAAGACAAAAAGCCCTGTCGAATATATTGTGTCACAACCCGCACCAGCACTAGCATTTCCTGTCGAAATAGTAAATGTAGATTACATAGTATTTTGTAAAGGAAATTGAGCAGCGCGACCCTTTAGCTAAAAAAAGAGCATTGATCCTTCTTGGATAAATGCCCCGGTTTGATTAAGGTAATTTTTCAGACGCCGTTCGTACCAACCTCCGCATACAAAGGAACGCCATGCCCTGCAGGTAATCCAAGTCACGCTGGATGGTCCGCACCGATACGTCAAAGCGTTCCGTCAACTCCCGGGCGGTGAATTTCTTCCGCGAGTCTAATACACTCATGATTGCCAGCCGTCGATGATTCAAGTGCCCCACCTACTCCGAATCCATAATCCATCCCGTATATTGTAACATACTGCCATTGCCTGGATTAAAGAAAGCTGCCGATTTGCGAAGCGGGGTTGCTTCGCACTTGAGAGACGGTGCCTTGGCTCAGCAGGTGCCCGCCTTGATCGCCGCCAACCGGCCCCAGCTCGATGATCCAATCTGCCCGCCGAATTAGCATGGGCTTGTGCTCGATGATAATGACCGTATGTCCGCGGCGAACAAGCTCGTCCAGAGCATCGCCCAGCTGCTGCGTATCTTGCGGATGCAATCCTGTCGACGGCTCATCTAACACGAATAGACTGTGGCGGCCATCAGCGCTCTGCAGCTCTTTGGCCAATTGAATACGCCGCGCTTCGCCGCCAGACAGCGTGCTGGCTGGCTGGCCCAGAGGCAGATAGCCAAGCCCTATGCGAAGCAGCCATTCGAGCCGACGCTGGATCTTAGGCTCCTGGGCGAAGATAACCGATGCTTCTTGAATACTGGCTTCCAGTACCTCCGCGATGGAATATCCCCGATACGTTACACGCAGGACGGCTTCCTCGTAACGCTTGCCCTTGCATCTCTCGCAGGGTACGAGAGCATCAGGCATGAAGAACATATTCATCTTGATGACGCCATGGCCTTGGCATCGCTCACAGCGGCCTCCTTTCACATTGAAGGAGAAGTGGGAAGCCTTGAATGGGGCTCCCGCCTTTCGCGCCTCCTTCGCGAACGCTTCGCGGATATCATCGAAGACGCCGGTATAAGTCGCGGCATTCGATCGTGAGCTGCGGCCCATATCATTCTGGTCGACCATGACGACTCGTTCGATAGCCGAAGACCCTTGCAGACCACTGCCCTCCCGAAGCGCCGGAAGCAAAGATTGAAACAGCAGCGAAGTTTTGCCTGAGCCTGATACGCCTGCTACCGCGGTCAGACAGCCAAGCGGGAATTCTACATTAATACCCTTCAAATTCCGCTCCGATGCGCCGGTCAGCTGCAATCGTCCACCTTCCCGGCATAGAGCTCGATCGCTTCTGCCAGGTCGCCCTGCCATTGGATCCAGATAGCGTCGTGTAATTGAATCCCCACTCCGCATGACATCATCCAAGCTGCCTTGAACAACGATGCGGCCGCCAAGTGCCCCGGATGCGGGCCCGACCTCTATGACGTAATCGGCTAATTGGACGATGTCGAAATTATGCTCCACGACAATAACCGTATTCCCCCGGTCCCGCTGGCGCAGCAGCGAATGAAACAGCTTGTCGGTGTCCTTCGGGTGCAGTCCAGAGGAGGGCTCGTCATATACGAATACAAGATCTGTTAGATGTGAATGCAAGGAGGACGCCAAGCGCACACGCTGGGACTCACCGCCAGACAAACTGGACATCGGCCTGTCCAAGGTCAAATATGACAAGCCGACGTCCTTCAAGCTGTCTATCCGTTCTCGAAGCTCAAGCATGACTACCTTCACCGCTGCCGTCGAGGAATTGCTTGTGAAGACCTCCTCCCATGTAGTTAGCCGCACAAGCAATGCTTCAAGCGACAGCCCGGAGATATCCGCGATTGAAGCCCCGTCAATCGTTATTCCGCGTGCGGCGGCATTTAGCCGCGATCCCAGGCAGGAAGCGCAGACACGCCGCTTCATTAGCGGCCTTAAGTCGGACGACTCGCCCGTGGCATGGTCCGGATTGTCGAAGAACCGGCGTCTGACAGCAGGTACTGCGCCCTCGAACCGCCCCGCCTCCGCAGTCTTAGGCGGATCAAGCGCTGGTCGTAGGCAGCGTATGCGCTCATCATCGGTGCCATAAAGCAATAGCTGGCGAACCTTATCCGGCAGCTCGCCAATCGGCTTATGCATGTCTTCCGAGGAGAAAGGGAGCCCGTAATATCGGGCAGCCTGCGTGAGCGCGATTTCGAAGAACCGCCCCACGCCCTTCTTCCAGGCTAACATCCCCCCGCCGGTGATCGAGGCATCGAGGTCGAGTAGCTTCTCCGGGTCCGGCACGAGCTCTTCGCCGAGCCCCCGGCATACTTCGCATGCGCCGAGCGGTGTATTAAAGGATAAATGTGCTAACGTCAGCGGCGGAAGAGCAGTGGAGCAGTCAGGGCAAGCTGCAGCCGTGTTCGCCTCACTTATCGGGACGTCCGTTCCGCACCTATCGCACCGGCGGAGCCCAGCAGTGAGGAAGAGCAGCCGAAGATGCGTATAGATCTCGGTGAATGTCCCTACCGTTGAACGAGGATGGTCATTGGTTCGCCGCTGCGAGACAGAGACAACAGGCGAGAGCTGCATCGCCTGCTTGAATTGAGGTCGCTGTACATGCTCTGCTATTCTGCCTATGGACAGAAGATGCTGGCGCTCGGACTCCTTGCACAGGACGTCGAACAGCAGCGTCGACTTGCCAGATCCGGATACGCCTGTAACAACGGTCAGCTGTCGTTTCGGAATCGCGACGTCGACATGCTTGAGGTTTCGTTCGGATACGCCTATCAGTTGGATATATTCCTGATTGTTCATTCTGCTCCTCCCCCCTGTTCCTTAGCGGAAATGCGGCCGCCGCTCGGGAAGGCGAGCAGCAGAACGCCGGCGGCAATAACGAACCCTAGAATATACAAGAAGATAGGGCTGATGCTGGAGCTCATGACATGCTGGGTAGCCGCAAGCACGCTGGCCGACACATCCTTTGCTTCCAACACCTGCAGCAGCTCATTCACGTCCGTGACGTCAATGCCTTGCTCCCGAAGCGAGCTCATCCCTTGAACCGCATGGTGGTTGAAGATTAGCCCGAAGAGCGAGATCCCGATACTCTGCGCTAGGTAATTCAAGAACGTTAAGGCTGATGTGGCGGCGCCTAATTGAGCTGGGTTCGCCTCTGACTGAATCGTCACGATGAACGTCGTGGCTGTAAGCCCCATCCCAAGACCCACGGCAGCCGCAACGAGCAGCATGCCCCAGTGCGTGATCGTGTCGCCATATCCTGCCAGAACCGATACCGCTGCTGTGATGAAGACCATCCCTAGAAGCATGACCATCTTGCGGCCCTTCTTAGCAAGCAGCACACTGCACCAATAAGAGCCTGCCGTCCACATCACGGACATTGGCGCTAGCGCAAGCCCGGCCATTGTTGCGTTCGTTCCGACAACACCTTGCATCCAGAACGGCACATAGACGTTCAACCCGATATACAACGTGCTGAGCAGGAACGCTGCCGTGTAACAAAAGGACATCACCCTGCTGGTGAATAGACTCGGGGGCACGAGCGCATCCTTCGAGCGTCGCTCCACCCATATGAAGGCGCCGAAAGCCGCAATCGACGCACAGAGCAGCGGGAACGACTTGAGGGATAAGGATAAGAGCAGCGAGCCCGACGCAATAATGAATAGAACGCCGCCTGCGATGTCGATCGAGACTGCTGACCGCTTGACCTTCTCGTTATACGACGTCTGAAGCAGCACATAGCATAGGAAACCGATTGGCACGTTCACGAGAAATATCCATTGCCATGTGAAGTAATCCACAATGACACCGCCGAGGAAAGGCGCAGTCAGCCCCGCAATTGCACCTACCGCGCTGAAGCCGGCTTGCAGCTTGGCGCGCTCCTGCTCCTGGAAGACCGCACCTACTATCGTCATCGCCGCTGGAAACAAAGCGCCGGCCCCGAAGCCTTGGAATGCCCGGAACAAGATGAGCTGAAGCATCGATTGCGCAGCTCCGGACGCTGCCGAGGCTGCTACGAACAGGACAAGCCCGATGACGAAGATACGCTTGCGTCCATACAGATCGATAAGCTTGCCGAAGACGGGCGTACTTACCACCGTGGCCAGCAAATAGATCGAGAAAACCCAGCTCATCATCTCCAGGCTGCCGAGGTCGCTAACAATCTTCGGCATCGCGGTGCTCACGATCGTACCCTCCATCGATACAATGAAGATCGTCATGAATAGGCAAGCAATTAACGGCACTTTCCTTATGGTATCGCTTATCATACATAGTCCTCCGATTCGTTTGGATTATTTTCAATCCCAACATATCACCGAACTATGACAATACTTGTCGTAGTTAATTGACTCTTACATCCTGGCTAAGCGAGTGTCACTTACACCGCATACCTCGCCTTAGAATTGGAAATAATTTCGTGCTGAGGTGAGAGAGATGAACCTACGGTCATGGCTACGCCGAAAACCTTTTTCGCATCCAGCAAATAACCGGATGGCTTCATTCGTCGTACCATCTGAACCTGTGTTAGTCGTTCTGGAAGAGAACCTTCAGCTGCTGCAGCAAATATTCACGGAGACGCCAGCTATGAATATTCGCATGCTTCCGATAAAGGATAACGGAGGACAAGAAGCGCTTGTTTTGACGTATGCGCTAAGCGGACGCTTGGTCATCGTCCACAGCGGAGCGCGAAGAAGGCTGCTCCTGGAAACACCGGCTTTCCTGATCACCCTCATGCTGATGATTTCAACCTATACGATCGCTCGCAACGGACTGGGAATTGTAGGCCGATACGCGGAATTTGCCGTACATACCGAACGTTGCCTGCCACAGCCCAACGCCCTGTTACGTTTCCCGTACCTAGGCGTTTCGAAGCAACGAAGTTCAGTCCGCAAAGTGACAGTGATTTCGTTATATATACCAAGGCAAAAAAATGTTCAGCATGATGAAAAAAGCAACAGCAGTCAAACGCAGACGCACCAAGGGTTTGAGCCACTTCGTGCGGTATTTTGTACCCCCCTGTTAGAACGAGGGGGTTCATGCCGAAAATCGATACTTTTTTCGGTCCATTCACGGCTCATCGGACTGCCAGTCGAGCTCCTCCGGGGCCGCGACGTGCCAGGCAAATCCGAATCGCCGAACGCATTTTCGTACACCAATTTCTGTCATGAAAATTCTTGCCAACTTACATTTCGTCATGCTAAGTTACTGCCTATGGAACTCGTAACTTGCAAAAAGTGCAAATTCCGTATTTTGTACGTATGTCTATCGCCGCGGCAATGTGCCCAAGTTCTTGTCACAATTCGCATAATTATCGTCAGGTTGCTCAAGCCATTATGATTCGAACAAAGATTTTAATTGGTCTGTTAGTTGTTCAGATGGAACGAAATATACTTTTCCAATTTGATTCGTTGTAAAACCAATTTTTTGTTGTTCACCTTCAAAAAACTGAGCAGAATAAGCATAGCCTGTTCTAGCTTCTTGGTTTGAATCTACTTGTACTTCGACAACACGTATGCTATCCAGCCATTGCTGAATTTTATCCCGATCTGTAAAGCTTTTGGTTTCGCCTGTAGCTCCATTTCTAATGTCGATACGATCAATCTTAGCAAAATCCCCCTGATAAAATTCCGCTAATTGTTTTGACCCTTGATCCACATTTCCCCCTCCTTGGCTACATCCGACAATTGAAAAACAAAAGAGAAAAAGTAAAATCAATTTTTTCATGATGCTCCCCCTCTTCCCAATGCGTCTTGTCCCCATTCTTTGTTGGATGCCATAGCTTTGCTTTCGCTGGATTTTTCGTCGCCAATGTTATCATGAAAGCCGCCCTCTCCAGTTAAATCTCATTGGGTTCAACACCTATATACACCGGCAACCGCCAGCTCAACTGCCCTTCCGCAGGTTCGATGGGAACAAAGGCAAGGTGGAGATAAGAGTGGCCCACACCTCTCCCAGTAAATGCAAGCTGGAACGAATGGACAGCACGGGTTGTCTGCGCCATCCATTCATTAAAAAGACCCAACCGGATCGCGTCCGCTGGATACAGCCCTTGCAAGAAACCTTCGGAGAAAGCGATATCCGGGTATCGGTATCCGCTGATCTGCTGACGAGGCCCTTCTCCTGGCGTGATGGCTTCGAAATGATGCTGAAGTGGATCGCTGCTTAAATCTTCCCTCGCGTTGAAATGAGGTGAAATGCGAATCATTGTTCCCGCTCCAAGCTCAATGAGTCCCTCTTCGATCGCCGGCCCCCACACCAATACGTCGAGTCCAGTAAACGTTTGCCCTTTATTGATCAAACCGCATGTAACCCTAGACTTTACCCCGACATCACTGACCGCGTGGGCGTCCCAGCTCGCAAAATCCAGTTTTGGCCCTTCGGGTATTAACATGTCAATGGATTCAGTTAGACGAAGGATGCTGCGAAAATGAAGAACCTTTACCATTCCGTCCTCAGCTGTACGTTGTTGGATTTCCGGATCAACGTTATAACCTCGGAAAACAGCTTCATCTGGTATGGCCAAGAACTCCGCGGCGCGCTCCAACGCTTCGTCGGCAAAAACCGTTTCCTTCTCCCAGATCTCTTTTAAGCGCACGGGTTCAATGCCGGGCGCGCAAACCTCTGCCCATTTCGATGGCAAACCATTCCGTTTACGCGGACGACCTCCCCCCACCATTTCATTAAAGATAGCAAGGTTGTTGACGATGGTATCAGCCGTTCCTCCATCTCGGTATAGGCGCATCATTAGCAAGTCGCTGTCGTGCACAAGCGATCCTACAGCCGGCACACCAAGGCGAGTAATCGTTGTTCCGATCGCATCCATTGCGTTTATGTCCTGCTCGTCCAGCTTTTGATCGTAAATGGAAATCCAGCGGTCCGAAGATACCTGCAGAATAATGGAACGGTCCGCAGATTCTGAATCCTCCGTTGTCTCGTACATTCCATTAATTAATTTATGTGTTATTTCATGCTCCAGTTTATTCAGTAATTCCGATGTATCCATTGCCTCACTGAATACCTGGATATTGGCAAGGAACGTCCCCATGTCCCCACTCCTAACCTTCTAATCGTTTCTTCTATTCTACCACCATTGGACGGATAGAGGACCAATCGAAAATGCAATAGGATTGAGTGCAACTTCACTCTTAATGTCCATCATAGTTTACGACTCGGTGGGCGTAATACCCAAGATAATATAATCAATCCAAGAAAGACCAATGGGAAAGCAATTTCAAGAAGGCTGTCGCCTGCGTAGGCGTGTGATGCCGATGCACCAATAAGGTCAAAGACAAGGCCTGCGTAAGCCCATTCTTTCAGGCGTGGAAAGCGCGGTATGACAATTGCGATAGAACCTAGGATTCTTCCAATCCCGAGAAACGGTAAAATGTAGATCGGATACCCAAGATGTTTCATTTCCTCTACTTGATGTTCTCCTTGCATGATGAAAAGGATGCCACCGAAAAATAATAGCCCTGCAGCTAATAGGGTGCTTATCCAGTATACGGTTGGTTTCATTGTTTCTTTGTTCATGTTCGCTCCCTCTATTCACCATTCACTTTGTAGCGCATGAATTGCAGCCACATTCTGTTTTCATGCAAGCTGATCCTGCTGCTTTGCGTCTTTGATACATCATGATTCCTGCTATGACGAAGATAAGAGCAAATCCCACAACAACAAGTGGATTCAAAAAGAAAGAGGATGCCCCGAGGATTGCCGCGCCTCCAAACAGCGGCAATGCGCAGCATAAGGCACATGCGACTAATAATCCAAGACCAGCGAGGGCTTTCTTCATTTACATCACCTTCCAAGTTTTGTTATACTTTTGATCATAAAACTTAAAGCACACTTTAAGTCAAGGGGTGTTATCATGGCTGGAATTAGCATTGGTCAACTCGCGGCAATGGCAGAAATAAACGCATCGACGCTGCGTTATTACGAATCGGTTGGTTTGCTTCCTGCTGCGGAACGTCAGAACGGACAACGCCGGTATGACGAGCGCCTGCTTGATCGCATCAATTTTATAAAAATAGCGCAGCAAACCGGCTTTAGCATTCAGGAAATCATTGTTTTACTGGAAGGCTTTGAAACGGGTGATTCGCTTTCGGAACGCTGGGAGCAGATGGCAAAACATAAGCGGTCCCAACTTGAAGAGCGAAAGAGGCAGTTGAATTCTATGATACAAATATTAGACAGTGGGCTTAAATGCAAATGTATTACTTGGTCGGAATGCTTGGAGAAGATAGAGAATAACGGTTCGTGTTAGGGGAGTAAAACTACACGACTTTTAAGTATATATGTTCTTGTCACCCTACATTTGTTTTATATACGAACCTTCCACTTCGCCAATCGCCTGTTGTTGTGCAAGCCGCACGCCCGCCGGGTAAAGAATCCCTCTCTTTTAGCAATCTAAAAGAAATCCATGGCAGGCGGATGTGATACATTCGAGTTACCAAAGGAAAGGGGCTGATTATGATGACAACGAATCAAGACATTGGCCAATATCCCCAAGTTGTGACTCGCGACGAATGGCTTGCTGCGCGCAAGGAGCTGCTTAAAAAGGAGAAAGAAGCGATGCGGGCAAGGGATGCCTTGAACGCTGAGCGACGCCGGTTGCCCATGGTCAAGATCGAGAAAGAATACGTCTTCGAGGGTCCGGAGGGCAAAGTCAGTCTGCTTGACTTGTTCGACGGCCGTTCTCAGCTTATAGTCGTCCACTTCATGTTCGATCCGGGCTGGGAGAAAGGCTGTCCGGGCTGCACGGCGGGAGCCGATGAAATTTCCGATGGCTTCCTAAAGCATCTGAACGCTCGCGATACTTCGTTCGTCCTGGTTTCCCGTGCCCCTCTGGCCAAGCTCGACGCCTTCAAGACCCGGAAGGGATGGGACTTCCCGTGGTACTCCTCGCACGGCAGCGACTTTAACTATGATTTTCATGTCACGCTGGATGAGTCGGTTGCTCCGATCGTATACAACTACCGGACCAAGGCGGAGTTCGAGCAATTAGGCAAGCCTTTACACGTCAGGGAGGGCGAGTCCATTGAGCAACCTGGACGAAGCTGTTTTCTGCGGGTCGGGAACGATGTGTTTCACACGTATTCCGTCTATGCCCGTGGGCTCGAACAGTCTGGCGGAGCCTACTATTTCCTCGATGAGACGGCACTTGGCCGACAAGAGGACTGGGAGGAACCGAAGGGCCGAGCCGCTAAATACGGTCCTGATCCTAGTTTCACGGAAAATAAAGACTAGTGCAGTCACAGATTTCGAAGGTATCGGAATAGGATAGTGATGGATGGGGCTGCTCCGCGAGGGTCGGAATCCTACTGGAATGACCATAAGGAGCGTGAGTGCATCTTGCGTGAAGACAGCTTTGATAACGAGAGAAACATGGACCATATGTATGCCATACCGGTCGGTTTCTGGGCCCGGCTCGGTGGGGTGCTCATGGACGGCTTGATTTTCTTCATTCCGTTCGGGTTCATTGGACTGCTTATTTTCGGCGAATGGAACGGCAACAAGGCTTGGTCCTACTCTGTTGACGCGCTTAGTTACCTATACATGATCTTCCTGCCGCTGCTCTGGGGCGGCCGCACCCTCGGCAAGAAAGCGATCGGCGCCCGCATCATCCGCGTGAGCGGCCAGCCGCTCGGGATCGGGACGATGCTGCTGCGCACCGTCGTCTCGAATATCCTGTATGCCGTCACCTTCGGCATCGTGCTTATGATCTCGGCCATTATGGTCGGCGTCCGCGACGACAAACGCAGCGTCCATGATTTTATTGCCGGTACGCAGGTCGTGGCCGACGCCGACCGGTAACTGATTGTCCTCGTTCACTTGCAACACATCGTATTCTTAAGCATCCTGCCCGCGATGTTCTTCATAATCCATGGCGTCTGCCCTCTTCTTTTGGGCGCCGCCTTATCCCCATGCTTGCCTTCCAACTGTGGAATGGCCACCACCCCCTAACTTCTTAAACCGATCTTTTACAAGCTCTGGCCAATAGATTTTCCGTAAACTCCACGATCTCTGTCCTACGGTCCCCTACTGCGCAGTCCGCCCGATAGCTCAACATCAAAAGGAGTAGCTGCCGCGGCAAACTACTCCTTGGTTGAACTAACGTTCTCCGATAGTTCAATCTTGCTCTACTACTATAACTGCTGCTTTATGGCTTTAATTGCTGCAAAATGCATGCCTTCATGATATATGCAAAAACTGAGGCATTCCTTAACTGCCAACAATTCAAGACCAGCCGAGGTAACAAATGGTTCCTCGAGTTTTTCTTCTAGACGGTGTTCCAAGGTTTGACCAGTCCGTTCGATTTGCATAGATAGCAATAGCAGAATTTCATTCAAGCCAGGTACTTGCGTTCCCCAGTGCTTCGGCATAGTACCTGGAGCAAACACTTCTGCAAAGTGCTTAGGCAACTCCATTTTTTCGTTCGCTAGCGCAAAAGAGAACTTTTCATGAACAAGAAGAATGTGCCCAAGGTTCCACAGAATATTGTTGTTAAATCCTCGAGGTACAGTGCGTGCTTCTTCCTCGCTCATCTCTTTAACCTGTTTTATTGTACTGTCTCGAACAAATCTCAATTGTTTAAACAAGTAATTGTTCATTGTAATTCCTCTCCTTGGAAAAAGTCAGTATTACCGTCCAGATAATCACAGTATTGTTTCATTTAAATAAGATTGCGGCATCATGAGAATCAAGCATTTCTACTGCACATTGCTCAAGTAACGCAGTCATTTTACGATACAACGATCCACCTAAGCTTAACCGTCGAACTCCCAGTTCCTTTAACTTTTCGCAATCCGTAAGGTCAGGAAGTGCCATGACATTGAGCGGTGCAGACGCGGAGGAAGCAATCATTCTAATTTCTTCCCAATTCTTTAGTCCGGGTACGAAGATCCCGGATGCACCGCTCTCTACATAATGTTTTGATCGGGTCATGGTCTCGTTAAGCGGATCTAGATGATGGAGAAGATAGGGGTCGGTCCTTGCGTTAATAAAAAAGTCCCCAAAACCGCTATTATCTAGAGCGCTTCTTATTTTGGCAAGAAGACCGCATTGTTCCGATAGTGGTTTCAGTCCCCTAGAAGCTTTCAACGAGTCCTCTATATTGATTCCCACTGCTCCGATATTCGCGACCTTCAAGACGTTGCTGACAATTACCTCATCGTTAGGTCCATAGCCGGACTCAATATCAGCTGAGACGGGGACTTGTACATGATTAACAATTCGTTGAATCACGGCAAGCTGTAATTCGAAGTCAATCGCTTCCCCGTCCGAATACCCCAAGCTAGTGGCTATCCCCCAGCTCGTTGTCCCGATCGCTTTGAAACCTGCCTTTTCGAGAACATGTGCCGAGGGTAAATCCCATGCGTTCCCAAGCACCAGCAAATCATTCGATTCGTGTAGCCCTTGAAACTCTTTCATTCTACTCATATTCTCTTCCTCCCAATATATGCTAGTAGGACACCCCATGCTGACATCCTCCCGATAGCTCAACGACACAAGAAGCAGCTGCGCGGCGGCAAACTGCTCCTGGGTGGCTTTGAACTAACGTTCCTACTTAGAACTCAATGCGTTAACAGGGCTTAAAATGTTCCCAACACTTAGGTTCATGAACGACCCGTTGCATGGTATCCACAGATTTGAAATTATACTGCTCATAAAATGTGTGAGCATCTTTTGTGAAAAGTCCCGTTGTCTTCACTTGCAAATCCGGATGTTCAACTATACAATTCAACAGCCATTTACCAAGTCCTTTTCCACGAAAATCAGGATCAATAATGACATCACAAACCCAAGCGAAAACGACGTGATCCGTAATAACTCTTGCAAAACCGATCTGTTTCCCATATTCAAACAAACCAAAACATAAAGAATTGCGCATACTTTGAACGATAACATGCTTGGGTCGCTCTGAAGCCCAGTAACTATTCGACAGCAGCTCATATACAGCATCGGTATCCATTCTTTCGAAACCGCAACTAATTATATACCTATCCTTGTGCCATTCCATATTTGTACCTCCTTGTTTTATACATCTATATCCGTACACTTAGAGTATACTTACACTTAAGAAGTAAATATATGGTGATTATATTCATCTGTACAGGTACAGAAAAGAGGTCTTTCTCTAATGAATACAAAGTACTTACAAATCATGGATGTAATTAAGGGGCAAATGACAAGCGGACAGCTCAGAGCAGGGAATAAACTCTCTTCGATTCGGCAATTGTCCGAACGCTTTAGTTGTAGTAAAAATACGATCATACGAGCTTTAAACGAATTAGAAAAAGAACATCTGATTTATTCTGTTCCTAAAAGTGGATATTATGTCGTAAATGAATCTCAATCGTCTCATTCCGATATCATGAACAAGAAGATTGATTTTTTGTCTGCTGGTCCGGATAAAGAAGCAATGCCTTACCTAGACTTCCAGCATTGTTTAAACCAAGCTATCGACATGTACAAAGATGAACTGTTTAATTACTCGGATCAACAGGGGTTCTACTCCCTTCGCCTCCAACTCGTTAAACATCTACAGGACTTGCAGGTATTCACTGTTCCGGAGCGATTGTTTATGGTATCGGGATCCCAACAAGCTCTTAATCTGTTAGTGTCCATGCCATTTCCAAATGGAAAAGATAATATTTTACTAGAACAACCTACCTATTTTGGTCTTATCGATTCCGTTCAACTTCATAATAAAACTGCCTTCGGAATTGATCGTACAAGAGATGGAATTGATTTGAACCGTTTAGAATTTATATTCCGAAACAATCAAATCAAATTTTTTTATACTGTACCAAGGTTTCATAATCCGCTCGGATACAGCTATACAAACGAACAAAAGAAGAGAATTGTAGAGCTAGCACAAAAATACGATGTTTACATCGTTGAAGATGATTACTTGGGTTCACTTGATCCGAATCCGAAATCTGATCCAATGTTCGCTTATGATCCTTCCGGCAGAGTCATATATATGAAGAGCTTCTCCAAAATCATGCTTCCGGGATTAAGACTTGGAGTAGCGGTATTGCCTCCTTTAATGGTTAACACCTTTTTGAGATACAAATTTAGTGCAGATTTCAATAGCTCGGCTCTTTCTCAAGGAGCATTGGAAATTTACTTGAAAAACGGTATGTTCAATGCGCATATCAAAAAAATTAGAGAACGATATCAAAGAAAAATGCAGTTCCTTCAAGAGGCATGCCAGCAATATTTACCTCCTGATACTTTCTATTCAAAACCTACTTCAGGATTTTTTTTAACCGTATTTCTTCCTGAACGGATAAAGGCTAAACAACTCGTTCATTTATTGTTACAAGAGAATATCTTTGTAGATGATTCAACAAGGATGTTTTTACCCGAATACAGAAAGGAAAATATGCTTCGTTTGAGTGTTTCTCAAGTGGAGGAAAACCTGATCACGCAAGGGGTAGAACAAATTGCTCGGTGTATCCAACTCATCCAGGAAAATAGCAAGAAAGAGCAGCTGCCGCGATGGAAAGCCGCTATGTGGCTCTAAGCTATCGTTCCCAGTAAGTTCAATGGACAAGTGTGTTTTATTTACATAGATCCCCTACAAATTTAGGGAGAATAAACGATGCCCCCGTAACCCCCATCGCAGGGAAACCCAATTCCCCTGAAATCAGCACATAGTTCAAACCTGTATTGAGTAAAAGCGCACAGGCGCTAGCATACCACGGGAGTTTGACACGCTTTATGCTTCAGAGAATTGAAGCATAGATAAAGGTGATTGCGGTCACAACGAAACTGATTCCAATCTTAAAAAATGTTCGCCATTTTGAATGACTTGCGGGTCATCCGTATACAGCGCCAGCATAAATTCAAGGAAAACCACCATAAGCAGGGTTAATCCCCCGCTTACGGCAACACTCAGCAGGTGTCTAAGGACGATGTTATGAAGGTTTGAAAAACACCCTATCCGTCAATTAGACTATCGAAATAGTGAATTGCTCTGTCGATCAGATGTCGGTTCATCCGTTCCATCGTTCGATCTGTATAGTAAGCGGTATGTGGCGTGCAGATCACGTTAGGCAGCGACAGAAAACGGGCCAGCGGAGTTCGTAGAGGTTCCGTGGGATAGACATCCAGGCCAACTCCTCTCAGATGTCCCGATAGCATGGCTTCCTCCAAGGCATCGTAATCCAGTATGGAACCGCGCGCGGTATTAATTAATACCGCGCCCTTCTTCATCATCTGTATCCGCTGCCTATCGATAAAGTTGGCATTCTCCTGCCTTGCAGGTAGATGCAAGGAAATAATATCCGCTTCTCGTAACACCTGTTCAAGCGGATATCCTCCAGGTGTCGTCCTTCCCTGCTTATCCGCCGCCAGCACGTCCATACCAAGCATCGTACCGAGTCGTGCCACCGCTTGTCCGATCTCGCCGTTCCCGATTATGCCAAGCTTCCGTCCATACAGTTCCATACCTGGCTTCAGTTCATTTCTCCACTGCCCGGCTAGTGTATGATCCCGTGCTAGTCCCAACTGTTTGCTCAGGTAGAACATCATGGCGAGCACATGCTCGGCTACCGATTGCTGCGCCACTGGCGGGATGTTCGCAATGACGGTCAAAGGATCCGGCAAAACATGTACAGGCACATAGTCCGCATTGTGGGCTCTCACCCCGATATACTTGCATCTCTGCAAAGCCGCCAATAGCGCATGCGGGAAATAGCTGTGAACGAGAAAAGCGTCGCATTGCTTGAACTTGGTTAAGTCTGTCTCCGAGGGGGAGACGTATCGGATCGTAAAGCTGTGCTTAAGCCGCTCCTCCTCGGCACTGGACAGAATAATGCTCTCATCTATGAGACAGACCGGCGCTCCATTGCACCGCTCCATGCGCATGAAGGTCATCCCGAATCGTTCGGTCCGGATTTTCCAGGAACAGATCGATTAACTGTTTATACTCGAAGTCGTATGCCGTCGCTCCCTTAGGATGCGTAACCCGCATGTCGCGCGGCTCTCGCTTCCGCTCGAAATCATAAGGCGTCAGATCGTATCGTTTGTACGTCGTATATTCCCGCGTCGCGACATGCCGCTCCGCTTCCTCGCGATACCGCTCTCTATTGGCCTCCGACTCTTCACATAAAGATAAATAATTGCTTCCGACCAGCAAACTGCTCGCTCCTTCGGATTCCCAAATGTAAAACTATGTAAATTATACCATAGGCATTCGCCCATCATGCGAACATACACGCTACGGATCGCCAGTCCAAAGGGCAACCGCTGATACCGGATCAGTAAAGTACACTCTCGGCGCCCCGATCGCCAGGCCTCACTATTTCACCAAAAAGCCTCGCTTCATATGAAGCGGGGAATCCTTATAATAGATCTATAGACACATAGTCGTTCGCACTGTCTCTTGGATAATAACCGATTTTCTTAACGGGGAGGAAATCCTTAAAAAATGAAGTTTCCTTATGCTTTAATTGGAATCACGCTAAATGTGGCTCTAACGTTTACCATCCCCATCATTGTGAAGATCACCGCCACCTGTCTATATTTTATTTCTAGCTTTTTGGGCTACGAAGATGGAGCAGATATTCGTGGTGATGAAAGTGTTTTTATCATTGTTCTCCTGTTGACCCTGCTTTTATTAGGTTGGTTTTTTTCTAGCTTGTATTTTGGCAACCGTTACGTGTACAGAAAGTTGAAAATAAGGTTAGGTTATTATCTTGTTTTGTGTTGTGCGATCCTCTTGACCTCCTATTATTTCGTTGAGCAAAGGTGGCCGCTTTAAGAATACCTGCACTCCCTTCAATTTGAAGGATTCATCTCGCTCAAAAAAAAGCCCGGCGCTCGGCCCGGGCTCTTCATCTACCATGTTGTAATCTTGACGACAAATAACGAGCCGTCATAAACGACCTTATAGCCGAAAACCTCACTTACAAATCGAAGCGGCATATATACTTGACTGTTCAGTGTACGGTATCCAGCCTCCATGCGAACCTGTTTCCCGTTGATGGTCGCATGTGCATCACCCAAACGGTACATTATCTTCGTATTGCCTTTCTGAGCAATGACGAGCTTCTTCTTGGTGTCAAATGAAACATCGGCTCCCAACCGGCTGAACAACTCACGCATCGGCACAAAGATAGATCCCTGACTCAGCAGTGGCGCCTTGGTGAGATACATGGGTCTACCGTCAAGTGTAACTACAATCTCCAGCGGCTGCTGCGGCGGCTGAGGTGCTGGGACTGTTTTGGCATAAGGGTCAGTAAACGCGATAAACAATGTTGTTCAAATCAGTCTCTTATTATAGCAGGAAAGAGAAAGTGTTGGTGAAAATAGTAGATTATGCTGTTGGGAGGAATAGCTTCATGGCCTTAACGCCTGAGCACGCTAAGGCTATATTCCCGCCCGAACTTGGGAGCCAGCACTCCCCAAATCGTCCCGATCGCAGTCTCCACCTTCGCCATACCGTCAGGACCACCGACATCTACCGGATCTAGTCCCAACTGGGTTGTCAGCTTGGAAACAGCGGCTACAGCTTCGGGGTCATCCCCACTCAAGAATGCCGTGGCTGTGCCCGCTTCATACTGCGGGTTCGCAAGCACTTCCCAAGGCAGCGTGTGAAAAGCGCGGACGACGCGCGCATTCTGAGCCAGACGCCGGACCCCCGCATCAGCGGACTTGCCGTCGTATCGGTTGGTGCAATTGATGAGGATCTTTCCATCCAGATCCCCCGCCTCGGTCAGGACGTGCTCCACATCATCGGGCAGCACGGCTAGCAGGATTATCTCACCGAACGCTACCGCTTCCTTGATCGTTCCGGCCTGCGCATTCGCACCTGCATCCTGCAACAAGAGCCTTATCTTCTCGCTATATGGGTTCCGCGAGCCGAACATTACGCGATGCCCAAGAGCTGCCCATCTTTTACCTAGTGTTCCGCCCATATTCCCCGAACCAATCGAAGCGATCTTCATTCCATCGCGGCCTCCTTTTCCAATATCTTAGTGTAGAAATCCAGCTTCTCTCTCGTCTGTCCGATCACGTTCGCTAGCGCTAAGTACTGCGCTTCCATTCTGGCCAGATGTTCTGAAAGAATTTGTTTTCGGTCTGCGATGGCCGCCTTATCGTCGTCGCTTAGTGGGAAAATAGGATTCGCGAAGCAGCGTCCTTCCTGCAGAAACGTCTTCATTTCTCCTAGTGATAACCCCGTCCTTTTGAGACAGTGCAAAGAAGAAAGCAGCCGCACGTCGTCCTCACTATACGACCTCAGCCCCCCTGGCTTTCTCATTGGCGGCTTGGTCAAGCCGATTTTCTCGTAATACCTGAGCGTATCGATACTGAAACCCGTCAACTCCGCCGCTTGCCCGATCGAATACATCGGTTTATCACTCCTCCCTGCTTCTGTATATTTTTATTCTATTGGCTGGAGACGACTCCAGGTCAATACCCGATTTACGGTCTCATCATTTATTCACCAGGACTTTTGTAATACACCACTTGAACCTCACAGACCTTATAGATCGCGTTCTTGTGTCTGGTGCGATGATATGGTACCTCTCCAGCAGAGGCGCAAACCAATTCAACGTCATGGGATTGATGCAGTTGCCGCCTTGCAGCACGATGATCGGCTTCGCCTCGGGAGATCCCGATTCCAGCACATGCGTGGTTCCAAAACGCGTCTTCACATAAGTCCGCTTAACGTGCACCGGGAGCAGCGATAGATATCGCTCATAACTTCTTAGCAGCGTATCTTTCCCTCGCTGATTGCGATAAATGGTTGCCATGACAGTCCTCCTACAAGGCAATGAAGACAACAAAAAGAAGCCTCTACCAACAGCACCGTGCATAGACACGGCACACCCTTGGTGACAGGCTCCTCCAGGTAAAGCAGATATTCCGTTGGCCGTATATTATATCAATTCAAGTTTATTCGCGAATTCGCTTCAGCTCATTAATCACTTATACGCTTAATCGTGATTTCCTTCGCAAGCTCAGAGACCTGTTCTGCCATCCAGCGGTTGACCTCCCACAAATCGGCGACCGGTTCGTTCGTGAACGGAAGCGTATGCATATAACCTGGCGGACCAAATTCCGCGGTGAACGTAGCTTGCGCAGCGCCTTCCGAAGCCTGACGGTTCAGTATGGCTCTCCACCATCTTAGATGCAAGTCCAGCTCTTGGCGGTACTCGGGGGCGCCGGGATGAGGCACTTGCGGCCCTTCGGGGTGGGTACCCCACTCTTGCATGAATGTGAATCGTCCTGTCCATCGCAATCGCAAGCGCCTCTTCCTGATCGGCCAGATCGGATTCGCATACGTTCACCCAATGGCTGAAGTCAGCCGTTATCTTCAGCTCCGGAAACTTACGAAGAATTCGGGCCGTCGTCCATGGCGTGAACATCGCCCGCTGCCGGTGAGTTTCATGACCGACCTCAATGCCGAATTTCATCTGCGTTTCCAGCGCGGATGCGAAGAATCGGTCCTGCTCATCCTCCGTCATGCAGTCTCGAGCACTATGGGACACGATCTTGACCGGAGCGAACCGTGCTGCACGCTCCACTTGCCGGAAGAACGAATCGGCATGGTCTCCGTCCGTGAAGACTTGCGCGATAAATCCGAGACCGTAACGGACCAGCAGTTCTCGGAACTCCTCTTCCTGGCCCACAGGGGGCAAAGCCGTTTCCACGCCGGCATAGCCCGCCGCGGCGATCCGCGCGAATTGCTCCTCGTAAGCACCTTCCATTCCCCATAGCGCTTTGAAGCTTAACAGTTCCATCCGTTTTGACCCCCATTGCCCGATTAATAAAGCGGGTATTTCTGACGCAAATCCTCGCGGTGAAGCACGTTGGAGTCCTCCCGGATATAGTGGCACACGTACGAACGGCGCCAACGGTTTTGGCTTCTGTTTTTGTTCGAGGAATGAATGAGCAGCTCGCTGAAGAACAGAATATCGCCCTTCTCCATCAAGACGGGGATTTGCCTGCTCGTGTCGACGCCTTCGGTCTCCTCCGTCCACGATTCATGCTCTTCAATATTTTTGACGGCGCCATGGGGCAGCAGACCAAGCTTGTGCGTACCCGGCATGACCCAGAGACAGCCGTTCTCCTCGTCGATCGATTCCTCCATGGCCGTCCAGGCCGCGATCATCGTCATCGGATCGTTCTTAATGTAATAGTAATCCTGGTGCGAGGCTTGCCCGGGGGAACCCGGCTCCTTGTAGAAATACATGCTCTGTACGCACACCGCTTCCTTTCCCATCAGCTGAGCCAGCGATCCCCTGACAAGTTCATGCTTCATGAGCTGCCGGGAGAAGCTATCATGCTTATGCGGATTGAACAGGCGAAGCGAATATTTCTTGCTTTCCTCTACAGCTGCCCAGTCCGGCATCGGAGTTTGGTTGCGGATATCATAAATGTGTCCATTAAAGGCATCAATCAGATCCGCGCTCATGCCTTTCTTGAAGAGAAAATACCCCTGCTCCCTAAAAAAATCAATGTCCTCTTGACGTAACACTTGTAACGGCGGCGCATAAGTCTTATTCATAATGACTCCCTCCATGACAAAAAGGTTTCCTTGCTAGGAACAGCTTACCGCCGCTGCGCCTTCGCAACAATGACTGCAATTATCATATCTGTGTCTGTTATTGACATCAGCCTTTTCGGGAACATACAATGGTGCCAACATTCACCCTTGCCAAAATGAACAGAAACGGAGCTGCGATGATGTCTGAAGCGATTCCCGTTCAACTGGAACAGATTGATTCGGTCATTGCCGGAACGGTCGTCTACCCGCCTGGCGGCCGCTTCGGTCCCCGCATCCAGCAGGACATTCAATTGGTCATGCTGTATACCGGCACGATGGAGATCGTCATCGACGGACAGACGCTGCGCGTCCAGCCCGGTCATGTCGTCAAATTAATGCCCGGCCAACAAGAAACGTTTGCGTTCGCCGATCAGGAAGAAACCTGGCACCGGTGGATTGCCGTTCATGTGCGGGATTTATCGGAAGACGCTCTTGCCTTTATGTCCAACCTGCCGGTTGTCCTTCCTTTGACCGAGGAGATGAACCGCTTGACCGATCTTCTCTTGTCCCTGCAGCACAGCGCCTTGCCGGATGATCCGCTGCTTCGCACTTTGGGCTTGGCAGCGCTTCAGCTATATCCGTTAGAACGAATGCGTCTGTCCGACCGTGAGAAACATTCCTCCGTCTACAAAGCGATTGCTTGGATGAAAGAACGCTATGCCGACGAAATCGCGTTGTCCGATGTGGCGGCGCAGGCGGGCGTCTCTTGTGAGCATCTCGTTCGCTTATTCCGGCAATATGAGAACGACACCCCCATCCGTTACTTGTGGAACTTGCGGGTGAACCGAGCGCTGGACCTCCTTGTTCATACCGGCTTGAACGTCACTGAAATTGCCGAACGCTGTGGCTTTAAGACGAGTCATCACTTCGCCAGGCACATCAAACAAGCGACCGGTCTTACGGCCACGCAAATCCGTCAACATACATGGCAGGGGCTGCGGGAGATTACTATCCGGAATCCGGATATATCCTCGAAGAAGGAAGTCCCGCGCAATTAAGCCGGGCAAATAGCGAAGATGATCGTGTCGTGGAACAGCAGGTAATCGACGTTTAGAAGATGGTAAGCTTGGATCCAGATTCCCCCGGGAGTTGGGGGAAATTAAGCAATCTGGCAAGTTCACGTTCCTCATATTTTGGGAAAGAAAGAGGACGCGCCCTTCGCTCTCGCTTGGGCTGCGTCCTCCTCTGCCTTTTTACTGCTTCGGTTCAAATCCACGCTTCAAGCTGATGCTCGAGAACTTGGCATCGTTCAGCTGGTCGAGGTCGTTGGCCACATCATTGCTATCAACGGCGAAGCCAACATAAATCTTCTTCTTCATCGGAATGGTCCGCTCGCCGATCGCGGTCCACGATTGACCGTCCAAGGAACCGTAGGCATAAAAGGTGTCGCCTTTACGGCCCAACTTCAGCCAGTACCCCTTCTCCACCCCGTCTAGCTTAAACGGAATGTCCGCCACCAGCTGTATACCCGCCTTGGCTGCATTGGCGACACTGTCCAGCGTTTCCGTCATTTCGTTAAAGCTGCCGCCCTTCGTATCCCTTCCGGCCAGATACGCGGACCAGGGGGAAGACTTGGATATTTTTACCCAGGAGAGCCCCAACGCCGCAGCAGCACTACGATCCGTCAAGGCATCACGAACCATCAGACCTGTGAAGGCGTGGTTATCTACGGAGCCGATTTCATCCAGCCGCACGGTAAATTCCAGATCCCCGGTCATTTCCTGGTAGACAAAGTGAAAGTCGTCCTTGGTTGTATCCGCCTCTTTCGAACCTTCCACGGCACCTTCGCGTTTCCCAAGCTTGCCGCTGCCTTTGACCGTCATTACGCCGTCGATCAGGCTCGCGGAGCCTTTGACATCCGGACTGCCGATATCCGCTGACTTCCAGCCATCTTCAATTGACCGTTTATGGTCGGCGTTGATATGGATCCGCGCAGCAGTGGTTTGGGTGGCATTGCCCTCCGTATCTATCACCTTGGCAGAGATAAAGTAGGACGCGTCTTGAAGCCCTTGAATGGTATATACATAGCTGCCGCCGTGAAGCTTGGCATCCCCCAAATATTGCGAACCGTTGTACACCTCTACTTTACTTATGTTGTGCCCAAAATTGGAGGAAGCCTTGATCACCACCGGTACTGCTTTACCTAGGTCATATTGAGCATTGTTCGCAGGAGAAGCCAGCTTGGCCTCCGGATTTTCGGCGATATGCTCCATATCTACCAGTCCGTTGATATATCGCTCGAGCCAGGAGTAACCGTTCTCCGTAATGGTCTTGTAGGCGTCAGCGTTCCCCCAGATCCCTTGCTCCTTCTCCCAATGGTCCGCTATTCCGTTCAGGTTGGTATCGAAATCAGAAGGGCGCTGCTCCTCGATTATCCCGAAGCCCGATACATATCCCCCAACCTCATGCTCGGTGTTGATGTACCGGCCTAAGCCTTGCTTCACTTCCGCAACGATTCTGGCATCGATTGCATCCCGTCGCGGATAGGTTGCTCCGACCCGTGTGAGGATATCAGTCAGCAGCTTCTCGTCAGCAGCCCTCACCCCGCTTCGCACATACGCGTCAAATCCTGGATTGGTTAAGCCGTGATTCTTTCCTGTGCTATCTGCTGAGAGGTAAGGCTCCGTTCGATAAAAGGTTTGGTTCGGCCCCTCAGTGTCGCCTGAATGTTTTACGAATGTGGATGCGCCGTCTAACAAGCCTGTCAGCTTATTGTTGATCCGGTTCCCATTGATATAGAAACCTCCGAGCTTACCAGCCTCGCCTGCATCGATGACCCTGTCGGCCACATTGTCCCGTGTGCCCGGTCCAGCGATTTCAATGTTATTCATGTAGTTCGTAAAGTTGAAGCCGCCGCCATAAATGGTGTTAAAGCCCCAATTGTAGATGACATTATTCGAAAATTGCACGACGGCAACATGTTCGGCATCCGCTTTGCCGGCATATCCACCTCCCAGTCTCGGGTTGCGTGAAGTATGGCCCGCATAGAGATTATGGTGGAAGGTGGTCTTATCCCCTCCTGCAATCCCGCCATAACCATGTCGACCCTTGGAATGCCCCGACAGGGTTAAGCTCTCCGAGATGATGGACCATTGAATGGTGCCATTTTCGCCCCGGTAGGTTGACAGGGTCTCGTCCGTATTCCAACTGAAGGAGGAGTGGTCGATCATAAACTGTTTGTTATCCCTTCCCCACAGAGCGTCCATCGAATCACTGCCGTTGAACACATTTGTGGCACCGGGGCGGAAAGACATATAGCGGATGATGATATTCTCGGAGTTACTGATATTGGTGTCCCAGCCGGCTAGCGTAATGCCGTTCCCCGGTGCAGTTTGACCGGCAATGGTCAGATTCTTGATGTTATTCAGTCTGAGGGAGTTCTTCAACGCAATGGTGCCCGACACGTGGAACACAATGGTCCGTCCTTCCTTAGGGGTGGATTCGACCCCATAACGGAGAGAGCCTTCAATGGGAGGCTCACCTGAACCATAGTCCATTAGGTTGGTTACGAGGTACACATCACCGCCCCGGCCGCCGCTGGTATAAGCCCCGCCTCCTTCTGCACCGGGGAAAGCCAGGACTTGTGCATCCTTAGATTGGACTTCTTCTGCTTGTAGAGTTGCCGTAACATGGGGGAAATACAAATTAGCGGAAAGCGCTAGCGATAGACAGGAAATGACGGTGATTGCCCTTTTCGTACGGGGATTCTTACGCTTCATCTGTTGATTCGTATAACAGGATCCTGCTTGACTCGTGCAGCTAACCTGCTGCCATCCGAGCGCAGTCCTGCTATACTTCCTCCCTTCCATTAAGTGTTGGTTGACGGCATCAAAAATCGGCCAACTTGTAAGCGCTGTCTTAACGACCTAAGCGTAGGCGTTTTCTTGCATTCCATATATAATCATTTGGCCATTTATAAGCTGAAATCCCGTTGTTATGCGGTTTCCACGATACGTATCTGGGCTTATGAGTACGAGATAAGCTGATGATTATCGCTTCGCCGCAAATCCATATGCTTTAGACAACCGCTTCACTGGTAAAAGTTACATGGAATACACAGCGTATATATAGCCGCTTAGGTTGACAAATTACCATTAATCTCTCAGAAGGAGTGACATCCCATGGCAAACAACAGAAGCAGCAACAGCCTCGTAGTGCCACAAGCGACAGCAGCATTGGATCAAATGAAGTACGAGGTTGCCCGTGAGCTCGGCATTCAAATTCCTGCAGATGGCTACTATGGAAACATGGCGACTCGCGACGCAGGTTCACTCGGTGGTTACATCACGCGTAAGTTGGTTCAAATTGCAGAGCAGCAGCTGGCTGGACGTTTCTAAATCAGGTACAACGAGTTCCTCCTCTTACTAAACAAAAGAAGCATCCCGGTTTGTAGCGTTTGGCTACTTTCGAAGGGATGCTTCTTTTTTCATTTCTCGTGTGTATCAACGCCAATTCCGGAGGTCCACTCCTTAACGCGTTTGATAACAAATTACTGAAACGCGGCGGCCAGGATTGACGCCAAACATTGCGGTGGACGGCCAGACAGTTTCTCAATGTCTCCTGTCACGATATCGAAGTCCCCATTAAGAGAAGTTAATTTACACTATCCGTGAATGTCGTTCCATTTGACCGCATGCTCTGTACGGCAGTATTCACTTGATCAGGTGAAAGCGCATTGTCTTTTGCATGATACACCCAGTCTACATCTTCAACATAAGTGCTTGCAATTAATGGATTTTCCCCTACCCCCGTGATGAACCATAAGTTAAAATTAATGCTCATCAGCTTTCTAGGACCGTAGTATGGCGTATCCTGCGCGAATTTGACTCCATCTATAAAGTAGGAAGAGGTTCCATCGCTGGCTACATTCATGACCAGCGTATGCCAGCCTGCATAGGATCCCGCGCCAAACTTAGAGCTGCCATCCTTATACCAAGGATCTGCCGTATAGGTATGCCAAGAAGTGGTCCATATCCCCTGGCCTGCGCCCCAGCCCCCATTTGGCAAGTACTCAAAGTCTAATTCGCTATAATTCGGATCTCTATATCCCTCTAAAGGCGAGATGGTAAAGAATGTTTCATTGATGCCAGCGCCGTCAGTTCCTGAGATCGGCGTATCTGTAAACCTAACTCTTGCAGCATACGTGCCTCTATTATATTTTCGATTCGAGGTATAGATTTCGGCTTGACTTGTTCCGGCGCCTGTACCATCCGTACTTGCTTGGAGTCTCATCAGCTTATTTGCAGAATTTCCGGGATCCGTTAAGAAGGAGATGTTGCTGCTCGAAAAAGAAGAACCCGCTGGCCCAGGGCCTGCTCCATTATAGACCGTCCAGCCATGTGCCGTTAAATTGCCATCGCTTGAACTGGAATAATTGAAATCATCAAACATAACGCCGGTTGTGGGTAATGGGGTTGTTGGGGTTTTATAAATCTTCACCGAAGACATTTTATCATTGGCTTCCGTTCCCACCCATGAACTATCCGCCGTATACGTCCACTTTGTTCCCTGGAAATGATCATCGGCATAAACTTCAACCGTCCAGCCACTCGGAACCTTCAAGGAAGAGGTCCAGTTATCTGGTATCCCTGCGCTATTCAATTGTGAAAGCGTGTAGTTTCCAATTGCTAATCCAGCTGAAGTTCCGCCGTAATTGATATCTTTATAAAATGTAGCCTGCTCAGCCCCATCCGCTGTCCATACCTGCACATCTACATAGTGATTGTAGACATTGGCACTGCTTCCGTTCGAATATAATCGTACATATCTTGCACTTGTTGCAGCAAAGGTGATCGACTTGCCAGCGGAAGTTTCGGCATATTCAGCATCACTCCCCGCCCCTAATCCAGCACTGTTATTCGTATCATTATTGAAGACGGTGGTGACTCCGGTACTAAAGCTTGGATCATTGGATAATCGGACAATGACATCGCGGTACGTTCTTCCATCGTTAAAATAGTGCCAAAGATTGATCTTATTCAAGCTGTAAGATTGCCCCAAATCAATTTGAATCCATTGTACATTTTGTGTAACCCCAACAAAGTTATTCGAATTGGTGTCGCCATCTGTTATTACGGAAGATGAACCCGCCAGTGTATCGCTTGCGGTTACACTCTTGCCATAGGCTACGTTGGTGGCAGCCGCGTGAACCTGCGTATTCAATGAGGGTACGCCCGCAAGTGTCCCAGCCAGTACGAATACGCCAGCCAAGGCGCCAAGTGTTTTTCTTGATTTTGTTCTTTTTCTTGTTAACATCATTCTCATCCCTTTCCTTACAATCTGATTGAAAATGAAGACGGATACAATCGCAGGTGCGACATGGCCTGTACGTCCCATTGCCGAATGGTTCGAATGACAGCTCTCCGCTGCAGCTTTATTGCGATGTCCGTATGGTGTATCGACCTCCCCCTAGACGTAATTTCAAGTCACCTTTGCATACCTTTAGATACCACCATTTGCAGCTTACCACATCTCTATTGTAGCTTGATCCCTTTACCATTTCTTGGCTAATACGATTAATTACCAGCACGATCTTACTGTCATCGGATAGCGCCAATATGCTTGTTGAACAGCCAGATGCAAGTAGTCAGCGACCGGAACATGCCGACTGCCCGTTGAGGAAATACGAAAGAAATAAGCCCACCGGCAGCTGATGCTGGTGGACTTAAGGTGTTGTGACTACCAGGCTGATGCATTCATCCTGGCGATTTCATCGGTCAGACCGAGGCTGGTCATTTCTTGCACAATGATTCCTCTGATATCCTCGCTGTTAAAGTCCTTCGCATTGAAGGACCGGAGCAAGGCCAGCTTGCCGGCATAGGTAGCACGCTCCAAATAGGCCTGCAGCTCTTCAGCTTCCAGATCATCGTCGACCAAAAGCGCCTCATGCTGCTTTCCCTCATCTTGCGGGTGGACATTGGTAACTCCAAGTCCATCAGGTGTAGCTACGACGATCCGATTCTCCCGCTCTGCCTTCACTCGGTCAAGGTAGGTGTAGTATGGTGGGCTAATTTCTGGAAGGTTAAGCGCGTCGACCATTCTGGACATGACCTGCCGTCTGACAGACTTGTCCGCTTCGGTTGGCGCCCACTCACCCAGATCGGCCTCTTCTTGCTTTTTCTCGGCTCTGTACGCCGCTTCGTCTTCGTACGAAGAATACAGCAGTGTATCATCTATCGATTTCATGCGTAGGAACTCTCTAATATTATTGGCGATCACTTCTCCGGCTTCGTCCCCGCCCATAGGCGAAACCCTCACAATGGGTGCTTCATTCAGATCGGCTATCGACCCAAATTCGGTCAGAAAACCGTAATGCTCGCCGTCGCCCCCCGTCCAACCAAATGTGATGACATCCCAAGGCGTGTTCCTGTACTCGCTCTGGTAGTAACCGCCGTAGAACCCGAGCTCGTCCCATAGCGACAACCCCTCTGCTTCGAGCTGATCTGCTAACGTATACAGTTCGTTCAGGATGTCCGGCGCTGTATATTTCCCGTAGTTGATCTGTTCACTTTCTTCGGCGCTCATCGTCTCTTCAGCGGTCGCCTCCTGCTTCGACTGCATGGCGAGTTGCTCCTCTAGTTCAGCTTCCGTGACCACACCCGGATTTGGATTGGATTTCACCTGGATGGTTCCTGCTGCCGCATCAATCTTAACCTCTGCATCAGTCACTTCGCTGAATCGCTTCGAATGGATATAGATGTGTCCGTCAACCATTCGGAGGGCATCCTCCCATTCGTCATGCAGCCAGGTTCCTGTACTCTGTCTCGACCATGTTGATTCCGGGTCCGACCAGCTGTAGGAGAGCGCAAGGGAGTTATCCGCTTCATGCTTGTACGTCCATCCCATAGCCTTGACAACCGGGTCGAGGGGCAGATACCACCTTCTTCCGTCCTTAATTGGTTCTAGCTCCGAATCAACTTGAGTTCCATCAACAATCATGTTCAGTTGCTCTCCTGCTTTCTCATTCTGGACGGAGGAAGGCGTTTTATCTCCGCATCCACCCAATACAACGATGACTAACCCAAGGACGGCTATGCATCCTGCAAGCTTGTGTAGTCTACTCTGGTTCTCCTTCTGTTCGCTCAAGATGTTCCCCCATTTTCTTGTACCATCATGTAATCCTATCTGAAAATATAGCAGATTCATAGATTCGTCAACGAATTTCGGCGCCTGTTGCGTTAATGAGGTCGAGGTCACAAAAAAGGAGCTGCTTCGCATAAAGCAGCCCCCGGCCAACAACATATCATTTCCCCGCTTTTTTTCGGTTGGCGATATCGAGCCAGACCGCAAATACAAGAATGCTTCCCTTCACGACGTACTGCCAGAACGATTCCAGCCCCATCAGCGACATCCCGTTATCGAGCGAGGTCATCACCAGTGCGCCAATAATGGCGCCCGTCACTTTGCCGGAGCCGCCCATCAAAGAGGTGCCGCCAATGACGCATGCCGCAATCGCATCCATCTCCGCCATGTTCCCGGCCGATATCGTAGCGGATGACAGACGGGAGGTTAGCACGATGGAGGCGATTGAGGCCAGCAAGCCGCTGAAGACGAAGACGCCGAGCGTTCTGCGCTGAATGTTGATGCCGGACAGACGTGCCGCCTCCGCGTTACCGCCGATGGCGTAAATATGGCGGCCTAACGTTGTCTTCGCGGCGATGAAGGAGAAGATAACGGCCAGCACGATAACGAAAATGATCGGGAATGGAATGCCTTTATAACTGTTGACGACCGTTACGAAGGCGATCACAAGCAGACTTGCGCCTGCCGCAACCAGCAGATCGATCGTAAGCGGCGCCACCGTAAAGCCGTACCTCAGCCTCGAGGCGCGTCTCCTCAACGATGACCAGACGATGCAGATAATGGCGGCCGCAGCCAGCAGCCAGCCGAAGGTCTGAGCAAAATAAGCATTGCCCAGCATGGCGAAGGCCGAATCGGAGACGGAGATCGTCGTCGAATGGGTGACGCCCATCAACACGCCCCTAAAGACGAGCATCCCGCCAAGCGTGACGATAAAGGCCGGAACAGCCTTATAAGCGACAAGCCAGCCCTGGATCAGGCCGAGCGCCACCCCGGCCGCCAAGGTTCCGGCGATGACGACGACGGTAGGCATCCCCCACCAGTTGCTCATGATCGCGGCGATCCCGCCCGTTAGACCGACAATCGAGCCGACGGATAGATCGATATGGCCGGCCACGATAACAAGCACCATCCCGATGGCCAGTATCGCGGTAACGGACATTTGCGTAAACAAATTGGATAAATTGCGCGGCGTCAGGAACGTATCGTTCATGAGTCCGAATAAAAGCCAAATGAGGATCAGGGCGCCGACCATCGTGTAGGCGCGGACATCCATTTTGCCGATCAATTTGACTTTGGCCGGCGTAAGGTCCGCGGCATGATCTGCCGTTTGCGAATTAGGTTGCACGGTTACTTCCCTCCTGTGGCGGCCAGCATAATCTTCTCTTGCGTCGCTTCCCGGTAATCCAACTCTGCGACGAACCGACCTTCGCACATAACCAGTATCCGATCGCTCATCCCGAGTACTTCCGGAAGCTCCGACGAGATCATGATGATCGCCACGCCTTGATCAACCAACTGGTTCATTAGGCTGTAGATTTCGTATTTGGCCCCGACGTCGATCCCGCGGGTAGGCTCATCCATGATGAGAATCGTCGGTTCGGACATGAGCCATTTGCCGATGACGACCTTCTGCTGATTGCCGCCTGACAAGGTGCCGACCGGCGTTTCCAGCGAAGCCGTCTTGGTCTTCAGATCATGCACGTACTTCTGGCCCCACTTTATCTCTTCATTGCCATTGATCATCCCGAAGCTCGATACCCGCTTCATGGTGGCAAGCGTCGTGTTCGTCTTGACGTCCATCGATAATACGAGCCCCTGGCGCTTGCGGTCCTCTGTCACCAGCGCCATGCCGGCCTTTATCGCGTCGGAGACCGAGCGAATGCGAACCGGTTGGCCGTTGATTCGAACTTCCCCTTCCGATTGGCCTTCGTAAGCGCCGAAGAGGCTCGTCACCAGCTCCGTCCTTCCAGCGCCCATCAGGCCGGCAATGCCTAAGATCTCGCCTTTGCGCAGCGTGAAGCTTACATCGTGAATCACTTTCTGTTTGGCTTTCTCCTTATGCCAGACCGAGTAGTCGGCCACTTCCAGCACAACATCCCCCGGCCGGTGCGGCACGCGGGGATAACGCTCCGTCAGTTCCCGCCCTACCATCAGCGACACAACCTCGTCCTCGTTCGTATCCTTGCGGTCCAACGTCGCAATGGTCTGGCCGTCCCGGAGGACCGTAATGGTGTCGGCCAAGCGGAATACCTCGGGCATCTTGTGGGAGATATATATACAGGATACCCCTTCCGCACGAAGCTGGTTCATAATGCCCATGAGGATGTCGACCTCGCTTTCGGTCAGCGCGGCGGTCGGCTCATCCAGAATAAGAATTTTTGCATGCTTGGACAGCGCCTTGGCAATCTCCACCAACTGCTGCTGTCCGATGCCAAGGCTGCCGATTCTCGTATCGGGATTCATTCGCAGCCCTACCCGCTCCAGCCAATCGGAAGCGTTACGGTACAGCTCATCCCACTGGATCACGCCGCGTCGGACCGGTTCGGCGCCAAGAAAGATGTTCTCGCCGATGGACATCTCCTTGACCAGGGCGAGTTCTTGATGAATGATCGCGATCCCCGACTGCTGCGCATCCGTGATCGACCGGAATTCCTTTCGCTGCCCGTTGATTCTGATTTCCCCGGTATACGTGCCTGCCGGATACAGGCCGCTGAGCACCTTCATCAGCGTCGATTTGCCTGCTCCGTTCTCCCCGCACAGCGCATGGATCTCGCCTTTTGCAAGCTTCAGATTCACGCCGTTTAACGCTTTAACCCCGGGAAATTCCTTCGTGATTTCGTTCATCTCCAAAACAACCATGCGCCCAGCCCCTATCGATCCAAACATTTAAATTCAAAGAGGGAGGACGGCGAATCCGCCTAGCGCTGCGTCCTCCCCTTGGATGTTACTACTGCTTCGGCCACTGATCCTTCGGAACGTTCTTGTACACATCCTCCAGCTTGTGGAACCCATCCTTGATAACCGTATCGAGCAGGTTCGATTTATCGACGGCGATCGGATCCAGCAGGATGGACGGGACGTCGATTTTGCCGTTGTTGACGGTCTTCTCGGCGCCTTCCACGCTGCCGTCCTCCGCCAGGGTAACCGCCATCTCCGCTGCCTTGGTCGCGATCGCGTTGATCGGTTTATAGACCGTCATCGTCTGCATGCCCTCCGCAATGCGCTGAACGGCCGCCAAGTCCGCATCCTGCCCGGATACCGGAATTCTACCCGCCAGCCCTTGCGCAGACAGCGCCTGGATGACGCCGCCCGCCGTACCGTCGTTCGCGGCTACGACCGCCTGAATGTCGTTCTTGTTCGCGGTCAGCGCGTTCTCCATATTTTTGAGCGCTTCTTCCGGCCGCCAATCTTTGGAGAACTGGTCATACACGATCTTGAGGTCGCCTTTGTCCTGCAGCGGCTTCAAAATGTTCATTGCGCCTTCCTTGAACATATGGGCGTTATTATCGGTATCCGCCCCGCCAATGTAGACGAAGTTGCCCTTGCCGACCTGATCGACGACGGCTTTGGCCTGCATTTCGCCTACGCGGATGTTATCGAACGAGATATAGTAGTCGACGTCCGAATTTTTGATAAGCCGGTCATAGGAGATGACTTTGATCCCTTCCTTGTGCGCCTTGTCAACGATCTGAGCCATCGCCTCCGCATTATGCGGGATGACGACCAGCACATCCACCCCTTGGGAGATCAGCTGTTCGGCCTGGCTCATCTGCGTAGCGTCGTCGCCGTTCGCCGCCAATACCTTCACTTCGCCGCCAAGCTCCTTTACTTTGGCGGTGAAAATATCCCGGTCCTTCTGCCAGCGCTCCTCCTTCAGCGTATCCATCGACATCCCGATGACGAGCTCTTCGTCATCTGCCTTTGCCGCGGCCGGCTGATTGGACGACGTCTGCCCCTTCGTACCTTCATCGTTGCTTACAATACCGCATCCCGTAACCGCTGCAGCCAACAGCATGCTGGCCAGACCGATCCCTGTTTGTTTGCCCCATTTGCTCATGCCAACGTCTCCCCTTTTTCGATAAATCGCGACGGGTTCGTTCACTTGCATTCCCATCTTGCATTCCCATTCTAGCAAGCCCGGAAGCCGCTCGATACCACGGCGGTCCGCACAGAATTGGCACGTAGCAGCACAGATTAGGCACGTGATGAAAGCGGAACCATTTTGATTTTCAGCGCTAGCATTTTTTTGGCGCAGACGTTTCAATTCAGATCTTGGCAATAAAAAAGTCCCTGCCGCATGGCAAGGACATTCACGATTTACGATAATTGCTGCCGGTATTCGGTCGGGGTAACGCCGGTCGTTTTCTTGAAGATCCGGCTGAAATAATTCGGATCCCGATAGCCGACCTCGTAGCAGATTTCCTTGAAGCTGAGCGCTTCGTCCCCCAGCAGCCGTTTGGCCTCATCAATCCGGTACCGGGTCAAATAGTCAATGAAGTTCTCCCCCGTCAGTTGCTTGAACACTTTGCTAAAATAGTACGGGCTTAAATTGACCGATTCGGCAGTCTGCTCCATCGAAATATCCGATTTGTACCGCTGTTTGACATAATGCTTCGCCCGTTCCACGACATGGCTTTGCCTATGCTCCCGCTCTGTGCTTTGTGCCGCAAGGATCAGCTCCAGCTGATCGAAGGCCATCTGGCGCAGCACGCCTTCTTCCTCCGCCTCCGCAAGCGTTGACAGGAAATGCTTCGGAAGCGGCACGCCGAGCTGGCGGCTTACGGTAACGAGTATGGCGCAAACTCCATTCTTGGCCCGTACGGGTTCGGGTTCAGCGGATGCCGACCCCAAGAGAAGGTCCAGCAGATGCGCGAAGCGCGCGCGCGCCTCCTCCTTCTGCTGTCTGGCCAGCGCATCCAACAGTCGCCGTTCCTCGTCCTGACAATTCGCGTCATCCCCGTCTCCGCTCTGCCGCATATCCTCGGAATGACGGATGCGGCCGGGCGCCCGAGGGTCGGCAGCCGCGGCCACAGCCGCTTGATACGAGCAGCGCAGACCATCGAAACCATCCCCTACCGGACCGATGCCGATCACCGGCCGCCATCCAAACCTCGTCTCGATAAAGTGAAGGAACCGTTCCCCCCATTGCACCGACTCCACCCGCTGTGCGAAGCCGGCGCCTTGGGAACCAGCCGGGACCATCACCCCGATGCGGTTGCTGACCATGGGGCTGACCATGCAGGGAAGCTGAGCCTTGGCATAAGCTTTGAAGCTTTCGTGCAGCTCCTTCCGGACCTGCTGCACCGCCTCCCAGCTCACCTCCCGATAAGGGAAGTAGAGCACCATGACATACCCCTTGTCCCAGTGGACGGCGGTCATCTCGGCCAGCGCCGACGCGTCCGTATCGTGGACGGAATCCATCATCAGCATAAGCGTGATCTCGTTCTCGACGAGAGGCAGCAGCTGCGTGAGCTTCTCCCGGATTTCGAGCTCCTCTACCCGCTTGTGCGTTTCCTCCTCCTTCTCCGCGATCAGCCGGTTCAACACGTCGAGCAGCTCCTCCCGCTTGGCCGGCTTAAGCAGGTACTCCTTCACGCCGAGCGAGACGGCCTCCTTCGCATAGGCGAAGTAGTCATGGGCCGTGACGAGGATGATCCGGGTTTGCGGGTGCCTCTTGCGGATCTCGCGGATCGCCTCTAATCCGTGAATACCGGGCATTTTAATATCCATAAAGATAAAATCCGGGCGGTGCTCCTCCGCCAATTGAATCGCCTTGCGCCCGTTCTCCGCATGGAAATACAAGAAGCGGTCCGGCATCATCCGCCTCGTCATCATCTCCAGGCCTTCCCGTTCCAGCGCTTCATCGTCCGCGATTAGCAGCTTATACATGGCTCACCTCTTCAGCTCTCCTAGGGGAGATAGGTACTCTCACAGGCAAAACAAACCGGACCGTCGTCCCTTCGCCTAGTTCGCTTTCGATTTCAATCCGTTCCATGCCTTCATAGAACAGATGCAGCCGCTTAAATACGTTCGCCGTCCCGAGTCCGGTCGTCTCCCGCTTGCCGCGATGCGGAGCAGGCACGTCTTCCGCTAACGAATCGAGCAGCTTGAGCCGGTTCCGCTCGTCCATCCCGGCCCCGTTGTCCGTAATCTCCACCGTAATATGGGCTTCTTCCCGATAGATGCCGAGCTTAAGCTCCGCGCCCTCCTCCATGTCTTCTATGCCGTGAATGACGGCATTCTCCAGAATCGGCTGCAGCGTCAGGCACGGTACCGTCTGTTCGAGGGCGTCCTCATCGATGTCCGTCACGAAACGGATTCGCTCCCGGAAGCGGGCTTTCTGGATCGCCACATATTCCATCGCATGTTCTACCTCGTCCCACAGCGTCACCGGATGGTCGAGCTTCTGCAGGTTGTACCGGAGCAGCCGGGATACGGACACCGTAAGATCGCTTGTTTTCTCGGCGCCCTCGATATAGGCCAGCTTCGCGATCGCGTTCAGCGTATTAAACAGAAAGTGCGGATTGATCTGGCTTTGCAGCATCTTCAGCTCGAGCTCCTTGACCAGCCGCTCTTTCTCGACGCTCTGCACGTTCTTCGCCATCAAATCCTGCATATTGTCCAGCATCTGATTGAACGTTTGGGCCAGAATGCCGATTTCGTCGCCGGTGCGCAGCTCCGGTGCTTTTGTGTCCAGCCTCCCCCTCGAAATCTGCTTCGCCGTCAGCACAAGCCGGCGGATCGGGATGCTGATGCTCGTCGAGAGCCAGAGCGCAATCACGAAGCTGAGCAAGCCCACCGTAAACACCAAATACACGCCGAGTTCGTTGATCCGCTCGTTCGCCTGCATCATATCTTCGTAGACGGGACGGTAATGTTCAAGCTCGAGATCGACCAGCGCCTGACCGTCCTCCCCGATAAACCCGGCCGTCTGCTCTGCCTGGATATAGGCGCCGGCCTTCATCCTTGAATCCTGATCCATGTTGGTCAGCAGTTCCCAGGTCTGGTCCAGGAAGGTATCCAACATATTCAAATAATTTTCCACCTGCAGCACGTTCGTCTCATTTCGTTCCAGCCGCCCGATGTCTCCCCGCAGCTCGCGGAGCAGTTTCGTATGCCGGTCCAAATCGGAATAGCTCTCCGCATCCAGCTGAATGACATATCGGTTCAAATACCGCATGACCTCTTTGCTTTCGCGGGACACCTGCTTGTAGAGAAGAACACGGTTCATCATAAGGGAGTAGCTTTCCTGCACGTTCCGGCTGCTATTGAACAGGAAGTACGAGACGAAACTCATCAGGAGGACGAGCATGGGAATGAAGATGAACATTTTTTTATGGATGCTCACGGATTCATGCCTCCTGCCACAGCGGCCGCATCCATGATATCGGCGCGGGTAAAGTATTCGTTCGATAGGGCGTCTCCATTGAAATAACGCTGCAGCAGCTCCACCGACTGCTCGCCCATCCGGTAGGGCTGCTGGACGATGGTGGCGACGATGTCCCCGCTGCGGATCGCCTCGATCGTCTCCGGCAGATCGTCGAAGCCGATAATCTTAATATCGCTGCGCTTCAAGCTCTTCGCCGCCTGCAAGATGCCCAGCGCATCCGTGGCGCTTGTGCCGACCATCGTCGTAATCTCCGGGTTGCGCTGCAGCATCTCGGCCGATTGTTGGATCGCCTCGATGAGCGAAATGTTGGACGACCGGACCTCCTCGATATGCAGTCCCGGATACTCGCCGATGACGTGCTTGATGCCTTCAAGACGTTCCAGTTGATTCTCCGCCTTATCGCTGCCAATGATGACTCCGATCTTCCCGGTACCCCCGGTTGACCGCACCACAAGCTCCCCTTGACGCTTGCCCGCCTCCAGATTGTCCGTGCCCACAAATGAAAGCCGTTTGCTGCTCGGCGCATCCGCATCCACGGTGATGACCGGGATGCCCGCCTCTACCGCTTTGTTGATGACAGGCGTGAATTGTTCATGGTTCAAGCCTTGCACGATAATGCCGTCGACTTTGGAGGCGATCGCCTTCTCCAGCAGCTTCAGCTGCTCCGCCATATTGTTCCGGACAGGACCGATACATTCGATTGCGATATGGTTCGCTTCGGCCGCATCAGTCGCCCCCCGCTCCACCAGCTGCCAATACGGGTGCCCCTGCTCCTGCTCGACCAACACGATATGGCGTTCGCTCATCGTCAATTGGGGATCTCCCTTCAGCCGTCCGGTGATATGCTTGATCGTCATCGTTTGGCTCACGAAGCTGACTAAGAAGTAGGTAAAGACAACCAGCACCAGAAAGCTGACAGCCATCCACTTTTTGTCCGTCATTATCCCTCACCTCGTTATCCCTCTATCATAACGGGGGCTGTAAGCGGATACAAGAATGGAGGCTGCGTCATGGAACAGCATTTTTTTATCCTTTATCTGCACAAAATTGCCATTCGCATCGGCTTGGAGCGCTTTGCAGCTGCGAAACGTCATGCTGCCCTTAGGAAGACAGGGAGCAGCTGCCTCGGCAAACTACTCCCCCATCTTTTATCGATTACATGTTTTGCTAAAGGCAACATGCGTTCACCAGTCACCCTTATTCGACTTTTGATGGTTGACGGTCATGCATCCCGTTTATCGAATTCATGCAATGCGGCCCGCGCCTTCTGCCAGCACAGCCAATACGCGGTCGGTCATTTCGTCCACGCTTATATTCTCATTAGATTTGCTCCATTGCACCGCGGCACCGAAGATCGCCCAGCTCGTCATGAGCGCCATCGTATCTACGTGTACGGCCCAATCTGCCTGATCCGCCCGAAGCTGCTCGAACCAATGCTTTAGTAGAGCAGCCAGCTCGTCGCGAATCGACCGCTCGAACAGCGGATTGAACGTATCGACCGGGCTGCAACGACCATATAGCAGCCGGACGTGCTCCAGCACCGTTCGGACCAGCACGCGCAAATGATCTGGGTCCCAATCGGTATCCGGCGGCATCTCCCTGCCTAGCACAGTATGGAACTTGTCGCGAATGGAATGCTCCAGCAGCGCGAATTTGTCCGGGAAATGAGCGTAAAACGTTCCCCTGTGCACATCCGCCCGGTCGGTTATATTCTGGATGGTCATCGCGGTGAACCCTTTCTCCCGCATCAATTCCTCGAATGCTTGCTTCAGCAGCAGCTGCGACCGCTTCCGACGTCGATCTGTTTCATTTCGCTCGGTTTCCATGCTACCACCGCTCCTCGCTTGAACGTCTACGCTCCTCTGCCCCTTCCCCCGACAAAATCGGCGATGTGTCGGGTAACCGATGTTTGGGCTGTATTGTCCGTCGTTTCCTATGTCCGGGTTTAATACAATTGTAGGGAACGGGGCCCGTTTATACAACACATTGAAAGTGGGATAAGCGATTATGACGATGGAAGTTGCGAAGATGATGAAAGCGATCCGGTATTCGGCTTTCGGAGGGCCGGACGTATTGCGCTGCGAGGAAGTGCCCGTTCCAGCAGTGGGTAAAGAGGAGGTTCTCGTCCGCGTTCATGCTGTCGGCGTCAATCCGGGCGATTGGCAGATCCGTTCAGGCTTGGCCGGCGACCGGCTCGGACTTCCTTATATCCCTGGCTGGGACGTATCGGGAGTTGTTGCCAGCACAGGAACGGGGGTTACGGGCTTTCGCCCTGGCGATGCCGTCTATGGAATGACCGTCAATAGCGGGGGTTGCGCGGAATATGTCGCCGTGCCGGCCGGGCAATTGGCGTTCAAGCCCGAATCGGCTGATTTCATTGAGGCTGCGGCTTTACCTCAATCCGGTTTTACGGCCTGGCATGCGCTGTTCGTACAAGGGAAGTTAGCGGCGGGCCAGACGGTGTTAATCAACGGCGCCGCAGGAGGCGTCGGCCACCTGGCCGTCCAGCTGGCCCAATGGAAGGAGGCGCGTGTCATCGGAGCCGCTTCCGCGCGCAATGAGCCATATCTGCGGGAACTCGGCGTTAACGCATTCGTCGATTACACGGCCGCCCTTCTGCCGGAGTTCGAACAAAGCGCGGACCTTGTCCTTGATACGGCCGGAGGCGACAAGGGGGATTGGCTGTTGGATGTCCTGAAGCCAGGGGGACGCCTCGTACCGATTGCATGGGGGCATTACTCGCCCGAAAAGGCGGCGAAGGCGTCCGTTACTGTACATGAGGTGCAGTATCCACCGATCGCTGCCGCTTATTTGGAAAAGTTGGCCCGCCTGGTAGACGACGGACGATTGAACGTAACGATCGACTCGGTGTTCCCCTTTGAGGAAACGGCCAAGGCACATGAAAAAAGCGAGAGCCGACGGGCGCGCGGAAAAATCGTCATCCGTGTGTAACGGCGGAAGCCCAAATTACCCGTTGCAGTTCGGCGGATACGCTAGCTTATCAAGACGGCCGCGGAGGTTTTTTCGTGGTGAGCACTAGTAGAAAGAAATGAAACGGGAGCTGCCCATGCAACTCCCGTTCTTATCGTGAGCCCACAACCGAGATGACGGTCGAGTGTGAACCTAGGAGACGCCTTACTAAGCGGCCTCTCGTGCTGCGGACATTCCCGCTTTATCGGTGTGTATCCATTACAGCTCCATATTCAAAAACCGCCGAAGCATGCTGACCACGAACGCATGATCTTCCCTTTGCGGCAAGCCGGAGACGGTAACCGTGCCTACGACGCCGGTGTTGCGGACAATAATCGGAAATGCGCCGCCGTGGGTGGCGTACTGTGCCGGATCTAGACCGGATTTTTGCAGAATATCGGTATTGTGCAGCTTGTAATACGTTCCCATATACACTGAACTGTGTAGAAAATGACGTACAACGCGGTTCTTACGCTGGACCCACTCCTCATTGTCCTTCGAGGTGCCAGGCAAAGCATGGTGAAAAAGGCGCTGCTCGCCCTTGCTTATGTCATTCTCTAGCAGCGACCATTACGCGAAGGGAACCGTTCTTTTCTCCGCATTACTTTGCATGGCCAGCTCAATGACTTTGATCGTATTCAGGGCATCCTCAGCCTGAACCGGTACAGGCGCATGATCCGTGATGGCAGCAAGCATGCCCTGATAGAACCGCTCATAGCCGCCCTGCAGCGTCTTCACCTTCTCCGTTTGCATCGTCCCATCGGAAGCTAGCGTCAGCTCACCATACCATTCCTCTCTGTCCGCACCCCAGCCTGGCTGACCCGGCAAGCCGCCTTGACGAAGCATATCCTCCTGCGAATCCAGTCCGTATTTGATAAAGCTGCCTTGGCTGCCATGCACTTGAAACCTCGGACCGTGCTGGGTAACGAGCGAGCCGCTATGTAGAATAACCCGCATCTTGTCGTAATGGAGCACGAGATGAACATAATCGTCGACCTTGGAGCCTGCCCGCTGCGGGAACACATCGGCATATACACGGATCGGCTTGCCGAACAGATGCAGCGCTTGGTCAATCAAGTGCGCGCCCAAATCATACAGCATGCCGGAGCCCGGACCTTCCTGCTCCCTCCATCTGTCCATTATTTGCGGACGGTAGCGGTCAAAATGCGCCTCATAGTGAGCAATCTCCCCCATAACACCGGATTCTATCGTTTGCTTCAACGTCAGAAAGTCATTGTCCCACCGCCGATTTTGATAGACACTGAGCAGCTTTTTGTGCCGGCTTGCCGTCTCGATCAGATCGCGCGCCTCCTCCGAATGGATAACGAAGGGCTTCTCGACCACAACATGTTTGCCTGCCTGCAGCGCCTGCTTCGCATATGGATAGTGCGTTTGATTCGGCGACGTGATCACGACAAGATCAATGGCCTCATCCAGCAGCAGTTCGTCGATCGTACCGACCACCTCCGTGTGAGGCAGCTGCTGTTTGACCTTTTGCGGATTACCGGAGACTACCTTCACGATCTCCATTCCATCTACAGCTTGAATAATTGGCGCGTGAAAAACCTGTCCCGATAATCCGAAACCGACGATCCCCACTTTAACCTTGTTCATAACGTTCTCTCCTTCTCCTATTTATCTCGCGCGTTTGCATCCCCAGTATAAGTGGTGGTTTGCAACTTTTCAATACAAATATAATTATTACACTTATTAATTCAAGTGAATGGCTTAGTTAAATGCATATATTCATGTAAAATCATAAGTATAAACCGCGTATTTTTCGGATTACACTTGAATTCAAATCTGTCGAATGCATATAATGAGGAATACGATGCGGATAAGGTGGGCAAGAGCATGAATCAAGAGGAACGGATCAAGTCGATCGTGGACTATTTGAAAATAAATCAAAAAATAAGCATGGAAGAGATTTGCGCATTATACGAGGTTTCTTATGATACAGCCAGGCGCGACATGGTCAAAATGGAAACGGACGGCCTCATCGTCCGCGTGCGTGGCGGCGCGATCCTGCCTTCCATGACGAAGCACATCAGCAGCTATAAGGAACGGCTGACGGATTCCGGAAGCAAGCGTTCCATTGCAGTCGCAGCAGCGTCACTCATCCAAGACGGCGATTATTTGATGCTGGATACCGGAACGACCACGCAATATATAGCGGAGTTCATGTCCACGACGGATAATGTCGTCGTCACGAATTCCATCGACATCGCAGCCGTACTCTGTGACAAGCCGCAGACAACGACCCATCTGCTCGGCGGGGTCGTCAACACCTGGCACCGCTACGCCTCTGGCCCTCGTACGATTGAGATGCTCAGTGAAATCAGGGTGGATAAGCTGTTCCTGGGCACATGCGGCATTACTGCCGAAGGCTTATTCGCCCCTACTGTGGAGGAAGCCTACTTGAAGCGGGAGATGATCAAACGTGCGAATCAAGTCATTCTGCTAGCAGATTCGTCCAAATTCGAGAAAAATCTCTTCCACCGCGTTTGTCCATTCGATGCGATCGACATGCTTATCACCGATGCCGAACCGAAGGCGCCATTTGTTAAAATTTTTAACGAATTTGAGATTCAAGTGGTCGTTGCGCCAACTTCTCTTTGACACCTATCATCTGAACAATAAACAGGGAACCTGCTGTTAAGGCGGGTTCCCCTCTCTCACATATAGCTCGAATATTTAAGCAGCTCTGCTCGTTTGCTGACCTCCCCACAGATCCCCCCAAAACCCGCCCTAGCGATAAAGAGTCGACTTCGCAGCGAGTGCCTCCTTAACCCCTAATCCGGTTGTTCGTCTGTATTCAATGACGAATATCGGCCGATCGATAGGCCAGGCTGCCGTTGCGACATGATCGAGCTAGCGTTCCTCGTTAGTTTCCGTAAACAAATACTCCCGCTGGGTCTTTTTGTTAAATAATTCCCAGTACACATCGGCTATTCGATCTGGATCGTAATATGTCCCTTTTTTGACGTGATCAGCGATTAGAACCTGGCCTACATAAATTCCATAAGGGGACAATGTCTCCGCTAATGAAAGTGCAAGCGAGCGAATCGCTGCTTTGCCGATGGATAAAGAGGTATAGAGTGGATTCGGAATCAGCGCAATACCCCCCCCTGTGAAAAAAAGCGTCCCCTGTTTACGTTCGACCATATCCGGAATGACTTGTTGAGCGCTGGTCAATGCACCAACGGTATTTACCTTAAAATCTTCAATGAGCTGCTGTTCAGTTAACGAGAGGGGATCACCTGGCACAATATTTGCCGCATTATATACCAAAACATCGGTGGCTCCAAATGAACCTCTTATCTGAGTAAAGGCGGTTTTTAATGAATCAGGATCGGATGCATCTGCAGTAATTCCGTACGATTCAATTTGTAACTGTCGAAGAGATTCCAAGTTGCGTTGTAGTGAGGATTCGGTTCTTGCAATAAGAATCACTCGGAAATTATTGCTTCCGAATTTCTTGGCAATTCCGGCGCTTACTCCCGGTCCAGAACCGACGATGACTAACAGAGGTTTATGGCTTATCATTACCACGCCTTCTTTCTGCTTGTATTTTCACTGCATAAATATGGTACATCTATATTTCTAATAATATCGAAATAAACAGATTCGTCAACCACTTCAACTCAATATGCAATGGTGCTTTTTTTCGATATCCTGCCCTGTTCGCGCAACGTCAGAAGGAGCAGCTGCGCGGCGGCAAACTGCTCCTGTACGGCTCTGAACTAACGTTCTGAGATAGGTATTGAGTGCCTTATGGCATTCGCCCTTATAAAGTTTTTTATCGGTAAATTTCCGCGCATTCCGCGCTTGTTGGTTGGTAAAAACAATGATTTTTCCAAGTACCCGCGAGCGGTTGACCGTACCACATTGCGGGGCAAGCTTGCGTTGTTGGCCCCCACGGATTGAAATACCACAGCGAGTATTTTGAAGGCCATTCTCGCCAGCCTTTTATGGTCTGTTCAGCTAACCGCCGCTCTCGTTCCCGAGACTTCAGATAAAAATCGGGTTCTAATATGGCGTCGAACATGGCATCGCCATCCATATAATGATAAATAACATCATTAATATTGTTGACGTTCTTGAAGTCCGAACACCTGACTACGGCCCGATTGATCACGACAGCGCCAACCGTTAACATCCCCTTTTCGCCTTCCGCCTGTGCCTCGCCCCTCATCAGCCGCGCCAACAAATCAACGTCAGACGATGTATACTTAACCCTTGCACCCATGGCAAAACCCCCTTTAACTGGTTAACACACTATATTCACTTTTTGGCAAAATGATCGTTGGCGTTCGGGTCACATGTGTGCCAGGGTGTCAAAACTAAAAAAAGCGGCCGATCGAAGGCCGGCCGCCGCTGTGTTTGTATACTATCTAACTCAAGTAACGATCTCGGATGACCCCCACGTGATGAAGCTCGTGTCCTGCAATGCCGTAAGCGAGGGCGCGTACCGTGATGCTTACGTTGTTTGCTGTACCCTTGCGGGACCACGCCTCCGTCGGCAACCCGCGCAGGAGTGTGATCGTCGATTGCCGTACGGCTCGGTAGTCTTCGGCCATTTGCGCGGTTGTCCAGCTTTCGAAAGGTGGAATAAACAATTCCTGGTCGAAAACGGACAGAGGCGTCTGATCCCCTCTTGCAAATCGGAGCAGGCGATAGGTCATAACGCGTTCACTGTCTGCGATGTGGCCCACGACTTCTTTCAGCGTCCATTTACCTTCCGAATACCGATAGGCGCTCTGGCTTTCGGTTAACGATGCCAGCAGCTCGGTCATTTGTTTTTCCTGGGCGAGCAGAATGTCGATAAGGTTACCTTCCGGCACCAACCGGATATACTCGCCGGCGTCCCCGGCGTATTCTTCTTTTGACGGTTTTTGGTTCATCTTTGGTCACCTTTCATAAGAAGATATAGGAAACTAAAATGCTCTTTCCACTGATCTACCGCAATTTTTTTGCGAAATTCGCAACTCTGGCATGTCTAATGAATTCGCGAAAGAATAAAACTTTCCTTCCAACAATTGTGAGTAAACAGCCACTTAGATGGTTAGCGGCCACGCTAAACTGCTTGTTAACTTAATGAAGCTACCGATCACAGCGGCAGCTTCATCTAGGTTGTTTATTGAGCTATAATTCCCAGATAGTTTAATCCTTTTCGGCAACTTCCAAAACAAAATTATAAAAAGCATCTCCATGAGATACATTGGGCTTTATCTCATCCATCCACCACACGCCGTATGAATAGTAATAGATTCCTTTTTGGATAGGTACTTGAAAAGTATCATCATTTACAGCTACTTCCGTTGTTTTTTGGTCTTCGGTCATTTGCTCGACAAAGGATTTATTCGGTAGGGGCTTATAATTCATTACAAACTTTATAACTGCTCCAGGAGGGACTATTATTGGTTTTTCGTTCTTTAAGAGTTCAACAGGACCAATTGAATCTGCACATGTACTTTGATTTTTTGATGACCAGCAATATGTGCCAAGTTTTGTTTCGTATACTTTATCGCCAATTTGTATTTCAGCTTTAGGCGGTTGGTTTCCTGTAAGTTCTTGGGTCGTTCCCTTTCCGCATCCAGTCAGCAAAACAAAACTGAATAATGTAATAAACAAAATCTTTTTCATACCTCTCCCCCCAAGTGGCATTATTTTACAAGTGCGATAACAGTCTTATGATTGTTGCAGTAAACGACCCAATAGCTCAACGACGAACGGCGGCCGATTGTAATGGCCGGCCGCCGCTGTGACATGATTGAACTATCGTTCTTACATTCAGTTGAATTGTATGTTTTCTAATTTATTTCGTTCTGCCCTGTATCCATACCTATATCGTATATTCGTTCCCTTCCCTCTTCGAAAACGGCAATTACGTCGTGATCGATCCACTTCAGTAGATGGCTCTGTCCCAGGAAGGTTACCTTTTTCTTCATCCTATCGATCAACCACGCCCCAGTATCGGTCGTCTCAACGGCGATCAACTTGCCCCTTCCCTCCGGCTGAGGCAGAATTCGGGTGACCTCAATCGCCTTGCCCGCGGCCTGCCGGAGTAGTGCCGCAGCATCGGCGGGCAATTCAGCGTCAGCAACCTTTATCGAGGATCCGTCCCGTATATCTAATAAGACTCTGCCCCTTACAAAGCTTTCATTTCCGTTTCCGATCCACGGCAGCGCGACCGTATGGTCGTCGGTCCAGGCCATCGGATAGACGAATAGAAAGCCGTCGCTGTGCCCTGCGTAAGCCGCCTTTTCCCATCTGGAAGCGACACTGCCGTCAGTCTTAAGCAATGTTAAGTCAGCGAATGAGCCAAGGTATTTATCGGACGAGCTCAGGATCGCAACACGCTTGCCTTCTGGCGAAATCGCGACTCCGTAGATTGGACGAGCGGAGACGTACAGTTTCGTCGCTGTCCCCTCCTCCAGATCGATCCGATATACTGTTCGATTTCCGTAAACGGCATAAGTCGATTTTCCCATCAAAACGTCACCAAACAATACATTCGTGCCATAGTTATTCCCGAAGGGCTCCTCATGATCTGGCCATTCGGTGATCCTGATCGTTCTCCGTTCCATCGTGTCTAACCGAATCAGCGTCGTGCTCCCATCTGCATGATACGCCATAATGGCGTATGTTTCCGCCGCATCCACGCGGATGGGCTGGAGAAGCAGCGCCGGACGGTCCAGGCTAAGCTCGCTCCCCACGTTCCCCTCAGCGCCGATCCACCGCAATCGGTGCGCCGAGAATGGACCGAACACGACCGCGGTGTTACGATTAGGCACCTCCTCGTCTGAGAACTTTTCGCCTGTCTCCGTCATCACGTCGTCCAACCGGAACCGTACGTTCATACCTGACTTCCAATCCGTTATACGGACGACAAACCTCCTAGGGTCGCTCCAATAGATGTGATACGCGGGGGATATTCCCACAGGATAACCGCTTGAAAATAATGTCGAGTCGATCGCGGCTGAGACAGATGATCGTTGGATATCTTTATTCGACATCACCAAAACACTGCCGCTGTTATCGAACGAACTGACGTATAAATATGGTTTACTCGAATCGTCTTCATCCGCCACTGAGGGGCCGCTAAGCAGCCGCTCTATCCATCGACTGGGCATCGACCAGGCGCGGTAATGCCCCGACGCATCCTCCGCGTAGACCTTCACGCTGGCATCAATCGAATCCGTGGCACGCATGTCGTCGACCTCGTAGCTGAAGCCCTTCGATGCGGCCATTCTTCCCGTTAAATGAATGATATACTTTGAGCCTGTGAAGTCGGATTCCAATGAAACAGACGTCTCTGCTGCTTCCCTAAGTCCGTCCAGTAAGTCACGAACTTTCTCGCCTTCTTCGATATGGTTGACGATCGATCCGCTCTTCTTATCTTCCACCACGACGGATGTGACGCCATCCGGAACCGGAAACGTGTTTGGGTCCTGTGCGGGCGAGATTTCGCCGTTAAACACGATTGCCGGTGATAATGGATTATTACTCGCCACTTCCAGCATACCCTCTCCATCCTTTGGTCCGTAACATCCGCTTGCCATCAACATAATCATGATAAAGAAGAACAAACGCTTTTTCATTCCGCTATACGCCACTCCTCGATTACTGAATTAGGGTCTGACCAAGTGTCACTAAATCTCATTTTCATCTTTATTTGACCGTTAAGCCGATAGCAATGAGTAAAATTAGAATTAAGATTGTGTTTCAAAAGGCGCTCCTCTTTAACCACTGAAAATATATGTGCAAAATTTGGTATTGTTATGCCCAGTTAACAATGGAAGTATCCTGCACGTTACTTCAATGGAACAGGGAGCAGTCCCGCGGCGGCCTGCTCCCTGTTCTGGTTGAACTATCGTTCCTCGTTAGCTTAATTACTGCTCACTAAACTTTTGATGAAAACAGCTTAAATCTCACTTTCTTTAAAAGAAATAATGGATGTCCAACCCTTCATCATAATACTTCTGTTCAATCTCCTTCTTGGAAATTCTTACATTTTGCATTTGACATGACATACAGGGTTGAGTATCTATTAGACATGTGTCAATGTAGATAGCACTCTGATCTGGGTTTAATGATAATGCATGCTCCGCCATTTCCTTGAGCATCTGAGCATCAAATATATTGGATTTTATTTGATAGGTAGCATCTTCAAGAAAAATCCAATTCTCGGCATTTGGACTATGCTCATATCCACACTCAGAACACTTCATGCATATCCCCCTTATTAAAAAGCTTTGCTGTAAATGATTTTTTTCTATCGTTCTCCTTTAGTTTAACGGCTATTTCCGCCTTCGAAGGTGAAATCACCCTTGTTTGTGGACACATTTTTCACATACTTCTTGAAAATGATTAATATTACTGAATTTGTTCGTACGTTTAATCCACTCTCGTAGTTCGGTCGCAGTATCGATAGGTCCTCCTCGCTCGGAATAAAAGTACTCCCAGCAGAGTCCCTCATCAATTACTTTCATGACAGCAGGACAATACCATTCATGTTCCATAATATCCTCCGCTCTGTCCACTAATGTCTTGTTAAGCTATCGTCTCCCGTCCCTCGGTTTTAAGGGTTTATCTCACATATACTCACTCATTCGCAGGATTTCATCACCTTAGATCAGATCAATCTTAGGATAGAGAACAGATGAACACGGTTGAGGTGGCGGGCTGGGCATGCGGAAAATAGAGGACTATCAGGAAGTATTCCCCAATTGGTTTCTACTGCACGCATACTCCACTAATCCCTTGGCGTTCACCCTCTTATGACTCAACGGGTCATTGCCCTTACAATCCTTCGTTATACTTGTCCAAGGTGTGGAGACCGATCGCGTTTAGCGGATGGGTCTTAGCCCTTATGGGAGACGAATTCGGTCCTCCGTGCTTTCTTTGTGAAATCCCGCGAACGAGTCAATATACGTGATGTACCTTCGTAAACTAAGCTGCTTCAGTCCAATTCAAAACAGTTTTCTCTGGCGTGAACTGTTCTCCTCGTTGAACAATACCAACTAGGATCCTTGCTAGTTTCCCTATTAACTTAAAGATAGACTGCTGCTTTTTCATCTTCTTTTCTTGTACATTTTGTTCATGCAGATGGCGGAAAACAGGGTTATTCCACACGAGTTGAACCGTTGCGAGGTAGAGATATTTTCGCAAGGCGGAGTCTCCTCGTTTAGAAAGAACAATCTGTCCTTTTCGCTTTCCGGACGTGCTTTGGGTTAAGTTAAGGCCAGCCTTCCGTAACACCTGACGTCCGTGCGCGTATTGTCTAAGATCCCCTGTACCAGCTAATATGGCTGCGGTAAAAATCTTCCCGAGTCCTTTTACGGTACGAAGTTGCTGTGCCGTCGGAATCTCTGAAAGCAGTGCCTCGATGTCTTTTTCGATCTGTTCAAGCATCGTGGTTACGCGCTCAAACTCTTCAATGAGCCGCTTTAAATCTGCTTTCGCTTCTTCAACAGCAGCTTGTTCTCCAACACTTCGTTTAGCATGTGCGATCAGCTGAGCGGCCTTCTCGATCCCCGTAGTGCCTCCGGCACGCTGCATATGGACTCGCCAAGCGCTAATGACATCCGATACGGTATACTCTTCAAGATCCTGTGGGCAAGGGAAGGTCTTGAGAGTCGCCAATGAACGCTTACAGGTCCAGTCTTTGAATACAGACGGATACTCCGGAAAACGGATGTCCAGCCAGCGTACGATACGGTTTTGGAGCCGTACACTATTCGCCACCCAAAATTCTCGGTCACTCATCATTGTCCGCAAACGCTGGAACACAAGTGACTGACGTGTGTACTCGTAGTAGAAGCCTCGGCTAACGGAATCTGCGATGGTAAGTGCATCTTTTGGGTCATTCTTTGACGGGCTATTGTCTCGATTTTCTTTATTCCTTTTCGTCGTAGCTGGATTAACCATGACCACGTGTACGTCTTTATCTGATAACCAGTTGGCCAAGTTAAACCAGTAATGCCCGGTTGGTTCCATGCCAATAATGAGCCTTTTCAATCGATGTTTCTGCTGTAATTCACTCATCCAGCGGCTCAGTTTTTCAAACCCTTCAATACTATTGGTAAATGAGAGATGGCGTTTCGAAACCACAACTCCGCGGAAATTCGTAGCCTGTGCAACATGCGTTTCTTTCGCCATGTCGATCCCTACGACGAGATGCGAGGTGGTAATTTGTTCGACCCGTTGATTTTGTGCATCTATTTGCTTAAACTTCATCGTAAGAGCGCCTCCTCTGATGTGTTGTCGACAAACCCATCATACCGAGGCGCTCCCTTTTTTACAAAGCTCATTTCTTAAGCTCTACAGGATTGTTTACTTCAATCCATGATGCAGAATTTGATACCTTACGGACTCATTACCAAATGTGAACCACAATAGGAGCAACCAAACTATAACCCCCGCAATTAAGCTAAGCCATGCAAAGAATCGATTTTCCTTCTTTATTATAGGGAAAAGTACGATTAACAACGCCCCAAATCCAAAGGTGATTACAACTGATAGCTGCCCTGCTAAGGTTTGAAAGATCATCATCAACTCCTCTACAACCAACCTAATACTGCCACATCTACCATTTGTTATTAAACTAACCTACCCATTAGTTCAACGACGAATGGCGGCCGATCCAAGGCCGGCCGCCATTGTGTCATGCTTGAACTCGTCTCCAGTTAGCTGAATCCGCTAATCGGGGTCTCCAATTGTGGTTTCAAATCCACCAAGAAAGTCGTTGAATCTCTCTTTATCCAGTGAATAGGCCTCCTGTAACGTCTGGTCGATAAAGACGTACCCATTGCCTGTTACCTCAAGCCTTCTTTCACTCCCATACATGGACTTAATCACAATTGAGTGGTTCCAATCAGAGGGGGCTTCTCCCGAAAAAGCAGGGGCACCCTCAAGAATGATCGATAATTCATCCAATTTGTCAGACTCCTTGATGTCAGCAACAACTTCATCCGAGCCGCCAAGGTAAATAGTCACTCTGACGACTTGCTCCCTTTGGAAATTATAAGGTTCCATTTGCTTAGAAGTATGTTCGGACTTATACGAGTCATTCACTTCACGGGAACTCGTATCGGCGCCATTGTCACATGCCGTCAAAATAAAAATAGTCAAGAACAATAAACCAAGAGCCCGGCTCATGATCAATCCCCCTTTTCATCATCCATAATAGACGCAAACCAGGGGCGTACTGTTGCAGACCCGTAGTTCTGCATTCTTCCAGGTTGAGAGTCGATCATAGTCCTACGATCCATTGCAGTTGATTCCGCTAAGGTCGCTGCGTTAGTTGGTCCGTAAGAATACAACCACCGAACGAAGTTGATGCATAAATTAGGTCATCTCCCCGAATAACGGAATCCATCGGCACACGATCGATGTTCTTGTCATTCGCTTTTGAACGTAAAAAAAAGCCGCAGCTTCGCGACTTTTAAGCCTATAAGTATTTGCCACCACACACTGTTTCTCGAAGTTAAACGCGTCCGCTGTACGGATCAGCGACTATTCCATTGGCTGAAGCAGACGGCCGATCGTCATGCCGAGCGCTTCCGGCTCGTTCGCGTAGTTGTAGATGCCGAGGAACGCCTGCGTCGCTTCCGGGTGCGAGCCGATCAGCCGGTTGACCATCTGCTGCTCCGGCGTTACCGGGACGTTCTTCGTGATCTCGCACGCCATGCCGAAGCGCGCCATCATCTTCGCCTCCAGCTCCTGACTGTAAGCGGCTGCCATATCGCCCCAGCTCGCAGGCCAGTCGGTGCTCGCGGCCAAAATGCGCGTCAGGACACGCGCGCCATACATCGCGTCGTGCATTCCCTGCCCGACCGCCGGGTCCTTGAACGAGAGCGCATCACCGACAAGCGCCCAGCCCGATCCCATGCCCTCGAACCAGTCATTGTCATAGCCGAGCAGTCCGCGGACCGGGCCGGCGAGCGCAGCGACCGGAAGACGTTCGGCAAGCGGCGTCCCGGCCAGCCCGCTCGCGACGAGCTCGCGGAACCCCTTCTCCGCATCCGCCTTGAAACGATCGACCCACGCGTGATCCGTCAGCGGGAACATCGCGCCGACGACGTGCTGGCCATCGCTCGTCGGGAAGACAATGGCGATACGGTCGCCCTTCTTATAGAATTCCACGCACGGCTCGCCCTCCTGCGCATAACCGGAGAAATACCCCACGTAGGAAGCGTAGTCGGTCGGCACCGCCTGCAGCCGCTTCGCGCCGGCGAGCGAACGGACGACCGAATGGCGCCCGTCCGCTCCGACGACAAGCCGTGCCGTATAGGACTCGGTGCCGCCATCACGGCGCACGCCCGTCACGCCGGTGACACGGCCATCCTCGCGCATCAGATCGGTCACCCGAAAACCTTGAATGGCCGTCACGCCCGCCTGCGCGGTGGCCGCCTCGAACAACGCATGGTCCAGATACGTCCGCTTGATGCAGAAGCACGCGTTTTCTCCATGAACCTCCGGGTATTGGCCGTCGATCACGGCATCGTCGAACTCGATATAAGCCCGCTTATATAGTGGGGTATTCGTCGCGAGCAGACGGTCCATAACGCCCATCTCCCGCAGCATCGCGACGGAATTACTGAAGAAATTGTGCGTCGAAAGCGTATCGCTCGGCAGCGTGCCCTTCTCCAGCAGCAGCACGTCGAACCCGGCCTTCCCGAGCTCATAAGCCAGCGTCGAGCCTGCTACCCGCGCGCCGACGATAATGACGTCAAATGTTGTCCGCATCCAAATGTTCCTCCCATGATGATCCTCTTTCCCTTGATTGTAGCCTCTGGATTGTCGTCCGAACAGTTACAGGGCGTCACTGAATCTGTCATGGAATTACAGTTCACCGGACTTAAGGCGCCTCATGGCGAGGTTACGAACTTCACCTCCGGAAAGCGGCGATCCGGTCCTTTCATTAACATTCCATTTCGATTTTTCAGATGCTTGTCGAAGAAATCCAGCATATAAGCATTAACAATCGAGCTCGCTCTTTCGGGCGCAAGCTTTCCTGTAATGCCCAGCCTCTTGAACATCGGAGAGACGAACTGTACGTCGGCAAAATTCATGTGCTCCGTATTGGCGATATAAAGGACTTGTCCCCCTTCGTCGACCGTTTCGCGCATCCGCGCAAGCTCCAATTTTTTATCCTCCGCAACTTGCTCCTCCCACGCTCTTGTCGAACCCATGCGGCTGAGCTCTGCGTCCGTATAGACGCGGTTAGCCATCACCCTTTCTAATTGTTCGAAATAGCTTGCCGAGTGGATGAACAAGAACGGCTTTCGCAGAGATTCTCTGTCGCGTAGTCGATACAGCCCTCCATCAAGGTCGATGCCGACCGCGATTCGCGGATCGTAAGCGGCGTCATAGGCCGTCGCTCCGCCGATGGAATGACCGAACACCCCGACATGTCCGAGATCCACCCTCCCTTGAAGATCGCTTGGAATCTGCCCTGATTGAAGGCGCTCGAATTGGTCCAGCACAAACGTCACATCTTCGGTTAGCACTTCACCCAACTTATCGCGATTGCCGCTGCTCGTCCGGTAATCATCGTCAGGCGAGAATAAGTCATTGGTCGTGCCAGTCGTGATTCGTCCATCCGGAAACGCGGTTGCAAATGTATTAAAGGTGTGGTCGATCACGGCCACGATATAGCCGTGACTCGCGAGATGTTCAGCTTGCGAGGTGTGGAGGAACCGGGATGAGCCGTTGCCCGGATTCGCAAGGATGAGCGGGTATGAAGTCTGGGCCGAAGCGACTTCGGCTCCCTCATAAGCATGACCGGATATGTACTTGAGGTGTTGAAACGTAAACCCGGGAAGGCCATAGTCCGCGGCCATATAGCGTAATATCCGGGGATCGGGAACAAAGGGCGCGTAGTTGCCGGTGCCAGCTTGAGCCGGATACCAGACCTGAACCATCAATTCTCGCTTGCCGTCACGGGGTTCGTCGAACATCTCTTCCCGATGGGGATCCACGAAATGAAACGTTTGCGTGCCTACCTTAAATTCACCAGTAGGATCAGGCAGTTTAAATACAGGAAAAACATACAGCAAACCCGCAGTTGCGACCAGCATGACCGCCATTACGGAATAGGCTGAACCCAACAGGAATCGCGGGATTTTGGTTAGGCCGGTTGTATTCAAATAGCTGTACCCTGAAAAGACTAAAAAGAGGATCGTGAGGCCATACAGGAACAATAGCTGGACTCTGTATCCTTCCACCGTCCAATGAATGACCAGTATAAGCGTGGTGATCCCGCTAGCAGCGAATACGGGAATACTGCGCAGTCCTTTTTTGAACAGGACGGTTAAAACAAATAAGCCGATGGTTGACAATAATAGCAATTGCTCGCACAGCCTCATCTCGAGTCTCCTTCTCCACCTATCTATTTTCGTTTGCTCCAATCTTATCCTGCCAGGCTGGGCGAAGCGATCGATTTGCCTTACGACGAACCTTACAATTTTGTCATTGAAATTGCGGTTAAGGAGACTGATTAATAGAGGCATGCGCCCCAAACGACAGGCAGACATATGAAAAAACCGGCTGCCGTATGGGTACATAAAAGATTCCTAGGTGGGGTATAATAAATAGAAAAAGGAGCGTCTCCATGAAGGAATGCTTGTTCCACTTTAAGTTGATCAAGGATGGACAAACGAAAGAATATCGCACGTTAGCGATGATTCCCGAGGATAAGCAGCCTGAAATTTCGGACTTCATAGCATCTTTCGAGGAGCTGGGTTATAAAGTCGACCTAGCGAACGAACGGGAACTCATTTTTCGTTCGCGTCCGGGCGAAGAACCCTACAAATTGGATATTACCAAGATGGAGATCAAGGGCGCCAAGCACGACGACGAGGCTTTCCACGATGGAGAACTTCGGGCCATTCTGGAACACTTAGTAACCCGTTAATAAAATCGCGAAGCTGCACGCGCCCCTTCCTGGACTTGTTCCGGGAAGGGGCGCGTTATGGCGTTATATAGGTCATGATCGCTATACGAGCGCTTCCTCTTCCGAGAAACGCGCCTTCAGGATCAGGCAGGCTTGGGTCAGGTTGTCCGACAAGTGCTTCAACCGTTCGTTCTTCGCATAGTCATGTCCCGCTTTGCCGCTATCCAGCAAATACAGCTCGAGATCGCTTTGTTCGAGGAAGGTTCCGATGAAATCAAGTGCAAGCACGTGCTCCCGCTCCAGATCGCGAATGGCCCGCAAACCCGCGGCATCCTGACGAAGCGATGGACCATGGGCAAGATGCATCAGCCAGACTTGGTTCTCAGCTGCCGCATGGCGAGATAGTTCCGAGGCTAACTCGACAGCTTCCTCTCTCAATTGTTTCAACGTCTCCAGTACTTGATAGCGGCAGTTCGCCGATGTTAGGCGGACGCTCATCTCGTAGACCTCGTCCACGCGGCGCTTCAAGCGGTCGGCATGCGCTTGCTTGACGCCTGCCGACGATCGATGGAAGCTGGCGTTCGGCATGGCTCGATTCGATTCGGCATGATAGGCTGCAAGGTTCATCGTTATCCACCTCCGAAGTAGGATTGCATGATGACACCAGTATACATCCCCGCATGCCAACACCGCCGTGAAACAAGTCACAGACGGGAGCACGCGGGTGTTTGGTCATTCCTCTTCGGCTTGTTTTTTGTACGATTTTAACGTCAACCCCGTATGGTTAATCTTCACCTCGACCTTGGGATGAATGTCGATGCGCACGAATTCGCGTTCCCAATCGGACTTCATCGCACGCCATTCCTTCGGATATTTCCGGTGAATAAGATCGGAGACTCCGACCACGTCGGTTTTCAGCTTTTTGATGGCCGTCCAGGAATTCAAGATTTGTTCCGAAATGTCTTTCTCCAATTGTTTCTCCATTTCGCGCTCCGCGTTCGGTTCGTTAAAGTCAAGCGGACAATCCGTCTCCCGCAAATCCCCTTCGACTTTGACAAGGACTTTCACGTTAAAGCGGCCGTCTGCTTTGCTCACCGATAACTTCGTCTTGTTGCGTAGGAGACGAAAGGTCGAGTTAGGCTTTCGCCCGCCAGACGTACAGGAGAACGCAATCGTGGTAGCCTTGATCTCGTTGCGCATAAATCCAAGCCCGAACGCTTCCTTTTGGGACAGCCAACCGGCGTGTTTGTCATGGTGGAGCACTTCTAATCGTCCAAGTTTGAGCTGGGAGGGTAGAATGGATTGATTCATCTCCTCCAGCTTCGTGAGCGGAGACGACCCGGAGATGATCACCTCCGGCACTACCCCGCTTCGCGACGTTCCCAGCAAAGACATTCCCAGCGTATGGATCGTCACATACGGGAGCACGGATTCCTCGTTCGCTTCACCGGCGATCATGTCCTCCAACCCTTCGCCCGGCAAAACTTCGAACTGCATCAGCTGACCTAGGATTTGACGCGCTTCCCCGCTCGTTGCAAGCACGCTTACCGTTTCGCGGGTATCCAAATTGCGAAGATACAAATCCATAAGCTGAGAAACCCCATGCTTGAGCGCCGACTCGCCGATAATAAGGGTCCGGGTATGCCCGAGATAGAGGCCCCTCGAGCTTTCGTAGCGCGTGCGCCATAACGCGTCGCGAATGGTTCTTCCCGACGTTGTATAGACGGCGAACGGAATCCGGCCTTGTCCTCCCACCGCAGCCGGGGAGATGGCGGACGGCACGACGACTTGGTAGGAAATGACCCACTTGCCGTCCTTATAGTCGATGCCTGTCGACGCGGTGAACGCGAGTCGATCCAGCTCCACGCTGTCCCAGCAGCCTGTGACCAACAGGCAACAAATGGCCGTCAATATGATGCATGCAAGTCGACGAGGCAGACGGCGCCAGTCATTCATGATAAGGGCCTCCTATTCACGTTGTCGCGGTTCCGAAGTAGACGGATTCGCCCCTTGCCGGTTCTGATTGCCAGACTCTCCGATCGGCCGTTCCTTCATTCTCCATACCGGCATGCGAATAAATAAATCTCTCCAACTATCCGTCTTGAACGGAGATAACGGTTGAAGAAAGGCAACGCCGAACGAACGCAGGCTCGCCAAGTGAAAAAGAAGCGCCATCATTCCGCATAAGATGCCGAATAATCCAAGCGTAGCCGCAAGCATCATCATTATGAAGCGGACGATACGCATCGAGTTCGACAAATCGACGGAGGGAATCACGAAATTCGCCAAGGCGGTAAAGGACACGACGATGACCAATGCCGCGGATACGATGCCTGCTTGCACCGCGGCCTGTCCAATCACGAGCGCGCCGGCAATCGATATCGCCGGGCCGACGGCGCGGGGCATTCGGACGCCAGCTTCCCGTAATATTTCGAAGGTAAGTTCCATGATCAACACTTCGACGAACGCCGGGAAAGGGACGCCTTCCCGCTGCGCGGCCAAGCTGATGAGCAGCGGCGAAGGAATCATCTCCTGATGGAAGGTAGTCAGCGCAATAAACAAAGACGGAATGAGCAGCGAGGCGAAAAAAGCACCAAGGCGGATGAATCGCAGAAAGGTCGCGATATCAAATCGCTGATAATAATCCTCGCTTGAGAAGAAGAAGTTGTTAAACGTGACCGGCGCGAGGAGCGCGAACGGCGCACCGTCAACAATGATTGCAAATTGACCTTCAAGCAGGCCTGCGGATACCGCATCCGGTCGTTCCGTGCTGAGCATCAGCGAGAACGGGGTAAACGAAGCGTCTTGTATAAATTCTTCGATATACTCGCTATCCAGTATGCTGTCGGTATTGATGCGGTCCAACCTCGACATTACTTCATCCACGACCTTCGAATCCGTGATCCCATTCATATGGAGAACCGCGACCTTGGTTTTCGTCTGATTTCCGATCTGCCTGAACTCGATTCGGAGATTAGGGGATCGGAGGCGGCGACGAATTAAGGACAGATTCGTATCCATGCTTTCCGTGAAGCTCTCCTTGGGTCCTTTGACGACCGTCTGGGTCTTCGGTTCTTCCACGCTCCGCTTCTCGCCGCCCGATGAAGTCGCTGCGATCGCGGACTCGCACCCTTGAAGAAAAATGACCGTATTCCCTTCCAGAATTTGCGTGAGCGCTTCATTCAGGTTGTGAATCTCTCGGATATGTCCGACGGTTAACGCCTTATTCTTGAGCAGCCCCATCCCGTCCGTAGGCCGCAGCTCCGCATGCAGCCCGATTTCCGATAAGAGCGGATGTACGATATTCTGGTTGACCGTTTGCTTGTCCACCAGGTGGTCAATGTAGATGAGCGTCCCCTCAATACCGGATGCCGGAGCGGCGAACTCGCGCGCGATGATGTCCGCGCTTGCGCCGAGCTGCGTACAGAGCCAACTGACATTCGACGCTAATTGAGCAGATATCGGATGCATTGCTTCGTCATTTCCCGCTGCGGACTGCGCTTGTCTTTGTGGTTGCGCCTTCGTCCGGTTGTTGCGTTTCCAGAATGTCGACATTTTAGCCACCCCCCTCGCGAATCTCCGATGCTTTTCTTTTCCCGCCGTTGCGCAGACGGTGTCGGATGACCATCATGGCCAACAACAACAAAGGGAGTATGATTTGGAACAGGGGGAAATGGTAGTTGAGGTTGAGTCTTTGTCCGATCCAATTCTGCTGCAAATAGTTGCGGAACATAAGCGCCCCGACAAAGATCACGCCGCCAACTTTAAGGATGATGAACGAGGTCCTCATTTTCACGAGATGCTTGCAGACGAATGAAGCGCCCAAGAAATAGAGGGTTAATTTAATAAAGACCCCTGTAAACAATACCGCGCTTACGAACGGGTCGAGTCGCTCAAGGAACGATTTGAATCGCACCAGACTCACGACCTCAATAAAGGGAGCGACGCTCATCTGCGATAATGGTCCCAAACAAGCCAAGATGATCACGTTCGTGCAGACGGTGATCATACCTGTGATCAAATACCATCGAATGGTAACCGGGACGACGTCTGCTTTGGGAGTCACATGTTTCCAAAACATGAGCAGCAGCACCATCTCCCCGAACGGAAAGGAGACCAATTCCGGCAGCGATGCTTCCAAGACGCGGAATATCCCATTCTCCAACACCGGCTGGATTCGGTGAATGTTGATTAAGCCCGTTCCATAGATCATCGCAAAGAAAAAAGCGTAAACCATCAGGATCAATGGAACGAGAATCTGAATGACCCTCCCGATCACCTCCAACCCTTGCCACACGGCATAGCTTGCCAAGAGGATGATGCAGCCGACCAGCACCCACAAAGGCGTTTTCGGCAGCATATACAAGCCGATGAGTTCGGCGAATTCCCTCACATTCCGAATCGATTTGTACGAAAAGTAAAAGAAGTACGCCGCGGCCATCCCATAGCCGATGAATTTCCCGCAATAGGTAAAGAAAATCTCGATCAATTCCTTATCCGGTTCAAGGCGGTGGATCTGCAGCAGCAGCAGGAGCAGCAATAACCCTGCGGCCATGGCGATCAGGATGGCGATCCAGGCATCGACGCCCGCGCTTTTCCCAAGGAGGAATAAGGGGGTGCTTCCGATCTGGAACATCAAAATGAGCGCGGCTAGCTGCGATTTCGAGATCGTAACCATTTCGCACCTCCCTTCTCTGAACCTTCAGGTATTAGCTAATTTGAACAAAAGGGCGCAGTTCCATGCATGTCCCGCCGGAGGTTGGTTAAATTAAGGAAATCACTGAAACGGGAGGTGAAACCTGTGACCTCTTATGTCGCGGCTTCAGAGCAATGTTTCAAGGAGCAATTTTTAGGGCAAAGCGATTTTCAAGCGAAGCCGCTATCGGTCGGCGGAACGGAATACCGGCTGTATTATTACGAAACCATGGTAGATTCTTCCCTTGTGCAGGACTTCATCCTGAAACCGCTGCTTGCTCGTCCATCGGATCCGGTTCGGGAGGTCGTCTCGATTCTGGATTACACCGAGACGGAGCATATGGAGGAAGCTTTTGAAGCCATCGTCCATGGCAAAACGGTCCTCCACCGCGAGGGAGAGAGCCGATACTATCTGCTTGGCGCCGATTTGAAAAAGGGACGCTCCATTAATATTCCGACGAACGAGCGTATTCTGCGCGGCTCGAATGAAGCCTTTATTGAAAATATCGATACGAATCTGAACCTGATGCGCAAGCTGATCCCCTCTACGGATCTTGTCGTCAACTCCTATTCCCTTGGGCGCTTATCGAAGACGAAGGTGGCGGTCATGTATATCAAATCGGTCGCCAATCTATGCTTCCTGGAGGAGCTGGACCGTCGGCTCCAAAGCATCGACATTGATTATCTCGATGCGCCGGGATTTCTCGATGAATTGGTCCGGGAGACCAAATTCAGTTTGTTCCCGCAGCTGTTAATTACCGAACGGACCGATCGCGCCCGATCGTACCTTATGGAGGGGAAAATCGTCGTGGTCACTTCCGGGTCGCCGGACTCGATTGTGTTACCCGTGACGTTCTGGTCCTTCTTTCAAAGCCCGGATGATTATCATATCAGCTGGCTGCTTGGAAGCTTCTACCGGCTGCTCCGTCTGGTTTGTTTCCTGCTGACGATCGGTTTGCCCGCATTCTATGTCTCGGTCAGTTCCTATAACCCGCAATTGCTGCCGATTAATTTCGCCAATACGCTGCAGAGCTCGCTCAAATACGTGACCTTCCCGCCGATCTTCGAGACGATCGCGATGATGCTGCTGCTTGAAATCTTACGGGAAGCCACCGTGCGCTTGGCCAGTCCCGTTGGTCAAGCCATCGGCGTCGTGGGCGGCATTGTGGTCGGAACCGTCGTCGTACAGTCGAATTTAGCCTCCAATACGATGGTGATCGTCGCTGCTATGACCGGTCTGGCTTCCTTTATCATTCCATCCTACGAGATGAGCAGCGCCGTTCGTCTGCTTAGCTATCCGGCCGTGCTCCTATCGTCGTTCTTGGGACTGTTTGGTCTAGTCATCTTTTTCATGATGATTGTCATTTACTTGTGTCAAATGAGCATGATGGGGCAGCCTTACTTTACGCCGCCCTTCGCCTTAAGCGAATTCAAAGATACGTTGATCCGGTCGCCGATTTGGAACTTGCGCCAAAGGCCGGATCAGACCGCACCGAGAAACCGTATGAGGCTACGTCATCCAAGGAGTTGGAAGAAATGAGCAAAGAAGAACCGATCAGCGCAAGACAGCTGTTCACGCTCACCATTATGGCACAGCTTGGTATCGAGGTTTTATCCTTGCCTCATATTGCGTCCGAGAAAGCCGGACATGATACATGGCTTGCCGTTCTGATTAGCGGCGCTGCGGCGCAAGCGGGTATTCTGTTGCTTTGGTGGCTCGGGAGCCGATTTCCGAACCGGAATATTTATGCCTATTCCCGTGCTGTGATCGGCCGGCCGCTCGGTGCAACGCTCAATATGCTCTATGGGTGCTACTACGCCTATTCCGGACTTGTTTTAACCGCGCTTTATACCGACATCTTGAAACGTTGGATATTTATGATGACGCCAAGGTGGCTCATCTTTCTGATGCTGCTCATCGTCAGCGGGAACGCGGCCGTTTCTTCTCTGAAGAGACTGGCTTTTATTTCGCAAACGTTCCTCATCTTCCCGGTTATCTGTTTCCTGCTTATTGCTTGCAGCGGTATTTACGGGCTGGAGCCCAAGCATCTGCTGCCTGTGATATCGAATGGCTGGGGTCCGATCATGACAGGGGCCTATGCCTCATTCAGCGCTTACCTCGGTTATGATCTTCTGCTGTATGCCTATCCCTATGTGCAGACGAGCAGCAAGAAAAAGGTGCTTATCGCGATGTTGGCCGCGAACGCCTGCGCGATCGTTTTTTATGTGACGGTCTGCCTCGTCTGCACGACGATGTTCGGCCCGAAGCAGCTGTTGATTGTGCCCGAGCCGATCGTGTTTATTTTGAAAAATTATCGCATTCAAATTTTGCAAAGCCTGGATTACCTCTTCCTTGTCATTTATGTCTGCGTCGTCACGGCTACGATCTATGTGTACTTTTTCCTGGCGTCCAAAGCCTTTCAGCACGTACGAACGGCGGGATTAGGCAAGCAAGCCTTCTGGGTATGGGCGATCGTTGGCGTTGGCTTTGCAGGTAGTCTCTTTCTGACGAGACGCGGCGATATCCTGCGCATGGCTTCTATTCAGGACCAGCTCGCCATTGTCATGGTCATCGTCCTGCCTCTACTGCTGCTCCTCATCGCCGGCATGAGAAGGATCGGGAGGTCACAGCTGTGAAAAAAACGATCGCGGCGCTGTTCCTCTGCCTTACGCTTACAGGTTGCTGGGACCAGATTCAATTGAATAATCTGCTATTTATCGATGTCATCGGGATCGATTACGCGGAAGGCCAGAGCAAGAAGCTCAAGGTCAACTATGTCATCTCCTCTGTACAAGAAGCGAACCAGGGGGGAGGGAAACCTGCCACCGTATACGTGGAATCATCGGGTGTCAATCTCTATGACGCGGTAACCCAGACGAACAAAGAGCTGCCCGGCGTTCTCTCGGTCCTTGAGACGCGGCTGTATCTGATTAGCCGGCGCTTCGCCAAGGATGAACCCTTGAAGCATCTGGATATTGCCAGTCAATTTGCTTCCAATCCGTTATACGCTTATCTGGCGATGTATGACGGGGATCTCTCGAAGCTGCTGGCCAAAAACAGGTTGAAAGACCAGACCATCTCGAACTTGCTGATCGGACTCCTTGATGATCAGATTCGCTTCGGGACCGCTCCCTCCAATAAGCTGCTTCATTACATTCTGGGCGGCAATCAATTCATGAACGATTTCGCGCTCAGCCGATTGGAGCCTTATAAGGAAGGAGCGCGTCTTTCCGGTACCGCTTTGTTCAGTAACGGGAGATATACCGGAATCAATTTGAATAATGAGGATACGCTGCTTGCCGCTCTGATGGATGGTACGCCAGGCAAATTACAACTGATAACCGGACAGTGGAAAGGCCGCTCCTATTCGGTCCTTGTACAGAAATCCAAACGAAGAATTAAAGTCGGAACCGATTCGGGCAAGCTCCGCGAAATTACGATTTCCTTAGACTTACAAGTTAAATTAGTGGTGGATGGAGACGGACTTAAGAAACATACGGATGCCCATCTGAACGAAACGGAGTCCATAATAGAGGCGGATCTTGCGGTGAAAATGGGTCAAGTATTAGCCGCTCTCCAAAAGGCGAATTGCGATTTCTTGCAGCTGGGCCATGAGGTCGCGGCCTTCCATCCGGACGTGTACAAAACACTTCATTGGCGGGAGGCCTATCCGAAGCTTAATCTAAAGCCGATCGTTCATGTAAAAATCATGAACACGGCGATTCTGGATTAAGGAGCAGCAAACAGGCCGCCTGATCCTGGTTGGATGGCGACCTGTTTGCTTCAATTCGTTATTGAAGGTGTGTATTCCCGCTGCTCGTTACCTGATTCCGGTATACAACGACACGGTTCTTCCCGATCCTCTTGGCTTCATACATCGCGCTGTCCGCTTTTTTGATCAGGTCGTCTAACGTCGTTCCGTCATCGGGCGATGCGCTTAGACCAATACTGGCGGTGATCTGAACCCTCTGCGCGCCGAGGTTGAAATCTTGCTCAAGCGACCTCAATAATCGATGGGCCAGACTGTAGACGTCAACGTCTTTCCTCGACAAAATGACGAATTCATCTCCGCCGAATCTAGCTGCCATCGTTGAATGGGATTCGATGGTCAACTGAATGCGATTGGCCACCTGTTGAAGCAGGGCATCTCCCGCTTCATGCCCCCATGTATCATTGATGGTTTTAAAGCCATCCAGATCGATGAACAATATGGCCACGCCTTCTTGAGATTCGGTGCGTTCTCTGAATTCCTTCTCTAATAAAATGCGGTTGGGTAAATGGGTCAACGTATCGTGTAAGGCAAGTGCCATGATCTCGTCGTGTTTGGCCTCCAGTGAGCGAAGCATCTTGTTGATGGATCTTTCCAAGCGGGACAGCTCGTCTCTGAAGCTCAAGTTCGACTTAATGCGAGCCTTGAAATTTTTATCCTTCTGAATGGCGTTCAGCTGCAGCGAATAGCAGTAGACTCGGGAGAGGATCAAGCGCTCCAACAAAAATTGAATGAGCAGGATGAACAGGATGCTAACGGCAAACAAGAAGATGCGCGAATGGTGGATCGCGGTTTTCTTTTCCTGATAAAAGTGCCGATCGCCCTGCAGGATCAAGCTGTAATCCGAGCGCGAACCATAATCGAGCAGCGGGATCTCGCTTTCGATTATCGTTTCGCTCACCACTCTTGTTTTGTCTCCAGATTTCTCTCCGCTCCCTACTCCGCCTTTTCGCAAGCTGACATTCAGCGATAACGCTTGAGCAACTTCCGCGATATACTCGCTGTTCATGTATTTTCCCATGATGAGCGTGCCGGCCGATGGTCCTTCTCCGTTGCTTGTCAAAATTTCATTCACTGCGGCCATCGCTAGACCATGGCTCGTATGAATCATGAACGTTCGTTCTGAATCCTCGTCCGATTGAACGATTGGCATAAAGGCTTTGTAAAAGTCGTCATGCAGAACCTGCTTCTTATGCATGTAAATATCGTAAGCGCCTTGGTAAACCGGCTTATGCCTGCCGTCGAAATACAGGATAAAGTTGACCCGATTGTTATCAAAGGTTTCATCCTGAAGATTAACCTGAACGAAATCCGGTTGGCGCCCCTTCAAAAATAAAAAGGAATCATCCCAAACCGCCCAATCGCGGTTCGTTCTTGCCATTCCTTCCAAGTCCGCCTGAATTTTGTTTCGAATCCGCTTCTCTTCGTGCATCATATTGTTCTTGTCCATCTCGATGGATGCTTGGATGAAGGCCGGACTAAAAACGCCATTCAGCAAGAGCAGAAAAGCAAGCATCGAAAATGTGATAACCAAGAAAACTTTCATCCTTAATTTCATTGTTCATCTTGCCTTTCATCAGTCTACACTCGCAAGGCCGGTTACTTGCCTAGCAGCAGCTTGCGCACGCATGCGTGGCAAACCTGCTCGTTATGAGTTCGATCATCAATAAGGACGGCGTGGCAATGTATGCAGCTAGGTGGAGCTTCCGGCTCGGTCTGTTCCATCTTCTGATTCGCCATTAACGTTTCAATCGCCGCTGCGGAAATCGGTTTACTAAACAAGTAGCCCTGCAGCACCTGGCAGTCGTGCTCTTGCATAAATTGAAGCTGATCTTTTGTTTCCACGCCCTCAGCGACGACCTGAAGCCGCAGACTTTTGGCTAACTGGATGATGGATTTAATAATGGCGGCTTTCGGGATGCTGCTGGTGCATTCGCGAGTAAATCGCTGATCAATTTTCAAAGTATCGACCGGAATGCTGCCCAAATACGCGAGCGAATTATACCCTGTCCCAAAGTCATCCAGACTGAAGCGAAACCCCATCGCCCTCACTTCGCCTATTACGGCTAGCAGCTGCTCCGGGTCGCTGGCGATCCGTTCCGTAATTTCGAATTCAACGCGGCTCGGATCTACGCCGGTTACCTTCGCGACGTCCGCAATCATGGCGGCAAATCCTTCTTCCATTAGCTGTCGCGGGGAGACGTTGATTGAAATATCGATCGTAAGTCCGTTATCCTGCCACAACTTGACTTGTTTCAAGGCTGTGCGTATCACCCATTCTCCGATCGGAACGATCATTCCCGATCGCTCCGCCAAATCAATGACCTTGTCAATGGGCACTTGGCCTTGACGGCGACGCGGCCATCGAAGCAGCGCTTCCACGCCGGTGAACCTATTCTTCGCGAGGTTATGCTTAGGTTGATACACCAGCATGAACTCGTTGTTTTTTAACGCTTCTCCCAATTCGAGCACCTTGTGATAGGAACGCTCCCAAACAGCTGGTTCCCATCTCCGTTCTTTTGTTATGCTAGTCACCTTGCTCCCCCTCCGCTTGATCCTATTTGATTTAATTTATTGAATAGGGTGATGAACCTTAATTTGCTATCAGCGTTCATGATGGAATAACCGCTTCGTGGACAAAATATGGGACAGTTGTTTGCCCGGGCGCTATCCACGTTCATGCAGTCATATTCATGGCCTCATTGTAGCCCATCGGCAACATCGCCTTTGCGTATTTCCTCTTGTTTTGGATATCAGCTTCACATGCCAAGATGCGGAAGCATGAAGCGTAAGGTGGGGAATTTACCGTTTATGATGCCGATCGAAGAGAAAGCAAGAGCGCTATATATGGTTACCGGCATCGATGTTGCCGGCTTCGACGACGAACTTGGGCTGCTGTTCTCGTTCGTGGATTACGAACGTCGTCTGTTATTCGCTAATACGCAGTCTATCCTTGAGGAAATCCATCAGGAGATGAAGTCGACCAGTCAAGATTATTACACGTGCTGTACGCCGAATTCGCATTTGTATCATGCGCTGCGGATTTATGACGACCTTGAACAACAGCATCGAATCGTTATTATGGGACCGATCGCCATGGAGGCCTTGTCCGATCCCAAACCGCACATCCCGATTCCGGAGCCACCAAAAGAACAGCTTGTGTACCTGGGCCGTTTATTGTATTGGACGTATTTGCCCGATGAGAACACGACCATTCCCCAGCCGGTCGTACACATGGTTTCGCGTCAACCCGAGAAGCCGGGAGCCCGCGAGATCTCCCTCTTTCAGCTTTACTACAAGCAAGAGCCGCTGCATATCACCTACGAGGAGTACCATGAGTTAAAAACCAAAATGCTAAGCGGCAATCTTCCGAACGTCGAAGGCTATTTGAACGATATGGTCGCTCGTCAAGAAGGCGTGAATCGCTTTTCGTTGGCGAAAGGAGACATTTTGCGGTCGGCCAAAAACCACTTTATCGCAACCTGCGCCATCATCTGCATGATTGCGATCGAGAACGGAGCCGAGAATGAATATGCCAGAGAAGTGAGCTATCAATTCGTGGAGCGGGCGGAAAACCTGCGTACCCGGGCGGAGATCGTCCTGCTGATGAAAGAAATGATTCTCACGTTCACCACCGTTATTCAACAATTCGCGAATTCCGACTATTCCGCGCTCATGAAGGAGATCGTCCGCTATCTGCATCAGCATTTTTTCGAGAAGATTACGCTGAAGCACATCGCGGATCACTTTGGGAAGCATCCCTCCTACATCTCGACCAAAATCAATAGCGAAACCGGCATGTCCTTTAACGAAAACTTGAACGCCATTCGAATCGCCGAAAGCAAACGGCTGCTAACCGATACGCAAATGCCGATTCATGAAATTGCGATCGCCGTCGGCTTCGACTACCAAAATCATTTCTCGAAGGTGTTCAAAAAAATGACCGGCCGTACCCCTCTCGAATACCGAAATCAATAAGGCAGCCGTTCCCAAGACGGCCGCCTATTTTTGTGCGCGAAAAACGTGACGTCCGATTTTACAGCAATCGAACAAATGTCATGGATACGAAACTAAGGTTTTATGTCGAATGCGAAGCGGTAGGATTCGCCAATTCGCCTGATTGCGCGCATAGGCATAAAAGGCATTATTTACATCCGTCGGCGCTTCATGGTTACCCGATAGGTCGCAAGTTCGAGCTTAAGCGGCGTTCTCGTGCTGGTCTAAACGACCAAGAAACGAGTGAACTCCAAATGCCCCGCATTGGCTCGGCAAGCCCGGACCGATGCGGATGTCGTGTTGCGAGGCGATCTGGGATAGTTCCTCCCGACTACCCCGCTCCAGGAAGATAGGACAAGCGGTCGATACCACACTTGGCATCCCTCTTCGTACAATCGTCGTGTCAGATATCGCAATCCCTGCGATAACGCATGCTAACCCGACCTCATCCCCTACCAAATAACAAGGAGATTAACACCATGAAGAAATTTACAGCAATGACGATGGTCTCGATTTTGGCTGCATCCTTGGCGCTTCCGTTCGCCGCAAGCGCGGCTACCGGCACGGCGGAAGTACAAGCATCCGTGAGCTTCCGCACGCAGCCTACCACTAGCTCGACCGTGATCCGTTATCTGAAGACAGGCGAGAACTTAACCGTCCTTAGCGAATACAACGATTACTGGCTTCAAGTTCGCGATGGCAGCGGACAAGTCGGTTACGTATCGTCCAACGCCAAATACGTGGAGTTCCACAAGGATGAAGAGCCAACGAACGCCGTCATCGAAGCCTCCGTCTCGTTCCGCACGTCGCCTTCGACATCCGCTGCCCGCATTCGTTACCTGCAAACCGGCGAACGCGTCAATGTCATCAGTCAGCCGAACAGCTACTGGTATGAGGTGAGAGATTCGAACGGCGTCGTTGGCTACGTAAGCTCCAGCGCGCAGTATATTTCGACCACTTACGATCCGGCTTCCGCCATTACGGATCCGGCGGCCGCGATCGAATCGGTCATCGAAGCCGGCATGAAATATTGGGGAACGCCATACGAATTCGGCTCCGATCGCAGTACGACGACGACCTTCGACTGCTCCGACTTCGTACGCACCGCGTTCTTCGAAGGCACGGGCATCATTCTGCCATCGGATTCCCGCGGTCAAGGGGCATACGTGCAGGACAGAGGCGCCGTTACCGCCGACTGGAGCCAGCTGAAGCGCGGCGATCTGATGTTCTTCATGGACTATCAAGGCTCGACGGCTTCCGCTTACGCCGACGTGGACAAGTCGACGGCGACCATTACGCATGTGGGGATTTATCTGGGGAATGGCCAGGTGCTGCACACCTATTCGACCGCGTCGGGCGGCGTACGCACGAACGAGATTGCCGGCACGGCTTGGGAATATCGCTTCCTGTTCGGCGGCAGCGTATTCTAGATCGATGCCATAAAGACGAGAAGCCCAAATCTATCACAGATTTGGGCTCTTTCTGATCCGTCGCTTGGTCTTCATGGCGGGGCAAGAATAATCATACGGAGGGTTACAAAACATAACTTGTAATGATGGAAGAAGGAGCGCTCAGATGCCGTTCTCGAAACTGATCGAAAAAATCCCGCTGCTTCATGGCGACCATAGCGATACGGATCAGAAGTTAACCGCAGCGGAACAAGGAAAGTTATGGGCGACGTATATCGGCACAATACCGAGAATAACGCGACCAGCAAAGCGGTGCTGCTCGGATTTAGCCAAGGCGCGCAATTGCCGGAGGTCCGTGACTATTTTCTCCGAGGACTCGGCATCGCGACCAAGCACTACAATTTATTCACGAAGATCCTCCAAGCGGATTTCCTGTCCGCGCCGCCGTCGCTCGATCCGCTCGTGCTGAATAACACGCAATCGCCGTTCTCGGATCGGTTGATGATGTTCCACAAGATGGATATGTTTACGGTGAGAATCCGGGCCTATGGCAACGCCTTGTCGATGAGCGCCAGGCATGACGTCGCCTCCAAGTATGGCCGGCTGATGCTCGAAGTCGGAAACTATGTGGAGGATGGCGCCAACATTATGATTGAGCACGGTTGGCTCGAACAGCCGCCTCAAGCCGCAGACCGGGAGGCTTTGGCCAAGTCGTAAACCTGCTGGTTTTGCAACAAGACGGCCGTACTCCCTCGTTCGGAGATACGGCCGCCTTTTGCTTGTTCCGGTTATTTGGCGTACGGGTTAAATTCGTTCGTGTACAGATCCTCCGGTTTCACTTGCCCCTGCTTTAATTCCCCGGTCGCCACCAGCCAATCGATCCACTTCTGGTGCTCATCCGGCGCAATGACGCCGCCTTCCGTCGCGATGCCCGTGCTTTTCCAATACTTCAGATTAGCGGTCTTGTCCTTGCCGTCGCGCTTCTCCACGATGCTCTCGAAGCGCTTGATCACGTCTTCACGCGGCGTCGTCCGTTCCCATTCGATCGCTTTGGCGACCCCTTCGACGAACTGCTTCACGGTGTTCGGATTGTTCTTGATATACGCCGTCGTGAAGAAATAGTCGCCCGCCGTGAATTCCTCCTCGTACACGTCGATATCCTTGAAGATCCCGACGAGGCCTCCGTTCTCCAAGGCGCGGTCCCTGGCGATTCCGCTTAGCAAGACGACGTCGATTTGCTTGTTGCGCAGAATCTGTTCCGCGTTCGCGAACGGGACCGTCATCAATGTCACCTGTTTGATTTCCTCCTCGGACAAGCCGCCCTCACGCAAGTAATCCTTCGTCACGAACTCCAGATGGGCGCCGAACGTGTTCACGCCCACTTTTTTGTCGATAAAGTCTTTGGCCGTCCGAATCGAGCTGCCCTCCAGCGCGTAAGCGCCGATATACGTATTCTTGTCGCTGCCGTAGGAACCGATCACGGACTTGATCTTGACGCCTTGCGAGATCGATTTGATGATCGCCCCGTTGAACGCGGAGCCGAAGTCCGTCTGGTTCGTGGCCGTCAATTGAATGCTTTCCGGACCGCCGGTCGTGGTGCCGATCGACTCCAGCTTCACCTCTCCCAGATAGCCGAGATCCTCGGCCAGTTCCGGGAACGACACGCTGCCCGGCGACGAATTGTATTGAAGCACCTTGTCTTCTTCCGCTGTCGCTTTGCTTTCGGACGCGCAGCCTGCCAGAAGCGCTCCTAATATTCCGACTGACGCGATCAGCGCCGTCGTGCTCATCCATGATTTGCGCATATGAGTTCTCCTGACTACGTGGAATGGTGTCGATGTAGGTTATAGACGTGCCGGCTGCACTTGCTTGCGATCCGGATGAACGGGCACGGACAGCCCCAGATTGCCGCGCAGCGTATCGCTCTCGTATTCCGTACGGAATAGTCCCCGACGCTGCAATTCCGGAATGACGAGTTCGACGACGTCGCGCAGCCCCTCGGGGAACGTCGGCGGCATGATGTTGAAGCCATCCGCCCCATCGTTCAGGAACCATTCCTCCAGTTGATCCGCGATCTGCGCCGGCGTGCCGACGATCTCGCGGTGCCCGCGCGCGCCTGCGATTTGCTCGTATACTTCGCGAATCGTCTTCAATCCTTCGCGTTCAGCCAGCGCCCGGATCAGATTCGAACGAATCTGCGGGTTCGTTTTGTCCTCGTTCTCCACGAATGCCGGCAGCGGCCCATCGACGTCGTAGCCTCTGAGGTCCGTGCCGATGAAGTTGGATAAGTATTCCAGCCCAACCTCGGGCAAAATGTAGCTGTTCAGCTCCTTCCGCTTGGCGATCGCTTCCGCTTCCGTCTTCGCCACCGTGATGAAGACGCCGGGCATAATCTTCAGATCATCCGGCTTGCGGCCATATTTGGCGAGACGCCCCTTCACGTCCCGATAGAAGGTTTGGGCTTCCTCCAACGTCTGCCAAGCGGTGAAGATCACCTCCGCCGTCTTCGCGGCCAGCTCCTTCCCCGACTCCGAAGAACCTGCTTGCACGATGACGGGATGTCCTTGCGGCGTGGCAGGCGCATCCAGCAGGCCCTCCACCTTGAACCATTCCCCTGCATGATCCAGCGGGTGAAGCTTCTCGACGTCCAGAATCTGGCCCTTCTCCTTGTCCAAGACAAGCGCTTCTCGTTCCACCGATAGCCAGAGCTTCTTGACGACATCGACGAACTCTTCCGCGCGCTCATAGCGACGTGCGTGCTCCAGGTGCTTCGACTTGCCGAACAACACCGATTCCTTGTCGTTGGCGGAGGTGACCACGTTCCACGCCGCGCGGCCGCCAGACAAATGATCGATCGCCGCGAACTTGCGCGCGACTTGGTAAGGCTCGTTGTATGTCGTTGTCAAGGTCGCCGTCAGACCGATATGGCGCGTGACGGACGCGAGCGCCGCCAGGATGATCAGCGGATCCAGCTTGATGGCCGAAGCGGACTGATTGCCCGAAGGCCGGAGCCCGAGCACGTCGGCGAAGAAGATCATATCGAATTTGCCCCGCTCGGCGAGCTGCGCGAGCTCCTGTAAGTACGCAAGATTCAATGTGCTGTCAGCCTTAGTCAGCGGATGCCTCCAGCTGGCCACGTGATGTCCCGGAAGATTAAAGAATGCGCCGAGCTTCATTTGTTTGTGTGCCATCGTTACCACTCCTAGTTTCTTATTTAGTGGAGAAGCCTCACTAATTGCTTCAATGCCTTCCTGCTATCTCGGCCTTCGGCATCGATGAACCAAAAAAAGCTCAGCGGTAATGACATCGAAACGTCATTCGTCCGCTGAGCTTCCGGTTGAACGGTCAGCCAATGGTTAAAACCAACTATACCAATGGGATTATATTAACATTGATATTGGAAATGTCAATCCGTTTTCTTTTCATCGCGCTCTAATAAAAAGGCTTGATGCCCCTGCCGATCTTGCTTATGGATTTCTTTACTACAGAACATTATGTCGAATAACGTCGATAACCTATTAAGAGAGAGGCATTCATAATTAATAGGAGTGATATTGGTTGAAGAAAAATCTCAGAAGCTTACGCTTCCGGTTAACCATGATGATTTTGGCGCTCACGCTGCTTCCGCTTGTCACGCTTGCGGCCATTCAGATGAGCCAGTTTAAGAGTCAACTTACGACAAGCATTAACGATCAAGAGATCGGGATTGCCAAGAGCAACGCGGATGCCGCGGATCTATGGCTCAATACGAAAATAAGCATGATTCAGAAGGTGCTCCAGAACACCCCCGACTTCAGCGGGCTGGACGAAATGGGCAAATATAATGCCGTTCAGCCGATCGTCGCAACCGATCCGCAGGTCGCAATGACCCTGGTGACGGACGCGAACGGTAAAATCCCGGACGGCACCGGCAAGTACACGGATGTGTCGGACCGCGAGTATTTCAAGCTAGCGAAAGAAACGAAGAAACCTGCCGTAAGCGACCTGCTCATGATTCGGAGCATCGAGCAGCTCGGGGTCACGATTGCCGTCCCTTACTTCGATGCGCAGAATCAATTCCAAGGCGTGATTGTGGACATCGTCTCCGCGGAATCGATCAAGAGCAATTTCGAGAACATCAAAGTGGGTGAAACCGGTTACGGAATCCTGCTCTCCAGCAATGGCGTCTTCATGCATCACCCGGAAGCGGAAAAGGTGAATAAGACCTATCAAGAGACGGTCAGCCCGTCGGCAATCGAGGCGTATGACGACGTATATGCACAGGAAATCGGGGTCGAAACTTACACGACGGATGATGGCGTAGATAAAATCGCGGCTTTCGCAACGGTCCCCACTACAGGATGGAAAGTGATGGTGACGGTTCCTGAAAGCGAAGTGTTCGAAGAGCTGCATTCCAGCCTGGATAAGACCACCGTACTGATCCTTCTTACGGTCGTGCTGGTTATGTTGATTTCGATTTATACGGCCGGGTTCATCTCGGTACCGATCAAGCGTCTTTCGGAGTTCTTGAACGTCATGGCCGAGGCGGACTTCACGCATGCGCTGCCGGCAAGAATACTGAAGCGGAAGGATGAGATCGGACATCTAGCGCAGTCGGTCGACAAAATGTCGGTTTCCATTCGCACCGTTCTCGGTCAAGTCATTGACGAAACGACGAACGTGAAAACTTTCATCGGCCAATCCTCCGCCAGCATGAGCTCGCTTGCTTCTCAGGTGGAAGACGTATCCGGAACAACCGAACAAATGTCGGCCGGCATGCAAGAAACGGCGGCAATGGCTCATGATATGAATGCCACCTCCTCCGAAATCAAGGACGCGGTGACATCCATCGCGGTGAAAGCGCAAGACGGTTCTACGATGGCCGATGAAATTGCGGTTCGCGCCCAGCAATTGAAGGATTCGGCGGTCGCTTCCCGTGATTCGGCGCACGACATTCGCGGCTCGATCGAGAGCGAATCGAGAGCCGCAATGGTACAGGCCAAAGCGGTGGAGCAAATTCACGTCCTGACGGATTCCATTCTTCAGATTACGGGCCAAACGAATCTGCTTGCCCTCAACGCCGCCATCGAAGCCGCGCGCGCAGGCGAAGCGGGCAAAGGCTTCGCGGTTGTCGCGGGCGAGATCCGCAAGCTGGCCGAGAATTCGGCGAAGACGGCCAACGAGATCCAGACCGTCGCCAGCTTGGTCATGACTTCCGTTCAAGCGCTGACGAAGAGCTCGGAAAAAGCACTATCGTTCATCGATGAGACCGTCATCCAAGACTACAATGCGATGGTTGCCAACGGCGAGCAATATTATAAAGATGCCGGATCGGTTCAATCGCTTGTCACGGACTTCAGTGCAACGGCCGAGCAGCTGCTGGCTTCGATTCAGAACGTGGCTCGGTCGATCGAAGAGGTCACGCTCTCCAACAACGAGAATGCGGAAGGCACGCAAAATATTGCCGAGAAGACTTCGGATATGCGCGTTCAGTCGGAGCAACTGGCAGGACTGATGCAGCGTACGGAGGAAACCGCCGCGCAGCTGCTGGCCGCCGTTACGAAATTCAAAATTTAATTCGCACTTATGAGGCCAGCGCTTGCTGGCCTCTTTCAGTTGCGTCGGATTGATCTTTGTAAGTGTACACCGCGGGAAGCGGGCAAGTTGAGGATTTATTTAACCTTTTGCTATTTTCTTATCGAACCTTTATTTGCTACGGGCAATCAGGAGGTGGACAACCACGTTTGTAACATGCTCCGAAAAAAAAAGTCGCAGCTGCGCGACTTTAACAACGCTATGTTTATCCTCGACGGTTATTTAGACAAAAACTGCATTTCTCCTGCTGCTCTATAATAATGGCGAATGCGAGGTATGGCGCTCGTGCGTGTAATCCACCAGCGCTTCCTTGGCGCGCTGGACATCATCCTTATGGACCTGCAGACTCACGGCCGCATGATGGCTTGTCGGACCGGCGGCAAAGCCGGATACCGGCTGACCGTCCTGCTCGCGGATCCGGGACCGAATGCCCCGTCCGTGCAAATACGCGTGTTTATTCTGTAATTCCTCTGCCTGGTTTCCCGGCGCGGTCAGAACCGTCGTCCAGCGGCTAGTGCGGAATAGAAGGAAGGCCACAACCACGAACACAGAGACACCAACGATAATCAGAATTGCATTCATCGTCACTCACCTCTTCGTTCTGGGGATTTTCCCCCGTTTCCCTTACCATAACCGCCGCGTGAAGTCATGAAACAATCGGTCAAGCGCTTCACGCGTATTTCTTTTTCTGCTGCTCGTATTGATAATAGCTGTAAAGGCACGTGAGGAAGCAGAGCACAAATATCCAGGTCGGCAGAAATCGCAGCATCGCGAAAGGGGTCTCGAATAGGAAAGCGCGCCAAAAGGAATGACCCTCCATCTCCCACAAGCCTTCCGTCAGATAGCTCGCTTTGATGTCAAATAGCGCGGCAACCAGATTGCCGTTGTATACGACAAAGGCGTATACGAAAAAGAGGCACGCCATGCTCAATGCATATTGGGTGAGACGTTTATAGAAGGCTGACAGTGATCCGGCATCGGAAAAAATCTCGTCGCGTCCGTCGGCAGGCTTCTGCCAATACTGCACGCTCCCCCAACGGTTGCCCTTTAGAAGGGTCCATCCGAAATCCGCATAGGTTAGCTTATATTCCTCATACTTCTCCGCATGCATGCGATTCTGATAGTCAAGACGGATCACCATCTTGCGGCTGGAAGGCTCAAAGGTATATCCGCCGAGCCGGCCGACCCGCCGACATGCGTACCCTTCGGCCAGGCGATCGTTCAGCCACTTCTCCTCCTTCATCACATCAATGAACCATCTACGCTTTTTCATGCGGATCCCTCGTTTCATATAGTGATAACAGATGCTCGATCCTTCTTCGCTCGATGTCCAGGATTCGTTGTCCCTCCTGCGTGATCCGGTACACTTTACGGCGGCCCGTCTCGCCTGGTACCGGCTCGATCCAGCCGTGCTTGCTCAAGTTCTCCACGGCCCCGTACAACGTTCCGGCCGCCAGACTGACGGTCCCTTCGCTTAATTGCTCGACCGTTTGCATGATCGCGTACCCGTGAAGCGGCTCCTTAAGCGAGAGCAAAATATAATGCATCGTTTCCGACAGCGGCAGCAGCGGATGTTTCATGTGGCGCTTCCCTCTTCTCTTTTAGCTATACAGTTGAACTATATAATTCAATTATATACAGTTGAACTATACATTTCAACTGTATATTAAATATTGGGCATGATACCGTTTAGTACCTGGCTCATTCCGCATACAAAAAAAAGCGTCCGACAGGGAAAGCCCTGTCAGACGCTGTTCGGCAGCGTTATGGTTTGGCGGGTTGATGAATCTGTTCGCTCGTATAATGCCCGTCCTTAATGACGGTCTCCTCCATATTGTCTTTCGTTACGGCAACGGGCTCTAACAGGATTGCCGGCACTTTCTTCTCCCCATTATCGATCGTCGTCGTCGTCTCGGCTGTTTGGCCGCTGCCAATCTCCACGGCAAGCGACGCCGCTTGTTCGCCGATCAACGTGAGCGATTTGTATACCGTCATCGTTTGGGTGCCTTTCATGATGCGTTGAAGGGCATCCAGCTCGGCATCCTGCCCGGACACCGGGATTGCGCCTGCTTGGTCCCCGATGGCTTCGATCGCGCCGCGAGCCAATCCGTCATAGCCGGTCACGATCCCGTCGAAACGTTCGCCGCCCTGGTTGAAGTAGGCTTTGATCTGCTGAGCGGCAATATCGCCCGACCAGCTGTCGGTGAGCTTGTCGTATACGAGCTTGATGGAGCCGTTGTCGATCAGCGGCTGGAGAACGTCGAGACTTCCCTCGCGTATAAGCTTCGCATTGTTATCCGACGGCGAACCGCCGACATAGGCAATATTTCCGCTCTTGACTTTGTCCACGATATATTGGGCTTGAAGCTGACCCACCTTATGATTATCGAAGGATACGTAATAATCGAGATCCGCATTTAGAATGAGTCTATCATAGGAAACGACTTTAATTCCGGCAGCGTGCGCCATCGTAACGATTTCGCCGGAAGCCACCGCATCGACGGGCACGACAACCAATACGTCCACGCCTTCCTTGATCAGCAGGTTGACTTGTTGAAGCTGAACCTCCTGATCGCCGTTCGAGGCCAACGTTTTCACATTGCCGCCAAGCGCCTTGACCTTGTTCTCGAAGGCGTCTTTATCGCGATACCATCGTTGTTCTTGCAGCGTATCCAGCGCAAAACCGACATAGACGGCGTCCTGGTCTGACCGAAGCTTATATTTAGGATGGTTTGACTCGGCTTGTTGTTCTTGGCTGCCGCAAGCCGACAGCAGGACTAGAAGGAGAACAGAAGCAATGATCGCCGGTATTCTTCTCATGGATGTGATCTCCCCTCTTAAATGTGGAAACGAGTAATAAGCTTGTTCATTCGCTCGACTAGCTGCCAAAGTTCTTTCGCGCCGGTAGATACCTGAAGAATGGCATGGCTCTGCTCGGTTGCGGCGACGGAAATTTCTTCGGAGCCGGCGGCGGACTGTTCCGATATCGCGGCAATATGCTCGACGGAATGATTAATCTGCACGCTTGTCTGCTCAAGGAAAGTCATTGTGGTCGAGATTTCTTCGATACGATTGGACATCGTGCGGACTTTGTCGTTGATATTATCGAAATAGTGTCCGGTCGTTTCGATTTGCGTTTTGCCTTTATGGACCTCTTGGAAGCTTTCATGCAGCTCCTTGGTTAACTTTGAAATTTCGGCATTGATTTCGTCCACCGTTCGCTTGATGCTATCCGAAGACGCGTTCGCCTGTTCGGCCAAAGAACGAACCTCGTTCGCCACGACCGCGAAGCCTCGCCCGCTCTCTCCCGCGCGAGCCGCTTCGATCGATGCGTTGAGCGCCAATAAATTGGTTTGATCGGCGATGGAACGAATCACGTCGACGAAGTCCGCAATCACGAGCGTTTTCTTCTCCAACTCGCTTATTTTCAGCACGGATTGTTGCACGTTCTCGTTAATCGTGTTCATTTGTCCCAACGATTCCTGCATGTGCGAATTGCCTTCGGCGGAAACGTGCATCACTTCGAGCGAGAAATGCACGAGTTTATCTCCATTGGACTTGGCTTCCATAATTTTTTGATAAAACTCTTTCAGGTTCTCCATGATCGTATTCGCTTCTTGAGCCAAATGATTGGAGCCCGTCGCCATCTGCTCGATGGTTACGGCGACTTTCTCGCTCTGCTCTTGCGTCTGGTTGGAGTTGGTCGTTAAATCCGTCGCTTCCTTCCCCACACGCTTCGATAAACCGGCAATCTCGTCAATCATTTCGCTAAGGCTCCGTTTCATGTGATTGACGGAATGGGACAAGCGGCCAATCTCATTCGTGCTGCGATCGTCCAGTTCCGCGACGCTTAAATCCCCATTCGCAATGGCATTGCTCGCAACAATGACTTGATCCAGACGTATACGGATGGAACGAGTGACCTGAACCATCAGAACGATTGAGACAAACAGCGAAACGACAATCGAAATCACGAGCGTTTGTATGGTATTGAAAATATTGTCTTGGGACTTGTCGATCGATCGACGGTTGGAATCCGTCGCGGCTTGTTTGAGTTCATCCACTAATTTCATCGTGCTTTCTTTATATTGACCAGCCGTTTCTTGGAGTTCAAGAAATTTGGAGGTGTTGATATTCTTCACATTCGGCACGATCTGACTGAAAAAATATTCGTCCAGCGTATGATTGTTTTCGATGATCTGATGGAACAACTGCACTTGCTCGGGCGTCGTCAGATACTGGTTCAACAAGTCGGCGCTATCGACGAACCGATCGCTTAATTGCAAGTAGCTCAGCAGTCTTTCATTGTTCGCATCCAAAATATACTCGGGGATGGACAAGTACTTTTCTTGATAAAGCGACATCAGATTGGATACGTTAATGACAACTTCATTCTCGTTGCTGGTTTGTTCGATCGATTCATGCGTGCTGTTGAGAAACAAAATGGTCATGATGACGGAGATAATGAACAAGAGCATCGCGATGCTAAAGATTAACCCATATCTCCCACCAATCGAGAGTGTCTTCCATCTGACGGATAGTTTCACAATAAGCTCCCCTCATCTTTCATGGCACTTGGATTTGGATGTTGTTGATGATGAACCTCTGCATTGTAGATGATTCCTGAGGGTGCTTTTGATCGATAGTTAGGTTAATTGAATCGTACTTTGTTTGGGTTTAATTACACGTCGTCTCCTCATGAAACCGAATGTATGAACAAAAACAAGCCGCGGCTCCAATATGGACAACGGCTTGACTATGGCGTTGAGTTTCTATTTAGTCGTAAGCATCTATCGAAATGTTGCTATGAACAAGATGAGGCAAACATTCACCCGAAATAAAAAAAAGCCACATCGATCAACGATGCGACTTCCCTCCTCATTGCTGCATGATGTACGAATCGATGAACGCATTACGCAGCTTCCCGGCCGGATCATAACGCTCCAGCAGCTGCCGGAAATCCGCCAGACGCTCGTACTGCGCCTGCACCCGCTCCGGCTCCATCGTGAACAGCTTCGCCCAATGCGGGCGCGCGCCGAACGGAGCCAGCTCGCGCTCAATAAGCGGCAGTACCTCGCGCACGCCCTCCCAATCCGGCTTCCACGTAAAGTGCAGGCCAACGCTGTCCTGCTTGTAGCACGGGCTCATCCAGAAGGTGTCCGCGGCGATCGTGCGAACCTCGGAGATAAAGAGCAGCGGCGCGATTCGCTCGCGGATCCGGTCCAGCGCGCGCAGAGCCTCGAGCGCATGCCGCCTCGGCACGAAATATTCGCTCTGCAGCTCATGGCCGGCGCTCGGCGTAAAGTCCATGCGGAAATGCGGCAGACGCTCATGCCATGGCCCCGGCTCGCCCAGCTGCTCGCTGCAATTGACCGCGGACTGGCCCGGTACCGGATGGCGCTTGACCGGAGCCGGCTGAGCGCCGAAGAAATCGGCCGATGCCGCGGCCTCCGCTCCTTCGCCCTCGACCTTCCGCTTCACCCAGACTTGATTGAATGCGGCGCTCGTCCAGTCCGTGAACAGGCTCACGCTGTAGGCTGCCGAGAAAATGTCTTCGATGCGGTCATCCAGCGCCGATAAGGGCAGCTGGTCGTATACGGTCTGGCTCACTTGAAACGCGGGCACCACGTCCAGCGTCAACTTCGTCACGATGCCCAGTCCGCCGAGCCCGACGACCGCCCCTTCGAAATCGCGATCCGCGCCGCGCGTAAGGACGACGATCTCGCCGTCCGTCTTCACCAGCTCGATGGCGCGTACCGCTTCCGCCAGCCCTCCGTTCCGGTCGCCCGATCCGTGCGTAGCCGTCGCCACGGCGCCGGCCACGCTGATGTGCGGAAGCGACGCCAGGTTGTGCAGCGCATATCCCTGATCCTCTAGGTAACGGCATAGATCTCCGTACCGAATGCCGCCTTCGACCGTGACCGTCATCCGCTCACGATCGAGCGCGATGACCCGGTTGAGCTTGCGAAGCGAGATTTGGCTGCCGCCGGTATCGGCGATGCCGTTGAACGAATGGCGCGAGCCAAGCGCGCGAATGCGGCTGGCGCGAACGGCCATGTCGCGGACCTCTTCCAGACTTTCGGGTTCAAGCAGCTCCGACGAACCGTAGCGGTAGTTCCCGGCCCAATTGTACTTGTCTTCCATCTGCATGGCACTCCTTTGGCTTCGCCTATGAATCATTCAGTCCTGCATATACGAATATATTAACTAATTTCTGATCTTATTAACAAGACTATAATCTCGCAAATGCTAGCGGAGGCCAAAAAAAAAGCGCAATAGGCTCGAGATTTTTCTCGAGTCCATTGCGCTCTCCGAGCGAAGCGGGCTTAGCGGCTGATGTCGATGAGATTCAGCCCTTCACGGAACCGATCAACACGCCTTTTTCGAAATATTTCTGGATGAACGGGTACACCACGAGAATCGGCAGCGTCGACACGATAATGACGCCGTATTTGATCTGATCCGCATAGCGCTGCGCGTATCCGCCGGATGCGCCACCCGTCCCCGCGCCGCTCGAGAACACCTGGTTCGAGAGCAAGATATCCCGGAGGACGATTTGCAGCGGCTGCAGATGATTGTCCCGCACATAGACGAGCGCCGTGAAGAAGTCATTCCAATGCGCGACCAAATAATACAGGCCGACGACGGAAATCACCGCCTTGGACAACGGAAGCACGACGCTCCAGAAGAAGCGGAAGTGGCTGCAGCCGTCCATCGAAGCAGCCTCGTACAGCTCCTTCGGAATCGAATTGTCGAAGAACGTGCGCGTTATGATCAGGTTGAACACGTTGACGCAGAACGGGAAGATGAATACCCACATCGTGTTCGTCATCCCTAAGCCTTTGATCAGCAGATACGTCGGGATCAAGCCGCCGTTGAAGAACATGGTGATGACGAACGCGAACATGATGAACTTCCTCGCCCTGAACTCGGGACGCGACAGCGCGTACGCCGCCGGCAGCGTGAACAACAGGTTCACGAAGGTGCCCAGGAACGTATAGAGGATCGTATTGCCGTATCCTGTCCAGATCCGGGAATCGTTCAGAATTTCCTTGTAGCCGAACAGGCTGAACCCTCTCGGGAACAACGTGACCTTCCCCGTCGCGACCAAGGTGGAATCGCTGACCGAAGCGATGACGACGAAATACAGCGGATAGGCCACGATCAAAAATGCGAACAAACATAAAAGGACGATGACGGCGTCGAATAGGAGATCATTCGCCGGCCGGCTCTTCGCGCGGATTGCATCCATTGCATTCACCTCCTAAACCCCGCTACCATAGGCTCGTATTGGATACTCTCTTCGAGATCGCGTTGGTCGCGAACAGGAAGATAAAGTTGATGACCGTGTTGAACAGCCCGATCGCGGACGAATAGCTGATCTGATTCGAGATGATCCCGATTTTGTACACATAGGTGGCGATTACCTCGGATACTGGCAAGTTCAATGTATTTTGCATGAGGAAAATTTTCTCGAAGCCGGTCCCGAGCACATTGCCCATCGTCAGAATGAACAGGATGATGATCGTCGGTACGAGCGCGGGCAAATCGATATGCTTGATCGTCTGCCAGCGGCTCGCCCCGTCGATCTTGGACGAATCGTACAGCTGCGGGTCGACGCTGGACAAGGCGGCCAAATAAATAATGCTGTTCCAGCCGCAGTGCTGCCAAATATCGGAGATGACATAGACGGGCACGAACGTATTCACGTCGGCCAGCAGATTCATATCCCCGAAGCCCAGCGACGCCATGAGATAGCCGACGATGCCGGTGTTCGGCGACAGGAGTACGTTGAGCAGGCCGACCATGACGACGATGGAGATGAAATGCGGCAGGTAGACCGTCGTCTGGAGCACCTTCTTCGCCCGCTTCCAGCGCAGCTGATTCAGAATGAGCGCGAGTATGATCGGGGCCGGAAATCCGATCAGGATGGTCGCCAGGCTGATTGTGATCGTATTCTTCATGATGTCGACGAACAGATAGCTGTCGATAAATTGCTTAAAGTAGTACAAGCCGCGCCATTCCCCGCCGGTCAGTCCCTTGGCGAAATCGTAATCGCGGAACGCCAGCTGAATCCCGTACATCGGCACGTAATTGAATAACGCAATGACGATAACGGCCGGCAGCACCATCACCCAAAGTTGGTAGTCCCGCCGGAACGTGTTGAATACCGTCTGTTTGCGCACGAGTCTCGACTCGGGCTTATTGCGCGCAAGGGCTAGCTCGGACTTATGGCCGGCTCCCTGAGCGGAACGGATAGACATTCGATCACTCCCTCGTGAAGGGGGATGCCCCTCTGCGGCGAAGCGGAAGCAAGCATCCCTAATCCTTCGAAATCGACGTGTTCGCTTATTTCTGGCTAGCCTTATAATCCTCGTAGTATTTCTGCATGATCTCGAGATTTTGCGGGAGTCCGGTCTTGGTCGCGTTCTTCACGTAGCCGTCCCACTCCTTGTCGATGCCGCCCTTCGTCACCCATTGCGAGAATTTGGCCATGGCCAGGTTCATCAGGTTCGTATTGTTCAAGCTCATCATGCTGTTATCCGCGGCGCTGTACTTGATGAACATGCTCGGCAGCACGTCGTTCTCCTTGTCGATTGCCTCGATCGTCGGCATGATCGGCTCGGTCTGCTTGCCGACCGACTGCATATCCGTGCCGAGCGTCAGGTTCAGGCTGTCCGCGATATACATCGGCCCGTTGTCCGCCCAGGTGGAGGTCCATTTCCACGTGCCCGGGTCCATGGCGGCGTCCGCAGGCGGCAGCACGGCGTAGCTGCCGTCGCCGTTGTCCTTGATGTTCGTCCCCAGCGAGCCGAACAACACCTGCATGCTGACCTTCGGATCGTACAGCTCGTTGATGAAGCGCATTGCGGCCGCCTTGTCCTTCGTCTTGGCGGACATCGTGACCATGTTCACGCCGTAGTTGAGCGTATCGTAGTCGTAGTCCCACGATACTTGGGCCGTCGAGCTCGCGGACGACTTCAGCGGCGCCATCGACGTATACTGAGGCGCGAGCGTATTCCCGAACCGGTCCGTCACCTCCCAGCCCCACGTGAAGCCGACCTTCGCTTTGTCGCCGGTGCCGCGCGCCACGGATTGGAACTTCGTATAATCCTGCGTGAACACTTCCTTGCTGATGAGCCCGGCCGCGAAGCATTTGTTCAAGAAGTGGACCAGATTCTTATAGCGCTCGTCGACAAAGAAGTTCTTCACCTGGCCGTCCTCGAGGAAATAGCCTTGCCCGCTGCCGTTCGTAAGGGTGATGCCCTCGCTGCCGAGCAGCACCGTCGGATGGAAGAAGCCGAAGCCGCCCGTGCCGACCGGCGCGAAATCCATCGGAATTTCGTCGTTCACATCGCCGTCGCCGTTCGCGTCTTTCTCCTTGAAGGCGAGCAGCACGTCGTACAGCTCATCCCAATTCGTCGGCATCGCAAGTCCGAGATTGTCGAGCCACGTCTGGTTGATGTACTGCCTGGATACTGTGGCCGGCCAGAAGCGCTGATACTTCGGCAAGCCGTAGATTTTGCCGTCCGTCTGCGAGGCGATCACCTTCGTCTCCGGCTTGTCGTTGAACATCGCCTGCACATTCGGGCCATCGCTTGCGACCAGCTCGCTCAAATCCTGGAACAAACCCGGGAATTGCGCGAAATCGGCATCCGTGATCGCGTTCGGACCGATGATCAGATCCGGCACGTCGCCGCCGGCGAGCAGCGCGCCCTTCTTCTGATCCCAATCCGCCGTCACCTCCTGCCACTGGATATCGACGCCCGCGCGCTCCTCTGCCTGCTGCAGCCATTCCATCTTCGCCAGCTCCTGCGTCAGCGGATGCTTCGTAATGAGGCCGGTTAATTTGACAACTTTGCCGGACGACGAATTGCTGCCGGTCGGCGCATTCGTGCCCGTATTGCCTTCGGGCGCATTCGCATTATTGCCGCTGCAGCCGGATATGGCAGCTGCGGAGAGACTTGCGGCTAGGGCCAGTGATAACACTTTTCTCATGGCGGTATCCCCTTTTTCTCGATAATCGTGATCGCTTTCGCTTGACCTCCCCATCTTAGCAAGCGCTTTCAAAGGGCGACAATTCGGAAAATGATTGGATTTAAGGGAGAATGATTGGATGAAAAAACCGCCCATGCAGCATGGGCGGTTACGTCGATCTTTGAATTTATCGTTGTCCTTGTTCATCCCCCTCATGGATACGTCCCTATAAACGCGGCATCGATCTCCTCCGCTACATCGGTGAACGCCTGCTTCACGCTTTTCTTCCCGAGGAACACCAGATCCAGCGCGGGAAGAAGGATGGCGTTGATGCTCTCGATGTTCTTCAAATAGTAGTCGTACGAATTAACGCCGTTCTCCAGCGTCTGCCGCATGACCGCATCCTCGTACCCTTCCGGATGTCCGGGCTTCTCGTCCGCCCACCTCGTGATGAGCTCGGGCTTCGTGTAATAGTCTTTCAAGAGCGGCATCCAAAGCCCGCTGGCATGCATGTCGATCGCATGCTCGGCATCGATCAGCCACTTGAAGAACAGCCATGCTTCGAGCGGATGCTTCGTCGATGCGGACATGACGATCGGCTCGCCGAATTGGACGGTCGTGCTTTTCTTTAACTTCGGCAGCACGCCGACGCCGTAATTGACGCCAGCGGTGCCCAGATCCAGCTGAATCCACTGGCCGTCCAAATCCATCGCGACCTTCTTGCTCTGCAGGGCGAGCATGGGCTGGGGCAAATTCTTCTCCTGCAGCGGCGATGGCGCCACACGGTGCACATAGATCAGGTCGGCCAGCTTCTGTACCGCTTCAATGACCGCCGGATCCTGCAGATTCATACGGCTTCCGTCCGCGGAGATGATGCTCGTCTCGTTGGACGCGACGAACAAATGCCACATCCACGTATTGAATCGGACGCCGAATTGCTCGATGTGGTTCGGATCGAACGAGGGACTGAGCGCATTATGGCCATTGCGATCGATCGTCAGCTTCTTCGCCGTCTGCACGAACTCGTCCCAGTCCCAAGCTTCCTCGGCCTTCACGGGCGGTGGCGACAGCCCGGCTTCCTTGAACAGGTCGGCATTGTAATAGAGCGCGAAAGCCTCCTCCGTCACCTTCACGCCGGCTACCTTCCCTTGGTCCCACGATATTATCGCGTTCGGAATCAACGAGCTTTCGTTAATGTCGGGATCCGTCGCCAGAAATTCATTCAAGTTATACAGCTTGCCCTGCTCCGCCCATTGAAGCGCCGTATGCTTATACAGCATGAACACGTCCGGCGCGCGATTGCTGGCGTACATCGTCGTCAGCTTCGTGACGTAATCGCCCGGCGCATACATGTAGTCCACCGTAATCCAAGGATACTTATCCATGAACTTCCGGACCATGGCTTCCTGCGCCCTGCGCTCGTTCACCGATCCCCAGGAGGCATAGGTTAAGGTCACCGGTTCTTGACTGCCCCCCTTGATCGCATAGCCGATATGCGGCTCGGGCATATTCGCCGTCTGCCGGCAGCCGGCCGTTATCAGCGCAAGTCCCAGTCCAAGAAGTGCCGCTATTCGCTTCATTGTGGTCGGGTCGCCTCCTTTGGCCCTTTCCTATTAAGAGACTTGCGTCGCCGACCCGGGATCGGGGTGCCGGCCTAACCGGATGAGGACCCGGGTTCCTCCCTCCTTGCCGGACTGAATATCCAAGCCGTACAGGGGGCCGTAGAGCAGCTTGATCCGTTTCTCGACATTCGCCATGCCGGTTGAACGCACCTCCCCGGATTTCAGTTTATCGAGGCGTTCCTTCGAGATGCCGCACCCGTTATCTTCGACGGAGAAGCAGATTGCATCCGGTCCGCTCCAGCCTTTGATCACGATGATGCCGCCCGATTCCCGCTCCGCAAGACCGTGAATGATCGCGTTCTCGACGAACGGCTGCAGGAATAGCTTGGGCACCTCCATGCCAAGGAGCGTCTCGTCGACTTCCATGCGCGTCTCGATCATGTTCTCATACCGGCTCGACATGATATAGACGTATTTGTTCAGCCAGTCCAAGTCGGTCGCAAGCGGCCAAGTCTCGTTCTTATTGCGCGTCGAGGTCTGCAGCATCTCGGCCAGATTCAGCATGATCCGGCTCATCTCGTGCTGGTTGTTCTCGACGGCGATCCAATACAGCGTCGTTAACGTGTTATAGAGAAAATGGGGATTCAACTGCAGGTTCAGCGCCATCAGCTCGGATTCCTTCTCCCGCAGTCTGGAGGCGTAATTCTCTTCGATCAGCGCGTGAATCTGCCCGTTCATCTGATTGAACATGCGGATCAGCTCGCCGAGCTCGTCGCGTCCGTGCTCGGGGATGCGCACCCGGAAATTGCCGCGCTCCATCATTTTGATCGCTTTCTTAATGCGGATGATCGGCTTCGTAATGTAGATCGACAGCATATACGCGAGCAGCGCGGAGACGAGCAGCATCGCGGCCAGGAATAGAACGGAATACGAACGAATCGATTCCAGCCCTTGCAGCGCGTCCTCGACCGGAATTTCGATATAGGACATCCATCCGGTGCTCTCCATTTGGTGAAAGGCGATGAGTCGCTTGCGCCCGTCGATGACCTTCTGAAAGCTGCCCTGCTTCATCTCGAACGCTTCCTTCAGCCAGGCTGGGGCCTGACGAGTGCCCGCCAGCTTCGCGTCCGAAGCAACGACTACCGAGCCGGAATAATCAATGATGCCGTACGTTAGTCCCTGCAGCTTGCTTCTGTGCACGTAGTCGGCGAATAGCTTCTCCACGTAATCCGTTCGGAAGCTCAGCATCAGAACAGGTCTTGTCCGGTCCGGCGGCAGCGAATGAAAGACGCCCTGCTCGTCGATATACGTCAAATTCAGCTCCTTCACCCCGGACATCAGCTTCTCGTATTCATAGGGGAATCCGGTCATCTCGTGCTCGCCGAACGCGTCCGCGAACGAATACGTGGGCACCCAGACCAGATCGCCCTGATAGATGATCGATGCGCGGTACAAATCCGAGCGGAAGAAGCCCTCCGGCGGCACGTACATCCGCTCGGCGTTGCCGTACGTATATTCGGGCGTCAGGATGAACGACGAATAGATATCCGCATCACCGCCGAAATATTGGAACAAGATCGCGGTAATCCGGCGATCGGCCTTGAGCTGGGATTCATTGTCGTGCGGATCGACCTTCGCGATGACCTCGTACAGATCGTTATCGATCGGCAATACCTCGCTCTTGGCATGAATGTCGCGCAGCTTCTCGTCGAGCAGCTGATTATTGTTCAGCACGATATTGCCCAGACTCTCCTGGACGTTCCGCAGCATGTTGCGCGCGCTGATCTGATGATAGGCAAAACCGAGAATCAAGATGATGAACGTGACGAGCAGGCAATAGGACACGATCAGTTTAAGGCGAAACTTCGCGTTCGCGGCGAGATGGGACAGGAAACGCAGCATGCGCATGATGGGCCTCGGCAGTTATGACGTGAACGTCCGGCGGAATTCGTCCGGCGAGTGCAGGAACGTTTTCTTGAATACTTTGTTGAAATACTTGATATCTTTATAGCCGACTGCCTTCGCAATGTCGGCGATCTTCTGATCGGACTGCAGCAGCAAGCTTCGCGCGCGCTGCATGCGCGTCTTGACCAGGAAGTCGGTGAAGGACACGCCGAAATGATTTTTGAACAGAATGCTGAAATACGAAGCGTTGTAATAGAACCGCTGCGCCATCGCATCAAGACCGATGTCCTCGTGCAGATGCGCTTCCATGTACTCCCTGCACTTCTGCATGATCCATTCGCTCCGTGCGCCCTTATCCTTCTTCATCTGGCGGATCATATCCGACAGCAGACGGGCCGCGGCTGCCTTCGCATCGCGAAACGACTTGACGGCTACAATCTCCTGGTCGATCCGAGCCGCCAACCGCCCGTAATCCGCATCCTCCATCACCAGCTCCGCGCGCTTCAGACAGGTGAGCAGCATTTGGATCAGCGCACATTTGAACCGAAAAGGAGGCGGATAGCCGGCAGCCAGCTGCTCCACCATGGCCGTTAACGTTAACGTCGCCAGCTCGATGTTTCCGCTAGTAACCGCTTCCTCGAGGGATTGCGAATCTTTGGCTGCGGCCGCCGCAGGGTCCGCCTTCGATAGCTGGGATGCAAGCGCCTCAGCCGTCAACCATGTGCCCTCCGGATAATAGAACAGGTAGAGCGCCGCTTGCTGCGCCTGCTCCCAGCAATCGCGTATGTCCGCGCCCAAGCAAGTGCTTGAACGCGCCACGCCCGCACCGATTGCGCGGTTATACAGCTGACCGAGCTGGGCGAGCGCGGCGCGCAGCTTCTCCAGCCCTTCTCCCTCCGCATCGACGTACTTCCATTCGGCGATCACGAACATGCGGTCTTTCTCATGTTCCGGCGAAAGGACGATGAGATCGGCTAGTCCTCCCAATGTCTGCGAGATAGCCCGCTTCAGCATCTGTCTCCATTCTTGGTCGGCGGTCGAAGCCATCGAAGCGCCCGTCTCCAACAGCATGACCGTCCCAGGTCCCGCCGCCTTGAACGCCGCCTGCGCCTCCCGAAGTTCCGCCGGCGGCAGTTCCTCGGTCATCCATCGGTACAGCAACTGCTCGATATAGACCGTCTTCGATTGCGCGAGCTGCCGGGACAGGCTGTCCGCCGTCGTCTGTTCGATCATTTCTTGCCGGATTTGATGCTCCAGCTGCGCAAGCACCGGCTCGAGATGAGCAGGACTGACCGGCTTGACCAGGTAGTCTTTCGCCCCAAGCCGCATGGCTTGCCGGGCATAGCCAAACTCATGGTATACGCTTACAAAAACGACTTTCGGCAATTTGGTGCCGTCTTGATGAAGATGCTCCACGAATTCGATTCCGTTCACGAGCGGCATTTGGATATCCGTAAAGACAATATCGAGCGGCTTGCGGTGGGCAAGCTCCAGTGCTTCCTTGCCATTCTTCGCTTCATGGACCCGATATTCCGGACGCAGCGATCTGACCATGGCGGCCAGTCCGCGGCGCTGCTTCGGCTCGTCATCCACGATCAAGATTTCAATGGACTCTGTAGACACGCGTTAACCCCCTAGACGAAGTATCGACAGCTGCGCTCTCCCTATATTGTAAAATGATCGGCTGCCGCATGGAATGCAAGAACTGGGGATTTTCATTAGAAAAGGAGAAGATCATTGGAATCTTCGCTTTCACGGGGATAGGAAAAAGGCGCCCCTCGTCATCTTGGACGACTGAAGGGACACCTCTGCACGCTTCTGGAGCAACGACGTTTATTTTGCGCGGTTCAACCGGTACATTCTGGCTTCGTAAGGACGAAGCGCAAGCGGCGGCAGCTCGTCGTCATAATTGGCGATCAACAGCTCCTTCTCCCCGGACAGCGATTCCGGGAGCGTGAATGGCACCTGCTCGCCGTAGAAATTGCACAGGACGATAATCGTCTCGCCTTCCAGCGAGCGCGTATACGCGAAGAGATTCCGGTCCTCCGGGAAGAGCAGCTCGTAATCGCCATAGACGATGACCTCGTGCTCTTTGCGAAGCCGGATCAGCTTCTGGTAATGATAGAAAATCGAGTTCGCGTCTTGAAGCTCCGATTCCGCGTTAATGCCGACGTAATTCGGATTCACGCGAATCCACGGCGTGCCCGTCGTGAAGCCCGCCTCCGGAGTCGCGTCCCATTGCATCGGCGTGCGCGCGTTATCGCGGCCTTTGGCATAGATCGAGGCCATGATGTCTTCGTGCAGATGGCCTTGGTCCGTCCGCTCCTTATGCAGATTGAGCAGTTCAATATCCCGGTAATCTTCGATCGGATATTGCACGTTGGTCATCCCGAGCTCTTCGCCTTGATAGATATACGGCGTGCCCTGCATGCCATGCAGCAAAGTCGCCAGCATCTTGGCCGACTCTACCCGGTACTCGCCGTCATTGCCCCACCGGGAGACGATCCGCGGCAGATCGTGATTGTTCCAGAACAGGCTGTTCCACGCCTCGCCCTTCAGCTCCGTCTGCCATTTGGACAGCACCGCCTTCAGCTTCATGAAGTCCAGCGGCGCCAAATCCCACTTGCTCTTGCCCGGCTGCTCGTCCAGTCCGATATGCTCGAACTGAAACACCATCGAGAATTCGGAGCCGTCCGGGTTGCTGAACAGCTTGGCGATCTCCGGCGTGGCGCCCCATGTCTCGCCGACCGTGAGCAGATCCGCCCGTTGAAAGGTGCGCCGGCTGAGCTCTTGAATATAGTCATGCAGCTTCGGTCCGTTCCCGGTAATGAGCCGGTCCGGCTCTTTGGCGATCAGATCGATGACATCCAACCGGAAGCCGCCGACGCCGCGGTCGATCCACCAATTGATCATCCGATAGATTTCTTCCCGGACCTTCGGATTCGCCCAGTTGAGATCCGGCTGCTTCACGGAGAACAGATGCAAGTAATATTGGCCAAGCTCCGGCACATACGCCCAAGCCGATCCACCGAAGATGCTGCCTAATTCGTTCGGTGGCGTGCCCGGAACGCCGTCGCGCCATACATAATAGTCGTAGTAAGGGTTGTCCTTTCCCTGCTTCGCCTCGATGAACCAGGGGTGCTCGTCCGAGGTATGATTCAGGACCAGGTCCATAATGATTTTAATATTGCGCTTGGCCGCTTCCCGAATCAGCGCGTCCATATCGTCCAGCGAACCGAACATCGGGTCGATATCCTGATAATCCGAGATATCGTAGCCGTTGTCATCCTGCGGGGACTTGGAGACCGGGGAGAGCCAGATCGCGCCGATGCCGAGCTTCTCCAAATAATCGAGCCGGTTCAATATGCCGGTCAGATCGCCGATCCCGTCGCCGTTGCTGTCTTGGAAGCTGCGAGGGTAAATTTGGTACACGACCGTTTCTTTCCACCACTTTTTGTTCTCCATCATCCAAATCTCCTTGTTTCTCTCTCGTTGTCTGCTGCTTCTTGCAGGGATGTTGCTTGATTACTATACAGGGTTCGTCGCGAACTTGCACCTTTCGTCCATTCCGCCATCGTAAATTTGATTCCAGGGCGGCTCTTTGAGCATTGAACATGAAAAAAATCCGCATGCTTCGCGGATTTTCAAGTCGATCGAGATGAGATTCGCTTATGCGCGCTGGTCTTTTTTGGGGTGTATGCTCGTAAGCGCGAAAGCATCCTTGTCGATGCCCAGCTTCTCCGCTTTCTTCTTCTTCATCACCATCGCCTGCTGCAAACTGGTGGCCCGAAATTCGATCGCGTTGCCGGATGGATCCTCGAATGCATAGTAGAGCTTTTTGTCCGCCATGTACGTTATGCCTCCGTTCTTGAATGAGATGATCTGACACGCCCTGTTATTGGCAGTCGTTAACCCCAACTATTATGTCCACTCCATTTATGGACTAACAATGAATTCTTCCCAAGTTATTTTGTGCTTCTCATAATCCGCGCCGATGAGCAGCAGTTGATCCTCTACTTTGACTACGCCCTCTTCAATGCCCTTATAAACTGGGAGCGGCAGTTGCTCTAGATAAGCTTTGGCTTGCGCAAAATCGCAAGAGAACCTTTTTTTGATGTACGCCAATGTTTTTACTTTATTGGCGCCTGGACCGGTTAAGATCAACTTGTAATAGTCATAGGGTTCGACCTCGTCGTCTTCATTGCTCTCCTCGTTGCTGCTCGGAAGTAAGACGCTTCGAAGAAACTCCTTAAGATTATCGTAGGCAACCGAAAAATTCCATGCGCCTGCTCCATGCCTTGCCGTAAAGATGACGGTATCTCCTCTAGAAAGATCGATGCAATACGGATCGCCTTCGTCCGAAGCAATGACTAGATAATCGATCGGCCAATCCGCGATGGCTTCGTCCGCCACGTGATTATAGTTGTAACCGGATTGGCCTGGCAGCAGATCCTTGGCTCCATAAATATAGAGATTCATATATTGGTCGTTGCTCCAGGCAACCGATACGGGAACATAATGCTTCAAGAAGGATATGTATTCCTCCGGAAGACGCCATTCATCGATCACGCGAAGGATGTCCCGCTCCTCTGCTTCCGTTATCAGATACATCGGATACTTCGCGTAATAATCAGGATTTCGATCCACCGCCTCTTCTATTGCGACCCGCATCTTGGCAAGAATAGCTTCCAATGATTCGTACCTGTTCTCCACTGGCATCCCCGCTTCAAATGGAATAGTTGCCGTCCTACGCTGAACGCATGTGATCAAGCTCGATATGGCGCCTCAAAAGCTGATCTCGGACGACAAAGGAAGGCTACTATACAACTTGTAGCATCTCTATAGTAGCACAAATTGGAAGCGTTCGGCCTGCTCGCAAAGTCAAAAAATCCGCTCTCGCGAGCGGATTCGTCTGTTTAGGTATATGCTTCCGACTCGATATCCGGCGTTACTTCCGCCAGAACGTCGAACAGTCTGCCTTGTCTTCGATATTGAACGCGATCATTCTCTCCAGCAAATCGAAGTCGACCGGAATCCCCCACGGGATTCGCACCAATTCATTCGTATGTTTATAGCCCGCCTGAACGATATCCGCCGAGAACCGCTGAATGCCGGCCCGCTCCGGCGCGACGGCCATATGCGGCTTGGCAACGCTAAAGCCGATGATATACGTGTCATGATCGGTGAACATCGGCTGATTCCATGCGACTTTCGTCTCCAACTTCGGAAATTGTCGATTCACCCAACTCAACACTTCTTCCGTGCGCGCCCGATGAAGCGGGTGATCGATTTTCGCGATAAATTCCGCGAAGGCATCCATGGTCATTCCTCCTCCACCACGCGGAGGCCGCCGGTTCGGCCGGCAGCCCGTCCGATCTCTAATTACGTCAAGTACTTGCCCGTGATCGACTGCTCTGCCTGAATGATCTGCGATGGCAAGCCCTCGAACACGACCTGGCCGCCCTTGCTGCCTCCGTCCGGTCCCATGTCGATGATCCAATCCGCCTGACTGATGACCTCCAGGTTGTGCTCGATGACAATGACCGTATTGCCGGCATCGACGAGGCGGTTCATAATCTCCAGCAGGTGACCGATATCGGACATGTGCAGTCCCGTCGTCGGCTCGTCCATCACGTAGATGCTGCCCTTCTTGTGCAGCTCGCTCGCCAGCTTGATCCGCTGGCATTCGCCGCCGGACAGCGTGCTGAGCGGCTGGCCGAGCGTGACATAGTTCAAACCGACGTCGCTCATCGCCTGCAGCTTGCGCACGACCTCTTTCAGCTCGAAGAATTCCAGCGCCTGCTCCACGGTCATCTCCAGCACATCGGCGATCGACTTGCCGTTCAGCTTATAGGCAAGCACTTCTTCCTTGAAGCGACGGCCTCCGCATACTTCGCACGGCAGCTTCACGCTGTCCAGGAAAGCCAGGTCCGTGTAGACGACGCCAAGTCCTTGGCAGTTCTCGCAGGCGCCTTTGGAGTTGAAGCTGAACAAGCCTTGATTCACCTTGTTCGCGGACGCGAACGCCTTGCGCACGTCGTCCATAATGCCCGTATAGGTCGCGGGATTCGAGCGCGTGGATACGCCAACCGCCGATTGGTCGATGACGATCGCATCCGGATGCCTGCTGAGGAATACCTCATTAATCAGCGTGCTCTTCCCCGAGCCGGCGACGCCTGTCACGACGGTCAGCACGCCTGTCGGAATATCGACGCTCACGTTCCGCAGATTATGCAGCTTCGCCTCTTGGATGGGGAGCTTGCCAGAAGGCTTGCGGCAATCGCCCTTCAGCCGAAGCGGGCGTTTCATATGGGTGCCGGTCAACGTGTCCGACTCCAACAGTCCCTGGTAGCTTCCTTCATAGACGATGGTTCCGCCGCGGCTGCCCGCGTGAGGTCCGACGTCGACGATATGGTCCGCCACTTTGATGACGTCCGGATCGTGCTCGACGACGATGACGGTATTGCCTTTGTCGCGCAGCTTCTGCAGCAAGTCGTTCAACCGGTGGACGTCGCGGGGGTGCAAGCCGACGCTGGGTTCATCGAATATGTACGTAACGTCCACCAGGCTGCCGCTCAGATGCTTCACCATTTTGACGCGCTGCGATTCGCCGCCGGACAATGTGTCCGTCTCGCGGTCGAGCGTCAAATAATCGAGGCCGATATCCACCAGATGCTGCAGCCGCTCCGTCAGCGACTTCACGATCGGCGCGGCGACGGGGTCGTCGATCTCGCGAACGACGCGAATGAGCTCGCCGACCTCCATCGAGGAGAGCTCCGCGATGTTGCGTCCGTTGATCCTGCAGCCAAGCGTCGCCTGACTGAGTCTCGCGCCGCGGCAGGTGGAGCACGGGCCTTCCGTTATATAAGGCGCGACCGTCTTTTGGGTCCGTTCGGACTTTGTTTTGACATCCTGCTTGATGTATTTGTTGGTGAATTTCTCGATCGCGCCTTCTACCGTAATATTCATCGCTTTCCCGGCGAAATCCATTTGCACTTTCCTGGCCTTGCCGTACAGCAGCTTGTCCAGTTCCTCTTCCGAATAATCGCTCAGCTTCTTGTCGAGGTCGTATTCGCCCGACTGCACGACCATGTTGAACTCCCAGCCGCCGACCGAATAGTCCGGCAGCATGATCGCCCCTTCGTTGAGCGACTTGGACATGTCCACGGCCTTGCTCATGTCGACGCCCAGCTTCCGGCCGAGCCCGTTGCACTCGGGACACATGCCTTGCGGATCGTTGAACGAGAACATGTTCACGCCGCCGACATGGGGCTGTCCCACCCGGGAGTAGAGCAAGCGGAGAATCGGCGCAATATCGGTAATCGTGCCCATGGTGGAATGCGAGCCGCCGCCGAGCCGCTTCTGGTCGACGATCACGGCCATGCTCAGATTCTCGATCGCGTCCGTGTCCGGCTGCGGGACGCGCGGCAGGAACGTGCGTACGAACATGCTGAAATTCTCGTTGAGCAGCCGCGTGGATTCCGCGGCGATCGTATCGAAGACGATCGAGGACTTGCCGGAGCCGGAGACGCCGGTGAAAATCGTGATTTTCCGCTTCGGAATCCGCAGGGAGACATTCTTGAGATTGTTCTCTCTCGCGCCCGAAATAACGATATATTCCTGATTTGTTTCGTTCATATCATACCTCCATTCGGATATGTAGGTTGGATTATCCAATTGGACACCTTTTGGTGACGATAAGATCATAAGATGCCGCTCTGCGTCGTGTCAACTTCATTTTCGAACTCCGCTCAGCCGTTAGTCCAGTCGCGATCCATGTTAACTTTGCTACTATGCCCCATTGAAACATCGCCTACGTATAACGCCTCGTATTCGCACGATAACGCGAATAGCGTCGCAAGCCAAAGAGCCTGCAACGCCATGAAGATGTCTAACCGACGAGCCTATTTCGCCCCTGCTTCAAGCAAGAGGCGTTCGATTTCCGTATACCCTTTATCCCTCGCATGCTGTAAGGGCGTCACGCCGTCATGGTCCGGAATATTCGCGTCTGCTCCATGATCGAGGAGCAGCTTGACCGTCTGCTGCTGCTTCGGACCTCCGTCGTTCAGAATAATCGCTTCCATTAATGCCGTCCATCCGAGGTTATTTATATGATTGACATCGACGTTCGTGTTCGCCAGCAATTCTTGCACCACGTCCGTATAGCCGTGTTCGGAAGCCGGGATTAACGCGGTTCCGCCGAATCGATTCGTAATAGCCGGATCCGCGCCTGCTTGAATGGTAAGCTTCACAATCTCGAGATATCCTTCCGCGCCGGCATATAAGAATGGCGTGTTGCGAATCTCATCCTGGATGTTGACGTCCGCGCCGGCGTCAATGAGCGCTTGTACCGTTGCCGGGTCGTTGTTGTAGGTCGCGATCATCGCGGGCGTCCTACCCTTGGCGTCCTGCGCATTCACGTCAGCGCCTTCTTGCACCAGCTTCGCGACGGCATCCGCATCACGACGGTCCACAGCTTGAAGAAGTAACCGGTTCATATTCGTCCCCTCCGTTTCGTGTCCAACATTCGTTCCCGCATCCGCGCAGCCTTGAAGGATGAGCAGACAACCTAAGCATACGAACAGCCATTTTCGCATCGCTATTATTCTCCTCCAGGTATGGGCTCTATAAATAGAATAGAGGATGATGCTAAACGATTCGGGAGTTAAGTATAAACAAAATCGAAACGGAATGTAAACATTCCCGAAAGCCTATATCTCTCCCTGTCGATGTCCCGCCCGGCCGGAGCGCAGAAAAGCGTTGCTCGAAATCCGAACATGCACTATGATATTCCCGAGAATCGTTACCGCTTCCAAAATGTGAGAGGAGCATGCAAAGATGGAACAAAGAACGCTGGGCAGAACCGGTCTTCGCGTGTCGCAGCTCGGCTACGGCGCGATGGAAATCCGCGGACCGCGCGTATGGAACGGCCGGCCGGTGCCGGATGAGGATTCGGCGCGCATCTTGAACACGGTGCTCGACGCCGGCATTAATTTCATCGACACCTCCTATGACTACGGAAGAAGCGAAGAGCTGATCGGGAAGCATATCAGCCATCGGCGGCACGAATTTATTCTGGCGACCAAATGCGGATGCACGCTGGTCGACCATGGCGACCACGACGAGACGCCGCATGTGTGGACCCGCGACAATGTGCTGCACAATATCGAGACGAGCCTGCGCCGGATGAATACCGACTACGTCGATCTGCTGCAGCTTCACGGTCCGACCGTCCGTCAGGCCGAGGAAGGCGGATTGATCGACGCGCTGAAGGAGATTCAAGATTCGGGCAAGGCGCGATGGATCGGCATTTCCTCCTACCAGCCGAACTTGTCCGGATTTATCGATTGGGAGGCATTCGATACGTTCCAGATCCCCTACTCCGCGCTCGAACGGGAGCATGAACCCTGGATCGCCAAGGCCAGCGAACGCGGAGCCGGCGTCATCATTCGCGGCGGCGTCGGGCAGGGCGAGCCTGGACATGGCCGGGGAGCGGCCGACCGCTGGGCCATCTGGGAGCGCGCCAACCTCGACGAGCTGCTGGACGAGGGCGAGACGAGAACCGGCTTTATGCTGCGCTGCACGCTGGCGAATCCGCACATGGACACGACGATCGTCGGCACGATCAATCCGGCGCATCTGGCGGATAACCTTAGATTCGCCGCCAAAGGCAAGCTGCCGGCGGATGTGTACGCAGAGGTTCAGAAGCGGATCGATGGCATCATAGCAACGTCTTAGTCGTATGCGCCGCCATGCCGCCATAGGACTCGAGGCTGCGGCAATGCCGCAATCGAGAAGAAACCGCCCCGCCCTCGCCATGCTACGATGTATCCATCACACATACCTGGATGGAGGTTCGATCATAATGGCGCATAATAAGATATCGAAAGGCCGGCAATGGACATCGTACGTGCTAAGCGGACTGGTAATCGCGTTCATGTTGTTAGACGGTCTCGGCAAGTTATTCAAACCGGAGTCGGTAGTCGAGAGCACGGTCAGTCTCGGATTCGAGGAGCATCATCTTCTGATCATAGCCTTACTGGGGCTCGTCGCGACGCTGCTCTACGCCATCCCCCGCACGGCTATACTCGGCGCGATCCTGCTCACGGGCTATTATGGCGGCGTTATCGCCACGCATGTCCGGCTGGACAATCCGTTGTTCTCCCATACGTTGTTCTCGGTGTATCTGTCCTTATTCGTATGGGGCGGCCTATGGCTAAGAGACCCGCGGATCAAGCAATTTTTCGCCTCCAATTAACGGCGAAAGGGACGATCCAATCGGATCGTCCCTTCTTTATCGTTCGCTGAATGCGCAGTCGGTTCACCTTGTTTCGATGAAATTACGGTTTCACGAGCTGCCACTGCTGGTTGGCCGACGCGCTCGCGGTTGCCTGCTTCAAGTCGGCGCCGTTCGCGGTGCTGCCGCCGCTGTCGAGATAGAGACCGGAAGCCAGGTTCTTGATGCGGTAATGGCTCCCGTACGCCTCCAGCACCCATCGTTGATTGGCGCTGGTGCCGCTGCTCCACTGGCCGCAGATCGAGCCGCTGGCTGTATGGCCCATCCCGTCGAGATACAAGCCGGTAGCCGTATTTTTTATTTTATAATAGCTGCCGTAGAACTCCATGACCCATTGTTGGTTGCTGCCGGAGCTGGCTCCCCATTGCCCCGCGTTCGACCCATTCGTCGTCCGCCCCATGCCGTCCGCGTACAGGCTCGACGCTGCATTCTTCAGCTTGTTCGTGTTCATGGCGCTCATGATCGCGTCAATAATCCCCTGCTGCGTTACGGCGTTGGTCGACCGGTTGAACAAGCCGAAGCCGTATTGCCCATTATGGCCATTGTCCCAGACGATCGGCACGGCGCCGTACTTGCGGGCCGTGGCGCTGACCGCCTTGGCGAACGTCGCGCGATAGGCGTTGTTGGCGGCATCGTGCGCCGTCTTGTCGATGGCACCGAACTCGCCGACCACGACCGGATAGCCCTGCGTGACGAATTTATCGTACGTGGACTTCAGCTGGGCCTCGAGGTAATCCTCTTGTCCCCAAGTCGATTTCTTGGCCGGGTTGGTCGCCCCTGCGCCCCACTGCGTGATCGTACCGGATTCCTCGCCCGCGAAGTCCCATGGGGAGTAATAATGAACGGAGATCATGATTCGCTTTTCGGAGCTAGGGATCGTAGAGGATCGATAGTTATCCGTCGGAAGCACGAAGCCGTAGTTGCCCACGGTATAATCGATGTTCGTATTCCAGCCGGGGATGAGCAGCCACCGGGTCGCATTGTTCCCGCCGGTCTGTCTGACCGTATCGACGAAGATTTGATTGTACGCGTTCAAGTTGGCATAGTAGGCGGTGTTCGGCGTACCGTACGTGCCGTCGAACTCTTCGTTCATCGATTCGAAAATGAGGCGCTCGTCGTAATTGACGAACGTCGTCGCGATCTGCTGCCATACCTTCTGATACTTGGCTTTGATCATAGCCTGATCGCTCCCGTTCACGAGCAGCCAAGAGCCGGCTACGGAATTGTAACCGTCTCCATGAATGTTCATGACGACGTACAGGCCTTCGTTGTAGGCATAGTCGACGACGGTCTTCACCCGGTTCAGCCATGTGGCATTAATCGTATAGTTGGGCGCGCCGCCGATATGATTCAAGTACGAGACCGGGATGCGGATCGTCTTGAAGCCCGCCGCCTTCACCTTCTGAATGAGCGCTTGCGTGACGGCGGGATTGCCCCACGCCGTTTCGCTCGGCGTGCCGTTTACGCTGGCTTCGAGCTGATTGCCCAAATTCCAGCCCGCGCCCATCTCGAACACCACTTGCGATGCGTTAAGCGACGCGAAATCGGTAGTAATCGCGGGTGCCGCCGATGCGGACGGACTCCAGCTGGACAAGGCCGTCCCCAGCATCAGGACTGCGGCGAGCAGGTAGATCCCGCACAATTTGAAGTTAGCCTTCATCGTTGCGTTCATGGTTGTCATCAAGTCAATTCCTCCGTTCATAGTTCGTATTTGGTTGGTCAGTTTCCGCCAATGATGCTGCCCTCTCCCCCTTTCCTGTGAAATGATTGGATTCATTAACAAAGTTGCAACAAGATTATAACGAGATTAATCGGGAAAAATTACCCCACTAATTTCCACAAAAATCATATAAAAATTTGTAAGGGCTTACATCGCGCTAGGCCCGCATTCTTCGTAATGGAAATCAGCGCAATGAGGCAAACTGTAGAAAAATCGTACAGGGAGCGGTTACACCATGAGATGGATAGCAACAGCAGCGATAATTCTCGGGTTCACCTTCGTTATGTCCGCGTGCGGCGGCCGGAGCGATGCGGATAATTTAAGGAATCAGCTTCACACGCAAGGCGTCACCGACGAAAGGATTTCAGACCCCTACGTCATTAACGACGACGTCGATTTGAAGCGGGGCGATCAAGGCATCGGCCAACCGTCTTTCGGCGGAGGCACGTTCATGGCGCAATCCGCCATGACGCAAGTTTTCCCGAACCCGTCGATTAGCCCGATTAACGGCAGTCTGGCCGAGAACGCCATCCGAACGGCGTCGCAATTCATGGGCACGCCCTATCAATTCGGCTCGGACCGGAGCGACCCCACCTCCTTCGACTGCTCGGATTTCACCCGGTGGGCATTCTTATCCGGGCTGGGCATGGATCTACCACTCGATTCGCGCAGTCAGGCTCGTTACGTGCAAGCCTACTCCAATCGCGTCTTCTACAATTTGAACAACGCGCGTCGCGGCGACCTGCTGTTCTTCACCTCGTTCCGGGGTGGCAATCCGGCTCAGTACGAGGGCGTATCGAAATCCGTCGAAGCGGTATCCCACTGCGGGATCTATCTGGGGGACGGCAAAATGATTCATACTGCCTCGCCGCGAACCGGCGGGGTTCGCATCGACAATGTGTTCGGCAATCATCTGCAGTGGCGTTTCTACATGGGAGGCACCGTGTTGGACCAAAAGTAAATCGTGCGGATCGAAAATAAAAGCAGCAGCATCCTTCAGGCTTCCGTGCATGCCTGCGTGGGTGCTGCTGCTTTTGGCGCTGCTGGCCATTAAATGGTCAAGTCGTTCTCGAATTTCAGCGCGAGGATATCCTTCAGGACGCGAATGAGCAGCGCGGCGAAGGTTGCGATCACGATCGATATAAACGTGCCCACGACTCCCAGCGTGATGAACGGGGTAATGTCCTCGTTACGGATGAACAGCATGATGGAGAGGACGGCTGCCGCGATGACGGCGCAAATCAGCATGGCGGAATACTGGATGCCTTTCAGCGCACGGACCGCTTTGGCCGAGAACATGCGCTTACGTTCCGCATAGCTTAGCAATTGATAGGTTTGAACCAGCGCGATGAGGAACGGAACCGCTAAGGCATAACACCCCGCCAAGAACGGGTATTGCAAATAGGCCGTGTCCGGATGCGCGGCCGCATCTCGAGCGGCCACCGCGGGTAAGAACACGACGCATACCACAAGCGCCGCCATGCCGAACATAATGACCATGCCTTTAAGAAATAAGATAGAGCCTCGACTCAAAAGTTACACCCCGCTTCATGATTTCTGATTTGAATTTATCACAATATTTATTGCAAAACAATATATTTACATTGCAAAAGAATACGTGATTATTGTTTCCTATTCTCTGACGCGAGGCGTATTCGCGTGTCGTGCAAGTTCGACAAAAAAAGTGAAACACGCCCGCCTTCTTCCCGTAAGCATGGGGTATGGAGGTGGCTGGTACATGTTTGTGAGCAATAGTTCCAAACGAAACGAAGCGTTATTGGGTATACTGGAGCATAAGCACAAGACGATTACGGCGAACATTGCCAACGCGGATACGCCGAATTACAAGGCGCAGAAGGTCGTCTTCGAAGACGAGCTGGCGAAGCTGATCCAGGGCGGCCAGACCGGGCGCGTACAGCTTAACCGGACACACGAGCAGCATCTTCCGCTTCGCGCCGGTACGTCGGTTATTCCGTATAAGACGGTGCAGGATCACACGACGGCCATGAACAACAATGGCAACAATGTCGACATCGACGGTGAAATGGCGAACTTGGCCAGCAATCAGCTCGCCTATCATTTCATGATCGACAAAGTGAGCGGCCATTATAATAAGTACAAAAAATTGCTCGCCGATCTGAGGTAGTTCCGCTAATACCGCCACTCCAACTTCAAAAGGCAGCCCATCGCGGGCTGCCTTCTTCGCATGACTTCTTTTTATTCGTAATGCCTCAGTCAGAGGCTGCGAGCTGCGCTTTCGCCGACAACGGGTGCTGCGCGCCTTACTCGACTTTGAACTTCGAAGCGGATTCGGCCAGCTCTTTCGTGAGGGCGTCAATGGTCTCCACCATGAGCGCCAGCTGCTGAACGGTCTCCGATTGTTCCATCATCGTCGCGCTGACCTCCTCGACGGACGCGGATACCTCTTCGCCCGAAGCCGAGAGGCTTTGTGCGGAATGCAGCACCTCTTCCTTATCCTGCTCCATGCGGGCCACCTCGTCCGCCATCGCCTTGATCTGGGCCGTGATGTCCGTGACCTTGTCCAAGATCGTCTGGAAGGCGAGCCGCGTCTGATGGACATACGCGTCCTGCTTGGCGGCGATCTCCTGAATTTCGATTACGCTCTGGTTGTTCTCCTGCACGTACGCGAGATTCTGTTGGATGATTTCGTTGATTTGGCTCGATTGCTTCGAGCTTTGTTCCGCCAGCTTGCGAATTTCCGAAGCCACGACGGCGAATCCCCGGCCATGCTCGCCCGCCCGCGCCGCTTCGATGGAAGCGTTCAAGGCTAGCAAATTCGTCTGCCCCGCGATCTGGCTGATCGCGCCGGTAATCTGGCTGATATTGTTCGAGCTGACTTGAAGTTTGGCCGTAATTTCGGAAATCTTCTGGACTTCTTGCTCGTTCTTCGCATTGTTGTCCGTCAGATCGTCCACGACCTTGTTGCTATCGTGGAACACGGTCACGATCTGTTCCGCCATGCCGCGGACGGATTGGACATTGTCGCTCATCGTCGCGAACTTATCCCCGAAGCCGTTGAATTTCTCGACAATCGTCTCCGTCTCGTGCGATTGCGATTCCATCGCCTTCGCGATTTCCATCGAGGTCACGGACGTTTCGTTGGCCGACTGCGCCGTTTTCTTCGAGGATTCTTCCAATTCGCTCGTGCTGGAGCCCAGAATCGCGATCGATTGATTCATATTCGTAATGAGCTCTTTGTTCTGCGCCACCATGGCGTTGAAGCTGTCCGCCAAATCCTTGAACTCGCTGTCATAGCTGCCCTGCGCCGTCACGGTCAGGTCGCCGGATGCTAATTGCTTAAATTGCCCGGTCAGACGCAAAATTGGCGACGTGATATAGCGTGACATCAAGATGCCGAACGCAACGGCGACGAGTACGGCCACGACGGTGACGATGAGCATTTTGAGGGTCATGTCCTGGATCGGCCGGTTGATATCGGCGTAGGAATCAATGACGGTTATGACGAAATCCGCGTTCGGTATCCGGTTGGTATGATAGAACTCGCCGTTAATATCGATTTCCGATACTTTGATTTCGCCCACGGCCCGGTCGGCGAGGAACTCTTTGAGCCCCGGTTGATCGCCGATAAAGACGCCGACCGTCTCCGGGTTCATGGAATTGTACAGGAACGTGCCGTCGCGGCTAAGAATCTCGATTCTGCCTTCGCCGTTAATGTGGATGTCCTTGAACTTCTCCGTGAAGAAATCGCCGTTCACCGTCGACGTGAATACGCCGAGCACATTGCCGTTGGCGTCTTTGATCGGATTGGCGAAGACGATCAGGACCTTATTCTCGGACTTGATCGCATCCGAGATGGCCGTTTTGCCGGACATCGCTTCTTTGAAGTAGGCGAATTCGGCGAAATTTTGCCCTAACAACGGCGACGCCGTCGTGGCGATTACGGTTCCCTCGATGTCGATGATAGAGAAGGAATCATTGCCGCGCGTCCCTTGCAGGCTGCGCTTCAAGGATTCGCTTACTTCAGCATACTGGCTATTGGAGGATGAGGTAAACTCGGCATCGCTCATGGTTTTGGCATTGCGCAATTCCAGCAGCTTGCGATAGGAATTGTGGTCGGACGCCAAATATGTCGATTGCTCTTGCAGCTGGATAGCGGTCCACAGCCCTTCCGCCATCCGATCCGCGACCCCAGCGATCTCGTCCTTGCTCTTACGCATAAGCAGATCAGACGCAAAGAAATAAGTGATCGTGGCTGTGGCGACAAGCACGATGATCACAAGTGCGCTAATTAACGCAGGCAGCTTGACTTTGAGCGATATATTTCGAATTCGATTGAGTAATCCACGTTTCTTCATCTCATTAGTCCTCCTAAGTTGTTTTGCTCCGGACACGAATTCGAAGCATCACTACTTTATATCGGCATGCGTCTCGAATTGTTTAGCGAGAGACACGCAAAAAAAAGAAGCCCGCTCCGGATTTGCATCCGTAAGCGGACTTCTGCTGCGGCCTAAAGTTAGGGGCGAAGCTCCGTGCCCGCATGATAGGCGGGCGGCACGAGCAGCCATCCTTTCTCGATCATCAACTGTCGGAACGTCAGCGCGAACGAGGCTTTCTTCATCTGGAATCTGGCGAACATCGCAGCCACGTCCGGCCGGACCGCCTCGGTCAAGCCTCGGCACGCGTAATTGATGCCCAGGACGATATTGAAGCTGAGGAGACTCGCGATTTCCTCGTCGGATAGTTTGGCGTTCTCCGGGATGCCGCGATAATCGCCAAGCGATTTGTCCGGCGTCGACTGCGGCAGCGGTACGCCCTCGCTGCTCAGGAATTCCTGCAATTCCTCCCGGATCGGGAGATGGACGTTGTGGATGACGTCTTCGATTTTATCTTTCAGTTCCGCATCCTGCACGGTATTCAGCGATACCTGTTCCCCGCGCAGCGTCTGCTCGGTGGCGGACAGATAGAACCAGAGGTTCATCACCTCTCCGACGTGCAGGGGCGGCTTCTTGCCGTCGCTGAACGGATGGATCGCATCTTTCAATAATTCAAGCAAGTTCATTGCGCTGCATCTCCAGTTTTACGGTTAAGGTTCCCGTCAGTTCTTCCCGTTATGCAGAACCATTTCCTTTAATGGAAGTATTTGCGCACCAACTTCTCCGCGGTTCGCGTCGCCAGCGCCTGCGTCGTCAGGGTCGGGTTGACGCCGCCCAACCCGTTGACATGCACGCTGTTATCGGCGATATACAGTCGCCCGACCTGCAGCGCTTCGCCGTTCGCATCGACGATCTCGCCCATTCTCATCGTGCCTTCCATATGAATCATGAGCGAAGCCGGCCAATCGCTTCGGTGAATGTCGCGCGCTCCGGCCTGGCGCAGCAGATCGACCGCGATTCGGACCAACGCTTCCCGGTTGCGAATGGCGATCGGTCCGGGCATATAGCGTACGAGCGGAATCTGCCCGTTCTCGTCCTTCAACAGCGGATCAAGCGATACCCCGTTGCGCCGGTCCACCTCTTCCTCGGTGAAAATCGCGATGCTCAGCGTCTGCCGGTAGCGGGACATCCATTCCCGCCATTGCGTCCCGACGATCCAGCCATGGGCGTAAGCCGGAAGCGCTGCCGCATAGGGATGCAGGTCGGCATAGCCCGCTTGACTAAGCCCGAAGCTCATCGAGCTCGTCAAGCCCGGACTTAATCCGGTCACGATCATCGACCCTAAGCCGGGGATATCCAGCCTGGCTCCCGAGGTGTGTCCGACAAAAGGATCGGTGGACGGGCTCCCGAGAATCGAGCATAATTCGCGCTCGTCGAATAGCCCCGTCACCCAATCGAAATAATGGTTCACGAGACCTTTGCCCACCCAGCCATTGTCAGGGAGCCCCGAATTGAGCCATAACCGCGGTGTCTCGATCGCGCCGGCCGCCATGACGATCACGGCGGCCCGCAGCTCCTCCGTCTCTCCCGTCCACGTATCCCGCACCTGCACGCCGGTTGCATACAGCTCGCCCGCGGGACGTTTTTCCGTCAACACTTTGGTTACGAAGACGTTGGGTCGCACCGTCACCCGGCCGGTGCGCAGCGCGAGCGGGATGTAGCTGACGTTGGTAGAGCGCTTCGCAACCCGATCGACGGAAGGGCCGTGCGGACAACCGTTGATGCAATGGCCGGCGAGCGTGCAGCCTTCCGTATGGGACAGCTGCTCCAGAGAATAAGACGGATTCATGAGATGGCTGTTGGGCGGAAGGATGGCGTTAGGCTGAGGACGATAGCCCGGGGTCGTCACGTTCAGCGTCGGGATCAGCGGCCAGCCGGCTTTCTTGGCGCCATACATGAAGAGCTCTTCCTTGGCCGTAATCGGGGCGAACGCGACCGGAAGCGTCGCCTCTACTTTCTCGTAATACGGGATCAGCTCTTCATACGAGAAGGGCCAGATTCCGTTAATGGCGCTCGGGAAGGCGCGCGGCGAGTTGGCCAAATAGACTTGCGTCGTCCCGCCGACGCCGGCTGCCTGCCAGACGAAGCCGCGCTGCTTCAAGTTCCGGAACCACGGCGGACGGTTCCGGTCCGCCGGTCCCCATCGCAGCCGCCCGGTAATTAGGTCGTTCATCTCTCCCTCGTACTTCGTGTACTGCTCCCGCAACAACGCGATATCCAAGTCTCGCGGGCTGACGCTGCTCGCCGCCCCGCCGTGCTTGTTCGGCTCCGGCCACTTGGCATTGCCATACCAAGGGCCCGCCTCCAGAACCAACACCTCCAGTCCTAACTCGCCGAGCTCCTTGGCAATCACGGCCCCGCCGCCCCCGCTGCCGATCACGATGACGTCCGGTTTACCCATGACCGTTCCCCCTCGGCCATGCTGCGGCCGTAGAACTGCAGCGAAGCGCGCGGTAGCCGAATGCGGGACCCGGATAGCCGGTCTGGCACCATGACGGCGGGACATATTCGACGCGCTGTTCATTCGGCGGCAGCAGCCGCGTCGTGCCGCAGCCCATCCACTCCGAGTCGTAACCGAACATGGTCAGCTGATGGAGGGAATCCATGATCGTTTGGACCAGGCCGGGATTGTCGCGATAGGGGATCGGCAGCGATTCCATCGGTACGGCCACCTGATTCAATATCGTAATGGCGCGCAGTCGATCGATTCGCGACAGGCTCGCGAACCAGCCGCCGCCAGGGTATCGCCCGCGTTGGATCGGATGGGTCGCCAGTCCTCTCTCGATCAACGCCGACGCGCCAATATCGAGCAGCTTGGCCGTGGAGAACGATAACGGCTCGATCGGGCTTGGGGGATCGTCACCGGCCGGAATGAACTGCGAGCGGTCGATCTGTTGGCGCACGAATGCCTCGATTGCATATTGTCCCGGATGCCTTCCGATCGGAAAGATCGCGTCCACGACGGCTTGAAACGTCGCTTGCGTATAGGCGTTCATCGCTTGTCGTCCAGCCTCCTTCGGGCCATCGCTTCCTTCTATGTAATATTGGCGCGCACGGCGCAGTATGCCTGTTGCTGCAGCAGGCATGGACCGACAGGTTCGGATACGGGGCGGCATCGCCACCAGTAAAAGCAAAAGAAGCCGCATGGCTGCGGCTTCTTAAGGGTGAATCTGCCGAGAATGGAGGAGCGCTTCCTCCTTCTTCGGTCTACTTCGCGTTCTCTTCGCTGTACGTATTGAATTTGTGCGCGGATCTGAGGAATCGCTTCCCGTCCGACAGCGTCGCCGTCGTCGTGTTGTACGCGCTAAGGTTCGTAACCGGACGCTGGCGCACGCCGTTCTGCGTGACGATAACGTTCACCTTGTGTTTGATCGCTAGTTCGAAATCTTTATCCGTAATTAGTTCTTGTCCTGGTGCTAAGATGGATTGGTTGCTCATTGCTCGTCCTCCGCAATCACGTGAATTTCTTTTCTATACAGAAGGTAATCGTACATCAGGTTGCATCACAATGCAAATCGACTTTACCCGAAAACAAGCTGTCTTAACCGATTGGCTCGCGAAAAAAAACGGAAAAAGGCTTGCATTCGGAATGCAAGCCCTGTCCGGTTATTCGTACAGCACGGCTTTGATTTCGTCGCTGTCGATGTTCGTTTTGTCATACCAGTAGAAACCGGTGTCGATCGTTTTGCCGATCGCTTCGCCCTTTACCGCTTGTACCGCCGCCTTCACGGTCTCATAGCCGATGCCGATCGGATTCTGCGTGATCGCGCCCGCCATCTTCCCTTCCTTGATCGCATCGATCTGCGCTTTGCCCGAGTCGTAGCCGATGATCGTGATCTTGCCTCCCAGCTTCAGCTCGGTGATGGCATTGATGACCCCGATGGCCGCCCCTTCGTTCGTGCCGAAAATGCCTTTGACGTTCGGATGCGCCTGAATAATCGCCTTCGCAAGGTCGGTGGCCTTCAGATGATCGCCGCCGTACTGGATGTCGACGACCTTCATATTCGGATGCTTCGCCTTGATCTGATCCACGAAGCCGTCGCGCCGGTCGACGCCGGTGCGGCTCGTCTGGTCATGGGCGACGACCGCGATCTCGCCCTCGCCGCCGATCAGCTCCGCCATCTTGTCGGCCGCCAGCGCCGCAGCCGCTTTATTGTCCGTGGCGGCCGTGCTGACCGGGATGTCGCTGTCGACGCCGGAATCGAAAGCGATAATCGGAATCCCGGCGTCCTGCGCTTTCTTCAGCAGCGGGATCGAAGCCTGGCTGTCGAGCGCCGCGAAGCCGATGGCGCTCGGCTTCTTGTCGAGCGCCACCTGCAGCATCTCCAGCTGCTTGTCGACCTGCTGCTCCGTCTCGGGACCTTCGAACGTGATCTCGACCTTGAACTCCGCCGCGGCTTTCTCGGCGCCGATCTTCACCGCCTGCCAGAATTGATGCTGGAACCCTTTGGAGATGACCGGAATATACAGCTTGTCGGCAGTCGCTTCCGCGGTCGCCGGCTCGCTTGGCGTGTTCGTGTCCCCATTTGCGGCCGCGCCGCCCCCGTTATTGCCGCTGCAAGCGCTGACGGTCAGCATCGCCGCAAGGAGCAGCAGCGAGACCGCCGCTTTTCTCAATCGGATGTTCTTCATGGCCTCATCTCTCCTATGTTCACAATGAATTGGCGAAACGCTTACTTCTTGAAGATTCCGGGCGAAACATCGCGACGCTCATACAGCCTTGCGTCGACGCAAAATGTCCGCATAGACGGCGAGCACGATGACGAAGCCGACGACGACCGTCTGCCATTCCTGCGGCACCGACAAAATGCGCAGGCCGTTGGTCAGCACGCTCATGATCAGCGCCCCGATGACCGTGCCGACGATCGTCCCTTTGCCGCCGCTCAGCGACGTTCCGCCGATCACGACCGCCGCGATCGCCTCCAGCTCGTAGCCCATGCCGAGCGCGGGCTGCGCGGAGTTGAGCCGGGAGGCCATCAGAATGCCGGCCAGTCCGGTGAAGAGGCCGGTCATCGTATAGATGACGATTTTCCAGAACGTCACGTTGACCCCCGATAGTCGCGTCGCCTCTTCGTTGCTGCCGATGGCAAGGTTATACCGGCCGATGATCGTACGCGAGAGCACGATTGCGCCGAGGATGGCGACGACGAAGAAGACGAGGACGGCGTTCGGGATGGCGAAGCCCGGTATGACCGAGTCCAGCAGCGAGCCGAGCGCGATCTCGCCGAATGCCGGGTGATCGGTGAAATAGATCGGCTTCGTCCCCGAGATGACGAGCGCGAGTCCCTTGGCGATCATCATCATCGCCAGCGTCGCGATGAACGGCGGAATTTTCATTTTGGCAATCGCCACGCCCGAGATCATCCCGCATAATGCCCCGGTTAGCATGCCGCCGAGTAACCCGAGAGGTACCGGCAAGCCCCAGAACGTGATGAAGACGCCCGTCATCACGGCGCTCAGCGTCATGACCGTGCCGACGGATAAGTCGATGCCGCCGGTAATGATGACGAACGTCGACCCGAGCGCCAGGACGCCGATCACGGCCGTCGACAGCAGAATCCCGACGATATTCGAGAATTGAAAGAAGTTGCCGGAGGCCAGCGAGAACACCAGCACGAGCACGATCAAGCTGCCGAAGGCGAGCACTTGCTGCAGCAGCCCCGGCGGGATGCCCAGCGCGCGCTTGCCGCCCTGCGTGACCAGCGCCGTATCTTTCATAAACACACACTCCTTTATGGTTCGATCTTAGCCAATCCGGCGAGTCGCGTAATGCATGATCGATTCCTGCGTAACGCTGCCGTCGTTCGTCAGCTCGCCCGTGATGCGTCCCTCGCACATGACGAGAATTCTGTGGCTGAGCCGCAAGATCTCGGGCAGCTCGGAGCTGATCATGATGATGGACTTCCCTTCGCCGGCGAGCTGGTCGAGCAGCTTGTAGATTTCGCTCTTCGCGCCGATATCGATGCCCCGGGTCGGCTCGTCGAAGATGAGAATATCGCAATCCCGCGTCAGCCACTTGCCGATGATCGCCTTCTGCTGGTTGCCGCCCGAGAGATACTTGATCGGCTGATGGATGCTCGGCGTCTTCACGCGCAGCTGATCGACAACGAGGGACGCCCGGCGTTCGATCTCCGTGTCCTTCATCCAGCCTCCTTGCGCGTATCGCGGCATGGAGGCAATCGCCACGTTCGTCTTGACGTCCATGTCCAGCAGGCATCCGTACTGCTTCCGGTCCTCCGACAGATAGCCGATCCCGTGATGAACCGCTTGGTGCGGACTACGGATGGCAACCCGCCGTCCGCGAATATAGAGCTCGCCCCCGTCGATCGGATCCGCGCCGAAGATCGCCCTCGCAAGCTCCGTGCGGCCGGCGCCGACGAGCCCGGCAATGCCGAGAATTTCGCCTTGGCGCAGCTGCAGATCGATATCCCGCAGCGCGCGGCCGCGCCGCAGTCCCTTAACTTCGAGGACGATATCGGCTTGCGCGCCGGCATGCTCCGTCTTCTCGGATGGATACAGCTCGCGGCCGACCATCATCGCGATGATACGTTCGACCGTGACCTCCCCGACCCGGACCGTGTCCATGTATTGACCGTCTCGCATGACCGTGATCCGGTCGCAGATCCGCTGCAGCTCCGCCATCCGGTGCGAGATGTATACGATGCCGACGCCTTGACCGCGCAGACGTTCGATTACGACGAACAGCTCCTCGATCTCCGCATCGCTGAGCGCGGCCGTCGGCTCGTCCATGATGAGCACCTTCGAGTCGAGCGAGATCGCCTTCACGATCTCCACCATCTGCTGCTTGGCGACGGTAAGACTGGCTACCGGGGCGCGCGGATCGATGTCGAGATTCATGCCGGCCAGCAGCTCCCGCGTCCGTTCGTTCATCGTCTTGTCGTCCAGGAACCAGCCGAATCCTCGGCGCGGCTCGCGGCCGATGAAGATGTTCTGCGCCACCGTCAGGTCCGGCGCCAAGTTCAGCTCTTGGTGAATCATGCCGATGCCAAGCGCTTGCGCCGCCTTGGGATCGCTCAATTGCACGTCGCGCCCGCCGACCCGGATCATTCCCGCATTCGGTCGGTACACGCCGGTCAGCACCTTCATCAGCGTCGATTTCCCGGCGCCGTTCTCGCCGACCAGCCCGTGCACTTCGCCGGCCCGCAGCTCGAACCGGCAATCCTTCAGCGCATGTACGCCGGCGAAATGCTTCTCGATCCCCTCCATCCGCACGAGCGCGTCGTCCGTTTCGCTCATCCATGCCACTCCTTTCATCCGCGTCCATAGCTATACTGTACCTGTTAGGTGAAAAGGCTTACATGTGATTTCTTCCTGAAACAGTCGAAAAATTTACGCAGATGAGGATGACGATCGATATAGCCTAACGCGCAAAGAAGAAGCCCGCCGGATCCCCGACGAGCTTCATGGGTCTTGCAATAATAGTTCCTATTCCTTGCACGCCTTAGGGCAGCTGCCGCCTGACGAATGGAAACAACAGCTTCTGGTTCTCCTCCTCGTACATGTTGCGCTTGGTCACGACGACGGAGCCGGTATCGATCCGCCGCGGGACGCGCTTGCCTCGGAGCGTCTCGAGTGCCGTCTTTACGCTTAAATAACCCATCTGGAACGGCTTCTGGATGACCGTCGCGTGCATGATGCCCCGCTCGAGCTGTCGCACCTCCGCTTCGGAGCTGTCGAAGCCGATGAGCTTGACACGCCCCGCGAGCCCGGCCTCGTCGATCGCCCGCCCCGCCCCGACGGATGACGGCTCGTTCAGACCGACGATGCCGCGCAGGTTCGGATGCGCGCGCAGCAGCGCAAGCGTCGTCTCGTAAGCGCGCTGCTCGTAGCCCTCGCTATAATACGTGCCGAGCAGCTCGATGTCCGGATGCGCCGCCAAGACCGACTTGACGCCCTGCTCGCGATCGAGCTGCGAGGCGGAATTGCGGACGAAGCTGATGATCGCCACTTGGGACGGGCGCTCCAGCAGGGAGAGCAGCTCCGCGCCGGCGGCCTTCCCTGCCGCGACGTTATCGGTGGCGATCATGGTACTTGCTAAGTCGGGCTCGATGCCGGAATCGACGGTGAGCAGCTCCACGCCGTCATCCACCGCCTGACGCGCCGCCGGGACGAGCCGGTTCAGTTCGGTCGCCGCCAGCACGATCGCGTCGGGCCGATCCGAGGCGGCTTGCTCCAGGATTCGAATTTGCCCTTCCACGTCTGTCTCGTTATCCGGACCGACGATCTCGACTTGGACGCCGAATTCATTCGCCGCCTCGTGGATCCCGTCCTGGAGCACCTGCCAGAATTCGATCGTGGGATCGACCGATTTGATGACGAAGATCATGTGGGGCTGCGTTCGTCCTCCTCCGACCGGCGAAGGGAGCCAGCCGCTCCAGATCGCCGCGGCCGCTAACGCGGCGACAGCCAGCAGCATTCCTGCCGCGCGTTTCCAAGTCCGGTTCATCTCGTTTCCTCCTTGCCGCGCGTTCGTTGCGGAATACGGACCGTCGCGACGGTCCCTTGCCCGAGCTCTCCGTCGAACGATAAACCGTAGCGGCCGCCGAATTGCAGGCGCAGGCGCTCATGCACATTGCGCACGCCGACGCCGCCTTTCGGCCCTGAAGCGTCGCTTCCTTCCAGCAGCGCGCGCATCCGCGCGCCGTCGATGCCGATCCCGTCGTCTTCCACGCGGAGCGTAACGTCCCCGCCGTTCTCGGATGCCGTGATCCGGATCATGCCCGGTCCGCGTTTGTTTTTGATCCCGTGGTAAATCGCGTTCTCGACGAGCGGCTGCAGCACGACGCGGATCGTCAGGCAATCCAGAATCGATTCGTCCGCTTCGATGACATAGTCCAGTTTACGTTTATAGCGCATTTTCTGAATGGTGAGGTAATGGGCGATGTGATCGAGCTCCGTCTGGACGGTCACCAGCTCCTCGCCTTTGCCGATGGAAGCCCGGAACAGCTTGGCCAGCGAGGAGGTCATGAGCACCACCTCCTGATCCTTGCCGCTCTCCGCCATCCAGACGATCGAATCGAGCGTGTTGTACAAGAAGTGGGGATTGATCTGCATCTGCAGCGCGTTCAGCTCGCTTGTTCGCTTCAATTCCTCCTCGCGCACGACCCGTACCATCAACTCCTTGATCCGCTCCACCATCAGATTGAACGCGCGGGCGAGCCGGCCGATCTCGATCGAGAACGGGACCGGAACTTGAATATCGAAGTTCCCTTTCTCGACCTCCTTCATGTAGCGCTGCAGCTGGGTGATCGGCCGAATCAGCCGGTTGGACAAGATGACGGACAGTACGATCGAGACGAGAATGCACACCGCTCCGAGCGCGAAGAAGGACATCCCCATTCGTTCTTTGTTGCCGACAAGCTCGCTGACGTAGCTGACGCCGACAAGCTTCCATCCGAAGCCCGAATCCTGGACAGTGTACATCCGGCGCGCGCTCCCCTCCCCGATCAAGAAGCTGCCGCTGCCCACCTGCAGCACCTTGTCGATCTGCTCCGTCTTCAATCCGCTGTACACGAGCTGCTGTTGGGGGTGGTAGACGAGCTTGCCGCTATTGTCGACGACGAACAGGTAGCCCCGGCTGCCCAACTGGATATCCGCGAACATGTCGTTCATGACGCTAAAGTTCAGATCGACGAGAAAAACACCGAGCGGCTCGCCGTTCTCCTTGCTGTACAGCGCACGGCTCATGGAGACGACCCAGACATGGCGGTCGAGGAAGATCGGCTGGACATGCGAGGACGAAATGACGTTCGCGCCTTTGGCCGCCTTCGCCTGCTTGTACCAATTCAGCTCGCGGAGCTCGACGAAGGGATTCACCTCCAGCTCCCGGCTGCCGGAGACGAATCGGCCGTCCTCGCCGAACAAGCTGACGGAAACGATGTCGTTGCGCGTGGCCACCATAGCATGCAAATACTCGTACACCCCTTCCCTGGCCTTCTTCTCCTCATCCAAGGTCGGATACCGATCCGCCGACAAATAATCGTGCACCTGCCGGCTTCCCGCGACGAGTCCGGCAATATGCTCCATGCCGCTCACATATGTCTTCATATTCGCGTTCACTTGCTTCATGAACTCGGTCGTATAGGCTTGCGTCGCATCCTGAACCGCGTCCTTGGACAAATAATACGAGATGATGCTCATGACCAGCACCGTGACAAGAATAAGCAGCACGAACGCGAGCGACAAATTCGCATGGATGCTGCGAGGCCGCTGGGAACGCAGCATCACCTTCATGAGCCGGTCTCCTCGGCGAGTCTTTGCCGATATTCGGTCGGGGTCATCCCGGTATGTCGTTTGAAGGCGCCGCTAAAATAATGCGGGTCCGCGTACCCGACTTCGTAAGCGATTTCCGAGCTCTTCTTGCCCGTCAGCTTCAGCAGCGCCTTGGCCTGCTCCATCCGAACGCGGGTCAAATATTCCACGAACGTGTGTCCGGCGTGGCTTTTGAACAAGGTGCTGAAATAGCTCGCGCTCATCGCGACGTGCCTGCATACGGAGCCGAGCGACAGCTCCGGATCGGCATAGCGGGCATCCACGAATGCCTTTGCCTTGGCCACTTGACTGGCGCCGAAATCCTCGCGCGCCCCGCTGATCAATCGGGCAGCCTGCCGGCAGAGCCCTTTCATCCATTGCTCCATCTCGCCGAGCGAGCCGAATGTGGACGGCGCGAACAGCGGCGTCTCCGCATCGCCGAGCAAGATGTCCGACGCGCCGTCCATCTCGTACACGGTCTGCGCCATGGCCAGCGCGATGCGCTGCGCGTAGATGCGGCACGCCTCTGCGGTGAACGCCTGCGCCCGAAATGCGGCGAACAGACGCGCCACGACTTCATCCGTTTCTATGGGGCTGGCGGTCTTGAGCTTGCCGATCAGCTCCTTCTCCCACGCCAGCGTCGATGCAAAAGCCGGCTGCGAACGCTGTTCCATGTCCGTCAGGCGAATAATCGATCCCCGACCGAGCACGAAACGATAGTCGAGCGCGGACAACGCGGAATCATAGACGAGATGCGCGGACGCGAGGCCATGGATGCTCCGGCCGATCCCGGCCGAGATCCGCACGGGCAAATAACGATCCGCGGCTAACTGGAGCTCCGCGGCGGCCGCGGCGGCGGCCTCTTGCAGCGCATCGGGGTCCTCGCCCGACAGCAGCGCGAGCACGTGATTGTTCCGGTCGCGGAAGACGGCCGCTCCGCGGCGATGGCTGAGCAGCTCCTGCGCGATATTATAGAGCGCGAAGCGGAGCAGCTCTTCGTCGCGAACGGTGACTCGTGCTTCCTCGCCCAACGCTTCCAGATCGAATAGCGCGGCCGCCATCCACGCCCCATTCCAGGATAGATCGAAATACGCGCATCGCTCCGCGATCTCCCTCTCCGGCAGACGCGAAGTAACCAGTCGTTCGAGGAACCGTTCGCGAAGCACGGGCAAGCTCTCGCTCATCTCCTTGCGCAGCCGCTCGTAATCGTCCTTGCGCGCCCGATCTTTGTCCAGCTCGTCTTTCAATCGAAACAGCACGCGGGTTAGCTCCGCGCATGTAACCGGTTTCAAAATAAAATCGAACGCTTGCAGCTCCACCGCCTGCCGCGCATAATCGAACTCGTCGAACCCCGTCAATATGAGCACCTTCGTCTCCGGATGACGCGCCGCCAGCTCGCGCGTCAGCGCAAGCCCGTCCATGAACGGCATGCAAATATCGGTCAGCACAACGTCCGGGGCTTGCTCCCCGATGTGCTCCAGCGCCTCTTCCCCGTCCTCATAATCCGCAACGCACTCGAAGCCTAGAGATGCCCAGTCCATCTGCTCGCGGATCGCCTCGCGCACGAGCGCTTCGTCATCGACGATGATCAGCTTATACACGACGCTTCACCCCGCCCGTTCCCGCCATACGCCATAGCTTCCCTCTCGTCGGCAGGCGATTCCGCATGTCGATCCGAGAACGGCGGGTGCATGATTCCGATGCCCATCTCATATCCTCCTTTTCGCGCTTCGTCCGCCTCGCGGAACATGGCGCGTCGTCCGCGCCATGTTCCGCGAGTACTATTCGAGAGCCTGCCAACATTATCCTTCCCGCGCAAGGCAAGGAAAAGGAAGTCATAATAATCGCGCACGCATGGAAAAATAAGCTGTACGGAACGACATGAACCTAAGAAAAGAAGGTGAGCGCTTGGAGAAATTAATCGCGAACTTAGCGCAGAAGAAATCGGCGGTTATCGTCGTGGACGTGCAGAACGATTACTGCCATCCGGATGGCGCGATCGCGAAAATCGGCAGCGACGTGAGCGCCGTCAAAACGATGATGCCCCAGCTGCACAGCCTGCTGGCATCGGCTCGGGAACACGGCGTACCCGTTATTTTTCTGCAGACCAACCATGAGAAGGCGACCGACTCGGAAGTCTGGGTATCCCGATTCGCCGACGGGGTCAATCCGATCTGCCATACGGGCAGCTGGGGAGCGGAATTCTACGAGGTGGCTCCGCTGCCGAACGAGACCGTCGTCAAGAAGCATCGATACAGCGGGTTCATTCATACGAGGCTGGCTTCCGTGCTGCAGACGATGAGGATCGAGACGCTGATCATGACCGGCGTCAGCACCAATTTGTGCGTCGAATCCACGGCGCGAGACGGCTTCATGCTGGATTACCGCATCGTGCTCGTGAAGGATGCCTGCGCCGCGTTTACGCAAGCCGAACACGAGATGACGTTGAAGACGGTCGATACGTACTTCGGCATGGTGGCCGATACGAAGCAGATCATGTCCTTCTGGCAGCAGCAAGGCGCGCAGGCTCCGCAGCTCGTTACCACGTAACGGCGCGAATGGCGCCAGACTGCCGCTTGCGCGAACTTCGACCGAAAGGAAAAACCGGCTGTCCATAGGACAGCCGGTCTTCGCGTTGTACTTAATAAGCCGTATTGCCGGATTGACTCGTGTTGCCCGATGCGAAGCCCTTGAACAGCGTCGGCACTTTGGAATAACGGGTATTCGTGATCTTGCCCGTGCTGACGGTGCTGTCGGTACGCAGAATGGAGTCTTTGACGTTGGAAATGTCGCAGTTGTCGACCGTCATGACGGTCTTGTAGGTCGATCCGCCGAGCTGGCGCACCAGCTTGCCGATGTCGTTCGCCTTGAAATTCTTAATATTGATCGTGCCCGCCGCATTCAGCTGGAACACCTTGTCGTACGCTTTGTACGCCGCGCCCCCGGTAATGTTCACCGTGCCGGATGCTTTCAGCGTCAAGGCGTCCTCGCCGACGTCGGACCAGGTCACGTTGACGATGTTGCAGCTGCCGTAGCAATGCACCCCGTCGGCCGCCGGCGCGGCGAGAATGACGTTCTTCAGCGTCGCGCCCGCCTCCAAGCGGAATACCGGCTTCTGGCCTTCCGCTTGACTGCCGTCGCCGAGCGTGCTCGCGTTCGCGACGAAGGTCTGGCCATAGCCGTCGTACGTCGTCCCCGCCGGTACGATAATGGTCGAATTGACCGTTGTCGCGGCATTCGCCGGCTGAGCCGGCATACATGAGACGATCAACCCCATCGTTAACACCCAACCGAATAACTTCTTCATATTATTAACACCGCCTATATGAGAGATGGATGACCAGGCATGGTAGCGGCCGTTCTAGCCTCCTGTTCATGCGGATCTGTCCGTGCGCACGGTACATTGTATCCGCTTACAATATATCATTGCCCTGTTGCAGGATGGAATAGTAACAATCTCCCAATTGTTAATGTATACCAAATCAAATTAACACGAATGAATGAAATATGTTCGATAAATTACGCCAAAGATTAATGATTATATTATTCATTAGAATACGCAAAAATGCATTTGCATCGTTCTCCTGGAATGGCAGACAACTAGTTACATTTGCCAGCAAAATTCCCATTTTATTGGTTGCTCCGAATAAGCGCTGCTCGCTGGACCCCCTTAATTGGGACTAGTTCTTCCGTATCGGTCTCTCGCATGCCGCGGGACCCAGAATGCTACGCCATCAATAAAGGCTGACCAGATGGTCAGCCCGTCTACAAATAACGATTCTGGACGCTTGCCTCGTTCGACGAGCCCAAGCCGAACTGCTTCATTTGACGAAAACAAAAAAGCCGCAGGCGCACGGCTTGATCGTAACGGGATCACCTTCCATGCTTCTATCGAATCACCGAGCCACCGAACAGGAAACGTCTCTCCCACTGGGTGCCCGCGATCGTATCGACGCGGACGCCGCCGGATTCCTTGGAGTACGTATGCAGGATTCGCCCGTCCCCCATGTAGATACCGTCATGCGTAATGCGAATTTTATACCGGTTAGTTCCGGTAATCTTCACGCCCGGACTGCTGAAGAACATGACGTCGCCAGCCTTGAGCGCACGCCAATTCGTGTTGGCCGTTCCCATGTTGCGCACATACGCGCCTTGTTGTCTAGAATCGGCGGGCAGCTTGATGCCGGCGCCTTCGGCAAAGGCATGCTTCACGAAATCGGAGCAATCGAATGTTCTCGTCGTGGAACGATTGGAGCCGAACTCATACGGGGTACCTCTGTACTTCATGCCTGTGTTGATCACGCGCTGGATCGCGGCCGAGCGCTGGCCCGCGGCCGGATTGTTGACGGCATTCATTTGGTAGGAGGATCGGTTCGGCGTTTGCAGTTGTTTCGCTTGCATATGGTTCGTCGCCGCTTGTCGCATTGGCGCCTGCTTCTCTTGCAGTTGACCTACTTGATGTCCCTCGTGATCTCCTTCCTCTCCCGAACTTCCGCAAGCGCTCGAAAGCATCGTCAATCCGAGCGCTCCGACCAGAGTTAGCCAACGATAGGTTCGCATCCTCGAATCCCCTTTCGATCTTGATGGCATCCGTGCCAATTCGTTATGCCCCATATCGTACTGTGCGGCAAATATCGCCTCATCATACCTGCCAACAACTTGTAACTCTATCCGATCAATAAGCTATCGTTGCCATTGGCGTCACGATGGGCGGCTGGCTTTTCGTTTCGCGAACAGCGTCAAGACAAGGATCAGGAACGGGATCGCGACTTGATAAATCCAAGCATATTTCGGCTGCACCTTTAACCCGAGCCAAATATGGAAGGTATGGCTCGGCTCCAAGAAGGAGGCCCCGAAGATGAGCAGGCCGATCGCAATCGCGCATGTACGCGGGGATAAACCGGTCAGGCGGCTCACGATGACGTTCGAAGCCAAGTAGAACATCGACAGCTTCACGAACAAACCCAAAAAGATGACCAACGTAACGAAAATATCAAGCCGCTCCAGAAAATCCGCGATATGGATGAGCTGGACGGCTTCCAGAAACGGATACGAGACGATCTTGGCGACATCGGCCCCGATAATCGACAGGGTGAGCGCGCTCATGGCGGTCAGGAACAACGACACGATTCCATAAGCGGTCAAGCTGACTTTCATTGCGCGCCGCGGCTCCTTCGCGTGCTTCCAGAAGAGCAGGAACACGACGACTTGACCGAAAGGAAAAGAGATGAGCTCCGGCAGCGCGTGCTTCAGCACTTGTCCGATGCCTTGATCCAAGACGGGCCGCAATCGGTGCGCATGGGGCAAATCCGATATAAAGAAAAACAAGGCGACCGTACTATAGCTTAGCGCAACGGTGGGGAAGAACAACTCGATCGTCCGAAATACGACGTTCATCCCCTTGGCAACCGCGTAACAGGCGATGGCCGCCACGATCAGCATTACGATCCATATCGGCGTCTGAGGCAGGATCGTTCCGTTCGCCATGGCGCCGAAGTCCCGCACATTGCGCATGGACTCGTAAGCGAAGATGAGCGCATATAGGACGGCCAGCGCTCCCCCGCCCCATTTGCCGAGCCGGCTTAGCAGCATTTCGGTCCAATCCTGGTCGCCGGAGACGCGCTGCAGATGCAACAAGACGAGAATCACGAGCGTCCCGGCGGCCGCGCCGACCGCCATGCTGATCCAGGCGTTCTGTCCGGCGTCGCGGGCCAGCAGAAACATCGGCGTGCTGCCGATCTCGAACACGATCATCGCCGTTGCCATTTGAATGTTCCCGATCGGCTCCGCGGCATTTGGGACGCGCGCGCTCATGGCTTCCGCTGATAGGAAGCAATGGATGGATTGCTGCTCCCCGTCCCTTCGATATGCACGACCACATGGAATTCGGGATCCAGCTTCGCGAACTGTTCGTCCCAGTCATCCTTGACCTTCGCCCATAGCTTCGGATAACGTTCATATACGCAGGTGCCGAATCCGATCGGATCCGTCTTCAGCTTTTTCAACGCCTTCCAGCCCTTCTCCATCAGCAGCGTGATCCCCTCTTCGACATACTTTTCCTGCCGGTCGACGACATCGAGCTTGGACAGGTCGTCCGGGCAGGCGAAATCCTCGATGGCGCCTTCCACCCGTGTCTCGACCTTCATGCGCAGCCGGCCTCCGTCTTGATACGGCGTCGCCTTCGTCTTGGCTTGAATGACCCGAAAGCTGGAGCTCCGAACGCCTTTACCCCCTTTGCAATTATAAGGGACGAACCCGTTGCGGACGTGATTGGAGAGCCACATCATGCCGTACGATTCCTCGAGTTTGATCCAACCCACGAGTTTGTTGCGTTTCACGATGCCGACGCGGCCGAGCTTCAATCTCGCGTCCAGCTTCGCCCGCTTCAGCGCGTCCACCGAGCTCAGCGTCTCGGGATCGCCGGAGAGTCGGATCTCCGGAATGGCGGTCGATTGCGTCGGGCCGAGCAGCTCCGAGATGACGCGGAAGATATTCATGGCGCGCATCCGCGATGTCTGTTGGTCCTCCGCCTCGATCAATTTGCGCAGTCCGTTGCCCGGATTCCATTCGGATGGCGAGATTTGCCGAAGGATATCGCTCGCCTTGCCCGCCGTCAGGAACATAATCACGTCTTCCCTGGCGTCCATATTGCGCAAATACACGTCGAGCAGCGGATCGAAGCCCTGCCTCGCTGCCGATTCCCCGATAATCACGACTTGATTGTGGGAGAAATAGAGTTTCCGGGTCGTTTCGAGCGACGCCTTCCGGAAGGCGTTGCGAATGCCCTCACCTTCTGTAGAGAATACGTCGACTGGCGCGACGCTTAATTGCTTGCCCGTCCCTTCACCCATCGTGCTGAGCGGCAGGACGATCTGACTGGTGGCGATCCACTTCCCGTCGGCCCAATCGATGCCGGTCGCCGAGATGATGCCAAGCTCGTTCAACTCATTGCGGTCCCAGCAGCCGCCAAGCAAAACGCTTGCGAGGATCGTCAAGCCAAGCTTCCATCCCAGGCTCGATCGTTTCATGGCTTCTCCTCCTCCATTGGCCGGCGTTCCTCGTCTTGCGCATGAAGAACGACCGGACGCTTGCGCATGGACCGCAGCGGCGACCGAATCAGCGTATCCCGCATGCTGGCCGGCACGAAGGGCGCCAGCGGGGCCATGTAAGGCACGCCGAACGACTTCAAACTGGTTACATGGATGGCGATCACCACAATCCCCGCGAAGATGCCGAAGAACCCGAGCGCGCCGGCAGCCAGCATCAACGCGAACCGAATCAAGCGCGCGGCGATCGCGATGTTCAGCTGCGGCATGACGAAGTTGGAGATGGCGGTGAACGCCACGATAATAATCATCGCCGGCGACACGAGCCCGGCCTGCACGGCAGCCTGTCCCAGCACGAGCGCGCCGACGATCGAGATGGCCGGGCCGATGGCGCGCGGCATCCGGGCGCCGGCCTCGCGCAGCACTTCGAACGTGATTTCCATCAGGAAGGCTTCGGCGAGGGCCGGGAGCGGAATCCCCTCCCGCTGTCCGAGCAGACTGATCAACAGCAGCGTCGGCAGCGTCTCCTGATGGAACGTCGTCACCGCGATATAGACGGCCGGCAGCAGCATGGACATGATGAATCCGCCATATCGGATCATACGAAGGAATGTCGCGATATCGAAACGCTGATAATAGTCTTCGGGCGATTGAAAAAATTTATGAAACGTGACGGGACCAAGCAGCACGAACGGCGTGCCGTCCACCATGATCGCGAACTGTCCTTCGAGCAGCGCGCCGGCGGCGGCGTCAGGCCGTTCGGTATTCATCAGCGTCGGAAACGGCGTCAGCGTCTTCTCTTGGATATATTCTTCGATGTATCCGCTCTCCAGCACGCCGTCCAGATCGATGGCCGCCAGCCGGTCGCGGACCGCCTGTAGAATACGATCATCGATGATGCCGTGCATGAAGAGCAGACCGACGCGAGTCCGGGTACGCCTGCCGATCAGGCGTTCTTCGTAGCGAAGTTCGGGTGCGTGTATAATTCTGCGAACAAGCGATACGTTCGTCCGGATATTCTCCGTGAAGCTGCGCTGCGGACCGCGGAGCACGCCTTGCGTGCTCGGTTCCTCCACGCCGCGCTGCTCGCCTCCGGTTGTTTCGGCTAGGAGAGCGACGCCGGCTTGATCGACGAAAATCGCGCACATGCCGTTCAGCATGTCGTGAACGACCTTCTCTAGAAATGCGCCAGAATGGATGGCGCCGGAGGATACGATGGCGCGCGCCAGCCGTTTCATCCGTGCATCCATGTCGACCGGGGCATCCGGGATCGCTTCTTTCTGAATCGCCTGCACGATGTGAGAGTTGATCGCCGCTTGATCGATGAGCCCATCAATATAAGCGAGCATGATGACGCTGTTCGGCGAGAGCGGCGATTCAACCGCCCGAATGACGAGATCCGCGCTGCGGCCGACGGCGTTCTCGATCCATTCGATATTCCGGTCTAGGGCGGGATACACCGGCGTTGCAGGCTGCGCGTCCGACCCGCCGGCCGCGGATGAATCGGTTCCGGCCTGCCGAATCTTTCTTCGAAAGACCATGCTCGCATCACCTTGTCCTACGTATTTCCGTTATTTTGTTTGATTGGCAATTATTTTATACAGTATACCCGTGGCGTCCGCTATAATGGATGGGCGTATGTTTCCATGTAAAGGAGTGAGCCTCATGGCCATAACCGTCCATGAACTGAATCTGTACAGCAACTTCGAAGAGATGGCGAACGATATTCTGCAGCTGGCGAACGAATTCATGCCGGACAAGCTGATCTTCTTGAGCGCGATGACGCAGACGCATCAGCTGATTCTAAAGGTGCTCGACGACAATTCGGGCAGCCTGATCGAAGAAGGCATGTCGGTGGAATTAACGGGGACGGTCTGCAGACGCGTGAATTTCGCCCAGCAGCGGCCGTTGATTTACCCGGATATGAGCAAGGAGCCCTGTCTCGAAGAGGTAAGGGATACGCTGCGGGAAGCGAGGATCAATTCCTACGTAGGCGTCCCGATCGTCATGCCGACCGGCGACGTATTCGGCACGTTATGCGCGGTACATCCCGAGGCGGCCACGTTCGACGAGCGGAGCGTGCGCATGTTCCAGCGCATCGCCAAGATGTTCTCGTATTATCTCGATCTGGAGCGAATGGCGTTCCGGGATGCGCTTACCGGCTTATACAACCGGCAATATTTGTTCAAATACTTCGATGAACAGACGCCCGCGAGCGGCGCGGTCTTCTTCCTCGACCTGGACGGCTTCAAGAAGGTGAATGATCTGCGCGGCCATGAGATGGGCGACCTCGTCCTGAAGGAAGTCGCGCACCGGATCCAAGCCTACATGGCGAACATCGATGGATTCGCGGTCCGTCTCGGCGGGGATGAATTCATCATCCACTTCAGCGGCTTGACCGAACCGGACCAGTTAGGCCCTCACGCGGAGACTCTCATACGGGAGTTGTCGGCATGGAATATTCATCTGGACGAATTCCGGATCTCCGTCAGCATCGGCATCGCGACGTATCATGACGAAGGCGACAAGGATTTGAAGCTGCTGATCAAGAACGCGGACAATGCGCTGTACCGCGCCAAGGCGAAGGGCAAGAAGACGTATCAGTATTTCTAGAACGGCTATTCCTCCTCGCGTAGCCGATCACAAAAAGGATGCCATTCTCCGATAGAACCGGGTTGGCATCCTTTCCTTTTCCTTTATCCGATATCAATCCCGCCGCCACGCAACCTCTCGTCCGCGTAGATGCACGCCGCCATACCATCGATCGATGCCGCAGCGCGCGATTCGGTCCGCTCTTCCTTCACGGATGCGGCGTCCAAGCTCGGTCACGCCGATCTGATTCGACGCGAAGTCGTCCGGCATCCCTTGGAAGTCCGGGAGAGCCGCCGTACCGTCGATTCGGACCAGCGGCTCCTCGCCTGCAGCCAATTCTCTTAGAATGCCCCAATACTCCAAATCTCCCATGCCGAGTACGTGATGCTGCTCGCTTATCATCCGGAACAAGTCGATCGGATTGCTCGGTTGCTCCGTCAGCGCGTCCAAGGTGGACTGTTCAACCGCTCCGAGCCCGTTAGCGGCCGACGGGTACTTGGACAGATGCGCGCGGAAGGCCTCGCGCGCGAAGGGCAGCGCCGAGGTATCGCCCCGAAGCAGCGCGGCGAGTTGCTCCGGATGGTCCGCCGTATAAGCCGACCATAGCTGCGCGCCAAGTTCCAGCTCTTCGTCGGAGACCGCTTGCCACGCGCCGGACAGCGTCTCCAGCTGCGGCACGCTCAGCTGACCCAGTCCCCGAAAACGCTCGATGCCCGGGAACGCGCCGATCGAGAGCTCCTTCAGCTTCGTCTCGCCCAGCTCCTGTTCCGAGAACCAGCGCAGCAGATAAGCAAGCATCGTTTGATCGAATAAATCATATTCGAACCACAGCACGACCTCGCCGTAATCCCGGAAACTCGCCAGCGTGCGCTCCTGCTCTTCGCTATGCCGTACGAACTCCGCCTGCGGAACGCCGATCGCCTGCTCCAAGTAGGCGGCGCGAATGGCGCGGTTCCCTTGCTCCGAGGGTTCGGCGAATACCGGTCCCACCGTGTAAATTTCACGCCACACCAATACCTCTCCCGGAATGCGGCTCTGCTTCAGCTTGCTGCCGAACGCATCGCCGTTGACGATATGAAGCACATTATTCCCCCTTTGGCTAAGCGGCGATAGATGTAGCTCTTCTTATTTTGCTGGAGACTTGGCCGATGAGCAAGAGCCGACTTATGTCCGAGTCCAAGCACGACACTTATAAAGGCTTGCACGATGAGAAAACAAGAAAAAGCCCGCGATTTCTCGCGGGCCCTCGGGCTGAGCTTGGCATGCTATGGAGCGAAAACGTCGCGTCGACTATTTCGTCTCTTTTTTATGCGATTGCCCGGCTGCGTCGTTTTTGCCTTGGTTGCCCTGCGACTTCGACGCCTTGTCCGCCTGCTTCTCGTCTGCACGCTTCTGTTCGCTTGTCACTTTCGGCTTCTGTTTCTTCTCTTGCTGCTTCGGCTTCGCATCATCCGCCTCCGTGGCGATCGTCGCGCCGACTGTGCCTTGGACGACCGTGGAAGCAGCCTGTACCGCGCTTGTGGTCGCGGCTTCGTTGACTTCCGCGACGGTCTCAGCTTCGGCGTCGACCGTCTCCGATGTCGCTAACGCTGCCGTCTTCGCGCTGATCCGGGTCAGCTTCTTCTCCAGATGCGCGAAAGACTTCGTAATATTCTTCAGCAGCGACTGCTGCGCTTTCGGATTGTTCACGTGCTCCAAGGCGGCGGTCAGCGCTACGATATTGTGTTGAAGCGAGTGTTTGACTTTGTCGGCTACTTCCGGGTCTACGTTCTCAGCGTCATCCGCAGCACCTGAAGTCGTTTCCGCTGCTGCTGGCATCGCAGCCGTTGCGGCCGAAGTCGTCTCCACGTCCACCGCGCTAACTGTGGTCTCCGTGCCGGTCGCCGCGGTAACAACCGCCTGCGCCTCGGCTTCCGCCGGTTCCGCGCCTACGACGGAAGCGGCGGTCTCGACCGCAAGCTGCTGCTCCGCGAGCGAGCGCTGGAGCGTTTCCTCGGCGATTTGCGTCTTTCCTTCCTTGAGCAGGGCGGCTGATTCGGCCAATCGTTCCTGGGCGAATTGCGCGAGCAGGATCGCTTCTTCCATATCGTCATTGGCGAACGCGAGCTGAATGCGCTCATACATCGTTTTCACGAAATAGAAGAATTCGCCGGGCAGCAAGGAAGGCGCTTCCTCTTCGGCCGCGGCCACGCTTGCCGACGTTGCGGCGTCCGTCGTCGCCGTCGTTTGGATTGCGGTCTCGTCCGCCCAAGCCGAAGCGGTTCCGAAGGAAAACGCGAGCAGACTGGCAACGGTTGTTTTGGCTATTATAGTTTGGATTCCTGTACGCATGTGTGCATCCATCCGATCTAGTTAGTTTGTGTGCTGCAGCATTGCTTAAGTATACGGACGGCGATTTGCTTTTGAGGGGGTTCGGGCTATGAATCTAAAATCTACCTCTTCGTTTGTTGTCCGCGATGCGCTCGTCTTGAAGCCATGGCGCTCGCGCCGACCTCGCATATAAACACGCGGGAAAGGAAATGATTTCTGGAGTGAGGGAGGGATGAACAGTGGGGATCACATCCTGGTTTGGCCGAAATAAATACGCCGCTTCGACGAAGTCTTCCGCTTCCTCGCCCATCGCTGCTTCGGCACCCATTTCGCACGATTTGGAGCAAAATCTTCTGCATCTCGGGCGGTTGTTCACTGATACGCCCGATTTGAATATACGCCACATCCCACCCCGCGATACGGGCGAGCGGGCATCGCTTGTGTATATCGAGGGTCTTACGGATAAGAACGCCATTAACAACAATGTCATCAAACCGCTGATGAATCGAACGGACGGACTGGCGATCCACGCCGTCTCGGTGGGCCGAATGGCCAAGCTGCGGGAATGGGCGCCGATTACGAGCGCGATTCTGAAGGGCAGCAGCATCTTATTCATCGACGGTCATTCGGATGCTATCATGCTGGGTACGGAGGGGTGGCCGCAGCGGGCGATTGAAGACCCGCAGATGGAAGCTTCGCTGAAAGGCGCGCATCAGGGGTTCGTCGAGTCCATCGAGCAGAATATCGCGCTCATCCGACGCTATCTCCCCCATCAGGAGTTGAAGATTCGCAATCACCAGGTCGGCCGGCGCGGCGACACCAGAGTCGGCATCGTCTATCTGGCCGATGTCGCGCATCCGGAAGTGCTTCGCGAACTGGAAGAGCGAATCGGGCAAATCGATGTCGACGTCATCATTAATACCGGGGAACTGGCGGAGCTGATCGAGGACAACCCCTTCTCCCCCTTCCCCCAGCTCATGCTCACGGAACGTCCGGATACCGCGGCTTCCCAAGTCGCGCAAGGAAGGATCGTCGTCCTCGTCGACCGCTCGCCAAGCGTCATCGTCGGCCCGTCCACCTTCACCTCGTTTTTTCAAAGCGTTGACGATTACAGCACGCGCTGGTCGATCGCGACTTTCATGCGCATGCTTCGTTTCTTCGCGTTTTTCGTCGCGATCAGTTTGCCGGCCTTTTATATCGCGATTACGTCGTATCATTTCGAATTAATTCCCGTGAAGCTCTTGCTCACCATCGGGGAATATCGGGGAAGCGTCCCTTTTTCACCGTTTATCGAGGCGGTCTTCATGGAGATTACGCTGGAAATGATGCGCGAGGCCGGGGTAAGGCTGCCGGCTCCCGTCGGACAGACGGTCGGCATCGTCGGCGGCATCGTCATCGGCCAGGCGATCGTGCAGGCAGGTTTAATCAGCAATATCATGGTCATCGTCGTCGCCTTTACGGCCATCGCGTCGTTCATTCTGCCCAATTACGACCTGGTCGCCGGCGTGCGGCTCATTCGCTTCCTGATGATGATCGCCGCTTCCTTGTTCGGTCTGTTCGGGATCGTCGTCAGCTTCATGGTGCTGACCGGTCACCTGATCGCGTTAGAATCGCTGGGAACGCCGTTCGGCAGTCCATTCGCCCCCCTGCGCCTGTCGGATTGGAAAGACACGCTCGTGCGCGCCCCGCTGTGGACCATGACCAAGCGACCGCTCAGCACGCGCGCCGTTCAATCCACCCGGCAAGGCGATAATCAACCTGAAGGTGATGGGAAGTGAAGAAATACGCTTTAAATAACATTACGCTGCTGCAGTACATCATGATCAACTTCGGGATGGCGGTCAGCTTCGGCTTCATCGAGCTGCCTGCCCTGATGGCGACGGAAGCCGGGACCGACGGCTGGATTTCGATCGTCATCGGCGGTCTGGTCACGATGCTCGCGAGTCTGGTCGTGATACGGCTGATGAAACGGTTTCCCGAAGGCACGATCTTTGATATGCTCGCGCACTACATGGGCAAGTGGGCCGGCCGAGCCGCCGCCTTCCTATTCGCCCTCTATTTTCTGCTGTATGCCTATGACGGGTTGATTTATACAGTTCGTCTGATTAAAGGGCGCCTACTGCCCGAGACGCCGGCTTTCCTGCTCGCCCTCATGCTCATGCTGCCAACGTACACGATTGCCCGGAACGGTCTGCGGATCGTCGGCCGATACGCGGAGTTTGCGGTGCTGATTTCGATCTGGATTCCGTTCGTCTATCTGTACACCGTGGACAATCTGCACCCGCTCTACCTGATGCCCGTCCTCAAAGAAGGCTGGCAGCCCATCCTATCGGCCGTGCCGGGCACGTTCTTTTATTTCTTGGGATTCGTATCCTCCGTGATTCTTTATCCCTTCTTGAACCATCAAAAACACGCGCCTGCCGGGCTTCTTATCGCGAACGGCATCACGATGCTGTCTTATCTGTTCATCACGCTCCTATGCTTTATGTTTCTGAGTCCCGACGAAGCCAAACTGATTCATCAACCTTCGATCTATGTGCTGAAATCCATCGAATTGTCGTTCATCGAACAAGTGGAAGGCTTGTTTATAGCGTTTTATGCCTTCATCTTTTCGCTGGCCTGGATCCCCCCGCTGTATTTCGCGGTGTTTTGCACGACCTGGATCCGGGGCAAGCAGGAACACCGTCCGCATTTGAGAGGCATCGTGATTCTGTTTGCGGCGAGCACCTATTTCTATCTGCCGACTTACGACGAGCTCGAGAACATCAGCCAGCTGCTCGGCGCATCCGGGATTGCCATCGAATACGTATTCCCTGGCTGCATGCTCGTCTTCCTCTGGATTTATGTTCGCTTGCGGAAAGGACGGAATGAAACATGAGCGTGACGAGCATATGGATCCGAGCCATGCTGATCATTCCCTTTACGCTGCTGCTTAGCGGCTGTTATGACCGGTTGGATATGGAGGAAGCCTCCTTCTCGTTAGTACTCGGGTTCGACCGCGACGAGCAAGGTAACCTGCTGGTCTACAGCTCGATCCCGAACTTCAGCAAGAATGCCAGGAAGAAAACCCAGGAGATCGTCGTTTCGTCCATCTCGCCCCGAGAGGGTCGTCTGAAATCGGATGCGTATTCCGTGGGCAATTTTCAAGCGAGAAAGCTTCAGGTTCTCGTCGTCAGCAAGGCGCTTCTCCAGCACAAAAAAGAATGGGATCGCTACTTGGATGTGTTTTTCCGAGACGGGCGCAATCCCGTGACTTCCCGCATCCTGGTCTTCGACGGCAAACTGGACGAATTGTTCGATTATCATCCCCCCGATAAACCGATTCTGCCGCTTCAATTGCTCGGCATGCTGGATTCGACCGATACCCGAGCGGAGACGGTCGTGACGACGCTTCAGCAGCTGCAGCGCGAGCTGCTCGATAAAGGACAGACGCCCGCGCTTCCTCAGATCACGATGGATCCGGAGCTGAAGCTGAATCGGACCGCCCTGCTCGATCCGGATGGCCGCTATGCAGCCTCCTTGACCAGCAAGGAGGCGATGCTGCTTCGCCTGCTGCGAAAGAACGCCGCCAAATTCCGGTTAACCATTCCGGTACCGAAGCATCTGGTCGTAGAACCCGGGGCGGCCAATGTTCTGAGCTTCAGCGCGGAACAAACGAAAACGAAAATCCGAGTCGCGCGCAAGGCGGATAAACTTCGGTATGATATCTCGGTGAAGATGCCGGTGAACCTGACGGAGATTTTGTTTCCAATCGACGTCGTCGCCGAGAAAGCGCAGATTGAAGCCGCGTGCAGCGCGGAAATTCGCAAGCTGCTGGTGGCGTTAATAAGCAAATTCCAACAGAAGCGGCTTGACCCCGTGGGGTTCGGCGATTACGCAAGAGCCCACGAATACGCGTACTTTAAACGCGTTCAGGATCACTGGGTCGACGAGTTCGCCAAAGCCGAAATCAACATCCAGGTGAACATCGTGCTAACGGATATCGGGGCGATCGAATGAACGTTACTCCCGAAGTCCGCGATACATGGCGTCCAGCAGCCGGTGCGTTTCGTCGCACGCATACTCCCAGAACATGATGCCCGCGAGGCCGCGCGCCTGGATATATTCGCATTTGCGGCCGATCGATTGCTCGTCGTCGTAGGAAATGAAGGTGTCGCCGTTGAACAAATACGGCGCGCAGGCTTCCTCGTCCCAGTAGCGGACATACCCGTTCTGGTCGATGAACTCGGCCGCCAGCTTCGTGAAGTCCGGTCCGTAGCCGCCTGTCGTGCCCGCCATCTGATGCAAGCCCTGATTCCGGTTCGGCACCTCGCGCCACATCCGGGAGTAGAACGCCGCGCCGAGGACGAGCTTCTCTTTCGGCACCCCGGCGCGCAGGAACAGATTCACCGAAGCGTCCGCGCTAATCCGGAACAAGTCCCCGGTCGGCGTGTACAGATTGGTATGATGGCCGGTTAGAATCTGGAAGCCGCCGCGCATGTCGTAGGTCATCAGCTGGACGAAGTCCAAATACCGCTGCGCTTCCTCCATCTCGGTCCCGTCGACGTAATATTGATCAGCGCCCGCCGCGATGGTGAGCCAATATCGGCGGCCGTCCTGCGCGCCCTGCCGGTCCAGCGCTTCCCGGATCTCCTTCAGCAGCAGCGTGAAATTCCCGCGGTCCGCCGGACTTGCGCCGATACCGGCCTCGCCGTAGCACGGATACTCCCAGTCTAGGTCGATCCCGTCGAATGGATGCTCGCGTACGATGTGGACCGCCGATTCGGCCATGCTTCTGCGTCCGGCCTCGGTCGAGGCCGCCTCCGAGAACCCGCCCGCGCTCCAGCCGCCGACAGATAACAGCAGACACAGATCCGGATGCGCGCGTTTGATGCCGGGCAGCCGGTCCAGATGCTTCATATGCGCTGTCGTAATCGCGTCCTCCCGCACATGGCCGAACGCCACGTTCACATGCGTAAGTTTGTTCAGCGCGTCCGCTGTAATCTCCGCCAGCTGCGCATCGCCGACATAGCCGGCCACGATGTATCCTTGTTTGGTCATCCTTGTTCCCCTCCTTGTATTTCGCGTTCCAGCACGCGGGTTAGCGCCTGCAGCGCTTCTTTGCCCGTGCCGATTCGGTAGCCCGAAGCGGCATAACGAATCCGCTGACGAGGGTCAAGGACGGCCAGATGCGGATAGCCCGCTTCGCTGGCCGGCGGCTGCGCGGCGAAGGCCGGCAAGGCATCCTTGCCCTGCGCCGCGACGAGTACCGTGCCTGCAGGAAGCTCCGGATAACGGCTCGACGCCAGCGCGCCGCCCGATTGCGACTCGTCGGCAATAAGGACAATCGGCACGCCCGTCCGTTCATAGGCCGCCGCCAGCTCGCCGATCTCGCGCAGGAGATGCTTGGTCGGCTCTCGCTCCGCCTCGATCCAGGCGGCGATCGCGCCATGCTCGCCGATAAGCTCGCCGAGCCGCCGGCTTGTTCCGTCCGGCAGCGTGACCCATCGCTCCGCCGCTATGGCGCCTAGATCCGGCAGGTCGATCGCCGCCGTCCGGTAGACGAGCGCAGCGCGCGTCTCTTCGCCGGCGACAACGTCGAAATAAGCAAGCCGCGCCCGCACGGCGCCGTTCTTCATGCGAACGCCCGTGATGAGCCGATAGGCGCCCGCCTCCGCCTCCAGCGGCTTGTCGTATACGTCGGTCATGCCGTGCGGGAACAGCAGCGTCCGGTAGACGCCGTTCTCCAACCGCGCGAAGCTGAAATTCTCGGCATAGGAAGCGACCGGCGCGGCGTCGTCCGCATGCAGGTCTTTCAACAGCACGATCGTCCCGGACGCATTCGCGACGTGCCCGCCTCTTCCACCTTCTACCGCGAAAGCGGCATCCGCCCAACCGCCGTCCGCGGATAGATACTGCGGCTTCTGCTCGCTCGGATGCAGCCGCGCCGGAATGCCGAGGCTGCGGCTTATCGCGACGAAGAGAATGTCTCGCGATACCTCGTCTCCTCGCATCAGCTCGTAGGTTCCGACCGGGTTGCCCTTCCCTTTCAGATTCGGCAGGTCCTCCCACAGCTCGAACGTCTCGCCCAGCATGCGGGCCGCTCGACCGGGATCCGCGCGGAATGCTTCGGCCTCTGCCGCCGTGAACGCCTCTTGGAAATACCGCTTATACGGAACGATCATCTCGTATTGGACGCGCGGGCATAAGACGTAACGCTCGAACACCTCGTCCTGCAGCTCGCCGCGAACGGCCAGCGCGCCTTCCAAATGATCGAGCAGCGTGCTGCGGTTCGCGTCGATAAGATCTTTCTCGTTCAGGCTTTCTAAAAGCCGCAGCGTCCAGATGCCATAAGGCGCAGCGCTCTCCTCGATGAAGGCGGCGATCTCGCGGCCATTCCCGCGCGCTTTGCGAAGCAGCGTCCATACCCGCTCCGCAGGCAGTCCCACCGCGTCCGCCAGCACTGCGGCCTCGTCCTCGCGCATGAACGTCACTTCGTAAGCGGCGCGGAGCTTCGTCCCTTCTTCGAGACGGCGGTCATGCCGCGCGAGCCGTTCTTCGCTCAGCGGTTCCAGCGGTTCGCCTTCCGACTCGGGCGGAGGCGCCAGATCCAGATCGAGCGCAGCGCCGCTCGGCTGCTCCGTCTGATCCAGCACGAGCTCGATGCGGTCGACTTGCGACGCAGGCAGCAGCGCCTCGCCCCACGCGCCCGCCTTCACTGCGCGGACCACGAGATCGCCGATACCCGTCATGAAGACCGCCGCTCCCTGCTCGTTCGTCGGCAGGATCGCCAGCGGATACAGCTCCGCGTAATTGTACACCTCGAAGCGGACGTCGGCCCCGGGGACCGGACGGCCCTGCGCATCGAGAACGCGGACGGTAATCGACTTGGTGCGGGCATAATTCGCGAGCAGGTTGATTTCCGTAAACCAATCGTCGGCGAGCGTGACCGCTTCGGGGCCCTCATAGTTCGCGAAGATGCGCGTGTTCACCAGCATCGCCCGGCGCGCCGGCGGCGTGAACCAGCCTTGATCCAGCCTGGCCTCCGGCTCGCATGCGCCGAAATAATGCCACTGTCCGTCGGCCCACGCTTCGACCCAGGCATGGTTGTCGTCGCAGTGCGCCCATCGAGGCGTATACACTTGGCGGGCGGGAATGCCGATGCTGCGCAGCGCCGCGACCGCCAGCGTCGACTCCTCGCCGCAGCGTCCTCGCGCATTGCGGATCATCGACAGCGGCGAGAGCGTCCGCAGATCGCTGCCGATGTAAGTCGCTTTCTCGTGACACCAATAATTGGTCTCCAAGATCGCGTCTGCCATCGTGAGACGCTTCGTCCGCTCAGCCAGCTGCGCATGAAGAATGCCGCGGGAATCTTCGATATTCTCCGTGTTGACCCGGTACGGAAGCACGAAATGAAGGAACAGATGATCGGGGACGCGAGGCCCCCACGGCATCTGCTCGCGAATCTCGAGCGTACGGCGCACATGACGCAGGAACAGCTCGCCTTCGTAATCGGCCAGATCGTTGACCGGCATATAGGCGAACAGAAATTTGAGCGCCCAGCTCTCTTCCGCGGTCAGCTCTTGCCCGAATACGCCGAACAGCTGCCGGGCCCTATTCTTCGCCAGCTCCTGCTTCGCTTGGAACTTCCGCTCGATTCTGGCCATCGTCTCTTGATCCATGGAGAATACGGGTTGGTGCACCATCGTCATCGGTCGATCGACTCCTTCCATAGTTTGCCGTCCTCGCGAATGCAATAGATTGCGCCGCCGTCCGCCGAGGCGGCCGAGATTTGAAACAGGCCGCTCGTCGACTCCAGCAAGGGCTCGATCGTGCGCGGTTCGTCCCCCATCATCTGCCGCATGTCTTCCGGGAATCTGCCATGGTCCGCATAATAGTTGCGAGCCGCGTAATAGAGTTGGCGCAGCTCCCACTTGATCGTCTCGTCGGCCGGGAGCTCGAATGTCTCCGGCCCATCGTCGTCCGCGAACACGACGTATCCCCACAGCTCCGGATAATGCATGTTGACGAGTCCCATCGGCGACCATACCCAGTTATCCTCGGGATAAGGCTTCCCGGTTCGCGGCTCGATGACCTTCTGGTACTGCCCGCCGCGCACGTCGGCCTGCCATTGCACGCGGGAGAAGTTGACGCGCCAGAATTCGCCGGCAGCCGGCGGACGGGTCTGCGCCGCGCATTCCCGCAGGGCGGACCAGGGCATCGCGACCTCGACGCTCCACATCCGGTTATCGGCCGACGGTTCGTTCAGCGCGCCGTCGATATGGACCGCAGTCCGCAGTCCGCCGATATCCCACCCGTTCACCGCAGGACCGCCGTCCCGGTAAGGCTTCACGAGCAGCAGATCCCACACGGTATTCAAGGCGTTGATCTCGAATTCGTAGTACTGGTGGGTGTCGCCGTCCGGATCGATGAAGATCTCGAAGTCGTTGTCGTGGAAAATGACCGAATCTCGCTCTTGCAGCGTCGCCCATATTTGATCCTCGGTCAGCTCGGCGCCAACATAAAAGCAGTCGTCGTCCCACAGCATTTTGACCCGCGTCCGCTTCGCCGGCAGCGGCCGCAGCTCGCCTTCGATATCGACGAAATCGTCCGTCCATTCCGCCGCTGCCCAGAAGGGCTTGTCGAGCCGGCCGTCCAGCGTTAACGCCTCTTTTGCGCGCCTGCAAATGTAATGTTTAGGGTTGTAGACGATGCGCGGAACCGGTACTCCGCTACGGTTCATGGTCGTTCCTCCCCGATTCGGTTGTCGTAACTTTATAGATACACGTCGTTACTTTATACCAGTTTGTGGTATATTCAACGCTCCAAATTGTTGCTATCATGTAAACATAAACGAATATGAGATTCGACAAAGGAGGCAGACTGAAGAAGAATGACCTACTTTAAATCGAAGCTATTTCTGAACTATATTTGGTCGTATCTGTTTATTTTGCTGCTTCCGCTCATCTGTCTGACCGCGCTTATCTACCACAATGCCCTCTCGAATTTGCGCTCCGAAATCGAACAATCCCGTCTTGCCCAATTATCGCAGGCCAAGGTCGTGATCGACGGGCGGATGAAGGAGCTCGGCGAGATCGCCTCCCGCATTTCCTACGACAAACGCTTGACGCCTTACCGGGTGCGAGACCCCATCACGAGCGGCGAAGCCATCGCCGCCCTCGACCAATACAAGGCGACCAGCTCCATCATCGGCGAAATCTACTTGTATTTTCATCAGGACCACAAAATCTACTCGAGCAAAGGCTTGAACGATTACGAGGTGTTCGCTCATCACACCAGCTTCCGGAATTGGGATAAGGATACGCTCTTCGAGAACTTGAACAGCGTGAAGTATCCGACGATGCGTCCGGCCGACATCGTAAGCAAGCCGAACGGCCGCCAGGAATCGATGCTCGCCTATCTGAATCCGATTACGCCCAACAATCCGAATCCGCACGGCACCGTCATGTATCTGATTCAGGAAGCCGAGCTTGCCGGCCTGATCGATACCATACTCGGCAACTACCAGGGACTTGCTTACATACTCGATAACGAAGGCCGCGTGCTGATCGACAACCACCAAGGCGAGGCGCTCGACTCCGCCGAGGAATCGGCTCTATTCGCCGCCTTGCCGCAGGGCATCACCGAGCGCAGCTTGAACGGCAAAGCCCATTCGATCGTGTCGGTCAAATCCGATATGAACGGCTGGACGTACGTGACGGCGATGCCGAGCGCGCAATTTTTCGGCAGCGTGCTGCACGTGCGCAGCATCATCCTGATGCTCTTCACGCTCGTCGTCATTGCCGGGGCGGGGATCGCGCTCTTCATGGCCCGCATGCAATACAGGCCGATCTCGAAGCTGGTCGATCTGGCGTCCTCAAGAGCCAAACCGAATCGCAAACCGGACGCCCGGCCGCCAGCGGGCAATGAGCTGGAGCGCATCGGCACCGCGCTGCGGGAATACAGCTCGCGCGTCGACCTGCAGGAGCCGTTCGCCCGCAATCACGTGCTGTCCCTGCTGCTGAAGCACGGCCACGCCCAAAGCTTGACGCCCGAGCTGCAGGAAGCGCTCAATCTCCGCTTCGACCGCGGCCGCCATGTCGTCCTGGTCATCGGCTGGGAGCATACGGATCCCGATCGCATCAAGACGCGCAGACAATTGACGAAACTGCTCGATCAGCTGGAGCTGCCTGCCCTCTCGGCGCACGGGTACGGCGTCGAGCTGCCGCAGCTCGATCAGCTGGGTCTTATCGTCAGCTTCGACCCGACTCCCGACGCCGACGAATTCGCACCGCTGCAGCAGATCGCCGAAGCCGTGCGCGACCGTTTGCTGGCATCGTTCGAAGTCGTGCCGATCATCGGCGTGGGCAACAGCTACGACAGTCCCGATCAGATCAACCAGTCCTACATCGAAGCCTGCTCGGCGTTCGAGCTTCGCCAGGAACCGGGCGTCGGCGCCATCACCTACTTCGGGAAGCTGTCGCATGCGCCGGATCAGGCGTTCTGGATTCCGGCGGGCACGCTGCTGAAGCTTTCGCAGAGCTTAAAGCTCGGCAGCTACGACGTCACCGCCCAAATTATCCACGCTTCTGTTCGCGATATGCAGTCCGCGGAGCTGTCCGCGCTGCTGAAGCGCTGTATGTCCTTCGACCTGTTGAACACGATCTTGAAGACGGCGTCGGAGCTGGGCTATCACCGGATGGCGCAGGAGATCTCGCCGAACGCCATGCTCCATCCTTCGCCGGAACAATTGGAGCGCGCCCTGCTGCATCTCGCGTCGCAAATTTGCAGCCAAGTCGAGAAGCATCATCAGAAGGAAGAGCAGACCGTCATCGACCGGATCGCCGCCTACATCGACGCGAACTATGCGGATATGAACCTGAGCCTGGAGAGCGTCGCGCTCGAGTTCGGCATCTCCCCTTCCCACGTGAGCCGCTCGTTCAAGGAGAAACGAGGCGTCAATTTCGTCCACTATGTGTGGCACAAGCGCATGGAGCAGGTGAAGCACCGGCTCGAGACGACGAGCGAACCGCTCAAGGACATCATCGTGAAGGTCGGCTACGTGGACACGCCGAATTTCATCCGCAAGTTCAAGAAGGAGACCGGCTTGACCCCGGGCCAATACCGCAAGCAATTCGCCCCGCCCGGTTCGGTCCATGCCGACTGCGAGGCCGAAGAAGCATGAGGAATCGAATAAGCCAGCCGCCAGGGTATTGCATCCGAACGGCTGGCTATTCGTCTTCGCGTACGACGTGATTATTTGCCCGTATTCCAGCGGTCGTAAGCGCCTTGATACAGCTCGGCGATCCGGTCGCTGCCCATTTGCTTCAATTGCGCCACGTACTTATCCCAGCTCGCGAGCGGCTCTTGCCCGGTGATGAACTTCGCTTCCATCTGCAGCACGTACGTATCCAGATCGGACAGCAAGGCGGTAGCTTCGGTCTGCTCGTCGTTGGTTAAGTACACGTTCGGGAACGGCGCTTTGCCGATCGGCGCCAGCTTCTCCTGCGTCTCCTTGTCGATCCAGTCGTCGAATTCGCTGCGCAGCCCTTTGGCCAGCTCGCCCGTATTGACGCCAGGCGTCAGGATGCCGAAGTTCGGCGTAATCGTGCCGCGGTACTCCTCCCGGTCGCCGCCGCCCGGCACCGGCAGCCATTCCTTCTCGCGGGTATCCGGGTTCGTGTATTTCCAGAGGGTGTTCTCCGGTCCTTGGTTGAAGAACGTCGCGCCCTCGTAGCTGTACAGGTAATCGATCCAGCGCATCGTCGCTTCCGGCGCGGGGTTCTTGCTCGAGATCGCGAACGTGCCGTTGGCGGACATGCCCGGATGCTTGCCGTATACCGGACTGCCTTCGATCTCGCTCTTGACCGGCGTCATGAGCGGATTGTCGCCGCTCGGCTCGCCGCCCAGCGTGAAGTACGGGAAGTAGTCGTTGAACAACGCGATCTGGTTGTTCTGCCCTTTCGCCTTCTTCTGATCGGACGTCTGCGAGAACGTCTCGTGATCAAGCAGCTCTTCGTTCCACAGCTTGTTCAAGAAGGTCAAGTAGCCCTTATAGCCCTCTTCCTGCGGCGAATAGTGGACTTTGCCGTCCTTGTCCGCATAGATCGTCTCGTCGTACATGCCCCAGAAGCCGAAGAAGAACATGCGCAGATCGTCGAGCTTGACGGACGTGAGCGGGATTTCGTCCGGCTTCCCGTTGCCGTTCGGGTCCTCCGTCTTGACGCGCTTCAGGAAGGCGTACAGCTCATCGGTCGTCTTCGGCAGCTCCGTGACGTTCAGCGCCTTGAGGAACTTCCCGTTATACCACATCGGGCTGCGGTACCAGACGGCCGAGAGGTCGACGAACGGCAGCGCGTACATATGGCCGTCCGGCGTCGTGAACGACTTGCGCACGTCCGGATTCTCGTCGAACAGCTTCTTGATGTTCGGCGCATAGCCTTCGTCGATATATTTCTCGAGCGGGATCAGGGCGCCTTGCGTCCCATAGGTGACCTGCTCGGCAGGCGTCAGGTCGGCCGCGTAGAAGACGTCGGGCAGGTCGCCGCTGGCGAAAACGAGGTTCTTCTTCGAGGCGAAGCTGTCGATCGGCGCCAGCTGGTAATTGAACTTGATGCCGCTCTTCTTCTCCATCTCCTGCAGCACGATCATGCTGTTCCAGTCCGCCACCCCGGCATCCTGCGACATCATCGTCAGCGTGATCGGCTCCTCCACGATCGGGAAGCCTTCTTTGTTGACGCCTTTGACGCCTTCCGCGTTCCCCGCGCCTGCCCCGTTGGACGCTTCCGACGCATTCGGCGCGTCCGCCTTGCCGGAGCCGGCATTGTTCCCTGTTTCGTTGGACGAGCTGCAGGCCGCGAGCGTAGAAGCGGTCAAGGTGACGCAGAGCAGCGCGAATGAGGCTTTGCGAAGATGTTTCATCGTAATCTCCCCCTCGAAATTGGTTATGGCAACGATCAGCCCTTAATAGAACCAATCATAACACCCTGTACGAAATAGCGTTGAAGGAATGGATAAATCAGGATGACCGGCAGCGTCGCCACGATGATGACCGCGTAGCGGACGAGCGCCGCGATCTCCGCCTTCGTGTTCATGGCGGCCGCCGTGGAGGCGTCGATCGCCCCGCCGCCCTGCGCGCCCATCTCCTGAAGCACGAGGATTTGGCGCAGTACGAGCTGCAGCGGATATTTGGCGGCATCGTTCAAGTAGATCAACGCCGAGAAGTAGCTGTTCCAGTTGCCGACGCCGTAGAACAACGCCATGACGGCGATAATCGGCATCGACAGCGGCAGAACAATCCGGACGAACAGCTTCATATTGGTAGCTCCGTCGATGAGCGCGGCTTCTTGCAGCTCTCTTGGAATGGAGCTTTGGAAGAACGTGCGAGAGACGATGATATTCCAGATCGACGCGGCGGACGGGATGACGATCGCCCACATCGTATCGATCATGCCGAGCTGCTTCACGAGCAGATAAGTCGGCACGAGGCCGCCGCCGAAGAACATCGTCACCATGAACATGCCGGTGAAGAAATGGCGGCCGACGAAATCCTTCCGGCTGAGCGCGTAGGCGGCGGGCAGCGTGACGAGTAGGTTAATGGCGGTGCCGACGATCGTGTAGATCAGCGTGTTCGTATAGCCCACCCATATATTCGAGTTGGCGAACACCCTTTTGTACCCGTCGAACGTGATGTCCCTTGGCCACAGCCACATCTCGCCCGAGGCGACCAGCTTCGGATTGCTGATCGAAGCGCTCACCATGTAGACGACCGGGTAGAATACGATCAGGAAGGCGATCAGCACGTACAAGGTATTGCAGAATAGGAACAGCTTATCGCGTTTGGTTTCTCTGACGCCGGACAGCATGCGCGTCCCTCCTCTCTACCACAGGCTATTCTCGCTCGTCCGTCGGACGATCTGATTGACGACGACGAGCAGAATCGCGTTGATGACCGAGTTGAACAAGCCGATCGCCGTCGAGAAGCTGTACTGGGCATCGACCAGACCCGATCGGTACACGTACGTCGAGATGACGTCCGAGCTGCTCATGTTGAGCGGATTTTGCAGCAGCAGGATTTTCTCGAACCCGACGCCGAACAGACTGCCCATGTTCAAAATAAGCAGGATCGTCATCGTCGGGAGCAGCGTCGGGATATTGATGTGGCGAACGCGCTGGAAGCGGGAAGCGCCGTCGATGATCGCCGCCTCGTGCAATCCCGGATCGACGCCCGATAGCGCCGCCAAATAAATGATCGTCCCCCAGCCGGCGCTCTGCCAGACGCCCGACAGCACGTACATCGTCTTGAACCATCGCGGATCCGTAAGCAGGTCAGGCGCCGTGAACCCGAGCCATTCGATCATCCGGATGAGGATGCCCGTCGACGGAGACAGGAACGAGATGATCATCCCCGCCATGACGACGACAGAGATGAAGTGCGGCGCGTACGTCACGGTCTGCGCCAGCTTCTTGAAGAAGCCGTTCCTCACCTCGTTGAAGGCCAGCGCCAGGATGATCGGAATCGGAAACCCGACGGCCAGCTCGTACAGGCTGATGCTCAGCGTATTCCAGATCAAGTCCCAGAAGTAGTACGATTGGAAGAACCGGACGAAATGATCGAAGCCGACCCATGGACTTCCGAATATGCCTTTGGTCGGGATGTAGCTCTTGAACGCAATCTGGATGCCGTACATCGGGCCGTACGAGAAAATAAGAAAGTAGAAAGAGGCGGGGGCGATAAACAGATACAGCTCCCAATTGCGCGCGATTTTCTTCCAAGTCCCTTTCCTCGTCTTCGCCGGACTCGATAGCGCGACGCCGCTTGCGGCCGCATTCGTATTCGGCATCGGATCACTCCTCTCATCGGTTGGTCGCAAACTGGAGTGCGTCGTGTAAACTTGTCTGACGCTTACACCATTAACAGTAGCCGACCGGATGAAGGCCGGTAAATATGTCATTTTCGATTTGCTTTGAAACCGCTTAACACAGCGTCATTGGTACGAATTGCATTTCCGTCTGACAATCGAATCGTGTGTTGTTTTTGCGCCGTTCTTGCGATGAAATGCTCGCTGGGCAAAAACAACAATGTGAGGTCTGCGCGAGTGTATGCGTTATCAAAGGTGGATCAAAGCAAATGGCATGTAAGGTATGCGATGGCGAATTTCACATATCAAAGCCAAACGACGCTGGATCTCTCAACTCCCGGCCTGCGCAGGAGCGAACAAAAACAGCCGATCGGAATGACCGGCTGTTGATGATGTCTGGCGACATGTCTACCTATTAATTCTCACGGTCTTGTCAACCGGAACACGTGCGCGATCGGCGCAATTCCCGTACGTTCGCCGAGCGGCAGCTTGACGAGTAGGCCGTCCTCCGTCCGGGTGAAGTCCAATTGGCCCGTCTGCCCGATCAGTTCCACCGACGCGATCGGCTCCCTATAGGGAAGCGGCACGTAATCCGGTACGGGCGTGTCCTCGCTTGGATACAAATACGAGGCATATACCGTCTCTCCCTTGCGGGTGAACGCGCAAGAGCCGGTGAAGTATGGCGCACAGATCCGCGTCCCATAGACGGCTTCGCCGTAACGCTTCATCCAGACGCCGAGCTCCTTCATCCGCCGCATCGCTTCCGCGGGAAGCCGGCCGTCCGGCTGCGGTCCGACGTTCAGCGCCAAATTGCCGCCTTTGGCCACGACCTCGAGCAGAATATGTACCAGCTGACGAGTCGATTTATACCGCTCGCCGTAGCCGAAGGAGAACGAGTTGCCCATCGTGATACAGCTTTCCCATGGGACGTGCAGCGGTCGGTCGGGGATCGTTTGCTCCGGCGTCACGTAATTCTCATACGGTCCGCCCACCGTCCGGTCCGCCGACAGCAGCCAAGGCTGCTTCTCCCGCGCGCGCCCGATTACCTCGCCCAACCGGATGTCCTGTCCCCGCCGCTCGGCGTTGACCCATCCGGCATCCAGCCACAGCACGTCGATGCGGCCGTAGCGGGTCATCAGCTCCATGATCTGCTCGTGCGTGAATTGCACGAACCGCTCCCACAGCCAAGGGTATGCCTGCGGATCGTACGATGGCCCGCGCCACATATGGCGGCCGCGCGCCATGCCCGGCGCCCAGTAGTAAGGCGTATGCCAATCCGCCTTGGAGAAGTACGCCGCGATGGCAAGCCCATGCGAGCGGAACGCGTCGAACAAATTCCGGCACACATCGGCGTAGCGGTGCGCGTGGAACGGCGTATCCGGTCCGGTTATCCGATAGTCCGTCGTATGCGTATCCCACATACAGAACCCATCGTGATGCTTCGTCGTGAAGATGAGGTACTTGAACCCGCCTTCGGCCGCGGCCTCCGCCCATGCGTCGGGCTGGAACCGGATCGGATTGAAGGTCTTGTTCAGGTCGAAGTACTGGCGCTTGAAGTCCTCCATATCATCGGTCCAATCGATGTCGCTGCGCGACCAATCACCGTCCTCGTCGCTCAGCGCCCACGACTCCACCAGTCCCAGCTGCGAATATGGCCCCCAGTGCATCATGAGCGCCAGCTTCTGATCCTGGAACCATTCCAGCCGCTCGAGCAGCAGCGGATCCTCCGGCTTCACCCATTGGGCCTCGCTGCTGAAATTGTGTACGCCTTGCGCGACCTCGTGGTTGGGGCGCTGCTCCTCCTGTTCGGTTGTTTGCTGCGCGGTATGCTCGCTCATGGATTTTCCTCCCTGCTTCTTTTTCCTTGTCTATCGCTGATTCTAAGTTTGACGTCTGGTTGCAGGCATGTTCTCCATGAGCATAACGAGCGCCCCCTCACCGCTCAATGTGTGATTTTCGGCGGGTATGCTTTTTCCTTTGGACTAGCCATGCGACAGGTGGAGGATGTGGACTTCTCTTCAATTGCAACATGTGGATTTTGATCTGTATAGTCGCCAAAGCACGATAAAACGACAATTCCATATTAGATAACAATCTAAATATATTGATTTACGATAAATGATGTGTTAGATTAAAAAGACAATCCGAAGCGAGGTATTGATCATGAAACGAGGAGCTACGTTCTTTTTGAAAGCAGTGGTTATAGCCATGGCCATTCCGATAGCAGCCTTGTGCTTCATTGGCTTGCCATCGATCGCAAACGAAGCGACCGACCGTTTTCCGGCTATTTGGCTATATCCGGTCTTCATCGGCATTTACGCGGCGGCGCTGCCGTATTTCATTGCGCTGCATCAGGCTTTTCAGTTATTGCGATTGATTGACAGGAACCAAGCGTTCTCGGAAAACGCGATCAGCAGGCTGAAGAAAATAAGAAATTGCGCAGCGGCGATCAGTGTTTTGTTTGCGGCCATCATGCCGTTCTTATTATGGATCGCACAGGACGATGATGCGCCAGGTCTCGCCGCTCTCGGGCTGATCATCATCTTCGCTTCCGCGGTTATCGGGGTATTTGCCTTCGTGCTTCAGCGGGTTTGGCAATCGGCCATCGCGTTCAAATCCGAGAACGATGCCATCATATGAAGCGACGACAAAGAGGCGCACCCATTCGGTGCACCTCTTTACTGTTCATATTACTGGCTTGCGATTATAGCGCGCCGACCACTTTATGCGGCACGTACAGCTCTTCGAGCGACGCGATTTCTTCCGGCGTTAACGTGACGTCGAGCGCTCCGACCGCTTCTTCGATATGGGCGATCTGGGTTGCGCCGATAATCGGAGCGGTCACCGGCTCTTTCTGCAGCAGCCATGCCAGCGCGACTTGGGCGCGCGGTACGCCGCGCTGCTCCGCGATGGCGCTCACCCGGTCCGCGATGACGCGGTCGATGTCCGCCGTCGCGTCGTATTTCATTTTCTGGGCGGGATCCGTCTCGGAGCGCGGCGTGACGACAGACCATTCGCGGGCCAACCGTCCCGATGCGAGCGGGCTGTACGGGATTACGGCAATCTTCTCCTCCTTGCACAGCGGCATCATCTCCCGCTCCTCTTCGCGGTAGATCAGGTTGAGATGATTCTGCATCGCGACGAACCGGGTCCAGCCATGCCGCTCGGCGACGTGCAGCGCCTTCTGGAACTGCCACGCGTACATGGCCGAAGCGCCGATATACCGGGCTTTGCCGGCTTTCACGACATCATGCAGCGCCTCCATCGTCTCCTCGATCGGCGTGTTGTAATCCCAGCGGTGAATTTGGTACAGATCCACATACTCCGTCCCGAGCCGCTTCAAGCTGTTATCGATCTCGCTCAGGATCGCTTTGCGGGACAGCCCGGCGCCGTTCGGTCCCGGACTCATCCGGAAGAACACCTTCGTCGCGATGACGACCTCGTCGCGGTTCGCGTAATCCTTGAGCGCGCGGCCGACGATCTCTTCGCTCGCCCCGGTGGAATAGATATTCGCCGTATCGAAGAAGTTAATGCCCAGATCCAGCGCCTTCTTTATCAAAGGACGGCTGTTCTCTTCGTCCAGCAGCCAGGGATGGTTCCAACGCTCGACATCGCCGAAGCTCATGCAGCCCAGGCAAATCCGAGAGACATCCAAACCGGTATTGCCGAGTTTCACGTATTCCACAGATCTTTCCTCGCTTTCCAAATCGAAGATGGTGATGCATGCGCAGCTATTATCGCATCTGGAGTTCACTCCAAGTCAAGCCTTATTCGGTTTATTCACCTGCGTTGTCGAGATAACCAAGCTTGTATATCCGCATCGTGTACGCTTTCAAGAAAGCATTCACCCGCTCAAAGTCAGGCAGGCTGTCAAGTTTAACGCTTGCTTGCAGCTTGGACTCCAGCTCCACGATCAACTCGTCGATGATGGCGAGATATTCGGCCGGCTTATATTTACCGCGCTTAATATCCAGCAGCTCCTCGCGGTCGCGGCGATAGAGCTGGATGTCGCCGGTATCCAGAAGCTCGATCATGAGGCGCGAGCATTTGATCGCGTTCATCGCTTCCTTGGTCTCGTAGCCGTATCGTTCGACGCGCGCGATTTTGTCCGGACGCTTCAGACTGGCGGCCGGCACCAATGCGCGCTTGCAGCACCCTTTGATGAAGCCGATATATCGCTTGACCAGCGCCTTGGACAGGAAGAGTTCGCGCGCTTCCAGAATCGGCAGGACCCGCTCGTCGCGAAGCAGCTGGAACCGTTCGGACACGTACATCATTTCGAACGGCACCATTTCGCCGTAATAGGCTTCCTTGATCAAGTGGCGGGGACTGAATAATTCGATGTCGAGATCATCCGCCGCGTTGATTTTGCCCGCTCCCCCGACAAGCTTCGTATGCTCAAAACTTTTCAGTCCAAGCACATCATTCGCGTCCAAGAGCACGATGCCCCGAAGATCGAGATCCGACGTCTCGTCGTTCGTCCCGCTAATGACGGAACCGGCCTGGCAGACATAGATGAGTCCGTTCGCCAGCTCGGCCGATCCGGTCTTGTTCGCGATGAATCGCTGCGCCTCTTCGAGCATGGACGATCCTCCTCCTTAACGGTACCAGTCCAGCATGAGATCGGTATACAGCTCGCCGATCTTGCGGGCATCCGTCGAAGCGGGCAGTACCGTCGCCGCCTTGGCCGCCCGCAGCCGCGTTTCCAGCTCCGCCACCATCTCGAAGATCTCGTCCCACGAATAGTTTCCTTGCCTGATGCTCAGAAGCTCGTCCCGATCCTTCTCCCGAAACACATGCAGCCTGCCCGTGGTCAGCACCTCGATCGCCATCTTCAACAAGCGGATCAAATGCATCGCATGCTTCTCGAGCTTCTCTTCCGGCCGCTTGTTGCGCGCGCCCATCTTATTGAAGTTCTTGCTCGCGTTCGTCAGCTCGGCCGTCATGCCAGCCAGCTGCTTCAGCTCCAGGCCTTCGTAATGTACGGTTAGCTCGATCGCCGCCTTGCCATCGTCGTCGACCTTGACCCCGCGAATCGCGAACACGCCGTCCTGATATCCGGGATAATGCAGGTCGAAGGTTCGAATGATCCGCTCCAGCGTCTCGGTCAGATGCGTCACGTTGTCCTCGATCGTCGCCCGGCCCAGACCGCTCTTAATCCGCATCAGCTGTTGGCGCGCGTAGCCCCCGAAGCTGTCGAAGCAGGCGGCGCTCAGGAACAGATCACGCTGCTTGCGAAGCTCCTCGCCGTGCTTCATGATCTTCGTGACGAACCGTTCCTCCGTAAACAGAATTTCGAGCACCGTCGGATTTTGCGTGTTGGCGAGATTCATGAACTTCTTGAGCGCGTGATATTCATGGTCCGGCGCATGGGCGACCACGGTCTCGAACTCTTGCGACAAATCGAAGATATCCCGCTTCGGGAGAATCACGACGGACTTCTCATCCACGTCGGAGGTCGCCGTGTTCAGCCCGTAGGCCGTCGAACCCGTAATCGTGCGCAGTATCGTCTGCGGCTCGAAATAGAGCCGGAGCTCTTCAGCTGACATTTGATTGTATTTCACCATCGCATCATCGGCCTCCTACGCTTGTTTTAGGGCTCCATACTTATTCCATAGTCCCCGACCGGTTCCTTTTTTTAAAATTCGGTCCAACAAAAAAGAACCGCTGCAGCTGGCAGCGGTTCTTTTCAATAGGATTTAAAGAAGTCCGAACTTATTCCCCGTGCGTCTGGACGACCTCCCGCAGGACCTGCAGTTCGCCCCCCAGCTTTTCCATCGTGCGTGCCTTGATTGCGCTCAACAATTGAGTCGCCGTTAAACCGGCCGGACGAGGTTCATACATGTGCTTGTACCAGATCTCCTCGGCTGTCCCGGCTAGCGGCGATGGCCAATAATCGTTCATCTCCGCCATCCACTTCCAACCGGGCCGGTTTTCACGGTAATTCGTCTCCTGCTCCAACGATAACCGAATGTAGTCCCATGCCGCCTTTTTGTTCGCGCTTGCCTCCAAGATGGCGTAATACGTGCCGCCATGAACCGCGTAAGCATTGAACGGCAGTCTCGTGAATGCCCATTGATCCGCGTGCTCGGGATCCCACTCCTTCAACAGGTCGCCGCCCCATTCGCCCATATATAGCATGATCAGCTTTTCGTCGCGGATTGCTTGCTGTCCGAGTTCGTCCCACATGTTCAGGAACGACGGCAATTGAGCTTGTTCGGCTTCCAACATGACCGACGCGATCGGTATCAAGTCGGGGGTATTCCGCGCGTAGCCGCCCTGTGGCGTGAAAAACCCTTTGCCTGCCGCGCCGAGGTTCAGAATATCCGTACCGTTGGTCATGATGGAGTGTCCAGCGGCTTGGAGCGTCTTCGCCATCCGCAGCCAATTGGCCGGGTCTTCCATGAAAGTCGCGAGCGCCTCCGGCTCCGCAGGAAAGCCATATTGCGCCAATATGTCCGCCCGGTAGAACGTGCCCATCATCGGGTAGTCCTTCGGAATGGCAATCAGCGATTGGCCGTCCAGCGAACGAAACGGCGACAAAGTCAATCCATTGAACCAATCGTTCTGAATGCGCTCTGCAGCCTTGTATGGCGCTTGCCCGAGGTCTTCGAACAGATCAAACGCGACAAGATCGTTCGCCTGCGCGTTTTCGGCGATGATGATATCCGGAGCAGGATCAGCCGCCAGCTTATGGATAAAATCCTCGCCAATCGCCGCCTGCTCCCACACGATTTTGCGATCCGGATATAGCCTCTCGTACTCTGCGATCAACCATTCTTCCGGCGATATGACCGCCAAGATGCGGAGCTCGACCGGCGCTTCGCTGCTCGTCGCAGCAAGCTCCTTCGCGGCGGCTGGTATCGGCGAATACGCAGAGAATGATTCGGAGGCGCCCTTGATGCCGAACGCCGCGGCTAAGCCGGCCAGCAGCGCGAAGCCGAGCAGCAGGCTCGTCCTTTGTTTAGTTCGTTTCATCGGCATCTCCCTCTTTAGCCTTCCCCTGTTGTTCTGCCAACCATGCCTTAAGCTGATCGGCGCTCATCGGCTTGGCATAATGATAGCCTTGTTGCAAGTGGCATCCGGCTTCGGTAAGCCGGAGCCCGGCCTCTTCGTCTTCGACGCCTTCTCCGATCATCTGCCAGCCCTGCTCCGCCGCCAAATTCGTCATATGGTTGACGATGGCGAACGACCGGCTTTCCGCCGAAATGCGCCGCGCAAAATCGCGATCAAGCTTGAAACCGTCGATCGGCAGCATATCCAGCAGATGAAGCGAGGAATAGCCCGTCCCGAAATCGTCCAGCCATATCCCGATACCCTGCGCTCGAAGCCGGCGCAGCGTGGCGACGACCTGATCCAGGTCTTGCGCGAACGCCTCCTCCGTCACCTCGATGTTCAACATGGACGCGGACAAGCCCGTTTCCGCCAGCGTATGCTCGATGAGATCTGCGATCGCTTCGTGGGCGAGTTGGGACTTGGACAAATTGATGCTGATCTTCACCGCGGCGTGCCCATCGTCCATCCAAGCCTTGGCTTGCCTGCAGGCGAGCTGCAGCACGTGCTCGCCGAGCACACCCATCATTCCGTTCTCCTCGACGGCCGGAATGAATTGCAGCGGGGAAATGTACCCGTGATCCGGATGATACCAGCGCGCGAGCGCCTCCATCATCACCACTCGGCCTGTCTGCACGTCGATGATGGGCTGATAATGGAGCATGATCTCTTGCTGCTGGATGGCGAGCGGGAGCTCGTGCTTGAGATTCAATAGTCTGGTCATCGGCCGCGATTTAATTTCGCCGTAAAAGACGAAACAGCTTTCCCGCTTCTCTTTCGCTACGTACATCGCGATATCGGCATGTTTGATCAAAGCTTCCGCATGATTTCCATCTTGCGGGTACAAGCTAATTCCGATAGAACCGCCGATCGTGACCTCCTCTTGCGTTAAAGCGAACGGTTCAAGAAGATCCGCGCGGATCGCCTCGGCCAGCGTCCGAACGTCCGCCTCAGCCCGATTCTGCAGGACGATCACGAATTCGTCGCCGCCCAGCCGGGCAATGAATGCTTCTTCCCCCGCCAATTCCCGCAACCGGTTCGCGACTTGCACGAGCAGTTCGTCCCCGGCAGCATGTCCGTATTTGTCGTTAATCGGCTTGAACCGGTCCAGATCGATATACATGAACGCCGCCGATTCCAATGACCCGTTCCGCATATCCAATTCTTCATGCGCGAATTCGTTGAAATGCCGACGGTTCGCCAGACCCGTTAATGGGTCGTGATGCGCCAGGTTCTTAAACTCCCGGAGCATTTGCTTCAGCTTCTCCGTCACGAAAGAGAAATTATGGACAAGGATATAAATCTCTTCAATATTCGAATCGAACCACGCTGTCGTTTTGGCCGAGCGGATCTGCTGCGGCAAATCCGTCGTTATGGCCGCGAGCAAGCGAATCGACCGGATGACGAACCGATGCAGGAAGAAAGCAAGAAAACCGATGGTCAGGGCGATATAGAGCACGTTGACCGACTGGGCCAGAAAGTAACTGACCGCCTCCTGTTCATACTTCGCGGTGGACAGCCGCAGCAAGAGCGTATGCGACCCTAAATCCAGCCGATACACGTATGCCGCGTCTCTGCGGTAAGTGTCCGGCATTTTCGACAACGGTTCCTCCGATTCCCATCGGGACAGCTCGCTTGTTAAAGGATCCCATTTCCCATCGCCCAGCCACAACAGCGCCTGATGGGTTGTTTCGAAATTCATGGCGCGGACCATGGCCCCATTGTTATCAAATAAGGCCGCTTGATCGATCGTCGTGCCGGATGCCTGGCGGATGATCTCCTGAAAATAGCCGATTTGAAGCAGGCTTCGGAGCTCGAACGCCTCTTTCTCGTCGTCGGACCATTGCTGATAAGCTTCTTCGATAAGCGATGACGTTAACGCGGCCTGATCGTTCATCTCGTTTATCATGTTCCGTTTCGCGATATGGCCGGTATTTATGATGAACAAGAAAGAGGATGCGATAATGCTGAACACCATCAAATCGATCATCACGCGAGCCAATCGGATGCGGCCTGCGCCCTTCGATCTCAAATAGGGAACATACCTAGTGCAAACGTCGACGACCAGCGCATTAAACATCGCGTTCACCACGATTACGACCAACAGAAGCAGGAACATCGGCGTTAATGTATTGTCCGTCAAGGCGATCATGAGGAGTAAAGAGGGGATCCCCGCGAGGAGCCAGAACAGGATGACGGACGTCAAATACCCCCTATTCTTCCGAAACGTCCACAGGATCACGCCCAAGATCTCTACGATTGACAGTACAGCCTGAAGGACAGACTCGAACTGAAGCGTCACCGCAGCAGCATGCACGATCACGGCGATGCCCGCCGCCCGCTGCCAGCCGCCTACCTGGAGCGCGGCATACAAGAACAGGCTGGCCAAATATATCTTGATGCCTAACACAAGGTGGATAGGCGCCGCCAAGGTCAGCCCGGCGGCCAGTCCAAGCAGGACCGAAGCGACATTCTTTCGAAGCAACCGCCGGCCCGCGGTTTGGAAGTCACTCATTGTTGTTCACTTCCTTTGGCAATATCTCTTCTATATATCGGCATTCAGACCACGGTTATAACAGACAAAATTTGGTGTGGCCGATGCACAACGTCGCGCGGAAGAGTCTCCCGCCAAGAAAGGAGCGAACACAAAAAAATCCGCCCAACGAGCGGATTCATTCTAGGTATTATGGCTTTGTGTCCTTCAAAGACAGGTTAGACCTTACATTTGCAGCACGAGCTTGCCGACCGTCTTTCCTTCTTCCAGACGCGCCAGCGCCTCGGCCGCCTTTTCCATCGGGTACACCGATTCGATCTCGGCATGAATCTCACCCTTTGCCAGCAGGCTTAACGCCTCCTTCGCCGCTTGCCCGGTCTCGATCGGGTTGCTGTCGCTCAACCCGCCCAAGGTGAATCCGGCGATCTTCCGATTGGATAACCAGATGCCGTTATAGGAATGAGGCACATCCTCATCGCCGCTCGCGTTGCCGACCACGATGAGCTCCCCGAGCGGGCGAAGCACGTCCAAGCTCTGTTTGCGCATCGCGCCTCCGACCGGGTCGAATACGGCATGCACGCCATTCCCGCCCGTGGCGCGAAGGGTCTGTTCGGCAAACTCGGCGCGGAGGAACAATTCGTCATACCCGAAATTCGCGGCAAGCTTCGTTTTCTCGGCTGTACCGACGGTTCCGAGCACCTTGCCGGCGCCGAAGTGTCTCGCCACTTGGCCCAAGAACCCGCCTAAGCCGCCGACCGCCGCATGGATCAGCACGTCGTCGCCGGTACGCAACCGATAGACGTCGCGGATGGCCAGATACGCGGTCGTGAGATTGACGATGGCGGCAGCCGCCGTCGCCAAATCCAAATCCGCGCCTAATTGATCGAGCGGAACCGCGAGATCCGGCCGGACATTCGCCACGGAGGCATACCCGTTCATCTGATGGAGCGTCATCGCGGCGACGGGCTGGCCGACGTAGAATCCTTCTACGCCTTCCCCGATGGCACGGACATAGCCCGACACTTCGAGCCCCGGCGTAAGCGGCATCGGGAAGAAGGCGTCGAATTCGCCGCGGCTGAGCAGCACTTCGAAATAACCGACCCCCGCGTACGCGACGTCGATGGTCAGCATGCCCGGTACGGGCTGCAGATCGGGCAGCTCGCGTAAGCGCAAGCCTGCGGGTCCTGCCGGTTGATCGATAACAATGGATTTCATTGGAAAATGCCTCCTTGGTGGATGGGAATGAGTTGATTATAGAACTCATCCAAGGAGGCAGCCAGTTTGCGGTTATGCAGGTATCCAGACTAACAGGCTAATTCGCGGAATGGCGTAAATCGGCTAATTTGCGCGCGGTATCGGTGCCGGCTGCGGGAGCGAAAATGCAGCAATGCAGATCCGGATTGCCGTTAATATTGGAGAATGAATTCAATTGAAAGTCCAGCCGCCCCAGCTCCGCATGATCGAACGCGAACAAGATCGCTTGCTTCTGCCGAACGTCGTGCAGCCGCCATTTCTGCTCGAACTCCTCGCTTTTCATGCACATCTCCCGGACGAAGGCTTCAAACCAGAGATCGTCGGGCTTCTGATCATGGTTCATGCGAAAGACGCCGATCGTATAGTTCCGGACTTCATCCCGATTCACCAATTGTTCGTTCATGTTCGAATCGGCGAAGAGCAGCCGCGTCATCACGCGTTCTTCGGGCGGCATGGCGTCAAAATCCGCGATTACCTCGTTGGCCATCCGATTATAGGCCAGCACCTCGGTCCGATGATTGGCGACAATGGCCGGATAAACCATCTGGTCGAGGAGACGCTGGAGCTCGAGATTCGCGCCGTCCTCGCTCGGCCTCGCGTTCGAAGCGTTCTCGTAATTCGCAAGCCGCAGCAAGTGGGCATATTCCTCGGCGGACAATTGCAGCGCCCTGCTGACGGCGTCGATGACCTCCCTGGATACGAACGCAACTCGGCCTTGCTCAAGCCACGTATACCAGGTTATGCTGACGCCCGCCAGCTGAGCGACCTCCTCCCGCCGCAATCCCGGCGTTCTTCGTCTGCCGTATCGGCTGGCCATCTCGACGCGGTCCGGATTCATCCGCTCGCGGCGGGATTTCAGAAATTGCCCGAGAATTTTATTCTTCTGATTCGCTAACGCCATTCTACCACTCCTATAGTTCAGCCGGATCGGCCGCACGTGACCCGAATACGGCAATTCCAGTCGCAAACTTCAGCGGGCAATTTGGTCTGCCGCGCGCGCCGCCGGATTCGCGATCCGCTCCAGCAGCTTGTCGCCGTAGGTGTCGCGCAGCTGCAGCTCCGGCATGTGGATATAGCCGATGTAGCAGTCGCAGGCGTTCATCCGGCACAGCCGCTCCCGTGCCAGTCCCTCCAGCCCATCGCGATACAAATGCCCGATGACTTGGCGGTCCTTGTAGCAGCGTTTGACCAAACCCGGTCCCTGCACGTAAAAGACGTCCAGCCCGGCGCCGCACCGCTTGCCCGCGCTCTCGTAGTCGGTCGCATTCAGCTCGAACAGCGGGTCGATGCCGCGCAGGAACACGCGGTCTTCTTCCGAGTAATAATTCGCTTTGTCCTTATAGGCATTCACCCACAGATACAATTCGGACGGCAGCGCTCGCCGCAGCGAAGCGATGGCGTCGAACGCGCTGCGCACGCCGACCGTGCCGACGCTCATCGGGATCCCTCGTTCATGCAGCTGCAGACATTGCCGGATGAATCTTGCTTCGTCCGTCTGGCCAGGATGATACGTCGCCCAGAACGCCGCCTTATCGCGGTTCAGCAAGTCCGTCCACTCGAGCTTTGCCGACAGATTCGTCTGAATGGCCACCTTATCGACGTGCGCCAGATGGGACAGCTCAACCATCGCTTCCCGATACCAGCGGTGAATCAGCCCTTCGCCGTAAGGATTGAAGAAAATGGACAGCCGATGACCGGCGGACTGCTGGGTCTTCACCCAATCGACGAAGGCAAGCACCTGCTCGCGGTCTTTCGCCAGCGTCGCGGCGCTGTCTTTATTTTTGCTGAACGGACAGTAGGGACAATCGTAATTGCAGGAAGATAGGCTTCCCCGGTAATAGAGAACCGCCTTCATCGCATCTCGAATCCTTCCATCCTTGCCCGGATTTCCGGCGAAATGAACCAGTCGCCGATCGCGTCCGACAAGGCGAGCCCTTCATCCGTCAGCTTCAATCGACCTGCCTCGAACACGGCTAATCCAGCTTCCGTGAGCAGGCCCAGCTCGGCGTAATCGTCCGGCGCCGCCGAACCGAACCGCGCCTCGTAACTAGACAAATCCAGCCCATCGGCATGCAGAATCGCCTTCAGAATAAACCGACGCCGCTGTTCTTCCGGGCTCAGCACGATTCCATAATCGGCGGTGTCGAAACGGTCGGCCTGCACGTAATCGGCGATAATGCTCGCCGTTGCCTTCCGGCCGACGGCATACCGAGACGCATAATGCACGTCGCGGGTGTACGAGCGGGCGCCGCACCCGAGCCCGACCATCCCTTCCTCCTGGCAGTCGTAGGGCAGCATCGTCTTGGCGGATGCCGCCGACGCTTTGGCGAACCTGCGCATGGAATACTGCCGGTAGCCGGCCGCCAGGAGACGTTCCCGCGCCGCGAGGTAGCAGGCCATTCGCAAGTCCGTGCCGCTCTCCTTGACCTGCGAAGGCTTCACGATCGTGTGCTCCCGCGTATAGAGCGGATAGAGGAAGATCTCCTCGGGCTGGTAAGCGAGCGCGCGATCCAGCGAATAGAGCCAGGAATCGACCGTCTGGCCGGGCAATCCGTAGATCAAATCGAGATTGAGGATCGGGAAATCGTACGAACGAAGCAGCGTCAGCGCACGCTCGACCTCGTCCGGCTTCTGCGGCCGGTAGATGGCCGCGGCTTCGGCTTCGACGAAGCTTTGGATGCCCATGCTGACGCGGTCCGTCTGATGCTCGCGCAAGATCGCAAGCCGTTCGCGGCTCACCGTCTCCGGCGAGGTCTCGACCGAAATCGAAACAAGGCCAAGATCGACGCCCAATTGTTCCGTGGCGAGCTCGAACAGCCGCGCCAGCTGCCGCGGAGCGAGCAGCGTCGGGGTTCCGCCGCCGATCGCGAACCGGGCGAACGGGCGGCGCTTCACGTGCGGCGCCCATTGCTTCGCCTGCCGGGCCAGCGCGTCCACGTATTGTTCGTGGGCGTCCGCGCTTTTGTCCGGGAGCGTGAATAGATTGCAGAACCCGCAGCGCGCGCCGCAGAACGGGATGTGCATGTAGAGAAAGAACGTGTCCGCGCGTTCCGCTTCCCACAGCCGTTCGAGGGGAATCGGCTCGTCGAACGGACGATATGCCGTCTTGTGGGGGTAGGCGTATAAATAGGACCGGTAAGGGTCGGCATTCAGCCGCTCGCGCAGACGGTCCGCTTCCCTATGCGTGTCCGGCACGCTTGGCAACGCTCGTGGATTCGTGAACATGGGATACCTCCCCCTCTTCAGATGCTATTCGTGCTGATGACAATTATAGAATAAACTCCCGGTACGGCACGTTCCAGACGACCTCGTGCGCCAGCCGATGCCCTTCGTATCCATCCTCGCCGTAAGCGGTGCCATGATCGGAGAACGCCATGCAGAATACCGGCCGCTCGCGTTTTTTGAGGGCATCGAACAAGCGTCCTAGCTCGCCGTCGACATAACGCAGCGCCGCCCGCTGCGTGTCGACCGAGTCATGCTTCGCGCCGGGGACGAAATAATGATTCGGGCCGTGGATCGCCGATACGTTCAGGAACAGGAACAGCCGCTCGTGCTCGGGCGTCTTGGCCAGCAGCTTCAGCGCATGATTCACCTGATGCTCGGTCGAGCGCGGGTTGGTGACCCCGAAGGTCATCCGCCAGTAGCTCTCCTGGAAATAGCCGGGCAGCACCTTGGCGAGCGGCACTTTCTTCGTGAAAAAAATAACGCCGCCGATGCAGATCGTCCGGTAGCCTTCCGCTTGCAGGCCGGAGACGAGATCCGGCGTATCGAACAGCCAGGTGTGCGGATGCGTACGCAGTCCCGTATTCGCGGAATGGAACAGTCGCACATGCTGCGACTTATCCGTCGTTGCCGGCGTCGGCAGGAAGCCGCCGAAGAACGCATGGTGCGCCGCATAAGTAAAGCTGCCTGGCGTATGGCGCTTCTCCCATCCGCCGCCTTGGCATAGGTTCGGACAGTTCGCCTCTTCCAGCACGGCCGCGTCATACCGGAGCGTATCGAGCGTAATCATCACCAGATCGTGCGAGCCGACGATTTGGTTCATATCCAGACTGGTCAAGCATTCATCTCCTCTTGCCGCGCAAGCTGTTTGATTTGCCATTCATAGGTGCCGAGCCCTTCGTGCGAGACGCGGTACAGCAGATCGCCGAACGGGTTGACGTCAAGAACGTAAGGCCGAAGCGAACCGGCGGACAACAAGACGTCCACCCCCGCGACCGACGCGCCGGTGAAAGCCGCCGTCGCCCGCTCGGCGATCTCCCGGACCGATTGCACCGTCACCGGCCGCAGCCCCATCTCGTCCAGCGATTGGCGTTCGCTTCGCAGATGCAAATTCGTGAACGGCGTGCGGCTGATCCGGGCTAGACTGTGGCAGGCTTCGCCGCCGACGACCAGTTGGCGGATATCGAACGGCCTGCCGTTCACCGCCGCCTTCGCGATCCACTGCTCGACATGCGAGCCGTGCCGCAGCAGCCAATTGATCATCTGCCGGATGATGGCGGAGTCCGTGCAGCGGCGGGGCTTCAGCGCATTATAGTAGACTGGGGGCTTCGCGATATAGTTCTCCACGCCGATCGTCGTGATCGCAATCTCCGCGCCCGTGGCCGGATTCACTTGGTAGGCGATGATGCCGCATGCCCCCGATCCGGCCGCCAGCTTAACGAATACACGCGGCATCCGTCTTGCCCGCATCATCTCGCGCAGCGCCTCGTAATCGGGCAGCTCTGCAGGCTCCGCCAGCCGTCTCGGGACCGCCACCCCTGCCTCCGTGAGCCGCGTGTGCGCGTGCCGCTTGTCGAACATGCCCGCGATGGCCGCGGGTTCGTTCACGAATCGCGCCTCCGGCCATCGCGTCCTCGCGTCCCGTTCGATGCTGGCGAGCAGCCGGGCGTAACCGCGGAACCATTGGGACGGGTGATAGAGCTGGCCGGTATGCTCGCGCAAGCGGCTCGCCGCTTGCACGCTGAGCGGATGCGGGACGACGAGCTCCCGGAGCGGCAATAGCCGGTCGTCCTGGTCCTCGGCATCCGGCGCGCCGAGCGCGATCAGCCCGCGCTCCACCTCGAAATGCTCGCCCGGGGCGTCGATGCGAATGAGCGGGGCGCCGGCTTCTTCGAACGAATCAGCCCGCGCGAGTTGTTCCCCTATCGACTTTCCCTCCAGCAGCTCCATATACGGCATGACCAAGGCAGGCGGCAACCCCGCTGCCCGCCTTGCCTCCTGCACGCCGCGTGTCCGCTTATTATCGGGGTTGCCGACGATAATCATCGAATCCATCGCTATTCCGTGAGCGCCGGATAACGCCAATCGTCCTCGTCGTCCGACTCCTGCTGCTCGCCGACGTCGACGCTCATGCCGGATGCCTGCCAACGCGCGACCGTCTCGTCCGACATATAGTGATAGCTCAGATCGAGATGCTTCAGCTTCCTCACGCGATCGCTTGCGAGCAGCGCCTCGGCGCCCTTGTCGGACAGCGTCCCCATCGACAAGTCGAGCGTATGGAGCTGATCCAGAATCGGGGCATCCGCGACCGCGATCGCGATCTCGTCCTGAATCTCGCTGTCTTTCAAGCCTAGGTAGGTTAGCTCAGGGAATTTGCCGGGCTCGATCAGCGGCAGCACGTCCTCCAGTCCGCCGTCGAATCCGTAGTTGTCCACGCCGAGGTACAGCTCCAGCTTGTTCAGCTTGGGAAAATGACCTTCACGGATGCTCGCCAGCACGTCCTTGCCGAGTCCGCCGCAAATAATGACCAGCTCCTCCAGCTTCTCGTGCCGCGCCGGATCCAGCGCCAGCCCTGTGCTGCCTTTAATTGTGAGCGACGTCAGCTCGGGATACGCCTCGAGCAGCGGCCCCAGATTCGACTGATTGATCCAGGATACCTCGCATTCTTCGAATGTCATGTCCCCGATGAACAGCTTGCGCAAGGCGGGGAATTCGCCGCGCAGACGGACGAGCGTCTCAACGACCGAACTCGAATCATTCTCGTAGGAACCGCCCCAATCGCCGATAACCAGACTTGTTAACGTTTTGCTCTCCGGACTTGCCGCCAACGCCTCCAGCAAATCTTCTATTTTCTCGCCGCTCTCATATTGATCGTATTCGATCGCCAGTTTCTTCTCGGACATGTCTTACGCCTCCATATGATTCAGATTCGATTCCCGCTTGACCTCTTCGGTCGCGAAGTTCCAAATTTAACCTATCATTTGCGGTAGTACCCGTCAATCGTTCGTCGAGATGAATGGCGCGGAGTCAGCGGAAATAAGCCCCTGCATCTAACAGGAGCCCAGGATATGTCTTAAAGCTTGAGCATAATGATGGATCTTCCGCTGGCAATCGATGCCGTTCGTTCGCGTCCTCGTTCATACTAAACTTCTCTTCTAGTTCTTGGTCAAGCTCGCCGGCAGCTTCACCGCGAGCAGCATACCGCCGGATCGTACGTAGAGCATGCTGCCGGATTTCAACGTCGGCTCGAAATTTCCGTCGCCCGCCCGGATGCTGAACACCGGCTTCGTGGTCGTGTAGTCGTAGGCTTTGAGCGTGCCGTCAGCCAGACCCAGGTATAATCCATTCCCGTACAAGTCGGTCTGCACGACGTTCACCCCGTACGTCGTCCGGAGGAACCCGCCATTGGCCGTTTTCATCATGCCGATGGAGTTATCGTGCTGGTTCTGGTACAGCAATCGCCCTTCATGCAGCTTGTAGAGAGGGAAATACTGGTTCGGATCCGGCGCATTCCAGCGCTTGACCGGTTGGTTGTCCGGCTTATAGGCGGCGAAGTCGTATTGCGCGACGATGTCGTCCTGAAAAATATAGAGCGCGTCCCCGTCAATAAAAGCGGTGCCTCTGTTGCCTCCGAGGCCGGACGGGTTTTGCGAGGTGACTTGCGGCTTCCATTTGTATTCTCGCTGCTGCATGATTTTACCTGTCTTCACATCTAGTGCATAGATGCTCACGTAGCTGATTGACAGATCGTCACGCATGAATAAGTCTGGCGTAACGTAGACGAGATTTTCTCTTCTATCGAGCACATCGTAAATGTCCGGAGACCACCATAACATCTTGCCCGTCTTCTTATCGAACGCATTAATCTGAGACGACGAGTGCACGCCATCCACGTAATACTTGCGCAGGACAACGTCTGGGGTCTCCCACACTTCCGGGTAGCCAGCGAGGTAGTACTCTTCCGCCTTCTTGACCACCTTCCAGCGCAGCTTGCCCGTCGCCTTCTCAAGCGCATAGAAGACGAGATTTTGCATGACATAGACGGTGTCGCCCGTTACGGTAATTCGTTCCGCTCTCTTGGCGCCTATGGCTGAAGCCCACTTCCGAGTGCCGCCAGACGTCACAGCGTAGATTGAACCATCGGCGGCAAGACCGTAGATCATGCCTTGATCATACGTTAGCAGCGGCTTCAGGCTATGGCCGAACGTCCACAATCGTTTGCCGCTCGTGCCGTCATACGCTGCCAGCTGACCGCTGCCGATGAGCGCGAACACGCGCCCCTCCTCGGCGATCGCGGCCGTTCGCGGCCATCCCGACTCGCTGAACGTCGCGAGCGGAATGCTCCATGCCGGCTTTGCCTGCGTGATCGTCTCGACCCCGATTGCCGAAGACCGCGAGAGAACAGGCTGCTCTGCGAGCGTCGGGACCGCATTCCCCAAGAGCCCCGTGCCAAGCAGCGCTGACGCCGCCGCGGTCGCAATTATTTTATGTATCGATACACGCTTCACGCTTCACATCACGCACCTTCTCGTCATCATTATCATCCGTTGGTACCGGTCAGGCGAGCCCCACTCAATCAGACGCAGACATCGCCCAAAAGTTGCAAATAATGGAATTCGATTCGATAAATAGCCGCTCCCGGCGGCATCGTTCATCAACATCGAACAAAGCGGCAAAAAGCCGGCATGCAGGATATACCCGAGTGCCGGCCGTTAGTTCCGAGATGCATGTCTCAAAATATGTACGTGCGAGAGGGAAGGTGCGTACTAAAGTGCTTCGCAGCCCTCGATCAGTGGGGCCGGTTGTTCGCCGTATCTAGAGTTGCCCAGTTCGTCCGGGTCGATCCCGATCCGTCGGTGTTTCGGCTGAACGAGAGTAGCTAGACGCCGAACAGACGCGTTCCCTTATCGGGCGCGCGTCTGATGCTTTCGTTTAACATCTAACGATCGGAGCACCAAAGGTGCCGTCATGCCGAGCTCCCCTCGCTTCGCTCTTCCCCTTTTCTCTTACGATGCGCCCCCTTGCGGGATCTCCGCCTTGCCGTCGTTCCTCCGGTATCCCGCCCCGGGATGATCCGCGAACAACAAACGGCTGCCTTGCCCGAACAGCTTCTCTCTGTATGTGCCCGGCTCGTATTCCGTCTTGTAACGGCCGCGGCGCTGAAGCTCGGGGACGACGAGCTCGACGAAATCGATCAAGCTGCCCGGCGAGATGTAATGGGCCAAATTAAACCCGTCTACCCCGCTCTCGTCGAAGTATCGCTCGATGCGATCGGCCACTTCCTGCGGATTGCCGACGATCGTCTGTTTGCGGTCCAGCCGTTCGAACGTGCCGAGCGCTTCCCGCACCGTCAATCGGCGAGGCTGGTCTTTCGTTAACGAAGCGGCTCTCGATTGCCCATGCTCCGTATGCTTATACTCGAACGGCGCGTCCAGGTCGCTATATTGCGACAAATCATACCCGCTGGAGCCTCCGAATTGCGCCTTCGCCGCCTCTCCGCTCCACAAGGACGCGTACTCCGCGAACTTGGCCTCGGCTTCCGCGCTGGTTTCCGCCACGACGACGTTCAGGAACGTGAACGCTTGGATATGATCCGGATTTCTGCCGTATGCGACCGCCCGATCCTTAATGTCTTGAATGGAAGCCTTGACCCGTCCGGGCGAGGAACCGCCGACGAAGAGACATTCCGCATGCTTGGCGGCGAAATCCCGCCCCTTCTCGGATGCGCCTGCCTGGTAGATGACCGGCGTTCGCTGCGGCGAAGGTTCGCTAAGATGAGGTCCACGCACGCGGTAATATCGGCCGTCATGGCCAATGTCATGCACTTTCGCGGGCTCGGCGAAGACGCCTCGCGACGCGTCGCGCACGATCGCGTCGTCCTCCCAGCTTGCTTCCCATAGCTTGTAGCTAACCTCCAGAAATTCTTCGGCCATCGCGTACCGCTCGTCGTGCCTCATCATCTCCGCATGGCCGAAATTGCGCGCCGCGCTTGGCAAATAGGACGTCACCACGTTCCAGGCGAATCGTCCCTTCGTCAAATGATCGAGGGTGCTCATCCGGCGCGCGTGCGCATAAGGATGTTCGTAGGTCGTGCTGACCGTCAGGGCGAAGCAAAGATGCCGGGTCGCGTGCGCCATGACCGGAATGACAAAAGCCGGATCGTTGAGCGGCACCTGCACCGCGTCCCGGATGGCCGGATCCTTGCTTTGGCGATACACGTCGTATACTCCGATCACGTCCGCCAGGAACAAGGCGTCGAATCTCCCCCGCTCCAGCAGCTGCGCGAGCTCCACCCAATAATCCGCGTCTTTGTATCGGGTCGCGCGCGCATTGTCCGGATGCTTCCACAGCCCATGCGAATTGTGCATCGCGCTGGTCATATCAAAGACGTTCATGCGAATTTGCTTCGTCACCGCCGCTTCATCCTCCCGTCTAAAGCATATTTATCCCATGTGTTTTATTGTTATTATGAAGACTGACGATAATCTATCATCCATAATTTCACATTGTCAAGCAAATAAATTCTATTAAATCAATGAAAATTCTTATATAAATGTCTGCTTTAACCATTTAATTATCATTCATTTCACAAATTATGGTTGACAGTTACCGAGGCGACGCCTTATATTTAGTGGCAAGCTTCGAAATCGCATATTCGCGCCGCGCATGCGCAGCGCAAACAGCTGACTGATCATTCAGAACTGTGACTCCCTTCTCTTCGAACCAGAAGGAGCCGCTTCCGATTGACGGCCTCTTCCCGAAGGAAGAGGCCGTTTTTTTATACGCATATTCCCAAGTATTCACATGTGAATTATTTCAAGACCAAATTGCAGCTTAAAGGGGAGAACCATCGCATGATTCGCTTCGAGGCCGTCTCGAAAATCTTTACGGGCAAAAAGAATCATACGCAGGCGGTCAGCCAAGTGTCGCTCTCGATCGCGCAGGGCGAGATTTACGGCATCATCGGCTTCAGCGGCGCCGGCAAAAGCACGCTGCTGCGGCTCGTTAACCTGCTCGAAGCGCCGACGAGCGGCAAAGTCATCGTCGGCGGCCAGGACATCACGGCTCTTAAGCCGCGAGAGCTGCGTCAACTGCGACGACGCATCGGGATGATCTTCCAGACGTTCAATCTGTTCAACGCCCGCACCGTCTTCGGCAACGTCGCCTATCCGCTCAAGCTGGCCGGCACGCCGAAAGCGCAAATCAAGGCTCGCGTCGAGGAGCTGCTGCGATTCGTCGGGCTCGAAGACAAAGCGGATCATTATCCCGAGCAGCTCTCGGGCGGCCAGAAGCAGCGCGTTAGCATCGCCAGGGCGCTCGCGACCTCGCCGGACATCCTCATTTGCGACGAAGCGACCTCCGCGCTCGACCCGGAGACGACCGGGGAAATTTTGAAGCTGCTCAGACGGATTAACGAAGCGTACAACATCACGATTTTGCTGATTACGCACGAGATGCACGTCATCCGCAGCATATGCGACCGGGTAGCCGTCATGGAGAACGGACAGGTGATCGAAGAAGGCTCCGTATACGACATTTTCGCATCGCCCAAGCAGCCGGCCACCGCGAATTTCATCCGCTCGGTGCAGAACGACCAGCTCTCGCCCAAGCTGCTCGAAACGTTGAAAAGCAAGCATCAAGGCAAGCTGTACCGGCTCGTCTTCAAAGGCGGCGCGACGAGCGAGCCCGTCCTCTCGCGCGCCGCGAGGCAGCATAACGTCGATTTCAGCATCGTCTACGGCAGCATTCAGGAGCTGAAGGGTCAGCTGTTCGGCAGTCTGATCGTCGAATTCCAGCCCGCGGATGAGCTAGCCTCCATCGACCGGCTCGTCGCGCAGCTCGCCCAAACCGTGGAAGTTCGGGAGGTCATCGATCATGAAAGTTGATTGGAGCACGTTCTGGGTGCGCGTCGTGGAGTCGACGGGCCAGACGCTGACCATGGTCGCGTTCACGCTGCTCTTCTCCAGCATCTTCGGCATCGCGATCGGCTTGCTGCTGTTCGTCACCCGCCGCGGCAACATCTTGGAGAACCGTTTCGTCTCCGCACTGCTTAACCTGCTTATTAATGTCATTCGTCCCATACCGTTCATTATTTTCTTGGTCACCATCAGCCCGCTGACCCGGCTGGTCGTCGGCACCACGATCGGCATGTGGGCGGCGATCTTCCCGATGACGCTCGTCGCGTCGTTCGTCATCGCCCGCGTCGTGGAGAACAACCTGGTCGCGATCGACCCCGGCATTATCGAAGCGGCCAAGGCGATGGGCGCCAGTCCGCTCCAAATCATTTTCGGCGTCCTCATTATGGAGACGCTAGGTCCGTTGATCCTCGGCTTGACGTTCATGACGGTCGGCTTGATCGACTTCTCGGCGATGGCCGGTACGGTCGGCGGCGGCGGTCTCGGCGACTTGGCGATGACCTACGGCTATCAGCGCTTCGACGGTTCCGTCATGCTCGTCACGATACTCGTCCTTATTCTGCTCGTGCAGGTCGCTCAATTTATCGGCAACCGGATTTCGCGTTACTTCCTGCGCCGATGATCGGCTTCCGCCATTACACCATCTTAAAGGAGTCGTTATTCATGAGAAAAAGAAAAACGTTCGTTCTATCCCTCCTGCTCGTGCTCGTCATCGGGCTTCTGTCCGCTTGCGGCAGCAGCGGCGAACCGGCTAACAACGGCACGGATGCGGCCGCTTCGGATGCAGCCTCAACCGCTGCCGCTGCCGACGCGAACGCAGCGAAAGAGACCGCCGCCCCCGTTCAAGAAGAGACGAAGAAAGAAGAACCGCAGGAGCCCGTCAAAGTCAAGGTTGGCGTCACGGGCTCCGACGGCGAAACATGGCCGCTCCTCAAAAAGAAAGCCGCCGAGCGTAACATCGAGATCGAGCTGGTCGAATTCTCCGATTACACGCTGCCGAACCTGGCGCTCGCGAACAAAGAAGTCGACATTAATTCCTTCCAGCATCTCGCATTCTTGAGTCAATTCAATATCGAGCATAACCTGAACATCGTGCCGATCGGCTCGACGGTCGTAGCGCCGCTTGGCCTGTACTCGGAGAAATACAAGAAGGTCGAAGATATTCCGGAAGGCGCCAAGATCGCCATCCCGAACGATCCGGCCAACCAAGGACGCGGGCTTCTCGTGCTTCAGCAAGCCGGCCTCATCAAACTGAAGGAGAACGTCGGCCTATACGGTACCCCGGACGATATCGTCGAGAATACGCGCAAGATCGAAATCGTGCCGGTCGTCGCCCAACAGACGCCTCGCGTCCTCAAGGATGTAGCCGGTTCCATTATTAACGGCGGCATCGCCGGTCAAGCGGGCCTGCAGCTGTCCGACGCCATCTTCCACGACGATCCGCAGGCGGAATCGACGCGCCCGTACATTAACGTCTTCGCGACGCGCGCCGAGGATAAGGATAACGAGACGTATCGGACGATCGCCAAGCTCTACCAAGAAGCGGACGTGATCGAGACGGTCAAGAAAGACACGAACGGCGCCAGCTTCGTCACCGACGTCCCCGTCGAGCAGCTGCAATCTACGCTTGATCAGCTAATTGCCGATATTAAGGCCGGCGCGGCCAAATAAGAATCGAATTTATCGCGAATAACCGAGCCGGCTACCGGCTCGGTTATTCGCTTGCGTTCAACGATTGGCAGCTTGCAGCGTTGACTCGCCCGGAGTTTCATAGAGATGGCATGCCGCCGCATGCCCTTGCCCGATCTCCGCGAGCGCGGGCGCTTCCCTGCGGCAGCGATCGTGCGCGAACGGACACCGGGTCTGAAACCGGCAGCCTGGCGGCAGCGACAGCGCGCTGGGCAGCTCCCCTAACGCCTGAATAGACGCACTGCGGCGTTCTCTCCATCCGGAGGCGGGTATTGCCGAAATCAACGCCTGCGTGTAGGGGTGCTTCGGTCCGTCGAACAGCGCATCAACGTCCGCAAGCTCCACGAGCTCCCCCAAATACATGACCGCGACGCGGTCGCTCATATAATGAATGACGTTCATGTCGTGCGAGATGAATAAATACGTCAAGCCGCGTTCCGCTTGAAGTTCTTTGAGCAAATTGAGAATTTGCGCCTGCACGGATACATCGAGCGCGGACACCGGCTCGTCCAGCACGAGGAACGCGGGGTCGACCATGAGCGCCCTGGCGATGCCGATCCGCTGCCGCTGGCCGCCGCTCAGCTCGTGCGGATACCGGCGAGCATAAGAGGCATCCAGCCCTACCCGCTCCAGCATCGCATGAACGCGACGCTTCCGCTCTTCCTTGCCGTCCAGCCGATTGAAGCGCAGCGGCTCCTCCAGCAGCCGTCCGATGCGGAAGCTCGGGTTCAGCGACGAATACGGGTCTTGAAATACGTATTGAATCTGCTTGCGAAGCGTTCTGCGTTCCGATGACGATGCGTTCGTCATCTCCGCTCCGTTGTAGCGCAGCCTTCCGCCGGTCGGCTCGAGCAGCCGCGCGGCGATTTGGCCGACGGTGGACTTGCCGCATCCGCTCTCCCCGACGAGGCCGACCGTCTCGCCTGGCGAGATGGACAGCGAGAAGCCGTCGACGGCCTTCAGCAGACGCCCCGAGCGATCGCCGCCCTGCACGCGGTAATGCATCGACAGCCGATCCAGCTCAACCAACGGCTCCGGAACGAATCGGTTCATGCGCGGTCGCTCCTTTCTCTTCGGCCAGGAAGCATCTGGCCCTATGCTCATGCCGTACGCGAACTAGCGGAGGCGCTTCCGCGCGGCATCGCTCCTCCGCATGGGGGCAGCGGGGAGCGAATCGGCACCCCCGCCCCCTCTCCTCCAGCGCCGGAACCGTGCCCGGAATCGCGAACAGCTTCTCGCGCTTCTTCGCCGGGGACGGTATCGCGTTCAGCAGACCGATCGTATACGGATGCGCCGGGCGGTCGAAAATATCCCGGGCATCCCCCTCCTCCACGATCTGTCCGGCGTACATGACGGCGATGCGGTCGCTCATGTCCGCGATGACGCCCAAATCGTGGGAGATGAGCATAATCGACGTCCCGTTCTCCTCCCGAATGCCTCGCATCATCTCCAGAATTTGCGCCTGTATGGTCACGTCGAGCGCCGTCGTCGGTTCATCGGCGATGAGCAGCCCCGGATTGCAGGACATGGCCATGGCGATCATGACGCGCTGCCGCATGCCGCCCGATAAGCGGTGCGGATATTCGCGGAGCAGCGAGGCTGGCCGGGGCAATCCAACCTTATGGAGCAGCTGCCCGGCCCATTCCGACGCTTCTTTGCGACCGTAGCCGAGATGCAGCCGAATCATCTCCGTCAACTGCGCGCCGATCGTCAGGCCGGGATTCAACGAGCTCATCGGATCTTGAAAGATCATCGCCGCCTCTTTGCCGCGGTAGCGCCTCAGCTCGTCCTGGCCCATACGATCCAGCCGATGCACGCCCGCGTACTCGATCTCCCCTCCGCTTAGACGCAGCGCGCCCGGCAGCAGGCCGAGCACGGATAGCGATAGCACGCTTTTCCCGCAGCCGGACTCGCCGACCACGCCGACGATTTCCCCTTTCCCGACCGCAAGGCTGATGCCCTCCAGAACGGACGGCGCCGGCTTCCCCCTCGCGTTTAGCGAGACGGATACGTCCCGAATATCGAGCAGCTTGGCTGCCTGCGCCGCGTTAAACTTCGTCATGTTCGCGCCTCCTACACTCTTTTGTCCCGCAAATCGCGGATGCCGTCGCCGAGCAGATTGAACCCGAGCACCGACAGCGTGATCATCAGTCCCGGCGCCAGCGTGAACCAAGGCGCCTTGGCCATATAGCCTTGCGCTTCGTTGAGCATCCGTCCCCAGCTCGGATCGGGCGGCTGCACGCCGAGCCCCAGATAGCTGAGCGCGGCTTCCACGAGGATGGAGGTCGAGAAACTGAGGGCCGCCGTCGTCACGATCGAAGACGCGATATTCGGCAGGATTTGCACGAAGATCACGTTCCAATGGGAGGCGCCGAGACCTCTGGCCGCCTTGACGTACTCCGCCTCGCGATGCTGGAGCACCCCGCCGCGGATCACCCGCGCGAAGGTCGGCACCGACAAGATGCCGATCGCGAGTATCGTCTGGAAGAGACTCGGCTTAAAGACGGTAACGAGCACGAGCGCCAGCAGAATGCCGGGGAAAGCGAGCAGCGCGTCCGTCGCCCGCATCAGCGCCTCGTCCACCCATTTGCCGGCATAACCGGCGAGCGTGCCGACCGCGAATCCGCCGGCAAGCCCGATCATCGTAGACAGACTGCCGACGAGGAACGCGGTCTGAGCGCCGACCATGATCCGGCTGAGCACGTCGCGCCCGAAATTGTCCGTGCCGAGCGGATGGGCAGGGCTAGGCCCGTGCAGCCGTTCTTTCATGCTCATGACATTGGCGTCATACGGCGTATAGAAGAAGCTAAGGGCCATCAGCGCCGCCAGGAGGGCGACGAAGAAGAGGCCCAGCAGGAAATTGATGCTGTAGTTGGACTTCATGGCATCCCTCGATTAATAACGGATTTTCGGATCAAGCCAGCGATAGGATAGATCGACGATGAAATTGACCGACACGACGATAAGGGCGATGACGAGCACCATCCCCTGTACCAGCGGATAGTCGCGGTTGCCGATGGCCGTGATGAGCAGGCTCCCGAACCCGGGCAGCGTATAGACTTGTTCGATGACGAGACTGCCGGCGAGAATCTCGCCGAAATTGATGCCGACGACGGTAATGACCGGCAGCAACGCGTTCTTCAACACGTGGCGGTAATAAATCGAACGGTCCGACAGCCCTTTGCTCTTGGCGGTTCGCACGTAATCTTGGTTTAATTGATCGAGCATGGCCGTTCGCAAGTAGCGCACGACGACCGCGATCTGCGGGATCGCGAGGGCGAAGGCCGGAAGCACGGTCGATTTCAAAGCCAGCAGCGGATTATCCGACCAGGGCACGTACGTGCTGACCGAGAACCACTTCAACGTCAGGCCGAACAGCAGGATCAGCAGGATGCCCGTCCAGAACGAAGGAATGGCCAGACCGAACTGCGTGCAGAGCGAGACGACGATATCCGCTAGCTTGCCGCGCGAGCGTGCGGCGAGAATGCCGAGCGGAACGGCCGTCGCGACGGTAATTCCGAGCGCCAGCAGCGCAAGGGACAGCGTGACCGGGAACCGGCTGGCGATCAGGTCCAGCACCGGCTCGGAGAAACGCAGCGATTGGCCGAAATCCAGGACGGCCGCGCTGCCCAGCCAATTGGCGAATTGCTCGGGCAGCGGGCGGTCCGTGCCCAACTGGGCTTCAAGCCGCGCGATCTGGTCGTTCGTCGCCTCCGGTCCCAATATTGCAAGCGCGGGGTTGCCGGGTACGATTCGGAATACGGCGAACGTGAGCACCGCCACGAACAACACCGTCAACAGCAGCGTAAGGAGGCGCCGCGCGTAATAATTCATGTGCCGTCACTTCCGATCTTATTCCGTGAAATATACGGTCGACAAATCCTGGACGTAGAGCGGGTATTGCTTGTAGCCTGCCAAATTTTTGGCCAGCGCCACGTTCAGGTTCGGGTCCATGATATAGATCGCCGCCGCGTCCTGAGCTAGAATGGTCTGCGCTTTCTTGTACAGCTCCACCCGCTTCGCGTCGTCGATTTCCGTCACGGCGGACTTGAGCGTCGCATCGAAATCGGCGTTCTTATAATTGAAGAAGTTGTTGTCCGCATCCGACAAATATTTGCTCAAAATTTGATTCGGATCCAGCTTGCCGTCCAGCCCGATGATCGTCGTCTCGTAATCGCGGCCTTTGTAGATGCGTTCCAGCCAGACCGCCCACTCGACCGGTTCGATGTTGACTTTGACGCCGATTTGCGCAAGCTGCTGCGCGATGACCTGAGCCGTGTCCACGTGGAATTGATAGATGGACGGCACGGACAGCGTTGTCTCGAAGCCATCCGGATAGCCGGCTTCGGCCAGCAGGCTTTTCGCCTTCTCGATATCGGTCGCGTACAGATCCTCGAGACCCGGCTGATAATATTTGGCGAGCACCGGGCTTAGATTGGAGCCGAGCTTCGTCCCTTTGCCGATCGCGACGCCTTCGATGATTTCGTCCTTGTTGACCGCATAGTTGATCGCTTGGCGCACCTTGATGTCGTCGAACGGTTTTTTTGGCGATATTGAACGTTACCAGCTGCACCAGGTTCTGCGGACCGCTGACCGCGTTGAACGCATCGCCCAACTCTTCCAGCCGCTCCGTGCCGATCCGCGGATAGATGTCGGCCTCGCCCGATTTCAGCGCCAGCAGCGACGCTTCAGGATCCGTAATGATGCGGAATTCGACCTGATCCAGCGACGGGACATCCTTCACGTAGTAGTCGGCGAATTTCTCGACGGACAGCTTCTGGCCGGGTAAATACGCTTTGAATTTGAACGGTCCGGTGCCGATCGGATTTTTGTTGCCGTCTTCGTACCCGTTCGGAATGATCGCGCCCGTCAGCGCCGTCAAGAACGAAGAATCGTTCTGCTTGAGCTTGATGACGACGGTTGAGGCATCCGGCGCATCGACCGAAGCGATGCCGGCATACTGCGGCTGAAGCGGCTTCTCGGCCCCGATCCCGGCCATGCGCGAGTACGAATATTTCACGTCCTCGGCGGTAACGGGATTGCCGTTATGGAATTTCACCCCGCCGCGCAGCTTGAACGTATAGGTCAAGCCATCCGGAGAAACCTCGTACGATTCGGCCACGGCCGGATATAGTTCGCCTTTCTCGTTCGGTTTGAGCAGCCCTTCGAAAATGTTGAACAGCACTTCGTTCGTCCCGGCCGCGACGGCCAAATGCGGATCCAGAAAATCGAGATCCTGCGGGATGATGACGACGACGTCCCCGCCGGTTTTCTTCCCTCCCGATGCGCCTGCCTCGCCGGATGGCTCCGCGGCGGGCGCCTCCTTCTCCCCGCCGCTCTCGGCAGCTTGGTTCGATGACTCCGGTGCCGCCTGCGTCTCTTTCGCGGCGTTGCCCGTGTCGTTATTGCCGCCGCAAGCCGCGGCGAATAGCATGATCGCGATCAAGGTCAACATGACGAATAGATGTCTGGCCGTGTATGGTTTCTTCAATTTACATTCCTCCGCTCTGGTTGGATAAGTGGCCTGCTATCGCCCGCATGGGCAAGCAGACGGGGCAGTTCCGCCACCGAATCGATGCGGGTAACCGCCGGCAGCTCCTCGATGCCGAGCAGCCCGAACCGGTTGACGAGACAAGCCGCCATGCCGGCGCGCGCGCTGCCCACCACATCGTCGTAATAATTGTCGCCTACGTAAAGGCATTGCTCGGGACGCGCGCCGGCGATTTCCGCGGCGAGACGGAAGATGCGTTCGTCCGGCTTCGACACTTGAACTTCCGAGGAGATGACGACATGGTCCAAATACCGAGCCAAGCCGGTCTCATTCAACACGGTTCTTGCCGATTGGTCCCAGTTGCTGATCAGACCGATCCCATAGGAGCGTTCCTTCAGCCATTGCAGAACGCCGGGCGCGAACGGATACGCCCGCCAGCGCGGGCCTTGACGCCGCTCGCCTGCCTTCAACGCGGCCGCTTGTTCCGCCAAGGGGAAGCGAACGCCGAGCGAATAGTTGAGCATGCCGAGGTACCAAGGGAAGAAGCTGTCCCATTCTTGGCCAAGCGCGCCCGGATACTGACGCATGAACTTCTTGTCGGCCAAATGATATGCCTCTTCGATCCGGGCGAGCGGGATATCGATGCCCTGAGCCAGAAGATAATCGCGGTATACCTTCTCCCTGTCCTGATACACGAGCGTGTAGCCTAAGTCGAACCAGATGTAGCGCACCTTCATCGCCGCGTACCGCCTTTCATGACGTCGTCACGACCGGGAGCCACACCCGCGACGGGCGTTCCGCGTCGTGATAGATCGTCTGGGTCGCCGTCACGAAATCGGCTTCGGTCACCTCGCCCGGATTGGCGATCCGGTTCGGGTTGCGGTCGAAGGTAGGGAAGAGCGAGCTCGTCACATCCAGCCGGATGGCGTGCCCTTTCTGGAATACCGCGGCGGCGGAACCGAGCGAAAATTCATAGCGCACCGTCTCCCCGCTCGGCACGGGCACGCGCTTGTCCAGTCCGTGCCTGTAGCTCGCCCGGATAATGCCTTCGGTAATGTTGTACGCGCGCCCGTCGGGATGCACGTCGACCAGCTTGGCGACGAAATCCGTATCCTCGGCGGTCGTGGCGGCGTACAGCTCGAGCGTAATCTCGCCCGCGATCGCCACATCCTCGTCGAGCGGAGGCGAGGTATACACGAGCACGTCGTTGCGAATTTCGATCGGAAGCTGGTTTTTCGGCCCCATCGGCGTCAACTCCGGCACCGCGCCCGAACGGCCGCCGATCGCGGGAACGGCGATGGACGGATGGTACACGAATACGTCCGGATATTCTTCGCCGGCCGGGTGCTCGGACAACGCGCCGTCTCCGTTGACGGAGTTGGCTCGGCATGCGCTGCGGAGATAATAAGCGGCTCGCCCCTCCCCTCGGCTCGCCCGCTCCGGCGGCCAGTCGTTCGCCTCCTTCCACACGTTGCTGCCCATCTCGAAATAGCGCACCTTCGGCGGCGGGTTATCCGGTCGGATGTCCTTCAGCCACCAGTCGAACCAAGCCAGCTGCAGCGCGTCGATGCGGTTCGCCGCTTCCGGTCCGAAATCGAGCTCGCCGACGTATCGCGACCAGGGCATGTGAAACCACGGTTCGACAAACAAATATTGGTGCTCGCGTGCATGCTCGCTCGCGCCTCGACTGCGGACGCAGTTGAAGTTCTCGAGCGTCCCTTCGATGAACAGGTCGTACCAGCCGCCGATATGCAAGGCCGGCACGTCGATCGACTCATACCGCTCGCGCAGGGAACGCGCTGCCCAATACTCGTCCCTTAGCGGGCGACGCAGCCAATCGGCATAATATGGCGCCAGCTCCTTCATCGGTTCCGGCGGCTCGTTCAGCGGCAGCTTCTTGTAGAAGCCGTGGATGCCCGCATAATGAGCGGACAGCTCCGAAGCCCAGTCCCCCCTCCCCTGCCGGAGAGCCGTATCCTGCGCCGCGAACAGCACCCAAGATTGCAGGGCGGCAAGCGCGAAGGCGCCATTCGCGTAGGTCTTCCCCTGATAGGCGTCGGAGCCGATCATGCCGGGCGCGATGCAGGCCAGATGCGGCGGAGCCTCCGCGGCTGCCAGCCACTGGACCGCGCCGCAATACGAGAAACCGTACATGCCGACCTTTTTCTCTGCGAATGGCAGCGATGCCGCCCATTCAATCGTGTCGTATCCATCCGCCGCTTCGTGCTCGTAAGGGGCGAATTCCCCTTCGGACGTCCATCTTCCCCGCGTATCCTGAACGATGACGACATAGCCGCGGCGGGCGTACCATTGCGGATGCGCGTAGTTCATCGTCTGAGCGTCCGCTTTGTTATAAGGCGTCCGGAGCAGCAGCACCGGGCAGGGTCCTCCCTTCGCGGGCCGGTACACGTCCGCGCTTAACCGGACGCCGTCGCGCATCGGTACGGGAACATCCCGTTCGACGATCACGTCAACGAATGCGCTTGTGGACATAGCTGGCGACTCCCCCTTGCCGAAATGCCAATCGAACCGAAAAATAAAAAAAGATGCCGCTCCCCGGATCGCGACGATCACGGGAAGGAGACATCTCCAGTCGACTGGTGAATTATGTATTATTCCGATTACAATAATCGGCATTACCCTAATACTATCATGCATCTACAGAATCTTCCAACACTTTATTTGAAAACAACGAGTTGACATTCCCTACGCGCAGCTTTAGCATTTTATTTAACTTATATTTTCCCTTGTTCTACCAGATCGCTGGAGACGCCTTCGCCTATGCGGAAGCGTCTCTTTTCATTTTCATTCCGAACGAAGGAGCGATTCTCATGACCAAACGAAACCAGATGAAGCTGTCCGCCTATCTCGTCGGCACCGGCATGCACGCCGCCTCTTGGCGTCTGCCGGATGCCCTGCCCGGAGCCAGCATCGACATCGATTATTATGTGCGTCTGGCCAAAACGGCGGAGCGCGGCGCGTTCGACTTCGTCTTTCTGGCGGACAGCCTCGCGATTAACGAACAGTCTCATCCGAACATCCTGAACCGCTTCGAGCCGATAACGCTGATCGCCGCCCTCGCCGTCGCCACCTCGCGGATCGGACTTGTCGCGACCGCTTCGACGTCGTATATCGAGCCGTTCAATCTCGCGCGGCTGCTCCTATCGGCCGACCGGATCAGCAAAGGCCGCGCCGGATGGAACATCGTCACCACCCGCGACCTGTCCGGCAATACGGCCCGCAACTTCGGGGGAGAGCGCCATTTCGAGCTTGAGCATCGGTACCGGCGGGCGACCGAATTCGCGGACGCGGTGATCGGCCTATGGGATTCGTGGGAAGATGATGCGTTCCTCTTCGATAAGGAGAGCGGCGAGCTGTTCGATCCGTCCAAGCTGCACCGGCTTCGTCATCGCGGCGAATTTTTCGCGGTCGAAGGACCGCTCAATATCGCCCGATCGCCGCAGGGCTACCCGCTGCTCGTGCAGGCGGGCAACTCGGACGCCGGTCAGCGTTTCGCCGCCCGGTTCGCCGAGGTCGTCTTCGCGATTAAATATAACTTCGAGGATGCCCGACTCTACTATTCGGATTTCAAAGCGAAAGTAGCGGAGGCGGGACGCAACCCGGACGACGTGTATATTCTGCAGGGGATTTCGCCGGTTATCGGCGCCACCGAGGAAGAGGCGATCGCCAAGCGGAAAGCGTTGGAAGCCCTGCTTGGCGACGATACGATTCTGGGTTTCCTGGCCGACTATTTCAAGGAACTCGACTTCAGCGGGTTCACGCCGGAGACGACCGCCCAGGAGGCCGGGCTCGACGCGCTGCAGGCGGCGAATCCCGATTACCGCAAGCATCAGCCCGTTATCGCCCGCGAGAATCCGACGCTGCGGGAAATCTACTCGCTTATCATCGGGTCGTTCTCCGGCGACCACCTGGTCGGCACGCCGGAGAAGATCGCCGATACGCTCGAGCATTGGTTCCGCGGCGGCGCGGCGGACGGCTTCATGTTAATGGCTCCCGCGCTGCCGGAAGGCCTCGACGACTTCGTCCGTCATGTCGTGCCGATCTTGCGGGCGCGCGGATTGTTCCGCGAGGAATACGAAGCGGACACGCTTCGCGGACATATCGGTCTGCGGACGCCGCCTAACCGCCATGCGGCAAGCAGGTTCGCCGAATCGCCCGCAACGTAGCGCGGTACATTGGCCGTGCCGAACGACTTAAGCGCCCGCGCTCTCGACCGGGACCGCAGCGCGGCGAATGGCCTGCTCCAAGTCGGCGATGAGATCGTCGGGATCTTCGATGCCGATCGACAGCCGGATGAGATCCGGCGTAATGCCGGCCGACTGCTGCGCCTCCGGCGACAGCTGGGCATGCGTCGTGCTGGCGGGATGGATGACGAGCGATTTGGCGTCCGCGACGTTGGCCAGATGCGAGAACAGCTCCAGCGCGTTAATGAACCGGTCCGCCGCTTCGTAGCCGCCCTTCAAACCGAACGTGAAGATCGAGCCCGGCCCTTTGGGGAAATAATGCTGCGCCAACTCGTAATAGGGATTGTCCGGAAGTCCCGGATAGTTGACCCATGCTACGTCCGGATGCGCGTTCAAGAACGCGACGATGCGCTTCGCGTTGCCGATGTGCCTTTCCACGCGAAGCGACAGCGTCTCGAGTCCCTGCAGCAGCAGGAACGAATTGAACGGGCTGATCGTCGCGCCGATGTCCCGCAGGAACTGGGTTCTAACCTTCGTAATATAGGCCAGCTCGCCGAACTTCTCGACATAGCGCAGTCCGTTATAGCTGCGGTCCGGCTCCGTGAAACCGGGGAAATTGCCGTTGGTCCAGTCGAACGAGCCGCCGTCGACGATGAGCCCGCCGATCGAGGTGCCATGCCCGCCGATATATTTGGTCGCGGAATGTACGACGATGTCCGCGCCGTGCTCCAGCGGACGGAGGAGGTACGGCGTGCCGAACGTATTATCCACGATCAGCGGTATCCCGCGTTCATGCGCGATATCCGCGATGGCCCGAATATCCGGAATGTTCAAGCCCGGATTGCCGATCGATTCGATGAATATCGCCTTCGTCCGTTCGTTGATCGCTTCGCGGAAGCGCTCGGGCTCGTCCGGCTGTACGAACGACGTCGTAATGCCGAGCTTCGGCAGCGTGACGTCGAGCAGATTGTACGTTCCGCCGTACAGCGTGGAGGCCGCCACGATCTCGTCCCCCGCGCCGGCGAGATTGATGATCGCATACGTCACGGCCGCGGAGCCCGAGGCGACGGCAAGCGCGCCGACGCCGCCTTCGAGCGCGGCGATCCGCTGCTCGAGCACCTCGTTCGTCGGGTTGCTGATGCGCGAATAGACGTTCCCCAGCTCCTCGAAGTTGATTACCGCGCGAGCGTGATCGGTATTTTTGAAGACGAACGAGGTGCTTTGATAGATCGGGACCGCCCTCGCCCCCGTGGCGGGATCCGCCTGCTGGCCCGCATGGACTTGCAGCGTATCGAATTTCCACTTGCGCTCCTGCTGTTGTTCGCTCATATCCCCATCATCTCCCTGAAATGAAATAAGACCGAACGCATCCCTCTTATGTCGGGCGGCGCGTCGGTCTCCAGTAAACTGGTCAACGGAATCAAAACATATTTTTCCAAGCGGCTAAGTGTGATTTATTATGGCAACGATGCCCCGTTTTGTCAACCCTCTTTCGTTCCTACCGGGAAGCGGCTTCGAGCAGCTCCGCTTCTTTGGCGCGCACGAGTGGCAGCACCTTCTCGCCGAAGGCTTGGATATCCTCTTCGTAATGGAGGAAGCCGGCCAGCACCAAGTCGACGCCGATCGACTTCAACTGCATGATTTTGTCGGCCACCTGCGCCGGCGTACCGATTAGGCCCGTCTTGAAGCCGTCGTTGTATTGCACCAAATCGTCGAAATTCGAATTCGCCCACATTCCTTCGCGCTCGGGGGACGCCTGGCCGGCGAACTGAACCTGGCTGCGGAAGCCTTCCACGGCTTCCGGATCGGCATGCGCGATAATGTCGCGCAGCGCCTGCCTTGCTTCTTCCTCCGTATCCCGGACGATGACGAAAGCGTTGGCGCCGAATTTCAGCTTCCGGCCGTGCGCCGCTGCAAGCCTCGTCACATCCTCGATCTGCGCCCGGAAGCCCTCGACCGTGTTGCCGTTCATGAAGTACCAATCCGAGACGCGCGCCGCCATCTCGCGCGCGGCGGCGGAGTTCCCGCCTTGGAAGACCGGCGGCACGACGTACGGCTTGGGCTTGTGGGGAGCGCCGTTGATCCGGTAGAAGTCGCCGCGGAAATCGGTCTCGTCCTGCGTCCACAGCTGCTTGAGCACCCGGATGAACTCTTCGGATCTGCGATAGCGTTCATTGTGGTCCAGCCATGGCTCGCCGAAGCCGTGAAACTCCCCTTTGAACCAGCCGCTGACGATATTGACCGCCGCGCGGCCGCGGCTGATCTGATCGAGCGTCGTAATCACCTTGGCGACCGGGCCCGGCTGCCATAATCCGGGCAGCACGGCGGCGATCAGCTTCAGCTTGGAGGTCACCGCGGCGAGCGCCGAGGCGAGCGTAATCGCCTCCAGTTGGTTCTCCGCTCCGTAACTGGCGATGAACCGCGTCTGCAGCAGCGCGTAATCGAAGCCGGCTTCTTCGGCTAACTTCGCATACCGCGCATTGTCTTCGAAGGACCAGCCCGTTCGCTGCGCCAGCTTCGAAATCACGAGTCCGCCGCTTACGTTCGGTACCCAATAAGCAAATTGCAACGACATCGCATGCACCTCTTTTTCATTTTGATGGATGAATTCGATCGCGCGGCCGCGGCCGCTTAGCTTCCGGCCGGCGCAGCCGTCGTCGCGGGCTTTCGCTGCCCGGGCAGCTCGTTGTTCGCGATCATCTCGCCGAAGGGGCTTATGAACGCCGGTCCCCGCTCGTCGTCCAAGCCGTTCAGCGGCAAATGCGGGAACAGCAGCTCCGCCGTCCGGTACGCTTCCTCCAAATGCGGGTATCCCGACAAAATGAACGTCTCGATGCCAAGCTCCGCGTATTCCTTCATGCGGGCGGCTACCTGCTCCGGACTGCCGACGAGCGCGGTCCCGGCCCCGCCGCGCACCAGCCCGATGCCCGCCCATAGGTTCGGGCTAATCTCCAGACTGCCGCGATCTCCGTTATGCAGAGTGGTCATGCGCCGCTGCCCTTCCGAATCCATGCGCGCGAATATGCGCTGCGCGGAGGCGATCGTCTCCTCGTCCAGGTTGGCGATCAGCTCGTCCGCCGCTTGCCAGGCTTCCGCTTCGGTGTTCCGGACGATCACATGAAGCCGGATGCCGAACCGAAGCGTTCTCCCCCGCGCTTCCGCCAACTCGCGCATCCGCTCGATTTTGCGACGAACCTGATCCGGCGGTTCTCCCCACGTCAGATACACGTCGACATGTCCGGCCGCGACCTCCATCGCTGCATCGGACGATCCGCCGAAATAGAGCGGCGGGTAAGGCTTCTGCACCGGCGGATAAAGCACTTTGCCGCCTTCCACGCGAAGGTGGTCGCCTTCGAATTCGACGTCCTCCCCTTCGAGCGCTTGCCGCCAGATCGTCAGAAACTCGTCCGTGAGCGCATAACGCTCGTCGTGCGCCAAGAACAAACCGTCGCCGGCCAGCTCCACCGGATCTCCGCCGGCGACGACGTTGATCAACAGCCGGCCCTTGGAGAAGCGGTCCAGCGTGGCGGCCATCCGCGCCGCCAGCGTCGGCGACATCAGGCCCGGCCGTATCGCGACGAGAAACTTCAGCCGTTCCGTCGCGGGCACGAGCGTCGAAGCTGTGATCCAGGCATCCTCGCACGATTTCCCCGTCGGCAGCAGCACGCCCGCGTAACCCAACTCGTCGGCCGCCTGCGCGATTTGCTTGCAATATTGATACGTGACCGCGCGGGCGCCTTCTCTCGTTCCGAGATAACGGCCGTCTCCATGGGTCGGGATGAACCAAAAGATTTCCATTCGTCTTCTCCTCCTCGTTTAGGCCGGCGCGGTCTCGCCCCGGCTGTTGGTCTTCAGCAGCTTCCAGATCGGCTCCGTCAGCGACGTCTTATCATAGCGATTGTAATGATTCGCCAAGCCTCGGACCGGATCGCCCGCGTAGAACCGCTCGTATAAGAGATGCCTGGCGCCAAGCGGGCTGCCGATCAAGTCCCAAGCCAGCTTGAACAGCCCGACCTTCTTCTCGGCGCTTACGCCGGCTCCCTCGAAGTAGCGGTGCATCAGCCCGGAGATGGGACCGTAGAAATCCTCGACTCCCGAAGGCGTCTGCACGAATCCGCCTGCCCCGACCTGCTGCAGGATTTCGATCGCCCGCGGGTAGTACTTCGTTCCCAAGCTTCGCGCGGACTCGATATAAGACAGCTCCGGCACCAGCACGCCGGACGGATCGGGCACGGCTTTCGCCTCGGCGGCGAACATGAGCGCTTTGATCACGTCGATCTGGGTCAGCAGCTCGCCGAGCTTCTCCTGGATATGGAGAAATCCGGCTGCGCCGATCGCTTCGGCGACCGCGAACGCGAGCCCGGTCACGAACTCCAGCTTCGCGACGAAACGCACGACGTTCTGGTGAAACGCGAGGCCGTTCACCGTTTTGTTCGCCCGCAGCGCCAGCACCTTCGACGAATCGCCGTGCAGCAGCACCCGCTCCCACGGCACGAGGACGTCGTCGAAGAACAGCACCGCGTCCATCTCGTCGTACTTCGCGCTAAGCGGGTGATTCTGCCGCCGGTCGTCCGCGAAGGACTCCCGGCACACGATGTGCAAGCCCGGCGAATTGGCCGGGACGATCAGGACGTGCGCATGGTCGCGGTGGTTGTCTTGGAACTGCAGGAACGAAGAAATGACGAAATCGTGGGCGTAAGGCGCGCCGGTGGCGATCATCTTGGCGCCGCGCACCACGATGCCCTCGGTCGTTTCTTTCACGACGTGCAGGAAACGCTCCGCGATGCGAGGGTCGTCGAGACCGCTGGACCGGTCGATTTGCGGATCGATGATCGCGGTCGTCAGGAACAGGTCGCGGTCCCTCGCCTCCTCGTAATAGGCGGCGATCTTCGAGGCGAAATGCGGATCGAGCGCGGACAGCTCCCCGCGCGCCGCGTACCATCCCGTCACGATCGACCGCGCATAATCGGACAGCCGGCTCATCATGCCGAAAGTCTCCGCGGACCAGGTCGAGAAGGCGAGGCTTCGCTTTGCCAGCTCTTGGTGCGTGTAAGGGACAAGAAAAGCGCTGTGAGCATAATGCTCCCGCTCCGGCACCGCGTAGCCGACAAGGTCGCGGCGCTGCGGATCGTCCAGCATGTCGAACAGCAACTTAATGGTGCTCAAGGTGCCTTTGAAGGCCGGGTGCTCCGCCACGCGGGATATTTGCTTGCCTTCATGCCATACCGTTCGCCCGTCGTCGAGACTGTCTACAAATCGGGATCCTCGCAAGTTGAATGCTCCTTCGTTGATTATTTTTACTTTTCCGATTGATTTGGTGTACTTAATTCATTATGATAGCTATTATCCGAAATCCAGCAACAATCAATCGAACCGGATTCGCCGGAAAACGGACAGTCGCGCCGAATTCGTCGGGTATCGCGAACATATTCCACAACCGCAAGCGCAATGACGACGGGTCTTGCATCCATCGCCGTTTCAACCATCTGTTGCCTAACCAACATATAGATCCGAACTGTTGTTTTGGAGGTGTGCCTAATATGAACCCGGCCAAAGGAACGGATCGCCGGATCCGCCGCACGCGCGCGATGATCTTCGAGGCGTTCTTGACCCTGCTGAATCGCAAAAGCTACGCCGAAATCAGCATCGTCGATATTGCGGAGCAAGCCGATATTAACCGATCAACGGTGTACGCCCACTTTGTCGATAAAGATGACCTGATGCGGCAGTTCGTCGCGGACAATCTCGACGCGTTGAAGATACGAATCGAGGCCGGCGCTTGCGCTCCGCCTTCGAGCCCCGCCTTCCGCGAATCGGATCCGATCTTCGAGGCGTTGTTCGATCATACGTTCGAACGCGACGCCTTCTATCGCCTCATGCTCGCGAACGATCCTTCCGGCGAATTCCGCGCTCGCCTCCACGCCGTCATTCGGGACGGATTCTTCCGACGGTTATCGAAGCTGGGCTTGGACCAGAAACTGCAAGTCCCGCTTGACCTGCTGCTCGATTACGTGAGCTGCTCGACCGCCGGCATTCTTCATAAGTGGCTGTCGGACAACACCGTGTATTCCCCTCGCCATATGGCGCTTCAGTTGACGCGACTCGCCTTGCTCGGCGTTTACCGCTCCATGGGCATCGACGATGCGGAGTCCACGGCATGACAAAAGAGCCGCATCGCTGCGGCTCTTCTTGATTGCGTGTTCGCATGTCCACGCGATATGTGGTTAGTTCGCCGAATACCCTTAGGGCTTCGGTTTCCGGTTCTCGGCAATTAACTCCCCCATCGGCGTCCAATCGGGATCGGCCGGAAGCTGCGAATACGCGACAGGCAGCCGCGGGAACAACAGCTCTGCCACTCGGTATGCCTCTTCCAAGTGCGGGTAGCCCGACAAAATAAACTTGTCGATGCCAAGGTCGGCGTATTCCTTCAGCCGCTCGGCGACTTCGTCGGGGCTGCCGACCAGCGCCGTGCCGACGCCGCCCCTGACCTGGCCGATGCCGGCCCATAGATTGGGGCTGATCTCCTGCGCGTCGCGATGCTCGCGCACCAGCTGGGTCATCCGCCGCTGACCGACGGAATCGAACCGGTCCAGCACCGACTGCGCTTCCGCCACATCCTCTTCGGTTACGTACTGCACGAGTTTGCGCGCCGCCTCCCAAGCCTCCTCGGCCGTCTCGCGGACGATAATCTGCACGCGCAGGCCGATGCTGACGCTTCTGCCTAGACGGTCGGCTCGCTTGCGAACGTCGGCGATCTTCTCGGCGACCATCGCGGGCGTCTCCGCCCACGTCAAATACGTGTCGATATGCTTGGCGGCCACGTCGTGCCCGGCTTCGGAGGAAGCGCCGATGAATAGCGGCGGCGACTGCCGACTGAACGGAACGTACTGCAGCTTGGCTCCTTCGACTTGAATATGCTTACCTTGGAACGTCACGCTCTCGCCGGTCATCAGCCGCTTCCACACCTGGAGAAATTCATCGGTGATTTCGTACCGCTCGCGATGCGGGAGGAATATGCCATCCCCCTTCATTTCGACCGGATCGCCGCCGGTGACGACGTTGATGAGCAGACGGCCCGCGGACAACCGGTCGAACGAAGCGGCCATCCTGGCGGCAATGCTCACCGATGTTCCTCCCGGCCGCACGGCAACAAGAAACTTCAACCGTTCGGTCGCTTGAATAAGCGCCGACGCGACGACCCAGCCGTCCTCGCAGGCATGGCCGGTCGGCACCAGCATGCCCGTGAAGCCAAGACGATCCACCGCTTGGGCGATCTGCCGAAAATAATGCAGGTCGGTAATTTGGGCGCCGCGCGTCGTACCTAGGTACCTTCCATCCCCCATCGTGGGCAAATACCAAAACATTTCCATGCTAACCGCTGTCTCCTCTACTGTCTTGGTTTAACGGCCGGCGATCAGACCGACCAAAAGCTCCCGCAATTCGGCGAATTGTTTGTCCGCCCGCAGCGCCTTCGCATCGTCCGCTTCCTCGCCGCGAAACAGCGGGTTGATAATATCCTGCACGATGCGGCCGGGATTCGGATGCATGACGATAATCCGACGCCCGAGCAGCAGCGCTTCGTCGACGTCGTGTGTAATGAAGAAGAAGCAGCGTCCCGTCTGCCGCCAGATGCGTCGCACGTGCTCCTGCATCGACTCCCTCGTCAGCGCGTCGAGCGCGCTGAACGGTTCGTCCATGAGCACGATGCGGGGTTCGGTCGCCAGCGTCCGCGCAAGCGCCGTCCGCTGCTTCATGCCGCCGGACAGCTGGTGCGGGAGCCGCGCGGCTGCCGACTCGAGCCCGACCATCTGGATGTAGCGGGCCGCTTTCTCTCGCCGTTCCTTCCTTGGCAGCCCGGCCATCCGCAGTCCGAATTCGACATTCCCGGCTACCGAGAGCCAAGGGAACAGATTCGCATGCTGGAACACGACGCCGACTTGGGGCGACGGTTCGGCATACAGTTCCCCGTCGATGGCGACGGTGCCGCCGGAGGGCTTCAGATAGCCGGCGATAATGTTGAGGAGCGACGATTTGCCGCAGCCGGACGGGCCGAGCACGCAGACGAACTCATCCGGCGCCAGCGTAAGATCGATCCGCTCCAAGACGCGGAACTCGCCGCTTCCTTGGCGATAGGCTAACGATAACTCCTTCAGTTGGATGCCGGATCGCGGATCGGGTATAGCTGCCGCCGGCGGCTCCTCAGTCAGCTCGACACCCGCGCGCGGGGCTTGTTCCGCTACGCTCATGGTTCATTCCGCCTTTCTTTGCCGAATCGCGCTCATTATTGGGCGTACAGGTCGCTCAGCAGCGCTTTCTGGAAGACGTCCAGCTCCGGCGCGCTCTTGATCGATTGCTGCTCCACGAGGAAATCCGCCGTTTGCTTCAGCAGCGCCGCGAACTCGCCGGGCTGCTCCGGGGTGCCGAGATATTTCGGATCGGACTGCGCCGCCTTGTCCAAGACGGTGATGTCGTTCATCGCCTTCAACGTTTCTTCCGGGGTCAAGCCCAGCTCCTTGGACAACGCCTCGGCGGCTTCTTCCGGATGATCCCGGTAATACTTCGTGCCTTCGTCGAGCACGTCGATGTATTGTTTGACGGCATTCGGATATTTGGCGATGAAAGCGTCGTGCACGACGCCGAACTCGCCCGTCAACGCGCCCTTGTCCGCGACCTCCTTCGAGGTGACGACGACCTTGCCCTTCTCGGCCAGCAGCTTCGATTGGACCGGCTGCCACGTGTACGCGCCGTCGATGTCCCCACGCTGCCATGCCGCGAGCAGATCGGGCGCTTGCATATCGATGAGCTTGATGCCGGCGGGATCGACGCCCGCTTGCTCCAGCGCCGAGAGCAGGCTGAAATGCGATGTCGAGCCGAACGTAGTGGCAATTGTTTTGCCCGTCAGATCCTGCAGCGATTGAATGCCGGACTTCTCTTGGACGACAAGCGCTTCGCTCTCGCCGATGACGTCGTGAATGTAGTACACCTTGTTCGGCAAGCCCTGAGCGATGCCCGAGGCGCCCGGCGGGGTTCCGACGAGTCCGAAGTCGATGCTGCCGCTGGCGACCGCGGTGTTCACGTCGCGTCCGGAATCGAACTTGAGCCAGGAAATCTTGACGTCGGGGAATTTCTTCTCCGCAAGGCCAAGCGCCTTCGCGACCAATTCGCCGTTCGGCGATACCTGGTAGCCGATCCGGATTTCTGCCGGAAGCTCGTCGCCGCCGGAGGAACCGTTAGAGGCGGCCGCGTTGTTGTCGCTTGCCGGATCGTTCGCGGCGTTGCTGCCGCACGCGGCGGTGATCATAATAAGCGCGAGCAAAATGAAAATTGTTGCCAGACGTGACGTCCGCAAAGAATACAAATTCATAGACATGAATCCTCCTAAATGCTTTTAATGTTCAATCCACGGCGATACGCGCTTAATCAGCGCCCGAATGGCCGAATCGATGAGAATCGCGATGATCCCCATAATGATGATGGCGGCGTAAATAATGTCGCTTCGCAAATATTTGCTCGCATCCAGCACCATCCAGCCGATACCGGATACGGCCGCGATCATTTCCGCCGCGACCAGCGTGGAATATGTGACCCCTACCGCGGTTCGCAGCCCGGTCAATAGATCCGGCAGGCAGGAAGGGAAGATGACGAACAAATACAGCTTGATTTTTTTGGCCCCGAGCGACTTGGCCCCGTTGATGCGATCGACCGGAATCCGGCGCGCGCTGTAGACGGCGGCGATAAACATTGGCGCGAATCCGCCCAGGAACAACAGAATGATTTTGGACGTATCCTGAATGCCGAACCAGAGCACGAGCAATGAATAATACGCGAGCGGCGGCAGCGGTCGATAGAACTCGATGAATGGATCGAAAATCGCGCGCAGAAGCCGAATTCGGCCGCACAGAATGCCCAGCGGCACGGCCGTGACGAATACCAGCGCAAGCGCGATCCCGATTCGTTGTAAGCTTGCGCCGATATGCGCCAGCAGCCCTGTTCCTTTGTAGCCCTCCCGCGCCATGGAGACGAAGGCGGACCAGACGTCGGCGGGCGATGGCAGGAACAACGGATTGACCCAGCCGTTGCGGCTCGCAAGCCACCAAGCGACGAAGACGACGCCGACGGATAACGCGGATACGGCTGCGTAGGAGCCGCTTCTTAGACCGGTCCGGATTGCCGCGGACCGTTCGAATTTAGCATCGATAACCTTCACTTCCTTCCCTCGGGTTGAACTTGCAGACGGGATGAAAGGCGGCGGTATCGTTCGTACGGGAATCGAATTGGACTGTAATCGAAGAGGAAACTATCGGTACAGACGACAAGTCGAGTGCATCCAATCGAAACGTTCGGCCTTTCATAGGGCCCGGTGCGTGCGATCGTCTCTCCTGTCGTCAGGTGGAGGTTAATGAAACGTGTAGGGGGTTGGTATAGCGCGTTCATGGTTGTGAAATCTGATTCGCTTCTCGCGTCTCCGGCCGCTTGTTCTCGACCTTCGTAAGGAGGTATGCGAGCACGTCCGCCCGCAGCTGGCCTTCCAGCGGAGCGAAATTGAACAGTTCGCAGAAGAACAAGCCGTCGGCGGCTAGACGGGCGACCGTGGCTTCCACGGGATCCTTGCATTCGGCGGTCATCCGGCTCTGCCACAGGTCATAGCGCTGACGCATCGGCGCAAGCAGGTCCGGGTTGTTGGCGGCGGCGGCCAAAATGCCGAAGCTCATCTGCAGATCGTCCTTGCTGATGTCGAACGTCTGGATGAGGTACGCTTGCGCCCATCCGTTGTTCAGCGCTGTATTGCGCGTCGCCTCCGCGTCCGTGTCCGAATCGAATCGGTCCAAGAAGTCGTTCAAGGCGGCCTGAATAAGCGCTTCCTTAGTCGGAAAATGGTAGAGCAAGCCGCCTTTGCTGACTCCCGCTTCCCGGGCGACCGCGTCCAGCGTGAGATGCGAAGCGCCCATCTCTCGGACGAGCCTGCAGGCGACCATCAGAATCTTGTCGCGCTTGGAATTTCGATTCATGGCAGCACCTCCTGGTTTACTATACGGTCTGGACGGTTTAGTAGTCAATAATTAATTTTATAATCCCCATGCGATTAGTGTGAATTTCAATCATGTGCGGGTGCAGGCAAAGAAAAAGGATGACGCCTAACTGGCGAACATCCTTTGCACTGCGAGGCGCAGCCGGAACCCTTAAGCTGCGCATCCGGTTCTGATCACTCCGCGAAGGCGATCTCTATTCACACGAACTAAGCACAATATTGCGCAGCTTGCGGGTGAGCGCCGTCGTGCCCGCGTCTTTCTTCTGAATCATGAACAGGAAGGTCAGGCGCTCGGCGGGGAAATTGCAGAAATACGCGCCCAGCCAGCCGTCCCACCCGTACTCTCCTTCGCAGCCGAGTCCGGCTCCTTGCCCGACGTCCGTCAGCACGCGCATGAGATTACCATAGCTGTAGCCTTGAAGCGAATGCCAGTCTTTGTTGAACGTCTGCCGCTGCGAAGGCGTCAAGCCGGCCGACGCGAGGTAGCGAACCGTCCTCGGCCGCAAAATTCGGCTGCCGTCCAAGCTCCCTTCATTAATCAGCATGGTCGCGAATCGGGCGTAATCGTCGATCGTCGAGACCAGCCCCGCGCCGCCGGATTCGAAGGCCGGATCGCGGTCCATTCGATGCACGATGCCCAAATGATTGCCGGTATACAGCTCCAGCCCGCCTTGCCCGTTGTCTGCATAAGTGCGAGCGAGCCGGCCTCTCTTCTCCTCGGGCAGCCAGAATCCGGTGTCCTTCATGCCAAGCGGTCCGAACAGCTCCTGCTGCAGAAACTCGCCGTAGCGCATGCCGCTTACGACCTCCACGATCGCGCCGAGCACGTCCGCCGAGGTGCCGTAGGCGAAGGTTTCGCCCGGTTGGAAAGCGAGCGCGCATCGGCCCAGCCGATTCATCGCGTCGACGGTGCCGATCGGTCGCTCGCCCAACAATTCCGTCTCGATCTCCCGGAAGAGCGCCGCCGTCTCCCGCCCCGCCCGATGATCGCCGCCATAGGTTAAGCCCGAGGTCATGGTGAGCAAATCGCGGACATTCATCTCCCGCCGAACCGGCACGAGTTCTCCATCCACCTCCACCCGCTGATGACGAAACCCCGGCAAGTATTTACTCACCGGATCAAGCAGATCGATGAAGCCGCGCTCCATCAAAATCATGACGGCCGCGGCGGTGACCGGTTTGGTCATCGAATACAACCGAAATATAGAATCTCTGGCGATCGGCGTTCCCCGCTCCAAATCGGCGAACCCGTCCTCGTGATAGAATACCTCTTGTCCTTCTTTAAGCAGCAGCAGGTTGGCGCCCGCTACCTCCTTGTTCTCGATGCCCGCTCTTAACGCGGCTTTCAGCTGACGGATTGCGGTTGAATCCAACATGTGGACATTCTCCTTTGGTTGACCCGTGTTGTAGAAGGCTCGATTCATGAATCAGCTTCCATCTTGAAACTTACTTGAACCAGCTCCGCGGCGTCTTCCCGTGCATAAGCGCCAATTTCTCGAACGATTCGTATTTCTTCTGCGATTGAAAACCGACGTTGACGCGTTGCACGCTCGGATTGCGCAGGACGGGCAAGTAATCCTCCGGATTCATTTTTCCGACGGAAACATGCATAAATTGCTCCAGCGCAGGGGCGGCTTCCAATTCATTCAACCGTCGAAGCGTCTTGATGTTCTCAAGCCGAACGCTTCGCAAGTCAGGCAATGCCGAGAGCGCGGGCAGCTCTTCCACGGTCGACATGGCTTCCAGCGTCAACCCCTTCAGGCTTTTCAAGCCGGAGATAAACGCGAGATCACTGGGCAATTTCACGTTCCAAAGTTTAAGCTGCTCGAGTCCCGTCAAGGCCGCAAGACCGCTCATGTCCCGTAGTGCCAGGTTGGAGAGTTCCAGCGACCGGAGCTTGGGCAGAAGAGCCAAATAACTCACTTCGTCCAGCGTAGTTGAACCGAGCGCGAGGGTCTCCAGTTGTTTCAAGTACCGGATCGCTTCGATATTCCTGCTCTGTCCATAAATCTCCAGGGTCCGTAGTCGGCCGAAACGTTGGATGGCATAGAGGTCCGGCTTTTTCGATTTCGTCTTGCCGATGTGCAGCCAATCGAGCGATTCGGGGATCGCGTACAGCACATCCAAACTACTCAGTTGATAAATATCGAGCTTAAGCGCTTTCAGATTGCTTAACTTGGCGACCGCATCCAGATTGGCTACTTCCTGCAGACAGTCCAGCGATAACTGCGTGACGGCCTGCATTCGTTCCAGAAAGCCCAAATCGGCCGCTTCGGCATAAGAGCCGAATACGCGAAGCCAGACATCCGGGCGACGGGCGAACAATCGCTCGTTCAACGCGTCCAAAATACGCGCTTCCGGCTGTTCCGAGAACTGCACATAGACCAGCTCCGGATTTTGAACCAACTCATCGATTTCATCCTCGGTCAATGCGCGCCCGATTTGAACGCGATCACGTGATATATGCTCGTACATTAGGGGCCAATCACTCCTTGCTCATATAGCGCCGCCAAAGGCGCATCTCGGGTGCACAAACTAAATCTTTCCTCGTTCATTGTCCATTTTGCTCCCAAGCTTTAGAAGCGTCAATCCAAAATCTTCTCTCTTTGATATAAAAATTTCGCTGATTATTCGTGCTTGTATCCCTGATCTTCTTCGCATACTCCCAGTCAATGAACGAGCGAATTGGCAAGCGAACACATTCACACCTGACACGTCATGACATATAGTGAACGTAGGCTACTATCCCACGAACGCTTATTCGGATGGTCTCGCATCGCCCGCGCCGGCTGCATCGACCCTCTGGAAGCGCAAAGGAGTGTTCAGGTTGACCGACCAATCTGCCAACTACTTTGCCCGCGGCAATACCGCTCGCGGCGCCCATTTCTTGCATGATTCCGCCTTTCAAGGACTGAATCGGCTCTATGTCTTGACGGGACCTCCCGGTACGGGAAAATCGACGATCATTCGAAGGCTGGCCGACCGCTTGACGGAACAAGGGAAGCAGCTGGATTATTTCCATTCCCCGCTTCGTCCAGGCGAACTGGACGGTCTGATCGCGACGGATGTGAAGATCGGGATTATCGATGGCCGCGCCAGCGAGGGGATCACGGACCAGACCGCGCAAGTCATCATCCCGGTCGGCGTCGCGGACGCAGTCGACCAAGGCCGTTTAGCCAAGCATCTGGGGACGATCCAAGGCCTTGAGGAGAAGCTTGCCGATGCGTATGCGAACGCTTACGAAGGCTACGCTGCCGCGCTGCGGATTCACGACGAATGGGAGCGGTATTATATCGACAGCATGGATTTCGAGAAAGCGAACGAGATCGCGGGGCAACTGATCGAGGGGCTGTTCGCGGGGCATGAACACGACGCGCCGACCGTACGTCGCCGGTTGTTCTTCGGGGCGGCGACGCCGAAAGGCGCAGTCGATTTTATCCCTGGCTTAACCGCATCGCTCCGGCGGCGGATCTTCATCAAAGGCAGACCCGGCTCCGGCAAATCCACCCTGCTGAAGAAGCTTGCGTCCGCCGCGGAGCAGAAAGGCGTCGACGTGCGGGTCTTCCATTGCGGTCTCGATCCGAATAGCCTCGATATGTTGATTTTTCCCGAGCTGAGCACGGCCATCTTCGACAGCACGGCGCCCCACGAATATTTCCCGGACCGTGACGGAGATGAGGTCCTCGACATGTATGCGCTTGCCATGACGCCCGGGACCGACGAGCAATATGCCCTGGAACTTGCCGAGATCAAAGAACGCTATGCGTCGAAAATGAAGGAAGCGACCGTTTTTTTGGCAGCAGCCGAGCAGCTCGACGCGCAAATAAAAAGCTTCTATTCGGCAGCCACGGACTTCTCGGTCATCGAGGCCATCGGAGCGCGCCTTCAGGACGAATTCGATAGCTTGCTCGATCCGTAAGCTCCGCACGCGCCGAAAGCGCAAACCCGACCTCCAATAAGACGGTACCGCCAATCTGCTGAAGGTTGCCGCCGTCAACCGAGAAGAACGACGAAAGGCGCCGCAGGGGTTAAAATCCCCGTGGCGCCTTTATTGTGTAAATTAGAGATTGATTGTGGTTGGCCAACCGCGAATAAACCTTGTCGCGCGCGCCGCTTAGCCCGCCTTCGGATTCCACCCCTTCAGCACGTTCGCAATCGTCCACTTGGCCGCTTCCGCGTCGGTCAGCTGCTTGCGGAATTCGTTCACGAGCGCGCCGGGACCCGTGTTCTTGTATTCGGCGAACCGGGCATCCTTCCACGAGAAGCCGGACATGTCGGTCCACGGCTGCGCTTTGATATGCGCGCCCATCTCCGTATTCATGTAGACGACGCTCGCGATCGCGTTCGGATTGCCGCTCGGATGCCACGGTCGGCCGAGATGGACCGTGCCGGGCGCCGCGTCGCTCGTCAGCTTGCTGTTCAGGATGAGGTAACCGTACGGCTCGTCGATAAGCGTGCTCGCGGCGGTAATATACCCGTTGTTGGAATCCGAGCCGCGATCCAGCGAGTGAATGACGCATTCGTCGAAGACGGCGCGGGAGCCGCCGAAGATAAAGTCGACGTCGCCTTCGATGTAGCACTTGTTAAAATACTGCGTGCCCCCGTTCGTCAGCAGCGTATCCTGGTTGCCGAGGAAGCGCACGTTCGTGAACGAGATCCGGTCGCCGCTGACGTTCATGGCGACGGCTTGCTTGTTCGCTTCCGTCACCTTGCTCTCGTCGGTGCTGTTCTCGAACGTGATATTGCGGACCTTGACGTCATTCGCCTGGATGAACGCGGTCGCGCTGCCGCTCGTGCCGAACGTGCCGCCGGCGCCATTATTCCGTCCGGCGTAATTGTCGAACGTGATGACCGTCTTCTCGGCGTCTTCGCCTTCCAGCGCGATGAACGGCTTCTCTCTCGGAATCTTGACGACTTCCTTATAGATGCCGTTCTTCAGCCGGATCGTGACCGGCTGGATATTCCCGGCCGGCACGGCGTCGATCGCCGCCTGGACGGTCTTGTAATCCCCGCTGCCGTCCGCCGAGACGACCAACTCGCTCTGCATGCGGGCCATCTGCGCCGCGATGCTCGTCGCCCGGTGAAGAGCGCCCTGCCGCAGCGTCCGGTTATTCGCGTCTTTGCTGCTCTGTCCCTTTATCTCGGCATAGATGCCGCCCGTGAAGTAGCCCGTCGAAGCTGCGGTCGCAAGGAGCTGCTTGGCATAGCTCCCGCCCCACGAATATCCGTCCCTGCGCTCCTTCTCGATCTCTTGGATCGTCGATTTGATGACGCCGTCGCGGCCGGAGAAGATCGGCTTATTCGTCCCGATCTCATAGAAGCGATACCACGTCGTCGCCTTCGGGTCCGGGACGAAATAGACCCCGTTCGGATCGCCGCTCACGTAGCGAATGCCTTCCAGCTTCACCTCGTCGAACCACGTCAGCGCGCCTCGTATCGCCTCCTTGATCGCCGGCGTCTGAACCGGCCGACTCATGAGGAAGCGCACGATGCTGACCGATTCCGAGCCGGACAAGGAAGGATGCTCGTAGCTGCGCGCTCCTTTCGGCTCGAAGGTAACCGGGTCGTGCTGCGCGCACCAAGCGAGCAGCTTGCCGTCTACCTTGATCTGCGCCTTGAGGATGTAATCGACGCCTTTATTCATGGACTGCCTCAGCTTCGCCGCCAGCTCATCGCTAATCAGGTCGCCCGTGAACGGGTAGCTGCGGTTCGCCGCTTCGTCCATCAGCTCCAGCACATTGATCATCGCGTTATCGTTGAAGGTGACGTAGTCGGAATATTGCTCGAGTTCGCCCGGAATGCCGCGCTTCGGATACACCTGCGTGAAGCCGCCCGAATCGGTCTGCAGCAAGAACAGGAACGCGATGCCTTTCTCGATCGCCGCTTTGTACTTCGCGTCGCCGGTCGCCTTGTACACCTCCGCCAGGAAGCGAAGCTCCTTCACGGTCGCGTCGTTGTCGATCATCCCCAGCTCTTCGCCGCTCGGTCCCAGCCACTCCGAACGCTTGGCCTTGCCGTCCCATGGCTTGCTATAGTCGATCGCTTTGGAGAAGCCGCCATGCTCCATTTGCCAAGTAAGCATGTTGTCCGCCTGCTTCACCGCCTGCGCAAGATCGCCTGTAAATTTCTTGTCCGCCTGCGGCGACTGGTACGTCGCATTGACATCCCACGCATCCGCGCTTTGGAGGACAAGCACCGTTTGGCCGAAGCGGTTCACGCCTTGAGCGGCTTTGGTTATGCGCAGCTTGGCGAAGTTCGGCGTGAGCGAAGCCCAGCTTCCCGTCGGCACGCTGATCGCGATATCCGAGTAGTCAAAGTCGCTGAACCGGCTGTTCAGCGTCACGACCAGCTGATTGCCGCTGATCGCTTGAACCGCCGCGATGCCGGCGTGCTCGGCCTCCACATCGTGATCCGCCGCAATACGGGCCATCAGCGTCCTAGCCTCGCCGAACGTCAGCGCCTTCGCCGGTCCGAAGCCGCCGCCGGCAGCGGACATATAGCCTTGGGACGCCATCGCGCCGATCGCGCCCTTGCTCCACTTCGGCAGGGAACCGAAACGCTCGGCGGCCGACTCGTTAGGCGCCAGGTCGAGCAGACCGGCTAGGACGACGGCAGCCTCCTGCCGGCTGATCGGCTTATCCGGCGCGATCGTGTTATCCGGCAGACCTTGCATATAACCTGCCTGCTTGGCGGCCTCCAGCACGTAGGCATACCATTCTTCCAGCGAGACCTCCCAGACGCTCGTCTCCGTGCTTAGCCCTTTGAAGCGCTCTTCCTTCACGAAGCCGAATGTATCGTTGACAAGCGACATGAACGCTAGACGCGACAGCGGTTCGCTATCTTGGGGAGCACCGTCCGCAATCACGCCGAGCTGCTTCAGCTGCTTCAATTGAAGTCCGCTGACCAGCTCGGTCACGTCCGCTTCTTGCAGCTCCACTTGCTCCGCCTCGCCAGCCGGCTCGTTATGGATGCGCAGGCTGTCGATATTCCCGCCGCCGCTTGCTCCGACGGCCGTCGCGCGGATGATATTTTCTCCCGCCTTGAGCGTCGCCTGCGTCTTGGTCGTCAGCCACTTATCGAAGCCGCCCGTCGGGTCGAAGGCCAGCTCGGCATCGGCGATCGCGCCGTTGACCGAAATTTGGGCCGGACGTTTGTCAGTGCCGCCGTGAGCATAACGGAATTCAAGCGTGTACGAGCCCGCCGCCGGCATGTCGACCTTCCACTCCAAATAACCGCCCGGCACGTTCGGATTGAAATCGGTGAAGCCCGTCCCGGTGTATCCGGCATGCTTCGTATCGATAATGACGCCTTGAAGCGTATTCGCCTTCTCGGCTTCGAGCAGCACGCTCACCTTCGTGTATTCATCCGCCGCCAGCGACGATTCCGGCGCGCCCGTAAATGCAGCCCCCACGCTAGCGACAGCGAATACGGCCACAAACGCGCTTTTGCCTGCAAGCTTTATTCGTTTCATAACGGTTCCCTTCCATAATTGAGATAAGTCGCATGCTGCCTGACGTCGATGCTGCGCGGCTTGCCATTCGTCCCGCCGCGTTCACAGCTTGTAGTGCTGCGCTTCGGCCGATTCGCGAAAGAGCTTCGGCGTCGTGTTGAGATGCTTTTTGAACCCTCGTATGAAATTCGAATCGCTTACAAATCCGACCCGGCTGGCGACTTCCCGAATCGGCAGGTCCGTGTTGATCAGCAGCTTCTGCGCTTCGTGGAACCGCTTCTGCAGGATGTACTGCTGAATCGTCACGCCCAGCTCCTTCTTGAAAAAGTGGCACAAGTAGAACTTGTTCATATGAAGCCTGCTCGCCAGCGCATCCAGGCTCCAATTCGTGTTCCAGGCGGCATTCAGCTCCAGGAGGATGTTCTCCGTCAGCACCGCCTTGTCCGTACCGCGGTCGAGCCGATCGCCAACTCCCGTCTCCCGCCGCATCGACCGGCAGAGGAATAGCAGCAGCTCGAGCAAATGAATCTGAATGGCGCCCTTCTTCCCCCATGTATCGTCGCCGGCGTTCTCCGCCATCAGCCGTTCGACGATTCCCCGCAGCGCGCCCGCTGCTTCCGCTTGCAGCTGTAGCAGCGTATGCGGCGCGCTCATGCGCTCCAGAATGCGCTGGAATTCCTCCAGCGCTTCGTGCTCGAAGCCGAAGAAGTTGCGCGTAAATTGAATGACAACCCGTGCATACTTTCGTCCCTCGGGCACGTGGACTTTGTGCAGCGACGAGCTTTTGAATACGAGCAGCGAGTCCTTGGCCATGGGATAGATTTTGTCCTCGAAGATGTATTGGGCCGCGCCGTCCTGCAGCCACACCAATTCATAGCCCGGATGGGAATGGAAGTGCTTCGGATGCTTGAGATCCGTCTTGCACGCCATCGAGAAATCGTTCCGTTGAAGCAGTATCGCCAGATCCCGCTTCAGCTTCATAAGCTACCTCCTCGTCTTGGTGTAAGCGCAATCATTTTGAATTCTCCACTTGCGTACCACTTACTCTAGCACAACTCGACGCGTTCGATATATGCACCGTTTGTCGTATTCATAGGCATGGATTGCTATTTTGGCAGGCGCCGCTTGAGGCATTCCGCGAAAAGAAAAAAATCCGCTGCATGAGCGGATTTCCGAAAGATCGAGGAGAGGCGGTATTGCGAGGAAAAATCTGATCTATCCGAAGGGCGAACCATCATGCTGACCCGCGATATCCGGCAGCCGACCGAATTACGCCGCGCTTGTGGTTTGATAAACGATGATTCTACGCGCCACTTCCACGCCGTCATCGAAAGCCGGCGGCTGAAGCGCCGCGAACGTCCATGCAACCAGCACAGCGGCGAGCGCCGCGAACAGCAACAGCCAGACCCAACGCATGGCGTCATTTTTCACCGAATTTGCCAACATAGCGATCCTCCTCCTTATGCGAGTTCTTCAAGTTTTCTAGTTTTATCATAGAGGAACCGCCAGCCTCGCGGAAGTTACGCGGCGTCATGACTTTTGTCATCGCCGTCATGCCGAGGTGTGACATATAGCCGGCTGTCCAACAAAAAAAGTTCCCTGAACGGGAACTTGGCGAGCGGGAAAACAGGTGCCGCGGTCTCGGACCGCTCGGCTATTTGATCGTAATGCGATAGTAATAATCCTTGGCCATCTGCTTGATGACGTCTTCGCGCGCCATCTTGACGCTATAAGGAAGGCGGTTCTTCTCGCCGATGACGAAGTCGGTGTACGTGCCGGCTTTCGTCCTCAGCAGTTTGGTCTCGCTCGCCAGCACCGTATGGTTTTTATTGAGCGTTTCCATCACGATGACCGGCGGGCGGGAGACGTCTTTGGTCAGCGTGTAAGAGAAGTCCAAATTAATGCCGCCAAGGAAGAACTCGCTGTTGAGCGACGTTATGAATTCATGCGTGCCTTCCGTCGTCAAGATCTCGACCGCATCGTTCTTAATAAGCGGATAATCTTCTTCCGGCGCCGTTATGGCAATCGTATTATTCTTGCCGTCCCACTTGGCGTCATAGCCGAGCGATTCGCTGACGAGCCGGAGCGGCACATAGGTTTTGCCATTGTACGTAATCGGGGCATCCGATGGCATTCCGATCGCCCTCCCCTCCAGCAGCATCATAATTTGCGGGGCCAGCTGAGCCTTGATCTGCGCGCCTGCCGCCCACACGGTCGCAGGCACGAGCAGTCCTGCGGCGACGAGCATACCCGCCATCCAACGTTTCTTCATGGTTCATCCTCCTGTGACTTGTACTTAAGCAACATGTACCATTTTCATGGAAAACGGCACTTCGTCAAAAGAGACTTTTCAGCTAATTTCACAGACATAAAATGTTAAATTCGTCACGCTCATGTCGCATTTTGACGAATGCGTCCTCCTCGAATATACCGAGTTGCACGACAATAGGCGACTGCTTCCGGCGTTACCCGGCTGCAGTCGCCTATTCTGACAAGCGTGCTCGTTTATCGAATCAATTCCCTTACTTTAGCCAATTCCAGCTCTGCCCTAGGCCGGAATGCCTCCGACTTTGCGTACTCGAACAAGCTGTGAAGGAACTGACGGCCTTCCGTCGACTCGCCCGCGAGCATGGCATCTACCGCGCAGACGAGCAGGCTGCCTGCCCCGACTTTGCATTCGAACATCATCCCGAGCTTATGGTTGCGCTCGAAGTTGTCGATCGTCTGCACGATCGGCTGCAGCTCCTTGTCTGTGCCGTCGAGTATGATCGACCGCGAATGCGACACGATGCGACGCCACGGCTCGGTGGCATGCGGTTCGCTCGCGAAATGCCCGAACGCCGGATGTTCATGATCGATCAGCAGGCCCATCGTGCCGACCGGGACCGGCTTGTTCATACTCTCCGAGATCGAACGGAACATCGGGTAACACCAGAAGTCGACGCAATACGTCCCTTCGATCGCGTTCGTCAGCCGATTCGGATCGGGGATCACCACGATGCGCCCGCCCTGCTCGAGCAGCGCGGCTGCTTCGTCGGTCAAATCCTCGAACACCTTCACGCCGCTCTTGTCGACCGCGACGCCGCTCGGATAGATCCATAGGTCGTACGACTTTCGGATATCCGTTCCTTCGATGCGCATAGACAGCGTCGTCCTCGTCATCATCGGCACATCCGGCATATCGAACCCGATGCGGCCGATCTCGACGAAGTCGCCCGCTCCCCCCGCCGATGCGACCGCTTCGCCCGCCGCGAGACGCTCGCCGTCCGCAGTTAGCTCCCAGCTCAGCGTAAATCCTTGCAGCGGCTCGGGCCTCATATAGCGGAGCTGCAGCGCGGCTTCGAAACGCTCGCCCGCCGCGTAATTGTACGTGGCGAATCGCGCAAGCAGCACGGCATCCGAGCAGAACGTCCGCCACTCCTCCGGGGAGATGAGCCCTTTCGAATCCATGAACGCGTCCAGCACGCCGACGAGCGCCGTCCCCTGTCCGCTGAAATCCTGCAGGTCTAGCAGCTGGAAGCCGGCCAGATGCTTCGTGCGGAACGCCGCCTCGAGCTCTTCCTTGTACGCTTCGACCGCGACGCGACCGGAATGCGCATGGAATTGCTCGGCGAGATGGTCCAGTCCCTTGTCCGCCAGCCGCTGCCGAAACAGCTCGAAATTTCGCGCCTTGAGCGGTCCCGTATACTTCGCGATCTCGTTAAAATCCGGATACGTCTGATACTGTCCGATCTCGTGCGAGATGACCGGAACCTGCGGGACGATGACGCCTTCGGCGGCATCCGCTTGCACGGTCTTCGCTTCGGTGCCGTATTGAATTTGAATCTCGCCGCCGCCCGTATGCCCGTCGGCAGCCGAGCTGTCCGGCTGAGACGGAGGTATGATTTGATCATCATAATCGATCATCGTGCCTTGCGGCCCCGTCTGCACATGGCCCTGCGGCGCATCGCACATCGCGTACGAGCCCCGGAACAGCCGTTCCTTCGAGAAGCGCACGCCGCAGAAGAAGTCTTCGTGCTCGAGGATGACCGGGACCCATTGGAAGTTGTTGGAGCCCTGCGTATACAGTGGACGGCTATCGAACGCCTTGTAATCCTTCAGGATGCCGTCGATCCGTTCCTTGCTTCCCCACAGCTCGTTGCCGAGCGACATCATGACGAACGACGGATGGTTGCCGAACGCCCTCAGCATGCGATAGCCTTCTTCGATCAAATAGCGCTGCTCCGCCTCATTGTGGTTGTCGTACGTCTCGTCGGTCACCGTGCCCCAGAACGGCAGCTCCGGTTCCATATAGATGCCAAGGCGATCCGCGGCTTCGAAGGCCGCTTCGGGCGGACAGCAGGTATGGAACCGGTAATGATTGATGCCGTAGGATTTGGCGATCTCGAGCACGCGCAGCCATTCCTCGACCGACGTCGGGGCAAACCCCGTCAGCGGGAAGATAAGGCCGTCATGCTTGCCGCGCAGGAACGTCTTCGCGCCGTTGATCGTGAACGCGCCGCCTTCCGCCTTGAATTCGCGCAGACCGAACGTCTCTTCGTGAATATCCGCCGTCGAATCCCCTTGCGTCACCTCAAGCCGCAGCTTATACAGATTCGGCTCCCACTCGCTCCAGAGCAGCGCCTCCTCCCCGAGCGGGTACGCAAGCTCGAATTCCCCGGCTTTAATCGCATATGCGCGGGCTTCCGGCGCATGCTCGCGCGCAGCATTGAAGCTTACCGCCGACACGGTCAGCTGCGCTTCCTTGGCGCCGATCAGTCTGCCTTTGACGGTCACCGTCCTGCTCTCGACGTTCGGGTAGGTCGCGATGTCTTCCACATGCGCTTCACCAAGAAATTGCAGCTCGATCCGGCCCGTAATGCCGTTCCAGTTCGTCTGCGTATCGCGTGACGTCATATGCCCGCCCTTGGTGGGATAATCCGTGTTATCTACCCGAATCGTGATCGTATGCGCGCCCGGCGTCAGACGGTTCGTCAATGAATAGACATGCGGCGCGCACAGGCTATTCTGCGAGCCAAGCTCTTGGCCGTCGATCCATACGGTCGTGACGCGGGTACGCTCGAGGTAAAGCATCGCGCTCGCATGCGCTAATTCGGCCGGGACCTCGAACTCTCGCGCATACCACGCCCAACCTTCAAATGCATATTCGTCGGTCAGACAGTCGGCATGCGCGGCTTCGTTCGGCTCTCCTTTTCTGGCCAACGAAGTCGTGCCCGGCAACGCGATGGTATCGTTCATCGGCAGCCGGCGGCCTTGTTTCTCCCCGTCCAATTGAAACTCCCATACGCCGTCCAGGTTAATCGTAGCAATCATCGGTTTCACGTCCTCTGTCCAATATCGGCTTGAATGCGACAACTATAGCATAGCCGGACATGGTGATAATACCGCGTAAATTAGTCGATTTCTCCATGCACAATCGGTGAAGTGCAAGACTGGAGTGGAAATGCGACTGCAGGCGAAAACAAACAATCCGCCACGAGGGGCGGATTGATGGCGGTGCTGCTTATTCCGTTATGCTTATGCGGCGCTAGTCGTTTGATACACAATAAGCCGGCGCGCCTCTTGAACGCCTTCGTCATTCGCTCGCAACTGCTGCGTGCCGATACCGCCATGCTCTGGGATAGCTTGATCGCCCTGGTAGCTGTGACCGGCTGCCGCTACGATGGCGACGGCTGCCATAACCGCCGCGAACAACGCCAGCGCCGTGCGCCGAACGCCTTCCTTCTGCCAAACATTCGCTTTCATTCCATTCGCCCCCTTCATCCGGCATGATGTCTTGGTTCGATCGTACATCATGCCGCCGCGCCGCGGAAGTGACGCCCGGTCACCGGTTATGTCATTAGGTGACACGCTCGATGACGTTCGGCTTCGACCGGCGAAGGAAGCCCGTTACGCAAACCAATCCCCGCACCACTTCTCGAGGAAGCGTAGCTTCTCCTCGGTCTGGAACGCGCCGCCGCCCTCATGGCCGTTAAAGGGGTAGATGCGGATTTCCTTCTCGCCGGGAATGCGGTTGTACGTGGCAAAATACATCTCCGGCGGACAAATCTCGTCCTTCAGCGCAACGGAGGCGAGGACGCGGCAGGTGATTCGATCCGCCATATTCATCGTATCGAAATAACTGAGCTGGTCGAGAACGAGATCGAGCTGCTCGGGATGGCGCTTGATGTATTCCGCGGCGCTGGCGAACGCGCCGTGCAGCCCTTCCACGCGCCGCGCGAGATTGCTGTTGCTCGGCACGTCCGCGAGCGCGACCTGCGGCCGGTCGTCCAGCGCCGCCATCGCCATCGCCAGCGCGCCGCCTTGGCTCGCGCCCTCCACGACGATTCGCGAGGCGTCCACCTCGTCCCGCGAGCAGGCGAAATCGATCGCCTTCATGCAGTCCATGTATACGTACCGGTAATAATATTCCGATTTGTCGTGGATGCCCCGGCTTGCCACGTTCAGGGAGAAGCCGCTCGTCGTCGCCGCGCGGCTGCCGGTCTTGCCGCCTTGATCGCGGCAATCGACGGACACGACCGCGAAGCCCATCATGACCCAATGCATCAGTTCGGAGGGCTCTCCGCGGCTGCCCGAGAATCCATGATAATGGATCAAGCACGGATATTGCGGCTTATTCAAGAACGTCGGCACGATATACCAGCCGTGAATCGGCGTTTCGTCCATTCCATTATATTGCAGATCGTAGACGCGCGCGTGCTTGACCGGATATGACACTTCGCTCACGACGGGGCGAAGCGGCACCGCCCGTGCGGCTTGTATCGTCTCTTCCCAGAACGCGTCGAAATCGTCCTTGCGCGTCAGCTTCGGAAAATACGTGAATAACGTTTCCGTGGCAGCTTCCAAATACCCCATTCGGCGATCCTCCTCCACATGCGTTGCTGCGCCTGCACCATGGCTCTCCATGTCGGCTACCGTAAATTTCCACACGCACGGTTGGCTTTCCTGCCATAGGGTTTAAGATCGGCTCTTCCCGGCTCGTCTCCTTATGGGGCGATGCTTTGCTCGACGCTTTCCTTCACGCTCACCTGCCTGAACGGGTTCCAACGGTCTGATAGCTCAACCGTGTACGTGCTGCCGCAAGCGCTGACGATCGACGGATTCGCCGGCGCGCCTACGATGGAGACGTCCGTACAGCCGGCGAATTGGGCGTCGATGGCCTTCTTCGTCTGGTTCGTCTTCGACTGCAGGAAGAACGTGCCGCCAACCAAGACGACCAAGATCGGGATCGCGAAATATTTAAAATAGCGGAAGATATTAATTCGGTTCAGGTTCTCCATCGGTTGCCCCTTCGTTCGTCGTTGTGATCGCCTTGCTCGGGTCGTAATCCGCGAGATCGATCTCCGTCTCATGCCCGAGCGCGAGCTTCGCCAGCTGGCTGCCGATATAAGGGCCCATCGTCAAGCCGGACGCGCCCAGCCCATTGACGACCAGAAGTCCCTCCCAGCCCGGAACGCTGCCAATGACCGGCAGGAAATCCGCGGCGAACGGCCGGAAGCCCACTCGAATCTCTTGGAGGGTGCTCTGCGATAGCGCTGGCGCAAGGGGCAATCCTTTGCTCAAAATCTCGTGCATGCCGCCAGGCGTGATGCGCGTATCATAGCCCGCCGCGTCATTCTCGTGCGTGGCTCCGATGACGATCCGCCCCTGGTCAAAGGCGAGCATGTATTGATCGGTTGGCGGCATGACGACCGGCCAACTGCCCGTCTTGCGCTCGTCGTCCGCAACCTGCAGGTGCATGATTTGCGCTTTCTGGTGCCTGACTTGAAAATCCAAGCCTAACGGCCGCATCAGCTCGCCTGCCCATGCGCCCGCGCACACGATGACCTTATCTGCCGTATGTACAGTCGTTCCCACCGTAACGCCGGTTATGCGGCCCGCTTGATGTTCCAGCTTCGCGTCGCCATAGATGAACTTCGCCCCGTTCCTTTGCGCGGAGCGCAGCAGCGCATCGCGCAGCTCGCGTCCGTCCACGCGGGCAGCTCCGCTAATATGAACGGAAGCATACGTTTCCGCGAGCAGCGGGAAGCGTTCGCGGGTCTGAAGCTCGTCCAGTCGGGTTATCGTGCCGATCTCCGGCGCGTCTGCCTTGCGCGAAGCGGCACGTTCTTCCATTTGGCCGAGCTTGTCCGAATCGGCATGTATGCTGAGCGCCCCGACCTGCGCATAGCCGGTTGCGGTTTCGCCCTCGCGTTCCAACTCCCCGATTAAGACGGGGTAATACCGCGCGCCGGCTTTCGCCAGCCGGTACCACGCTTGATTGCGCCTCTGGGATAACCAGGGACATATAATGCCGGCCGCCGCGTCCGTCGCCTGTCCGACATCCCGCCGATCGATGACGAGAACCTCTGCGCCCAGCTTCGCTAACCGGTAGGCGGTCGATGCGCCGGCGATTCCCGCTCCGACGACAATAACGTTCATGATGCTGTCAGTCCTTTCTCTTGCGCGTTCCTTCCATTATAGCGAGAATGCGCGCAAATAGAAAAAGGCGAATGGAACGGCCGGATCTTCGAGGCGCATGCGGGCAGCTCCTCTGCGAACAAAGGAGCTTTCCCATTATAGCTTCTTGGAGGTATATGCCCGTTCGTACTTGCGAATCTTGCGAAACACCTTCGGATTGGGATGCTTCCTGAAAATATACGGATCCGGCCTTGTGTTCACTTCCAGGATCCAGGGCTTTAAATTCGACTCCATCGCGATATCCAACCCGATTTTGTACACATCCGGGAACCTGCGCTGTAGGGTTTGCCCGGTAATCACGCCTAATTCCGCCAGCTGCGCCAACTTCTCGCGGACCTGATCCGTGTATGGCTCCAGCAGCCGTTCGGCGGGGACGAGCTCGCCGCCGCTATGGTAATTCGTCACGATTTTCCCTTCCGCTGCCACCCTTCCGATTACGCCCGTCGTCTCCCATTGTCCTTGCGGCGATAATTGGGCCATGACCCGAAGATCGAACTTCCGTCCTTTATGAAGGAGCAGATGAATGCCGCGTTGGACCAAATATTTCTTCCCGCCGGTATCCTTTAGAATGGACGCGTACAAGGACTTTAAGGAATCGTGCTCGCTCATTTTCTCGCCTAACTGATACGCGTACCCATACCGTCTTCTCTCCGCGCGCATCACGCCGTTGCCATATGTCCCGTGCACCGGCTTGACGTACACCATCCCATATTGATCCAGCATGGAACGCAAGCTGAGCTCGTTCATTCTGACGGTGTCCGGGATAAAAGGCGCCAGCCGCGGTTCCTTCTCAATGACCACTGTCTTTTTCCATTTGCTGCCGATATAACTGCTGTCTTTCAAAGCATCATCCCTCCTTCTTATGTCGCATTCTATGCGAGGGAATCGTTGCTGTTACTAGACTAATAGGTAAAGAAACCGTGAATATATGCCAATCCAGGTCGCCATGAGAGCCTGGCTTCTATTAAGGGCTCTATCAACGCTTCTCTCTGTCTTCATGTACGATAGGCGCGGGGGCTTCTCGCCGAAAATACAAGAAGGGGCTCCCTTTTCGTCATGCAAGATGACCAAAAGGGAAACCCCCTTGCGTTTGTTGGCTGGTTATTTGCCGAGCGTCACGTTGTACAGCTGATCGATGGATACGATCTGCTCTTCCGTATCCGTATACGTCAAGCGTACCGTGTCGCCTTCCTTCAGGAAAGGCGCATAGATGATCGCCTGCGGGTTGGCCATGTATACCTTGTCGCTGCCTTCGAGCAAAATTTGGATCAGCGTGATATTCTCGACGGTCATCTCGCCCAGACGAAGCACTTTGCCGGTAATCTCCTTCTTGTTCGCGGCATCGGTCGGCGCCACGTTCGAGCTGTTCTTGCTTGCGGCCATGCGCACCTTGTAGCTGTTGAAGGCATTCTGCTTGGAATCGCCGTAGGCCACGATCTGCGTATTGCGCGCGTTCACGATCGCGATTTTGCGAAGGACGCCCTTCGTATCGATGACCGGGATGTACCAGGCTTCCTCGCCGTAGATGTTGTACAGAATCGAGTTTGTGCCCGTCCACGCATCCTTCAAAAACGTGTTGTTCACCGCTTCGATCGCGGCCTTGCCGTCCGACATTCCCTTCGTGCCGGTGTAATACGTGTATTCGCCCGTGCGGCCGTTCATCAGCGTATAGCCGACCATGGAGTTCGTGCCGCGCGTCGTATGATCGGTGAACCAGTACATCTGGTTATCCGGGCCGAACAGGCCGATCACTTCTTCGCCCGTATCCCACTCGGTCACCTCATAGATGTCCTTCTTGCCGAACAGCGTATTCCACCAGCCGTGCTTATATTTCGCGTGCCACTGGTTGTAGTCGAACGCTACGCTAGCCGGGACCGCGAAATCCACGAAATCCGGCAGCTCGCTTAGGCCGTACTTGGTCATCGCGCCCGTCTTGGCATCCACGATAATCGCGCCGTCGAGCTCGAAGCCGCTGCGGAAATTGTTGTAATGGCCGTAGGATACGATCCAGTACGGCTTCTCGTTCTCATCCGGCTCGAAACCGGCGAAGCGCAGGATATCTCTCGGATATTGGCTGCGCACCTTCCGCATCAGATCATCGCCGAAGAATGCCGATGGCGAATACGTGAAGCTGTCCCGGTCGACGAACACCGCCGGCCGGTCTTTGTCCTCCGCGCTTACTTTAATGAAGCCCGGCAGCGATTTGGCATTCCACGACTCGAACAGGCCTTTGTATTCGATCGGAGCGAGCCAGAACTCTTCGTCGCCGATCTTCTGCCGGGTCAGCTCGCCGAGCTGATAGTACGATGCTTTGGGAATGCCGCCGATAAGCTTATCCGCCACGTAGCCCGCCGTTTCCTTCGGCACGGTCGGAATATGCTGTATGTCGGTGGCCGCGATTTTGTCCGCGGTTTCCTTCGCCTGCACGATCTTGTACAGGTCGTCCTTCACGAACAACGGATAGATCAGGGCGAGGACGATCCAGCCGGCGAACAGAATACCCGCGACGCTATACCCGATCAATGCCCACTGACCGACGCCGTTGCCTGCTTCTTTCACGCCTTTCTTGCCAGCACGCGCCTGGCCGCCCGCCATCAACATCAGCAGATCGATCGTCAAGATGATCGGATAGACGAACGTCAGCTGCATGACGACCGCGCTCACCGTTTGATCCATGAGCCATAAATACCCGACGATGATGCCGCCGTACACGAAGGCCAGCACCAGCTTGACGGCCTGCCAGCCATAGAGGCGCCTCATCCATAAGGTCGGCGTCAGCAGCAGTGAGGCGATCGTGAACACAATAAACCAGAAAAACATACCATCTCTCCCCTAGCGATTAATGTGCGCTAATTAGGAGTATAACGCAGCCTGTATGAAAAAGTTCCATCCGGCTTATTGAATTTCCGGTTAACAAGATAAGCCGCGTGCCAGGCTTCACGCCAACACGATGCCTAATAAACTGTTGTCTTCGGCGAAATTCCAATCCACGAACAATTCCGCGACGCTCTGACGGAAGATTTCCTCGAACCGCCCTTCCCGCCGAAAATAAGAAATCTCCAGTTCGTCTTTCGTCACGAGCAGCGCTTGCTGATAGCCTTTGGCGATCAACGCCTTTTCAATGGGCACGAGAATGCCGGTTCGTTTGACCAAATATAACTTCGGCGTGATCCGGTACGCTTCCGTTCGTTCGGGCGTTTTCTCTACCAACAGGCTGATTCGGGCCGCTTCCGCGGTCAATGCTTCGCGTTCCGGGAAGGGGTCTGCCGCATTGTCGTCCTCCGCCGCACTACCCTCGAATACCGCGATGATCATGCCGGTATTGCGCTCGAAATTCCAATCATGATAAAAGTGCAGGACATCTTGGTCAAATTCAACCTCGAGCACGCCTTTCAGCTGATTCAGCACGCTGTTCATGACGATGCGGCGCGAAGATTCAATGCTGTCGAGGTGACCGTTTTCCAGTAAAATCACTTCCATGGGCGACAAGAAGCCGCGTATCGTTACCGTTAAATAAGGGTGGCGGAGGAAGGCTTGACAAGTTTCCGGTCCACGGCCGAAATTTTTCCTCAGCATCTTGCTAACCCATGTACTGATTTCCATTAAGCGCAGCTGTGCGTCTTTCTCCTGCATCAAGCTTGCTCGACCTCCTTCTTGCGTCCGCCGATTAACGTCGACTCAACCTGTGTTAATCATATCCATTCGCATGGTTGAATAACCAGAGCTTCAATTATCCAAAGGTCTTGAATTTGTTCGGATTGTCGAGTACGATGAGGAAGGATTATTGGATGGAAGCCAATATCTACAATGCACGTCTATTCACAATTATTGGAACACAAAATTCTCCATATCGCCATTTGGAAGATGCTTCAGACAATCGATCCAAGATTGCGCTGCTACATAAGCCAAAGTAGAAGCTTTCAGCTTCTATTTTGGCTTTTTATTTTTTAGGAAAGGCAAGTGACGATGAACGATATCTCTTCCAAACCAATCATCCTGCACGAACAATCTCTGGCGTCTTTCATGTCCGAGCTGTTCGCGCTGCCCAGCGGCGTGTCGGTCGCCGTCGACTCCAGCTGCAAAACCATTTTGCACAATCACGCCGCGTCGGCGTTCCTCCGCGTGGACGAAGGCGCTAATTTCTCGATGACGGCCGATGCGCCGCCTCCGGTCAGGACATACGACTTGCACGGAAAGGAAATTCCACCGGAGGAGCTCTCCTTGCAAAAGGCGATTGCCGAGCGGAAAGCAAATAAACAAATCGTCGAGCTGGAATGGCCGGACGGCACGCGAAAAATCGCGGTGTGGAACAGCAAACCGATCCTCGATCCCGCGGGGGCGGTGATCGGTGCCGTCTCGATATCCGAGGAGATTACCGAGCTGATCATGGAGGAACGCCGCAGCCGCATCGAACAAAACCTGCTTCGGGTCGAGCTTGAGCGGTTGGACCGGCTGGAACACGTGTCCCAATTGGCCGCCGGCATAAGCCATGAAGTGCGCAACCCCTTGACGACCGTCAAAGGCTTCCTGCAATTAATGCGGCTGAAAAAAGGCTATCACCAAGACCGCGAACTATTCGGCATGCTGCTGGACGAGCTCGAACGGGCGAACGAGATCATATCCGACTATCTGTCCCTGACGAGATTTCACGCGCGTAAACTGGAAGACGGCAATCTCGCGAAGGTAATCGCTCAGCTTTCGCCTCTGTTAGATAACGATGCCTTTCTCACACGGAAACATTTATCGCTTAGACTCGTGAACATACCCGATATCCAGATGGATGAGAAGGAAATCAAGCAATTGCTCCTGAATCTAGTCCGCAACGCGATTGAAGCGACGCCCGTCGGCGGCACGGTCGCCGTCGAGACCTTCATGACACCGGCTGCTGTCGGCTTTCGGGTGACCGACGAAGGATCGGGCATTCCGGAAGAAATCACTTCGCGGCTCGGGACGCCGTTCGTGACCACAAAGCCCAACGGGACCGGCATAGGACTAGCCATTTGTTACGATATTGCCAAACGACATCATGCCGCTATAACCGTGCAGACCAGCGCGGATGGCACGGTGTTCAGCGTAGAATTCCCTACGGTAACAGACCGGAACGCTGCGGATGACCGGACAAGCTCATGACCCGGAAATAGCAAAGGGATGTCCTTGTAGCCATCGAAGATGACGGGACATCCCTTTGCTGTTGCTTCGTCCAAACCAAACCCGAAATCGGACCGCGGCCAATTCGCTGTTACGACATCCGAAGGGTCGCTGCAATCGCCGCTCTCCAGCCCCCGAACGACGTGATATCCTCCGCTTCTTGCCCGGCGTAGCCTTCGCAAATAAAACCGGGCACCTCGGTGCCGTCCTCGAGTTCTACCTTGCCGATGCCGAGCGGTGCCGGAATAGCGGCCGCGAAGGCGCCGAATCGGGACAGCGGCATCTCCCATACCTCGAGCGTGATGGCCGCGCCGCCGAAGCCTTGCTTGATTAAGCCCGGTTTGGCCGGCTGTGTCGGCAGCTTCGCCAGGCAATATGTCGGCGCGGTCAGCGCTTCGCGGACGAAACGTGCGCCATGCGCCAGCATCTGCGGCTCGAGCGGAAGCCCTCTCATGTGCAAGCCGCATACGGCGACGAGCGTCATCGGCTCGGCTTCCCGCCGTTCGTGCCGCTCCGCCAGCGCGACGAGCACTTCTTCTTGACCGCTCAACGCGAACAACGTGATCCCGAAAGGCACATCGGCGGCCGCTTCTCCGGCCGGAACGGCGACCGCGCACAGGTCGAGCAAATTGCAATGGTTCGTGTATAAGCCCATGGCGCGATTGGCTGCGACTGGTTCCTCGCGGACCTGCTCGCGCGTCCACGTGCCCCCGGCCGTCGGCATGACGAGCACGCCGTCTTCCAGCAGCTGGCGCGCCCTTCTCTTATAGTCCTGCAGCCGATGCTGCGCCTGGAACAAGGATGATGCATGATGGATCGGATTTTCGCCCGAGCGAAGGATCTGCTCCGTCACCGGGAAGGTGCTTCCCGGATGCGATTCGACGAACGCCCCGAGCGCCGCCCACCGTTCGGCGACCCAAGGCCCTTCATATAATAGCGCGGCCGCTTCGGCGAATAGATCCGTATCGATATAGGCGACGGGGATATCCAGCTGCTGCAGCCGCTGCCGCGTCCGATCCCATTGCGCCCGGTATTCATCGGCGTACGGACCGAAAAATTCAAGCGGCCCCTTCGGCAAATAGATCGTCGAAGGGAGTCTGCGGCTGCCGCTCGTCTTGAAAGGAACTTCCCTCGACCACGGATCGTCGCGATCTAGGCCGCGAACGACCTGATCGACCTGCAGCACGTCGTCCAGCCCATGGGCGAAGACGGTGATGCAGTCCAAGCTTTCGCACGCGGGCACGAGTCCGCTGACCGGCCATGCCCCGAGGCTCGGCTTCCAACCGACAAGCCCGTGCAGCGCGGCAGGCACTCTGCCCGAGCCGGCCGTGTCGGTGCCGAGCGCGAAGACCGCTTGCCCGCGGGCGACGGCGACGGCGGAGCCCGAGCTGGAGCCGCCGCTGATCAGCTCCGGACGCAGTGCGTTATGGGTCTCGCCGTAGGGGCTGCGCGTCCCGACGAGTCCGGTGGCGAACTGATCGAGATTCGTCTTGCCCACCGGAATCGCGCCAGCTTCGATCAGCCGCGTCACGACGGCGGCGTGCGCTGCCGGAACATAGGCGAAGTCCGGACAGCCCGAGGTGGTCGGCACCCCCGCAAGATCGATATTATCCTTCACCGCGAACGGAATGCCCCACAGCGGCGCTTGCTCGCGGTCCATGCCTTCCAGGCGGTCCAGGTAAGGTTGAATCCAGGCGAGATCCGGCGGCGTGATCCAGATGTTCATCTCCGCGTCGGACTGCGAGCGGCGGATGATCTCGGCCACGACATCGGCTGGCGTGAGCGCGCCGGTCGCATAGCGTTCTTTCAGCGAGGCGATCGTTAGCTCCATAGGCAGGGTTAACATACTCATACGGTTGCCAGCTCCTTCTCCGCGGATTTCGCGATGCCGACGATCAACTGACCGGCATGCACCGAATCGCCGGGCTTCACGTGTACGGAATGAATGATGCCGTCGAACGGCGCGTTCTGCGAGAATTCCATCTTCATCGATTCCACGATGACGAGCGTGTCGCCCTTCTTCACGCGATCGCCTGGCGCGACGAGCACCTTCCACATGCTGCCCGGCATCGAGCAGTTGATGGCGTCGACGTCTTCCGGCAGCTCCTCGACGCTCTCGGATTTGCCCGCTTCTTGCTCCGATACGTATTCCGCGAGCCCCATTGCCTTCCAATTATCCCGCTCCTCGCGGAACGCTTGCTGCTGCTTCGCACGGAACGCATCCGCGCTGTCCTCGATCGAGGAGAGGAATTGCAAGTATTCGCCCAAATCGAACGTCGTCTCCGTAATGTCGGCCTCGTAGCGTCCGCGCAGGAAATCCTCGCGGAGGACGAGCAGCTCCTCGGCGCTCACCGGATAGAACTGAATCTGGTCGAAGAAGCGGAGCAGCCAAGGCTTGCCGGACGCGAAGCTATTCGTTGTCCGCAGCTTGTTCCACATCTGGATGGTGCGCCCGACGAATTGATAGCCGCCCGGCCCTTCCATGCCGTAGACGCACATGTAGGCGCCGCCGATGCCGACCGCGTTCTCCGGCGTCCACGTCCGCGCCGGATTGTATTTGGTCGTCACCAAGCGATGGCGAGGATCGATCGGCGTCGCCAGCGGCGCGCCCAGATAGACGTCGCCGAGACCGAGCACGAGGTAGCTCGCGTCGAACACGATCCGCTGCACGTCGTCGATGCTGTCGAGCCCGTTCACGCGGCGGATAAACTCCAAGTTGCTCGGGCACCACGGCGCGTCGGGACGGACGTTCTGCTGGTAACGGTCGATCGCCAGCTGCGTCGCCGGGTCATCCCACGACAGCGGCAGCCGGACGATGCGCGACGGCACCCGGATCGAGGTCAGCGGCGGCAGGCTGGCGTCCAGCTCGAGCAGCAGCTTGGCGGCTTGCTTCACCGTGATCCGTGTCGGGTCGAGGTGCACCTGCACGGAACGCACGCCCGGCGTCAAATCCTGAACGGGAATCGTCCCCTGCTCCCGGATAGCTTCAATTAAAGCATGCACTTGGAATCGGAGAAGCAGATCGAGCTCGAGCGAGCCGTACTCGACGAGCAAATTCTCGTCCCCGCTGCATCGGATCGTGATCGGGAAGTTGCGACCGTCTGATTCGCGGTGCAGTACCGGATAATCCGGGGTGATCCCGGCCGCCTGTTCCGGCAGCCCCGCGACTGCTTGTTCCTCGACGCCGGCTTGCCCGATCGACGCAAGGTAATTCTCCTGCTCGCTTCTCAGCGCTTCCGCTTGCTCCAGCGTCAGGAGCCGGAAGCGGACCGCATCGCCCGGATGCAGCTGGCCGAGCTTCCAGAATTCCGCCGAAGCCGTCGTCACCGGACAGACGAAGCCGCCGAGACTTGGTCCGTCCGGACCGAGCAGGATCGGCATGTCGCCGGTCAAATCAAGCGTGCCGACCGCATACGCGTTGTCGTGGATATTGGACGGATGCAAGCCGGCTTCGCCGCCATCCTCCCGCGCCCACAGCGGCGCCGGGCCCATCAGCCTCACGCCGGTCCGCGAGCTGTTGAAGTGTACCTCGAAGCTGGTGGCGGCCAGCTGTTCCAAGTATTCCGGCTTCAGAAATTCGCCCGTGCAATGCGGACCCGGGATGACGCCGATCGTCCATTCTTTCGCAATGGCCGGCCGGCTCGCCACGGCAAGACCGGACGCAGCGGCCGGCTCCCCCGCCGCTCCCGCGCGGACGCCGAGCACATCCCCGGGACGCAGCGCGCGTCCGCCGTGACCGCCGAAGCCGCCGAGCGTGAACGTCGACGCGCTGCCGAGCGTATGCGGCATGTCGAACCCGCCGGAGACGAGCAGATACGCGCGCAAGCCTTCCTTCGCTTCGCCGAAGGCGAGCACCTGTCCTTGTTCGGCCAGCACCGGTTCGTACATCGCGACCGGCTCCTCGTCCAGCGTCGGCTTCATGTCCGCGCCAGTGACGCAGAACCACATCCGGTCGCGGAATTTGTAGGATCCGCCGCGCAGCGTCAGCTCGAGTCCGCTTGCCTCCGACGGGTTGCCGAGCAGCCGATTGCCGGTTCGGAACGCGAGCGGATCCATCGGACCGCATGGCGGAACGCCGACATCCCAATATCCGACGCGGCCGGGCCAGTCTTGTACGGTCGTCTGCACACCGCCGTCTAATACCTCGATCGCATGCTCGGCCGGCGCGAAATCGTTCAGCAGCTGCGTGAACACGTCCCCGTTCCGGAAGCCCGGTTCGGAGAGCAGCGCCTGCACGTATTGCAGGTTTGTCGTCACCCCGTAGAACCGCGTCTCCGCAAGCGCCTGCTTCAATTTCTCGATCGCGTCCAACCGGTCTTGCCCATGGACAATGATCTTGGCGAGCATCGGATCATACAGCGTTGTCACCTGGATGCCGTCCCGCACCCACGTCTCGTTCCGCGACAAGCCGGACAGCTGCACGCGATCGAGCTGGCCCGCGCTCGGGCGGAACTGCTGCAGGCAATCCTCGGCGTAGACGCGCGCTTGAATGCTGTGTCCGCTTGCGGCTGGAACCAGCGACTCCAGATCCCGCAGCTCATCCGCCGCTTCGCGCACCATCCATTCGACCAGATCGATGCCGAGCACCTCTTCGGTCACGCCATGCTCGACTTGAAGGCGCGTGTTCACTTCGAGGAAATAAAACTCGCGGCTGGCCGGATCGTAGAGGTATTCGACCGTGCCCGCGCTCCGGTAGCCCGCTTCGGCGGCAAGCCGTCTCGCGCTCGCCAGCATCCGCTCCCGCACCTCCTGCGGGAAATCCGGCGCCGGGCTTTCCTCGACGACCTTCTGATTGCGGCGCTGCACGGAACAGTCGCGCTCGCCGAGCGCAACGACCTCGCCGAAGCGGTTGCCGAAAATTTGCACTTCGACGTGCCGCGCCTTGCCGATGTATTTCTCCAGGAATAAGCCGCCGTTCTTGAAGTTCGTCTCCGCCAAATGACGCACGTTGTCGAAAGCGGCGCGCAGCGCGGCTTCGTCCGCGCACACCCGCATGCCGATGCCCCCGCCGCCCGCCGTGCTCTTCAGGATGACCGGATAACCGATGGCGGCCGCTTCCGAGATCGCGTCTTCCAGCTCCGTAATGAGCGGCGTCCCCGGCAGCAGCGGCACCTGCGCTCGCATGGCCAGCTCCCGGGCCGAATGCTTCAAGCCGAACGCCTCCATCTGCTCGGGGGAAGGGCCGATGAACGCGATCCCGCTGTCCCGGCACGCCCGGGCGAACTCCGCGTTCTCGCTCAGGAAGCCGTAGCCGGGATGAATCGCCTGCGCGCCGCGCTCTTTCGCGATTTGAAGAATAAGCTCCGCGTTCAAGTAGCTTTCTTTGGCCGGTCCGTCGCCGAGGAGGACCGCTTCGTCGGCTAAATCCACGTGAAGGCTATCTTGGTCGGCTTTCGTATAGACGGCAACGGACGAGATTCCGAGCTTGCGCAGCGTTCGTTCGATGCGGACGGCGATCGCGCCCCGGTTGGCAATCAGTACTTTTGTAAACATGGCATTCCTCTCCTCTTCCCCTGCGGTGATGGTTAACGTTCCCAGATGAGCACTTGAATCGGCGTCGGATTATACGCGTTGCAAGGATTGTTGAGCTGCGGGCAGTTGCTGATCAACACCGTCGTCCTGCAGCGGGCTTGCAGCTCCACGTAAGCGCCCGGCGACGATACGCCGTCGTCGAACTTCAGTCCGCCCTGCGGCGTCACCGGCACGTTCATGAAGAAATTAACGTTCGGCGACAAGTCCCGCTTCCCGTATTCGCCGCCCCGCTTCGCCAGCTGAAGCATGAAGGTATCCCGGCAGTTGTGCATATGCAGCTTCTCGTGCGCGTACCGGACGGTGTTGCTTTGCGCCGAGCATGAACCGCCCAGCGTATCGTGCCGCCCGCACGTATCGGCGACGATCTCCACCAGCTCCTTGCCCGATTCCGCGATCAGCACCGAGCCGGCCGTCAAATAAATATTGCCTTGGCGCGCGATCGTCGCGGCCGCCGCGTAATGGTCTTCCGGATGATCCGCGTCGTAGAACAGCGTATCCGCGGCTTGGTTGCCTTCTACATCCACGATCCGCAGCACCTGACCCGGCTCCAGATCGCGCATCCATCCGTCTCCGGCCAATACCGTCTCTTCGTAAATGGCTTGCTCCGGCTTGCGATGGCTTTCAACTCGGTTGAACGCTCCCATTGTCGTCCCCTCCTGATCGGTCTATTTGATCAACGCGTAATAGCTCCATGTATTCTCGTAAGCGCGGCGGTTCTCGTCCCGATGATTCAGGCAAATATCGTCATCCCGCATCGGTTCGGCTTCCAGCACTTCTATCTTCACCGGCACCGATGGATATCGCGTCCGCGCATCGAGCGGGTTCGGCGTGTTGGACAGCACCGCCAGTACGTCCATGTCGGCGCGCAGCGTGACGGAAGCGCCGGCCGGACAATGATCCGGGACATGCCGCATCGCGCCATCGTCGTCGCAGTACACCTTCGAGAACAAGTTCACGACCGGCATCATATCCCGCAGTCCCAGACCGCTGCGCGTCAGCTCGACCGCGAAGTTCTCCTGCCCGCTGCGCAGCCACTCGTTGCGAAGCTGCTGGTACGTCGTCTTACCGTATTTCGCGTCGGTCTGCGCTCTCGTCGTATAGCCGCTGATCGTATCGTGCCAGCCCAGATCGTCCTGGACGATGCCAGCCAGCACGCGCCCGTTGTCGCTCATCAGCGTATGCCCCGCCGTCAAATGCGCCGTATATTGCGCCTTCAGCGTGTCCGGCATGTTGTAGCGCTCCGTCAGATCGTCCGCATTGTAGAGCATCAGCGCCAGATTGGCGCCGGCCTCCGTCGCCGTGAAGCGAATCAGCTTCCCGCGGCTGATCCGTCCCGACCATTTGCCCCCTGCCTCGATAACCGTGCTCCAGATCATGTTCATCCTCTACCCCTTTCGGATTCGTCCAATGAATGCGAAAAAGCCCGGGAGAATGATCTCCCAGGCTTTTGTCCTTCCGTGTCATATGGTCTCGCGTCCGCCGCAATGCCAGCGCGCTTCCCATACGCCGTCTCTCGGACCAGGCTTGACGCGCCGCGTCAACGGAACCCTAGACAGCTTTGGCGTTCTTGACCGATGGTGCCGGCAAGAACCTTGATTTAGTTGTCATATTTTCTAACATGCGTTTAGTATAGGGGCGGCTTACGTTCGTGTCAATATACTTTACACAGATTTTCTTTGTTCGTGATTGGAGATTGACGCGGTTCCATCGAACAGCTGCGATCCCGTGCGGAATGCCCCGGAAAGCTTGGTGCGGTACAGGAAATACGCCAATCCCGCGACCAGCCAGATACAACCGAGCATCAAGGCGTTCGCGTCGAGCAGCGTAATGAGCCAGATGATGAACGAGGCGCCCGCAAGCGGGAAAATCAAGTATTGAATCGTCTGCTTGGGCGAACGAAGCTTACGTTTGATGTAACATTCTGCGACGACGGAGATATTGACAAACGCGAACGACGTGAGCGCGCCGAAGCTGACGAATTTGACCGCCATGTCCAAGCTGATGACCAGCGCCAGCAGCGACACGATCGCGACGAGCACAATGTTGTTGACCGGCGTCCGGTATTTCGGATGGAGCGCGCCGAAGAACCGTTTCGGCAGGATGGAGTCGCGGCCGAGGACGTACAACAGTCGGGATACGCTTGTCACCGACGTGAGCCCTTGGGTGAAAATCGCGAAGATGAGCACCGTCGTGAAGATCGCGCCGAGCGTCGCGCCACCCGCCATTTTCATCAGCTCGAAGCCCGCGGAATCCAGATTAACGAACGTCAAGCTTGGATACGTGATTTGGATGAGATACGAGGTCGCCACGTACAAAATGCTGGCGATGAGGATGATGAGCATGATCGCGCGCGGTATGGTTTTCTTGGCGTTGATCGTCTCCTCCGCTAGCGTCGATACCGTATCGAACCCAAGGAACGAGAAGCAAATGATCGAGGCGCCCGCCAGAATCGTCGGCAGCCCGACGTCCAGATTCGAGAATGGCTGGACGACGCCGGCGAAGCCGTCGAAGCCGCGGATGAGGTACGTACAGAAGAATGCGATGAACAGAATTTGAAACAGCACGAACAGCTTGCTGAGGCTGGCGGAAAATTTAATGCCGGCGATGTTGACGACCGCGAGCACGATGTTCAGCAGCACGATCCACACGTAGGCCGGTACAGCCGGGAACTGCGCGTTCAGATAGATGCCGAACGTCAAGCACGCAATAATCGGCGAGAACAGATAGTCGAGCAGGATCGCCCATCCGACCGTGAAGCCAGGAATCGGATGCAGCGACTGCTTCACGTACGTATACGAGGAGCCCGATCCCGGGAAGATTCTCGCCATGATGCTGTAGCTGTAGGCCGTGAAGAAGATCGCCACGACCGATAGCAAATATGCTTCGGTAATCATGCCTTGCGATGCGTCATACGCGATGCCGAATACCGAGAAGTAAATCATCGGCGTCATCCAGGCCAATCCCAAGGCCACGACCTGAACGAGCGTAAGCGACTGACGAAGCGTAACCTCTTGTTTCATCCCCAATTTCCCCTTCCGATCTATTGCTTCTCTAACAGAGTGGCACAATACCGTGTCCTGCGCCCGCGTATTCACCACTCTTGAAAAAAGAAAAAAGCCGCGGGAAGATATGTAACATATCCTCCCGGGCTTTTATCCCTCCGTGGACACAGCCGCGAAGCCGTGCGTCTTCTCTCGGACCTGACCGGCCAAATAATGACCGCGGAACCCTAGAAAACAATGATTATGCAGTTGGCCGAATGAGGAAAGCTTACAAGCATTCGGGCTGGTTAAATATTCATGTTAGTTAATATAACATACTTTTTTCGGAATTCAAGCGTTAATTTTTCGTTTCGTGCGCATTAATGTAGTTATAGCTGACATGAGGGGCCGGTCGATACAACTCCTTGCGGGAGTCAAACGCAAATAAACCCTCGAATTATCGAGGGTTCGTTAAAAAGGTATTGGTTAGGCAGCGGTTGTGGATCTGTGTGAATCAAGGTTCAAATGCCGTAGAATGAAAGCAGCTCAACGGGAATCGATGCGTTTTGATCGGTCTGGATGCGTTCAACGCATCCAACAGGGTTCAACGCGCTTCGAGCGCCCGGATCGCCGTTTCAAGCTCTACGTCCCGCCCTTGCACGTAGCTTTCTGCGAAGGTGTCCGCGTCCAGCGGAATTCGAATATCCGGCGCAACGCCTCCGCTGCCGTCTCCGTTGCTCTCCAGCTGAATCGTCCCCCGCTCGTCAAGCGATCTGCCGTCAGGGAATACCAGCTCGTACCCGCCGGGCATGACGATCCGGATCGGTCTCGACAGGACGCCGAAGGACCCCGAGGTGGCCGTATAACCGACAATGACGACGTTCGACCGCCCTTTCAGTGCCATCGGCACCCCCTCGGCGGAGCTTGCCGTCCTGCTATTAATCAGGATCCCGAGTTTGCCGTCATAGGAATCGTCCGCCGGTTCGATACGGATCGACTCCATGCGGTTCACAGCGAACGAGCCTGTGTGGCGATTGTAATAACTCACGGTCTCGTAATGATCGGGTACATCCGCAAAATAGCCGGCCACTCTCGCCGCAAGTTCGTCATCTCCGCCTGGATTGTTCCGCAGATCGAGTATGACGCCCCTCGCCTCCCCTTCACGAAAATCCTGAAGCGCTTGCTCCAGCAGCTTCCATGGCTTCGGATAGCGGTCCGTAGCGAGAAAATATTTCACCCTCACGTAACCATATCCGTTATCCAGCATGCGCCATTCGATCGACGGCTTCGCGAGATCGTCCGGCGTCAGCTTCTTTCGCGTCTGCTTCAAGGTCTCATAGCCGTCATCGTATGCTGTAAGCGTGGCGATGCGCGGGGTTGAATCGCCTATATTGCGGTACTCGACTTCGACGGTCTGGCCGATTGCGGCCCGAGTCATGAATCGCCCTTGATTCTCCCGCAGCACGTCGGTCGTAGACGGCGGAATGTCGCTCCATGCCGCGCGCGCGTAGACGTCCTTGGCCGGTTCGCCGTTCCACTTGAGCAGCTCCGCGCCCAGCCGGATACCGGCGCGTTCGGCTTCGCTGCCTTTCAACAAAAGACGTACGCGCACGGAGCCGTCGTCCAACTGCAGCGCGCTAATGCCCAATCCGCCTCCCGCCTCTTCCCGAAAGAATTGGTTGTTCTTAAGCAGTTCGTCATTTTCGATTTCGATATGGCCGTCCCGATATTCGTGCAAATATTCGCGAAGCGCAAGATAATAACGTTTGGAATCCTTTAATCGCTCGGCTTCGGCAAAACGCGGCTCGTATTCGGCCTGCATCGCGTCCCAATCGATTCCCTTCCATTCCCCGAACGGATACTCCCGCTTTAATCGATCATGCAGCTGATCGAAAGCAACCGAATAGGTTAACCGGCTAAAGTCAGATTTCGCGTTGAAACGCATTTCCCCGGCTGCGGCAAGGACGAGGAGGAGGAGCAGAACGGCGCAAAGAGCGCCGATTAATCGCAGGAATGACCAAATACGACGTTTTTGCTTTTGCATAGCTGCCGCATCGTTGGCGTTGACGTAGGGGCGCTTCCACAACCGACGCATCGTGCACAGAAACAAAAGGATCGTCAACCCGTACAAAACCAGCGACGGCAGCGTGGCATCCCCGCTCGCATAGCTGAGCAGCGCCGCCAGTAATCCGGCAAGCGGTACGAAATCCAGTACCCGCCAGCGCGAACGATTCGAGAACGCGTTCGTGCCGAGCGTCAGTAGACAGATCAACATCATCGCGGCCTGGTAACCAGTCAGCCACTTCACGGAGTCGGCCAATCCCCAAATAGTCGTCACATCGGATCTCCTCTCGCCTTCGCGTAAATCCAATCTGTTCCTGATTATACGGATTACGGCGCTTTAATCATCGGTCTCCCGACTGACAATGGCAAGCGGAAACTCCATTACACGCGCAACTCGAATAATTAATACTGTTAAATACCGCTTCTTTCGCGTCATGAATGGCAGGTAATTAACGCCATTAATAACATCTGAGCATGAATCCTCTCTCTATCGTTTCATGTCATTAATTATCGTAGATGGACGACTTTTATCGAGATATCGCGGACCGTGGCACCCTAGCCTCTTTATCGATTCCCCCCCTTCATTCGCGTCCCAATTCACAACAAAACCAGCTTCAACGCGAACGTCGAAGCTGGTCTGTGCAGTTGGACAACATGCCTATTCCCCCCGGAAAACGGCACGTTTGTCGTCAGTCAATGGTGATCAGACGGGGTTCCAACTCGGTTAAGTCACGGCTCTATCGCGGCGACGCGATTAATAGAAGTCCCGTTCCGTAATATAAACATAGGCTTTGGATTCGCCGAGCGTCGCGCCTTCGGACGGCCCGGACAGGACGAGGAGGAAATTCTCCACGTATTCGATCAGCTTATCGTCTTTCAGCGTAATGGTGATGGTCTTCGCAGTCTCGCCCGGCGCAAAATGCAGCGTACCGGATGCGGCGACATAATCCAGACCGCCCTTCGCGATCAGGTTCTCCGTCCGGTAGTTGACGGCTGCCGCGGCAGCCGTGTTGCCCGTGCGGACGACGTTGATTTTCACCGTGCCGCTTTCTTCTTTCGCGTCGACGCCTGCTTTCTCGACTTGAATCAGACTAGGTACCGGCGCGTCGTTGTCGAGGATGGACACGAGAGCCGAAGCTTGCTGGCCAAGCGTTGCGCCACCGCTCGTATTCATGAGGTGCACGGCGAATACTTCGTCTCCTTCAGTCGCGGCATCGTTATGAATCGGGATCCGAATCGATTTGTAGCGAAGCTCGGGACCGAACACCAACGTGCCTCTCACCGTCTCGAAATCCTCCCCGCCGATCGCGCTGCCGTTCTCCACCTCGTAATCGACCGCGACTTCGCCGTCAATGCCGTTATCGCGCTGCACGGTGATGTCGATGAAGCCATCCCCCTCGCTCACGCTATACTCGGCTCCTTCGAATTGCAGCTCGCCCGGATGCTCCGGCTGCGGGTCATTGTCCTCGATCGTGCGAGTCACAGGTCCTCCCGCTTCGATCGTCGCGCCGCCCGTCGGGTTCGAGAGCGTGATCGTCAGCTTCTCGTCGCCTTCAAAACGCTGGTCGTCGTGAATCGGAATGTAGATGTTCTGCAACGTTTCGTCCTGCGGGAAAACAAGCGTCCCGCTCGTGCCCTCGTAGTCGGAGCCTTCGGTCGCCTGCCCAGCCGCTGTGCCGCCGGTGATCGTGTAGTTGACCGTCGCGTAGCTATCCGCGCCGCCGTTACGGAAGACGTTCACATACAGTTGCCCGCCATCTTCGCGGAACTTCGAGTCAATCTGACGCACTTCGAAGGACCCATATTTCGGCGTATACGGCTCGTCGTCCATAATGCGGATTTTCGTTGTCGCTTTCTCGCCGAGAGTCGCGTCGTTAGTCGGGTTGCTTAGCGTCGCGGTGAAATATTCGTTGCCCTCGGAATCCCAATCATCATAAATCGAAGCGGACACGGTTTTGGTCGTTTCGCCCGGCAGGAACACGACTGTCTCGTTGTACCCTTCAAAGTCCCAGCCGTTATTGGCCGTTCCGTTATTGTAGGTCACATCGAGCTCGACATAGCCGTCCGAGCCGTTCGTCCGCGTAATATCGAACCATACGCCGCCATCCGGCGTGTTCTCGTTTACTTGCGTCTCCGCTACGGCAAATTCGAACACGCCCGGATTATAAGGCACGTCCGGATCTTCGCTGTTGATCGTGACCGTCGTCGTGCCGCCTCCGATTCCGGCATCGCCGGTCGCGTCATACAATTCGATGGTGAACGTTTCCGGATTTTCGAAACGGATATCGTTATGGATCGGGATGTCAATATACGCATAGGCCTCTCCGGTCTGGAAGGTCAGCGTACCCATCGTCTCGGTGAAGTCTTGGTCCGTAACGGCCGTGCCGCCTCGGGTTGTATAGTTGACGGTGACATAACCGTTCGAACCCTCCGTGCGCACGACTTCGACTCTGACATTGCCGTCATTCTCGTTGACCGTATAGGCGCCGGATTGGAAAGAGAGCACGCCCGGTCCGTCAGGGAGCCAGTTGTCGTCATCCTGAATGCTGATATACGCGTACTCGTCCTCATTGGTCGTCGCGCCGCCGGTCGGATTGCCCAGATAGACGGAGAATCCTTCATAGTCCTCCGGCACGCCGTCATCGACAAGATCCACGTATACCGTCTTGCTTGTCTCGCCGTCCGCGAAGGTGATCGTCTGGGCAGCCGGGTAAAAATCATCATAAGCCGCAGCCGATCCGCTCTCCGCCCAGAAATCCACGGTCACTTCGCCCGAGGCACCGCCGGAGCGAGTAATCGTGACGGCCACGGAACCGTTATTTTCGAACGTCTCATAGTCGCCGTACGCGAACGAGATGTGACCGTTCGTCTCGTCTGCGTTCGCCGCCGAGGCGAATGCCGGCAGGACAAGCGATGCCGCCAGCATGGCGGTGCTGAGTTTGCGGATGAACCTTCCGCGAGGTTGAAGCAGGGGTAACCGATGCATGAGTCAAGCTCCTCCATTCATTTCGTTAAAAATAAACACAACGACAGCAGCGCGGAAATCGTAATAGGTGCTCGGAACAAATACCACCTCCTTTCATAGGGACGGCGCTGAACCATTGGGATGGATCGATCAGACTGATCGATGAAACATGTCGGGTATGCGAGTGTTTGGCACTTGCTAAGGACGTAGATATAGAAGGGATGGAGGAAGATTTAGGGCATAGTGCGGGTATTGATCAATCGAAGGTCACGCGAATCAAGAGGGATCATGCAGTCATGCGAGCACAAATCGAGGACCAAGCAAATGAAAAAAGCGTTGGGAATAGCTGTGATCTGCTAGATGGGCACGTAGCGGCGGGAGACAAGCGAGAACAATCATAAACCACGGGTAAATTGCGAGGTGAGCAAGAAAATGATACGTTTTGTATCTATTATGGCATACTTTTCGAAAAGCGCAACAGGTTTAACAAAAATTTACGCTGCACAAAAAATGACCTTACGGACGCTGCTCCTCCAGGTCATCCGAGTGGTCGATGCTCATTTGCAGCGACGTGCTATTTTACTATTATTTCCTTGATTATTATTTTAAAGTCTTCTTTTTTGACCGGTTTGTAATCTTTCAATTTCTCCTCCGATGGCGTCAGCTGAATGACCTTGTCATTCTCGACTTTGAACTTCCCTTGATAGGCGCCAATTGGAACGTAGGCATCTTGCGTAATGGGTCCTTGATAAGTTTCGAGGAATAGGAATAATTTCTCCTTTTTCTTGGCGACCGGAATCCCGTTGAATTTAAATTCTTGGCCGTTGGACATGACCCCGCCCGTTTCCAGCACGTTCATGATCGCCCCAGAAGCTAAGGGACCTTTTTGCGTTGAGATCACCTTCGCCGAGGAAACGGTGAATACAACGCCCCCGTATTCGATCGTCTCCTGTTGATCCAGTATTTCCACTTCGACGATATCGCTAGCTTTAGCTGTTAACTCTTCAAGTGAAGTAACATAGGTCTCCAGTTGGCTCGGCCCGCCTTCTTGAACCTTTTCTGAACAGGCAGCTACCGTCATAACCACAAGTCCTAACACCAAGAGGTAGATCGCTTTTCTCATTTCATTTGCCCCTTATTATAGCATTTGGCGGATGAATAAATAGCCCGTTACAGCGCTCACTTACACTTATAGCATGACTTCCTCTGTCTGAATAGGATTCGGCGTTGAGAATAGTAGAATTAAACCATGTCGCCTCAAGAAAAAAAGAGAGTGTCCCGGCGCCATCTTGCGATGACTTTCGAGACACCCTCTGAGCCGATCCTTGCCCCTAAACCCTCCCTACTTGTCGAACTCGATCCGCACCAGCTTCGCTTCCATCGCTTCCAGGGACAAGCGCAGCTCGTCTGCCGCGATCCATTCCTCGCCGGACCATAGCTCGCGAACCCGATAGTTCCCCGTCTTGTCCGTCAGCCCCAGCCGCTCGAACGACACCGTACTCTCCGCCATTGCATCCTGATCATAGTTGAACACGGCAACATACAAGACGCTGGAATCGCCTTCGGCGGTCCTGAGCGTGAACGCATCCGCCGCGCCTGCATTGGCACAGCCTTCCACCGGCGCAAACGTGCGGCCTAGACGAGCCAGTCGGAGTACGTCTTCATTCGCCAGCCAGGCTTCCGCCCGCTTCCGCGCTTCTTCGTTCCGGTAATCGTCGCCCAGCAGCATGACCGTGCCGGCGATGACGGAGGCCGTTAATCGGCTGCGCCCTTCGTGGTGCGCCGTCGCTTCTTGATTGAAGCTCTTGTACAGCACCGTATGATCCGGATCGTTGTACCGATACAGCGCATCGTTCATCCACCAGCCGTAGGTCAACGCGTTCAGCATATATTCGGTGTCGCCGATCAACCCGAACGCATCGCACGAAATGCGGCGGCTATGTCCATATTGATACGGGAACAGCGGCGCGATCGATAGATTGATGTGGAACGGACGTCCGATCCGCTCCGGCGCGAGCCTGTCGCGAATAGCCGCCATGCCGAAATGATAGGCTTGGATGCCGGTACGGATGGCTGGATCGTAATGGTTCCCTTCCACGGCGCCGTGTCCGAGGAAATCAAGCTTCACGTATTCGAAGCCCCAATCGACGAATCGGGCGAGGTGATATTCCGTTCGCAGCAGGTTGCCGGGATGCGTCGGATCGATGGACAGACCGCCGTCGAGGCTCGGCAGTACGCTGCCTTCTCGATCGCGCAGCAGTAGATCGTCATAGGAATAGGCGCCGTTCGTCCCTTCGACCGCCTGCGATGCGTCATGCCCCCAGAACGTGAACGGCGTCCAATAGATGCCCGCCTTCTGGCCGTTCGCCTGCACATGGGCGACCGCATCCTGAAGCTGATCCTCCGACAAGCTGGTCCAGAAGGAGTCGAAGTTGACGTAGACGACGCCGTCGTTATGGAAGCCCGTCGCATGGAGCGTCCGCAAAAAATCCGACGTCGATACATACAAGTCGTAATCCAGCTTATCCGCCGCCGCCGACCAGCTGTTCCAGCCGAACGGGACGCCGCCCGCCCAATCGAGCGCAGGTTCCAGCTTCGCGTTCGCCTGCGCGAACGCTTCCAGTCCGTCGCGATAATCCGCGTACGATCCGATGAAGAGAAGCGGCGAATTCACGCGATCACCCGCAACCTCTCCATGCGGGATGGAATCCCGCGTCAGCTCGCCCGACGCGCCGCCGAAAGCTTCGAGGGCGATCGCACCGCTCGAAGCGCCTTCCTCGGCCGCGATGCGGATGCCCGTCTTCCATGTGTCGTGCGTAAGCGAACCTACGACGAGCCCCTTCCGCGAAGCCGGTGCGTAGATTGCGGTTGCTTCATAACTCTCGATCGCTACGCCAGACAGCAGCGGCGTCGACTCGTACCGCACCCACTTGTCGTTATCGAACGGAACGCGAAGCGCTCGCAGCTCTTCTACCCCGCCGGCTGCGCGCACCTCGGCGCCATTGCTGCCCTGAACGGCGAGCGGAGCCATGTAATTCGTACGCGCTTCGGCACCGCTGCCGATCGCGGCGATCCGAACCGAGACATACGGCTCTCCTTCATATACCGTAAACTGCTGTTCCAGCGACGGAAAGCCCGTCTCTTCATGCAGCACCGTTACCGTTATCCCCCGCCCAAGCGCGTCCTCGCTTTCCGATATACGCGCTTCATGCCGCACATAGTCCGTCGTGCCACGCAGCGCCTCTTTCAGCTTCACCTTCCCTTCGGCTCCCTTAATCCGGTCTCCGTTACGCCAGCTTATCTCGTACGTCCCCTCGGTCAGACGGACCGTGACGCTCACGATGCCATTGTTCACCGTGACCGAGTTCTCGTCCGTCACCGTGCCCACACCCGCGTTTTGCCCGTTCTTGCTCATACGCTTCTCCTCCTCTGCGGCTTATCGGAATAAAAAAGGGGCCAAGCCGAAATCCTTGTGCCCCCGATTCGTTTATTTCCACAGCTCCAAGCGCTTGTTGTAATTGTCGTTAATGACCGCTTCCACCTTCTCGTCGCCCGCCGCCTTCATCGCGGCCAGCATCGCGTCGAATCCGGCATTGGCATCGGCCTCGCTGCCCGCGATGATGATTTTCGTCAGCGACTGCTTCATGATGTCTTGAATCTTCTGATAGTTCAGCGATTCCGGCGTGCCGCCCTCCGGTCCGAGGTTGTCGAACGGCGACGTATCCCAGACGGAGTCGAGCAGGTTCTTGATCGCCATCTGATCGACTTCGCCGCGGTTGTAGCGGCCGATGTCGTACGGCGTGCCGTCCGAACCGGCGCCGTTCTTCACGAACCAAGTCCAGTAGCGGACGCCGGTCGATTTGGTCGTGGCCGCCCAGTCTTCCTTGAGACCGTTCAGCAGCTCCTCGCGAGGCACGTGCTTGCCGTCCTTCATGTCCCAATTCGTGCCTTCGAGTCCCCACATGAGCAGGTATTGGCCTTCTTCGCTCGCGAGGTAGTTGATGAACTTCATCGTTTCTTCCGGATGCTTGTTGTTCTTCGTGATCGCGATCGCGTCCCAGCCGAGCGGACTCCGCGGACCGAAGGTCGTCTTCGCCGGATCGACGCCCGGGGCGACCACTTTGTACGCGAACAGCTGGCTGTCCGCGCCGCCCGCTTTCTTGAGCGCGCCGTTGGCGTTGCCCAGATCCCAGTAGGCGGCCGGCGTGGAGAAGACGATGCCATTGGCAATCTTCTGCTCCCACGTCTGCGTCTTGCTGACGGCCCATTCTTTGTCGATCAAGCCATCGCGGTAGAGCTTATTCATGTACAGGATCATCTCGCGATATTTCGGGTCCTTCACGTCGAACTTCAGCGTGCCGTTATCCTCGAAATACGTCTTCATCCCCCACATACCCTTGAACGTGCCGAGCACCGCGCCCATATTCTCGCCGTTCAGCGTAAGTGGAATGGACGATTTGCCGTCCACCGTCGGATATTTCTCCTTGTAGCTCCGCAGCAGCGCTTCGAATTCGTCGGTCGTGAAAGGCTGGCCGCCATCGGCCTTATCCGGCGCGAGCGCCTTCAAGATGTCCTTGCGCATCTGCACCCCGAACACCGGATCGTTATCGAGGCCGTACCAGTTGGAGAGGTAGTAGTTTTTGCCGTCCGTGTGCCGCGTTTGCTTCAAAATATCGCCGTATTGGCTTTTCACGTCCGGCCCGTATTTATCGAGCAGCTCGTTCAGCGGTATGATGGCGCCTGCCGCGATGTACTTGTTGACGAGATCGCCGCCGCGGCTCATCAGAATGATGTCCGGCAGGTCGCCGCTGGCCAGCATCAGGTTCAGCTTTTCCGCCGGATTGCCCGTCGGCTGCTGAATCTCGACCTTCACGCCCGTCCGTTTCATAATTTCTTGGGCGACCGGATTGGTGAACGCTTCGCCCGTATTCTGATCGAAGAACGTGAGCGTGATCGGCTCGGACGGCTTCGTTGTCTCGTTTGCCCCGCCATTAGCCGCCCCGTTGTTGGCCGTCCCCGCGTTCCCGCCGCTGTTTCCCGCGTTATTGCCGTTTTTGCCTGCGTTGTTGCCGCATGCGGCCAGCATCGAGCCAACCAGCGCAACCGAGAGCACGGCAGATAGTACCCGTAATTTCGTCATGTGCTTTCATCCCCCTGTTCATATCGTGCTGAGCCTCCGCGAGGCGTGTCCAAGCCAAGCTTTGGCGTCTGACCCCGTGTCCATTCATGTTCCACTATGCGCTAGCCGACCGGCCGGCATCCCCCCTCTCCAGACGTCCAAGACAGCCGCGGCATTAGCTTTTCACGGCGCCGAGCGTCATGCCTTTCACGAAATACCGCTGGAGGAACGGGTATACGAGCACGATCGGCAGCGTCGCGACCATCGTCGCGGCCATTCGGATCGTATCCGACGAGACGGCCAGCCGCTTGGCGGAGTCGGCCATTTTCTGCGCGTCGGATACCATGCTGCCGGTCTGGTACTGATTCAGGATTTTGACCAGCACCGCCTGAAGCGTCTTCAGATCCGGATTGTACGTGAACACGTACGAATCGAACCAGGCGTTCCAGTGGCCGATCGCCGTGAACAGCGCGATAGTCGCGAGCACCGGCAGCGTCAGCGGCAGGATGATGCGGAAGTAAATATGTAGGTCGTTCGCGCCGTCGATCTTCGCCGACTCGACCAGCTCGCCCGGCAGTCCTTCGATATACGTCCGGATCAGGATCATGTAGAAGACGTTCATCAAGCCGGGCAGAATGAACACCCAGAAGGAATCGATCAGGTTAAGGCCTTTCAGAATCATGTAGTAGGGAATCAAGCCGCCGCTGAAATACATCGTGAAGATGAAATACAAGGTGACCGGCCTGCGGAGCACGAGCTCTCGGTTGCTGAGCGGATACGCCAGCAGGCTGATGACGATCACCGTCAGCGGCGTCCCGATCAACGTGCGGGCCACGGTCACCCCGACGGAATGCAATATTTCGTTGTCCGTCAAAATTTCGCGGTAGCTGGTGAAGGACAACTCCCTCGGCCAGAAGTATATGCCGCCTTTAATCGTATCGGACGCGCTGTTGACCGACAAGACCAGCACGTTCCAGAACGGATAGAACGTCGCCAGCAGCACCGCGATCAAGAAGGCGTAGACGACGCCCGAATAGACGGCATCTCCCCAAGTTCTGCTTCTCATGCTTCTCTTCCTTTCGTAGCCGAATGTCGCGTCAGAACAGCGATTGATCGTTCACTTTCTTCGCGATGCGATTGACCGTCAGCACCAAGATGAAGGCGACGACCGATTTGAAGAGTCCGACCGCCGACGCATAGGAGAACATGCCGTTCTGCAAGCCGTACCGGTAGGTGTACGTATCGATGACGTCGGAATACTGGAGCACCAAGTCGTTCTGCAGCAGGTACTGCTGGTCGAAGCCCGCGTTCAGCACGCCGCCGACCGCCAGGATGAGCAGAATGACGATCGTCGGCTTGAGCGCCGGAAGCGTCACGTGCAGCATTTGGCGCAGCCGGGAAGCGCCGTCGACCTTGGCCGCCTCGTACAGCTCGGGATTGATCGAGGCGATCGCGGCCAAATACATGATCGCGTTGAAGCCCATGTCCTTCCACGTGTTCGACGACGCGATGATCCACCAGAAATAATGGCCGTTCTGGAAGAACGCGATCGGCTCGTCGGTCAGATGCAGCAGCATGAGCAGCTTGTTGACCAAGCCTTCCGAGGACAGCAGCGTAATGATGATGTTCGCCGCGATGACCCAGGAGATGAAGTGAGGCAAATACGAGACGGTCTGGAAAATCTTCTTGAACGCCCCGCTCTTCACCTCGTTGATCGCCAGCGCCAGCAGGATCGGCGCCGGGAACCCGAACAGCAGGCTGAGCAGGCTCTGCGCGAGCGTGTTGCGCATGATGATCCAGAAGTCGCCGTTCGTGAAGAAGTACTCGAACCACTGCAAGCCGACGAACTCGCTCTTGAAGAACGATTCGAGGAACGGACCGCCCGGCTGGTAGTTGATGAATGCCATGTACAGGCCGAACAGCGGACCGTACGAGAATAATAACGTGCAGACGAATGCGGGCAGGATCATCAGCCACAGCATTTTCTGCTGCCTGAGCCGCCTGCTGATGCCGCCCGGCTTGCCGCCTTCCGACGGCGTCTTCTTCGGCCTGATCGCCGCGGTGTTCGCCGCTGTGTTCATTGCCGCCCCTCCTTATGTAGTGTGATGCGTGCTGGATTGATTCTCATTATAGGGGAGGCAAGAAGGCGCCTTCTATGCAAACATCCGCCGAATCATGCCCCAAACCGATGGAGTTTCCCGGCGGGCATTGTTGAAATACCGCACGCGCACTACAATGAAGAGAACATACCACCGCCAACATTCCGGCATGAGGAGGCTGCTTAAAGGATGTATACGATCTTGATCGTGGACGACGAGAAGCTCGAATTGGAAGCGTTCTCAGAAAATGTGCCGTGGGCATCCATGGGCATTCGGGTCATCGGCACGGCGAAGAACGGCCGAGAGGCGCTCGAGCTGATGCAGCGGCTCTCCCCCGACATTATTCTGACCGACGTCCGCATGCCGATCATGGACGGCCTGGAGTTCGCCAAGCGCGCGAAGCAGCATGACAAGAAGGTGAAGATCGTCTTCCTGAGCGGTCACGACGAGTTCCAATATATTAAGACGGCGCTCGCGGTCGAAGCCTCCGGCTACCTGCTCAAGCCGATCGACTTGGAAGAACTGACGCAGTTAATGGAGAAAGTGAAAGTCAAGTGCGAGGAAGCGAAGCTGAACGCGCAATCCGAGGAGATGGCCAAAGACAAGCTGCTCCGCCAGCTGATGACCGAGGAATCGCCGGAACAGCGAAGCCTGCTTGCGGCCCGGCTGCACCAGCTGGATCGCGCCGGTCTGCCGCAGTTCTCGTCTTACCGGGCCGCTTTTCTTACGATCGATCATGACGATGACATTAGAGAAGCCACCGAAGCAGGCAGACCCGTTCTTGATCCGCTTCGAGACAGCGTGCGCGAAGCGCTCTTCCGGAATTTGCGCGCGCTCGGCTTCCAAGGGCGCTGTCTCGATTGGGAAGCCGGCTCGCACGCGGCATTCTTCCGTTCGGAAACGGACGAGGCGGACGAGGCCGTATGGGAGCGGCTGCAGCAGCTGCTGGCCGAGGATTTTCCGATTAAGCTGACGGTGGGACTGTCGCGGTCGGGCGAACGCTTGGAGGACGCCTTCGCCTTGTTCCGCGAAGCAAGGCAGGCTTACGAGCACGTCTTCTACGAAGGCGCCGGATCGCTGCTAGCGGCAGATCGACTGCCGGAGCTCGTCACCGGGGAGATCGACATCGAGGAGACGAAGGCGCGCCTGTGCCGATCGATCGGCCATCAGCAGACCGAAGAGACGGAAACCGAGGTGGCGAGTTTTTTCCGGGAACTGCGCGATCGACGCGTACATCGGCATCTCGTCCGCTCGGCGGCGGTCAGGCTCGTATCGGGCGTGCTGCAGCATTTTGGCGCGGCGGTGAAGGAGCAGTCATTGTCGCTGACGAATAGCGAATGGACGATCATGAACGACAACGTGACGATGTCGGACATCGAGACGCACGCGCGGGATGTCTGTCACCGGCTCGTCATGGCGCTGTCGGAGAAGGACAAAGACCGGCACCAGCAGGTCGTTCGCCGCATTCGCGCGATCATTGCGTCGTCCTACCATAAGCCGCTCACCGTCGAGGACATCGCCCGTGACGTGTATTTGTCGCCGAACTACATCCGCTCGCTCTTCAAGGAGAAGACCGGGCAGACGATCCTCGAGGTGATCACCGACATGCGCATGAAGCAGGCCGCCCTCCTGCTCGCCGACAAATCGCTGAAGATCCATGAAATCTCGTCGCGCGTCGGCTACGAGAACGTCTCCTACTTCTGCTCGGTGTTTCAGAAGACGACAGGCTTGACGCCGAACAGCTACCGCAAACAAATCTGTTGATTCGGAGGAATCGCTTATGCCGCCCGTCCTCATCGCCATGTTAACGAAGCCTTTTCGGCATATGCGCCTTCGGAACAAGCTGTTCGCGCTGCTCGGCCTCGTCTCGCTCGGCCCGATCCTGCTGTTCGCCGCCTATTCGTACGAGACGATGCGCACCGAGCTGACCCGCCAAATGTACGACTCCATGGCCGGCACGACCGGCCAGGTGAGCGCGAATTTGAAGATGAAGCTCGACGCCTACTCGAAGATCTCCTCCTCGCTGTATTTGGACCGGCGGCTGCAAACGATGCTGACGAACGACTATTCCAGCGGTACAGGGTATCTCGAGGCGTACGAATATATCAACAACACGTTCAATAACGTGCTCGCGACGAATTCGGACATCGCGGACGTCGTCATTTATTCGACCAATCCGACCTTGCCGGCCGATCAGGTGTTCATCCGGCGAGCTGACGACGCGATGAAGCGGCATGCGTGGTATCAAGCGGTCGAGAAAGCCTACGGCTCCGTGACCTTCACCGTTATGGGCGAGACGAATCCGTCCAAGGAAGCGGTCGCCCAGGGGATCGAGGAACGCAAGCCGAACCGGATCGTGCTCGCCCGGCTGCTGGACAACAACAGCCTGAACTACCCTTACGGGATCTTGACCCTCGATATCCCCGAGGCGGATATCTTCGCTCTCATGGAGAAGGAGAACGTCAACAAGGACGTCTTCATCGTCGGAGACGACGGGACGATCATATCCGGCAAGGACAAATCGCTGCTGGGCCGCAATCTGTACGAGCGGCTGCACGGCGATCAGGGCGAAGGCGCGACGGGGAGCTACTTCGGCACCTATGACGGCGAGCGCGTCTACGTCGTCTTCAGCTCGGTCGATAACGGGTGGAAGACCGTGTCGGTCGTCTCCTACGACAGCTTGATGAGCAACGTGAAGCGCGCCTTCTCCCGCTTGTCCGCAGTCGGTCTCGTCACCGGATTGGTCGCCATCCTGCTCATCTATGCGATGGCCCGGCTGTTCACCAAGCGGATTGAACGGCTGCTTCACATGACGCGTCGAATCGAGCGGGAGGACTTCGACGTCCGGCCGGGCAACCCGTCGCACGACGAGCTTGGTCAGCTCTCCTTCGCCATGGTCAAGATGGCCGGACGCATGAAGGCGCTTATCAACGAGGTGTACAAGAAGGAAATTTCCAAGAAGGAAGCCGAGATGAACATGCTGCAGGCGCAGATCAACCCCCATTTTCTGTACAATACGCTTGCCTCCATCTCGGCGCTGGCCATCCGCAGCCAGGATACGCGCATCCAGGACATGGTCGGCCATCTCGCCAAGTTCTACCGGATCTCGCTCAACAAGGGCAAACGCATTATTACGTTCGGCGAAGAGCTTCGGCTGACGAAATCGTACATCGCCATTCAGCAGCTGCGCTTCCAAGGCTTGCTCCATATTCATGAGCAGATCGACGAGGCGGCTTCGCCCTATCCGGTCGTGAAGCTGATGCTCCAGCCGTTCATCGAGAACGTCATCAACCATGCGATCTGGGATGACGAAGCCGGCATTAACATCATCCTGAAGGCTCGCGTCGAAGACGACGTGCTCGTCCTGCACGTCATCGACGACGGCATGGGGATGCGGCCGGAGAAGCTCGCGCTGCTGCAGCCCGAATGGGACGGCGAGAGCAGCTCCGGCTACGGTATCCGCAACGTCGACGCCCGCATCAAGCTCGCCTTCGGCGAAGCGTACGGCGTTCAGATCTATAGCCGGTTCGGCATTGGCACGACGGTGCAGATCCGGATTCCGCTAAGCGGATTGAAGTGAACTACACTGCCCTTTCGCGCGCGCAGCAGCCTTATATGCGAAAAGACAGCCGATCCTAGGATCGGTTGCCTTTTCGCGTTTCTTCGGAGCATACACCTGCTTCATGCTGCTTCTATCGATCTCCCAGCGTTCGGACTCGCGCGTGAGCCTCAATCCGTTCGAAGCGTCAGCTTATACAGCTTCGATTCGGCCGCGCCGAGCGTGACGTTAAGCGTTCCTTTGACGTTCGATATCCTTCCGCTCCAAAGGTCCGTCACCTTATACGTTCGGCTGGCATCGAGTCCTGCTCTCTCCATCGAAACCGCCTTCTCCGCCGCCTCGCCGCCATAATTGAACACCGCCACGTAATACGCGCCGTCGTCTTTCAGCACGAAGCTCTCCGCCGCTTTCGCGCCCGTGTCGCCTTCGATCGCGCGGAAGGCTTTGCCTTTCTTCGCGACCGCGAGCACGGCTTTGTTCGCATAGAGCGCCTGCATATAGCCTTGCGCTTTCGGATCGTTCACGTCGTCGGAACCGAGGAACACGGTGCCCGTAATGACGGCCGAATTGACGCGGCTGCGCGCTTCTTCAAGCGTCGCCGCCCGGGCGAGCGTCATATGGTCCGGATCGGTATAGCGGTAGATTGTGCCGTTCTGCCACCAGCCGTAGGTCAGCGCGTTCAGCTGGTACTCGGTATCGCCGATGCTGCCGAACGTATCGGTCGCGATTCGGCGACTGTGCGCGTATTGACTTGGGAATAGCGGCGCGATCGAGGCGCTGACGAACATGGAATCGCCCACCGCGTCCGTTACGTACGCCATCCCTTCGTTGTACGCCTGCGTGCCCGTCTGCACGGCGGCATCGTAATGCTTCCCTTCCAGCGCGCCGTGCGTCAGGAAATCGAGCTTGATATATTCGAAGCCTAGGCGCTCGAATTTGCCGAGAAAATAATCCATTCGCTCCTTCGCGCCGGGGTGCGTCGGGTCGACCGCGTAAGCGCCGTCCAGCGTCGGGAGCAAATTCCCGTTCTCGTCGCGCAGCAATATATCGCCGTACGTATAGGAGGAGCCCTCCACGACCTGCGCCATATTATTGCCCCAGTAGACGAATGGCCCCCAGTAAATGCCGGCCTTCTGGCCGTTCGCGCGAATCGCGGCCACCGCGTCCGCCAGCTGCCGGTCGTTCAGATTATCCCAATACGAATCCATGTTGATATAGGTGACGCCGTCGTTTTTCATCGCCTTGAGCTGTTTCTTGAAGTAATTCGACGTATCGATGACGTCCTGATAGGAAAGCGAGCTGCCGCGAGCCCCCCAGCTGTTCCAGCCGACGGGCACCCCTTGCGGCACGCCGGAGGCGAAGGCGAGCGGCGGCGCGATGACCGCGTTGGCCTTCCCGTACGCCTCCAAGCCGTCCCGGTAATCGTCATAATAGCCGACGAAGACGGTTGGCGACAATAGCTCGGCCCCCGACACCGTCCCGTGCGGCTGCGAGTCGTGCGTCTTCGCGGAAGAGGCTCCTCCGTATACGCGAAGCGAGTTCAGCTTGTTCGCTTCGCCGATAAAATCGATGCCGGTCTTCCACGTATCGTGCGTGACCGATCCGAGGATGAGGCCTTCGCGGGTCGTATTGTCATAGACGGCCGTCACCTCATAGCTCGTATCGGACGCGTTGATCGGCACCGCTTGATAACGCACCCACATATCGTTATCGTACGGAACGGCCAACACGCGTCCATCTCCGTCGCTGCCGATGTCGATGCCGCCCTTCGTGTTCGTGACGACCGGCGCGAAGTAATTCGACGCAAGCTCCGCGTCTCCCTTCGCCACCGTGCGCGTCAGGAAGAACGGCTTCCCCGCATAAAAGGCGTATACCTGACGCAGCGTAGGCTTGCCCGCTTCGTAACTGGCGAACGCCACTTCGATGCCGCTGCCAAAGCCGTCCGATATCGGCTTCACCTCGTCCATCGCGAACCGATGCTCACCGAAACAGCTGCTCGCCAGCTCGCCGAATTTGCTGTAGATGCCCTTGGCGATCGTGTTGCCGTTCCAGCCGTAGGAAGCCAGGCCGCTGTCCAACTCGTAAAGAACCGCGTACGCCCCCTGCTCGATCAGCACGCGGTCCGCATATTCCTTCACCGTGATGCCGCCGAACGCTTGCGCTCTTACCGGATCGCCGGCTGGCGTCTGCGGGTCGGCCGCCGCCTGCTCGCAGCCTGCCACGACTTCGCCGGCCAGCGGCGCGACCGTGATTTTATCCAAATCGGGGGCATAGCCGCCGCCGTCGGCGAACAGGACGCTATTGTCGCCGGCTTGCAGCGTCACGCTGACCTTTTGGGTGCCGACCGTATTCCAGTCCGCCGTCTTCGCGAACAGGATGCTCTGCGCCGGCCCGTCGTTCACGCTGATGGCGAACGAGCGCGGATCGCCCGACACATAGTGAACGGTAATCTCATACGCCCCTGAGTCGGGAACGCGGATGCCGTTCACGCGCACGCTTGCGCCTTGATACAGATTGCCGACCTTCTTGCCGTCCGAGCAAGCGGCGCAATCGTTGACCGAGGCATTGCCGCTCAGCGTGTTCGAGGCGGATTCGCCCTCGTAGCTTTGGGCGGCCGGAACGATCGTGATCCGGTCGATATCCGGCGAATAACCGTTACCGTCCGCGAACGTCAGCTCATTCGCGCCGGCTTTCAGGTCCAACATGACCGTCTGGGTGCCGAGCGTGTTCCAATCCTGCGTTTTCGCGAACTCGACATGCTTCGTGGCCGAGCCGTTCACGCTGATGTCCGCACTGCGCGGGTCTCCGGAGATATAAGCGATGACGGCATAATAAGACCCGGCTTCCGCGACTTCAATGCCCGTCATCCGCAGCGAGCTGCCTTGATACAACCCGCCCACCTTCTTGCCCCCGGAACAGGAGGCGCAATCGGCTACCGAAGCGTTGCCGGTCATCGCATTGCCCGCGGCCTCCGCTTCATAACGGGTCCCGATCGCGTCTGCTTGAGCTTCGGCGGCGCCGGAACCCGCTTCCTCGCCGGACGCAGGCGGCGCTTCCGCATAACCGGCCGTCCCCATTGCCGCGGAGAGCGCTAGCAGCAGCGCCAAGCACAACGTAAGCGTTTTCTTCATGGGATTTCTCCTTTCGTGGGTTGGTGCTTCCCTGTTACATGTCAACTGTAACGGAACGCGATCCCCCCGGACAATCCAAGAATCCTCCGAATCATAACGCAAAATAAAGGAGTCTTGCCGAAGCAAGACTCCTTTGCGCCATCTCTATTTACTTGCGATTACCGCTCGTTGCGCCGCTATACGTTAAAGCGGTAGCCGACGCCCCAGATCGTCTCGATCATTTGCGGCTTGGACGGCTGATGCTCGATTTTCTCCCGCAGCTTGCTGATATGGACGGTGACTGTCGCATTGTCCCCGATGGCGTCGAAGCCCCAGATCCGCTCGAACAGCTCATCCTTCCGGAACACCCGATTCGGATGCGACACCATGTAGAGCAGCAGGTCGTATTCCTTCGTGGTCAGCGTCACCTCGCGCTCGCGGACGAACACTTTGCGCGCCAGCTTGTCGATGGTCAAGCCATTGAGCCGCAGCTCGTCCTTGGGCGAAGACGCGGCCGGATTCGTCTGCGACGTGAGACGCTCGAATCGGTTCAGATGGGCTTTCACCCGCGCGACCAGTTCGCCGACGCTGAACGGCTTGCAAATATAATCGTCGGCGCCTAAGCCGAGGCCGCGGATCTTGTCGATCTCCTCCCGCTTGGCGGATACCATGAGGATCGGGATGTGCTTCACCTGGCGCACCTGCTTGCAAATTTCATAGCCGTCGACGCCGGGGAGCATCAAATCGAGCAGAATGAGGTCGATGTCGCCGCCGATCGCTTTCTGAAGGCCGAGCTCGCCGGTGGCCGCGATGTCGACGGCGTAGCCGCTGGCTTCCAAGTAATCCTTCTGCACTTCGGCGATGACCGCGTCGTCCTCGATAATCAGTATCGTCTTCATTGCGCCCCTCCCGGCAAGTCGTAGTTCTGGATCTGCAGCGAGAACGAGATGACCGTGCCCGCCCCGAGGACGCTGTCCGCCCAGACCCGGCCGCCATGCTCTTCGATAATTTGCTTCACGATGGCCAGCCCCAAGCCGCTCCCTCCGCGCTCGGAGGTGCGAGCTTCGTCCGCCCGGTAGAATCGTTCGAATATGTGCGGAAGCGCCTCGCGTTCGATGCCGGGTCCATTGTCCGCGATGCTGACCGTGACGATGCCCCCGCTATTCGCGGTTCGACCCGTCTCCAGCTTGAACGCAAGCTTCCTCGCCGGCTTCTCCATATGCTTCAAGCTGTTCTCGACGATGTTCATGATCGCCCGGCTCAGCTTCTCCCTGTCGGCCATCACGAATACGGGTCCGCCGCGGGGATGCTCGAACGCGATCTCGAGGTCACCCGTGCCGGCTTCGTTCTGAAGCCGCAGTTCTTCCGTGCAATCGACCAGGAACGCCGTCAGGTCGACCGGGAGAAAGTGAAACGGAATCTTCTTCAGATCGAGCTTCGAGAACAAGAACAGCTCCTCGATCATACGGTCCATGTCGGCCGCTTTGCGGTGAATCATGTTGATGTATTTCAACTGCTTCTCCGGCGTGTCGGCTATGCCGTCCCGCATGATATCCGCACATCCCGCGATCGCCGTAATCGGCGTCTTTAGGTCGTGGGAGATGCTGGAGATCAGCGCCTTGCGGTCTTCCTCCACTTGCAGCTGGACGCGGATCGACTCTTTCAGACGCAGGCGCATCTCTTCGAACGCGCCGCCGAGCTTGCCCAGCTCATCCCGGCGCTTCTTCATCTGAAGCGGATGATCGAGATCGCCTTCCTTGATATGCTCGGCCGCAAGCTTGAGCGCCTTGATCGGACGAATGATGCTTCGCGAGACGAAATACGTGAGCACGCCGTTCGTCAGCACGACGGCGCCGATCAGCGACAGCGCCGCGATCGGGAAGAAGAAATGAATAAGTCCGTTGAACTCGGTAATATCCGCCACGTAGTAGACCTCGCCCGCGCTGCCGTCTTGGAACGTGACGGACTCCCGAGAGACCGAATAGTCGCGATCATTCAAGGTAAACTCCGGATTGGACCACTCGTCCTTCGGTTCGGTGCCCAGCTTGCCAAGCAGCTCGGATTGTACCGCGCTATTCACGAGCGGAGAGACATACGTGAATTGCCCCTCTTTCTCGATGATGATGACGGCGTTCACCGCATGCAGCTTATCGCCGATCTTTCGCAAATAGTCGCGGTCCTCCAACAGGACGGGATCATAATCGAACATGTAGGACAGCCCCGAAAAATGCCGTTCCTGCTCCTCCATTCGCGCATGGTACGCCTTCATTCGCTCGACGGATTCGATCTTGAACGGAGGATCGACGCCGATTTTCTCGCTGTACAGCATGATCAATAGTCCCATCATCGCCAAGACGAACAGGGCGACGGGCACGAAAATCATCGCGATATAGGACAAGAGCAATTTTAACCGGATCGACATAGGTTCCTACTCCTTGGGCGGCCGCCGACCCGCGTGCCGGGTCTCGTTGCCGTTCTTGGGCTGCGTATCGGCGGATACCCTCCTCCGGTACAGCCGCGGCGTCAGAACGATTGCTTCTCGAACCTGTACCAGCCCGCCGCATAGCTAATTATACCGTGCGCCAGCAAGAACATGAATAGCGCGATCGCATGTTGAACCGACGGAAGGCTGCCCAGCCAAAGCCGATACCAATCCGTTTGGGCGAAGACGTTCCACGCCGAAGACGAAGGGTAGACGAGCGGCAGCAGCTTCCCGCCGAGATAGAGGAACAAGAGAAACAAGAAAGCACCCGTGCCGCTTGCGAACCACTGTGCGACGAAGGAGGCGATGAGCGCGAGCACCATCATCGGGACGAAGGCCGCCAAATACACACCCAAGCTGTGCATGAGCCCGAGCGCAGAAGCGCCGCTGCCCATTCCGGTGAACAGCTCGGTCAGCCACGAGACGAGCCACACTTCGCCGAGCAAGAGCAGACAGAACGCCGCGACCGCCGTCAACTTGGACGCATAGACCGCCGACCTGGCGATCGGCCTCGTCACGACGAGCTTCATCGTGCGGGCCGTCTTCTCGCCGGCGAAGATATCGGCCGTCAGCATGAACAGCACCGGCGGCAGCCATAGCACGGCCAGCAGATCCAACATGAGCAGCGGCAATCCGGCCGCCCCTCCGGAGCCGATGAAGCTGACGCCCGTCTGCCCGTTCAGTCCGCCCAGCAGCACGCCCGCCGCAATCGGGACGAGCGCGGTGAGCCCGATTAGCAATCGGACTTTCCTCATGGCGAAGAGCTTCTCGATCTCGTTGCGTACATTCGCGGTATAGCTAGACATGGGCCATCGCCTCTCCTTTCGCCTGATGATGGATGGCCGACATATAAGCCGCTTCAAGCGTCACGCCGCCATGGGTCAGCTCCGAAATCGGCCCCTGCTTCATTAGCGTACCGCCGGCGATCATGCAAGCATGTGTGCACACCTGCTCCATCTCTTGTATGCCATGGCTGGAAATAAGGAATGTCGTGCCCTCCTCGCGCGCCAGCTTGGCAATCAATCCGCGCAGCCACAGCATGCCGTCGATATCCAGCCCGTTCGTCGGCTCATCCAGAATGATGAGCGCGGGCCTTGCAAGCAGCGCCGACGCAATAGCCAGACGCTGCTTCATCCCCAGGGAGAACCCGGATACTTTCTTGCGTTTCTCGTTCGACAATCCAACCAGCTCGAGAACCTCGCCGATCCTCTCCTTCGGGAGATCCGGATAAAAGCGGGCCGCAAGCTTCAAATTGCGCTCGGCGCTCATGTATTCATAAGCGTCGGCCGTCTCGATCAAACAGCTGACGCGCGACATCGCCGACTCGAATCGGTCCCGGACGTCATGGCCGAAGAGCTCGACGCTGCCGCTGTCCGCCTGGCACAAACCGGTCAGGATTTTCAGCAGCGTCGTCTTCCCCGCTCCGTTCGGGCCGAACAGCCCCCATACTTCCCCTTTGCCGACTTGGATGCTAAAATCCGAGATGCCGCCGCCGCCCTTGTATCGCTTGGTGACCTGCTTGATGATCATGACCGGTTCCATGCCGCAATCGCTCCTCTCTTAGGCGTAATTACCAGCCGTGCCCGTGATGCTCGGCATCATCCGGCTGCACGGTCTCGACTTGCTTGCCCGTCAAATCCACCGTATCCGGCACTACCTGCTCCCGATCCGTGACATCCAGCGCCAGCTCGACCTTTAGCTCATGGCTCTTACCTGATGCGTCTTTGCCGGATACGACGATCTCCGCCGTCTGGCCGGTTAAGTAGTTGTCTTTATCGATCCCCGCATCCAAATTGATGGCCGTCACGCGAACGTCATCCACCAGTTCTGGGAGCTCCACGTCCAGCTCATGCGCCGTGCCGGTTTCCCGGTTCGCTTCGTTCATCTCATCGTGATGCTCGGCGGCTGCCGTCGCCAGGAAGGAGCCGATGGCTTGAACCGGGGCCGGGATCTGGGCGCTATTCAGGTGAAGCGCCACCTGCTTGCCGCCGTCCTTGCCTTCGGTCAGCGTCACTTGATTGCGAAGCTGGCCGACCAGCGTATCGATGACATTCTCGGCCAGTTCCGCGTGCTTGCCGTGCATGGCATGTTCTTCGCGCGCGACCTTATCCCCCGATTCCTCGCCATCGTCTTCGATCACTTGATAGATCTCGCTGTCCCCTTTCTTCAGCACCGTCTGGCCGCCCTGATGATAGACGTTCATCGACTTGCTTTCCTTGCCGTTCGTCATCTGCACGCTCGCGCTGCCCGCACCATTCGCCTTGTCGCCTTTAAAGGTCGTGCTTGCGCTAAATAACGTCGCGCCGTTGTCCGTTAGTTGAAACGATGCCGCGCCCGCGATGCTTGTAATCGAGCCCGATTGCTTAAGCGCATCCTTGTACGCTTCATACCCCGACGTGCCCGCGCTTGCCGATAACCCGCTCGCCAGCAGCATGACCGCGCCAATCCCGATTCCGGTTCCGATCATCCATTTCTTCTTCATGTATACCTTCCTCCTCGTTATTCATCCCGCGTCCGGTTGCGCGCTCTGCGTTCCGTCCGCTGTTAACAGAATAACCGGCACCTCTAAAGCGCCTCTAAGGAAAGTCTTAAAAAAGTATAAATCTTCCTCCCCCTTCCCCCTCCGCTGAGGGGAACCAAAGGACTTCGCCCTCTGGACTCCCTTCTTCGTGCAGCCTCAATTGTTCGCGGTCGGCGGCTTGGCTTGAGCGGGGCACGCTTTTGTCCTGTCGGACAAAGCTTCCGTGGATTTTGAAGTCCATCCTAGGACATAAGCCTGTCAACTATAGGTCACGGGTGGCTTCACCCGACGTTATTTCTTAACCTCACAGCATTGCCCCTCCGCCGAGGGAGTTCCAAAGGACTTCGCCCTCTGGACTCCCGTTTTCGAGCAGACATGCAGGGGTAGTGGACGGCGGGCGTTTTCGAGCGGAGCACGCTTTTGTCCTGACGGACAAAGCTAACGTTGTGTCTGCACAACAACCGAAGGCTGCGGATACTTCAACCCGATCGTTTCCCTCTGGACTCCCGAAATAAGCGTGACTCGGTTCGCGGCCGTCTTCGATGTGTCCTATCGTGCGCAGCCCGCTTGTCCTTTGGACAGGCTTTTGTTCGAGCTTCGTTCGTTACGGTTTGCCTTGGGGCGGTATCCTGCAGGCTTGCGCGCTTGATGCGGTTGCGTGCTGACCCTTCGCTTTCGTCCGCTCCCGCGGACACGCTCTATGTTTCAACCACATGGCAATTTACCTAAACAAAAAGACCGCTTCAACGCGATCGTCGAAGCGGTCTTGGGTAGTACTTCCTATTCAAACCAATCGTTCATGCGCTAAACTCTCATCGAATTGGATCGATCCCGTTCACCGATTGCAATTGCTAGTTGGCGAGCAATTCGGCCAGAGCCTTGAGGAATAGAAGAAGGAGTTCGTCGTAGCTCATGCTTTAACCACCTTTTGTAAGTATTTGGGACGCCAGAACCTCGCTAGCTGCGGTTGGACTCGCTTGGAATCGCTTGCAAGACTAAACGTCGTTGTCCTCGCCTATCGGCTGCTGATCTCTCCTTTCATCATGGCGCCCAGCGCCCGTGATGGGGGAATACATCTCATATGTATGCGTCACGCCTCGTATTTCTGACGAGATTGTTTAGATTATGTTCATGCGTTGGCGATTCCGGACCCCAAACGAAAAAACCGTTCGAGGAGCGCTTTGCTCGGTTCGAACGGTCTTAGGTTGATCCAATTTACTGCATATAACCTGCATCATGAAAGGTTTTCGGTCCGGCCTAGAAATTGCGACTCGAACCGTTCCGCCGGAAGCGGACGGCTGAACAAGAAGCCTTGTATTTCATCGCATTCGAATTCGGCCAGCTTCGCCAGCTGCTCCGGCGTCTCGACGCCTTCGGCCAGCACCTTCATATGCAGATTGCGCGACAGCGCGATGATCGTCTTGACGATGGCCGCATCCCGTTCGTCCGTCGAAATATTCGTAATGAACGAACGGTCGATTTTCAGCTTGTCGATCGACAAATCCTTGACGCAGCTGAGCGACGAGTATCCCGTGCCGAAGTCATCCATCGCGATCGATACCCCGATGGACTGCAATTGCAGCAGGACGGATTTCGTATGGGTCAAATCGATCAGCGCCGTGCTCTCGGTAATTTCCAGATGCAGCGTCTGCGGCGAGATCCGGCTTGCGTGAAGAACGTCACGGACACACGCCACGAAATCATAGCGGCCGAACTGCTGATACGACACGTTCACCGACATGATCAGGTCCGGGGAATAGCGGTGCTGCCACGCGACAAGCTGATGGCACGCCGTCTTCAGCACCCAACGTCCCAATTGGTCAATGAGGCCATATTCCTCCGCGACGGGGATGAACACGGAAGGCGCGATGGCGCCTCTCTCCTTGTGGAACCAGCGCACAAGCGCCTCGGCGCCGATCAGCTTCTTGCTTTTGAGATCGAACAGCGGCTGGTAATACACCTCGAGCTCTTCCTCGGCGATCGCTTTGCGCAGCTCGCCCACGAGCGCGCGCTTCTCCACCATCAGGTCGCAAAATTCACTGTTGTAGAATTCGAAGCGGTTTTTGCCCGCTTGCTTCGCCTTATACATCGCCATGTCGGCATTCTTCAGCAGCTTCTCCGACGTGTCGCCATCCTGCGGATAAATGCTGATGCCGGCGCTGACCGTAATATAGTGCTCGACATCCATGACCTCCACGGGCTTCTCGAAATAACCGATGATCCGCTTGGCCATCTCTTCCGCTTCCCGCGGGCTTGCGATCGGCAGGAGCAAGGCGAACTCGTCCCCGCCGAAACGCGCCGCAATGCCGCGCTCCTTCAGCATGCGCAGCAGATCATGCGAGAATTGCTGCAGCAGCCGATCGCCGGCGAAATGCCCGAACGTATCGTTGATTTCTTTGAAGTTGTCCAAATCGAGGAACATGCACGCGAACATCCGGCCGTCGGCATCGGATTGCAGTAACAGCTCGTCCATCCGTTGATGCAGCAGCATCCGGTTCGGCAAGTCAGTCAGCGTGTCATAGTACGCCATGTGCGTAATGCGCTTCTCCGCCTCTTTCCACGCCGAGATATCTTTGGCAATGCCGTAGACGCCGACGATGGCTTCGTTCACGACGATCGGGATATTGATGATCATGAACGGAATGGCGCTCCCGCCCCGATGGATCAGCGTCGTCTCGAACGTGTGCGGCTTGCCGGCATAAGCGTGCGCGATGCTTTGCTTCATGGGAGACTGATCCGCATCGCTTATGATCGCATAGAGCGACTGCACCTCATGATCGCGATAGCCGAGGATATCCTGGAACTTCCGGTTCTTCGTGAGGAACTCGCCGCTCGCGTTAACCGAATACACGATATCGGGGTTGTATTCGACCAGCGACTTGTAGCGCTGCTCGGACTCGTCCAGATAGGCATTCAGCTCGAATAATTCATCCGTCGAGACTTGAGCCAGATTGGACATGGCCTTAAGCACGTCCAGCTCTCCCCATTGCAGCGGACGCGCCGCCTCCTCCGGCGGCGCATGCCGGCGAGGCTCGTCGTTCTCGGCCAGAATGAGCAGCGTCATGGAGTGGTTGAGCACGATGTTGGACTGCTGATGATGATAAAATTCGCCGTTCGTGAAAAATCCGACCGAAGGCGCCAGCTGCTGCAGCGGCTCGATTTCATAGCCGATCGAATGGAAGATGAAGTTCTTCCGCGCTTCGCAGGAATAAATGAAGATCGCCTCGGACGGAATATCCATCAGCTGCTCGACCAGCCGCTTCGAACGATCGATGATGAGCTCGGGGTCGCCGAAGCCGAATCGGACCACGTCCCCGTTCCGGACGTTGCCGGACAGCGTGACGGAGCCGTCTTCATGCACCGCGATAATATCCCGGCAAATCTCGATGCCCTCTTTTTGCACGATCAGCGGGAAGTTTTTGCTCTTCTCCACGATGTGTTCCGCGATGCCCTCGCCCAAATATTTGCGATAGAGCGGAATGACGTTCTTATGGTCGATGCGATAGAGCCGTTTGCCCTCGGCTTGCGTGACGGTGTAGCGCTTGCCGATTTGATTCCAGCTGAGACTGTACGCGTTCGCAGCTTGCAAGTCCCGACCGGCCAGCGATATGCCGACTGCGCCTGTTCGCATTGCCTTTGGTCCGATAATCAGCATCCGCTCGCCGTCCAACTCGGCCGCAACGCCCCCGGCGAGTATGACATCCGGGTGGATATCGCCGATCCCTTGCAGGAAGTCATCCGAATTGTCCATGGCGCCGGTAAAGACGATCATCGCCTTCATGTCCGGATGGCTTAATTGGCGTGCCAGCTTTTGGCCGGCTTCATACTCGTTCGCGCCGGGCGAAACCTCGACCGATGCGGATACGAGACTCGACCGTTCGAATTCCGTAATGGACACGACCGTTGCCTGTTCACGGACGCCGCCATCCATGATTTCCCCAGCCGACGTGCACCCGATAATCGCCGCCCCGGGCAAGCGCGATCCAATGAGCGACGCGATGGGCTCGAGAGATTGACTCCGGGACGCGGACGCGAAGATTTGAACGAGTATCGCGCTCGTCTCGCCGAACGATTGCGCCCGCATCCATTCGCTAAGGCGTTCTTGATCCTGATAGTCATGTTGATGAACGCGCAAGTTGGTATTCTCCCTTATCCCTGAAGTTCTCGCCTGCGAAAGAGACGATGGTTCTGGTTGTCTATTATCGTTCGTTCCCAGCCACGATCGTCCGGTTTTTGCCCGATCGTTTGGCCTGGTAGAGGGCCATGTCCGCTTGATGGAACAGTTCCTCCCGGCTCATGCCGGCGTCTAGCTTCCGCACCCCGATGCTGACCGTCACCGGTTCTCCGTTCAACTGCTCGTGCGTTCGTTCGGAGATGGCTTGCCGCATCGCCTCCATCTGCTCCACGACCCGGGTCGCATGCTTGCCGACGCTGAGCACGGCGAACTCTTCTCCTCCGTATCGGGATACGAAATCGTCGGCATCCTGGTAAGCCTGCAGCTGCCCGGCCACGTATTGAATGACCGTATCGCCGGCGGCATGCCCGTAAGTATCGTTCACCCGCTTGAAATTGTCGATATCCAGCAGAACGAGATGCACGTGGAGCGTATGAGCCTCGGGCACTGCCAGCACGTTGGTCAGATGCTCATGGAAGGAACGGTGGTTGTACAGTCCCGTCGCCGAATCGATCCGGCTCAGCTTCTCCATGAGCGTGTTCTTGGTCTGCAGGTCCTGCTTCTCCTGCGTCACCTTCACCAGCTCTCGGGATAAGGCGAACGCATGCTTGCGCAGATTGTTGATGATGAGGGCGGTCGCGACCAGCAGCGCAAGGAGCATGATCAGTTCGGATGCGGTCAAATTCGCCCGGATGACGGGCGAAAGGCTCAGGATGACGACGACGCTGAGCAGCGCCTGTACAAGCGTAAACACGATCAAGCGCCTGCTGTAGAAATAGAGCGACAGCAAGAGCGGAATAATCAAACAATAAAACACGATCGATAGTTCATATAACGAGACGATGATGATGCATATAAACAAATTCACGCCGATGATCAGCTGATATTCCGCATAGGGCCGATCCTTCCGGAATAGCCAACCCATGAAGGCAATGACGGCCGCCATCTTCATCACCGGGAAGACGATCGCGTACCAGAAGAAATCCGAGCCGTCATGCTCGGTAAAAAAGAGCTGCACGCCCGTACCCAACACGTACAGCACCGTAATTAACCAACAGCTTCGCAGGATATCCGGATATAAGCCGCGACGGTGTCCATCATAGAGGTTCATTCATTCAGCCTGCCTTCTGATGCCTGTTCTTGTGAAGTTCGTCACGTTCGGTTCACCTTATTCATTTCTGTGCCCGCATGAATTATCCTGCTGTCGAATTCCGCCTCGACCCTAGTAATATCAAGCTCTATTGGTCGAAACTGGCACTCTCGCAAGCCCTCCGATGCAGCGCATACCGTCAACTTTACCGCAAATTGGGTATAGTACAAGTAAGCAATTAACAAATATGGAGTTGATGAACGATGAATCGAAAGCTGCTCATCACCGGCGCGGCCGGCGTTATCGGCGCCCGCGTCACGGACGGACTTCGCGCGCTCGAACGTTATGCCATCACCGCGGCGGATCTGCACCCAGACGCTAGTCGTGACATCGTCCCGCTCGATGTGACGGATGCGGAACGACTTCTTGAGCTGACCGAAGGCGTGGACACGGTGCTTCATTTCGCTTGGGCGAAGGACCAGGACGACTTCCTCGGCAAGGTGCTGCCGATTAACGTAACCGGCGCTTACCAGCTGTACGAGGCGGCCCGCCGGAACGGCGTGAAGCGCGTCGTCTTCGCCAGCTCCAATCACGCGACCGGGTACTACAAGGTCGGCGAACCAGTCGAGCCCGATTCCCCCTACCGCCCAGACAGCTTCTATGGGCTAAGCAAATGTTATATCGAACTGCTCGGCAGGCTGTATGCGGACAAGTACGGGATCTCGTCGTTCAATATCCGGATCGGTAATTTCCCGAAGGACGACCGGCCTCATTCGGATCGCGCCGCGCATATTTGGATTTCCGAGCGGGACATGGTGCAGTTGGCCGAGCGATGCATCGAGGCCGATCCGAATATCCCGTTCCTCTGCCTGTACGGCACCTCCGCGAACACGGATAACTACTATGATATCGGGTATTTAAAAGAGCTGATCGGCTATGAACCGCAGGACGACGCCGCGCAGCTGATGGAAGCCGCTCGGAGCAGCCGCATCCCCGTGAAGCATGACGAGACCGTCTATCAAGGCGGCGTTCCGAACTCATAAATGACGAACAACGAACAGGGTGTCCGGCAATAATACCGGACACCCTGTTTGCAATGCCATCAATAGACGTCCCGGCGCGTGAACGAGACGAACGAGACGACAAGGGCAAGGATGCCCCAGACGAGCAGGACCAGCATGGAGAAGCCAAGCGACATACCCTCGATCGGCGGCGCGGCGTCCTCCAAGTAGTCGATCAGCTCCAGATTGACCATGAACAGATACTTCGCCGTCTCCCAAGAGGAGACCATCGTGCGCAGAATGGTGCCGGCGATCAAGCAGGCCAGCATAATCCCCATCACCGCCGCGGTCGTGCGGACGAGCACGGACAGCATGAACGTGATCGTCGCCACGACGACCGAGACGAACCAAGCAAGACCTAGCTCCATGAGGATGAACTGCCATTGCGGCACGATGCGCACGCCGGTGGTATCCAGCTCGCCGCCTGCTGTCGAGAAGCCGGTCAACACCGGCGCGTCCCAGCCTTGATAACCGAACACGAATCCCGAGATGACCGCCGCCAGCAATCCGAACAGCGTAATAATGAACGACACCGACAGGAGAAGCGCCAGGTATTTGCTCAGCAGAATGCGCCAGCGCCTCACCGACCGGGTGAGCAGCACCTTGATCGTGCCCGAGCCGTGCTCGGAGGAGACCAGATCGGCCGCGACGATCATCATCATGAGCGGGAGGAGCAGCGAGATGCCGTTCTCGACGAAACCGCGTACGAACGTCGGCGCGCCCGGCTCGGCCGGATTGACGTCCTGCTCCAGATAATAGCGCTGCTGCGCGATGCGAAGCTCGAGCTCCCCATCGGCGCCCCGCCAACTGCCGCTCGCCAGGCGCGCTTCCCAGCCGGCGATCCGCTGCTCCAGCGCGACGCGCCAGTCGACGTCGCCGAACCGCTCGCGATTCTCCTTCGCCTGCTGGGCTTGAGCATAGGTGAACAGCGTGATCAGGATCGCGATGATGAGCGCGACGACGAGCAGCCTGCGCTTGCCGGTGATCTTCACCATTTCGTTATAGACGAGATTAATCAATGCTTTCCCCTCCCGTCAGCTCCAGGAACAGATCCTCCAGCGAGGGCAGCCTGCGGCTCATCTCGGTCACCGAAATCCCGGCCTCGACAAGCGCTTGATTCCAACGTCCAATCTCCTGCTCGTGATACGGCGTGACCACCGTCTGGCCATGCAGTTCGGCCGAACCGGCCAACTCCCGAAGCAGCTTGGCGCCCGATTCGACCGGGTCCAGCCGCCAGCTCACGCGCTCCTGCTGGGCCAGCAGATTGTCTACCGTATCGACGCGCACGATGCGGCCTTTCGAGATAATGGCGACCCGGTCGCACATGAGCTGAATCTCGCTCAGGAGATGGCTTGACACGAGTACCGTCAGCCCCTCCTTCTCCGCCAGATAGCGGATGAATTCCCGCATTTCCCGGATGCCCGACGGGTCGAGTCCGTTGGTCGGCTCGTCGAGTATGAGCAATTTCGGCCTGCCAAGCAGCGCTTGGGCGATGCCCAGCCGCTGGCGCATGCCAAGCGAGTAGGTTTTCACTTTGTCCTGGATGCGAGCCGACAACCCCACGAGTTGGACAACCTCGTTCAACCGCGCCTCGTCGATGCCGCTCATCATCCGGGCGAAATATTGCAAATTCCCCCACCCGCTCAAATAGCTGTACAGCTCCGGGTTCTCGACGATGCAGCCCATGCTTCCCGTCGCTTCGGGAAACTGCCGGTGCAAATCATAGCCGCATATCCGGATCGTGCCGGCCGTCGGTTTGATCAGACCGACGAGCATGCGGATCGTCGTCGTCTTGCCTGCTCCGTTCGGTCCAAGGAAGCCGAACACCTCGCCGCGCTTCAGCTCGAAATCGAGGCCATGGATGATCTCCCGTTTGCCGATTACCTTGCGAAGCCCTTGAACCGATAACGTAACTTCATTCGCAGCTCCCGCGCCCGTCATTCCGGTCATTCGCTCTCCTCCTCCCATGTGATGAGCGAAGCGACCCGCTCCCCGATCAGCTTGTAGCCCTCCGCATTCGGATGGAACTGATCCAGCGCGAGATAATCCTGCATCTTCAATTGGAACAGGTCCAACGTCGGCACGAGCACCGTATTGGGATAAGCGGCTGCCGTCTCGGCCGCCCGGTAGTTCCAATCCCGCACGATCTTGGTCGTCGTCTCCGTGTTCTCCCGCGCGATGAACGGGTTATACAGGCCGATCAGGAACAGTTCGGCGGATGCATTGAGCGTCCGCAGCTCCTTCAATACGCCTCCCAGGTCGTCTACGTACGCCTCTTGGAGGGTTGAGATGTTCGCAGGGTCCAAATTGCCGAGCGTTTCGCCGCTGCGAAACAGATCGTTGCCGCCAATGCTGACGACGATGACGTCCGCCGCCTTCAGCTCGGCGCGCACGGCCGGTTTGGTGAGCGAAGCGGCCAACTCGGGCGTGCGCAGGCCGTCGATGCCGTAATTCTGGACGAGAATGTCCTGTTCAGCCGCCTTCGTCTTCAGTTCGTCGGCCATGTACCCGACGTAGCCCTTCCCGTCCGGATCGCCGGCGCCGCGCGTCAGCGAGTCCCCCAGCGCCACGACGCGGAATTTGCCGTCATCCGGGATCGGCGGCGCCGTTTCTTCCGCGACCGGCGCCGGAGCTGCCGGCGAGCCGGCGGCGCCCGTGAAATAATCCTGCAGCGTCCAGCCCAGCCCGCCCAGCCAGATGATCCCCGACAGCGCGGAGACCGCCATGAGTCCTTGAATCCATCTTCCGTTCATCGTGCGCTCCTTCCCCGGCAGGCGTATTCGCTATTTTACCTGCATAGCTAGTCCTATCCTATCCCTGAACATAGCACACGAAGCTGAAAACCAGCTTAAAAACCGGCTTTCGGCGGCACGACAATCTTTCAAAAGCCCGCCTCGTAGACGTGTACTTTCGTTCGATAGAGATCCCGGCACGTGATGACGCGAACCGGATGCCACCCCGGCAGCGCGAAAAACACGGTCAGCACCGGCGTACCCGGAGACAGCTGTTCCTTCAACACCATGCTCAGCCGCTTCATGGCGGCCGGATGCAGGTAGCAGACGACCGCGTCCGCTTGCGCATACGGATACTGGAATAGATCGCCCCGTTCGAAGCGGACCTGGTCGCGCAATGCCGAGGGCAGCAAACGGCGTGCAAATCTGGCGTACCAAAGCGGAAGCGGCGAATTCTCGATGCCGATTATTCGCCAGCCGGGACAAGTACGGAGCATATGAAAGACGAGCGTCCCCCAGCCCGATCCGGTGTCGACGAGCGTGCCGCCTGACGCAAGTTTGCGTAGTTCCCGGACAACCTCGCGCCGCACCGGGGCCGAAGTCGGCATAGGCGATATACCGTTGCGCCAGCTCGAATAAACGATTGACAGCGTCCCGCATAGCGCGGCGGCGATGAAACTTGCGCCCGCAGCGTGTCGAATGGATTCGAGCGTCACGGCAAGCGCCTCCTTTACTGCGATTTCGCAATCTTTGATCCACCGTTATGATGTGGTTTACAGCTGTTCGGTCTAATTGCCGGAGCACTTCGTTTTTGTCGTAGTCGACGCATTTTTAACCCTATTCTTTTCCACGGCTTGTTCGGCTATGCAAAAACGACAAACGGCCGATTCCGCGCTGGAATCGGCCGTTCTCCTTTTTTGCCTACATTATACTTTCACCAGGGTCCACTTCTGCGCGCCAGATCCGTTGTCCGTCCAAATTTGAACGTTCACGCCGTCCGCCGTCCCCGATCCGGATACATCGAGCGCCTTGCCGCTATTCACGTTGATGAGCTTGTAGGAGCCGTCGGCGTTCTTCACGAGATTCCACTTCTGCGCCCCGTTGCCGAGATCGTTCCAAATCTGCACGTTGGTGCCGTCGCCCGTCCCGGAACCCGCGACATCCAGCGCGTGAGCGCTGTTCACGTTGATCAGCTTATAGGAACCGTCGGCATTCTGGTACAGCGTCCACTTCTGAGCGTTCGTGCCGTTATCGCCCCAAATTTGCACGTTCGTGCCAGGCGCCGTGCCCGCGCTTGCCACATCCAGCGCTTTGCCGCTGTTCACGTTGATCAATTTGTACGTGCCGCCGTTGACGATGCCGCTGGAAGGAGGAGGCGTCGCGCCGTCTTGATAGACCCGCACGTAGTCGACGTACATCTTGGCCGGGAACGCCGTCGAGCCGTCCGGAGACCCTGGCCAGTTGCCGCCGACCGCCATGTTCAGCAGCAGGAAATGATCCTTATGGAACTCTTCCGTGGAATTGACGTTGTTCGCGATGTTCGCTTCTCTGAACTGAACGCCGTCGATGAACCACTTGATGGAGCTGGACGTCCACTCGACCGAATAGACGTGGTATTGCGTCACGTCAACCGCATGGCTCGCCCCGCCGTATTGCGCATGACCGTTCACGTCCCAGTGAATATAACCATGCGTGTTGTTCTCGTTGTTGACGTGTTCCATAATGTCGATCTCGCCGCTCTTCGGCCAGCCGACCGTGCCGATGTCCGAACCGAGCGTCCAGAACGCCGGCCACAGCCCTTGGCCCTTCGGCATTTTGATACGCGCTTCAATTCGGCCGTATTTAAAGCTCTTCTTCCCTTGCGACTTCAATCGAGCCGACGTGTAGCCGAACCCGCCGTAGTTTTCTTTTCTCGCCTCGATGACGAGGTTGCCGCTCTCGATTCTCGCGTTCTCCGGACGGTTGGTGTAATACTCCAGCTCGTTGTTGCCCCATCCGCTGCTGCCGTTCCCGATTTCGAAGCTCCAATTGTTCTGGTCGATCGACGTGCCGTTGAATTCATCGCTCCAGACCAAGTTATAGGCCGCGTTCGCTTTCGTGATCGGCAGCAAGCTGACCAGAAGCGCGATGATGAGCGTGATGACGTATAACCGTTTTCCCTGCAATGCCTGAATCATTAAAACCCTCCTCACGGAAATGGACTTCTGCGCGTTCGCATGACGGTTGACGAATGTCGATCGAGATTGCCTAGTGAAGCGCTTACACGTTTGTCGAGAAATTCGCACTCTCCTCTCCTCAAGATGCATGTTACGGAACTAAAGGAAATCATTCCCTTCGCCGCGCCATTATCTTAACAGGTAGCCGTTCTTCTTTTAATAGCCAAATTTTTGTGATCGATGCCAATTTTTTGTGGCTTTTAATTACTATATATTGGTTATTTTTCATCGCGAAATTCGACAACACAATAAGAAGCCGCCCTTGGGCACAATGTCATTAAGATTAGATCTTATCTTAATGACATTGCCCCTGGCAGCTTCTTTTTCGCTTGTGATTTCCCGCGCCGGGCGGTTAATTCACTTTGAACCGATTGACCATCGTTTGCAGCTGGCCGGCCAGATCGTGCAGATCGGACGCCGCCTTCGAAATTTCTTCCATCGTCGCCAGCTGCTCTTCCGACGCGGCGGACATCTCCTGCGTTTGGCCGGCGGAGGCTTGCGAGATTTGGACGATATTGTGCATGGATGCGGTCACCTCTTCCGTACCGGCCGAGATCTGCTGGGAGGAGGACGTAATCTCTTGGATCTGTCCGGCAACCTGGTGCACCGAATCGGCGATCCGTCCGAATACGACGCCCGTCTCCTGGATCACCGCCGTTCCAGCCTCCACCTCGCGGTAGCCGCCGTCCATCGCCGCGACCGCTTCGCGGACGGATGCTTGAATTTGTCCGATGATCGTCGCGATCTCGCCCGTCGACTTCTGCGATTGCTCGGCGAGCTTCTTCACCTCGCTGGCGACGACTGCGAAGCCTTTGCCGTGTTCGCCCGCTCGCGCGGCTTCAATGGACGCATTGAGCGATAGCAGGTTGGTTTGCTGGGCGATCGCGCCGATGACTTCCACGATGGCTTCGACTTGCTTGGATTGCTCGCCCAAGGAGTGAATGACCTTCGCCGTCTGCCGGCTGGATTCGTGGATGGTGTTCATCTGTCGAATCGCCTGCTCGATCGAGCCGCTGCCCTTGATCGCTTCCTGTTCGGCTGCGGCCGAATTCTCGGACACGTCGGACGCGAACTCCGCGATGCGCTGGATGCCGATCGACATCTCCTCCATCGCCCGTCCGGTCTCTTCGGCGCCCTTCAGCTGGGCCTCCGAACCGGATGAGACCTGCTGGATCATGTCTGCGTTCTGAGCGCTTGCCGCAACGGTCTCTTGCGCCGCCGTCTTCAATTGATCGGAAGCGGATGCGACCTGCTCCGACACTTGGGCGGTCGTCTCAATCATCGCTCGCATCGACCGCGACATGTCATTGAAGGATTCCGCTACGATCGAGAGCTCATCCCTCGTCTCCAGCTTCAGCTCCCGGGTCAGGTCGCCGGTGGCCATCGCGGCCGCCGCCTTCGACAGACGCGACACCGCATGCTTGACGGATTGCGAGAATGCGACGAACAAATACGTGAGCACGATAAGCGTCACCGCGAGAACCGTGCCGTACAAGGCAATTTGCCTGTTCGACATCTCGATGCGTGTCTGGAAGTCGTCTTGGAGCAGCTCGATTTTTCCGTCAAGCACCTTGAACGCCGCATCGATCGCAGCGGTGGTGATCGTCAAATATTCGTCGGATGTGATCGTTATCGTATCGGTCGCGAGCATCCCGGATTCAATCCGGCTCAACAATTGATCGACTTGGGTATTCAGCGCGTTCAAGTCGTCTTGGAGCTGCGCATGATCTCCGCTCGGATCGGATTTCTCCATGTTAGCGTTCACATTATCGAGCGTGGCCCGAATGGTTCCTGCCAGCGGGAATAACTGTTCTTTCTCGCCGGGCGCGAAGGCTCCTCGCGTTGCGGCGGCAATTCCGATGCCGCGCGCTTTCCCGATATTCTCGGAAAGCTGCGGGATGACGTTCACGATCGAATCGACCTTGTAGTACCGATCGATGCTGGTGGCCAACGTCAGCTTGGAGGCGTCCGCCGCATGGCTGATGGAAGTTAGAATATCGTCGATCAACGCCACGTGCTTTTCATAGCTTTGCGGCGATGTGAATGATTGCACGCCTTCTTTGATAGCCGACCACTGGCTCTTCAGGCTTTCGAGCTCCTCGGCGTTCGACAATTCCGACGCATAGCCGGTCGATGCGGCTTCGATCGTTTGCATCAACGACTCGACTTCCGCTTGCTTGGCGGGCAGCTGCGACTTTGCGGCTGCGTCGCCGCTGATCATTTTGCTGGCGAGCGCCCGATGCTGCTGAACGTTTTGCAGGTATCCCTTTAGCGTTTGGATATACGTGAGACCATCGTACCGGTCTTTGGCATCGCTTGCTTCCGACCGGTATTCGGCCAAGAGCAAATAACCGAAGGTAGATAAGGATAGAAGGATGATAAAACCGATAAACACAAATTTTTGCCTGTATTTGAGCGAATTGAGCAATCGCGTTGCCGGCAAGAGCAAAACCGCGATCCATTTCTTGTTTTCCACGACGTCCTTCCTCCTTTGGTGAATGTGAAGTTTAGAAGAAATCTTGATAGTTTTATCTCGGACGTTGGTCACCGAATTGTTAGACTTGCGGCGTCTAGCAATTCCAACCATCGATTGAAAGGTGAAAGCAACCGCATGCGCATGCGAAATAACCCTCGCAAAGTTCTCGGAACCGGCCATCAGTTCGCTCTAGAACCCGCAAGGGTTATTTCTTCTATGGTATGGATAATGTCCTCGCGATCAACCTTTCATGGAACCCGCCAACGCACCGGTGATGAAAAAGCGCTGCAGCAGCACGAATACGACGATGACCGGGATCGAAGCGACGACGACGCCGGTCAGCAGCATCGGGTAATCCGTAACGAATTCGCCGCGGAACTGCAGCATGGCGAGCGGCAGCGTCAGCTTGTCTTTGCCGGTCAGCAGCAGCATCGGGAACAGCAGGTCGTTCCATACGATGACGAACAGGAAGCACGCGGTCGCGGCGAAATACGGCGCGGCGAGCGGCAGCGCAATCCGCGTCAGCATGCGCCATTCGCCCGCGCCGTCAATCGCGCCGGCCTCGAACAGCTCGCCCGGCAGCGTCCGCATGAAGCCGCCCAGCATGAAGACGGAGAGCGGCAGCAGCATGGCGATCGTGACGAGCGACAGCCCGGTCAAGCTGTTCGACCACCCCAATCGATGCACGAGCTCGTAAATCGGAAGCATATTGACCTGCGAAGGCACCATAAGTCCGGCTGCGAAAAGACCGAACATCCATCCGCCGGTCTTGCGTCCCGAGCGGATGGTGCCATAAGCGACCATGCCGGCGACGAGCAGCTCGCCCGCGACGGTGAGCAGCGTAACGAATACGCTGTTGCCGAAGTACGTCAGCATCGGCTGTCTAGCGAACAACGCCGCATAGTTGGCCAGCGAGAACGAATCCGGCCATCCGAGCGGATCTTGGATAAATTGCGGCGTTGTCTTGAGCGAGGCCAATAGCACAATCATAAGGGGGATGATGACGACCGCCGCGAATGCGACGACCAATGCGCCCCCTAACCCACGCAGCAGCACGCGAACACCTCTTTGCGAAATCTAGTAAGTGACCCGAACCGCGCGCAGGACGCGGAATTGGATGAACGTAATGACGCCAATCAAGGCCAGGAAGAAGACCGAAGCCGCCGAGGCCAGTCCGAACGCGTAGTTCGAGAAGGCCGTGTTATAAATAAAGGTGGACAAAATTTCGGTCGAATAGACCGGACCGCCGCCCGTCATCGTAAAGATAAGTTCGAACGCCTTGAACGACTGAATCGTCGTGTACGAGACGACGAGCGCGGCCGCCGGGGCGAGCAGCGGCCACGTGACGCGGCGGAAAATCTGCAGCGCTCCCGCGCCATCCAGCCTCGCCGCTTCGATCAGCTCCTTCGGTATGGCCTGCAGGCCGGCGACGAACAGAATGACCATTTGCCCGATATGCGCCCAAGCCTGGACGGCCGCCACCGAGAAAATCGCCAGCTTCGTATCGCCGAGCCAGTTCTGCGACCACGATTCCAAGCCGATTCTATTCAGGAGGCCGTTGGCCAACCCTTGGGTGGGGTCGAACATGAACGTCCAGATCAGCGCGACCGATACGGATGAGAGCACCGTGGGGACGAAATACAGCGCCCGCAGGGCTACGCTGCGTTTCGAGTTGCGCGATAGCCGAAGGGCGAGCAGCAGCGAGAACGCCGTCTGGACGAGCACGACGAACAGCATGAACTTGACGTTGTTGACGAGCGCCTTGCGAAAGACGATGTTCTCCGTCAGCTCCCGATAGTTAGACAGGCCAACGAAATCATAGGACGGCGAGATGCCGTCCCAGTTGGTCAAGGAATAGTAGAATCCGGTTATCGTCGGGTACAGGAACAGCGCCGCATACAACGCAAGCCCGGGGACGAAGAAGAGCGCGATACGCTTCCCGGCCCTCATGTTATTTCCCCAGCTGCTGATCGATGATCGCCTGCGCGTCCTCGGCCGCCTTCTTCGGATCCGTACCGCCCAGCACCGCCTGAATGGAGCTGACGACCGCCTTCTGGTTCTCGGCGTTGGTCAGCGTGAAGCGCGGCTGGAAGCGAGTTTTCTTGTTCGTCCATTCGGCGACCGCCTTCAGTTCCTCCGACTCGTAGGCGACGTCCTTGACCGTCACGTTCTGGCCCGTGGCGTTCGCATATTCACCCGCGATGTCTGTGCCGCTCAAGTATTCGACGAGTGCCTTCGCCTCCTCCTGATGGTTGGACGCGCTGTTCACGCCGAGCATGAACGTCGTCGTATGGATGCCTTCGAACACGGCTTGGTCAGCGGGTACCGTAATCGGCGCCAGCAGGCCTTGCACGAGCTCTGGATTGTTCTTCTTGTTCTGCGCAAGCTGGTAGGAGCCCGTGGCCAGGATCGCCGCTTTCTCCTGGGCGAACAATGCGCCGGCGCCTTGATCCTTCGTGCCGAGGGCGTCCTGCTGGAAATACCCTTTGTCGTTCAGCTCCTTGATTTGGGTCAGCGTCTTGATCCACCAGTCCTCCGTCACCTTGGCTTCGCCGGCCTCTACCTTGCGGAAAATATCCAGGTCGGGCGCATTGTTCATCACCATCGTGTTCATGAATTGACCCGGTCCGATATCCGCGCCGGGGAATGCGATCGGCACGATGCCCGCCTGCTTCAGCTTCTCCGCCGCGGCGAGGAACCCGTCCCAATCCTTGGGCGGCGTGAGGCCGTATTTCTCGAACAGCTTCACATTGTAGATCGGCATATTATAGACGAGCTGGTACGGCACGGCCAGCTGCTTCCCGTCCTTCTGGCCGGCTTCGATCAGCGTCGGCGTGAAGTTCGAGAGCCAGGCGGCGCCGGTCAGGTCGGCATACAATCCGGCCTTCGCGATCGCCTCGAATTGCGCCCCCGGGAAGGAGGCGAATACGTCGCCGGTCGCGCCGTCCCGCAGCTTCGCCTGCGCCGTCTGCTGATATTGGTCGGACGGCAGCACCTGCATCTCGACCTGCACGCCGGGATGCGCCGCCTCGAATTGGTCGATGATCGCCTCGAACGCCGCGTTATCTTCACCCCGCCAGTGCAGGAAGCTGATCGTGACCGGTTCCGCGCTCTTGCCGGAGTTGCCGGCGTTCGCGGCCGGCGCGTTCGAATTGACCGCCTCGCCGCTGCCGTTATTGGCGTCTCCGCCATTGCCGCATGCGGCCAAGACCAGCGCGGCCGACGCCATGACGGCGAGTGGAATGCTCCGATATCGTAATGTGTTCATTGTTAAGTCCCCCCGATAGATCGATGATAATAATGCGTTCGATTAGATTGCGATTCCTCTTGCCGCCAGCTTCTCTCTCAGGAGCGGAAGCAGCAGTCTTCCCGTACGCTCGGCCTCTTCCAGATGCGGGTAGCCCGAGAGAATGAAAGATCCGACGCCCGCGTCGATAAACTCGAGAATGCGATCGCTTACCTGCTCCGGCGTCCCGACGAAGGCCACGGCGCCGCCGCCGCGGATGGCGGACAAGCCCGACCATAGATTCGGTCCGATGACGAAATCCTGATCTCTTGACGCCTCGAACAGCTCCATCTGCCGCTTCTGATTCGTCGCATCGGTGCGCGCGTGCAGCTTCTCGCGGGCGGCGACGAGCGCTTGGTCCGCCTTGCTGAGAATGTGCCACGCGGCCGTCCAAGCCTCTTCCTCCGTCTCGCGGACGACAAGCTGCGCCCGGATGCCGTACCGCAGCTGGCGACGCGTCCCGTTGGCTGACTTTATCTCGTCCAGCAGCGCTTCCATCTCCGCAATCTGTCCTTTGATCCAGTCGAGCGGCTCCGTCCACATGAGATAGACGTCGGCCGTCTCCGCCGCCGTCCGTTTGCCGGCCGGCGAGCTTCCGCCGAAGTACAGCGGCGGACCCGACTGCTGGGCCGGAGCCGGTAAGCAGCGCCCGCCGTCGATCTCGTAGTAGCGGCCCTTATAATGAAAACCGTCCGGCTGCGGCGCGGAAGCGTCCTGCCACACGCCCTTCACCACGTCAAGGAATTCGCGGGTTCGCGCATAACGCTCGTCGTGGTTCTCGTGCAGCGGGTCGCCGCTCGCCTTCAGATCGGCAGGATAATGGCCTGTGACCACGTTGATTAACGCACGCCCCTGCGAAGCGCGGTCCAGCGTCGCGGCCATCCGGGCTGCGATCACCGGCGCCATCAAGCCCGGGCGCATCGCGACAAGCGGCTTCAAGGTTTGCGTATGGCCGGCAATCCACGATCCGACCACCCAAGCGTCGAGGCAGTCGCCGCCCGTCGGGATCAATGCGAACGAATAGCCTGCCTGCTCCGCCGCCTGAGCGACTTGAACCATGTAGTCCATCGTCGATTCCCGTTCGGGCGGCACCCCGATGTAAGGTCCGTCCCCCGTCGTCGGGATAAACCATCCGAATTCAATGTTTCTTTGACTCATGTATGCGTCTCCTCTTCCGTCGTTAGGCATAAAAAAATACGACAAGGAAGCTCGCGCTCCATGTCGTATCTCCAGTCGTCTGGTCGATGACAATAATCCGAGTTGTTTGGTTGGTTTAGTTAACGTATTTGATCATAACAGGCTGGCCGCGGTGGAGGCAATGTCATTTCGTGGTTTGTTTCATTTGTCATTTTGTGTGCTTCATACTTGGTAACGCTTGCTAATTCCCAATCTCATGCGGTAAGCTGGATTGCAAAAAGAAGGGAGCCCGAAAATGATCGAAGGCATGCGGGAGGACCATCATGAATGGCTGGACATTCACTTTCTGACGCCTACGGAGTTCGAGAAAGCCGGGGCTGCCTGGCCGATCCGGATCGGCACCAATATCGCCAAGCCGAACTATCGCATCGGGCCGCGCGTCTCGCCCTATTACTACCTGATGCTCGTGCTGGAGGGCGAAGGTGAATTCCGCCAGAGCGGCGGCGCGTATTCGCTTCGATCGGGCGATCTGTTCTGCCTATTCCCGCACGTGACGCACGAATATTGGACGAACCCGCGCAATCGGCTGCGCAAGCTGTTCTTCGCCTTCGACGGCAAAGGCTCGCGCTCGCTGCTCGCCCGTGCCGGGCTAACGCCGCAGCGTCCGCACGCAGCCGGCGGCGCGACGGCCGAGGCGGTAGAGGCCGCGGAAGAGCTGCGGCGGCTGGCCGCCGAAGCGGACGGAGGCTCGGACCTGCTGCGGCTCGGTCTGTTTCTGCGCGTGTTCGATGCCCTGTCGATGCCGTCCCCCTCATACAGCGTGCCCGCCGATCAAGCGACCTGGCTGCAGAAGGGCCGCGCTTATCTCGACATCCATTTCGCCGAGGACATCGCGATCGAGAGCGTATCGGCCGCGGTCGGCGTCGAGCGTTCGCATTTTACGAAGACGTTCCGCCAAGCGTACGGCATGCCGCCTATGCAGTATTTGCTGCAGCTTCGCATGAATGAAGCCCGCCTCCTGCTGAAGCAGACCGATTATACGGTCGCGGATATCGCCCGTTCCGTTGGCTACCCGGACTTGTTCTCGTTCTCGAAGGCGTTCAAGAAGCAGGAGGGGCTATCGCCGAAAGCGTACCGACTGCTTAGGACCGAGGCGCAGGCTCTCCATCAAGATACATCTGATTCTGGGCCATCTCGACCGTAAACGGCAAAATCCTAGCCGGATCCCGTACACTTTCATGATGGTCAACCGAACACCCTGGGTCACGCCGCCGCCAACGGCAAACAAGCCTTTGCGAGGATACGCAAAGGCTTGTTACTGCGCGACTTGTTCGGCTTTGCGCGAATGGTCTGGACGTCCTCGTGTCTACTTCACCGCGAAGACGCCTTTTTGATAAGCAAGCGTGTACAGCAGCCCCTGTTCGGTCGGCACGACAGACACGACGCTGTCCGCGATAAGTCGCGTATTCCGTCCGTCTGATTCGACACGGTAGATCCCGGGTTGATAGCCGTCTGACCAGTAATAGACGCCGTTCTTGCCGGCAGAATAGGAAACCGCCGTATGATCGCTCAATTTCGTCTCCTTGCCGTCTGCCAGTCGGTAGCGGTATACATGGCCGACGTCGAAGGGATTATCATTCGCCAGCTCCATGTAATAAAGTTCGTCTTCAACCAGCGTCACGTGCGACGCTTTCCGCTGCACAAGCGTACGTTTCTCGGTGCCGTCAAGCTTGACGCTCTCCAAATAACCGGTTTCGTCATTCACGTAGACGATGCGGTCGTCCTTGAGCCAGAACTTGGAGGCAGGCGCGGTGACGCGGATCTGCGAGTTGTCGGCCGGGTTGATGCGGTATACGGCGCCTCGGTCGTTAGGATCTTGCTCGTTATAACCAAGTACGAACAAGGAACCGCTCTTCACGTACAGCGTGTCCACGGTGGAGAAGCCGACGCCGCCTCCCGGACTAACCGACAAGCGGACCCCATAGGCATACCCCTGTGTTCCGATTCTCTCGGACGTCCCTTTGGCAAGATCGATTCGATACAAATTATTGGCCACGTTGAACATCGGCGTGAAATCCGTCATGTAGAGAAAGCTGCCCGATTTCGCATAACCGCTAAAGCTCTTGGCGGAGGCTGCTTTCTTCAACGCGCCGTTCTCCACTTTGTACAAAGCCTCGGTTCCCATCGTCAGGTCTCCAACGTGCAGCACGACATATAACTCGCCGTCCATCTGTTTGATATCCGTCACCCAGCCATCCCCGGGTTTCCAATCCGCGATCGCGGCGACCCGACGGACCGTGCCTTTCGCCAAGTGATAGGCGGTCAATTCGGTGCGTCCTCCGACCTCCCTCACGAAATACAGCTCGTCCCCGATCGCTTTCGCGCTGCTAAGCACCGGCTTGCCTTCAAGCTTCAGCTGCTTCTCTTTCCCGTCGCCCGTCTTGATCACCAGCTGTTCAACCTGCGTCGAAGACGTATAATCGTAACGGACATAGACAACCGTATTGCCGTGCGCGGCAAGCGGCGTCGTTTGTTGATCGAGGTACACCGGTTTTCGCTTATCGGTCAGAATGTCCCGAATGCTTTCCCTGGCCGCCAACGTCTCGGGACTTCGCAGGTCGAAAGGCTTCTCGCCGATGACGATCAGCCCATTCAGCCAATCGATCCGCTGGCCGAACGCTTCCGCCGCGGTCCGCAAAGGCAGCATGATGCGCCCTTCGATCTTCTGCGGCGCGACCGGGATGGCGCGCGATTCGCCGTTGACCGTCATCGTCTTGCTGTTCACCGTAAAGGTGATGGTTCGCTTCAGCCGGGTATTCCGCACGGTAACGACGTCCGGCTGCTTCGGCTGCCAGATCGTCTCCCATCTGCCTTCCGCTAGATTCTGCGAGAACAGCGTTTCTAGCAGCCGGATCGGCACGAGCACTTGTCCGTCCCGCTCGGCGATCTGATAGCTCGAATAATAGAGATCAAGTTTCTTGCCGTCTATGAACGCTTTGTTCTGGTAGTCGAACGGAATGATGACCGCTTGATCGAATACGTCCGCCATGGACGGCGCCGAAGCCGCATTCGCGCCCGCCGCATGCAGCGTGCCGCCGATGATTCCGATGCCGAGAAGAAAGGGTAAGCTGAATTTCCGCATGTGACACTCTCCTTAATGATCGTTGATGGCTGTGTTCGCGCTACGATACTGACGCATCAACCTGGCAAAATGTTCCACCGGCATTCCCGTTCGGCAACAAAAAAGAAGCGGTACTCGCAAAGGCACCGCTTTAGCATCCATTTCTGTTGTCAGCGACTACTGCTCTTTCGCATCCGTAATGAAAATCTCGCCTTCGTCGAAAAACACCTTCATTTTCAGATTTTCGCTGACGAATCGGACAGGCACTAACGTAACGTTGTTGCGCGTGATCGCCGGCGAATCGAGCTGGACGGTCGCGCCGTTCACGACGGCTTGCTTCTTGTTAATGACCAGTTCGATCCTGCTGCCATCCTTCGCGATCGTCACCTTGCCCTCCTGCTTGCTCCAATCCACCTTCGCGCCGAACGCTTCGCTAATAAAGCGCAGCGGCACCATCGTACGGCCTTCGAGCGAGAACGGCGCGACGTCGAGCTTCATCTGCTTGTCGTCGACGGCCGCCTCTTTCGCGTTCAGCTTCAGCGAGATCGTCTTGAACGGGAACACGGTGCTGTCTTTATGGATGGAGTCTTTGTTGCCAAACTCCACCGGCTGCGAGATGACGGTGCCGAATTGCGTCTCCACCTCGATGACGTAATGCTGACCGTTCTTGATTGACCCGTTGTTGTTCGCGTAGAGGTCCAACGTGACGCTGCCGCGGAAGCTGCCTACCGGTGCCGTCACATCCTTGTTGAATTCGGGATTGATGATTGTATTCCCCTGCACGAGTCCGAGGAGCCAGCCTATTCCGGCACGGTTGGTCCGCCAGATTCCCGCCGAGACCGCCTTGCCGTCCTTGTCGGTCGGGCGAAGGATGACGGAGAGCACCTTGGTCTTCTGCGCGAATGCCAGCTTGAGCTTGAAGTGTCCGTCCGTGCTGCCATCCTCGCCGAAAGCCGCGCTGCCGATTTTATCCGCCGTCAAGTCCGCCCAACTAAACTCGCGAATGAGCACCGGCGCATACGAGGTATCGGCATCCGCGAACGGCGTGACGTCCGACTTGATGACGCCCGCGGTCGTCGTAATCTCCAGGTAGTAATACTCGCCGTCCTTCATGCTGTTGTTGTCGGAGGCGTACAAATCGAACTGATAGACGCCCTTGAACTGTCCCAGCGACGGCTTGAACGTCGTATTGAGCGTCTTGCCGTCATGCTCGACGGCGAGCAGGTATTTGCCGATATCGCTCGGTTCTTTCCACGTCGTCCAGATGCCATGGCCGGTATCGGTTCCTTTGCTATCCGCCGTCTTCATGACGATCGATTTGATCTCCGTCCCTTCGCCGGCATCGATCAGCAGACTCAAGTGGCCGTCGCGCGTGCCGTCCGGCTCGCCCGTCTTCTCGAGCGAGATGCGGTCCAACTCTTTATCCAAATAGCGGAATTCCTTCACCTGCAGCGGCGACGAGACGACATCCGCTCCGTACGCGGCCCCTCCGATCATGAGACTGTTCACGGTCAAGGCGCCGAGCACGGCCGTTGTTAGCGTTTTGCGTATACCTTTCATGTCTTGCTCCTCCTTATGGATGCTTTGCGATTATTCATGATGATTCAAATAGAGTGGATCATCGTTTGTCCACGATGACCGTAATGCCGTTTTTCGGCCGCAGCGTCATGAGCGGTTCCATCTCAATCGGCGGATGATCGGGCGTAAGCCGCAGCCGATACCGTTGACCGATCATGCATAAGGCAATGACCATCTCCAGCATCGCGAAATGGTTGCCGATACAGCCTCTTGGACCGCCGCCGAACGGCATGTAAGCGAATTGCGGGATGCGTTTGATCAGATCGTTCTCGAATCGTTCCGGAATGAAGGCTTGCGGATCGGGGAAATAGGTCGGGTTGTGGTGAATCGCATAGGGGCTGAACAGCACGGATTGTCCGCGCTTGACTTGAATGGGACCGATCTCGACGTCGCGTACGGCCGAACGGCCCGTGAAGAAGCTTGGCGAACGCAGGCGCATGGCTTCCCATAGCACGTTCTGCGTATAGGTCAGCTGCATGTAACTCTCAGCCGTCGGAGGCGCGCCCTGCAATACCCGGTCCCATTCCTCGTAAAGCTTACGTTCGACCTCGGGCTGCTGCAGAATGTAGGAAAATGCCCATGACAGCGCGTTAGCCGACGTTTCGTGACCGGCAATGAACATGATCATCAGCTCGTCGCGCAGCTCTTGATCCGTCATGCCCTCGCCCTGATCGTTCCGGGCCGCCATCAGCACGGATAACAAGTCGCCCTCTCCGATCTCGGCATTCGCCCGCCGCGCCTTGATGATCGCATATACCGCGCGATCCAGCGATTGGAGCGCGGCCTTATACGCCCGGTTCTTGGCGGTGGGCACGAAGAGCGGCATGGCCGCCAGTACACGCATCCGTTCCGCGCACATCAGGTTGATCGTCTCGTACGGCTCGCGAATGGCGCGCGCATATTCGTCGCCCTCCAGGCTGAAGAGCGTCTTGGCGATAATCGCGAACGTGATGTTCGAGATATCGTCGGTTAAGCTCCGGCGCTGCTCCGGCTTCCAACGGTGCAGCTCCCGATCGACGATGTCCGCCATTTGCCCGGCATACGTCTGAATATGCGCTCTCGTAAAGTGAGGCTGGATGAGTCGACGAACGCGTTTGTGCTTCTCCCCCGAGCTGGTCGCCACCCCGTCGCCGACGAAGAGCCTTGCCTCTTGAAATGCTTTAAGCTTGACGAAATGCTCCTGCTTCGTAATGAGCAGCTCTTTAAGTAAATCCGAATCGTAAATGACGTACATTTTTTGCGGACCTAATCGGATGGCGGCCGCGCCGCCGTAGTCTCGCTGCAGGTCGGTTAGAAATTGCAGCGGATCCTTCCGGTAGGCCATCAGGTTGCCGCTTAGCAAGGATCCTTTGGGTCCTTGCGGGGTATACTGCTTTGATTGCGTATTCATGCAAGCTCTCCTCGTTTCTAGCTTCTCGCTTCTCGCTGTGACTGCGCACGGTGCCGCGAAAGTTACGCCGTGTCGTCCAAACCATGGATTTATGTTACTCCGGAACGCAACTCGGGTCGACGGACTATAAGTATCACTTGACGCGCCGAAAACAAAAAAAGCCGCTCGGAAGCGGCAGGGCTTTCATGCCCTTAAGTAGAGAGCGAATTCGGATCTTGTTTCTTCTTCTCCCGATCGATCAGGCCGACTACCGACTTCCGGACGGCTTCCATGGGACCGAGCTTGAAGACGCCTAGCCATAGCTTCGCGAAAATGACGAGCATGGCGCAGATCAATAGCCATGCCGCCACCGTGCCCGCCGAGCCGGTTGTTCCGCCCAATCCGAGCCCCCATCCATAAAAGACGACCGACGCCAGCAGGTTCTGCAGGACGTAGCAGCTCAGCGCCATCTTCCCGACGCGACCGAGCATCGGCCAGATCGCCAAGCGGTCGAACCGTTCCGACAATCGAGCCAGCACGGCGATATAGCCGATCGAGAGTATCGGCGCGAACAGGTAACGCAGCGGGAAATCGAACAGGCCGCCCGGCACGAACAACAGCAGATTAAGCGGAATGCCCAAACCCAGTCCGATCCTCAGCATGCGCCGGCGGATCAAGCGTCCCCTCTCGTCGGGATGAAACGCGCCTGCGCGCATGAGACGAAATCCGACGAGGAAGAGGAACGTGTTCAGCGGCAATACAAGGATCGCTTCGGTTCGGAAGAAAGCGAAATATTGGAGCCGGAATTCGAGCTGCTCCAGCCAGGTGCCGCTGCGGTAGATGACTTCCGTCATCTGCGCGCCATCGGAAGCTAGGCTCCCGCCATTGACGTACAGACCGAGACTATACAAGAACAACAGCGCGATTAGCATCAAGTGGATGCTGCCCGCGAACCACATGCCGACCTTGACGGCGCGTTCGCCGCCCTTCACGATCCATGCGACTAGCACGGCCGTGAGCGCGTAACTCATCAGGATGTCGTATTCCATAACCAGCGTGTAGTTGAGAAAGCCCTCCAACATCAAGAAGCCGGCGGTGACCAAATAAGGCCAGGGCCAGCGCTTGTTCGTACGCAGCGCCTTGTCGTACTGCAGCGCCAATCCCGCCCCGAACAGGATCGTCAACAAGCCTAACAGCTTCCCGTTCACGAAGAACAGCACGATATACCGAATCAGGACATCGATGGAGGCCCACCATTCGTTATGCGCGTACGTAAACAAATAATCCACGTTGCCCAGATGCGCGAACATCCAGATATTCGTGCCGAGCGTCCCCATAATCGCGAAGCCCCGCAGAACGTCTAGCAGCGGGATTCGGCCTTTCGACTCGCTCACTTCCGCATAACCTCCTTCAGCCTTCGCCTCGCGCGGCTGCAAATTCCTTCACAGTGTAACGGAAACCGGAGGATAGCGTAAACCATCTATTTTCCTATTTAATGTAAAATTCGCACGTCGAATAAGCCGCGAATCGCGCGGCTTATCGGCAAGCAAGCGGACCGATTCCGTGGACTGGCTTACTTGAGCATCACGTACATCTGCATGTCGCCCAACCGGTCGATAGCCGCTCGATCGATGGCCAGCGCCTCTGTCTCGGTTTTCTCCGTAATATGCAGCGCGTCGAGCACGGTCTCCACCGTGCTTGCTTCATAATGGGTGGCGGCGATCACCGCCGGATGCAGCTGCTTAAGCGCTTGAATGCTCTTCTCGGCCGATCGCCCATACTGAGACAGTCCATCGAGCGCCGTGAATGCGATGTCAACTTGGCCGATCGCGCGGAGCTGCTCATCCGTCAGCATGTCCTGCCCCAGATCGCCCAGATGCGCGATGCGCACGCCATCCGTCTCGAAAATATAGATGACATTGGTTGGTATGGCGGGGTCATAAGCGGAATCATGAGCAGCCGGCACGCTGGTGACGGTGACATCGCCGACCTTGAAGCTCTCTCCGGCTTTGGCGACGGATAACTTCGCTTTCGTCTGCTGAACGAACTTCGCGTCGATGTGATCCGGGTGGCGATGGCTCACGGTAACCAGATCGGCGATCGGGACGCCGTCCTGCATGGGGATCGAATAAGGGTCCGCGATGATGGCGGTCCCCGATTTCGATACGATCGCAACGGTTGCGTGAAAAGCGCCGGTTTTGGCGTTCGTCAAGCTCTTCAGGACGATTTTCCCCGTGTCGTTGCGCAGCGCCTCTTCGTCCCAGATCGTCTCCTCTTCGGCCGGCTTCACGGTCGTTGCGCCGACTGTCGCCTCCTTCTTCTCCGCGTTACCGGCTGCGGGCGGAGACTGCTCCGCGCCGTTCGTGCATCCTTGAAGCAAGAAGCAAGCGGCGAGCGCTGCTGCCAGCAATGGATTCCTACGTGGTGACATGCGATGTTCATCCTTCCCTGTTTTTCATTCAGTATAGAATCGGGGCGGATGCGGCAACAGAGCGTATTCGCAAGATCAACCAGAGAATCTGCAAGTGCTGGAGGCTATGCCTTGACCGCCTTACATCGTGCAAAATCGACTGCGGTATTCGGACGGCGAATAACCGGCATGTTTGCGAAACGTCCGCGCGAAATGCGCCTGGTCCCTCATGCCGACGGCGAGCATGATTTCTTCCACCGGCAGCCTCGTGTTGCGCAGCATCGAGCCGGCGTTCTGCATGCGAATGTCGTTCAAGTAAGCCATGACCGAACGTCCGGTCGATGCTTTGAACTGCTCGTTCAGCGTCGTCCGGTTCGTGTGAAAACGGTGCGCAAGCTCCTCGAGCTTGACCTTGGCCCGGTAATTCACGTGTAAGTAAGCCAGCATCGTCCCCAGCACGGAAGCTTCCTCCGGCAGCGGCTCATCCGGTTGATCCCCGCCGCGTGCAAGCAGCCTGCGGACGAGAAACAACAGCTCCATGAGCAAGGATCGGCTTCGGCAGGGCCACTGCTCGTCCGGCTGACGGATCAAATTAACGCGCATCTCTTCGATCAGCTTTCTCGCGAACGCAGCCGTATCGACATCGATGCCGAAGCGGCAAGCGGCCGCCCCCGCCGCGGAGCGGTCTCGAAACGGATCCAGGCACCATAGATCCTGAAAGTCGGTCAACGTCATGTCCGCCGGTTCGGGCATGTCAAGCCGGAACTGTCTGTTAATGACGGCCGGATGAAAAAAAACCGTCAGCGTCTTGGGCTCGGCGCCCGACACGATCAGCGCCTCGTCTTGCTCGTTCAAGCAAAGAATAGACGGCGCGTGCAGCGGGTAAAGCTTCCCGTTCATCCGCAACAAACCGCTCCCTCCCGACACAAGAACAAGACGATAGGTGTGGCCGTAATCCGTTCCTGCTTCGAACGGATCGTCGTCGCTTACGACGGTCATATGGCGGTAATTAGGATAGAACGCATGCGCTTCGGTGACGTACGTCATCGGATAATCGCCTCCTTGCCTTGCGATGGCTTCGTAATCGTTCACAAGCGATTGTAGCAGTTGACTACCGTCAGAACGAACGCATTCGATTGACTTTCATAGTCGAAAATGTTGACGCGATCGCGAAGGGCCTAACCTGCTCGTTCCCACGGCGATTAGACTGCAAGCCAAGACGCGATAACGAAATGCCGTATCTGGCCGCTACTGGCAGCAAAACCCGCCTCTCCGCTCGCAAGCGGCAAGAGACGGGCTTTATTCAGGATCGTTATTGAATGCCCTTCTTCTTCAAATCCTCCAGGTGACGCTCGTACATGACCTTCTCGACGTTCGCCGCGCCGACCTTATCCATCTGGGCGATGAAGTCGTCGTACACGCCGTTGAACTCCTCATCCGACTTCGCCAGCACGAGCTTCGGAATCGTCTTGTTCCACAGATCCTTCACCTTTACGTTGATGACGCCTTCAGAGGTGGAGCCTTCCGGCTCGAGATTCTCCATGCCGAGCGGGTAGACGTCATAATTGAACTTCTCCAGCAGCTTCTTGGCTTCGAACTGCTCCGGCTGATCCTTCTTGAAGTCGCGCGTCGCCGCCGCGTCGATCGTCGTGCCGGAACGCCACAGCAGCGTGGAGGCCGTCAAGCCGTATTTGGCGTACCAGGCGTTGTTGTCCTTCAGCATCAGATCACGCACTTCCGGCTTGTATTGCGGCAGGCCGTCGACCATCTCGTACGTCTCGCCTTCTTTGCCGTACAGGAAATCGAGCTGCCCTTCGTCCGACCACGCGTATTCCGCGAACCGGATGATGCGCTCCGGGTTTTTCGCTTTCTTCGTGATGAAGAAGCCCTGCCAGCCCATCAGACGGGAGGCCGGATAGCGCGGCGTCTGGCCGTTCGCCTTGATGCCGTCCAGGATGACGTACTTCTTCTCCGCGCCGAGCGTGCTCTCGATCTTCGGATTGTAGCGGGTGAACATGCCGTCCATGAACTGCGATGCTACCGCGTACTGCGCGCCGTACAGCTTCTCCTCGTATTGCTCCTGCTTATAGATGAGCAGCTGCGGATCGAACAGCCCTTCGCGGCTGAGCGTATTCATGTACCGGAACGCGTCGATGAAGCCTTTGTTGCGCATCGGGTATTCGACGATCTTCTGATCGTCCTTGATCCGCTCCTCCAACAGCTGCGGCGCGAACGAGTAGATCAGGTAATCCATGGACAAGCTGCCCTCGAAGCCGTTCTTCGCCACGTCGAAGAATTCGACGCCGACCGGGCTGACGTCCGGGAATTGCGCCTTGGCTTGCTTGAGCGCGGCGAGCAGATCGTCCGTCGATTCGATCTTCGGACTGCCGATCGCCTCGTAGATGTCCTTGCGGATGAACCAAGGACGGATCGGCGTGATCGGCACGCCGCTCGTCAGGCGCTCCTTCGTCTCGAAGTAGTTGGGCAAGTACCACAGCTTCCCATCGACCGAGTGGTATTTCACCATTTCCTCGTCAAGCATGCCTTTCAAATCCGGCGCGTATTTCTCGATCAGCTCGTCGATGGAATAGATCATGCCGTTCTTGATCAGCTTCGAGACCGCCGGATTGTTCCAATCCAGCATGATCGTATCGGGCAGATCCCCGGAAGCGATCATCGTGTTGAGATAATCGTCGTCGCTGCCGGTCGCGAGCTTGCGGTCGATCGTGATGCCCGTCTTCTCGGTGACCAGCTTCATGGCGAATTGGTCCTTCCACAGGTAGTTCGACGCCCAGTTGCCATAGAAATATTGCGTGAACGTAAACGGCGACGTGTCCTGCTTCCACGACGGGCCTCCGGCTTCCGCGGTCGTTCCTTCGGCTGTGGCGTCATTCGCCGCCTTGCCCCCATTGTTCCCGGTATTCGCAGCCTCCTGCGTATTCGCGTTCGTGTTCGTATTCGTATTCGAGCTGCAGCCCGCCAGCACGGCCAGCGCGACGGTCAGACAAGCAGCTTGCTTCCAGCGTGTACCGATCATATATTGAACCTCCCCCATGTAATAAGCGACGCGATAACCTGATTCATAGCTTGCCGTACCTCAACTGCCGCCCGGACGTTTATCCCTTCACGGAACCGATCATCACCCCTTGGACGAAATATTTCTGCACGAACGGGTACGTGAGCACGATCGGCACGGTCGTAATGACCATCGTCGCCAGCTTCAGCGAAGCGGCCGTCACGCTCCCGAGACCGAGATTGCTCGCGGCCAGGCTGACGTTGCTGTTGGAGCTGATGATTTGCATCAGAATTTGCTGGAGCGTCACGAGCTTCTCGCTGCCGAACAGCATCGCGTCATACCACGAGTTCCAGTGGAACACGGCGTTATACAGCGCGACCGTGGCGAGGACCGGCTTGGAGACGGGCAGCACGAGCTGCCAGAAGATGCGAAGCTCGTTTGCGCCGTCGATTTTGGCCGATTCCTCGATTTCCTTCGGCAGCCCCTTGAAGAACGTCAGCATGATGATGGCGTTGAACACGTTGAACAGATTCGGAATGATATAAGCCAGGAAGCTCCCCTTCAAGCTCAAATACTTCGCGACGAGCAGGTAATACGGAATGATGCCGCCGCTGAAATACATCGTGAAGATCGCCATCAGCAGGAACGTTTTCCGCCCCATGAGCTCGTTCTTGGACACGCCGTAGGCGAAGGCCGCCGTGAACAGCACCGCCGTCGCCGTGCCGATGACGGTCCGGGCGATCGTGACGATGAAGGCGCGGATAATGCCCTCGTCCTGGAACACCATTTTGTAATTATCGATCGAGAATTGGCGAGGCCAGAGCGTGATGCCCCCGCGCGCCGCATCGGTCGGATCGTTGAACGACGTAATGACGATATTGTAGAACGGGTACAGCGTGATGACGCAGAGTCCGATCATCAGCAGCGCGTTGAGCCAGTCGAAGCTTCGCTCTCCGATGCTGCGGTTATAGGCGAACATGATTGCCGCGACCTCCTTCTAGAACAAGCTTTCCTTGGTAAGCTTACGAGAACCGTAATTCGCCGCGTACATGAGGATGAACGCCACGACCGACTGGAAGACGCCGACCGCCGTGCCGTACGAGAATCGCCCGAGCACGAGCCCCATTTCGTACGAGTAGACGGACAAGACGTTGGCCGCGTCCTGCGTCATCGAGTTCTGCATCAGATACATTTGGTCAAAGTTCGAGTTGATCAACCCGCCGATGGAGAGGATGAGCAAAATGACGATCGTCGGCTTGAGCGCGGGCAGCGTGATGTGCCAAATCCGCTGGAACCGATTCGCGCCGTCCATGACGCCCGCCTCGTACAGCTGGGGGTCGATGCCCGCGATCGCGGCGAGATAGATGATCGAGTTCCAGCCGATGTTCTTCCATACTTCGGTGAACACGACGAGCGGCAGGAACGCCTTCTCGTCGCCCATCAGCATCGTATCCGGGCCGATCAAGCCGAGCGTCTCCAGCATGCGCGTAATGACGCCCGTGTCCGGGTCGAGCAGCGTGTACATGAAGCCGACGACGAGCACCCACGAGACGAAATGCGGCAAATACGTCAGCGACTGCACGATCCGCTTGAATCGCTTGTAGACGAGCTCGTTCAGCAGCAGCGCCAACAGGATCGGAGCCGGGAAGCCGAACACCAGCTTGGCGATGCTGATCTTGAACGTGTTGGACAGCGACTGGATAAAGGTCGGATCGTTGAATAGCTCGCGGAAATTCGCGATGCCGATCCAAGGGCTGTGCAGGAAACCTTGGAACGGGGTGTACTCCTGGAACGCGATCACGATGCCGTACATCGGGATATAGTTGAAGACGATCATCCAGGCCACGGCCGGAAGCGTCAGGAGCATCAGGTAGCGCTGCAGCCAGAACCGCTTGGCGAACGAACGTCCGGGTGCCGCTTGCCGGGAATGCATCGAATGTCCAACTCCTTTCGTTATGGCGCTTATTCCCGCTTGCTAAGAATGCGCTTTCAATTTGGTGATAGGCTCATTATAGAAGACCGCTGCGCCGCGACGATATGCCAAAATCCCTCGCGAATGCCACGATCCCACGATCTTTGGCCAGCGCGCCTTTGGTGCTTCGACATTCGATCGCGGCGATGATTCCGGCGTACCTAGGAAGCAACCGCGGGGCCGATCGGCATGGCATGCCGACCGGCCCCGCTAATTACATGCATCGCTTACCTCGACTCTTATCATCTGTTTCGTCGCGTCCTTCACCACTGGCCCGCTTACGTTCATCTCCGCTGCATAAGCTCCTGGTATTCGCCGGGCGTCATGCCGTACGCCTGCTTGAAGAGCGAGCAGAAGTACGACGTATTCGGGATGCCGACTTCCGCCGCAATCTGAGCCACCTTCCGCTTGCTCAGCCGCAGCTGCTCCTCCGCCTTCGCCATGCGAACCTCCGCGATATATTCGTGCACCGTCTTTCCGGTTGCCTTCTTGAACACGACGCCCAGATGGTTGGCCGACAAGAACGCCGCCTCCGCCAGCATCGTTACGCTCAGCGCGGTCGAGCCGTATTGCGCTTCCACGAGCTCGCTCACCTTGCGGATGACGAAATCGTCCTTATTGAGCCGCTTCTCTTCCATCCGGCGCAGCCATTGGGCCATATAATCGCGGACGGCTTGCTCGATCTCGATCAGACTTGCATAACCAAGGAGCCGCTGCGGACGCACCGCGTCCGGAAGCTCGTGTTCGCCGGATAGCAGCAGCAGCTCCGTCAGCAGCGCGTTCACGATCGTCACCGTCAACTCCTGCCCCGCGCCGGGCTCCTCTCGAAACCGCGCGAACAGCTCGCCGATGCGCGCATCGATGACGTCCAGCCTGAAGGCGGCGGCCTGAAGGCGTATATCCCGTGCCAGCTCCTGGCACGCGCGCGCGAAATCGGCCGCCTTCGGGGCGAAGGCGCGCTTCGCCTCCTCCTCGGCTTCTACTCCGATTGCGCCGATCAGACCGTAGAACTTTGCCCATTGGACGGCGCGAACCGGCTCTCGCTGCCGCCCCTCGGCCAACTGCCGGCATTCCGCCGCGACCTTCTCGACCGTCTTGCGCAGCTCGTCCTCTTCGATCGGCTTCAGGACGTAATCCGATGCGCCGAACCGGATCGCCTGCCGCGCGAAGCCGAAATCGTCGTACCCGGTCAACACGATAATTCGGACGTCCGGCAGCCGCTCCCGCAGCTGCTTCGCCATCTCGAGCCCGTCCATGCCCGGCATGCGGATGTCGGTCATCACGAGATCCGGCGGACGAGAGAGCGCCTTCTCCAACCCGTCGATGCCGTCCACAGCGGTGTCCACCTCGCCGATCCCGAATTCGCCCCAGTTCCAGAACGCGGCCAATCCTTCCCGCTCCCAACGTTCATCTTCCACGATCAGCATCCGCAGCATTCGCATCCCCCTGTTCTTCCTCTTCTTGCGGCATTCGCACCGTCACGACCGTTCCGATCCCTTGTCGGCTATAGAGTTCGAACCGGTGACCGTCCCCATAATAAGCCGCCAGCCGCTGCCGAATATTGCGGATCGCATAGCCGCTCCCGCTCGATTCGAACGTGCCGCCGCTGATCGCCGCGAGCCGCTCCGCACTCATGCCGACCCCGTCGTCGATCACTTGGATGAACGGCCGCCCTGCTTCGAAGCCTGTCTTGATGATCAAGGTGCCGTGGTCGCGCTTCGGTTCGATGCCGTGCGCAAGCGCGTTCTCGACGAGCGGCTGCACGATGTTTTTGGCCGCCCGGCAGCCGAATGTCCGCTCATCCAGCTCGTACACGACGTCGAACCGGTCCTCGAACCGGAACTTCTGGATTTGCAAATACGCCTTCACCATCTCGATCTCCCCGCCGATCGTCGAGTCCGAGCTGCCCTTGTTCAGCACCAGCCGGTAAAATTTCGCCAGCGCGTTCGAAATTTGCATAATCTCCGGCGCTTCCGCCTTGCGGGCCGCCCATGAGATCGTCGCGAGCGTGTTGTACAGAAAATGCGGATTGATCTGCGATTCCAGCGCCCGCAGCTCCGCTTCCTTCTCCATAATCTCTATCTTGTACACCTTCTCCACCAGCTCGTGAATGCGTCCGGTCATATGATTGAAGCTGATCGCCATCTGCGAAAATTCGTCGTTCGACGCGACGGGCACGGACACGTCGAGCGAGCCCTCCCTCACCTTCTTCATGGCGCGCAGCAGCAGCTTCATGCGAGACAGCAGCTTCGTCGTCACGAAATAGACCAGCAAGCTCAGTACAATTAGTGCGATGAAGAGGATCAGCACCATCATTTTGATCGAGGACGTCACTTTGTCGTTGAAGTGACGGATCGGATAGACGCCGACCAGCCGCAGACCGATGCCGTCGAGCGGCTGCGAGATGACGATTGCGCGTTCGCCCCCAACCTTACGGATTTCGCTTCGTTCGCGTCCTTGCGGAAGCATGCCGATTCCGAGGTCGGCGATATTTTGCTTAACCAACGCAGGCTCGTAGTTCGAGACGATCCTCCCCTGCTCGTCCAATACGAGCACGCGGCCGAAGCCTTCGGAGACCGGCTCCTTCAAGGCTTCGAACAGCACGTCGCGCTTGACCTCGATTTCCAACAGCCCGGCCATATTGACGTAGCGGGACGAGAAAATTTTCCGGTCGTACGCGAAAACATCGTCGTTGCCCGCCACCCCGAACCGCGCGGTCATCGTCTGTTCCTCCCGAAGTCCGCTCCACGCGGTTTGCGTTTTGCGGTCTCCCATGAATGGCTTGTACGCGTCGTCCCCGGCGATACGGCTTAGATGATAGAAGCCGTCATACAGCTCCGGGATCGTCTCGTTGGCCATATAAATCCGCGCGGAGTGGATCGCGTTATTCTGGCGCATGATGTTCTCCAGGATCGGGAAGATCGTCGAGCGGTAATCCTCCAGCTGGAACGGCTCGTTCATGAAGACAGTCCCGAGGAACGTCTGGATCCGGGTATCGAACGCGATCATTTGGGCCAGATTCTCGACCAGTTGAATTTTCTCCTCGATGCTGTACTTGGTTTGCAGCAAATTTTGTTCCATGACGGTCTGCGCCTGCTGGGTCGTGGAGCGCGTGGCCTGGACGTAAAGCATGAAGCCGGTCACGACGAGCGATAACGTCAGAATTGACACGTAAATCGCGACGAATTTGGTCGTGACGCTAATGCCGTTGGCGAAGCGTAGGAGCCGCATAATGCCATCCGCGCCTTTCGTAAGCGTTTTCCTTCCATTCTAGCATGGGCGCTTCTGGAGCGAACAGCCTGCGGCTTAGCGCATTTTTCATGGGAGAAGCAGTGCTTTTGGTATCTTGCACCGCATTATTCGCAATCATGGGTTGGAGATTCGGATCACATCAGCGCAAGACGCGAAAAAGGAACCAGAAGATTAACTTCTGGTCCCTTTTCCGCTCGCGCATCAAGGCTCTCCGAAGATGGGTACCGGTCCGCTGTCCCACCGATTTTCCCAGGAATGCCACATGTTTTGGGTTTGCCACGTGATGCCTTTGTACAAGATATCGCGCTTGGCCCACCAGTCGCCGCCGGTATTCGCCTGACTGGCCGGAACGCCGTGATAGGCGATCTGGTTCGTTCCGCTTAAGCCGTCCAATATCCAGCTGTGATGGCCAGGTCCAATAATGGTGCTGCTCGTTTGGAATTTGCAGCTGTCCGATTTGGCATAGTGCGCCACGTTCAACGGGTCACCGTTTGCTTTAAGCCGCACGTAGCCCAGACAATAATTGCTTCCCCAGCTGCCGTTGGCGGAGAAGGCGATCAGCAGACGCCCGTCTTTGACGATCGGCTGCGGACCTTCGTTGACATAAGCGGACGGGTTGACGTCCTTCCGTTCCCATGCTTCCCGCGGCTGCGATATGATCGCGCGGCCGGACCGCATAATCATCGGATTGTTGACATCCACTTCGGCCATATAGATATTTTGCTCGCCGTCCGTCGTGCCGGCCCATCCGGACCAGACGAGATAGTGCTTGTTATTGTAGGAGACGAATGTCGTATCGATCGACCATCTATCGTCCGGCAGATTCACTTTGCCCATGTACGTGTACGGTCCTGCTGGATTGGAAGCTTTCAGCGCATAGGTCCGGTGTCTGGCGTTCAAGACCTCGAACGATTCGTTCGCCGCGCCCGGCGACGCCGCGAAGAAAATCCAATACTCGTTGTTGATCTTCGCGATCTCCGGCGCCCAAATCTGCTGCAAGTCGGCCGCTCTCCACCATACGGTCGTTTGCGTACTGAAGCTCCCCAGTCCCGTCAACGTGCTCGACTTGCGAAGATGAATGCCGTTGTTATCGGATTGCACCGAATAATAGACCCCGTCCTGCCGCAAAATGCTCGGGTCTGCGCCATCCATAATATACGTCCCCGCAGCGGTAGCGGTACTAAGCGGGATGACGGCAAAAACAACGATTGCCATCAGCCAAGCTTTGAACCATTTCATGACTCCACTCTCCTCGACAGAATGATTGCCAGCCCCGCAATGTAAGGGCTTACAAAAAATAATAGCGTATAGACCTTGCGCTACATACAGACATTTCGTTGGAATGATGGACATATTTTCGTGATTATTTCAGCTGCGTTCGGGCCGGCTTACCCGCATGGAAAATGAAAATCGCCGTTCCCCTAAGAAGGAAAACGGCGTTCGGGATGAGGCATGAAATTGCGGAGAGACGAGTGATTCCGGGCGAGGCAACAGTCCCAAGAATCGGAAGGAGAGACATACGAGCTCGCGACGATGCTAAACAGCGTGTAGGTAACGAGAAGAAGTCCAAGCCAAGCCAATCCGATCTAGCCTGGGAATGCAACACCTCCTTAAATAGCGAGCGGCGTCACGAGTGCGAGCTAAGCTTCTCGAGCGGCTCGAACCAGGCGAGCGGATCGCGCTCCTCGGTCCGCCAGGCTTCGCCTTCCGTGAACAAACTCTTCTGCACCTTGATGATGCCGCTGCGGTTCGCGAGCCGATTCATCTGGTTATGCATGAGCTTGGAATTGCACAGCACGATGACATGCTCGCAATGAGGCAGGAACCAGCGCTGCAGCTCCTCCCACTTGTCCGTGATCTCGTGCTGGAACGCGATCGGTTGTCCGTTGATCATCATGCGCCGGTTATCGACCAGCAGCTTCACTTTGCCGGAAGCAAGCTTCAGGCATTCCGCCTTCAAGTCCACCGTAATGCGCTTCATCTCGTCCAGACTCAACGCGCCGGTCACCTGCCAGGCGATCAGGTTGTCCGCCGGGACGACGCGGTAATTGAACCGGTCTTGAATCGGCCGCTCCAGCTCGCGCTTCAGATGAGTCGAATGCAAGGAGAATCGTTCATGGTCGAAAAAATAACTGATGTCGATATCGAGCGTGTTGCACAGAATCTCGATATTCTTGAGCGATATATTGCGAACGCCCCGCTCCACGCCACCGATATACGTGCGGTCCAATCCGGAACGGGCGGCGAGCATATCCTGCGACATGTTCGTCCGAAGCCGAAGCTCCTTCAGCCGCAATCCGAAATCCTCCAAAATGTTCATCTGGCCAACATCCTTCTGTACGCGTTGTTCATTGCCGTACGTTCATCATAATCCGGATCGCGCGTCGGAGTCGACGGACTATAAGTATCATTTTCGAAAATTTTCGCCGGTTTAACCTAAGACAAACAAGTCGATGCGAAGAAAGGCTGCCGCGATGAACGCGGACAGCCTAGACGGCCGCTGCGGCCGCAATGAAGCAAGATCATGGATTTCACGCTTCGCTTGGCGTAACCGAGAGCACATCGGCGGTCGTGACGGGGGCTGCCCGATCCGCGTCCCCGTAAACCTCGATCTCGGCGAACGCCATGCGGTACCGATTCGCATCGGTCGGATTGGCGCGAAGCTTCGTCCCTTCGATCGCCACCCACTGCGCGCTTACGGCAGGGAATACGAACCGCTGCACGGCATTGCCCGGCTGCGCGTAATTCGAGACCGTCTTGACCGTCGTCCAATTGGCCCCATCCGCCGAGGTGCGGATCGTGAAATCGACGGGAAAATTTTGGCCGACGTTCCCCGCGTCATTGCGGGGATACAGATCGACTTGGCCGACCGTCTTCAAGCTGCGCAGATCGAGCGTCACCGCTTCGGCGTGATTGACGGTCAGGCTGTTGTTACTCGTCCAACCCATCGAACCCGTCACGGAATTCCGCTGTCCGTCGACCGCCCGTGAAGCGGACCAATTACTGTTCTCGACGGAGCTCGTGCCGGATACGGCCGCTCCCGCCGCCAGATTGCCGGTCTCGCCGTAAATTTCCAGCTCCCAGATCGAATACCCGTAGATCGAGCCTCTCTGGGTGCCTTTCATCCGGACGAACCGGGCATTCGTCGGCGCGAAGGTCACGTCGTCGACGCCGCCGTCGCCCGTCGTCGTGGCGAACACCGTCGTCCAGTTCGCGCCGTCCGCGGATACCTCGATCGCGTAGCTTTTGCCGTATGCCGCTTCCCAATAGATCTTCAACTGGTCGATGCGCGCGGAGGCGCCAAGGTCGACGGCGAACCATTCGTTGTCCGTGTAATTCGAGCCCCACCGCGTGGATAGATTCCCGTCGACGGACAATCCCGGCGCCGCTTTGGACGACGAGGCCGTCGCCTGCTTCCCGGCCGCCAGATTGAACCGCTGCACGGGCTCCGGTGACTGCACGGGGAGAATTGTCACGGGCGCATGGAAGGCACGGTTGATCAGATTCATCTCGGCCATCGTCTGCGCCGGATTCGCGCTCCCCGGCATATAGATGCGGTCGAGCGTGACGCCGCGAATCATCGCCGTGCCGCTGTAGCCCCGAAGCCGCGCGGCGCTCTGCCCCTTATCCCGCACGTTCACGTTCCGCACCGTCAGCCCGTCGATCGGTCCGCCGCCGTAGCCGTCCGCCGCCGCGATCACGAAGTCCGACCAGCTGCGAAGCGGCCCAAGCCACGTGCCGATGCGCTCGACGTCAATATTCTCGAACGTGACGTTCGTCAGCGCGCCGGCCCCGTATTTGTGATCGATGCCGAAGCCGACCGATGCGTTGTAGATCACGCCGTTACGATACGTGATATCCCGCTGGTTCTGTCGCATGCCCTGGCCGACCTTGAACGCGTAGCAATACGTCCAGGCGAGCAGATCGTCGAAGACGATGCGCTCGTTCGCCTCCGGCGCGCCCGGCCAGCTTAAGCTGATGTCGACCGATTGATCCCAGGTTTTCGTCGAGAACGGATCGTCCAGCGAGATGCCGATGGCGTTAGTGACGACGACGTCCTGCGATTCGTTGATGTCAATGCCGTCGTTCTCGCCCATATCGAGCCGGTTCAGCAGCTTCATGTTCGTGAACGTCAGATGATCGGAACGGGCCGGCGTGACGGCCCACGAGGCGGAATCGCGGACGACAAGTCCCTCGAACGTAAAATGCGAGACGCCTATCGGAACGAGAATGTTGTTGCCGAAATCGTGCGTATCGGCCGCATATTTGCCATTGCCGTCCAGCGTGCCCCTTCCGTACAGCTTGATGTTCGTCGAACCCGGCTTCGTGTAAATCCACCACGTCACGTCGCGGTCCTGCGAATCCTTGTGCCAATGGGCCGTATAATCCTGCGGGATGCCGGTAAACCGGAATACCGCGCCGCCCTCCAGGTACATCGCGACATCGCTTTTGAGCTCCAGATTGCCGACTTTATACACGCCCCTAGGCACATAGACGATCCCTTGGCCGCCTGCATACGCGGCCGCATCGTCGATGGCCCGCTGGATCGCCGCCGTTGCATTCGCCGCTCCCGTCGCATCGGCCTGATACGGGCTTGCCGAGACATTGTAAATGCCTGCGCCGGATGAAGCAGGCGGATTCGTCTCCGGCGGATCGACCGCGATGACGAGCTCTTTTTTGTCGTCGATCTTCACGATCAAATATTCATCCTTGGTCAGCGTGAACGCAAGGGTATTGCCGGTCTTGGTCGCGGCTAAGTTCAGCTTCTTCGGACTGATGCCATACTCGGTAATCGCCGTCTGGCCGAGCGCCGTCACCTCGAGTGCGATCGGGCCGGCAGCAGAGAAATGCGCGTAATCGTACTGCGCATAGCTGATGACGGGCACGCTCAAGCCGTTCGCCTTGAGCGCGTAAACGGAGGAGGCGCTGTAAATCGACGGTCGCGGGTAGATCGACAGCGAAGCGGCAGCGGCTGGCTGGACGTCCGCCGAGACGCTTGCCACAGGCGGCTCTTCGAGGGCCGCCGCCGAGTCTACAGCCATGAAGCCGACAACCGACACCCATATCAAGCATGAAGCGATTGCAACATTCCACCATTTCGTTCTTCCCATCTTAGGAACCTGCCTTTGCTTGGAATTGATCGTCTTGCACAAGCAGCTCAATATGTCCGTCCCATTCCCACTTGACGGCATGCCATTGCGCGCCGAGCGTACACGCCGGGGCATCCGGACGGTCGGCGAAGTTATGGATGCCTTTAAACTGATCCGGACTGACCAAATGCCGATCGCCGTCGATGTGACGGTGAGGGCCGTATCGGTTATACGTGCTCGGATACAGCATCGCCTCTATCTCTATCTCGCCCGTCGCGTCCTCGGGGAGGTCGACCGTCCATTCCGGCCCCCAGCACCATTGGCCGGAACGCCCGCCGATCCGGACGTACGCCGCGTCTGCGCGCAGGCCGGCGAGCCGCAGCCGGCCGCAAGCGCCGGGCGGAAGCTGGATCGTCTTCGCGATCGTGACCGGATCGCCGCAGAACGGGTATCCGCCGCGGATCATGTCGCTCCGCCCGGATAGGCGATCGATCGGGGCAAGGACGAGGGGACCTGCCGTCATCAGCTGGCGCCCGTCTTTGTCCGTCCACTCCGATCGGGTGTTTATCGCGAACCTGCCTTGGATGAAGGCTGCGGGAAGCGGTTCGCCCAACGGCATCGGGTCGGCTTCCAGACGAAGAACGAAATCGGACGGACCAAGCTCAACATCCGCCCCCTCGCCCAAGTCCGCGACAAAGCCGTCACCGTCGGGCTTTACGATCATCCGTCGTCCGTTCGCATGCAGGGACTCCACACGATCGTGAAGGAACACCTCCAGCCTCCCGGGTAGCTCCCCCATCCGCTCTATGAGAATATCCGCTCCGATCCGGCCGTCCTCCAACTGCCGCCATTCGACCGGCAGACAGTTCGCGGCCGGGAGCTTGCGGACGGACCATTCGTCTTGAGGGGGAATGACCGGAGCAGCCGAGCGGATAGCTGACGTCGCCGACTCTCCATGCCCATTCGCCGCGAAGGCCTGCCATTCATCCGTTCCCATCACCTGAACGCCTGCGCGTCGAAGCCGATCGAGCAGTCCTTCGTCCGACCACATGCAGCCATCCGCCGGCAAGACGCGGCGATAAGCGCGATGTCCGATATGAAGTCGGCCTTCCGACAGGAGTCCATCACGCTCCAACGTTCGTTCCTCGGACAGCTCAGCATGGATGCCAGACCGGTGGACCGCCTCGACGAGCCGAACAGCCGCCAGGCTCATCGCGGCCGCCTCCGTATCCGGCGCCTGCGAGCCGTCATGCTCGTTCATGCCTCGCGCCTCCCGCGGGTTGAAGCCGGCCATGACGCCGCGCGTCGGCAGGACGATTAGGAGCTCCGGATCGCCCGAAAGATCCGGCAGGCGTGCGGCCTTCGCTCGAACCGACCGCAGCAGCGAAGGGAATGCATCCCGCCATGTCATGTGCGCCGGCATGGAAGGCGGCCAATCTTGGATCGCCTGCGTGTCCAGCCGATCCTGCTGAAGATGGATGACGAACGTGTCGATGCCATGTCCGGCAAGCCATAACGCGTAAGCCTCGAACGTCTCGGGGTTGACGCCCCATCCGCCGCCGCCCATCGCTTCGGCCAGCGCGCCGCCCCTGCCCTGCTGCATGGCGACCGAACGGGCAAGCTTCGGATAGTAGTCGTTGCCGGGATAGCGCTCCAGCGCATCGATGGCCGGCGTCTCCACCTGCCTGAGCAGCTCGAGGCACGAACCGCTGTACGATAGCTGGAAGTAGGGATGCTCCTCCGCCTTCAAATGCGCCGTGAATCGCTTGCCATGCGCCGCGCACCATTCGGCGACCGGCTGATAGAAGCTCTCGGCGAGCAGATCGCTTAACAGCTCCCAGTATCGGATCCGCAGCCGGTCTGCTCCTTCACCCGAGGTGAACAGCAGCGGCAGCAGCGGTTCGAGCTCTTCTCCGTACTGCTCGAGATACCGCTCCGGCAGCCGTCGGTCCCACGGTGCGGCGCCCGTCTTGAGCGTCAGCCCGTGTCCGTCAAGGAACGCGACCTCGTCGGAGAAGAAGCCCTCGACATGCGCGAACGCTTCCGGCTGCAGGCCAAGCCGGTAGCCGTCGTAGGTAAGCCGAATGAACAGCGCGGTAGCCGCGTCGTCCAACGAATTAACCGCTTGCTTCGAGCCCAATGCAATCCTGCCTTGTCCCTCGTCCTCGCGCCATTCGATCCACTCGCAGCGGCTGGCTGGAAGCTGCCGGAGCACCTCGCCTCCGGCGATGCCCGACGGCCAGCCGTTCTCGTCGTAGATCCAGAATCGCAAGCCGATCGACTTGGCGTGAAGGATAAGCTCGGATACGCCGTCGAAATAGGTCGCGCTCAAGTACGGTGGTTGATCCGGATATCGCCTTGGATGAAAGACGACGCCGTCGAAGCCGGACGCCCGAATCGCGTCCAGCTGGCCGTACAAGCGCGGCGCGTCCAGGGCGCCGTTGATGGCCCAGAAGGAGAGGAACGTTAGCTCCCTGCTCATTCGCCGGGCCTCATCCACCCGGCGGGCCGCAGCAGATCCGCGCGAAGCGGCGTGAACGCATCGAGCAGCGCGCCTGCCGCAAGCGCCCGGACGCCATGACGCGCGCCGCCGGGGATGACCAGCGTCTCACCCTGCGCGAGCAGATGCGGCTGTCCTTCGATTCGAAATTCGAAGCTCCCCCGCAAGCAATAGGTCAGCTGTTCATGCGGGTGATCATGCTCGTAACCTTCCGCCCCCGCCTCGAAGTGCACCTCCATCATCATGATGGACTCGCCCGGGCGAAAGACGCGCCGCTTGACACCGGGCTCCGCTTGTTCCCATCCTCCGTTAACCACCTGGTTAGCTCCTCTCTGATTCGTTATACGTCATCGGCGATGTGGAATTCGGCCGATGATTCCTGCCAATGTAAGCGAAACCGCCGCAAACCGCCTTCCGTTCGCAGCTCGATTCGCCATCCGCCGTCGCCGGCCCGCGACACGATCAATTCTTCCTCATCGGCCAGAGGCGCGGGCTCGGCTTGGTCATCCTCCATTCGGTAGACGTGGACGAACATCGCCATACGGACCGCTTGCGTGCAGCGGATGAGCGTTGCCCTCGAGGCGGTCGGCGGATTATCCGGCGTAGCCGCGAGCGACATTGACGACGGCGCCGAGCACCATCCGTCCAGCCGCAGACGCCCGCCATCGCGCAGCTTGGCGCGCAGCGTCTCGCGCGGCCCGGCCCTCCGGCTCCGGTGCGCGCCCAGCCAGTGTCCGTCGATCGCGCCGAATGTGCGACTATTCGGAAGCCAGCCGTCGTCCGGCACGTCCCATTCGCCATCGATATGCTGCGCGAGGCAAAATTCACGCGCTTCCTTGGCCTCCGCCAGCACAAGATCGAGCGCCATGTCGTCTGCGTTCGCGACGATCCGGCGGAACGTTACGCCGGCATATGGACGTTCGTCCCAAGGGCACAGCTCTTCGGGAAGGATGATGCTCGACTGCATGCGGTAGCCGGCTCCCTTCCAATCGACCGCGATCTCCGACCACGTTCCCCACGTGCAATCGTGCACCTGCACGAGCCGCCCGTCGCGCGGCGGCTGGTCGAAGCCGCCGACGCTCGGGGCATTGTGCGATAGCGTATGCTTGAACCAGCCGTAGTGGGCAGGCACCCCGTACGCCGTCGTACCCGGATCGGTCAAGACCGTACGCCCGCCGCAGCCGAGCTGCAGCCCGAGCCGGTCCAGATGATCATGCTCGCCGCCGAACGGCCCATGCTTCAGAAGCGCATGCCAGCCCGCGGGGCGGACAAGCTTGGTCAGGCCGCTCGACCCTGACGTATAGGACCGTTCCGCCCATGCCCGCAGGACGCTGCTGCTTTCATCATCCATATCCGGCAGTTCGCCGCCGTATAATAGCGCTTCCAACGAATCCCGCGCTTGCACAGGGACGCAGTTATCCGCCTTGCCTGCTGCAAGTCCCGTCTCTTGACCGGAATAAGCCTCTTGCAGCAGCGATCTATAGCGCGTATCTCCATAAAAGTCCAATCCCGCCTCGTACACGCTCGCATAGGCGGTAAGACGCTCGGGCCGCCCCGAATCGTTCAAGGCCGGCAGCCAGCCGCCGGGCAGCACGACGCGAAGCGGGAATTCGAACATCGCCTTCAACTGCGCGCTGTCCCTCACGTCCCAAGCGGTGCCTTCCGCAAGAAGCGAGAAGCCGAGCAGCGCCCGCAGCGCATAGAAGTGGTACGTGAAACTCCCTTCGTACCAGAAGCCGTCGCCGAGAATGCCGCGCGACATCTGATCGCGCAGGCCATATTCGCCGTCCAGCCCGGCCGACGCGACCGCGTCGTCGCCGAGCAGGATGCCGAGCGCCCCGATCGCCGACGTAATGAGTATCGCGTGATTGTGAACTTGCCTTTCCTTATGGGCGATCAGGAATTCGGCGCATGGGGCGAGCAGACCGGAGTGGATACGCGCATCCTCTTCCTCGCCGAGCTCCCCGCTTAGCAGCGAATAGCCCGCAGCCAGATCGAGCATCCAATGCGCTTCGTCCAGCGTCTGGGCGAACAGCTTGCCCGGTCCGTTGTATGGGATGTCGCCGTGCACGGCGTAACTTGCATAATGCTCGGCGTAAGCGAGCAAATACCGCTTGGCTGTCCTCACCAGCGCTTCGTTCGGCTCGATGGCGTGGAGCAGCGCCGCATGATAGACCGCCTTGGCGACCCGGTTGTGGGCGATCGATACCCAGCAGCCGTCGAACGGCTCGCCCGCGTAGACCGTTCCGCACACGGGGCAGACGTGGCAGCTGGGCTGCTCCCAATCAAAGCGGAGCGCGGAGCCGTCCGCATGGCAGTGGTAGAGATGCGTCCACTGGCCTTGCGCGCCCGCAAACTCGAGCTTGCCGATTCGCGCCGCCTCGTCCGTTTCCTTTCGCAATTTGGCCATCGCGGCCCGGAAGAGCGGCGATCGACCGTTCGCGCGCAGCTTCTCGCGTCTCGACTCCAGCATATCTCGCACCTCCTACCCTTTCAGCGAGCCTGCCGTCATTTGCATGAACGACCGGTTCGCGACCGCGTAAACCAGCAGCAGCGGCAGGATGGACAAACACGCGCCGGCGAACATGTAGTGGGTCTGCACCGCGGCCGTCGGCCCGTAACGCAGATAGGACAAGCCGACCGTCAGCGTCTGCAGCTCCGGATTGTTGAGCGTGAACACGAGCGGCCGCAAATATTCGTTCCACGCCCCGCAGAACGTGAACAGCGCGCCGACCCCGAGCGCCGGGCGAAGAAGCGGCAGAATGATCCGCCAGTAAATGCCCGCGTTCGAGCAGCCGTCGATCCTTGCGGCCTCGTCCAGCTCGCGCGACAATCCCTTGAGGAAGCTGAGCAGAATGAAGAAAATATACGCGTGCGCGCTGATCAGGATAAGCACGACGCCCCATAGCGTCGTATGCAGATGCAGCTTCACCATCAGCTGGAATTGCGGCCGGAGCACGACGGCCCCGATCGAGATGAACATCGTCGACGCCTGCAGGCCGACGAACAGCGCCTTGCCCGGGAACGTCATTCGCTCCACGACGTAGGCCGCCATCGAGGCGACGATGAGCGTCCCGATCGTGGAAGCCGCGCTCAGGAACAGGCTGTTCCACAGAAACCGCGAGAAGTTCGCCTGCACCCAGGCCTCTTTGTAGTTCATGAACTGCCACTTGGCCGGAATGAGCTTGCCGCCCGCCGTTATCTCGGCGTTCGTCATGAGCGAGCCGAAGCCGGTGACGACGAGCGGGAACAGAATCAGTCCGGCGATGACGAGCAGGAATATGCCGACGAGCAGCTTCCCTCCGAAGCGTCCGGCTAGCCGAATGCCGTGCGTCTGCCCGGATTGCGCGATTGCCGACGAATTCGCCATCGGGCAACCCTCCTTACTGTAGTTGATTTAGTCGTCTGGACAGAAAATGGTAGAGCAGCGTTACGAGACCCACGATGACCGCCGTTGCGAAGCCGACCGCGCTGCCGTAGCCGAACTGCTGATCGGCTGTGAAGGAAGCCGAAGGCGTTGGGAAAAACAGCTTGTAGACGTACAGATACATGACTTCCGTCTTGCCGATCGGTCCGCCATCGGTGAGCACCATGATGCTCTCATAGCCCTTGAGCGAATTGATGATCGCCAGCATGATGACCATCTGCAGCACGGGTCCGAGCATCGGCACCGTCAAGTACCAGAACTGCTGCGAGCGGCTTGCGCCGTCAAGCGACGCGCTTTCGTAGACGTCCTGCGGGATATTTTGCAAGCCGGCCAGGAACAGCAGCATGTAGTTGCCCACCGCGCCCCAGACGGCGATCAGAATCGTCGTCAGCATCGCATGGTCCGGTCCGAGCCAATCGATCCGCTCCGGGATCAGGTTCAGCTTGAGCAAGTATTGGTTGAGCAGGCCGTTGTAGGAATTGAACAGCATGTAGAAGACGACGGCCATGACAGCGGAGCTGATGATGGTCGGCAGGAAAATGACCGCCCGCAGCAGGCTTCGGCCCCGGAAGGCGTGATTGAGAATGACCGCCAGCGCGAGGCTGAGCGGAATCGTCAGCGCCAGCTTCCCGCCCGCGTAGACGAACGTGTTGACGACCGAATCCCAATACTGCGCATCGCGCGCCAGCCGCTCGAAGTTGGCGAGGCCGACATACGACGCGGACCCGTACCCCTTGTAATCGAAGAACATGTACCAGATCGCCCAGCCGATCGGATAGAGGCCGAGCACGGCCGTCAGCAGGAAGCTGGGCAACAGAAACAGATACGAAAATCCCGTTTGGCGCAGCCGAATCATAGGTTAACCTCCTTGCCGCAAGCGTTTTTGGACATGAGAAAGGAGCGCCGCCCGCGGCACGCGGCACTCCTCGGATTCCATCTTATTTCAAGGTCATCGGATCGAACGCCGGGTCCGGCTCGGCTTTCACTTCGCCGGCAGCGATCGCTTGATCCAGCGCGGCGTTGTAACGTTGGTTCAAGTCGTCCACGATCGCGTTCAGATCGCCGCCGCTCAGCATGTATTTGAAGAACGCGTCGGTCGCCATGATCCCTTCGATCTTCAGCGCCGAGGTCGGCTCAAGCGGCCAGGTGCCGTCGTTCTCGGTCGGCATGAAGCCTTCGATGCCCTTGATCGCGGGCTTGCCGGCGGATGCTGCGATGTGCGGCACCATCGACAAGCCGAACCCTTTCTCCTGGTACGTCTTCAAGATGTCGTCGCCGTACATGTACTGCATGAATTTCCAAGCCTCTTCCTTGTTCTTCGACTCCGCGCTGATCGCGAGCCACTGTCCGCCAAGGAGCGACGTCTTGCCATGCACTTGACCGTCCGTGGTCGGCACCGGCGCGGCGGCCCAATCGATCTTGGCCGGGAACTGATTCTGGTAGACGCCCGGCTCGGACGAGAACGAGATGTACATGCCGATCTTGCCTTCCGCGAACTGCGCGCGCAGCGGATCGATGTCGAGCGACTCCATACCCGGCATCGTGCTGCCGTCGTCGACCATCTTCTTGAACGCCTCGATGATCGGCTTGTAGCTGCTCCAATCGTAGCGCGCCGTCTTGAAGTCGTAGCCGAGTCCGCCGTGCCCGTTCGCTTCGGCGATGACCCGCGCGGAGCGGAACAGCGCGCTCTGCGTGCTCTTGAAGTTCTGCGCGAAGCCGTAGGCGCCCTCGGCTTTGCCCGCTTCGGTCAGCTTCTTGGCCGTCTCGACCATCTCGTCCAGCGTCTTCGGCGGCGCGGCGATGCCCGCTTTGGCGAATAGATCCTTGTTATACACGAGCCGCAGCGTCGATCCGTAGTTCGGCAGCGAATAGAGCTTGCCGTCGATTTGGTTGAAATCGGGAATTGCCGGGAACTTCTGCTTCAGCTCGTCGGTCAGGAAGCCGTCGATCGGCTCCAGATAGCCTTTCTTGGCCCAAGCTTGGATCGTGTTCTCCTTCACGCGGATCAGGTCCGGCGCTTGACCGGAGGCGTAGGCGAGGTCGATCGCCTGATTGAAATCGTCGGTCTTCACGACCAGCTCGATCTCGATGTTGTCCGCGTTGGACGCGTTGAACGACTTGACGACCTCTGTAATGTAGTCCTGGTCGTGGCGGTCGCCCGTCCAGTAGGACAGCTTGACCTTCTTCCCGCTCTCCTGCGGCTTCGCCTCGTTCCCGCCCGCGGGCTGCTCCTTATTGCCGGCCGCTTCAGTCGTTGGCGCGCTGCCGCTGCCTTCATTGCCGCCGTTATTGCCATTGCTGCCGTTGCCCCCGCTGCAGGCCGCCGCCGTGAACGCCAGCACGCCGATCGTCGCCGCGATTCCGAGTTTTTTCATGCGCATGGATGATCCTCCCTTTTCTGTTGAGAACGCTTTCGCTTACCTCTTTACTATAAAGAATCGGCCGCCGGACGATAATGCGGCAACTTGCGGTTCGAGGGCAGCTTTTTCGAGTTGTTGCGCGGCTCAAGACACCGGCGGCTTCCCCAAGAACGATTCCTTGAACTCGGTCGGCGTCAGCCCGGTCTGCTTCTTGAACACCTCGCTGAAATAGCGCCGATGCTCGTAGCCCAGCTGCTCCGCGATCTCCTGCACCTGATAGTCGGCGAGCAGCAGCGCCTTCGCGCGCTCGATCTTCTGCTGCGTCACGTAGTGCTGGAACGTCGTGCCCGTCACCTTCTTGAATAGATTCGAGTAATAGCCCCAGCTGAGATTCACCTCTCGCGCGCACAGCTCCAGCGTCAGATCGAGATGGAGATTCGCCTTGATATAGTCCATGGACCGGAAAATAATCCGCTGCGACTCGCTTGTCCGCTCCCGCTCCATCAGCCCGCACCCTGTCTCGCACAAGCCGTACAGCCAGACTCGATAATCCGCCAGCTCCATGGGACGGGCCGCGTTCCGCGTCTCATCCGTACGCTGCTCGAAATCCGCCAGCGCCGCGCGCGGGAACTTCTCCAGCATGATCCGGTGCATGCGCAGCGCCAGCCCTTGGAACAGATGCTCTGCGTCGCTCGGCGCAGGGAGCGTCTTGGCCGCGCCCATCTCGGCGAACGCCGCGTCCAGCCATGCCCGGCATTTGGCCAGATTGCCGCTGCGGAAGGCGAACAGAAACTCCTGCTCGCTCTCGGTGGAGTAAATCCAGGCATCCGTCCCGCGTTCATCCGCGGGCGAATAGCGGAACGCGCCGCCGCCGCCCGTGTAGAAGTGATAAGACAGCGCACGGAGCGCCTGCTGATAGCTTCGCGGAAGCCCTCGCCAATCTGCGGCCTCCTCCCCGATCCCGACGGAAATGGTGAATTTCGTATAAGACGCAATATTCGCACAGCAGTTGTCGGCGAGCTCGAGCAGCGGCGCGCCGAGATTACCGGTTTCGACGAGGCAGACGTATCGGTTGAACGCCTCCCGGAACACGACCGCTTTCGCCCGCGCCGCCAGCGTTTCCTCCACGATATTTTGCAGCGCGAACCGGGCGAGCTCGAGCTCCCGCAAGCCGGAGCTGCCGTACCGATCGGCGAGCTGGTCGATCTGCACGACCATGACCGCCAGCGGAGGCGCCAGCGGCGCAAGCTCCAGGAACCCCCACCACTGCCGGGCATCGGCGATGTCGGTCGGATGATGGACCAGCAGCGAGAGATACTGCTGGCGGAGCGCCGGCAGGCTTTCTTTGACCGCCGCCGCAAGCGCGCCCACCTTCTCCCGTTCCGCCTGCTCGTCGAGCCACAGATCCTTCGCCTTCAGGACGACCTTGACCAGGTCGGCGATCGCGAAGGGCTTGCGTACGTAATTGACCGCACCGAATTGGAGCGCCTTCTGGGCGTATTCGAAATCGGCATAGGCGCTCAAGATGACCACCTTGCTCCCCGGCGACAGCGCGAGCGAGCGGCGCGTCATCTCGAGCCCGTCCATCTTCGGCATGCGCACGTCGGTCAGGATCAGCTCGGGCTTCAGCGCTTCGATCAGCGTCAGTCCCTCTTCGCCGTTCGTGGCGCTGCCCACGATCTCGATGCCGTGCTCCGCCCAAGGAATCTTCGTCGTCACCATGTCGACCACGCTGCGAATATCGTCAATCACGCACATGCGCGCGATTCTCTCCTGCCTCATCGTTAACGCCTCCTTCTTCTCTCGGCAGCCGCAGCGTAATGCGCGCCCCGCCCGATTCGGTATGCTCCAGTCTGAATGCGGCGCCCTCCTCGCCGTAGAACAATTGCAGCCGCTGCGCGATGTTGCGCAGCGCATAGCCATGCTTGCCAGAGGGAGGATTCGCCATGCGCTCGCGCACCTTCGCCGGATCGAATCCGGAGCCGTTATCCTCCACCGTGAGCAGCAGCGCATCCTCGCCAAGCTCGGCGATCACGCGGATGTCGCCGCCCTCGCCGCGGTCGGAGAAGCCGTGCAGAATGCTGTTCTCGACGAGCGGCTGCAGCATGATTTTGGGCACTAGGCAATCCAGCGCCTCCGGGTCTGCCTCGATCCGGCAGCGGAACAGCCGCTCGTAGGATTTCTGCTGGATCGCGACGTAGTTGCCGACATGCTCCAGCTCCTCCCGGAGCGTAATGCGTTCGCGTCCTCCGCTTAAGCTGAGCTGGAACATATGCGACAGCGCCAGTATCATCTTGCTGACGTCCTCGTTCTCGCCGAGCACGGATTTGCAGTGGATCGTATGCAGCGTGTTGTAGAAGAAATGCGGATCCATCTGCGCCGTAAGCGCCTTGAATTCCGCGCGCCGCTTGTCCCGCTCCCGGCTCTTCACGTCGTCGATCAGCTGTCCGATCTCCTCGAGCATCCGATTGAAGCGGAAGCCGACCTGCGTCACCTCGTCCATATAGGGACTCTCGTACCGGACGGCAAGATCGTTCTCCTCCACCCGCTTCATGACGCGCTGCAGCTGGAACAGCGGCCGCAGCAGCACGTAGGTGAGCCGGTTGGCGATCACGAGCGACAGCAGCACGAATCCGGCTACGACGGCGATCGTCGCGCGCTTGATGCCGCTCAGCTTCGCCAGCAGCTTCGCCTTGGACTGCACCCCGACGATCATCCATTCCTCCTTGACCGGCAATCGGCTGAAGTTGACCAAATAATCGTCTCCGTGATGGCGGTAGAAGAAGTCTCCCGACGTCGCAGGCGTCAGTCGCGCGCCGAAACCCGGATCGTTCATGAAATCGTACGCCGCGTCGGCCGTCGCCGCCGAAGCTACGCGGCCACCCGCGGAGTCGAGGAACGCATACGCATTATCGCCTCGACTGAGGCTGTCCATGAACAGATCGACCAGATCCGATTCCCGGACGTTCACGACGACGAACACATCGAGCGTCCGCATATGATCGGACACGTCCAGCACGCCTTCCGCGACCAGCGACACGACGCGTTCGCCGTCCTTGAACAACGGATCGGCATGGCCGCTCGTCCAGAAGCCCCGGCCCTGCGCCTTGAACTCCGCATACAAGCCGGATTCGTAGAAGGAAGCGCCCGCGCTGCGCACGTTCGAGGTCGGATAGAAATCGCCGATCGGCGTCGCGATCAGCATGCTGTGGATGATCGAATCGTTGAATTTGACCTGGGAGAACGCCGGCTGCAGGAGCGACAGCCACTTGTAATATCCGTCCCGGTCGCCGCGCTGGACGTCGAGCATCATATCCTGGAAGGCGTCGCTGAACATGAGCGCCCGGACGGCGGTACCGATATTTTTCATCCGCTCGCTGACGATCTGCGCGGATTGGTTGACGGTATCCCGGCTCGCTTGCAGGGCGGTGCGCTGAATTTCGCTCGCGGCGATCAGGTAGGCGATCGTGCCGACGGAGGCGAGTCCGACGGTAATCAGCAGCACGAACGTCAGCCACAGCCTGCGTTTAAAGGAGATGGAGTAGAGGAGGCGTCCGAGCCAGAAAGGCCGAATGGCCTTGTAGTCGTGCGGAGGCGACGCGGAGGATCGTGAAGCAGAGGCGGATCGGTATCGCGGCAATGGTTGTTGTGTCATAAGTCCCTCTCCTCTCGGTCGTAAAGGAAGCTCGCATACTATCACTATATAGCAAACCGGGAGGAGGCAACATGCGGTAAACTCTAGGTCGGGGCAGGTTTTTCGATATCGCGCAGAGCATAACGAAGAGACTCTGATCGCGGACCAGAGTCTTCTTGTCATTCCATAGGCCATCGCGGCAACGGCAAAAAAGCCGCGAAAATCGCGGCTTCGCAGCATGCTTCGTATTCAGTTGAACGCAAGAATGCCGGATGTTCGCGCTTAGGCTTGCTCCAACGATTCCGCGTATTTCTTGAAATTATCCAAGATCGCCTGCCAGCCAGCTTGCTGCATATCGACGGGATTCGTGCCCTCGGCTTCGAACGATTCGACGACCTTGGTCGTCTCGCCTTCCGCCACGAAGCTGATCTTCACTTGACGGCCGTCGCCGAGCGAATACGCAATGGTCTCATGCAGATCAACCACGTCGTAGGTACCGCCGAAGTCAAAGCCGAAGCTGCCGTCCTTCGCTTCCATGCGCGAGGAGAACGTGCCGCCGACTCTTAAGTCATTCTCGGCATGCGGCGTATGCCAGTCTTCGGAGGCGTTGTTCCATTGCTTGATGTGCGCCGGCTCCGTCCATACTTTCCATACGTGCTCGACTGGCTTGTTCACGATCGCTTCGACCGTAAGCGTAATTGGATTGCTAGTTCCCATGATTAAGCCTCCTTAGGATGGTGAAATCCAAGTTTGCCGCCACCCGCGGCAAACCCACTATTTACCTAAGCAACAGTATAGCATAGAAGGGGACAAGCGGGTTTCTTTCCTTCGCTCATTTTTCGTTAAGCCGACGATTCACGCACGTACGCCAAGCATGCGTTAGCATTCGGCGTGCTGTTTGATCGCGATGACGCGTATGCGGCTGATATCGTTGTGCCATTGTCCGTCGATCCGGAGCGAGGCCGCCGCTTCTGTCTCGAAGGACCGATAGATGGACGCCTTATCCGAAGGAGCGACGTCGCCGAAGAAGATCGCGTCGAAACTCTCGAGCCATCGCTTGATGCCGTCCGGATGGTTGTACGGCCGAAGCCGGTCGAATTGCTGGGCCAGCGCTACGCGAAATCCATGCCGCTCCAGCAATCCCGCATATTCGCCGATCGTCGGCAAATACCATGGATTCCGGCCCTCTGCCGAATAACCATGGGCCGTCAGCGCCCGTTCGATCGCCCCGGTCAATGCCGCCACGTTGCTGCTCCCGGCGAATTCGGCCACGAATCGGCCGCCTGTCCGCAGCGCGCGGCTGATTGTGCGGACGACGCCCTCCGCGTCCGGAATCCAATGAATCGCGGCATGGGAGAAGACCGCGTCGAAGCGTTCCTCCGCCTCGTAACGGCAAGCATCGGCGGTTTGGAATCTTAGCTCCGGATAGGTTTGCCGCGCCATCTCGATCTGTGCCTCCGAGTAGTCGATGCCGAGCGGGCTGGCGCCGGACGCCGCGATAACCGAGGTCAGCTTCCCGCTGCCGCATCCCAAGTCCAAGATCCTCTCCCCTGGTTGTGGATTTAACAAGGACAGGATCGTCCCCACCCCGGCATCGCCGAAATCAAGTTTAATCTCGTTGTTCAACGTTCTAATCTCCTTCGTCAGTCTTCTCGTGTAGTGTAGGATGATAAAGAAATTAATATTTAATCACAGACTTCATATATCTATAATAGCCACAAATAGAATCGTCTGTCAACTACGCACCGCATAGGTCGGTATTCCAACCCGGTCTACTTCGCCGCCTATCTGCTGCTGCCGTTGGAGTCGTAGGCCGTCGTTCGTAATCGCTCCAGGCACAGATATACTAATCGGATGACAGCATGCATCCGCTACAAAAAGGCCCCCTCCATATCCGGAGAGGGCTTCAAATATTTATTCGGATTTGAGACGAATACCTCTCAACAGCCGTTCGATCGGCTTCGAGCCGACCAGCAACCTGTAAAGGGTGAAACCCAGCATGCCGCCGAGTGTATTGGCAATCAGATCATTGATGTCGGTCATCCTGCCGTTGCCGACGGCGATCCGAATCGTCAATTGGATCAGCTCAAGGGCGAGGCTCGCGTAAAATGCAGCATATACGGTTTGACGCATGTTTTTGTAAGAAGAGCGAAGCAGCGGCAGGCCGAAGCCGAGCGGGACGAACATGACGATGTTAAGCAAGAAGGTCTTCGCGTCCAATGTTAGGATCGGTACCCATTGTATCGTTCGATACCAAGGCGTCTGATTCGCATATTCGCCGATGTTGACCTCGATCGGAAACAAAACGAAATGAAGCACTCCGATGGCGTATACGGTAAAAGCTGCCAGCAGCGTAAATTGACGGAACGAGAAGCGCTTGGTCAAGAATGTCTGTACCGCCGCGATCGAGAACAGCAGGATCGCTAACGGCAGCAGAACATGCCACGATTGAATTGTAAATAAAATAGACATCGGTCGGTGCATCCCCCTTCTTCCCACGAACGCCAGGGCAGCGAAGTCCAACTCCGCCCCCTGGTCCATGTATATCGGTTAACGGGCGGAAGGCAGCTCGATTGTGACCTCCAGTCCCTTCAAATATTGCGATTCTTCTACCTCTTCCGCGAAATCGTCTTCGATGTTGAACGGCTTCACGGTAAGGGAACCGTTCAATCCAGACGTGGTGGCGAACCGGCGGTCATAGACGATTTTGTTCCCTTCCACGATGCCTTCGCCGTTCAGCGCCGTTAATCTGCGGCCTTGGTCGTCGAAGACGGCGATCCCCACGCGGGTCAAGCGGCGTTGTTCCTTGTCGGTCAATTCGGAAGCGTGCTTGTATTCGAGCTCCGTCAAGATGCGGGTAGTCACGTCGGTGATGTCGACATTCGCAACCTGGAAGCGGAAGTCGTCGTTCTCCGTTATGGCGTTCGGGGCGATTTCGACGCCTGCCTGCGTCGTCTTCCGGAATGGGATGTCAACGTCGAATTCATGGTCAATCCCGTCGAGTTTGATCGTGACCGAAGCCTCGAACACATCGGGCGCTTCGCTTGCATTCGCGTACGGAAGCACCTGCTCGAAGACAAGCGTATTCGGGTATGCCTCGCCCGCTCCGCCGTAGAACAGCCCGCCCGCATCGTTCAAGCTTGACATCGCCGCCCCGGCGGACTCGCCCGTCAAGGAAACTTGATCGATCGCGCTGCTGAGCTTCATCGTCTTTCGTCCGTTGTCGTAGACGCCCTCCTTCAGGTTCGGCGCGTCGACGGTCAATAAGAAAGCCGCTCTCGTCCCGTCGTAGATCGTCTCCGTCACCTTGAGCTTCACATCCTCGTGCGATACCTCGCGATTCACGGATGCGAACAACCCTTGCTCCCCGGCAGCGCGCAGGCCCGAATCTTGCAAGGTGCTGAAAATGCTCCCGATCACCGGCAAATTGCGGATCGAGTCGGCCATCGCCGGCGACGCGAAAGCCGTTGCCAGTACTCCGATTCCGAGAATGCCCGCCGCCGCCGTTGATGCCGCCATCAAACGCAATCCGGTCCATTTCGTCCGGCCCTTTCGTTTCGCCTGATTTCCTCCGAGCTTCGCATAAGTCTCATCCAGCCGCGCTCGCACAAGCGGCGGAATCGCCGATTGAACGCTGCCCGCCTTCTTCAATTCCTGCTCGATATTAGATGCTGCCATAGCTCATCTTCCCCTCTCGAAATGTGGATAACGAACGTTGAAGCGTGTCTCTTGCCCGCAGCAAGCGCATTTTGGCCGCGCTCTCCGAAATATCCAGCGCGAGCGCCACTTGCCGAATCGGCAAATCTTCGTAGTAATGCAGAATAACGGCGATCCGTTGAGGTTCTTCCAGCCTATCGACCGCTTCCCGCAAATCGATCTTGGCATAATCGTCGGTTGGCGCGACAGCGTTCGTGGGTATTTCGGCCACCACGTCCGTGCGGGAGCGCTGGGCGATCAGGTTGCGACATTCATTGATTAAAATGCGGAACATCCACGTTTTGAAAAATTTCGGTTCCCGCAGCGACGTCACGGATTTATACGCCTTTATAATCGTTTCCTGCAGCGCATCCGCTACGTCTTCATCTTTGCTCAATATGGATTTCGCCATGGCATACAGCGAATTCTCCAGCTGCTTGACGAGATCGAGGAACGCATCCGCGTCGCCGTTCACCGCATTGGCAGCCAGTTTGGTCATGCTCATGTACCGTTCTCCTTTCTCGTGCTGATTGGGTGTTTCTATTAATTAGACTGGGCTGGGCAGGCATCCGGTCACTTTGGTTCATAAAAAAAATCGCGATCGCAAAAAACGGGTCGATTCGAATGGCAAACGCCTATCTCCTTCTAAACGATTCGGCACGTCATGAAGTCATGATACCATTCGGACGGCACAAAAAGGACAGCCGCATGTCGGCTGCCCGTTATTCCGCTTTGTTGGACGGTATGTGAACACTCCTACTAGTTGACCGATATATAAATAGCCACTTGGCTGTTCGCCAGATCTAACGCTCACTCACTTCATCGTAAGTGTAGGCGTCCGGCTCACCGGGAATCGTAACGCTCGCGCAGATTGGCCGCCAAACGCTCGACTTCGCCCGCCGGCGGTACAGGGAGCAAAGCCTCTTCGCCTCCGATCGCGAAAAGCACCTGCTTCAGCTCTTGGACGAATACGTCTGAGTCAATAGCTGTATCCTGGGCGCACTCGTCCAGACTTGCCATGCTTGTCGGCACGATTCTCGGATAGTCGAGCGCCTCGAGACCGCCAGAAGCGATCGCATAGAATCGCTCGGCGACGCCAGCCAGCTTCAGTCCGCTGCCGCCCGCGACGACGAATGCCTGCACGTTGACCGCGCGCACCTGACGCCGCTGCGCAATGCCGCAGAATTTGCGGCCGCCAACGGCAACATCGTACTCGCCGGGACAATAGGCGCCCGTGATTTCGCCCGCTTCCGCGCGCAGTCCCCATGCGCTAAGCGTAGTGGACAGCAGCCGCACCATCCGGAGGAAATCCGCCCGGTGCTCCATTTTGCCGGACGGATTGGGCAGCAGGAGCGTCACATTGACCACGCCTTCATCCAGCGGCACGAACGAGCCCCCCGAATTGCGAACGCCGACGGACCACCCTTCGGTTTCCAGCTCCCGAATCGCTTCCTCCGCATGAGGCAATCTGCGGTCCCGCGTGCCGAGCACCGCGCCGCGTCGATGCCGCCAGATATGCACGCCCGGCTTCAAGCTCCCCTGCCCGATCTCCCTCCCGAGCCATTCCTCGTAGGCGAACGGCAGCAGCACGTCGCCGGCAAGCGGATCGGCTGAGCGGTCCCAGATGAGGAAGGCCGGACCTGTTTCGGATGATGCGATAATTTCGTTCCACGCCTGTTGGCTGTTCATGGTTAAGCGATCCTTTCCGTTCGTGTAGTAAGCTGCTGCGTTTGTTAGTTTAACTATAAACCTTATTATCCGCGCTTGCACTAGTGACGGCGCCGAATATCTGCCGCAGCGCTGCCTGGGGATGCGTCGGCCGCAAGCCGAACCGAATGCCCCAATAATCCGTTAACTTCGGTTGAAATTCCGAGTTTCTGCGGATTAGACCGCACGTCGGCGCGCGTTGTCCTTATAATGAAGTTGATGTGCAGTCTAATATTGCGGAGGTACAAGCAATGGCCGACATAACGAGAATATTGGCAAGAGCGCAGCTTCTCGCGGAACGCGCCTCCGATGGCGAACGCGCCACGCGCGATTCCTCGACGCCGCTGACCCTCGCTAGTCAAAACAAGCTGCTCGTCGCGGCATGCTACCGCTGGGACGACCAATTGTTTCTTTATTATGAGTGCTTGCATGGATCGCTTGCGCCCGAGGAAGTGCTGCCCGAGTTATCGGCCTATTTGGAGGATTGGCCCGGTCAGAACCGGATACGCAAGTGGGTTCCGATGATCGACGTGTTCCATTTCAACGCGCCGGCTTCGCTTGCGCATTGGCAGCGCAGGACGCCGGTCGAGCGGAGAGTCGGCCGCATCGCCCATCTTCTGCCGGATATGGCCGCCAGCTATATTTACTACCACTATCAGCTTCAGGAGGAACGCGCTTTCCTCGGACCCAAGTACGAAATCATCGCCATGCATGAGAACGTATTGTTCGGTTATCAGGAGTTCCCGGCCGTCGTGGAAGAGCCGGCGCTCCCCAAGAAGCTGACGACGAGCGGCACGCCCGCGAATTGGAACGATAGCCGGATGGATATGCACTTCCAGCCTTGGCCGGATGGCCATCTGTACTTCAAGCCGGCGCAGGAACTATTCGCCTATACGTCGAAGGAATACGTGTCGCGTCATGACGCGGACATGGATGAATGATCGAAGATGAAGCAAACCTGCCAGGCCTACATAACCAGCCAATTCAAGGAGGTTGTTCGAAATGACCGTTGGCGTATTAGCCCATTTGTTCGGAAGTTTGCCTTACCGGGAGCTCGCCCAGAAGGTCGGCGCAGCCGGTTTTCGCCATGTGCAGCTCGCGTTGTGGAAAGCCGTAAGCGACATTGATTTCTCGCGCCCCGGCCAGTTAAGCCCGGGTCTGGCCGCTTCGATCGCCGAAGAATTCGCAAAGCGCGATGTGCGGATTTCCGTCTTGGGCTGCTATCTGCATATGTTCGACCGCGACGAGGAACGCCGCCGGGTGAATATCGCGCGATTCAAGGAGCTGCTGCGCTATGCGCCCCTGCTCGGGTGCCCGACCGTCGCCTTCGAGACGGGCGTCAATCCGGGCGGCGACTACACGGAGCAGGATTGGACGACGATGCGCGAGACGCTCGTGGATTTGGCCGAGGAAGCGCAGCGTTGGGGCACGTTCATCGGTCTAGAGGCGGCGAACGGCCATCTCGTCGGAACGGCGGCGCAGCTGCATCGCATGCTCGAGGAGGTACCCTCGAGCTCGATCGGCGTCGTGCTCGACCCGGGCAATCTGCTGAACGATGACAATTTCGGCCAGCAAGACCAGGTGATCGAAGAAGCGTTCAGCCTGCTCGGCAGCCGCGTGATCGCCTGCCATGCGAAGGACCGTCTTCCCGGTCCGGATGGCCGCCTTATCACCGCCGCGGCCGGGCAAGGCCGGATGAATTACGCGCTGTATATGAAGCTGCTGCGCCAATACAAGCCGGGCGTCGACATCATTATGGAGGAAGCCTCCGTCGCCGACATGGCCGCGGTGAAAGCATTCCTCGACCAGGAATACAGCCGAAACGACGACGAACATGCCGCCTCGTTGAACTGAAGCAAGCTCTGCGGCGAACCAAGCAAGGCCGTCCCGCGCGTCATCCTAGATGACGCGCGGGACGGCCTTTTCGTGCTACAGATTAGTTCGCGATCAAGCTACAACAGCAAGATCGTCGCCCCGATCATCGGCGTGACGACCATGCATATCTTCAGCCAGGCGACCGGCACGCGCTTCGTGAATTTCGCGCCCACGTAGGAGCCGGACATCGTGCCGGCCACGACCGCGAGGAGCAGCGGAACATCCAGGTAACCCAGCGTGAAGTAACCCGCCCCTCCGGCCAATGCGATCGGGATGATGACGAGCATCGTCGTACCGGCCGCATAACGCATCGGCAAGCCGAGCAGCAGCATCAAGCCCAGCTGAATGAACGGCGTGGAACCGATGCCGAACAAGCCCGACAGCGCCCCGGTTACGCCTCCAACCAGCACCGCATTGACCGCGTACGGCCACGTGAACGCCACCACGGGGACGCCGGCTTCTGCAGCTTTATTCCCCATGTAGGCCATTCTGAACCATAACGCAAGTCCGGACGCGAACAGCATGCCGGATGTCATCCAGCCAAGCTTCTCCTCCGGAATGAACGAAGACCAACCAGAGCTGAACCAAGCTCCCAATGCGCCGGAGACGCCGACGAGGAGGCCGGTCTTCAGCACCATGTTGCCTTCGCGGTAATGGCTGACCGACCCGGATAACGAAGAGAAGAACATGGCGGCGAGCGCTGTGCCGAGCGCCGTATGAATCGGATAGCCGAACACGACGGTCAGAATGGCGATGATAAATCCGGAGCCGCCCGCGCCGACGAAACCCAGGAGCAGTCCCAGTAAAACCATGACGAGCGAAATCTCGATCAGCTGCATGCTTCCGCCCTCCATACCTGGTGAGCAACAGCCGCCCCGGCCGGCGCCGGCAGGTCGTCGCCCACGCGGCATTGACGGTCCAGCACCATCGTGGCATGCTTCGCCCCGTACGTCGGCCAATCCGGAAGCCCGGGTACATTCGGATTACCCGTCATCGCGAAAGCGACCCACGCCGCCCTCATGTGACGCGCCAAGGGATAAAGCTCGGGGGCGACCGCATACGGATCGTCCGGATTGGCCGGCAATTCCCCGTCATGCTTGCCGTTGATCAGGCTGCCCTCGTAGCCATGGATCGCGCCGAGCGAGCCGCCGCCGCGGAGCCGGTACATCCACGTCCGGGCGCCTGCGTCGGAAGCTGCCGCCGCGAACTGGATGGCGCCGATCGTATACAGATGCTCGGATAACGTCCGGCTCCACGCGGCTTCGGAAGACATGATGTCCGCGTAACGCAGGAAGCTGGCCCACACGAGCGGCGCGTTCGCGCCGAACAGCCGGTCGGCAATATCCGGCGACGGGGGCGTGAGCAGCGGATCACCTTGGATGAAACTCGCCGCTTCGTCCTCGTTCGTCCCGATAAGGAGGGCCGGCGCGCTGCCCATTCGACCCAAGCTCCCGAGCGGGTCAATCGGGATGATTCGTCCGTCCGCAACCGGTCCGAACATGTGCAGGCTTCGCGAGGTGTCATAGCCGATCGCCGATTGCGCCTCGATCAGCCGCTCGGCCGGCAGCTCCAGCAGACGATCCGCCTCGGCGCGAGTCAGGTCCAATTCGTCCAGCAGCCGCAGCGCCGTCACGTTCGCGGTAGTCCGGTCGCGAATCGATTGCGTGGCGCCGCTCTGGGCGATCGCGCCGTGAAACCATCCGCGTGCGGCCTCCATGACGTAGAGCGTGGCCGTGCATTTGGCGCCGGCCGAGTTGCCGATTACCGTAACCCGGGACGGATCGCCGCCGAAAGCCGCGATGTTCCGCCGCACCCATTGCAGAGCGGCGACGATATCGAGCATTCCGTTGTTGCCCGACGCCGCGAACGTTTCGCCCAGCAGATCGCCTAAATAGAGGAAGCCCAGCGCGCCAAGCCGATAGTTGATCGACACGTACACGAGGCCGTCCTCTGCCGCGTAACGGAGACCGTCGCATTCCGCCCCTTTGCCGGAGACGAAGCCGCCGCCATGAATATAGACCAGGACGGGCTTCGGCTCATCGGCCGGACCTGTCGTCCATACATTAAGGTTCAAGCAATCCTCGGATTGCGGGAGCTCGGGCATGAAGCCGTTCGGGTCGCGCTTCTGCGGAGCGATCGGACCGAATTGATCGCATAGCCGGATGCCCGGCCAGGGTCGAACCGGCGTCGGCGCCTTGAACCGAAGCTCGCCTACAGGCGGAGCCGCATACGGAATGCCGCGGAAGACAAAGGCTCCCTCCAGCTCGACGCCTCGCGCCAAACCCGAACAAGTCTGTACAAGCATGGTCATCTTCTCCTATTTATCGGTGTTGTGACCATTATAGCGTTGATTCGACATGAACCCTAATATATATTTATTTATATTTGTCATAACTTTCAGGTTATATCGAGAACAACAAGGAGGCACTCGGATGGAGCTGCTGCAGTTGAAGTATTTTCAGACCGCCGCCCGGATGCAGCATATGACCAAGGCCGCCCACAGCCTCCATATCTCGCAGCCCGCGCTGAGCAAGATGATCGCCTCGCTTGAAGCCGAGCTCGGCACGAAGCTATTCGAGCGCACGAACAAATCGATTCGGTTGAGCGAGCACGGCAAGCTGTTCCTGCGCCATGTGGATACCGCGCTGCAGTCGCTGGAGGACGCCAAGCGCAAGCTGCAAGACGAGCTCGGCGATTCGCCCCCTCTGATTACGCTGGACGTTCGCGTCTCCTCGCACTTGCTTCCAGAACTGCTGGCCGAGTTTCGCAAGGAATGGCCGCAAGCGCAGTTTCACCTGCTGCAGCATGCCGCGCACGCGGATGATGGCGCCCCGCAGTTCGATCTGTGCCTGTCGGACGGAGCAGCCCCTCCGACCGACGCGTCCGTCATGCTGCTGGAGGAGGACATTGTCGTCGCCGTACCGGCCGGGCATCCGTTCGCCCACCGCGCAGAGGTCAGCCTGAAAGAGCTGAGGCAGGAAAGCTTCATCACGCTGCCCCCCGGCTCCTCGCTGCGCGAGACGACGGATGCGTTCTGCCGCCTGGCCGGCTTCTCGCCGCGCATCCGGTTCGAAAGCGACGATCCCGCCACCGTGCGCGGCCTAATCCGCGCCGGACAAGGCGTCGCATTCCTGCCTGCTATCACGTGGGGCGGCTCAACCGGTCCCGATGTCGTACAGATCAAGCTGAAGGAGAACTACTGCAGACGCTCGATCTCGCTATCTTGGCCGGATGAACGCTATATGACGCAGGCCGTCTCGAAGTTCCGGGATTTTACGATCCGGTATTTCGCGAAGCTTGCGGAACGTCATTGGCCAAGCAGCGATACATCACCCTCTAGCGACAAGCCGGTCTCGAGTACGTAAATTGCCGCCCTGCCGCGGCGACGGCGGTAATTCTTGAAGAGCGGTTAAAGAATCACTTAACAAGAATAGCCGCATTCTAAAGAAAAGGCATTTCGGCGATCTTCGCCGGAATGCCTTTTTGGCATTACGAGTCACGTTGGCGTACCGTCTCCCTTTCCCTATTCCGATCGCTTCACTTCCGTCGGATCGAGCCACACCCGGTTGAAATCGATCCAGCCAAGCGAATTGAACCGCACGCCTTTGACCGCCGGATGAATGTACGTCGTCAGCTTCTTGTGCAGCAAGAACAGCAGATGCGCTTCATCCCGCAGACGCTCCTCGATTCCGCGCAGGACGCCGGCGCGTTCTTGCTCTTCGGGCGTCGATAAGGCCAGATCGACTTGCTTCCTGACCCACATTGCCAGGGCAGGATCCATATAAGCCGGAATAAAACCACCCGGCTGCTCGTAGACCTCGATGACGTCCGCTTCCCCATCCCCCAAGCCAACGCCGTATAATAGGCAATCTTCGTCTGCGGTCGCCTCTTTGCGCCTGATCGACCGCCATGTTTCCAGCCGAATGCGTACCGGTATGCCCGCTTCCGCGCACCGATCGCGAATCCACTCCGCATCCCGCTCGTGAATGCTGTACGTCACCAGCGAGATCGGCTCCCCGGCATAATCCGCTTCGGCCAACAACCCGGCGGCCAGCGCCGGATCATGATCGTCGACGACGTCTTCCCCGGTCTTCGGCACGCGGAATCCGGACGCCGGCAATCCGCGCTGTACGGCGGTAAGCCGAAGCATGCCGCCTCGGTCGAGCACATGATCGACGGCCTTGCGAAAGGCAAGATGGCGGTGCGGTCCGTCCTTGCGCATATTCCAAGCGAGCACGGTGCAGCCCTGCCACAGCTTCTCTTTGCGGACCCAACCGGTCTCGGGCGGCTTCTCCACCAGCTCGTGGTCCATGAGCAGCTGCCCCCAATTGCGCGACCTGTCGGAGATCGGCAAATCGTCGGGAAGCAAAATCAGCTCGACGAGATCCAGATGCGGGCGCCCTTCGAAAAACTCCGGATGCGCTTCGAGTACGATGCGATCCTCGGCCCAGACGGAGAGTCGAAATGGCCCCGACCCGACGGGCAGCCGCCAAAATCCCGGCTGCTCCAAGACGAGTTCCTTGGGCACGATCGACATGGAGGTGGCGCACAGCAGCCGCGGCAGCATGAAATTCGGCTCGCGGAGTTGAAACCGGACGACCCGCGGACCGATCGGCACGATCTCGAGCAAGCTGCGAAATAACCAATTTTCCGGTTGGGATGCGCGCTGTCTCTCAATGGAGAACGCGACGTCGTCGGACGTCAGCTCGCGGCCGTGGTGGAAGCGGATGCCTTTGCGCAGATAGAACGTCCAGACTTTCCCGTCCTGCTCGAACTTCCAATCGTGCGCGATGCCCGGCACGACCCGATTCGAGTCGATATCGAACCGGACCAGCCGGTCGAATATCTGCCGGATCAGATGCGAATCGAATACATAGAACGCCTCCGCTGGATCTAGCGTAATGACCGACCGATAAATCGGCAGCCGGAGCATGTCCATCCCTGCCTGAGCGCCGTCCTCCTGATGAAAACCGAATCGTCCGCTCAGCCACTCCATGAACTTGCGGTTCGCGCCGGTATGCCGGCCGTATCGTTCCAGCAGCTCGATCGCAGCTTTATACGCGCCGCCTGATGCCCGCTTGATCGCCAATTCCAGCAAGTAGCTTTCCAATTCCATGCGGAAAGCAATCCGGGAACGATGTCCGCGCCCCAACCCCGCTTGCCATCGGATTAGCCCTTCCTCCTCCATTCTTCGGATGATGAGCTTCACGTTGCGTCTCGAGCAGTTCCACAGCTCCGCCAGCTCGTCCAGCGTAATTTCGTATTTCTCCCCGATCGACTGATCCCGTGTGCACGATTCGTATAATTGCACATACCGCTCTTCTAGAACCATTTGCGTTCCCCCTGGAGAAGTCCATATCATCTGCCCGCGGCACTATCTCTCAACAGTATACCTCCTTGGATCAAAAGGGGAAGACTATTTTTTCGCGTGCGGCACGGTGTTCCTTTTAAGCCCCTTATCGCTTGTATGATCAAATGGCGTCAATACCCGAAACACGACTAAATTAACCTAAAAATATACAACGAAATCCAAAATTTCGGCCCTAGTAACGTTCGCTTTCTTGCTTTACAGTAAAATCCAGCACCAGGATGATACATTTCGGATCAGTCTCACTTACTAAGAAACGAGGTGGTGCCGCCAACCGTACGCAAGCCCTATTCCCGAAAAAAGGATGCGTAACCGATGGAATTTTGCTGGAATTTGAACGGTGAAGATTACGCCGACATTGTAGATCAAACGAAGAAGGCGGATGGGAATCAATTCGACGCCGCATTGATCGTCAGCCTGCAGCAAGCGATGGATCCTTGGATTCTCGCGACCCGGCTGGCGGATTCGACGAACCGGCTGCGGTTCCTCGTCGCGCAGAATACGAACTCGGCGTATCCGGCCTACACGGCGAAGTCGGTCAATACGCTCAACGCGATCGCCGGCAACCGCATTGATCTGAATATCGTGACGGGAAGCTCGCATCTGGAATTAAGCAAGGAGGGAAATATTGACGCACATCACGACCGGTACCGGCGCACGGAGGAATTCGCCCGCATTCTCGGCCAAGCCGGCGACGAATCGATAACCCACGAAGGCGAGTTCTATCGCCTTCGCCAGTACCGCGTAAGGCCGCAAGCGCCGCCGCCGCGCTTGTTCGTGGCTGGCAGCTCTCCGGAGGCGGTCGCGATCGCGGCGCGGCACGCCGACTTCAGTATCGTCTATGCATCCGACTTCGAGTCGACGGGCAGCGTCTTCGCCGAAGCCAAACGGCAGGCGGAGCGCTTCGGTCGAGCAATTCGCTGCGGCCTGCTGATCGACGTCATCGCCAGACCCACAGCCGAAGCCGCGTGGCATGCCGCCGAGTCGCTCGGCGCGCGCTTCAGCCGCACAGATAAGAAAATGAAAAGCCTGCTTCTCAAACATGTCGATTCCGTCGGCATCGCCGAGCATCGGCGGCTGCTGGCCTATTCGAATTACCGGGTCGACCGCCATCTGTGGTCGGGCATCGCGCAAGTGAGCACCGCCCACGGTCTGTCCATCGTCGGCAGCTATCGCGACGTCATCGACACCATTCGGCGTTATCACGAACTGGGCGCCGATTACTTCCTGCTCTCGGGCATGGCCGGCGACCGCGAAATCGAGCGAATCGGCCAGTATGTCCTGCCCGTGCTCAAGACAACCGATCAGGAGGTTACGCTTTGACGCAAGAGGTGACATTCGCGAGACCGGAGCTGTTTTCGTCCGGCCGAAACGTGATGGATTGCACGGAATATTTGATCTGTTCGTCCCTTCAGACATCCGGCTTGCCGTTCCATTGGCTATTCTCCGACAGCTGGGGATTCGTTTATCGCTCCCTCTCGGATTTCAGCGCGCTGCCGCCTGGCGAAGCGCCTCCTTTCTGGACGAACTTGGAGAAGCTCTACGGCGTGCGGCGCATTGAACACGAGGGCCGCTCGCTGAAGGAGTTGGCCGAGGATATCGTGCTAGGACGCGGTTCGACGATCGTGTTGACCGGCGATATTTGGCACATTCCGTGGTCGACGATCTGTTACCGGGAGACGCACAACAACCACGACATTCTAATTACCGCTTACAATCCGGCTTCGCATGAGCTGTATGTCGTCGATTTCGTACCCGAACATGCCGGATGGGTCGATTACGAGGTTGTCGACGCCTTCTTCTCCGGCGGGGCCGAGCTCAACGGCCGCACCTACGGCTTCGAGCTCACCGCCCCCTCGCTGCGCGCCGACGACGAGACGTTGTTTCGGCAGCTGAACTTCGCGCGGACCAAGATGGCTTTCGCCGTCAAGGGACTGGAGCGGATGCATGGCGACCTTGCCCGCGAGCGCGATTGCACGCGACTGGTCGATGCGTGGTGGGATCCGATGAGACCGATCGTCGCCTATCGCGAGAGCTTCCTGGAATTCGTCCTGTTCATGCAGCACCTGTCGCTCCCCGGCGCGCGGGCGCTTGTCCAAGCGGGCACGGCGGACACGCTGGCGAGCTTGGCGAGCAAGTGGTTCTCGCTGCGCAACAATTTGAAGAAGCTCCAAATGAAGGGCGCCGTTCCAGCGGAGCAAATTCGCTCAAGACTCGCGCCGATCATCGAGCTCGAGAAGCGCGCGCTAGCCGATCTGACGGACCTGCTCGGCCCTGAATCCGTCAAGGAGGCGAGTCTATGACGACATTGAACGCGCATGCGATTCGACTCGAGCCGTATTTAAACAGCAAGGGCGTCTCTTGGCCGGAGCTGGACATTTGGGGCTGCATGGAGCATACGCAAACCAGCCTGCCCGGCATCCACCTACCGAATGAGGAGACGATCGAATGCGAGCGCATCCCGTTCTTCTTCCCGAGAACGGATACGGCCGGCGATGACCACATCAGCTGCGAAGGTCAGACAGTTCGCGTGAACGGCAGCATGCCCTATCGCCGGCTGGCGCTGCTCGGCGTATCCACCTGGGGCGATTACGAAGACGAGGTGACGCTCGCTTATGACGCCGGCGGCCGGCTCGTCTGCAAGAAGGCCAAGCTCGGGCTCTCCGATCTGTGCAGGCTGTGGGACCATCGTCAGCTGAGCTATGGCGAGCGCATCGGTCTTCGCTTCCCGTTCTATTGGCAAGGCACGCGCGCGGTTCATTTCCCGGTCGGCATTTGGCTGCAGACGCTGGAGCTGGACGCAAGCGCCACCTTGCGAACGATGCAATTGCCGGACAATCCGTACATGTACATTTTCGCCATGACGCTTGTCTAAATTCTCTTCTTATTATCCAATGATCGACGCTAGGAGTGATCGCGATGAACGAAATGAAGACGGATACGATCGAAACCATTAAGCGGGTACTTGCCGAGGTGCGCAAAAACCCCGATTTGGCCGCTGCGATGACGCCATCCACCGACATTGTCAACGACATCGGACTCGATTCGCTGCAAATGATCACCTTTATTCTCAGCCTGGAAGATGCGTTCTCGCTGGAAATCGATTTCGAGACATTCGATTTCGACCACCTCGCCTCGATCGCCAAGCTGAGCGACTATATCGCCGGACGGATGAAGGAACATGTATGACGGCCCCTGCGCGACGGTTGCCGCAGGAACGTTCGACGCCGAAGGATTCTGGCGCGATCCGAACGCGAGCCAGCTGCCGTTCGTGCCGGACAAGGAACGCGCCTTCATCGCGAGCGCCATGGACGAACTGCTCTTCCCGCTCTGCGGCGAGGGCGGCACGCTGCTGACGCGCTTCGGCTTCCACGAGGCGCAGCACGACTACTTGCGGCGGCTTGGTTTTCGCTTCGAGACGAATCATGCGCCGCTCGCGCCCAACGTATACCGCGGGGACGCATCGCCTAATCTATTCGAACTAGCGTTGACCGAAGAAGCAGCTCCCGTCGTCGAGCGCCTGCTGGCGAACGGCTCGGACCTGAGCGCCTATGCGGTTATTCCCCATTGCGACCGGTTCGCGCAACGCCATGGGCTGAGGACGGCGATGCCGGACTACGAGATTGTTCGTCATGTCAATTCCAAGATCTATTCCAATGCGCTCTACGAGCGGCTGGGCCTCCAGACGCCGGGTACCGTCGCATACGGCGCCGAGCAGCTCGCGAGCATTGGCGAACGAATGCTGGACAACGGACCGTTCTTGATCAAAGATCCGTACGGCGTATCCGGCAAAGGCAACATGCTGATCACGACCGCTCCGCTGCTGCGGCGCGTCGTCAAGCACGTGAGCAGCCAAGAGCGGCAAGGGCGCGTCACCTGCTTGCTGCTGGAACCGTTCTTGCAGAAAGAGCAGGATTTCTCCTGCCAATTCGCAATCGGCGCGGACGGCGAATGGACGCTCGTCTCCGTGCAGCTCATGCGCAACGACGGGCTCGCTTATCTCGGATCGGTCACGGCCGATCGGGCTTTCCTCGATCGTATGGAATCGATCGGTTATTTCGATCTCATGGAACGCACCGGACGCGAACTATCCAAGGATGGCTATTACGGCAGCGTGTGCATCGATTCGATGCTGCTGGCGAGCGGCGAGCTCGTGCCGATCGTCGAAGTGAACGCGCGGCAATCGATGGGATTCATAAACGCGGCGCTTGACCGTCATTTGGCGGCGATGGGGCTGCAAGGCGGCTTGACCTTCCTGTCCGTCGGTTACGAGCGCGAGCTCGATTACGCGGGATGGCTGGCGGAACTGGACGAGGCGGCGCTGCTGTTCATGCCGGGTCGCGAATGCGGCATTCTTCCGATATCGGCCAATGCGCTCAGCCTCGCTTCGAGAATCGTGGGCGAGGCTGAGCCGGAATCGACGGGCCGATTGTTCAAGGGCCGATGCTACGTGTCCGTCGCCGCCCGCGATCATGAGGAGCGTGCGCGCCTGCTGGCGCGGTTCCGCGAACATCTGCTGGCGCGGCGCTTCGCGATCTACAATTGACCCGCATGGGAGGCGGTCTTGTGTCCAACACGATTACCCTGCTCTGCTCGGGCGTCGCGCTTGGCGTGTATATACCGGCGATCCAATTAAATTACCAGCTTAGGCAACGCGGTCTTCACACCGAGGTCGAAGTGCTGGAGAACTACCTCGAGGATGCGAAACGCGGCAAGATCGGCTCCACCAAACGCGAGTTCCATAACAGCTTCAAGTTCGCTCTGAAGGGACAGAAGCTCGCGCTCGCGACCGATTTCCGCAGCAGTCTGGACGCACTGGCGGTGGATGCCTTGCTCGCACGATGGCATGCCGGCAAGCGCCGGACGTTCATGGTGTTCTCCGGCTTCTGGCTTCCGATCGTCGAGCAGTACAAGGACGTGTACGGCCTCGCCGACGTACAGGTCGATATTATCCATATCGACTCCGACTATTCGCCCTCCTTCCAGAACTACCTGGACCTGTGCGAGCGGAGCAGCAACATCTGGCTGTTCCATGCCGATAGCGGACGATTGCTGAACCGAATCAATGTCACCGACGACGAGCCGGTTCCGTTCGCCTCACGTCGGCGCAGCTGTCTCATTCACGGCGGAGGCTGGGGCATGGGCACGTATCAAGCCAAAATCCCCGAGCTTCGCGAGGCGGGAGTTTCGCTTGATATCGTGACTTACTACCCCGAAGAAGCGGAGAACGGCCAAGAAGGCGAGCGCTTTTTCCTCGTCGATCCCGACTGGTCGCCTTGGCGGCCGGACGAACGCGGCGAGTACATCTTTCCGCCGTTCGCGGAGATCGAGGCCGGCAAGCTGCCCCGCTTCTTGAACGACGCTCGCTACCCTTTGCTCTTCGACGTCGCCCGCCGCGATTTGGCGATCATCAGCAAGCCGGGCGGATCGACGCTCGTCGATTCGCTCTCCGCCGCCACGCCGATCGTGTTCCTCGAACCGTTCGGTCCGCACGAGCAAAAGAATGCCGATTTATGGATTCGGCACGGCTTCGGCATCGCCTACGACGATTGGCGCCGATCCGGATTTTCCACCGCTATTCTAGAGGAGTTGCATGCGAACTTAGCACGGGAGCGAAATACATTGCACGATTTGGGGAGGAATTATCATGCAGCCGAAGACAGAAGTCCGGTTTGACCGCGAATCATTCGAAAGGATCAAGCGCACGGTGAAGAACATGTCGGTCGCCAGCCGCCAGCGGGAGATGAACCGAACGTTCGCGACCGCGATTCCCGAGGAGATCGGCATCAAGCTGAATAATGGCTGCAACCTGCGCTGCAAGCACTGTTTCGAATGGAACGCCGACGGCTTCCACCACGATATGGAACGCGCCGAGAAGAAGCGCGAAGTCGACATCGAGCTGGTCGAGAAGATTCTGATCGAGACGCGGCCGGTCAAATCCAAAGTGTTCTTATGGGGCGGTGAGCCGCTCTATTACAGCAAATTCGACCAGGTATGCGATCTCCTCGAGCAGGATCCACGTTGGACGACGTGCTGCACGAATGCGATTCAGACGGAAGAGAAGATGGATTCCATCCTGAAGATTTCGTCGAACTTGGCGATGCTGCTCAGCCTGGAAGGGTTCGAGCAGGAGAACGATGCCATTCGCGGCAGAGGTACGTTCAAGAAGGTCATGCATGCGACCCATCTGCTGCTCGATTTGCAGCGCAAAGGCATTTACAAGGGCAAAGTATCCATTCACTTGACGATCAGCGACGCGATGGTGCCGAAGCTGTACGATTTCCTCGAATTTTTCGAAGAGCTCGGCGTCGATTCGGTCTACTTCACTTTCCCATGGTATTTGCCGGACGACGTGTCGGACCGCATGGATACGTACGTGCACGAGAACTTTCAGTGGCTGTCCAACCGCATCAGCAGCCATAAAGCAAGCTGGCATTCGTTCAAATACAACATCTCGCCTTCCATGATCGACCCGCTGATCGAGGAGATGAAGCGGATCAACGCCCGGGCGTGGAAGATCCGTCCTCGCTACCAGCCGGCGCTGGAGACGCACGAGGTGCGCGATTTCGTGCTTGGTAAGGAGAAGCCCGCGCAAAACCGAACGCAGTGTCTGGCCATCTCCACGCGCATGGATGTCATGCCGAGCGGCGAGGTCAGCACGTGCAAGCTGTTTCCCGAATTCGCCGTCGGCAATCTGTCGGCGAGCAGCGTCCAGGAGGTCTGGCATAATGAAGGCTTCCAGGATGTTCGCGAGAAGCTCAGCTGCGGCTTGATGCCCGTCTGCTCCAAATGCGTCCTGCTGTATTTGAACGGCCGATAACGAAGAAGGAGCTTAAACCGCCACGATGAAGAGCCGAATGCTATCGATCGGGCTGCTCGGATGCTCGCATATCGCGCAGGCATCCATTCTCCGGCCCGTACAAGAACTCGAACATATGCGCGTGGCGGCCGTCGCGGGCCGGGATTCATCCAGAGCCCGCGATTATGCCGCCGAACATGGCATCCCCCGCGCGCACGCAAGCTATGACGACCTGCTGCGGGATGCGGATATCGACCTCGTCTATATCGCCCTTGCCAATCATGCGCACAAGGAATGGGCCGTGCGCGTCGCGCAAGCCGGCAAGCATCTGTTGATCGAGAAGCCGATCTGCCTCACCGCGCGCGAGCTGGCGGACATTCAGCAAGCCTGCCGCGACAACGGGGTTCTCTGCCACGAAGCGATCATGGTCCAGCATCATCCGTGGCAGCGGCGCGCCAAGGAGCTGATCGACTCCGGCGAATATGGCCGACTGATCGCGCTGAAGACGCATATCTCCCACCCCATGCGCCATGCCGACAACTATCGCTTCTATCCGGAGCTAGGCGGAGGCGTCTTCCGTGACGAAGGGCCATATTGGCTGCAATTCGTGCAAGCCGTCGCCGGTCTCGCGCCGGTCACGTACGAAGGCCGGTCGGATTTCGCTGGTCCCCATGGCAGCGACTGGCGTTTCGACGCCTCCCTCTCGCTGCCGAGCGGAGCGGCCGCCTCGTTCCATGCGTCGTTCGACGAGCCGTATCAAGCTACGCATTGGATCGAGCTGGAGCAAGCGCGAATTCGCGTGAAGGATTTCTTCCGCGCGCGGCTCGGCCGTTTCAAGATCACGCTCGATATTCTTGGATACGACGATACGCGCATCGGCAAGATCGAATTCGAGCCGCAGAATTATTACGAGAACCAACTGACGTTCTTCGCCGACGTGATCGCCGGCCGCAGGCCGGGCGTACCCGACGCGCAAGTGCAAGAGCGAACCCGCCTATTCGAGGCGATCTACCAATCCGCTGCCGCCAAGGAGGCTCTATGATTGCCATCCAAGTCGATCAACTATCGAAATCTTACCCCTACTACACCAAAGAGGCAGGATTGAAGCATTCGCTCCGCAACCTGTTTCGCCGCGAGCGCCTTGAGAAAGACGCGGTCAAAGGCATCTCGTTCGCGATCGAGGAAGGCGAGATGGTCGGGTTCCTCGGTCCGAACGGCGCCGGCAAGACGACGACGCTGAAGATGCTCGCCGGCATTCTGCATCCGTCCTCCGGGTCGGCTTCCGTCCTCGGCCACGTGCCTTGGGAGCGAAGCAAGCGGCTGAAAATGCAGTTCTCCATCGTGATGGGACAAAAAAACCAGCTGTGGTGGGACCTGCCCGCGAACGAGTCGTTCCTGCTGAACCGATATATGTACGAAATCGACGAGCAGGCCTACCGCCGCACGCTCGACGAATTAACCGAGCTGCTCGACGTCAAGGAGCTGCTCGGCGTGCAGGTACGCAAGCTGTCGCTCGGCGAACGGATGAAGATGGAGCTGATCGCGTCGCTGCTGCACCGGCCGAAGGTCGTATTCCTCGACGAGCCGACGATCGGACTCGACTTCATGTCGCAGAAGAAGATCCGCGATTTCCTGAAGTATTACAACCTGGAAACGAACATGACCGTCATTTTGACGAGCCACTACATGAACGACATCGAAGACTTGTGCAAGCGATCGATCATCATTAACAACGGACGCCTCGTGTACGACGGCGAGCTGCGCAGCGTGAACGAGATCGTGAACGAGAAGAAGCTGCTGAAGCTGAAATTCGAGGAACCCGTCGGCCGCGAGCAGCTTGCCCGCTTCGGCATCGTCAAGGAATACGAGATCGTGCAAGCGACAATCGAAGTGGAGCGGGAGCTGCTGAAGGCATCCACCGCCAAAATTCTGGAGCAGCTGCCGGTGCTCGACTTGAATATCGAGGATATTCCGATCGAAGAAGGCATCGCGCGCTTATATCGCAAAGGCGGGACCGAGCATGAACGCGTGGGCTAAGTATGCGAAATCGTTCCAGATGGGCTTCCAGAATTCGCTCGAATACCGGCTCGACTTCATGCTGAGCTTGGTCAGCGCCGTCTTCCCGGTCGTGATCCAATACTTCCTGTGGACGGCGATCTACGAGAGCTCGCAGGAAGGCGTCGTCTACGGCTATACATACAGTCAGATGATCACGTACACCATTCTCGCCGCGGTCGTCACCAAGTTGATCGGCACGGGCTTCGAATACGACGTGCTGGACGATATCAAGAACGGCGGGCTGAACAAGTTCATCGTCAAGCCGATCGGCTATTTCTTCTACCGGGCCGCCTGCTTCTTCGGGAGCAAGCTCATGTTCTTCCTCATCTCCGGACTGCTGATCGCCGTTGCGCTGGCCACCTTGCAATTCTACGTCGGTCTCTTGATCAGACCGTCCAACATCGCGCTCTTCGCGCTTGCCGTCGTATTCGCGCTTGCGCTGAACTTTCTCATTTTCTTCTGCATCGGCACCGTGTCGTTCTGGCTGACGGACGTGTATCATCTGTTCGAAGCGGCGCGCATCGTGATCATCGTCGTGAGCGGCGGCATTTTCCCGACCGATATTCTCGGACCGGTCGTCGGCAGAGTGCTTGATTGGCTCCCGTTCGCCTACACGATCAATTTCCCCGTCGACGTCATGAACGGGCGGCTCGGCTTTGCGGGCATAATGGAGGGGCTGGCGCTGCAGCTCGTTTGGATCGCGGTGCTGACGGTCATCGCGAACTTGCTGTGGCGGCGGGGCATGAAGTCGTATTCGGCGGTGGGAGGATGAACATGCATCGATCGGAATGGCGGCGCGAACTGCGCAAACACCTGAACATCTACGGCCTGTTCATCAAGAACGGCCTCATCGCGCAGTTGGAATTTCGCGCCAACTTCGTGACCGGCATCGTGGTGGAATGCGGCTATTTGCTCGCGAAATTGCTCTACGTGCTCGTCGTCTACCGGACGGGCGTGACGATCAACGGCTTGAAGCCGGATTCGATTCTCATGTTCGTCGGCACGTATACGATGATGACGGGTTTGTTCGTCGGCTTGTTCATGACCAATTTCATGAATCTGTCCCAGCATATCCGTACCGGCTCGCTGGATATTCTCATGACCAAGCCCGTGTCGCTGCAATTTATTACGACGCTGCGGCATGTGGATATCGGCATGCCGCTGCCGAACCTGCTGGGAGGCGCCGTCATGGTCGGCATTGGCTGGCATCGAATGGGCATCCCGTTCGATATCGGCAGCTTGGCAAGCTTCGCCGGCTATATGGTCGGCGCGGTTGCGCTGACCTACGCCCTCTTCCTGCTTCCCGAGCTGCTGGCGTTCAAATTCGTCAGCACGCGCGCGTTGACGGAGATTTCCCACGCGCTGTGGGACTTCAACAATATGCCGATGGGCATCTATCATACGTGGGTGCGGCGGATCGGCGTGTTCGTCCTGCCGATCTTCCTGATCACCAATTTCTCTCCGCTCTTCGTACTTGGCCAGTTAAAACCCGCCTATATCGCATGGGGCATCGCAGCGCCGATCCTCTTCCTGGCGCTCAACCGGTTTCTGTGGACGCGCGCCGTGAAACAATATGCGAGCGCGAGCAGTTAACGGTCCGTTCCGATGAGCGGCATTAAAGACAAAAGACGATCCTAAGCGCAGGATCGCCTTTTTTTGTAATCTACGAATAGAAATCCAAGTCTCGCCGGGCTGTCGTCGACGTGATGCTCCATTGCTGACGAACGCCTATTCGCGATGGCTGAACGGAATTGTTCAGCCAACGGGGCGCGGCGTCTCCGCCAAAGTCTCGAAAGCCGCCTCCAACTTCTCTTCCAGAACGGCATTCGCTTTCATCCACTGCGAAAGCTGCTGCAGCGCGCGCTCCTCCTTCTTCGCGGCGCGCACGCCGTAGTGCTTGATCAGCAGCTTCTGCACGACGTCCCAATCCTTCGTCAGCTGTTCGCTTATCCGCCATATTCGTTCGATCGCCTGGTTGAGCGAAGACTCGGGACAGCGCAGAAGCAGCAGAGCGGTCGTCTCGCACAAATAATGCCGCGCATAATAAATCGTATCCAGCCGCTGGAATAACGGACTTGCCCAGAAGTCGAATACCTGCTCGAACTCCTCGGCCAGACTGGCCGAATCCCGGATCGCGGCGGCTATCGCGTGAAGAGCTTCGGCATTCCGGTTCTCAAGATATCGCGATGCGATGCGGCCGATCAGTTCGGTCGGCTCGAGCTCGACCGGGTCATGCCGACTTACGGTGATCAACCCGCCGCGGTTCCCATTCCGAAAATGATCGAACGGCAGTCGTTCCTGCCCGGAGCTGAAGGTCGGATCGATGCATACAAGCGATTGACCCTCCTCCTCGATGCCTACAACGAGACAGATATGCTCGCCATGCACTTGTTGATACGCGGTCTTGTTGCCCCAAGGATTCCAGTAGGCATCGAACTCGATGGCCACGGGACGTCCTTCCGCGAGCTCCGACCGAACGACCGCAAGGGCTTCGCTTGAATCCGCGCAGCTTCGCTGACGCAGCTCCATTCCGGTAAATCGGAATAACCAATCCAACGACGTGCGTTTTTCCGTGTGTATGGCTGCCCCCAGCAGCCGTCCCGGTTCCGGCTCGAACCGGACGTTCAGCGATTCCGCGAAAAGATAGACGTATTCCCGCTCCCAATAAGTCGCAACCGATATGATCAAATCTTGAAAACATGTCGTGCTGATCCCCCGAATCGGAACGATCGGTATCATCATCAGCTTCCTCTCCCTTGCCGTTGGTATCGTCCTAATTCCTGCTCTGCCTCACCTCCTTTGCTTCACTGCCGGTATTTAATATGCGTGCGCCCAGGTCTGGAATCGCGAACGCTCCGTATGCGATTTCAGTCAAATCTGTTAATCGTTGTAAGCGCGGCAGACTAATTATAGAGGCCGTCCACCGCCATGGATAGAGGGTGTTTTTGTCGAATGATGTCGGGTCGGCGTCATTCCCTTCTCCCCTCCTAATAAAAAACCTCCGTTCCCTTTCGGAAACGGAGGCTTGTGCTTCAACCCATCCTTTACGACTTGAGCTCGCGCAGCACGTCTTGCAAATACTCCCACGTCCGCTCGACGGACGAAATGGACAAATGCTCCTGCGGCGTATGGAGCTCATACAGATTCGGGCCGAACGAGACGGCGTCGAGATCGGGCATTTTCTCGATGAGCACGCCGCATTCAAGTCCAGCATGAACCGCCTTGATTTCGAGCGGACGCCCGTAGCGGCGTTCGTACGCCTTCTCGCAGACCGGTCGAAGCTTCGAATCCGCGCGGTACGGCCATCCGGGGAAATAATCGTCTTGGCGGAATTGGCATCCGGCCGTCTCGGCCAGCGTTGACATGATCCGCAGTACGTCGAAGGTCTGTGACCGGAGCGAGCTGCGCGCCAAGCTCTGCATGACGACCTTCTCCTCGGTGGTCGCGACGACGCCGAGATTGGACGACGTGCAAACCAAATTCGGGATCGCTTTGTCCATGCTTAAGACCCCGCTCGGGATGAGCGTCAGCAGCCGGATGACGGCCGCCTTCGTCTCCTCCGCGAAGACGCGTCCGGCCGCTGCCGGATGAGCCGATTCATCGATGCCCGGCGCGATCGCGACCGAGACGCCGCTGTCGCTCGCCTCGAACTCGCTCCGCAAAATCGCGTTCAGCTCGGCGATTCCCGCTTCCGCGATCGGCAAGTTGTCGGCGTCCAGATAAAGGGCCGCTTCCGCTTCCCTTGGAATCGCGTTGACCTTCGCCCCGCCGGTCACGCCCGCGAGCGCGAAGCTCGTCTGGCGCCGCAATTCGTCCAATACTCGGCCGAGCAGCTTGTTCGCGTTGCCGCGCTCATGGATAATATCGTCGCCGGAATGACCGCCCTTCAGTCCTTTGACGCTGATCGTGTACGGCTGGCCTTCGTTCGGGTCGCCCCCCCGCCAGCGGATCGGCACCTCATGGTACGTATTGACGCCGCCGGCGCTGCTGACGAACAGGATGCCTTCGCGGTCCGAGTCGAAGTTGATCATCATCCGGCCCTTAAGCGGCGATGGGTCGAGATGGAAGGCACCGCCCATGTTCGTCTCTTCCTCGGTCGTGAGCAGAATCTCAAGCTCCGGATGCGCCATGTCCGGCGTATCGATGATCGCCATTGCCGTGGCGACCGCAATGCCGTTATCCCCGCCGAGCGTCGTGCCCTGCGCATACAGCAGATCGCCATCCAGGCGGAATCGGATCGGATCATGCGTGAAATCATGCTCCGTGCCCTTATTCTTCTCGCAGACCATATCGAGATGGCCTTGGAAAATGACCGGCGGCGCCGCTTCGTACCCGGGCGCGGCCGGCTTGCGAATAATGAGCGTATAGCGGTCGTCCTGCAGCACCTCGCAATTACGCTGCCGGGCGAATTCGGCGACATAATCGCTGATCGCTTTCTCGTTGCCGGAGCCGCGCGGAATCGCGGACAAGCGTTCGAAGTGACGCAGGACTAGGCTGTCGCCCGTGTAGACGGGTTGTTCATTCATATGTCATTCCTCCTCAGGCCGATCCTTACCGACCGATCTTCTGTTCCGATACGAGCTGGGCTAACGTCTGGCCGCGCAGATGCGCCTCCATCTTAGCTTCCGCCTCCAGCACGACGCGCTGAACGAGGCACTCGGGCCCGTGATCGAGACTGCAATCGAACAACGACGCGGTCCCTTCGATCGCATGGATAATATCGAGGAACGAGATCTGCTCCCAGTTTCGGCGCAGCCGATAGCCGCCGTTCGCGCCGGAGGCCGATTCGATCATGCCGGCTTTGACAAGCTTGGTCAGAATTTTGGACAGGTACGTCGGGGAGACGTCTTGATGTTCCGCCAGCTGCTGGACGCCGACGGGCTTATTCGGTGCGGCGGCCGCAAGATAGAGCATCGTATGCAGCGCGTAATTCGTCGCCTTCGAATATTTCATGGTATGCATGTCACCTCGGGATATCAGACGTTGTCCATCGATCATAGCTTGCATCGCCGGACACCGTCAACCCATGCCGGAGCCGCAAGTCGCCCGCATGGAACGGCAAAATTGTCAATCAAGCTCGGGCACGACGAAATAATACGCGCTCACCAGGAACACGATGACGAACAACACATTCACGACGAGCGATTCGACGCGCGGGTTGAATGCATCCATCACTTTGCCTACCGCGGGGATCGCCCGTCCGGTTACCGCTCCCGCGAGCATGAGCACAAAATAAACGGCGTATACCGCCAAGCCGCAGATCAGTGATTTTCCGATCTCCAACCATGGAACCGCCATGATGCCACCTCCATCTTCCAAACAGGTTGTGATGGGTATTCCTTCCTTCGTAGTGTTGCCCGAGTTGCCGCCACCCAACCTGCCCGAGAACGGCGAAAAACCGCTTCGTCGGCCGAAGCGGTTCATGCGAAAGGCAGGGTCGCGACATGTATGTCTTGGTTCGTCGTCACAGAATCCAATTCAGGATAAGCATGATTAATCCGAATATCGAGGCGCCGCGCTTGATGCCGGCGTTCGTTTTCGGCCGGAGGAAGAAACTTAGCACGAAACCGACCGGCAGCACCAGAGAATTCACCGTGAACGAGAAGGCGCCCAAAATATAGTAGCCAAACAGCTTAAGCCCAAGCAGCTCTTCGTTCGTCTCCCGCTTCGTATACAGCACGTACAGCACCAGCAAGATCAGCAGAATCGCGAGGATAAACATCCGTTGTCCCTCCTTTGAACGGGAGCTCCGCTCCTACCATGCGCCGCTCTATATAATATATGAAGCGTTATCGTCTCTTACGCTCGCGTTCGTGCCGCAATCGGCGCCCGCGTGCCCGACGCTGCGGCTGAAGCTGACGGCCGGCCCCCGGAACGCGCTCATCCGCCCTGCCGCAGCTCGTCCTTCGTCACTTCCCGCCAACCGTTCGCCTCGAGCTTCGCCTTGTAGTCGGCCATCGGCATCTCTTGTACCTCGATCGCCAGCGGCGCCAGCGAGACCCAGCATTCATCCGCCGCATAACTGATCGTCACCTTCACGACTTCATAGCCGTTATGGAAACGAGGATCGAAGCCGGGATCGTCGATCAGATCGCCCCGGACGGGGCGGATGTCGGACGTGAACGTCTTCAGCATAAGATGAGAAGTCGCCTCTTCGCCCAAAGAAGTGAGGAACAGGACAAGTTGGATGTTCATAACGCGGTCACCCTTTCGGTTAGGTAGTGGGAGACGCGGCCGCAACCGGGACGCGGCCGGATCTCCTACAAGCGCACGATCTTCGTCGCGATATTCTCGCAAAATTCCCGGTCATGCTCGACGAACAGAATCGTCGGTTCGTGCTCCAGCAGCAGCTCTTCGATCTGCATCCGGGAGATGACGTCGATGAAGTTGAGCGGTTCATCCCAAATATGCAGATGGGCGGGCTCGCACAAGCTTTTCGCCAAGAGCACCTTCTTCTTCTGCCCGCCGCTGAAGGAGGCGATATCCTTCTCGAATTGAACGCGGGCGAAGTCGAGCTTGCGCAAGATCGATTTGAACAAGCTCTCGTCAATCCCATGCTGCCGGGCAAAGTCCTTCAGATCGCCATGAAGATGCGACGTATCCTGCGACACGTACGAGATTTTCAATTGGCTGCCGACGCGGAAGGTGCCGGCATGCGAGATCGGTTCGCCGCAGATCAGCTTGATCAGACTCGATTTGCCGGACCCGTTCTTGCCGGACATCGCGATGCGGTCGCCCTTCTCGATCACGAAGCTGATCTCCCGGCAGACCGTTCGCCCGCCGTAGTCGATGGACACCCGATCCAGCTCGACGAGCTGCTGCTTGTGGTAATTCAACTGCGCGATCTTCAGGCTGTCCGCCTGCTCGATGTTTTTCAGCAGTTTGGACTTCTCCTCGATCGCCGTATGCTGCCGACTCTCGATCGATTTGGAGCGCTTCATCATTTTGGCGGCTTTGTGGCCGATATAGCCCTTATCGACCTTAGAGCCCGAATTGCGCGTGCCGTTCTTCGTCTTCTCCACTTCGTCCGACCAGGTGCTCGTGCGTTTCGCCGCTTCCGACAGCCGCCTGATATCCTTCTTCAGCTTGTCGTTCTCGGCCAGCTCGTAGTTGTCCTGCCGCTCCTTGTTCGCCCACCAGTCGGAGAAGCTGCCGCGCTGGATGTCGATGTTCGTCCGGTTGATGGAGAGGATGTGATCGACGCAGTTATCGAGGAACGCGCGGTCATGCGAGACGAGAATGTAGCCGCGCTTGGACTTGAGATAGTCGCTGACGAGCCCGCGCGCTTCCATGTCGAGGTGGTTGGTCGGCTCGTCGATGAGCAGGAAACGATTCTCCTTCAGGAATAAAGCCGCCAGCAGCACCTTCGTCTGCTCCCCGTTAGACAGCGATTCGAACGGACGATACAGCACGTCATCGTCCACCTTCAGCAGCGACAGCTCGCGCAGGAGCTCCCAATGCTCGTAATCGGGATAAATCTCGGCGACGACGTCAATGGTATTCTGCTCCTTGTTCGCGACCGGGAACGGGAAATAATCGAAGCCGACGTTCGCGGAAATCGCGCCGTCATATTCATATTTACCCAGCAGCAGGTTCATAAACGTCGTCTTCCCTCTGCCGTTCCTTCCGGTAAATCCGAGCTTCCAATCGGTGTCGATCTGGAAGCTGACGTTCTCGAATATAGGATCGTAGCTGCCTTCGTGCGCGAAGGACAGGTTGCTTACGTTAATCAATGACATGTGGAATCCCCCCTGGAAAAATAAAAAGAGCCGCAAGAAGGTTACGCTTCTCGCCGCTCTAATCCGTACGGTAAGGCGAAACGGCTGGCGCTGATCATCGCAGCGCGGCTCGTTTCATTCCGGAGAAATCCACCCCATTCACAAGCGGGCCATGGATAAGGAATACCGATGGTCGAGCGGAACGAACGCGTAACTTTCTTGCCAATAACAATCTAACAAGGTGTCAAAGCGCGATGAGCGGCGGCGAAACACAAAGCTGCCGAATACGAACGAACGTATCCGTGCTTGTATATCAGACGCTAATTCAGCATTCGCTTCGCAATTACCGGCAGCGATCGTGTAACATTCCACGCTCGCATCGCCCGGCCTTGTTAAATCCACTTGTTATCGGTCGCAAGAAAGATTACTTGTTCATGTTCCGCTTCAACCCCAATCATAAAAGTACCCACATCTTAACACAGCCGATCACCGAAGTTCAACCCGGCAAATATCGTTATAACCGAACTCGACCACCGGAGACATCCCGCCGTTCCCGGCTAATGATACCGCTAGATCGCAGGCATAACGTTGCCGCCCGCCACCGGGATGTAAGCACCCGTAATAAAGCTGGCGAGATCCGAAGCGAGGAAAGCAACCGTATTGGCGATCTCCTGGTCGGTCCCGCGGCGCTTGAGCGGCACGGTGCTCTCGTAGCTTTCGCTGCGCTCCGTCCCCTTATCGCGGTCCCGGTCGCTGATCGTCCAGCCTGGCGCCACTTGGTTCACCGTAATCCCGTGCTCGCCGATCTCGCGCGCAAGCACCCGGTAGACGCCGTCCATCCCGCGTTTGCCCGCCACGTACGCGGATTGGTTCGCAAAGTTCTGGATGGCGCACTCCGTGTTGATGCCGATGAAGCGGCCGCCTTGGCCGCGCGCGATCATGCCCGGCGCGAAGGCTTTCGCAAGATAGACGCTCTGCATCACGCACGAATCGAATTGTCCCTGGTAATCTGCGGCCGGCTGCTCCAGCACGGACGTCCAGGCATACTGAATGACCGCGTTCGCAACCACGATATCGACGACGCCGAGCTGCTGCTCAACGGCCGTCTTCATCGCTTCGATCGACGCTTGGTCCGTTATGTCCGCCTGTACGATCAGCGCCCTGCGTCCCATCGCGCCCACCTCGGCCCTCAGCGCTTCGGCCTTCGCGGCGTTGCTGTTGTAATGGATGACAACATCCGCGCCACAGGACGCGAGCGTGCGGACCATGACGCGCCCGAGATCGCCGCTCGCCCCCGTCACCAACGCGATTTTGCCGGTCAAATCCAATTTCATAACGTGTTTCCCCTCTCCGAATCGAGTTATCGCACCATTACCATACGTGCAGAGCGGCGCTCATCGCCGCGGCGGCGACGAGGCCGGGCAGCAGATTCGCGACCTTAATGCGCGTGATGCCGAGCAGGTTCAAGCCGATGCCCAAAATCATAATGCCGCCCGCGGCCGTCAGCTCCGTAATCATGGCATCCATGATCGCATCCGGCACGAAGCGCGTAATCTGCGTAGCGAAAAGCGCGATCGCGCCTTGATACAGCAGAATCGGAATAGCCGAGAACAGCACGCCGATGCCGAGCGTCGATGTCAGCACGATCGCGATGAATCCGTCCATGATCGATTTGGCGTACAAAATGTCGTGATTCCCTTTCATCCCGCTGTCCAGCGCGCCGAGAATCGCCATCGCCCCGACGACGAACACGAGACTGGACGTGATAAAACCTTGCGCGATCGCCCCCGGCTCCTGCGAACCGATCCGCTTCTCGAGCCATAAGCCGGCATTCGTGAACTTGTCCTCCAGCTTGATGGCTTCGCCGACCAACGCCCCGATGACCAAGCTCAGCAGCACGATGAGAAAGTTGTCCGTCTTCAGGCCCATCTGCGCCCCGAGCACGAGCAGCGCCAAGCCGATCGCGTTCATGACCGTGTTCTTCATGCTCTCCGGAATGCCCGTCAGCAATCTGCCCAGCAGCGTGCCCGCGATGATCGCCGCTCCGTTAACCAAAGTGCCTAATAATACCAATGCCTTCACCTGTCATTCTGATCTAGTTGGTTGCCTACTCATTATAGAAGTTACCGGCGCATAAATAAATCCTCTCCTGCGGTTAGCAGGTTAATAGGCTCCGAACGACACCAACCCCCAATCGCAATTGGGGGTTGGTTGCTCTCATTTGCTGGTCCGCTCGCCTACCCTTTCGTCCCGCCCTGCAGGCCGAAGCCTTTCGACATGAAGCGCTGGGACAACACGTACAGCACGATCGACGGAATCGCGTACATGACGGAGAACGCCGCCAGCTTGCCGTAGTCTGCCATGCCGTACTGGCCGAAGAACTGATAGATTTTGAGCGACGCGGGGAAATTCTCCGGCGATTGCAGCAGAATGTACGGGACGAAGAAGTTGCCCCAACTGCCCGAGAACGTGAAGATCGCGACCGTGCAAATGCCGGGAATCATGAGCGGCGCGACGACCTTGCGGATGCCGACGAACACCGACGCGCCGTCGATCCAAGCCGCCTCCTCCAGCTCGGACGGCACCGAGTCCATGAAGTTCTTGAGCATCCAGATGCCATACGGCATCGCCGACGCGACGAAGAACAGGACGACGCCGAAGATGTTATTGTACAGCTTGAGCGTCAGGAACAGCTGATAGACGGGCACCATGACCGCGGTAATCGGCAGCGACGTCATGAACAGGATCGTCAGCATGAACGGCTTCTTGAACCGGAGCTGGTACCGCGACAGCGGGTACGACGCGAGCAGTCCCAGGAGGACGACGATGACAGCTTGGCCGCCGGACATGAGCAGACCGATCAGGAAGGCCCGCTGATTGTCGGGATTCGTGAGCACGTCGATGTAATTGCCCGCCGTCAGCTTGGTCGGCGCCTTGAGTGATTGCATCGCGTTCGAATCGACGGAGGCGACGAGCACCCACAGCAAGGGGAGCACGAAACAGATGCCGATGAACGCCAGGATGACGTACGGCAATATTCGAAAAACCCATTTTCGCTGGATCGCATTCATAACGGTCGTTCTCCTTGTCGGTTTACTCTTTCATGGAACGAATGTAGAACAGGCTCAGGATGACGCCGATCAGCAGGAGCAGCAAGGAGATCGCGGTGCCGTAGCCCAGCTGATAATTCACGAACGCCTGATTGTACATGAAGATCGGCAGCGTCGTCGTCGACGTCCCCGGCCCGCCCCCGGTCATCGCGTAGATGAGCCCGAAGACGCCGAGCGTCTGCAGCGTGACGAGCATCATGTTCGTCGTAATCGTATCCTTGATGTACGGGATCGTGACGCGGGTCAGGATCTGCCACTTCGACGCGCCGTCCACGACCGCAGCCTCCTCGATCTCGCTCGGCACGTCGTCCAGCGCGGCTTGGAACACGAGCATCGAGAACGCGGTGCCATGCCAGATGTTCGCCAGAATGACGGTGACCATCGGTATCGTATACAGCCACGTGACGGTCGAGAACCCGAACGATTGCAAGATCGCGTTGAGCGTCCCCTCGTCGCCGAAAAAGCTGTACAAGCACAGGGCGCAGACGATCTCCGGCGTCACCCAGCCCGCCAGCACGATCGTCCCGATAATCCGGCGAAACCACCGGTTCTTATGCTTCATCAGCAGCGCGATCAGGAATCCCAATACTTGCTGGCCGATGACGGCCGAGCCGATCAGGAATACGAGCGTGTTCCAAATGCTCGAGCGCACCGTGGGATCCTCGAACATGCGCGCGTAGTTATCAAGGCCGACGAAGTTCAGCTCCTTGGCGGCTTCGCCGGTGAGCGCCAAATTCGTGAACGAATAGAACACCGTCAGCAAGATCGGATAGATGAAGAACACCAGCATGATCGCGACCGACGGAAGCAAAAAATAAAGCCACGTCCACGTGTTCCTTCGTTTCGCGGGCGCGGCGGCGGCTATACTGCTCATCTCGCGCATCCTCCCTTCCGGGCTTATGATCAAAAGAAGGCTTGCTCGAAGCGCCGCTTGCGGCAGCGCGTCAAGCAAGCCGGCCGTCTTACTTCTCCACGATGTGATCCTCGCCGACGATGCGGGTCACGTCCTGCGCGTATTTCTTCGCGGCCGCCTCCGGCGACGTGCCCGTCGCGACGGACTCGACCATCGTCTGAATTTGCGTCGAGACCTCCGGATATTTGTCCTGCGCCGGACGGAACTCGGCATTCTGCAAGTATTCGGTCGCGATGCCGTTGAACGGCATTTCCGTATAGCCCGGGTCCTTCGCCACGTCGGCGCGGACGGTAATGTTGCCGGCGGCGATGACGAGCTTCTGCGTATTTTCCTTGTTCAGCGCGTACTTAATGAAATTCCACGCTTCGTCCTTGTTCTTCGCGTTGGCCGGAATGGACAGCGCCCAGCCGCCCGCGAGCGTGATGGAGCCCGGAGCCTGCCCTTTGCTCGTCGGCATCGGCGCGAAGCCGAGCACGTCCTTGTATTCCGGCCATGGCGCCGCGCCGGTCGGCAGGTAGTTGCCGGTAATCCACGAGCCGTCCAGTTGGATCGCCAGCTTCCCTTTCGGCAGGTATTCGCGGGAAGCCGTATTGCCGGCTTGCCCGTTCAGCACCTTCGACAGCGGCGGACCGAGCTTTTCTTTATTGACCGTTTGGACGAACGTCAGCGCGTCGATGATGCCTTGGCTTTTCGTGATCCATTTGCCGGTCGCATCGTCATAGAGACGCTCGCCCGTGCCGTACAGCAGCATTTCGTACGTCTGCATCGACGTCGCCTCGCCCGTCGCCTTGCCCATGTTCATCCAGATCGGCACGACGTCCGGCAGCTTCTCCTTGATCGTGCGGGCGGCATCCAGTACCTCGTCCCAATTTTTCGGCTTCCAATCCTCCGGCAGCCCCGCCTGCTTGAACAGATTCTTGTTGTACCAAAGACCGCGCGAATCCGTGTTATACGGCACCCCGTATACTTTGCCGTCGCTTGCGGTCACGCCTTTCTTCATCGCCTCGATGAACGAGCCGTTCGTCCAGTCCTCCCACTCCTTCAGCCGGTCGTCGAGCGGCTCGAGGAAACCCGCGCTCGCATCCGAGTTCAGAATGAACGTATCTTCCGTGACGATGTCCGGCGCCGTGTCCTTGGACTTGAGCGCGAGCGCGATTTTGGCGAAATAATCGCCCTCCGATGCTTGAATCGGCGTCGGCTTGATCTCCACGCTCTTGTCCGGATAGCTCTCCGACACCGCCTTGATCCATTGGAACAGGACGCCTTTCTCGCCGATGCCGTCGTCCCGATATGTAATGGTGATGACCTTCTTCGCCGCGTCGCCCCCCGCGTCGCCGCCGTTCGAAGCTCCCGCGTTCTCCCCGCCCGCGTTGCCACCGCTGCCGCCTGTTCCGGCGTTGTTCGCGTTCGGCGAGTTGCCGCCTTCTCCTCCCGTTCCTCCGTTGTTGCCGCCGTTGCTCGAACAAGCGAACAGCAGGGTTGTACACAAAACAAGCGAGGTTGCAGCCGACCACAGTTTTTTACCGTTCTTCATTGCGTGCCCTCCCTCTTTCTCTTCTACCAGTTACTTACATATGTGCATCGAAAAACACGCCTTCTGAAGCGCTTTCATCGTTGCATGTTAAAAGATATTGAGCGTTGTCGGCCATTATTCGCGATAAATTCGAGCAAGGGACTATGATTTCGCGCCATTATACTCCAATTACGAGACTTCGTTGTCTATCACGGCTTCGGCTGCAAATGAAAAAACGGCCGGAAGCGAAGCGCTTCCCGGCCGCGTTATTCTAAATATGCGTACAACCACGACTACATCGGGAACGCCTCGTCTTTCGACACGCGGACCATCTCCGCGGGGAAGCTTTTCTTGAAAAACTTCTCGACGCGCTCGTGGGTATCCCGTTCATACCAGTCCGACAGCCCGTTCGCTTCGAACAGCTCCGGCATGCCGAGCCGCTTCGAACGTCTGCCCATCGTGCCGTCGCCGATGCTCAGCGTGTCGATCCAAATCCGGTCCACGATGCCTTCGAGGCGCTTCGGAAATTCAGGCGTAAACGGCAGCACCGGCGATATGGCCGCTTGCGTGGGAATTCCTGCTTCGTGAAGCTCGCGCAGCGCGTTCAGCCGCAGCTGAATGCCCGGCGCGTATGGCGCGAAGAGCCGCTTCATGTCTTCCCGGTCGGTCTCGACCGTCATCGAGACGAGAACGCTGCACGCTTCCTTCAGTTTCACCAGCAAATCGATATCCCGGGTGACAAGCGGACTTCGCGTCTGCAGCTGAATCAAATCGGGCGGCGCATCCAGCATGGCCTCCAGAATGCCGCGCGTGATCCGCGTCTTCCGTTCGATCGGCTGATACGGGTCGGTCGCGGAGGACATGAACAGCCGGACCGGTTTGTTGCGGCGGCGAAGGCTGCCCACCTCTTTCCGGTAGATCTCCGCGGCGTTCGTCTTGATGTCCACCCACTCGCCCCAGGGAATCTCTTTGAACCGCTGGATGGGCATCTCGCGGACGTAACAATACGCGCAGGAGAAGGCGCAGCCGCTGTACGGATTGAGCGAATGGGTAAATCCCACGTCGAGATACCCTCTCGTCTCGCTCAGAATCGATTTGGACACGATTTCTTTGATCTCGATCGACATCGATGCGCTCCCTTCTCGCCGAATATGCGAACATTCGTACCCCTTATCTTATCATACCATGTTGGTGATATGGAGTTAACACTACGTTAATTCCTGACAAGACGGCTTCTCATTCCGGAAACGCATGTCAACCGTGCGCAGCCCCACCATCTTATCCAGGTTTATGCACAGCAAAAAAGCGCCAGCTCTCTTACAAAGCGGCGCTTGCGGCAAACGAGGTTCCATCTGTAACAACCCTTTCTTCAGGTCTGATCGAATATCGTTCGCTTGCGGTTTATTGAAAATGACGGGTCGTCTCCTGCACACAGTCGGCGCAGATCAGCTTTCCCTTGAACAGCAAGGCGTCGATGTTGCCGCAATAGAGGCAGCCGGGGCTGTATTTCTTCAAAATGACCTGCGTCTCGTTGACGAACACTTCGACGGATTCGCCGATATCGAGCGACATTGCGCGGCGGATCTCGATCGGGATGACGAGACGGCCCAGCTCGTCCACCTTGCGGACAATGCCTGTTGGATTTTTCATGATAGAATTCCCCTTTTTTTGATAGATAACTATTATTCCCATTATGCCTTTACTAGGGAAAGATGACAATATCAGATCGAGGCAAGCGGCGGATTTTCATCGAAAACAAACAACCCGCGGGGTTCGCGGGTTGTGGGCCACTCTCTATTTCGTACAGACGTACACATCCGATTACAGCACCTTGCTCAAGAAGGCTTGCGTGCGTTCGTGCTTCGGCGCATCGAAAATCGCGGCAGGCGGGCCTTCCTCGACGATATAGCCGCCGTCCATGAACAGGACGCGGTCCGCGACTTCGCGGGCGAAGCCCATCTCGTGAGTGACGACGATCATCGTAATGCCTTCGTGCGCCAAGTCCTTCATAACTTGGAGCACCTCGCCGACCATCTCCGGGTCGAGCGCCGAGGTCGGTTCGTCGAACAGCATGACGCGCGGATTCATTGCCAGCGCCCGGGCGATGGCGACCCGCTGCTGCTGGCCGCCCGACAGGCGATCCGGATACTCATCCCGCTTCTCCGCCAGGCCCACCTTCGCGAGCAGCTCCATCGCTTTTTTCTCGTTGGCGGCTTTGTCCAGCTTCTTGATGTATTTCGGCGCGAGCATGATGTTCTGCAGCACGGTCAGATGCGGGAACAAGTTGAAGCGCTGGAACACCATCCCGACGTCCTCGCGCAGCTTGTCGATATTCGTCTTCGGATCCGTCACCTCGACCCCGGCGATCTCGACCTTGCCGCTCGTGACGTCCTCCAGCAGATTCAAACAGCGCAGGAATGTGCTTTTGCCGGAACCGGACGGGCCGATGACGCAGACGACTTCCTTCTCCCGGATGGTCGCGGAGATATCCTTCAGGACGACATTCGAACCGAATTGTTTTTTCAGATGCTGCACGGTAATCATCGCAGGTTCAACCTCCTCTCGAGCAGGCGAGACAGCCGGCTAAGCGCCAGAATCAGCACGAAGTAGAAAATGCCGACCATGCCCCATATCTCGAACGACTTGAAATTGGTGGAAATAATGATCTCGCCGCTCTGCGTAAGCTCTCGGATACCGATAACCGACAACAGCGAGGTGTCCTTAATACTGATGACGAATTGGTTGACGAAGGCCGGAATCATGCGGCGCAGCGCCTGCGGCAGTACGATCAGCCGCATCGTATAGAAGCGGTTCATCCCCAGGGAACGGGCCGCCTCGACCTGTCCCTTGTCCACGGAGTTGATGCCCGCGCGGACGACCTCGGCGATATACGCGCCGGCGTTCAAGCTGACGGCCGCGATGCCGGCGACCTCTGGACCGATCCGGAAATCGAAAAATTCGGGCAGACCGAAATAGATGAAGAAGACTTGCACGAGGAGCGGCGTCCCCCGGATAATATCGACGTAAATGCCCGCCAGTCCTCTAATGATCCGGCTGCGTGCCGTGCTCATCAAACCGGCGGCAAGGCCGATCACGAATGCGATCACGAGCGAGATGGCGGCGATCTTAAGCGTGATCAGCAAGCCGTCGAACAGGACGGGCAGCGCGTCGGACATAATTTGCAGCGTTTCTGACATCGGTGAACAGCTCCTTTCCGAAGGTGTAGCTCCATACAGGCATGGATTGAACTAGAAGACGCCGGCTCCTCCAGCCGCGCGTAGGCGTATGCGCTACGAAGGCTGAAGGCTGCCGGCGCACGGCGAACCGTTACTTTGCAGCAGATCCCGTATACGTGTTCACGATCTCGTCGTACTTGCCGTTCTCCTTCAGCTTCTTCAAGCCGTCGTTGAGTTTCTGCAGTAGTTCGGTATCGCCTTTATCCACCGCCATCCCGTAGAAGTCGCCGTTCAGACGGTCGCCGACGATTTTCAGGTTGGAATTCGGATCGACCGCGATTTTGTAAGAGATGACCGGGAAGTCCTCGATCGTCACGTCCGCGTTCTTATTCGAGACCTCTTGGTACATGGCCGGGCTGTCATCGAAATACTTCACTTCGGCGCCGAATTCCTTCGCAAGCTCCTCCGCCTTAATCGCGCCGGAGGTTCCTTTCTTGATCGCGATCACTTTGCCCTTGAGATCCTCGGGGCTGTCGATGTCGGTCGTATCCTTGTGTACGATCAGGGAAAGACCTGCTTCGTAATAAGGCTCGGTAAAGTCCACGACCTTCTTCCGCTCTTCGGTGATGCTGATGCCCGCGACCGCGCCGTCCAGCTGGCCGGACGTAATGCCCGGGATGATGCCTTTGAAGTCCATCGGCTTGATCTCGACCTCGAAGCCCTGTTCCGCGGCGATCGCGTTCAGCAGATCGATGTCGATGCCCACGTATTTACCGTCCTTCTCGAACTCGAAAGGCGGATAGGTCGCGTCCGTGCCGAACACGTACTTCTTGCCCGCTTCGCCCCCCGCCCCGCTTGCCGAGTTTTCCGAATTTTTGTCGCCGCAGGCGCTAAGCGTGAACGCCATCATGGCGCAAGCTGCGATAAGTCCGATCTTCTTTTTCATACGAAACCCACCTTTATCGAGAATATGAAGCAGCATCGCTTTCTTGGAAGATATCGTATACGGCACACTACGCAAACCTACGCGATCCTACATAAATAATCACAGAATATGATAATAAACATGACATCGTATAATTATGTAATCGCTATCACTCACATGTCCAATACAATCCCCCCATGTCACGGACAAGTTGAGGCGAATAGAGTCACATTACCTCACGCGAGGTTGATCGACATCGGAAGGTAGCGGGGCTCAGCGACGCATCGACTTATCGGGTAATCCGAAAACAACAAAAACCGTGCCATGCAGGCAGCGGCCCGACACAGTACGGTTTGGTTAGCGAGTTATTCCAATTTGCCCAGCATTTCGACGTGCAGCACTTGCAAAAATTTCTTGATGTTGACTTTGCTCTTGCCCTCCGGCTGCTCTTCCTCGATGGCCTTCATCTTCAATCGCACGTCTTGGAAATCGAAATACAGCGGCGCGTAATATTCGAACTTCGGATTGCTGTAATCCGTCAGTCCGATCGACGCCATGTTCGCGAGCGCCGCCATCACCGCCCGGCGCAGCCGCTGCTCGATCGCTTTGCTTTCCTTCTCGATCTCTTGTTCGCCCCTGCCATTACGGGCTGCCGCCTCGTACAGCTCTTTAAGCGCAGGGAACGCGTGACGGTCAGGCTGTTTGGCCAAATAGTCCATCATCGCCAGAATATCCTTGCTGCCGCTCTCGCCCATAATCCCGAGGTCCATCAAGATCGGCTTCACGACTTCGCGCGGCTCGGGCGCTTTGCGCGGCGGCGAGGATTCGCTCATGTCGAACGCGGAGAGCGACTGCTTTATCTGCTGAATATGGCGCTCGTATTTCAACCGTTCCCTTACGTTCGCCAGCACCGCTTCTACCTCGATGCGGTTAATCGGCTTATGAATGAACAATTCGATGCCGGCTTGGTAGGCCTCGCCGACCATCTCTTTGTTCTCGACCTGCGAGATCATGACGAATTTGCCTGCGTATCCCCGCTGCTTCAGCTGCCTGACCGTCTCGATTCCGTCTTGGTCCGGCATGAGCAGGTCGATGAGCACGATATCCGGCCTCGCGCCGAGCACGGCTTGCACCCCCTGCACGCCGCCTTCCGCCATGCCCGCCGTCTCGCCAAGCCCGCATTGCTCGATGATGCCTTGGAGCATCCGGCGGCTGACCGCGTCGTCGTCGATAATTACGTATGTAATGGTCATTTCCGTATCCCCCTTGCTACTAAACGATTGCCGTCCTCGATACACGCATGACGAACGTCGTGCCGCTTCCGCTTCCATCGCGCTTTGCGATATCTACCCGGCCGCCCAACGACCGCGCGATATCGCGCACATGCGACAATCCGATGCCGGTCGCGGCGACGCCCGCTTCGCTAAATTTCGTCGTGTATCCCGCCTCGAATACGATCGCGCGGTCCTGCTCCGGTATGCCTCCTCCGGAATCTTCGACCTCGAACACAATCTCATCATTCGACTCTTGCACGCGGATCGCGATGTGTCCTTCCCGCTCGATCGCTTCCACCGCGTTCGCCGTTAGATTGTTGAGCGCGGTCAAGAGCGGAACGTAATGCGCCGTGACGAAGCGCGCCTGCATGTCCACGCGGAATGCGACCGTCTTGCCTAGCATTTCGGCATATTTTCCGTTGCCCTTCACGACATGATGCAGCAGCTCCTCGATCTCCATATTCACGGCCATCTCGCTGTCGTACAGCTTCGACAATCCCGCAAGGATGCGCTGCGAATCTTTCTTCACCTCGTGGATGCGCTGGGCGATGCCGAGCGCCTGCTTGCCATAGCCGCTGTCGCTTGCGCCGCTTAACTGACGGTACAGCGTGAAGCTGTCGGCGGTAATCCGCTCAATCTCCTCCATCGATTTCTTCAGATAGAACGTCTCGCCGTACAGACCGGAACCGATGTTCAGCATCTGCTCCATCCGCTTCTCCTGCTCGGCATGCAGCGCCCGCATCTGGCTGACCGAGATGCTGCTGTACAACCCGATCACGAAGAAACTCCGAATAAACGCGATGGCAAGCAGATTAAACCATTCGAGCAAATAGAACGCATCGGCGCCGATGAATAGCCCTCTTAGCAGAAGTTCCGCCTCGTTCGATGCGAAATCAACGATCGCGACGAAGCCTCCGAGAAGCAGGGGGTGTAGCTTATCCGTCCGTTTCAAAATATGCATCATCCCGTACGCATACACCACATAATAGATGCCGGCCGGCAAATTATGCTGCAGCGCGTCCGCCACGGACAGCGATTTCGTTTGGAGCATCCATTCGCCGCCCTGAAATAACACGCTGACGATGCCGGTGATAAGACCGGTCCACATGTACGGGATATTGCGCATGAACAGCAGGAACAGCAGGAAGACGCTGACGCCCAGTCCGATGCGGAACGAATCGCCGGTGAAAGGGTAAATTTTGAATTCCGAGCCGATGCCCGAAGCGACGGCGATAACCGCGATTTGCAGTTTCTCTTTCTTGAAGAGGTTTTTCATAGCCGCCCTCCCTAGTCAATGATCGTATTATAATCATTTTGACCGGCTATGGGTAGAGCGGGCGGCGCGTTCATAAATTCCAATCGAGACTCGATTCAACATGCAATACGGCACAGGTCAAAGATGACGATTCTGATCAATACGTAATGCCGAGCATGATCAGAATTTGACGTGCTCCCGTTCGCTTCAGCACATAATAGCCGTTCTCCGAGTCTGTCGCGATCCCGCCTTCGCCGACGACGCAGCATCGGCCGGCTTGGCAGCTCCCGTCGTCGCGGACGAGCAGCTTGCCCAGCATCCCGACCGCGACCCATTCGGGACGCTGCGCCCTCGGGGTGTATGGGATGGTTGGATCCCACGCCGGATTCAGCACGGGCCTGCGCTCGCGTCGGCCGGGGACTACCGTTTGTCCTTGGCGATCCAGCACGCCCGGAGCCTCCTCGTCACGGTAGACGATTCTCCCCCACTCGTCGGTCACATACTTCCCCTCCCATCTGAGTTCGCCGCTGTCCGCCACGATGGCCGGTCGCGCGCTGGTTACCCCCGCGATATAACGGTCCCCGGGCTGCGCGATCCGTACCTTCTCCGCTTCGAACGCGACGAAATAACCGGGTTCGATCGGTTTGCCGTCCGCCGTCTCGAACATCTCCGCGTAATCGGCGGCCGGCGTGCTGAGCGCGCCGTCGATTTTCACGTTGCCGCTGCTTAGTATTTTGGCCGCGATGCCGAGCTCCAGCTCGCTGTTGCCATTCGCCAGGTACCACGAGTACGATTCCTCGTTCGCGATGCCGAACCGGCCCATGACGTGGACGCCGTCGAGCCCGGCGGCTTGCGTGCCTAGCCCTTGCGCATGCGAGAACAAGCCATCTGCGACCGTCAAAGCTCCCTGCGCGTGAGCGGCTAATCCGCTCGCCGTCGTGATCAAGCCTTCGGCGTGCGCGCCTTGACCGGAGGCGATCGTCTGGCTGCCTTCCGCATGCGAGAGATCGCCGCTCGCCAGCGCCCGTTGTCCTTCCGCGTGCGCGGCGATACCGCTCGCCGTGTTCAGATTTCCTTCCGCATGCGACGCCCGGCCGCTGGCCGTATTGCGCTCGCCCTCGGCATGCGCGCCTTGCCCGGAGGCGATCGTCTCCATCCCTTCCGCATGGGAGTCGAGTCCAGACGCTTGCGTCAGCTCGCCTTCGGCATGCGCGTTAAAGCCGGTGGCCATCGTTATCTGGCCTTCCGCATGCGAATGAGCGCCCATCGCGCGCGTCTCGTTCCCTTCCGCGTGCGCATAGAGACCGCTGGCGATCGCCCCGCCTCCCTCCGCATGCGAGCCGGGTCCGCCGGCTTGCGTGAGATAGCCTTCCGCATGCGAGGACGACGCGTTCGCCGCCGTGCCGAATCCTTCCGCGTGCGCGTTGTCGCCCGGCGCGCGCGTCGCTTCGCCCTCCGCATGGGCGTACACGCCCGCCGCGGCGGAACCGCCTCCCTCCGCGTGGGAAGCCGGCCCGATGCTCTGCGTGAGGTAGCCTTCCGCATGAGAAGCGGCTCCGCTCGCGATCGTCTGGCTGCCTTCGGCTTCGGAGCAAGCTCCCGCAGCTTGCGCGTTGCATTCCGCCATTGTCATCACCCTCTCCTTTCTACTACACAACGCTTAAACTCTAGCAGAATAGCGTATGTACGAGCGGGTTCGCATGCTTGGACGCCGATCCGAAACAAAAAGCTTGCCGCCCGCAAGCGGGGGCAAGCTTTTGTCAACCTGTTAGGTTGGGAGGTTGAATCTTGCGACGTACACTTCGAGACCGGACGGCACGGATTTTTGCGTGAGCTGATTGTTCGCTTCGTCGAAGATACGCAGCGTGTAACCAACGGTCGTGAGCGTCGGGATGTTGTTGAAGCGGGCAACGCCGAAATCGTCGAATTCCGCCGCGAGCGTGATCGTGCCGCGCGTCAGCGTAGCTGTCCACCCTGGCGTATCATACGGCAGATTGGTTGTCGTTTGCTGCACCGCGATGACGTGGAACCGCTCCAGCGTCTGTCTGATCCGGCGTTTCTTGCGCGCCACCGGTTTTTTCACGGCGGATTTCTTGACCGCTTTTACGGCCGCTTTCTTCGTGACTGCTTTCGACAAACTTTTTTTGCTAAGCGCCAATTCTATCAACCCTTTCGTAGGAGGATACTCTAATAGATGCCGGACAGGCTTGAAAGGAAACGATCCATCTACCTATTTTAGATAGATTAGATAGATTGGATAGATTCGCCCCATGCGAACCCCCGCTTGCTGCCCCTCATAACATGTCGGATGAGAGGTGAATAGCCGTATGCGTAACGGACAACAAAGAGGGCGCAAGGAACAGCCTTCGCCGAAAATGTGTCCCGCGCTGATTCGCAGACGACAGCAAGTCCAACCACCGCGGGGAACAAATTCGAAACTGCGCATTATTGTAAGCATGAAGAAACACCCTTCCTTGCACGCGATTCGGAAGCTTCGACGCGAGCTCGGCCGCGAAGTCATGCCCGTCCGCCGGCGGCTCACCTTCATGTCGGCCTTCGCCACGATCGTATCGCCATCCTGTCTGGATAAGCTATGCGGCTGCAAGGACGTCGAAAAGGTGTATCTGGACCGGAAACGGACCGCCTCGCTGCATGTGGCGACGCCGTCGATCGGCGCATCGCAAGCGCGCCGATCAAGCGGACTGACCGGCAAAGGCATCAACATTGCCATCGTAGATACAGGTGTATACCCGCACTCCGACCTTACCCGGCCGACGAACCGAATCGTCGCGTTCAAGGATTTCGTGAACGGCCGCAAGCAGCCATACGACGACAACGGCCATGGCACCCATCTGGCCGGGGACGCCGCCGGGAACGGTTGGGCGAGCAAGGGCAAATACGCGGGCGCCGCGCCCGAATCCGGCATTGTCGGCGTCAAAGTGCTGGATGCCTACGGGGACGGTTACGATTCCGACATTATCGCCGGCATCGAATGGTGCATCGCCAACCGCAAGCGTTACGGCATCCGCATCCTCTCCCTCTCGTTGGGGGGACCAGCCATCGGCAGCTGCCAAGACGACCTGCTCTGTCAAGCGGTCGAGCGGGCGGTCCGCGCCGGTATCGTCGTCGTCGCCGCCGCGGGCAACAACGGACCCGGCCTCGGCACCATTGAGTCGCCGGGCAATAGCCCCTCCGCCATCACCGTCGGCGCCGTCGACGACCGGCGCACGATCACGCAGGCCGACGATCGCATCTCCTGGTACTCGAGCCGGGGCCCGGCCAAGGGCGGACTGCGCAAGCCCGATCTCGTGGCGCCCGGCGAAAGCATCACATCCCTGCGGGCGCCCGGTTCCGCGCTCGACCGGGAGCTCGCGCATCAGCGCGTGGGCCGGCGCTATTTCTACATGAGCGGCACCAGCGTGTCGACGCCGCTCGTGGCCGGCGCCGCGGCGCTGCTGCTTCAGCGCTGCCCGTCTATGACTCCGACGCAGGTGAAGACGGCTTTGAAGCGAGGCGCATTCCGACTTGAATTTGGCGCGAACGCGGGAGGAAGCGGCGAAGCGAACGTGCGGTTCTTGATCGGCCGGAGCAAGCGCGGCCGGACGGCGCGCCGGCGATAAATCTGAAACGAGGAGAGCCGCAATAAAGCGCTCTCCTCTTGCGTACATATCGTTCAATCGAACGCGCCAAAGCTCTGTTTCCGATTGTTCCTCATACCCGCCGAACAAGGCTCATACACTAATGGATAGCGGTTCTCCATACATATCCGAGGGAGGTGTTGCCAGTGACGATCCGTGCCTTAACCCCGTGGGAGGAGCATCGTTTCTGGATCGAAATTTTGCAGGACCATGCCTATTTCGTGCGCGATCATTTGGCCGTAATGGAGCAAGAGCCCATCCGGCTCGCACAATCGTACATTGACGCTTTTCAGTTGCTTTTTAACGAATTGCACGACTTGGATAAGGACGGCGGCTACGAGAATCCGGGCTTAGTCGCGTTCGCAAGGAAGGCTTGGCCGATCGCGAGCGGGTATTTTCAGCTGGAAGGCAGCCTGCAGCGCCTGCGCATCGCCAACCAGGTGAATTTGAATCTATCCCCGACTTATTTGAACGGCACGCTGAACGAGAATCAAGAATACTTGCGTATACTCGGCTATATGACGCACGGCCAAACCCCGCCTCCGCTGCCGCTCGTCGACTTGATGGATCTCTGGCTGGAGGATCAGCTCGGTCACGCAATCCTGCTGATCAACGTGCTGGACCCGGCAGAGAACGGCATTCGCGCGCGCGCGCAAATTCACTCGGACGCCTTCCGGGCATTGTTCAGCCAGAACGAAATCATTCGGGGCTATCTCCGCTTCTCCCCACCCGGCATCCCCGTCCAGATCCGCCTGGCCCGGGAAACGCTGACCGCCGTGAACGGCTTCTACGAGTTCGTGCTGGAGATCATACACTTGTACCGGGCGACCGCGCTGTTGGATCGGACGACGCTCCGCTTCCTGGAGCATCATCTGCCCGAGACGTGCTATTTCATCCGCAAGCTCGCCGATTTGGTGCCGGACGTAACCATCTCCGCGCATTGCTCGCTGACCAAGCCTACTTTTGTCGACAACCAGAAGCTGCCGACCAACCCTCCGGTCGTATAGCCGCTGTATCATCCAGCCCGTACGAAGCAAATGATGTGCCTATCGTTATCCAGGCGACAATAGGCGATTGGCAAAAAGACCCTTGATCCCAAAGCGGGATGCAAGGGTCTTCGCATGTGGATATCACGCGGTTAAGCTCAGCTACTCGGTATCCAGGAATAATAAATTTCGATAGACAAACTCGGTTGAATGATACTTGAAGGTGAGCGACACGCCCCCCTCTTCTGTCCCTGTTCCGATCGCGATCAAAGCCGGCGTACGAACGAGGGAACGGACCATCGCTCTAACAAGCGCATCATTGCTCCTGCGCACTGCCTTATTGAAGGCTGCCGCGAATTTGCAATCATGCGCAAGTTTGGCATACAGCGGCAATACGGCTCGGGCGATCGCCCTGTGTATGCGCGCTTCAAAAACGGACTGCGCGGAACCCGGCAGAATCGTCGTGCCATTGGTTAACACGAATCTCGAATCGCCTGATGGAAAAGCCACGAAATATCCGATACTGTTGGTACCCAGCTGCTCAAAGCTGATATGGGGCGATGCCGCGCGCAGCAACCTGGCCATCTTGTCGAGGTCGGTCCCTGCGACGGCCTTGCTCCACTTCGCCGCATAGGATGGGTGGACGGCAATCGCCCGATAGAAAGGCAGCATCTTCCGGGCAACTCGCCGCAGTACCCGAACGGGGACAAGCCCGTCTTTGCTCGTGCGAACAAAGGTTTTCTTTCTTGCCATAGGCGCATCCCTCCTATTCTCGCTATTGGTCATTTCTCCCTACAGCGTATGATGAAAAGGTTAGCCCGCTTGGGCATTCCATTGTTCGCCTGCCAGCCGATGCAGGGTGCGCGTCCTTCTCAAAAAAAACAAAAAAGCCGCGATTACGCGACTCCCCCCTTCTGTTCCTGTCGAAAAAAGCGCATCGAATGACGAAAACCCCTCAGGCCTATGCCAAAGGGGTTTATGTCTCGTCAGCGGCTTCGTCATCCGATGCCCTCGATTACTCGAACAGATCGCCCAGCACGTCGAGCACGTTTTTCTTCTTCTTATACTTGCCGCCGTGTCCGTAGCCATAGCCGCCGGACGAGTGGCCCCCGTAATAGCCTTGTTGGCCGGGCTGCGGCGGATAATACTTGCCGTCTTTGGGCTTATGTCCGTATTGCGGAGGCGGCGGGGTATGGCCGTAGCCAGGCTGGCCGTGGTTGCCGGACGAGCCGCCGTACCCGCTCTGCGGATTCGCGTAGCCGCCCGATGGCGGGCTGCCGTAACCCCCGCCCGGCTGCGGGGTCCAGGAAGAAGGCTGCGAAGGATTGCTCGGCGGCTGCGCGGACGGCTTCGTATATTGATCGAACAACCCGCCAGCGGGCGGGTTCGAAGCCGGTTGGCCTCCGTAATACTGCTGTTCCATCCGCGTATACTCGTTCTGCAGCGTTCTGACGTCTTTCAGCAGCTTGTCGAGCTCGCCGCGGTCAAGCCATACGCCCTTGCAATCCGGGCAGACGTCGATCAAGACGCCATCTTTCTCCACTTCCCGCATGCGGACATCGGTACAAATTGGACATTTCATCGCTCTTGCCTCCTAGGATGCGTTTTCAATAATCGTACCATATACGCCGTTCGCGCAAAATAGTTACAATTTCGCGCGTCGCGCATGAATCCCCGAACCGTTCCGAGCCATTGCGCTTCGCTTCGACTTCATTCTTGCCGGTTGCGCGCCTCGGCGTGCATAATGGGCAAGCCTTTCTCCATACCCATAATCGTAACGAGAACCTCGGAAGGGTGTGGGCTACCATGGTATTTAAACGAGTAGACCGGCTTGCAATCGATCTGCCGATTCCGAATCATCCCGATCCGAACGGCGCAAGCGCCGTTCAGGAGCTGCTGGGCGGGAAGTTCGGCGAAATGTCGACCTTGAACAATTACATGTTTCAATCGTTCAACTTCCGCGGCAAGTCGAAGCTGCGCCCATTCTACGACATCGTCGCCAGCATAACGGCGGAAGAATTCGGGCATGTCGAGCTGGTCGCCAATACGATCAACATCATGCTGATCGGCTCGAGCGCTCCGGGCGATCCGGATTCGACGCCGCTGCGCGTCGGCAAGGATGTGCGGATGACTTCGCATTTCATCGAATCGGCGCAATCCGCGCTCCCCTACGATTCCATGGGACGTCCCTGGAATGGGAGCTATGTCGTCAATAGCGGAAATCTGATCTTCGATCTGCTACATAATTTCTTCCTCGAGTGCGGCGCGCGAACGCACAAAATGCGCGTCTACGAGATGACGGACCATCCGACGGCTAGGGCGATGACCGGCTATTTGCTCGTCCGCGGCGGCGTCCACGTGCTCGCCTACGCCAAAGCGCTCGAGATGGCGACGGGCGTCGACGTAACGAAGATGTTCCCGATTCCGAAACTGGAGAATAAGGCGTTCGATGCGACCCGCGTATGGGAGGCAGCCGGCGAGCACCGAAGGCTCTACACCTTTAGCGACCAGGATTATAAACAGATCGCCAGCATATGGAAAGGGACGCATCCGAGCGACGGCGGCAGACTGGAAGCGATGGCGGGACTTCCCGGATACTGCGGCGTCATTCCGGATCTCCCGGACGTGCCGGAGGAATTCGCGCCGGGCGTCTCGGCCGAGGATTTGTTTCAAATCGCGGAGCGGCTGAAGCGCAGCGCGGGTCTCTAAACTTTTCTTGTCGGCCGGAACGGACTTGCGCAGGCGCAGGTCTGTTCCGCCGCTCGCAGATTTAGGGAGGACAACCCTCGGTTAAAGGACTATTTTCTTCTATCTCCCGCTGTTTATCTTATATTTACGTCCCCGATCTCATCCATTACGCTGGAATAAAGCGTTTACTTTCTAGCCTGAGGGGGATTTGTCCTTGAAACTCGATAACCGCGAACGTAAGACGAAAACCAAATTCGCCTACACCGCCCCGGCCAACGGATATCCGGAGTGGAACAACAATCCGGATATTTTCGCGCTCAACCGGATGCCGGCCCATGCGGCGCTCATGCCGTATGCGTCCGTCGAGGAAGCCATCCGAGGCGACAGAAGCGCATCCGCCAGCTATCTGTCGTTGAACGGCACCTGGAAATTCAGCTGGGCAGCCAATCCCGACGCCCGAATCGCCGGCTTCGAGCAGGACGCGTTCGACTGCGGCGCTTGGGCGGACATTCAAGTGCCCGGCCATTGGCAGCTTCAAGGCTATGATTACCCGCAATATACGAACATTCGATACCCATGGGAGAGCACGGAGGAGCTGAAGCCGCCGTTCGCCCCGACAACCTACAATCCGGTCGGTTCCTATGTTCGTCACTTTACCATACCAGCCGCATGGGACGGCCAGTCCGTCTACATCAGCTTTCAAGGCGTGGAGTCGGCGTTCTATGTATGGGTGAACGGCGATCTCGTCGGCTATAGCGAGGATACGTTCACGCCGGCCGAATTCGATCTGACGCCTTATCTGCGCAAGGGCGAGAATAAGCTCGCCGTCGAGGTGTACCGCTGGTGCGACGCCAGCTGGCTGGAGGATCAGGACTTCTGGCGGCTCAGCGGCATCTTCCGGGACGTCTATCTGTATACCCGCAAGCCGGTCCATATTTACGATTTCTTCGCCGTGCCCGATCTGGACGAACAGTATCGCGACGCGCAGCTGACGATTCGGGCTCTTATCGCGAACGAGTACGAGGCTGGTCACGCCCTCGCGTACTCGCTGGAAGCCATGCTATATGATGCCGCCGGAGCTCCGGCGCTCGATCAGCCATTCACGCTGCAGACGAATGTCGTGCCAGGCGACTCGGTCGCCGTGCAAGGCAGCATTCCCGTCGCCAACCCCGCGAAGTGGAGCGCCGAGCAGCCGAATCTGTACACGCTCGTCCTCGCGCTCCGCGACGAGACCGGCGCTGCTATCGAGACAGTCAGCTGCCGCGTCGGCTTCCGCAAGTTCGACATTCAAGACGGCCTGATGCGAATTAATGGCAAGCGCATCGTGTTCAAGGGCGTGAACCGGCACGAATTCTCCTGCGATCACGGCCGGGTTCCGAGCCGCGAGGATATGCTGACCGACGTCAAGCTGATGAAGTCGCATAACATTAACGCCGTGCGCACCTCCCACTACCCGAACGATTCGGCATGGTACGAGCTGTGCGACGAATACGGCCTGTATGTGATCGACGAGACGAATTTGGAGACGCACGGCAGCTGGTCTTACAATCAAAGCGAGCTTGGCGACTTCACGGTGCCGGGCAGCCGGCCGGAGTGGACGGCCAACGTGATCGACCGCGCGAACTCGATGTTCCAGCGCGACAAGAACCACCCTTCCGTGCTCATCTGGTCGCTGGGCAACGAATCGTTCGGGGGCGACAATTTCATCCGCATGCACGATTTCTTGCGGGAAGCCGATCCGAGCCGGATCGTGCATTACGAAGGCGTATTCCATTGGCGCGCCTCGGAGGACGCCTCCGACATCGAAAGCCACATGTACACCCGTCCGGACAAAGTGGAGCAATACGCGCTCGACAACCCGCGCAAACCGTTCATCCTGTGCGAATACGCCCACGCCATGGGCAATTCCGTCGGCGGATTACATCATTACACCAAGCTATTCGATCAATATCCGATTCTTCAGGGCGGCTTCATTTGGGACTGGGTTGATCAAGCGATCCGTCAGTATGGGGAGGACGGCAAGCCGTACATGGCCTACGGCGGCGATTTTGGCGAAAGCCCGCATGACGGCAACTTCTGCGGCAACGGCCTTGTTTTCGCCGACCGCGCCGTTACGCCGAAACTGCTCGAGGTTCGCAAATGCTACCAGAACGTCGATATCTTGGCGGTCGATGCGGTGAACGGAAGGTTCTCGATCTGGAACAAATCGCTCTTCACCGATCTCAGCGCCTACGCGGTTCGTTGGCAGATAACGGAGAACGGTCACGCTGCAGGAGAAGGGACGATTGCGCTCGCGGTCGAGCCGGACGGCCGAACGGAATTCGAGATTGAGCTGCCGAGACGCCAAGATCCGCTCGCGGAAGCGGTCGTGACGATCACCCTCCACTTGAAGGAAGCCACCTTGTGGGCCGACGCCGGCCATGAGATCGCGTTCGAGCAGTTCGTCCTCCCGGCTGCGGCGGGCATCGCCCGTGTCGGCGCGCTGGCGGCAGCCGGATCCGTGACGCTGACGGACTCGGATTCCGTGCTTGCCGTCGAGGGGAATGGCTTCCGCGCGGCCTTCGACAAATCCACCGGCGCGCTTGTCTCCTGGACATCCGGCGAACGCGAGACGCTGCTCGCTCCGCTCGTCCCGAACTTCTGGCGGGCGTACACGGACAACGACCGCGGCAACAAGCATCATGAGCGGTGCGCCACTTGGCGCGATGCGGGCCGCGACCGGCGATTGCTCGCGTTGACATGGGAAGCGCTGCAAGACCGCGTGCTGATTCGCGCGACGTTCGAGCTTCCCACGACGAATGTTTCCGCTTGCGTCATTCAATACGCGGTAATGGCTGGCGGCGAGATCGACGTGTCGATGGCACTCTCCCCGGGCGCCAACCTGCCTGAGATTCCGGAGATCGGACTCATGGTGCAGCTGGATCCTTCGTTCGACCGGTTAACCTGGTATGGCAAAGGTCCGCATGAATCCTACTGGGACCGCGAGAGCAGCGCGAAGCTTGCGATTCACGAAGGCCTCGTGGCCGACCAATTCGTGCCGTATCTACGCCCGCAGGAGTGCGGGAACCATACGCAGGTGCGCTGGGCGGAGATTAAGGATTCCGATGGCGCAGGACTGCGCATCGAGACCGGATTGCCGATCGAATTCAATGCGCTTCCGTATACCCCGTCCGAGCTCGAGTCGCACGATCACGCGCATCTGCTCCCTCCGGTCTCGAAGACGGTGCTGCGTATCAATCATAAGCAAATGGGCGTCGGCGGCGACGACAGCTGGGGGACGAAGCCGCACCAGGCATATTGGCTGGAAGCGAACCAGTCGTATGCGTACTCGTTCCGCATGAAGCTCATCTAACAGCTAACAGCAAGAGACCTCCGTGGCCGCGCCGCGGAGGTCTCTTCATGATCTATTCGACCGCACCTCTTCTTCACACAGGCGTCGTCTTCAGGTACACTCGAACTACACATCCGCGAGTTGACTCCGATTCGAAACGCGAAAGGAATATCGATGATGCCGTTTACGTTTGCCCACCCCGCGTTTGCCCTTCCAATCAAGCGAACAGCTCCTCGCTATCTCAGCACAACCGGTCTCGTATTAGGCAGCATGGCCCCGGATTTCGAATATTTTGCGAACCTCGAACCGCATGCCACGATCGGCCATTCCGTCTGGGGGCTGCTGCTGCATGCGCTGCCGCTGAGCGTGCTGCTCGCTGCCCTGTTCCATCTAGTCGTGAAAAAGCAGCTTGCCCTTCATCTGCCTTCGGTCTTCGCGCTCGACCGGCGCGCCTATCGGCTGCTTGGCCCATGGAAGCTCAATACGCTGCGAGCGTGGATTGTATTCCTCTGCTCCGTTATCATCGGCTTTCTCACGCATGTCGTACTTGACGCGTTCACCCATCAATCCGGCTATACTGTTCTTCGCTGGCCGCTGCTGCAGCAACCTGCGCTATTCGGGCTTCCGTTGTACAAATGTCTTCAGCACGGCCTGTCCTTGACCGGGTTGCTCTTCCTAGCCTTCCTCACCGCAGCCGCTCTGCGACGGGCGAAGACGGACCAGGTTAGCCTGCCGGTCGTCTCTTCGCGCCGCAAAGCGCGCTTCTGGCTCATGGCCGTCCTCGTCGCAGCGATTGTCGCAGCTGTTAAGCTGATCGTGTCGGACAGCGGGAACACGCTCGGTATTCTCGTCGTCTCGCCTCTGTCCGGCTTCTGTCTCGGACTGGTCGTCAGCTCAATCGTGTTCGGCCGCCGGTCGTAACATCGGCAAAGCCCTCTCCCAAGCAACCGCCTAGGAGAGGGCTTCCGTTTATTTTACCGTCGAGCGTTAGTTATAGTACGGCCAGCCGCTGGAATCCCAGTACAGGTCGCTGATGAGCAGCTTCGGATTGCCGTTGTCTGCCGCGCTGTACGCATGGCGAACGATGAGGTTCGTGCTCGGCACATCCTGGCCGCCCGGCCCGACCCATGCCGCGTTGCCGCTATCGATTACCGTCGCGCCGCCGTTCAACATCGACGTGCCGTCTTTCGCATAGTAAGGTCCGAACACGCTCGTCGAACGTCCAACCGCCACTTTGTACGTGCTGTTCGTGCCTTGGCAGCAGTTGCCGATGGATACGAACAGATAGTAGTAGCCGGTGCTGCCATTGTAGATGACGCTTGCGCCTTCAATGCCGCCGGATTTGGTCGCGACGCGATAGGAATTGCCCGTCGGCTTCATCGTGTTCTTGTCGATCGCCGTGATGTAGATGCCGGCGAACCAGGAGCCGAAGGCCATGAACAGGTTGCCGTTCTTATCGGCGAACACGTTCGGATCGATCGCGTTGTACGTGGAGGACGAATTCGAGCTTACGACCACGCCTTGATCCACCCAGTCCCCTTTCGCGATCGAGGTGCACGTAATCAGACCGATCGCGGACGTATTGGAGCCGAACGAAGAGATGGAATAGTACAGATGATACTTCCCGTTATAGTAATAAATATCCGGTGCCCATACGTCCAGCTTCGTATGATTCGGCACGTATTGGCTCCACCAGGCCGGCTCGGTCGCGAACACTTGGATGCCGCGGTTGAACGTCGTCCCGTTCGACGAATACAGCACTTGGATGCCTTGGCCCGTGCTGAATACCCATGTCGTGCCGTTCTCCACGATGTACGCCGGATCATGTACGCCGATGTCGCCCGATAGGGTGCGAGTGGAAGCGTTTACAGGAAAGGCCGCCATAAGCAGCAGCAAAGCAGATAATAATACAAGTGTTACATTCTTCTTACTTCTCTTAATCATGTTGACACGCTCCTATTCGATGGAATGTTGACGAAACTCCAGGTAGTCGGCTCTCACCTCCCATTAAGCGCGAATCGCATTGTTAGCGTTTGCAATTCGCATCATACAGATTTATTTCATCCCTCTACTCGTACGTAAGCCTGAATCTTTGAAATTCGGACCGGCGAACCAGAAGGAAATGAAACCGCACTAAACTAAGATTAATACTTTTGTTACCGTTATAATAATATCGTTTATTTCCTGTTCATAAATTAGCCCAATTCTTCGTAATAGTCAATCTTTTTTTGTTGTTTTATTTTATAACGAACAAAAGAACCTCGTTTCATGGAAAGCGACACGGTATAATTCCTGCGAGCTGCTTTGTCAGTCATAGCCCAATTGAGGTGCACAAAGCAAAAAAAGCGCCACAGGCGTAAATACCTGTGACGCCTCGTTATTGACCGAGGTGAACCGGCTAGTGCCGTCCCATGGCTGCGTGGTTGCCTCATTTATCGAATAGAGGACCCATTCCGGCTGGCAATTCAATGAACCCGCTACAAGCTCTTAAAGCAGTTGTTCGATGAGCGAACCCAGTTTGTACCCATAGGCATACGAAGTATCGACGAGCTGCTCCGTCCCGCGGATCACATATGTCGTCAGCTTCAACATGCCGAGCAAAACCAGCATAGCCCCTAGCGGCAAGGTCAAACGGAACCACTTCTCGAATTGGCGCCGCATCGCCTTTGGCCTCCTTTCTAATCCTCTGGGATATAGTAATTATCGCTGCCGATCTGAACGCTGTCGATCTCGCCCTTCCCGTCCGTATCGTGAGAGAAGAACAGCGCGCGCCGAACACTGCCGTCGCCGAAGTAGAGATCGAGCGTGTTGCCCTTAATTCGATATGTGCCGCCCGATTCGGAGGAACCGGCGGAATTCGTCGAACTTACGATCAAGTCCAAGGATCCAAGCGATATATCGGTGCTCTCGAACGTGCCGTCTTTGTTGAAGGTAATATACGACGTACTCGAGCTGGAGTAAGGCGTGATGCCGACCAACCCGCTGTAGCTAATATGCTTGTACGTGCTGTTCAGTTTGAGGCCTGCCGCTACCGGTTCGACCGGGAAAAGCACGATGTCGTTGATGGTCAGATGGCCTTCCTTCGACTTCTTGATCGTATAGGTGGTCCCATCGGCCAGCGTCATCTTCCCGCTCGCGATTTTGTAGGCGGAGCAGCCGTCGCGCTTGCAATCGATGGTCTCCGGTCCGCCGTGCGGCGGGAGCCCAACGAGAACTTGCTTCCCCGGCATGAACGTATACATATCCCAGCATGCGCCGCCGCACTCGTAGCCGCCGTAGTCGTCCCGGAATCCATAATACATGCCTTGCAGCTTGGCGAGATCCACCTTCTCCGGGCCAGGCTTATACGTGCCGCTGCCCTTGTACTTGTTCTCGACCTGGGCGGGATCCGCCTGCTTGACCGGCTGCTGGCCCGCGGACGAGGTTCCGCCGCTCTGCTCGGCGTCGCTTCCCTCCGCGCCTTGGCCGCTCCCGGCCGATTCCTCCCCGCTCGCCGCCGGCGGGTTGTCTGCCAGCGCGGCGAGCTGCTGCTGCAGCTGCTCCTTCGTCATACCTAGCGCCGTCCACAGCGCTTCGGTCACGATCGTGATCTCTCGATTCTTCGCGTCCCAGTGCACAATCGCGCCGGTCGCTTCGCCCACGAATCGCAGCGGGATGAGCACGGATCCGTTTACGCTGAACGCCCCCGCGCTCAACGCGACCTGCTCGCCGTTCACCGTCGCGGCCGGACGGTCGGTCGAGAGCGCGATCTGCAGTCCTTCCTTGCTGCCCGTAACAGCCTTCGTGCCTTCATCCCAGGCGACCGTCATGCCCATCGCCTCGAACAGCGCCCGGAACGGCACGAACATCGTCCCGCCTCGCACGACGACCTCTTGCTTGAACACAAGCTCGCTTGTGTCGACGAATACCCGGATCGGGCTCTCGCCTTGACCGCGCGCAGCCGCAGGCCACATCGCCATCATCAGGGCCGCGATCAACGCGAATAACGCCGACCGCCGCCATCCTGCCTTCATCACCTTCAACTTGGATTCCCTCCTCCGTGCTTCCCTGCCCTTCGATAGAGACCATCGACAGATTACCAGAATCAACCAACTTTTGCCAGGTTCCAAAGTTATGGCACATTTAGACTATGCCGCGGCCGAAATAACCAAGAACTCCAACTGCCTAGTTTAAGAAGGCAGGCTGCCAACCGAGTAACCGCGGCAAAGACATGCCCAAACAATAAAAGCAGCAAGCCGCCGGACGTATCCGACATGCTTGCTGCTTGGGATCGCCGGCCCGCTTGCCGACGTTCATCTGCTTATTTCGGTTGAATGTAGCCTTCCGCCTTCAACAGCTCGGCGATCAGCACCGCGCCGCCAGCCGCGCCGCGCAGCGTGTTGTGCGACAGGCCGACGAATTTGAAGTCGTACAGCGAATCTTCGCGAAGACGTCCGACCGACACGCCCATGCCGCGTTCGATATCGCGGTCAAGCTTCGTCTGCGGGCGATTCTCTTCCTCGAAGTACGTGATAAATTGCTTCGGCGCGCTCGGGAGCTGCAGCTCCTGCGGGCGGCCTTTGAAGTTCAGCCAGCGCGCGAGAATCTCTTCCTTCGACGGCTTCTTCTCGAACGAGGCGAATACGGTCGCCAAGTGACCGTCCGTTACCGGCACGCGAATGCACTGGGTCGTGATGAGCGGCGAGCTTGCCTTGACGATCTGTCCGCCCTCGACGGTGCCCCAGATGCGAAGCGGCTCCTGCTCGCTCTTCTCTTCCTCGCCGCCGATGTACGGAATGACGTTGTCGAGCATCTCCGGCCAGTCGGTGAAGTTCTTGCCTGCGCCCGAGATCGCTTGATACGTCGAGGCGACGACTTGGGTCGGCTTATAATCGAGCAGCGCGTTAAGCGCCGGCACGTAGCTCTGGATCGAGCAGTTCGGCTTGACGGCGATGAAGCCGGACGAAGTGCCCAGACGTTTGCGCTGCGATTCGATGACTGCGATGTGGCCCGGGTTGATCTCCGGGATGACCATCGGGATATCCGGCGTCCAGCGATGCGCGGAGTTGTTGGAGATGACCGGCGTGCCCGTCTTGGCGTACGCTTCTTCCAACGCTTTGATTTCGTCCTTCTTCATGTCGACCGCGCAGAAAATAAAATCGACGCCGCCCGCGACCTCTTCCACTTTGGAAGCGTCTTGCACGACGATTTGTTTGACCGCATCCGGGATCGGGGTATCCAGTTTCCAACGCCCCCGAACGGCTTCCTCGTAAGTTTTGCCGGCGGAGCCCGCGCTCGCGGCGATCGATGTCACCTCGAACCAAGGATGCCCATCCAGCAGCTGCACGAAGCGTTGGCCGACCATGCCCGTACCTCCGACGATACCGGCTTTCAATTTTTGCGACATATGCGTTTCATCCTTTCGGGTAATGTAATGGAAGATGATTGCGGCAACCTATTAAAACCTATTCAAACCACCGAAATCGGTTACGATTAGAGCGCGGACCGACGACGACGGCAATAAAAAAATCCCACCCCCAAGACGCAAGTCTCAGGGACGAGATTGGAATACTCGTGGTACCACCCAGATTCGCCAAGACGTCGCCGCCTGTGGCCTCTTCAAGTACGGCGCCCGCATGGCGTGCGCGTATACTTTAGCTCTGTAACAGGAGCTCCTGTCGCGCCACCCCCCGCAATAATCGGGTTCCGGCGCGCTGCTCGGAGTCTTTCTTCGATAAAGGTCCCTTTGCCCCTTCCCAGCAATCGGAGCTCTCTGTGAAAGTAATCCTTTATCTACTCGTCTCGTCAACGCATTTGAATGTTGCGCTAATAATAACAGATTACCCCCCGCGAGGTAAATAACCTTTTAGAAAATTCGCGAAAATTTTGCTGTCAACGCTGCCTAGGGTTGGAAACGCTCGTGCCGCATTGGATTACAAGGCTCGGAATGCGCGGTCCACGCGGGCCAGCATCTCTTTGCGCACGTCGTCCGATACGGACGTAACGCCGCCGAACAGCAGATGTTCAGCCACTTCGACGCCGCAAAATTCGAAAATGCCGCCACCGGACGTCTGCTTCAGCGAGCCCGTCATGCCGATCGACTCGTAGACCTCTTCGGGCGTGCCGTACGTATTGACGATGACGCCTCGCTTGCCCGCGAGCAGCTTGTCGATGCCGCCTTCGCTGTTGTATTGATAAGCGAATCCGTACGAGAAGGAGCGGTCGACATAGCCCTTCAATATTGCCGGCAGCCCCGTCCACCAGATCGGGTAGATGAACGCGATCACGTCGGCCTTGGCCACATATTCCTGCTCGGTCCGGATGTCTTCCGGCGTGCGGCCCGCGCGCATAGCGGACGTGTCCTCACCGGTGAGCACCGGGTTGAAATTCAGCTTGTACAAGTCCCGCACCGTGACGTCATGCCCGTTCGCACGCAAGGCGTCCGAGGCCGTGTTCAGAATGGCGCGATTAAAACTATCCTCGTGAGGATGTGCAAATACGAGAAGCGCGTTCATGGCAGTCGTCTCCCTTAAGATGAATATGGAAAGTAAACATACCCCATTATTGTGGCCGCGACGGCCTGGACTATGCATCAAGCTACGCCAAAGAAGAGCACCGTCTCCGTGCTCTTCTAGGTGCTATCGCATGCGCATCTCTTGCATGCACGTTGTAATCGGGACTACGCCTGCCACACGCCCAGCAGCTGATTGGCCAGCTCCGTCAACCGCAGCGCAGCAGCGTCGGACGCCTTGTCTTTGCTCCCCCGCTTCTCCAGTTGGGAGAGGAATTTCTCGATCGACTTGGCCGCTTGTTCCTGCTGCCCCTTGTCATGATGGTACTTGGCCTGATTGAGCGAAGCTTCAAGCTGCTCGCCGAGCGGACCGGACAGTTCACCAGACTCATTGAATCGAGCCAGCTCGTTGTCAAGCAAGCTCAGCACCCCCGGCATGTCAGGCTTGCGGAGCGGGACCTTCGCCCAATCGATGTCGGAACCGAAGTAGAAGCTTGTATACGACGGCTGATTATAGGTCGTATTCTGCCTTGCGATCTCCGCCCGGTATTGCGGATCGTGCATCAACGTGTACAGCTTGCGGTTCGTTAGCTCCGTGCTGGTGTAAATCCGGATGGCTGAGCTGTCGGCCTTGCGAACGAGCAGCTCCTCCCGCCAATCGCCCCAGATGTCGGCTACAAGCGATGGATTGCCCTTGGTGCCGTTGTTCGTACGCATTCCCTCTGCGGTCAGCAGCGTCCCGCGCTTCCAGTCGTCGATGGTCGGCGTCACCTCCAGCGCGCCGCCTACGATTTGGGTCGTCATGTCGGCCGCCCACTTGATGCTCATATTCGTGCCCGGCGCTTTGGAGTCGATCTGGCTGCCGCTCGCGTTCCAGAGCGCGCCGGCCGGCGACAGCGGAATCCCCGCCCATGATTCATAGCCGGAATGCGCCGGATCGACGTCGCCGACCATTCCGCGTCCCGTGTCCTTGCCCGTATAGCCGCCCCATAACACTTCGCCGTTCTTGGCATCCCGCATCGCGTAACCATAAGGCGCGTAGGCGCCGCCTTCATGGACCGTGAAGATCTCCATGCCGTCGCGCTGCGGATCGAGATCCGCGACGTGCATGGCGTCTCCGTGTCCGAGTCGGGCCGTCGTGCCCGGCGCCGCGCTCTGGGGCGGCATCTCGGCCATCGAGCTGTAGAGCAGCGATCCGTCATCGTCGATCGTAGCCGCCCCATAGACGATTTCCTGCTTGCCGTCGCCGTCCACGTCTGCAGCGCTCAAGGAGTGGAAGCCCTGCGTCGTCAGCGCGCCATACTCCGGATCGGTACCGCTGCGTCCGTGAGGTCCGTCATTGAACGGATTCGTCATCGGCGTCCATCCGCTGTCTACGTACCAGTGCTCCTTCAAGCTGCGTCCGTCCCAGCTGTACGAGACCAGCGTCGAACGCGTGTAATAACCGCGCGCGAATACGGCGTACGGCTTCGTCCCGTCCAGGTACGCGACGCCTGCCAGGAAACGGTCCACCCGGTTGCCCGGCTCGATCCGCGCCATCGCGTAATCGCCCCACATCAAGCCGTCGTCGCCGCGGCCCGGCTTGTACGGAATCGTCTGCAGCTCGCGTCCGTCCGCGCCGCCGAAGACGGTCAAATACTCCGGTCCGTTCAGAATGAAGCCCTCGAATGCTCTCAGATTATTGCGGGCGCTTCGCTTCGGCGCATAGACGTCCATGAAATAATCGGTGAGTTTAGCGGCGTCCGCCTTAGACAGCGGATACGCGTATTGCTTCTCGATGCCGAAGGCTTCCTCCAGCGTCGCCGGCCAATGGCCGTTCACGACTTCTTCGTGCTTGTGCCAATTCATGAACAAATTAACGACGTGGTCGTAATAACCTTGCTTGCTGAGCCGATAGTCGTCGGTATTCGAATAACCCGCCGCCTGATCCGCCTTCGGCATCGTGATATACGTTTCGGATTCTACGACGCCGTTCTTGCCGTATCGAATCACCTTCGTGCCCGGCGCCGTCTTGAACATCATCTCGGACTTCCCGTCCCCGTCGAAGTCGTACACCATGAATTGCGTATAGTGCGCGCCTGCGCGGATGTTGACCCCGAGATCGATCCGATACAGCAGCGTGCCGTCCATCTTGTAACAGTCGATGTACACATTGCCCGTGTACCCGATCTGGGAGACGTCCTTCGCGTTCGACGGATCCCATTTCACAAAATATTCGTAAGCGCCGTCGCCGTCGACATCGCCCACGCTCATGTCGTTCGCCGCATACGTGTATGCTTCGCCCGCCGGCGTAACGCCGTCCGCAGGCTTGTTCAGCTTGAGGTCGAAATAAGCGTTCTGCCACGGTTTGATTGCCTTGCTCATGCCAACCTCGCGTCCGCCGTTGAGCGTGGCGACCGTATACACGGCCTCCGCCGACCCGGAGCGGTCGAGGAAATTCGTGCTGTCCTTGACGTCCGCGAGCTTGACGCCATTGCGATAGACGCGAAAATCGGCGCCCGTCAAACCGGCGGACGTGCTGCCGTTCGCTTCGCTTGCCAGCAGCCTCCAGCTCAAGAAAACGCCTTCCGAGGTGGTTGCGGCCACGAGTCCGCGGTCCAAATACTCGAGCTGTACCGCCTTCGCCCGCCCTCCGTCTCCATCGCTCGGCTTGCCTGCCGCGGCCATGCCGCCAGAACCGGCCACCATCGTCACCGCCGCCAAAGATGCGATGAACGTCTTGCGCATGCGTTTGCTGCGTTTTGCCATAAAACCCCTCCTAAATGTGCTGGATATGTACATGCTCCTCGTCCGAGTTCTAGATGGATGCGCTTACAAAACAGAATGCGTGTCGTCCTCCTTTCGCCCTCAACATGCAAGCCAGTTCCTATTATAGGAATGACTCCCATCGCAACATAGCGAAATATCCGTGTTTTGTGTTTAAAAATCAGTGGTCGTCGGATCGAAACTCCTCGCAATCTCTCCTGCCCGAGATCAACCGATCCGCAGAAAAGCAGACAACGGCAAAAAAGAGGGCGGTTACGCCCCCTTGATTACGCTGATCTTATCGTTCCATCGCGCACGCGATTTCAGGAGAATCGTAATGGCAGCCGATGTAACGCGCCGTCGATTACGTCCCGCAGAAGGTACGGTACGGCCCGACGCCGCATGCGGCCATGTCGGCAAACTCCTCTTGCTCCGGCGCATAGGCATACGGATTAGCGAGTGCGGACAACAGCCGCTGCATCGGCTCTAGATCGCCGCGTTCCGAAGCGGCCTCGAGCGCTTCTTCCACGCGATGGTTGCGCGGAATTACCGAAGGGTTGTTGGCGCGCATAAGCGCTCGCCACGCTTCTTCCGCCTGCGGCTGGCGGGCCAGCCTCGCCTTCCACGAGCGCTCCCACTCCTTAAAGTCATCGGAACCGAACAACGCGTTGTCTTCAAGCTCCCCGATCGTAAGCGACCGGAACGTATTCGTATAATCGGCCCGATGCGTCTGCATGAGCTGCTGCAGCTGTCCGATCAGCTCCTCGTCTTCCGCTTCTTCGCCGAACAAGCCGAGTTTCGCCCGCATGCCCGACAGCAGGTGGGCGTGGAACTGATCCATATAGCCTTCAATCGCCTTCTGGGCCAAATTGACCGCTTCCTGCTCCTCGTCATGAAGAAGAGGAAGCAGCGTTTCCGCGAAACGGGCGAGATTCCAAGCTCCGATCTTCGGCTGCTGGCCATATGCGTAGCGACCCTGAGTATCGATCGAGCTGAACACCGTCGCGGGGTCATAAACATCCATGAAGGCGCACGGCCCGTAATCGATCGTCTCCCCGCTGAGCGCCATGTTATCGGTGTTCATGACGCCGTGGATGAAGCCGACCAGCTGCCATTTCGCGATCAGCGACGCTTGGCGGGCTGCGACGCCTTCCAACAGCGCGAGATACCGGTTCTCCGCATTGGCGGCTTGCGGATAATGACGCTCGATCGTATAGTCGGCCATCGCGGCCAGGTGTTCGCCGGACAAGGCGCCCGCCGCATAGACGAACGTGCCGACCCGGATATGACTGGAAGCGACACGGGTAAGCACCGCGCCCGGCAGCTCCTCGCCGCGCTGGATCGACTCGCCCGTCGCGGCCACGGCCAGACTGCGGGTCGTCGGGATGCCGAGTCCGTGCATCGCCTCGCTGATGATGTACTCCCGCAGCATCGGACCGAGCGCCGCCCGGCCGTCCCCGCCGCGCGAATACGGCGTGCGTCCCGAGCCCTTCAGCTGAATGTCGAATCGTTCGCCCGCAGGCGTGATTTGTTCACCGAGCAGGAGCGCCCGGCCGTCGCCCAGCATATTGAGATGTCCGAACTGATGACCGGCGTACGCTTGCGCGAGCGGCTCGGCACCATCGGGCGCGCGATTGCCCGCGAACACCTCAATCGCCGCTTCGCTTCGCAGCTGCTCCTCGTTCAAGCCGAGCGATGCGGCAAGCGGGCCGTTCAAGACGACGAGTGCCGGGGCCTCGACCGGGTTCAACTGCTGTTTGGAATAGAAAGCATCCGGCAAGCGGGCGTAACTGTTGTCGAAGTTCCAGCCTGCCGCAAGGGTTTCGTTGGTTGCTGTCATAAGTTGCTCCTTTGTTCTTGCGAACGCGGACGGTCCGCATAATGACGTGGCGAATACGCTGCGAAAATCGTGAAGGATGCCTCTGCATTCATCGTATGATTATTATACCCATTCAAGCAGGCGGCGACCAACAAAGCCAGCCATTCGGTTAGAAGAGCACGATTCCCGCGACGGCCGCCGCGACAATGACCTTGAACGGATGCCACTTGTAGCGCATCATGACGAGCAACGAACCGGCGGCGATCATGAGCGTCGCGAACGTGGACCAATCCAGCAGCGGCTTCGGCAGCGCAATAAAACCGACGTATAAGGCGGCATAAAGAATAAGACCCGTTACGATCGGCCGCAAGCCGTAGAACGAAGAGCGGACCCACTTATGACGGGATAATTTCGCGCAAAACGCGGCGGCGAGGACGATGATGCAGAGCGAGGGCAGCACGATGCCGGCGGTAGCGGCGATGGCGCCGGGTATGCCTGCCGTATGGTAGCCGACCATCGTCGCGGTATTCGTCGCCATCGGCCCCGGCGACAATCCGGCCACCGCGGTCAGCTCCAGGTATTCGCCCGATGCCATCCATCCCCGGTCCGTGACTTCCCGCTCGATCATCGGCATGACGGAATAACCGCCGCCGAAGGAGAGCAAGCCCGCCTTGAGAAAGACGAGAAACAACGCCCACCATGACCCCATGCCGCCACCTCCTTATTAAATGTAGTATTCGGGATAATAGACGGCTTCGCCGACGTTCGGCTGCGCCTTTTCGGTGCGCGCGCGCATGCCGAGTCGTTCTTTGGCCCGGATGATCGCGATACCCGCCGCCACGCCCAATACCATCAGGATCGCGGGATGAATCGGCGTCCATATCAGCAGCATCAACGCCAGCGCCGCAACGCCTGCGGTTGCTTTATCGAACAACGACGTCTTGGCCATCTTGTACGCCGCCGCAGCGATCAGCGCGATAACCGCCCCGTGTATGCCTTGCAGCGCTGCCTCCACCTTGGCATGCTGCCCGAAGGCAGAGTAGCCGAGGCCAAGCAGGAATACGATGAGGAAGGTCGGCAGCGTAATACCCGCGACCGCCGCGATCGCCCCAGCTACGCCCGCGGTGCGGTAGCCGATGAAGGCGGCCGCATTGACACCGACGCCCCCCGGCGCCGTGCCGGCGACCGTTAACAGCTCGCCAAGCTCGGACTCGGGGATCCATTGGCGCTTCGCGACCGCCTCCCGCTCGATGATCGGAATCATCGCATAACCGCCGCCGAACGCCGACGGACCTATTCGGCAGAAGGTCCAGAACAGATCGAATAGCAAAGCGTTATTTTTGGCAAGGATCATGGTTGTTAACTCCTTTTAGGCCGATAAGCTCGTTTGTCGCTTTCTTTCTATTATAACGCCTTTATTTTATTTTGGAATAAAGATTAGCGGAAAAGGCCATCATTAATTCTTATCCAACCTCATTCTTATCTTTATTATTGAACATCTAGTACACTTTCGTTCTCATTGAACAAAACACCTCCTATCCCGATGTGTGAATCCCGCTTTGTAAGGAGCGAGGCCTTGGCATTCGGTTATGGCTCTTTCCCGCCGTTTCGGCTATGATGAGAGAATCTAGTAATCGCATCAACTTTAACGGGTAAGCAGGGAGCGATCATGGACAATCAAGTTAATCGCAAAAAGCTGGTGTACCAGTCCATTGCCAAGCGCGGCATCGTCTCCAAGACGGATCTGCTTGGACAATACGAGCTGTCGACCAGCACGATGAATCGACTGCTGGAGGAGCTAACCGGGGACGGCTATATTGAAGAGGTGGGCTTTGGGCCTTCCAGCGGCGGGCGGAAGCCGATCCTCTATCAAGCGTCCGCCTCGCGCGGCTACATCGTCGGCTTAGAGATCTCGAGGTTTTACTCGGCGCTTGGGCTGTTCGATCTGCATCTGAACGCGAAGACGCTCATCCGCTGGCGGATGGACGAAGATATGACGCCCGAGGCGTTCGTGGTGCATGCGGCCCGGCAACTGGACGCTATGCTGAAGGATCATCGTCTGGGCCGCGAGCTTATCATCGGGATCGGGATCGGCGCGGTCGGCCCGCTCGACCGAGAGAAAGGCCGTATCTTGAAGCCGCTGCACTTCCGGGCGCCGGGTTGGACGGATGTGCCGATTTGCGAGCTGATCGAGCGCGAGACCGGCATCCCCGCCATGCTCGATAACGGCGCGAATACGGCCCTTATGGGCGAACAGTGGGCGATGCGGGACGAGCGGCCTGACCTTCAACATGCGCTGTATGTACACGCGGGCGTAAGTCTGCGATCCGCCATGATGTCCCATGGCCAGATCGTGCACGGGAAGGTAGACATGGAGGGCTCGATCGGACAAATGATCATCCAGGCGGGCGGCGAGCGACTCGGATCGCACGGCAATTACGGCGCGCTCGAATCGTATGTCTCCGTGCGTGCGCTGGAGAAGCTGGCACAGACGGAAGCCAAGATCCGGCGCGACGAGCTGCTTCCGCTCCGCCAGTCTTCGCCCGACACGATCGCCTACGACCGGCTGCTTAGCGAGCTGTCCCAGAACAACGCGCAGGTGCTGGAGCTGTTTCTACGGACGGCCAGGCATTTCGGCATTGGTCTCGCGAATTTGATCAACGTGTTCCACCCCGAGCTGATCATCCTCGGCGGCCCGCTCGTCACGGCGCATGAACGGTTCTACCAGACGGCCATCGAGGTCGCGCTGACGCATACGTATTATTATCCCGAGTATGTCCCCGCTTTCTCCAAGGGCGTACTGCGCGAAGACGCCGTCGCGACCGGCGCGGCCCATATGGTATGGAAAGCGATGTCCGTGTGAATCAACCTTCCGCGTTCGAACAATACGAAGAAGCCGCCCTTGCACCCGGCAAGGACGGCTTCTTCGTATTGTTGGGAACAAGTTCATGCGCTAGCTTACGATTTGGACGCGATTCGCACGACGCCGAACACAAATCCGCCGAGCAGCAGCACGCCGAATATGACCCACATAATCGTGGTACCGTTGATCGTACCGCCAGACGTCTCGTCCGCACCAGATTCGGCTTGCTGCGTGACTGCCGTGTCGGCATCACGGTTATCAACCGCCGCTTGGGGCTGTTCGTCCGGAGTCGGCGTCGATACATTCGAACCTTCGGCAGCGTTCGTCTGCCCGGAAGCCGCCGCTTCCTGGTCGGGCGCCGCGGCGCCCGTCTCGCCGACCGCGCTCGCCGTCGGCTCGCTCGGTGCCATCGGCGTTTCTTCTGCTTGGCGTTCGACTTTAAACGTATAATCGCCGTCGACGTTATGCCCGTCCTCGCCGATGATCCGCCATTTGACGGTGTACGTGCCGCTGACCAGCGGCTGCTCGAGCACGCCTTTCATGCTATCTTTGCCGATCTCGACGGTAACGGGCACCTCTTCTCCCGCTTCGTTCGTCACGATTAGTGACGATAACGGCTCAATGACCGTATTGAACGTTAATTCCAGCTGCGTCAGCGGCGTCGTGACGACGTCGCCTTTGGCCGGACTGGATGTCTTCACGCCGGTATGGGCCAGCGCGCTAGTCGGCAGCAGCATCAGCAAGATCGCGATGAGCCATAATGAATGCAATGATTTGCGCAAAATCGAATCTTCTCCTCCATCTCTAAGTTCGCCTCGAGTCTACCACAACGACTGACGATCGGCATGACTCTTTAGGGCTATGCCCGCCACCTTTAGCCTCCCCTCGCTCAGCTGAACATAAAAAACCTCCGTCATGCGGACGGAGGCTTAGGCGCATAAACGTGACGGTAACTCGGCCGCGACCGTGTCGCTTGCGCGGCGCCGACGCTAGCACGCGATTTGCATGCATCCCGGCACTAATGCCATGTTACGCGATGCTCAATTTTGCTAGCGCCTCTTCTTCGTTCGGCACGAAGAACGCGTCCCTGCCGTTGTTGCTCTCGCGGAAGAAATCGCGCAAGCTCTTGCTCTCATAGCCGGAGAAATCGCCGACGACCGCGAATTTGAATTGGTAGTTGATGAATTTCTGCAAAATCTCGCCCGCGATTCGCGTCTTCAGATCGAAGAACGGCTCGGCGATTTGCTCCTTCCTCACGACGATTCGGTCGCAGCCGGTTTCGTACCGGACCGTGGCCATCAGATCGAGCGCGGACTGGACATCCGTAATTAGGGGCGCTTCGGCTTCAAGGACGGCGACCTGCACGCCGCCAGCTTGTTTGATCCTGATCTCCATCTTCATCCCTCCTGCATAATGGGATTATAGGGTTAGCGCCGCCAAACCGCAAGCGATTAACGGAAGGAAGCGAGCAGCGTGCGTATCTCGTCCATCTGGGCGCGCGATAAGGGTCCGTGCCCGACTGCCCCCGCCAGCTCCTCCGCTTGCTGCCTTGTCTTAAAGCCCGGTATAGGCACGGTGGCTTCGCTTCTTCCCCAAATCCAGGCAAGCGCGCCTTGCACGAGCGACCGCCCGCCGCTCGTCAATATTTCGCGGACCGACTCCAGCATATCCAGATATTCCGGCACCGGCTTGCCGTCCTTGAAGTAGGCGACCCACTCGTGGCCGCTGCCGCGCACGTCGGTCGGCGCAAGCCGCGAACCGCCGTGAAACTTGCCGCTGAGCAGCCCCATCGCAAGGGGGGAATTATTGATGCTCGCGAGCCCCTTGGATTCGCACAGCCCAACCAGATCCGGCGCGTCCTGCAGGACATTAAGCGCATGCTGAATCGCCACGGCTCCCTGCTGCTCTGCCATGACCGTCGCCCGTCCGACATCCCACGTACTCCAGCCGTAGCTGCGGATCAATCCCTCTTCCCGCAGCCGGTTCAACGCGAGCAGCGCGGAATCCGTCTCCTTCTCGTTCAGCATGCCGACGTGGATCTGATAGAGGTCGATATAGTCGGTGCCAAGGCGACGCAGCGAATGCTCGCATGCCTTGCGAATGTATTCGGGCGTCACGTCATGGCGCAGATAGACTTCGCGGGCGGCGGGATTGTTCGTGTACCCGAATTTCGTGGCAATGACGACCTCGCTTCGCCTCCCCTTAAGCGCTTGGCCCAGTATAATCTCGCTATGCCCCGCCCCATATGCATCCGCCGTATCGAAAAAGTTGACGCCTGCCTCGAGCGCGGCATGAATGGCCGCGATGGACTCGTTGTCGTCGACCGCGCCCCATCCGTCCTCGATCCCGCCCAATGTGAATGGTCCGCCGATCGCCCAACAGCCCAAGCCGAGCGGACTAATGGCCAGCCCGCTTTTGCCCAATGTTCGTTTCATGCCAATTCCTCCCTATTCCGTCTGAGTCCACTTCAGTATAATAGGATGAATGGCTCCGAATAAGAGCCAAATAATCTAAAATTCTAAGAACCAATTATGGAAGGAGGCCAGCTATGTACGGCATCCATATCGATCCGGCTAAGTCCGAATCGGCCATGAAGCAAATTTGCGGGCAGCTGCGCGCCATGATCGAATCCGGTGCGTTGCCCTCCGGGGCGAGGCTATTGCCCACTCGACAGCTCGCCAAGGAATGGGGAATTGCCCGCAACATCGTCATCGAAGTCTACGAGCAGCTGACCGCCGAGGGCTATCTCGAAGGCCGGATCGGCTCGGGTACCTACGTCGCGGGCGGTATTCGCATGTCGGATGAACGTGGGTTGCGCCCGCCCGAGACGGATAAGCTGCCGAATCCGCCTCTGCCCGTTACCAGCAGCGGGATCATCGATTTCGCGACAGGCGTTCCGGATGGCTCGTCGTTCCCGGCCAAGGTGTGGGCCAAATATATGAAGGAAGCCGTGGAGCATCCTGCGGATCGGTCGCCAGGATACGGTTCTGTCTTCGGAAACGACCAGCTGCGGCGCGAAATCCAAGGCTACCTGTTCCGGGCGAAAGGCATCCGATGCGAGGCCGGGCGGATCATGATCGTCTCCGGCGCGTCGGAAGGCATGCTGCTATCGGCCGCGGCCCTGCAGTCGCGTTATCGCGCTATCTACGTCGAAGATCCAACCATCCCGTTCGCGCGCGATATTTTCAAGCACATGCACTACCGGATCGTCCCCGTTCCGGTCGATCAAGCCGGCATGAATTTCGATGCGCTGGACGGCTTTCGCCAAGGCCATCTCGCGCTGGTCACGCCCTCCCATCAATTTCCGGTCGGCAGTTTGCTCTCGATCCAACGGAGGAAGAAAGCGATCCGAATGGCCGAGGAAGCGGATGCCTATCTGCTGGAGGACGATTACGACAGCGAATTCCGTCTCAAGGGCATGCCCGTCCCGCCGCTGTACACGCAGGCCCCGGATCGGGTTCTCTATATCGGTACGTTCAGCAAGACGCTGTCGCCCGGTTTAAGGATCGGGTTCGTTCTCTTGCCGCCGACGCTCATTGATACCTTCGCCGCCGCCAAAGAAGCGCTCAATCTGTATACGCCGCCTGCCGCGCAGCAAGCATTAGCCGGGTTTATGGCCGACGGTCATTATGAACGGCATATACTGGCCATGAAGAAACTATACAAGAAACGCCGCCAAGCGTTGATCGACGCGCTACACCGCTATTTCGGCCACTCGGTCGCGATCGACGGCGACGAAGCAGGGATGCATCTGCGGGTCGCATTCCGTGAAGACACATTGTCCGCGTTATCGTGGGCGAATACGGAGGCATTCGGGTTCAAGGCGGAAACCTGCCGGGAGTACGCGATCTTGAACGCCGACGCTCAAGATGGCATTGTGCTGGGCTACGGTAATTTGAGCATCCCGATCATTGATGAAGGCATCCGCCGCCTCTATGACTATGCCGCGGCGCACGGTTATCGACCCGACTAATCGCGCGAAATGGGGGAAGTTGGGATATACTAGAAGCAAGATCGCATGACATTCTTGGATTCAGGAGGAGCGAATCGCCATGTCCAAACCAAGACCGCCCTGTTAATCTGCCGACCCGTTCATTAGGCGTTCGCGCGACCCGCCTCTAGGCGATGCAACCGCATCCACTACGAGAGGAGCACGAACGGTGAACAACCATTACAATGTGCGCAAGCTGTATCTAATTCGATTCTTCGCAAGTCTGATTCCCGCTTACGTCATTGAACGGCTATTCTGGGAGTCGCGCGGCATGACGATCCAGATGGTGACCCATACGGAAATCATTTTCGCGGCGACGGTCGTCCTGTTGGAGGTTCCGACCGGCATTCTGGCCGATCGATGGGGCCGAAAGCAAATGCTGCTGTTATCGGCTTCCCTATATGCGGCGGAACTGCTCATTCTCGTCTACGCCCATGCGTTCTGGCATTTCGCCTTGGCCATCGTGCTGGCCGGCATCAGCCGTTCGGCCGGCAGCGGCGCGGAGAACGCGCTCCTGTATGATGGCATGCTCGCGGCCGGACGCGCCGAAGACTTCGAGAAAATCTTGGGCCGATTGAACGCGCTGGATCTAGTCGCCGCGATCTTGGCCGCGCTCTCCGGCGGTTTGCTAGCCGGGAAATTCGAGCTCGAGCTGCATTATTGGCTGTCCGTCGCCAGCGCCCTGACCGTGATCGGACTAACGGCCACGCTCGCGGAAGTTCGAGTCAGAGCCGAAGACGACGATGACGAAGGCAGTCAACGCAATCCGCTGGATTATTTACGGGCGTCCGCAAGTTTTTTCAAGACCCATGCCGACGTCCGGTCGGTCGTCTTCACCGGCATGGTGATCGGCTCTTCGATCAGCTTTCTCTATGAATTCTGGCAGATCTACTTGGCTCGTTTGGCTGTTCCCGTCGCCTATTTCGGGTTGTTCTCCGCCGTCATCATGCTGCTCGGGCTGCCAGGCAATCTGCTGGCACATCGGCTGCTCCTCCGGTATGGCGCGAGACCGCCGCTTCTTGCCGCGACGCTGCTCGCGTCGGCCGGATTCTTGTTCGCCGCGTTCGTCCATCATCCTTGCAGCCTTGCCGCCATGCTGCTGACGAGTCTGGCGGCCGGGATCGCCGAGCCGATCGCAACCGGCTATTTGCATCGCCGGATCGAATCCTCTATGCGGGCGACGATCGATTCCTTCCAATCGCTTGGTCTGAACGCCGTGCTGGCCGCCAGCTCCTTCGGCTTCGGGCTCGCATCGGCCCATTTCGATGTATTCGGCGGGTATGGTTTTGTCGGAGCGTTGTGCGCGGCTTATGGGTTTGGAATATGTGCTCCTATCGTAATTAAGCGCATACGCTGCAAGGTTTACCACATAGAAGGCTGAAATAACCATTTCATAATCGTCTCTCTTCTGCCGATATAAATGGAAGACTGAAAGCTATATAGGCAGAGGGGAAGGTGGTTCTATGAATACCAAGCAAGAAATCACCAAAAAATTGGTCCTGTATCTCATTCGCAACATCATTCAAGGCCTTGTCATTACGGGGGTCGCGCTTGGACTGACATGGCTGTGCACGGGCGGAGACATGGCGCTCTCCGAGCATCTATGGATGTTAATCTGGGTGCCGGTCGGCACAGCCGTCTTTGGGTTCACGAACTTCGCCGCTTACGCGAAGCCGTTCCGCGAGATCGAGACTTTCATTTCCACGATCGCCAAAGGCGACCTTACGCGTGACATCAACCTGAGCAATCTCGGGCCGCTGAATCGGTTCGGCGTACCAATGAACGGCATGCGCCAGGGACTGAACGAGTTGGTCGGCGAGGCGAAGAGCGTCTCCGACGGCGTCCGCGGCAACATCGGCTGCCTTCATGGCCAGCTCGAAGAGACGCGCAGGGATTATCGCGAAATGAACGAGAATATCCAGCGTTCCGCTTCGGCGGCCGAGCGTCAATCGCAGTCCGCGGCGGAATGCTCGCGCGCCGTAGAAGAAATGGCGCTAGGCGTCGTTCGGATCGCCGAAGGGGCGGCCGAAGCCGCGGCCGTCTCCACCAACGCCGCCGGCACCGCGGCGCAAGCTCGCGGCGAAATGAGCGCCATGAAAGCGCAAATGGATCGCGTCAACGAAACATTCTCCTCGTTGTCCGCGATTATTGCCCAGTTTTTGGAAGGAAGCCGACAAATCAGCCACTTCGTCCAAACGATCGGCACGATCGCCCAGCAGACGAATTTGCTGGCGCTGAATGCTAGCATCGAAGCGGCGCGGGCGGGTGAACACGGCCGCGGCTTCGCGATCGTCGCGGGTGAAGTGCGCAACCTGGCCAACCAGACGAATCAATCCGCCGAGCAAATTGGCAACTTGATCACTGGCATTGAACAAAACTCGGCTCACGCGATCACCGGCATGGAGCAATCCGAGCAAGAAATCCGCGCCAGCCTCAATCAGATGGCGGCCATGGAACGCAATATGCTGCAGGTGCTCGCCGATGTCGAAGGGATTAACAGCAAGCTTGGCGATATTTCGTCCGTTGGCCAACAGCTGGCGGCGGCGGGCGAGGAAGTATCCGCCTCCGTGGACGACATGGCCGCTTCGGCAGGCAGCTCGAACGTCAGCACGCAGAATCTGTCCGAGCTGGCCGGCAATATCAACCGCGCGATGACGGAAATCGCCGAGCAAGGCGATGAGCTGCACAAGCTGAGCGAACGACTGAACGGGCTCATGGCCAATTTCAACGTCGCGAAATAAGTCTTGCGTTCGCCCCCCCGAGTTCGGAATCCATCCCAAAAAAGCTGTCCGCGTTTCATTCGCGGACAGCTTTTTTTGGCGGAATCGGCGGATGCGCCAGCCTGCCATTAATACTCTACTAAATCTTTGGCCAGAAAGTTCAACAAGTAGATGCTCGCCTTGTCCTTGCGGGCCGTCAAGGCTCGGAGTGACTGCACCCCTTCCTTCAAGGCAAGCACCTCATCGTCATAGTCCGGCTGCTTGTTCTCATACCCAATGCCGCTGTACGTAAATACGGGATCGACCGACTGGCCTTCCCAGTACCTCATGTCCGCTTCCAGCTCCTGCGCCAATGCGTCGTATTTGGCGGTTTCTTGTCCGCTGGCCTGCTGCTTCATCTTGATATAGCGGTAAATCCGATAGCCATATATGCCGTGCGTCCGATTCGCCAGGTGCATCCACATCGAGCCGCCGCCATTATAGTAATAATCGATGGCCGATTTGGCCAGCAAGATGCGCTCCACCGCGTCCGCGACCCCTTCCGCATGCTTTCGGAGCGCTTCGTCTTCGGCGGTCGTCGCTTCGGTCGCTTCCCGGAAGCACCCGCCGAGTTCGCCGTACATCATATCCTCGTCCATCTCGGAGAATGTCCAGTCCGCGTCCTGGTTGGAGCCCGTGTAGGCTTCTGTATAGAGATCGATAATGCCGCTTTCGTCATAGTTCCCGCTCTTGGCCGTCCAGCATAGGCTGCGGAGCTTCGCCTCATCCGGCATTGCGGCCCCGCCCGGTACGCGCGCGTCTCCCGACGGTTGGTTAGATTGCCGGCTGCGCAGGTATCCCATCACGTCCATGATCGTCGTTATATGACCCGCGGCGAACAACCGGTCTTCCAGCTGCGTATCCGACACGAAACGTTTGCCCCGCTGCAGATAGATCGATGGAATCGTGACATAGGCAGATCCCTTCTCCCCCGCCTCGGGCCTGGCTTCGTATTCCGCGAGCACGATCACGTCCCGCTGTCCGTTGCCGTCCACGTCCCGGAACGAAACGGCGGTTACCGTACGCAAACTTCGCCCTTGCGTCAGATCCGTCGCCGGAAACGCTTGAAGCAAATTTCCGTTGCGACCTTGGACGGACAATTGAAGCGTGGCGAACCCGCTCGGTTCGATTCGCTTGGCCGCCACGAACCGGACCTTGCCCCAAGCCTCGAATTCGGTCTCGAACGATTGCCCGCCGATTTCTTCGATGACCGCCTGTCCGTTCTCCTCGCGCGATGCCGCTGCTTGAATAGGCTCGGCTTTCGTCCCCGAAGGATGCGGCGCCTTTTCTTGCCTCGTCTTGGCTACGGGAAGCATATTCGAATCCGGCGCCGCCGGATAATCCACCTCCGCGCAGCCGGCAAGCGACGCGACGACTAGACAAGCAGCCATCCATTTGTACATTGTTCGACCCCTTTGCATCGTTCCTTCGCTTTCCTTTCGCATGAACATTGTCCCCTTTAGTATAGCGTATCCGGCGGTGCATAGGGATGACCAAATGGGGCAAATCTAACCAGTAACAACGATTGGACGGAGGTTTGTCATGCTGGGGCTTGTTTTCATGTGGTCGGGACTGGTCGTGCCTTGGCTGACGGTGTTCTTCATGGATGGCCGCATCCTTCGGCGCTATTTGCCCGCGGCGCTCGCCGTGTCGCTGTTGAATACCGTCACGAGCCAGCTGGCCAGGCATTATCACTGGTGGATCATCGAACGGCCGATGTTCGCATGGTCCAGCGTGATCGATTTTCCGCTCGTCTACGGCGTTTTCCTGATCGGGACGATCTGGATTCTGGCTTATACATTTCATAAATGGTGGATGTACGCGATTGTCAATATAGCGATCGACGCCTTCTTCTCGTTCGTGATGCCCGGAGTCCTGCGGAAGATGAATTTAATCGATTTGCGGATTACCGGCTGGCAGCTTTACGGCATTCTGCTCTTCACGGCCGTCTTGCTCTACCTGTTCCAGCTATGGTACGAGGGCGAAGACGCGGAATTTACGATCGGCCGCGGCTCGCGGACAGGCGGCGTGGCGTGAGTCGTTGATACGAAGCAAAGGCGTGCCCCTGTACGGGTGCACGCCGTTTTGGTATTTTCGGATCATCGTAAGAGAGCCGTGTCTTCGTTTAGCGGTAAGTCGGCAGCCAGTCCCCGTGCGCTTCGATCAAATCGTCGCACAGTGCGACAATATCGTCGATCGACAGCTCCGCCGAGGTGTGCGGATCGAGCAGCGCGGCATGGTAGATATGCTCCTTCTTGCCCGTCAGCGCCGCCTCGATCGTCAGCAGCTGCGTATTGATGTTGGTGCGGTTCAGCGCGGCCAGCTGCGGCGGCAGATCGCCGACATAGGTCGGCGTGACGCCGGAAGCATCGACCAGGCACGGCACCTCGACGCAGGCTTCTTTCGGCAAATTGGTGATCAGGCCGGTATTCAGCACGTTGCCGCCGATCTTGAACGGCACGTTCGTCTCCATCGCTTCCATGATGTACGACGCGTACTCATGCGACCGGCTGTGCTGGAGGTTTTCATTGGCCAGCAGCGATTCGCGCATGCTCTTCCAGCCCTTGATTTGCTCGACGCAGCGTCGCGGATATTCGTCCAGCGGAATGTTGAACCGCTCGACCAGCTCCGGATATTGGCGTTTGATGAAATACGGGTGGTATTCGGCATTATGCTCGGATGACTCGGTCACGTAGTAGCCGAACCGTAACATGAGCTCGAAGCGCACCATGTCGTGATGCTTTTCCTTCTGCTTCTCCGCCGCCCGGCGTTTGATCTCCGGGTACAGATCGACGCCGTCCTTCTTTGCTTCCAGCAGCCACGCCATATGATTGATACCGGCGATGCGCGCCTGGACCCCTTCCGCATCCATGCCGAGCGACCGGAACAGATCGGGCACGCACACCTGCACGCTGTGGCAGAGTCCGACCGCTTTCACCCCGCCCGCGCCGGCCAGCACGTTCGTCAGCACCGCCATCGGATTGGTATAGTTCAGGAACCAGGCATCCGGACATACCTCCCGAATATCCCGGGCAAAATCGAGCATGACCGGGATGGTGCGCAGGTTGCGGAAAATGCCTCCGATGCCCACCGTATCGGCGATCGTCTGACGAAGGCCGTATTTCTTCGGCACTTCGAAATCCGTGATCGTGCACGGGTCATAGCCGCCGACTTGAATCGCGTTAATGACGTACGATGCGCCCCTCAGCGCTTCCTTGCGGTCCGTGTAGGCCTTCACGGTACAGCGGCTGCCCGACGTCTGGCGGATATTGTTCAGCAGCACCTCCGATTCCCGCAGCCGCTCCGGATCGATATCGAAGAGCGCGAGCTCGAAGCCTTGCAGCGCGGGCGTCAGCATGACGTCGCCGAGAACGTTTTTGGCGAACACGGTGCTGCCCGCCCCTAGGAATGTAATTTTGGACATAAGGGATAACCTCCTGCTATTTTCGCGTTATAGGTCCACTATATCGGGAGGCCGCCGGGATGAACATGGAGCTAGACCTGTATTTCCTGTCATAATGCCAGTTGTACAGCGCTATCATCTACAAATAAGGTCTGTTTTCCTGTTATAATACGGCATCGGCACTTTTTCGCCATTTCACCCTGTTGAACTCGGATGGTCGTGCAGGAAAGGAGCGTGAAGCAATGGAAACGATGATGGAGAATGTCCTTGGCTCGGCCGGGCAGGATCCCGTGAAGCTTCGGCTGCTCTTCTACGGGCTCGAGCATTGTCCGCCCCGCCATGCCTGGGGACCCGGGCTGCGCGATGCCTTCATCGTGCATTACGTCCACCGCGGGCGCGGTCAAGTCCACAGCAACGGACAAACGCATACCCTTGAAGCCGGCAGCGGATTTCTCATTATGCCAGGCAAGCTGATTCATTATGAAGCCGATCCCTATGATCCTTGGACGTACACGTGGATGGGGTTCAACGGCCTAGAAGCGCACGGACTTATCGCCCGTACCGGATTGAGCGATGCCAAGCCCGTGTTTCGAGCGTCGGACGCCTCTTATATGGAACGATTCCACGACGAATGCCTCTCGGTTGCCGATCAACGCGGCGCCGACCTCCGCTATCAAAGCATCCTGTACCGGTTTCTGGCCGAGCTGGTGAACGCCGCGGAGGACGCCCCGGATGCCAGACCCGCCGCCTCCAAGGAGTCGTATATTCGTCAGGCGGTCGAATGGATTAGCCATCATTACAGCCAGCGCATCGCGGTCGAAGACATCGCACGCCGAATCGGCCTGAACCGGACGTATCTTTCCAGTCTGTTCCAAGCGCACCTCGGGATGTCGCTGCAGGGCTATCTGCTGCATGTTCGCATGAAGCAGGCGGCCGAGCTGCTTCGCCAGCCGGAGCTGTCGATCAGCGACGTGTCCCGCTCCGTCGGCTATCTGGATCCGTTCTTATTCTCCAAAATGTTCAAGAAAACGGTCGGCTCGTCGCCCAGCGTCTATCGCAAGCAGATTAACGCTCGCCTTCCAAACGGGTAATCGAATGGCCAGACCCTGCAGCGCAGCGGGGGCGGTTGTGCGAGCGCGCAAAAAAACGAGCATGACCGTCCGGAGGGACGTTCATGCTCGTTCGCGTGCCGCCGGCATCAGCTGCCGACAGTCCGATATAAATCCCAGCTTACATATAAGCATAACACGGCGGCGGCGGTCATCGCCGCGGACACATAGAAGGTGCGGCGGAACTTCAACGCGTATGCGCCGAAGAACACGGCGGCCGCGCACTTGGCGATCGCATCGTAATAACCGCTCTCGAACGCCGAGCTGCTGAATACGATGGATACTCCGAACGATGCGATAATAAGCAATTTGAACCACCATGGTTCCCGCCAGAATTGCTTGACGAAAAATCGGATACCCTGCATTCCGCCGTCAGCTCCCATCTTTTGCGACTTTCCTTCCACCCTACCATATTCAGCCGATTCGCAATAGTCGCGAAAACTTTCGCCTATACGGAAGCGGCAACCGACAGCCGCATGGCGCGTGCCGCTTCGACCATGTTGCGCAGCGCGGCGATCGTCTCTTCTTCCCCGCGCGTCTTCAGCCCGCAATCCGGGTTAATCCAGAATAACGCAGGGTCCAGCGCCTGCAGGGCGCGGCCGATCATCGCGGTCATCTCGCCGGTTCCCGGCACGCGCGGGCTATGAATATCGTAGACGCCCAGGCCGATCCCGAGCGGGTACGATTGCGATTCGAAGTGATGAATCAATTCGCCGTGCGAGCGGGAGGTCTCGATCGAGATCACGTCTGCATCCATGGCTTCGATGGAACCGAGCATATCATGAAACTCGCAATAGCACATGTGGGTATGAATTTGCGTCGTATCGCGGACGGAGCACGTCGTCAGCCGGAAGGCTTTCACCGCCCATGTCAAATAATCTGCCTGTGCCTCTCGCTTCAGCGGAAGCCCTTCCCGTACGGCAGGCTCATCCACTTGAATCAAGCCGATCCCGGCCGCCTCCAACGCCTCGACCTCCTGTCTGAGCGCGTAGGCCAGCTGATAGGCGATCTGCTCCCGTGCGATGTCCTCGCGGACGAACGACCAATTCATAATCGTGACCGGTCCTGTCAGCATCCCCTTCACCGGCCTGGATGTCCTCGACTGCGCGTAGGTGGTCTCCTCCACCGTCATCGCGCCTTCGAACGCGACGTCGCCATAGATGATCGGAGGCTTCACGCAGCGCGAGCCATACGACTGCACCCAGCCGCCCCTCGTAAAAGCAAACCCGGCCAGTTTCTCGCCGAAAAACTCGACCATGTCCGTTCGCTCGAACTCGCCGTGCACGAGCACGTCGAGGCCGATCTCCTCCTGCAAGCCCACCCACTTGTCGATCTGCTCGCGAACATAGCCATCGTACCGCTCCTTGCTCCATTCGCCCTTGCGCCACAGCTGCCTCGCCTTGCGCACGTCGGCCGTCTGCGGGAAGCTGCCGATCGTCGTCGTCGGAAGCAGCGGCAGCTGCCATTTCGCCTGCTGAAGCGGCTGGCGTTCGGCGAACGTCCGTCCGCGGCGTCCCTCCTGGCTGGCGATCGCGGTTACCGCCGCCTGGACGTCCTTGCGGTTGCGCGTCTCGTGCTCATTCAGCGCCCGAAGCGCCGCTTCGCTCGCACGCATCTCCGCTTCAATCGCGTCCGTCCCGAGGTCGGCTGCTCGAGCGAGCAGCGCGATCTCCTCCAGTTTCTCGTCCGCGAACGACAACGCCTGTTTTAACGCCTCCGGCAGTCCATCTTCGCCTTTCACCGTGACCGGAACATGGAGCAGACTGCAGGAGGACTGGACGAAGAGGCGGTCGGAAGGCACGAAGCGCGCAAGCTCCTTCAGCAGCTTGCAGCCCTCGGCGAGGGATGCCCGCCAAATCCCCCGACCGTCGACGACTCCCGCCCCGAGCACCTTGTCGGAGGGGAAACCATGCAGCCGTAGAGCCGCAAGATTAGCGTCTCGACCATGCGCGAAATCCAATCCAATCCCTCGCACGGGCAACCCAATGATGGCTTCATAGTCGTCCGCCGATTCGAAATACGTCTGCAGCATGACGTTCAAACGAGGCGCTGCCTCCGCGAATCTGCCGTAGATTCGGCGCAGCCGGTCGCGGTCCTGCGGATCGGCTGTCTTCACCAGCGCCGGCTCGTCGACTTGGACCCAAGCCGCGCCCGCCTGTTCCAATTCCCGCAGCACCTGTTCGTACAAAGGCAGCAGCTTGTCGAGCCAGACGTCCGTCTCGGCCGGGTTATAGCCCTTCGACAATCGGAGGAACGTGAGCGGACCGAGCAATACGGGCTTGCCTTCAATGCCGAGCGATTCCTTCGCTTCCAAGTAAGCGCGCAGCGGGCGATTCTCCGTTAGCGTTGGCGACGCGCCGTCCAGCTCAGGCACGATGTAATGGTAATTCGTGTTGAACCATTTCGTCATTTCGCTGGCCGCCGCGTCTTTCGTGCCGCGCGCGATCCCGAAATAGATCGATAGCGGCACTTCGCCGCCTTGGTAATCGAACCGCTTCGGAACGAGGCCGAACATCGCCGCCGTATCCAGCACATGATCGTATTCGCTGAAATCGCCGACCGGAATCAGATCGATTCCCGACGCCTGCAGCTTGCGCAGACGCGCCAGTCGAATTTCTTTCATGCGATCTCGAAAAGTCTCCTCATCCGCCTTGCCCGACCAGTACGCCTCGAGCGTCTGCTTCCATTCCCGCTTCTCGCCGATGCGCGGATATCCCAATATGCTGCTTCTTGCCATCGCACAACTCTCCTCTGCCATTTGTTACTAGAAAGATAGCATGGCGGAAGAAGATCAGGGTAACTGGATAAATCTATATCCTGTTATAGCCAATAGCTATAGCAATCACGACGCGCAGGACGAAGTCAATCGGGGGCAATAGCTGATAAGCCCAAAAAAAGCCAACACGCTTCATTGCGCGTTGGCTATGTGGACCATCGTACCTCATAAAACGATTATGTATCCCGTCTCTCCAGCACTTCCTTGGCCAGCCGCTTGGGCGCGGCCAGCAGGTAGCCCGTCCGAATCAAGCCCGCGATCTCGTCCCAATTCGGCTTGGAGGCTTGATCCAGCGATACCCATCCGTGCTGGCCAATGTAAGGCGTGCGTACGTATCCGCCCTGCTGCAGCAGCAAAAATTGCTGCTCCTTGTCGGACTTGATGGACAAGCCGGGAGGCGTCTCCTCTTCGGGGCTCATCATGATGAACGTCTTGCCGCGCACCTTCATCACCGTATGGCCGAACCCGTCGATCATTTCCTCCGTCTCCGGCAGTCCGGCGCATGCGCGTCTGACGCGTTCGAGCATCTCCTGCCTTCCGAAAGCAGCCGTCATGCTCCGGCGACACCTCGGCTCGGATCCGAATCGCGGCTCAGGAAGCCGCGGAGCGCCGCGATCAATAGATCGTGATCCTCCTGATCGGGGAGCCCGGACACCGTGATCGTACCCACTTGGCCTTCGCCTCGCACGATCAGCGGAAAGCCTCCTCCTGCGCCCACGTAATCCGCCAGCGGCAGCCCGTAGTCCGTCTCCAGCGATTTGCCCTCTTCGCGGACGGTCAGAGCGACGCGCCAGGAACTTTGGCCGAAATGGTTCACGACATTGTTTTTGCGCCGGATCCAATTCTCGTTCTCGGCAGACGTGCCGGCCATCGCATGGGCGAACAGACGCTGGCCTCCGCGGTAGATCTCGACCGTGATGCCCTTCTCCTGCCGCTTTGCCTCCCCAATGATTGCCAATCCCAGCTCCAGGGCGGTCTCGTTGTCGAACCGGTCGAATTGCAGCTCGCGTTCCTCTTCTGCCATGGCGAGCAGCCGCTCGGCGAGTTGAGTCATGTCCATCTCTCCTTTAACGATCGTTAGGGTTACATTCGCAGTCTAGCGTACCATGCCGCGTCCAAGCTCGGCAATCGGGCCGAAGACTTGCGCGCCATTGCCCGAAGCAAAGAAGACCAGGCGCCGGAAACCTTCTCCGTACGATCCTGGTCTTCATTCGCGCTTGCTTACAGCGTTAGACGCCAGCCGTCGATAACGGCAAGCGACTGCGCATCCGCAAGCACATCGCCCGGCTTGTTGCCCTCGGCGAGCGCGTAACCCGCCAATTCGACGCCGACGAAGTCGAATATATGCCGAAATTGCTCGACGATCGGCAATCCTTTGCGGCCGGGCTCGTCATCGCCGACCGCGATCAAATAAGCGCGCTTGCCCCGGATCGCTTCGAGGAAGCCCTGCCGATCCTCGCGCAGCGATTGGCTCCAGCGATCGATGAACAGCTTCAGCGGCGCGGATATCCCGTACCAGTAGATCGGCGTCGCGATAACGAGCGTGTCCGCGCCGAGGACGCCATCGAGGATCGAACGGTAATCGTCCTCCGGGTAAGCGCCCGGTTCCGTATGCCGGTAATCGATAATCGGCTCGATGCGGGACCCCGACAAATAATAGCGGGCCGCTTCCTTCCCTTCGACCAGCCGGTCGGCCAGCAGATCCGAGTTCCCGCCCCGCCTGGAGCTTCCATATAGTACGGCGATTCCCATCCGCTTCTCTTCCTCTCTCAAGTAGCTTCCGCGACCGGCAGCACTTCCTGCCGGTAGTCGATCGCGATCGAGGCGATCAGGGCGCGTGCCGCCTGCTTCGCCTCTTCCGGCGTGTCCGCGACGGTAATGACATACCCAAGCCGGTCGTCGGAGCTGCGTGCCGTCACAACCTGGTCGCCCGGCTGTACGGAGATGTTCGCCTTTACCAGAAACGGACTTTCCGCCAGCTCCGCCACGCCCGCGACGTGCTCGACGATCCCTTCGCGCTCCGCCGTAAGATAGGCGATGGCCGATGCGCGATGGCGGATCGGCGAGAGCTGCGCCTGCTCGCCGAGATAGAAGCGCACGGTCGCGGCGAAGACGTCAATGCCGAACGCCTGCACGAGCAGGTCGGAGGAAATTTGATCGCCGCCCGGACGGCCGTTCACCTCGATGATGCGAGGTCCCGTCCGCGACAGCTTCAGCTCGACGTGGGACGGTCCGCCCGTGATGCCGATCGCGCCTGCCGCCTGCACGGCGGTCGCGATCAAGTCGGCTTCCCGGTCGCGATGCACCGACGTCGGGAGCGTATGCAGCACTTCGACGAAATACGGCAGCGGCGAAGTCAGCTTCTCCGTGACGGCTGCGAAGGCGGGCTGGCCTTCTTGCAAGAAGAGTTCGACGCTGAACTCCTGTCCGTCGATATATTCTTCGATTAAATATTCGTCCCGCACCTTGAAATCCATGTACGTGACTTTGAACTGGCGCAGTTCCTCGAACGCTTCGCGCAGCTCCGGCTCGCCGTGAATGAAGTAGACGCCCTGCGAGCTCGCGCAGTTCGTCGGCTTAAGCACGACCGGGTAACCGATCGCTATGGCCGCCCGCGCGGCTTCCTCGAACGTCGCGACCTTCTCGTACTTGGCGCCCGGTACGCCGTGCGCTTCATAAGCCTGGCGGGCCAAATCCTTGTTGCGCGCCCGCAGCGCCGCTTCGTAAGGCACGCCGCGCAGACCGAGCCGTTCCGCCACGCGCGCGGTCAGATGGGACGCGTAATCCGTCGCCGGGATCAGCGCATCGAGCTTGCCGTAATAGACGGAACCGGCAATTGCGTCATAGATCGACTGCTCGTCGCGGATATCCGCGACGAGCAAATCGTGGTAAATCCCTTCGTAGCCGTACAGCGCCGGATTGTCTACGGAGGATACGATGGCTACCACTTTGTGTCCTTGCGCATGAGCCGCTTTCGCGAAGCTGACCCCGTAGAAGCTCGGTTCCACGAACGCGACGATTTTCGAATTGTTCATCTATGTCTGGACCTCCTCATTCGTTATTGATCAAGCGTGGCGCCTACGCCGCTCTTCGCTCTGGACGGAAGATGCAGCAGCGCATAGAGCGCGAGTCCCGCCAGCATGAGCGCCCCGATGCCCGCGAAGCCCGTTCCAGGGGAGAACCGGTCGAGCGCGAAGCCGAGCCCGGTCGCGGATATACACTGCAGTAGAAGCGAGATCGCGATCCAGACCGACATCGCGCGCCCCATGTACGCCTTCGATACGAGCTCCATAAGCCGCGTGTTGATCATAATGCGCAGCGAAGAATTGCTCAGACCGAGCACGGCGCTGCCCGCGAACAACAGCCCGACCGACGCGCTGAACGCCCAAGCGAAGAGCACGCCCGCGCCGAGCAGGAAGAACAGCGGCACGGCTGTCGACAGCGACAGCCTTCTGGCAAGCGGCGCCGCCAGGAAGCCGGACAGCAGCCCGCCGATGCCATAGAACATGTCGGAGAGCCCGAACACGACGGAGTCGCCGCCTACCGGCCCGCTGACGTAACCAGGCAGCACGACGTTGAAGATCATGACGGCGACGACGGGGATGATGGAGACGACGCCGAGCGCGAAGACGGCTGGGCGCTCCTTCAAATAACGCAGCCCGTCTCGGAAATTCGCCGCGAAGGACTCGCCCTTGCTTTCGATGGCAAGCGGTGTGTACCGCACCTTCGCCAGGAACAAGGAACTGACGAGGAAGGCCGCGGAATTCAGCAGCAGGATCCATTCAAATCCGACGTATTTGTAAAAGATGCCCGACGCCGCGCCTGCCGTGAACATGCCGACCTGCAGCGAAATTTCGATGATCGAATTGCCGTTGATCAGCTCCTTCTCGGGGAGCAGCTCTTGAATGAGACTGCGCGAAGCCGACATATACACCGTCCAGCCGATGCCGTTAATAATCGTAAATGCGTATAAGTACCAGGTATGATAGCCGGTCGCCAGGAAAGCGACGGCCAGCGCCGCGATGAGCAGCGCCCGCCCCCAGTTCGCGAATTGGATGATGCGTTTGCGGTGGAACCGGTCGGTCAGGATGCCCGCGAGCGGGGACACCGCGAAGCCGGCCAGTACGTTGAGCGTGAGCATGAAGCCGACCGCGCCGAGCGAGCCGGTCTGGTCCATCAGGTACCAGTTCGCGCCGATCGTGCTCATCCCGACGCCGAAGCCGCTGATCACGTCGGCGATCGCATACCGGCGGAATTGCTTCGACCTAAGCGCTCCGGTCATGACGGCTTCCTCCCAGCTCGGCGATCTGCCGTCTCAATTCGTCCTCGCCGAACCCGAGATCGCGAAGCACGTCCGCATGGCTGCCGCCGTATATCGGCCAATCATGACCGCAATCGTGCGAATAGACTTCGGCGTCCGGCAGCAGCAGCGCGAGATACGAGGCGGTCCCGCCCGTGCCGCGATGCTCTTCCACGACGAGGAACCGGCTCGAGACCGAACGCAGTTCGGGTGCAACGCGCTTCAGCGACCCGCTGTCCACGTAGGCCAGGTGCGCATGGACGAGCGATTCGTCCTCGGCCGCGATGCGGGCGCAGATCTCAGTCGCTTGTTCGCCGACGGAGACGAGGCACAAGCGGGCATTCGGGCGGTCCTTCCCCTGGTATAGGACATCGCGCAAGCTGCTCCCGGCTTCCCGCGGCAAGCTCTCGAACGCGTCATTGCGGGCAAGCCGGATATAATACGGCTCCGGCGACGCCGCCGCCTCCCGTATGGCCTGGCGGGTCTCCGCCTCGCCGTGCGGGCAGACGATCCGGATATGCTGGAACGACTGCAGCACCGCGATATCCTCCAGGCAATGATGAGTCGTGCCGAACCACCCGCCGGAGACGCCGCCGTACGCCGCCGCGATCTTGATGTTCTTGCCCATGTAGCCCATGGCGAGCTTGATGCTCTCCGAAGCACGCAGCGCGGCGAAGGAAGCGAACGTCGAGAAGAACGGCACGAAGCCCGCTTCCGCCAGTCCCGCCGCGATGTCGATGCCGGCCGCTTCGGCGATGCCGACATTGAAGAAGCGGTCGGGATGCTCGGCTTGGAACGCATGGTTCTTGCCGCCGAGATCCGCCTCCAGGCAGAGGATGCGGCCGTCCTCCCGGGCCAGCTCCGTTAATTCCAACTTGTAAGCTTCTCTACTGGAATGCGTCATGTGAGGCTCCTTTTCCATTTGTCCGCCGTCTTCGCCGGAATCTTCGCGTAATGCGCCTCGGGGTTGCCCTCAATGGCGCGTACGCCCTTGCCCTTGACGGTCCGGGCGAGCACCGCGAGCGGCTTGCCCGCCTCCTCGCCCGGCGCGAGCGCGACGTCGATGGCGGATAGAATCGCCCCGTAATCATGACCGTCGGTCTCCCGCACGCGGAAGCCGAACGCCTCGAATCGCTCGCGCAGCTGCGGCAGCGGCGAGATGTCCTGCACGAGTCCGTCGTTCTGCCCGCCGTTGCAGTCGACGATGTAGACGAAATTCGAGATGCCCTTCGCCTGCGCAATCTGGGCCGTCTCCCAGCACAGCCCTTCCTGCAGCTCGCCGTCTCCGCCGATGACGACGCCCGTGCCGCCCGTGCCCTTGAGGCGCTGCGCGAGCGCCCAACCTGCCGCGTACGGCACGCCGTGACCCAAACTCCCCGTGGCGAACGGAATGCCAGGCAGCTTGTGGTTCGGGTGCCCGGTGAACAGCGAGCCGCTCGCCCCGTACGATTCCGCCGGATTATCGGGCATAATGCCCTGCACGTACAGCGCCGCATAGAGCGCCGCGGCCGAATGACCTTTGCTTAGAATAATCGCGCTGGCGGGATCGCTTCCGTATACGGCGTACGCGGCCAACAGCAGATCGATGACCGACAGGCTGCCGCCGATATGGCATCCCGTCGGCGCAGCGGCCATGTCAATGATTAAGCTTCGCGCCTCGAGCGCTTTCCCCTCGAGTTCCGGAACGACGTCCTCCCTTCGAATGGCTTCAACCGTTCGCGCCGTCATCTATTCGCCTCCCTGCAGCCGGAACCACTCGTCCACCGCATCCTTCAGAATGCTTCTGGCGGCGAGCGCCTCGGCGAAATGCAAATATTCGTGATCGGTATGATCCAGATTCGAATCCCCCGGCCCGTACGCGACCATCGGTACGCCTTCCCACGTCGTCGCCAGCGTGTTCATGTCGCTCGTGCCCCGCTTCTTGAGGTAATGCACCTGCTTGCCCGCTCTCGCGAAGCTCCGGACGAAACTCTTCACGAGCGTATCGCTGCGCGGATTCGCGAAGCCCGGCGTCGCCCGCATCACGCTCACCCGCACGTCCTCGCCCAGATCGTCGAGCGACACCCGCTCCGCGTACTGCTTGCCCGCCGCGGGGGAGATGCGGAAGTTGAGCGTTCCCTCGGCCGTGAGTACGCCTTGGTCGTGACGATGGCCGATATCGATCAGCGCGGACAGGGAGTCGGGATCCACCGCACGCACCCGCTCCCGGATCGTTCGGACGACCTCGTACAGCTCGTCGATGACGCTGACGCTATCCTTGGCCGCCGTATGCGTCTGTTTGCGGCTGACCGTGATCTCCAGCTTGAATAACCCGTAATACCCGAGCGTCAAATTGTCTTCCCCGCTCGGCTCGCCGATGATGACCGCTTCGGCCGGATAATGGTCGCGTACGTAGAACGCGCCTTTGGAGGTGGATACTTCCTCTTCGACCGCGCCGACGACGAGCAAGGTGCCGTGCTCGGGCACGTCGACCTCTTCCAGCATGTGGACGAAATTGACGAAGCTTCCTTTGGCATCCACGACGCCGCGTCCGTTCAGGCCTTCACCGTCGTTCTTGACCTGCCATTGGTAGGGCACCGTGTCGATATGACCGAGCAGCAGCAGCGTGCGCGGACCGTTCCCTTTGCGGAAGACGATGTTGCCCGCGTCGTCGATCTGTCCCTTCACGGACGGATACCGGATTTCGTCCAGCAGGAAGGATGCGAGCTCCCCCTCGTCATAAGAGGCCGACGCGATGCGCGTCACTTGGCTCAGCAGCTCGGTCCGGCGGTCGTCGCCCGGATGAGGGAAGTTCCAGAACCACGTCTTCCCCCTGCCCTCCAGCGTATGAGGTCCCGAGATCGCCACATCGGCGATCCCTTTCTCGAGCGCTACGCCGGCGGCGCGCACCTTCTGCTTCATCCGCCCCTTCACCCAAGGCAGGTCGTCGCCGGGATAGACATGGCGCACCGTCGAGCCGGGATCGTCGATATCGGTCAGAATGCCGGGCGTCCCCGTGACGAAGCGCAAATGCTGGGCACCCAGATCGGACGCCAAATGCGCTGCCAGCACGTCGGCATCGATGTTGATGTATTCGCCCAATTCCGGATCATAGATCGGCGGCGATAGAATCGCCACGTCGTACGCGTCCAATGCCGAACGGATGAACGGAGCGTTGCTGCCGGTATAACCGCCGAACAGCGAATCCCGGACGATAACCGGCTTGCCGTCCCGAATGGCTTTGATCGGCTTTGCTTTCGTCCCCGTAACGACGCCGTTATCGCCGCCGATCTGCGCGAAGACGGTCAGACCGCGCGAGCGCAGCGCCGATGCGGCCTCCTCGAGAATGATCTCCCGATAAGCCGAGCGGATAATCGGCATCTCCTCCGGCGAGCAGTATCGCACTTCGTCACCGCTCGGCAAGACGAGGAAGGGCATCTGCCTGCCCAAACGCTCGTATTGGCGCCGGATGCCCTCCGCGCCGCCGGCGACGACCAATACCCGCGACCCACGTCCGACGAGAGCGCCGATCTCCGCGAAAATATCAGGTTGCCCGAGTATCGTCCCGCTGCCCAGCTTAACGACATACAGATCGTCCTTCATCACGGCCACGCTCCTTCCGCCGCCGGCGCAAGCCCCGTCTCCTCCGGAAAGCCGAAGTAGAGATTCGCCGCCTGCAGCGCTTGACCCGCCGCGCCTTTGATCAGGTTGTCGATGCTCGCAATCGAGACGCAGCTGTCGCCTTCCACGTACGCGGCGACCTCCGCGTTGTTCGTCCCGAGCACCGTCTTGATCATCGGACCTTGCGGCCCGCTTTTGCCATGAAAATAATGCACGAAGGGTTTGGCGGCATACGCGCCGTGGAACGCCTTCTTCACATCCAGCTCGGTCACGCCCTCCTTCAAGCGCGAGTAGGACGCCACCAGGATGCCGCGAGGCAGATCGAGGCTGAAGGTCGAGAATTGCAGATCGACGGTCCGATTCTCGTGCACCTTCAGCGCGTGCTCGATCTCCGGCTTGTGCCGGTGTCCGTGCACCCTGTGCGGGCGATAGTTGTGGGCGCGCTCGGCATGGGTCTCCGCGCTGGCCTTGCCCGCCCCGCTCGAGCCCGTATTCGCGTTCGTGACGACGCGCGGCTCGATCAGGTCGCGGGCGACGAGCGGATAGAGCGTGTAGATGCTCGCCACGGCCATGCAGCCGGGCAGGTTGACGATCTTCGCGTCCCGGTTGACGTCGCTGAATTCGGGGATGAAATAGTGGCTGCCGCCGGGGATCTCGTGCTTCAGCGTCTCGGGATAATGCCGCTGCAACAGGTCGGGATCGTTCACCCGGTAATCGCCGCTGACGTTGAAGATCCGGTCCGTATGCGCCGCGACGTGCGCGATATACGGCGGCAGGCTGCCGGTCGGCAGGCAGGAGAAGACGGCGTCGTAGTGGCCGTCCAGCTCCGCGAGCTTCCGGAATTTGAGCGAGCTCGCGCTCTTCTTGCGCAGCGCGTGAACGAAGTAACGGTCGACGGGCACGCCCGCCTTGGATTCCGACGAGATAAAGGCGACCTCGATATGGGGATGACGTCCGAGCAGCCGGTACAATTCCGATCCGGTGAAGCCGCTGCCGCCCAGAATTGCGACGCGGATCGGCTTGCTTGTCTCCGCCGCGCTCATCCTAATCTCGCATCCCGCTCATAGAGCACTTTGGTCTCGCTCCGCTCGGCCAGCTCGCGAATGATGGTCGGATTGGCGTCGATTTTGCGGAACGCGAGGGCGTAAGCCTGAATACGCTCGTATTCGACCGGCGAGCGCAGCTCGCGGCAGATCGTCAGCGTCGAGCGCAGCATTTTCAGCGTCACCGGGAAGTTCTCCAGCGCATAGCCGAAATCGTCGCGCTCGGACAACGAGAACGGATACCCGCCGCCGAAGCCGCGCCGGTTCTTGAACGGCAGATGTCCCGGAATCGGCACGTTCTGCCACTCCCGCGCCGGCACGCCTTCGCTCAGAATCAGCTCCTGGATGGCGTTCTTCACCTGATAATCCGGCAAGTCGTCCAACCCGAGGGCCGCCGGATCGAGGCTTACCCGGTACATGTTGTAGCTGTGCTTGTATCCTTTCGGCACGTGCGGCCCGCGGAACAGCTTCGTCTCCGCCAGCTGCTTGGTGAGGTAGTCGGCATTGCGCGCGCGGATGGCATCGTAATAAGGCAGGCGCTCCAGCTGGCTGATGCCGAAGGCGGCGGCGATCCAAGACATCCGGTAGTCGATGCCGCTGTCATCCAAGAACGCGAGCGCCCGCTCGTAATCCGCCTGCTCGCGGAAGAACGCGATGCCGCCCTCCCCGCCGACCGGGAAGTTCTTGTCCGCCATCAGGCTCTGACCGGCTCCGTCGCCGATCGAGCCGGCAAGCTTGCCGTCGATGGACGCCGAATGCGCGTGCGAAGCATCTTCGACCAGCCGCAGCGAATAGCGGTCCGCCAGCTCGCGCAGCCGCCCGAGATCGGCGGGAAGTCCGTGCACGTGCACGGGCATGATCGCCTTCGTCTTCTTCGTGATCGCCCTTTCGGCTTGCTCCGGATCAAGGCAGTACGTGACCGGGTCGATATCGACGAAGATCGGGATTGCCTTGGCGGCGACGACCGCCTGCGCGGTCGCGATGAACGTGAACGCCGGCACGATGACCTCGTCGCCGGGCTGCACGCCGACGCCGACGAGCGCCAGATGCAGGCTCGACGTGCCGCTCGCCGTCGGGATCGCGTAATTCGCGCCGACGTACTGCCGATAGGCTTCGGCGAATTCCGCCACGACGCTCTCCTCGTCCTGCTGGATGGAGATCAGCATCTGTGTCAAATCTTCCTTCGTAATCGTCGGGAACGTCGTCTTGCGGACGTCTTCGGGAATAATCGGGGGACCGCCCTTGTACGCGAGCGTCTCGCGAATCCAATCCTCGGACGGCAGATCGAGCGGTTTGCGGATAAAATCAGTCTTCATGGCCGCGGTTCCTCCTCAGCAGCGATAATTTGACGCACGCCGCGACGAGCGGACTGAGCCGGTAATTGAACTGCGCGGCCGGTTGAAGCTCCGGCTCGCTCTCCTCTTGGGTCCACATCGTCTGCAGGTCGAAAGCGCCGAAGATTTTCAACCGCTCCGCCTTCTTCCACGCGAGCTCGCTCGACGTCGCGATCGCCGCGGCCGGACCGAACCCGAGCGGCGTGAAGTCGAACACTTGCACGGCCGCTTGTTCGCCGCTTGGTTCAAGCAGACGTTCCAGGTCGTTCAAGTTGTCCCAGCTGACGGCAAGGCGATTGAAGCCTAGGGGCGCCGAGGAGTCCTGCGTAATGGCGATGCCCAGCCAATTCGCGAACTTCCGCTCCTGCTCGCTCGGCTCCGCCAATCTCGCTTGCGATCCATGAACGAGATCTTGGCCCCAGAGGGCCGCATGGACGGCCCCGGTATAGCTGTTGAACAATGAGACATATCGTTTGCCCGACAGTTTGGCGATGCTCTTCTCCAATCCTTTCAACTCGCTCTCGTTCTTCTCGATGCTCATGATCACGCCGGACGTGAGCACCCGAGAGAGTACGAACGACAACGAGAAGAGGTGCTCTTTCTCAATCGTCTTGTTCTTCATAGTTCCTCCCAGCGGCTAGATTGCTTGCTTCATATAATCTTAATATCCTCCCCGTTTACTTGGTTATAGAGGCGAGCTGATGACCGGATCGCGAGACGACCTGACGTTTCACGTACGCCGCGATTCGGTGCGCTACATCCACGCCGTGGATTTTCCACGACTTGGCGAATTCGGGGTTCTGATTCACTTCGCAAACCAAATACCGTCGATTTTTATAATCGTAGAACAGGTCGACGCCGTAGATGCCCTCGCCCAACACGTCCGTCAGACGACCGCAAATCGCGCGAATCTCCGGATTGACCGGGATCGGCTCAATCTCCGCGCCCAGATGCGTATTCGTCTTCCAATTATCCTCGGAGACGCGGCGGAACGCGGCAATCGGCTCGTCGCCGACCACGACGACGCGAATGTCGTAGTCGCCCTTGTCCACGTATTCCTGCAGGAGCACGGGCAGCGATTGATGACTCGGATCGACCGACTCGCGCGCCGCAATCCATGTATCGAGGCAGTCTTTACCCGTAATGCGCGCGATTCCCCGCCCCCAGGACGAGCTGGACGGCTTCAGCACGTATACCCCGCCGAACGCATCAAGCGCGTCGTACAAGCTCGCCGGCGTAAATGCGATCTGATAGCGAGGCTGCGGGATGCCCTGCTTCCCGAACACGATCGCCTGATGGATTTTGCTCGTGCAGACCGATATGGCATGGACGCTGTTGAGCGTCCGGATTCCCGTCAGACTAAGCAGCGTCGCCCGCGTCAGCGCATTGCGCTGGGAGAGGCAGCGGATTAGCGCCAGATCGGGCGTCTTCTCCGATGAGGCGGTCTCGACGGGCAGCGCCATCGAATCCAGATTGACCTTGACCTGCACGCCCTCGGCCGCCAGCAGCTCGGCGATCCGCTTCTCCTCTTCCCTTAGCTTGGTGACGCAAAGCAGGACGCTCGGCTCTCTTGCGCTCATACGCGGATCACCTTACTCTCCCCAGGTTTCTTCGATTTCCGGCGCGAGCTCCACCGTGAAAATATTGCCCGCCGCATGAACTTCATGCTCTTGCCCGCAAGATTCGCATTCTACGATCTCGCCGGTCGTCGCGTTTTGCTCGACCGTAATTTCATCCTTGCATACAAGGCACAGCAATTGACTCATGTTCAAACTCCACCTTTACGTTTAAAATGTGATCCGCCAGGCTGAATGGACACGTGATGTTATATTGGATACTATCACCGGCTGTATAGAGTCGTCTAATTGATAAAATCAATCGAACGTTCGGGAAGTTTAATACAAAATCATTACAACCCATGAATCGAACAGAGCGCATCTTCCTACGGCCGCGGCGGTCTACTTGAATAACAGCCTACAAAAGCTGAAAAATGACGTATTGTTTTCCCCCTCCCCGCCAAAGTAAAATCTAGTTGTAATCGATTACAAGATTATGCTTGCAGCCGCATCGCACATGCTGTCGAACGCTGCAAGCGCCTTGTCACCTCGAAATTGTAATCGGTTACAATCATGTCCTTCACCTGCAATCATCACTCCTTAGGAGGTGAACCCCGATCGCAAGGCCGCCTAACGTTACGATTGATGCGAAATCGCGCACGAATATCCATTCCCGAGAGGAGCATGAATAATGAAAATTTGGAACGTCAAGGCCGTCTCGCTCGTCCTGGCCGCCGCCGTCGTCACGGTGTCCGGCTCCGTCGCAAGTCCGACCGCCCAAGCCGCGGGCGAGCAAGTCGAGGTGTGGATCTCGACCTCCGATCCGAATACCGAACCGGCCGTCGGGTTAAGCCCGAGCGCGCGCCTCACCCGGATCGCAAACAAAAACTTCACCACAGCCGGGGACACCGCCGATTACACGATTACGGTCAACGAAGGCACGACCTATCAGCAAATGGACGGCTTCGGCGTCTCGCTCACCGACTCGTCAGCTTGGCTGCTTCATTACAAGCTCGATGCGAACAAGCGCGCGGAAGTCATGGAGAAGCTGTTCGGCCCTTCGGGCATTGGCATGAGCGTGCTGCGCCAGCCGCTCGGCAGCTCGGATTTCACTTGGAGCGCGTATACCTACGCCGATACGCCGAACGATACCGCGCTGAACAACTTCACGATCGGCCGCGACCAGGCCTACATCATCCCGATGGTGAAAGCCGCGATCGCGAAGAATCCGAGCATCAAAGTATTCGCCTCCCCGTGGAGCGCGCCGGCCTGGATGAAATATTCGAACACACTGAACGGCGGCAAGCTGAAGGCCGAGCATTACGGCACGTATGCGAACTATTTCAAGAAATACATTCAAGCTTATCAAGGCCAAGGCATTCCGATCTATGCGGTCACGGTGCAGAACGAGCCCCTCTATGAGCCAACCCACTATCCGTCCATGGGCATGAACACGCAGGACGAGATCGGCTTCATCGGCGATTATCTCGGACCAACCCTGCGCAATGCCGGCATTAATACGAAAATCATTGCGTTCGACCATAACTATCTGGACTGGAATTTCCCGAACACGGTCATCACAAGCCTGAAAAACGCGGGAAAAGGCCAATATGTAAACGGCAGCGCGTTCCACCACTACGACAGCGGCGACGGCTCGCAAATGACGTCTCTGCATAACGCTCACCCGGATAAAGACGTCTGGTTCACCGAAGGCGGCTTCGGCAACTGGAACGATCCGCAGAACGGCACGTCGCAAGGCATCGACAACATGATGAACGAATTCATCAATATCACCCGCAACTGGTCGAAGACGATCATCCTCTGGAATGCGGCGCTCGACCAGAAAGACGGCCCTTCCCTGATCGGCGAGAACAGCGGCAACAAGGGCATGATCACGATCCAGAACTCCGACAACCGCAACGACGCGCCGGAGAATCAAGTGACGTACAAGAAGCAGTATTACCTGCTCGGCCACTTCAGCAAATTCGTCGTGCCTGGCGCGTACCGGATCGCGTCCAACACCGGCTCCGAGATCAAGGACGTCGCGTTCCGCAACCCGGACGGCTCCAAGGTGGTCGTTGCCTACAATTCCAGCGCGTCCGCCCGCAAGGTGAAAATCCAGTGGGGCAGCCAGAACTTTACCGTGACGATCCCGGCCAAGTCAGCCATGACGTACAAGTGGTACGGCACTGTCTCGTAAACTTTTCTCCACGCCTAGCGTAAGCGCCCTTTCCGGGGCGCTTTTCGTTTTGGGCTCCATCTGGGTAATCGGTTTTTCCGATGGCAGCCATTTGAAACCTTCCCCAATTGACCGTTTCATTCCATGCTACAGTGAGGGTAGCCAATCGATCGAGGAGGAAGCATCTATGTTAAATGAAACCAATTTGCAAGGACTGTTCGTGCCGTTGATTACCCCGTTCGATACCGAGGAACGATTGGATCTCGAATCCTTCGGCCGGTATTTCTCGTCCTTGCTTCAGTATGATATCCAAGGCATCGTGCTCAACGGAACGACCGGGGAGTCGCCGACGGTCGCTTGGGAGGAGGTTGGTACGTTGTACAAGGCCGCGCGCGCATGCTTACGGCCACGACGACTACCGATTATCGTAGGGTGCGGGACGAACTGCACTGCTGAATCTGTTCGTCGCAGTGAAGCGGCCGGCCATTGGGGCGCGGATGCCGTGCTGGCGGTCACGCCATATTACAGCCGCCCTTCCGAAGAGGGCATTATTGAACACTTCCGGCGCATCGCGTCGGTCGGCATCCCGGTCGTCGCCTATGAAGTCCCTTCCCGCACCGGCGTCGCGCTATCAGTCGAGACGATGCAGCGGATTCTCGACCTCGACGGCGTCATCGGTCTCAAGGATGCTTCCGGCGGGCTGGCGCTCGCGGCCGGGCTGCTGCCGGATTGTCCGAAGCCGATCCTGTGCGGCGAAGACGCGCTGCTCCTGGATATGCTGCATCTGGGCGCTGCGGGCGGCATGCTGGCTTCGGCGAACGTGGAGACGGCTTCTTTCCTGAAGGTCTGCGCACAGGTATCCGAAGGAAATACGAGCCACGCCGTTGAAACGTTCGATCGATTGCTCCCCTTGATTCGGCTGTTGTTCCGCGAATCGAATCCCGCTCCGCTCAAATGGCTGCTCGCCCGGCAAGGTCTCCTCGCCTCCGGCACGCTCCGCTGTCCGATGGGACCGGTATCGACTGCCATGCAAGCTGAACTGGATGCATTTCTCACGTAGCGGCAATTAACGCGCCGTCCGACCAAGCGATAATCATCGATACATCCAAGCTTTTCGCGGCGCGGTATGGACGGACATAATTACCTTTGCGTCGGCCTGCCTTGCTGTACTACACTTGCCTTTGTCTCCGTAACCGGATAAACAACATCATGATCATAACTTACATTGCGGAAGGATGATGCGAGTTGCTTCGCAGCTTGAAAATCGGTCAAAAGCTTGCCTTATTAGTTATTATTTCATTGGTCGGATTGTTCTCCATCAGCGGGGTCGGCATTTATCAGCTACTCGATTCGCAGGAGAAACTGGATAGCATGTATAAAGACAAGCTGCTCTCAATTAGCAACCTGCAAACGATCAATACGAATGAACAGGCCGTCAAAGCCAAATTGCTTGAATTGATGCTCGCGACGGATACCTCGAAGAATGAAACCTTGAAGACCGAGATTGACGATATCACGAAAGAAAACGGCGGTTTTCGCCAACAGTATACGACAGATGACGCTGTGGAGATGAAGAAGCTCGAAGAGCTGGATTCGAAAACGCAGCAATATTTGAGCGCACGCGACGCGGTCATTCAACTTGCGCTCGCGAATAAGAACGAGGAAGCGTACCAGTTGTTTAACGAGCAAGTCGTATCCGGGCTGACGAGCATGGAAAACGTCATTACGGAGCTGGTAACATTGAATTCGGAGTCGGCCGCGGCCGTCAGCCAGTCGAACGCAGAGCACAGCGACAGAATGATGGCTGTCATTATTGCCGTTATTATTGCCAATGCGGCGGTCGCCTTAATCATGGGACGACTGATCATGCTAAGCGTAACGAAACCCGTTCGCGAGCTGGAAAGCTTAATGAATCAAGCGGCGAGCGGCGAATTGACCGTCGTGGGCACGTATTCTTCGCGAGACGAGCTGGGGAGCTTGACCAACTCGTTCAATAATATGGTAAGCGGGCTTCGCGAACTGATCGGCACGGTCAGCGAGACGTCCCGTAAAGTTGCCGAGTCCTCCGAAGAGCTGAGCATGAGCGCAGACCAAAGCAGTCAAGCGACCGAGCATATCTCGCACACGATCCAAGAGCTGGCTTACGGCGCTGAGCAGCAGGTACAGTCCGTGAAGAACAGCTCGGATACGATTCAAGAGATGTCGTCGAGAACGAAGCATATTTCGAGCGCGGCCTCGATGGTGAAAGGCACCGCCCACACGGCGGCCGTTCAATCCGATCAAGGCGCCTACGCCATTACGAATGCCATCGAGCAAATGAATGCCATTCATACGCGCGTCTCCAGCCTATCGCAGGCCGTGACGGATCTGGGCGAACGCTCGAAGCAGATCGAGCTCATCTCGAAGTCGATCTCCGATATTTCCGGTCAAACGAACTTGCTCGCGCTTAACGCGGCGATCGAAGCGGCGAGAGCCGGCGAGCATGGCCGCGGCTTCGCCGTCGTGGCCGACGAAGTACGGCAGCTGGCTGAGGAGTCGTCCGGCTCCGCCAAGCAAATCTCGGAGCTGATCAATCAAATTCAGCGCGAGACGCAGACCGTCGTCGATGCGATGTCCGACACGATGCATGAGGTCAGCAGCGGCATCGACGTCGTCAACGGCGCCGGAAGCGCCTTCCGTCAAATTCAAGACGCGATCCAGATCGTGACCAGCCAAATCACCGAGGTGACGGCTGCGGTCGAGGAGCTCTCGCACGGTACCGGCGAGGTTGCGCATTCGATCACGGACGTGAACAAGATCGCCGAAGACACTGCGGCCGGCACGCAGCACGTATCCGCGGCCACACAGCAGCAGTTGGCCTCGATGGAGGAGATCAATATGTCCGCCTCGCGTTTGGCCGGCATGGCCGAGGAATTGAAGCAGATCGTCGATCGATTCAAATATTAAGCGATACAGGCAGCAAAGCCTCTCTTTACCGGTCACAACCGGGAAGAGAGGCTTTTTGACCTCTTAGGACTAAAAAACGGCTGCCGCCCGAAGACGACAACCGTTAATATGCGTGCGCGGATACGAAAAGGATGATTACCAGCCCGTACGTGGACGTTGAATGGAGTCCGTTGCTTTGTCGATGTCGTTCATCATTTCTTTGATCCGGTCCAACCCTTGCTGAAGCTGCTTCTGATGCGCGTCCAGCCTGTGCGCGATCGCACGGATTTGTTCCTGCGACGGCGCGTACTGCGCGCCCGCCATCTCGATGAGTTCCTTCTCCAACGCGTCGATGCCGATTAGGCCGGTGCCGAGAATTTCGATGCCGAATTTCGCTTTGTCCGCGATATGGTCGATTTTCCAGGCTGTTTCTTTCGCTTGGTTGTTGCCCCAACCGGACATGTAGTTGCCTACTGGCGGCGTGTAATCGCTCATGCGAATTGCCTCCTCATTGTTGGTCGTGTTTGCGGGTCGGTTACTTCTGATATTTATCGGTAATCTCGTCGATTTTATTCGTGAGCTTGTCGATTTCGTCAGTCAAGCTGTCGATTTCGTTCGTCAATTTGTCGACGTCCTTAATGTTCTTCTGGACTTCGTCGATGTTGCCGCCTGCCGCGACGACTTTGGACATGACTTCTTGGGCGATCGACGTCACGAGCACTTGCACGTGATCCGGCGCGTTCTGGCCGACTTGCGCCACGAGGCGGTCGATCAGCGGCTTGATTTGATTCAAGGTCGATGCGGCGTTCGTAAGCTCGCGACCACAGGAGTTCAGTTCGGAGTCGATTTTATCGGACACACGGTCAATCTTGGACTGTGTAATTTGGTCGATATCACGTACCACTTTATCGATTTCATTCGCCATTTCGCGGACTGCGCCTTTACCTACTAACATTAGCATTCTCCCCCAGTTGGTTGACAGATTCTTGAATTCTTAATAATTATAAGGTGAAACGGTTGCTACATCAATTAAAAAGCTGTTAAATTCTTAAATTAACCGAAGAAGAAGTCGAGCACATTCGAGGCGCTCGATGAATGCCGGTTGTAAAATTCCGAGTAGCCGCAGTTGTTGCAGTACACCACGATAAATTCGTTTTTCTGCACATCGAACATTTTCGACAGCCCCGTTCCCGTCATCGCGACTCCCTTTGTGCTCGCATTGCGGCTCCCGCATTTCAAGCAGCCTTTTTCGCTCACGGCATCACCTCTCCATTTTTTACAATTTACGGAATATATGCGAAAAAGGTTTCGGAAGCGGCTCAAAAAATAATCGTAACTTCGACATCCGGCCAAATTTCGTACAAGCGTTTTCCGTTAATCCTGCCTTTCGCCAGCAGTTCCTCCGTGCACGAGAACAACTCGTAGTCCGCATAGAACTCAGATAAGCACCAGCCGTTCGGAGTACTCGTAATGGAATATTCTATTCCTTGATATATGAAGTGCAATTCATGTCCGATCTCTAGGTCTTGAAGCAATTCTTCATAAGAATAAGGTTCTGGTTGACTATCGCTTATGGGTTTATTTACCATTATTGATTCCATCTTTCAATGAATTTATTAGATACGAGCATCTCCCTAAGCTCTTACTTCATCAACAACGCGAAGAAAATCACGACGTCCTGCAGAAAATGGATCGTTAGCGCCCAGAAGAACCCTTTGGTCTCGAACATGGATTTAGCGAGCAGCCACCCGATATAAGCGGCCATCAACACCCCCGGTATCCCGCCCGGCGTTCCGAAATAATGCACGATCCCGAAGGTTGCCGCTGCCAATCCTTGCCCCACGTAGGGCGAATAGCCGAACCGATGGACCACGGCCACGAAGGAGAAACGGAAAATGATTTCTTCCGAGAATGCGTTCATGAGCGCGAATACGACGATCAGCGCGAGTCCCGGGAATAGATCCACGTGGATGCTTTCTCCGCGGATGACTTGGAAGTAAATCACGACGGCGGTCACCGACGTAATGACGATCGCCATGTTCCTCCCTACGTTGTTCCAGGTATCGGAAGCGCTCGGTTTGAGGCCGATCCACGGCTCGGGGCATATGCGGCCATCCCGGTTCCGTAGATTCAAGTACGACAGTCCGGCCTTGCCGGTCATAACAGCTACGATCGCAATCACAATGAGGACGAGCAAGAGTACCGTAATCTGATAACTAATCTCTAAATTATAGGATTCGCGTTCGAAAAGTGCGAGCGCTAATAACGGGCTTTCCCTCATCCACAGGAGCGTCGGCGCGAGCGCAGTCACGATCAGCGTGATGGCGAGCAGCGGAATCCATCGAAGATTAGGATTCGTCATGATCAACCCGCCCCCTGTCCGGTCCGTTTAATACGTCCAAGGCATGCTCGCACCATTCGATCGTCATGCGAACATACCGTTCTCCGTAGTCGAGCGTCAGCAGCCACAATCGCGCTTGTGGGTTATCCACGCTTGTCACCATCGTTTTGATTCCGCCCAGTAAGTCGAGCATCTGCTTGCCCGCCGTCCGTTCTTCCTCTAAATAAGCGATCATGTTCGGGAGATGCCGGTCATCGGAGACGAATAATTTCATCAGCAGCTCGTTTCGCATGACCGGTTCTTCCGGCGCTTGCGTCAGCCAAGCATCCAGCTGCCCGCAGCCTTCCGTCGTGATGCCGTATACCTTCTTCTGGCGACCGGTCGTCGTCTCCTCGAGGAGCGAGACCGCCCCTTCCCGTTCCAATTGCTGCAGGCTCTTGTGAATATGCCCGTAGGATTCGTTCCAGAACAACCCGATGCTCTCTTTCGAGAACTTGACAAGCTCATAGGCGCTCATCGGCTTGATCCGCAGCAAGCCTAGGATGGCGAAGTGAGTGGTGTTAATCCTTTTCATGCTAGCCTCCCCGCATAACAATGTATCTTTAAGATATATGTTATGTTCAGCATAAACCATTTTGTTCCACTCGGCAATCCATTTCGCGCCACTGCATGACAAAAAGGCGCCGCCTCATTGAGGCAACGCCCTTGTTAGCAGCGGAGATGAAGACGAGTTCTGCCGTTCGACTCTATCCCTGCGCTTGTTTGTACTCGCGCTCCAATCGTTCCTTCAGCGCGTCGTTGCTGCCTTGCATCATCATCCGAATTTCGTCCCATTGCGCGGTCGCCGTGCGAATCGCGTCCAAATTCCCTTCCTCGGCGTAACGCGAGACGTCGTCCAGAAGCGTCAAAGCCAGCGCTTCTTTCGCATTGACGAAGCTCGCCTCCACGTTCGACGTCGTCCGGTATTGCTCGTAGAACCGCTTCATTCGCTCGATGAGCGTCTCGTTCGCGGTTTCTGTCAACGATGCCATTCTTTCCCCTCCTCGGCTTGAAACGAATCTCAGAATCGGTACTAATTTGCGCCGATTGCGGTAATTTCATCCGGGAGATGATCAGCGGGATTCCATATCAGTCGTTCGCGGCTGCCAGCCCGTTCGTCCTGGCATGCTCTCTATACTCGGAAGGGGTCAGCCCCGTCGTTCGCTTGAACACTTGGGTGAAATATTTCGGATCCTGATACCCGACGAGCGGCGCGATCTGGTAGACCTTGACCTCGGTATGGCGGAGAATGTATTTGGCCTTCTCCATTCGATAATGGGTCAAATATTCCAAGAAGGTGTAACCGGTTACGTTCTTGAACATCGCGCAAAATTGACTGGTGCTAAGCTCTGCAATTTGTGACACCTCTTCAATGCCCAAATCGTTCGCATAGCGAGCTTCCATATAGCGGATCGCACGCTCGATCATGCTCTGTCCGTCTTCCTTGGACGGCTTGCCGAGCCCCGCCTTCATCAGCTCCGCGAACGCCTCCTTCAGCTGACCGATCCACTCGTCCGGCGTCTGTGCTTCCTGAAGCCGGATGAGGAGCTCGGGCAGCGAACAGCCTTCTGGCGTAGGGACATGCTCGACACGCCGGTACAACCCGGCGGCCATGCCGGCCATTACGCCGCCCACTTGCGCCTTGGTTAGCGCGCTGGCCGCGAAATAATCCCGCAGCTCCTCCAGCCCTTCGGAGAAGCCGTTCAAGTCCAGCAGCTGCGCGCACTGGGCCAGCTTGCTCTCCAGCTCTTCGGGATAGTGAACCGGCTCCGTCCCGGACCCGGGCAGCTCCTCCTCCAGAAAGACGCGCCGGGATTCCGCGAAGAACTTCCGGTTCAGCGCCAAGGCCGCCGCTTCGTAAGCGCGGCTGAGCCGATCCAGCCCCGAGACCGTGCCGCTGATGCCGACGTGGCAGCTGAGCTTGGCGTAGACGCCCAGTACCTGCGTCAGCTCCGCGCCGATCTCCCGCTTTGCTTCCGCGGATGCATCGGGGAACAACAACACCCATTCCCCGTCATGGAAGGGAAAGACGACAAGCCCGCCATAACGGCTCGACCATTCCTCGATAATGTTCCGAACCGCGAACGCCCACAGCTGCCGCTCGCCCGGGGACCAGCTGCGGTAGGCGTTCACCTTGGGATCCAGCTGGACGACGACCATATAATAGGGCTGATCCAGCTCGCTGCTCTCCAGCCAATGCAGCTGGGTAAGCGGTCTGGGCGTCCCTTCGATCAGCTCGGCCAGCATGCGCTCCCGGGCCAGCATCGACAGTGCTTGGACCGAATGAAGCAGCCGCTCGTTCTCCAGGCGCGAACTCTGCTGGCGGCTCAGCTTCTCCACGGCCCGGGCGATCATACCCGTCAGCTCCTCGTGATCGATCGGCTTGAGCAAATAGTCGAACGCGCCTTGGCGCAGCGCGTCCCTTGCATATTCGAACTCCCCGTAACCGCTGATGAAGATGAAGATCGGTTCGAGCTCAAGTCTGCCCTCCTTCACCTGCTTCATCATCGAGATGCCGTCGAGCGTCGGCATCCGAATATCGCTTATGACCAGATGGGGCGCATGCTCGCGCGCAAGCAGCAGCGCCTCCTCCCCGTTCCGCGCCTCGCCGACGATGGCAAGCCCCAGCTCATCCCAGGGAATCGCGGCTCTGAGACTACGGAGAATAAGCGGCTCGTCATCCGCGATCACGACTTTATAACGCTGCTCCGCATTCATTCCTTCGCCTCCTCTTCCGCTTCTTCGGCCGGAGTTGTCATCCGCGCGCTTCCGCGTATGATCCGCCAGTAATCTCCGGATGCGGTATCCAGCCGCCTAAGCGCCTCTTCGGGAGCAGCCGCTCCTTCCAGCAGCTGCGCCACGATCTGGAGAAAGGCGCTATTGACCTCCGGCGCCAGCACGTTATCGTACGCCAAAAAATCAAGGCCGTCCCGCTCCACGAGCTCCATTACCTGCGCGAAGATCGGCCCCGCACGCTCGTTGTCCACCGGGATGCGCATCGCCGGGATCCGGTATCCTTCGTAGACGAGCCGGCTCTGGATGGCTGGCGTGTATAGCGTCCGGAGGAGTTCAATGGCCGCTTCCTTCTGCTTGCCGGCCAAGTTCGACGATAGAGCGATGCCAAGCGTATAGCCGCCGGCCATATCGCCTTCGCCGCCTTCTTTCATCGAAGGGAAAGGCAGTACCCCCACTTCGTCCTGGAACGAATCCGGCACGCGTCCGTCCTGAAGAAGCGTAATATCCCAGCTGCCGTTCACGTACATCGCCGCCCGCCCGCTCGTGAACAAGTCGATCGCCGACTCGCCCGACATGTCGTTCGCTGCGGAAGGAAAAGCCCCTCGTCGGTTCCAGTCTTCGAGCAGGCGAAAAGCCCGAATGTAGGCTTCATTCGAGAACGCGCTTCCTTCTCTGCCTTTGGCGAGCGCTTCGATCTGGTCCGAGCCGGCGAAGCCATCCATCAAATAATGCGCGTAGATGCCGGCCGGCCAGCGGTCTGCATTGCCAAGCGCGAATGGGATATACCCTGCTTGCGCAAGGCGCGCGATCGCCTCGTCCAGCTGGTTGACGGAGGAAGGCGCCGCAAGTCCCAGCTCCCGGAAGATCCGTTTGTTATAGAATAGCGGCTCTGCATGTCCCTCCAGCGGCAGTCCGTACAGACGCCCATCCCTAGAAAATTGGCTCGTATCCTTGAATTGATCCGTCCACCCCGCCTCCCGCGCGACGTCGGTCAAATCCATGAGCCGGTTCGATCGAATGTACGGCACGATCTCGGCCCCGCCGAACAGGACGAAGATATCGGGCGGCGTCCCCGCGACCATTTCGCTCTTGAGCTTGTGCTCCCGGTGAATCGTCTGGTCGATTCCCTCGAAGTTGATTTTGACGTCCGGGTGGGACAGCTGATAGGCGGCCACCGCATCCTCGAAGATGCGCACAATCGGACGATCGTGCTCTTTGATCCAGAAGTGCCGGAAGGTGAGCTTGATTTTCTCCTGCGGCGCCTGTTCGATCGGCTCCGTCTTGGCGGATACGACGATGAGCACCGCGCCGGCCAGCAGAAGCGAATACAGGAGCATCCAGCTCCAAGCTTGCCACGATTTCATGCCCCTCCCTCCTTCGGGAACTCGCCTTTGGGTATGCGTATCCGGATCGTGGTCCCACAGTGCGGCGACGTGCAAATCAGGATGCCGAACGCCCGTCCGAAGCGGATTCGGAGCCGCTCCTGCACATTGCGAAGGCCGACCCCTTTGTCCTTGTATTTGGCTCGAATCCCCGCCGCCTCGTCATTCGGCTGCTCCAGCACGTTGGGGTCGAATCCGGGACCGTTATCCGCGATATAAATATACAGGCAGTCGCGTCCTTCCTCGGCATGAATGCGAATCCACCCTTTCTCGCGCATCGGCTCGATCGCGTGATACAATGCGTTCTCCACGATCGGCTGCACGATCAGCTTCTGGGTGAGCTGCGCCTTCAGCGACTCCGGCAGCGCGATCTCGAATTCGAATTGATCCTCGAAGCGCAGCTTCTGGATGTACAGATAGTGGCGGACGTGCTCGAATTCCATGGCCAGCGGGATCAGCTCCTGGCTTTCGCTGATCGAGATCCGCAGCAGCTTGCCGAGCGAGACGACCATCCGGCTAATGTCCTTGTTGCCCTGCAGTACGGCCATGGAGTTGATCGACTCCAGCGAGTTGTAAATAAAATGCGGATTGATCTGCGACATGAGCGCCTGCATCTCCGCTTCCTTCTTGCGGGCCTGCTCGGTCTCCACCTGCACGAGCAGCTCCTGGATCTGGCCGCTCATCCGGTTGAACCCTTCGATCAGGCGGCCCGATTCGTCCGTCGTCCGAAGCGGCGGCCGTATCGGCTTGAAGATCCGCTGCTCGACGCGTTTCATGCCGTTCACCGCGCTGTTGATCATGCTGACGAGCGGCAGCACGAAGAACCGGTCGAACATGAGCGCGGACAGCAGCGAAAACGCTACCAAAATAATCGCCGTATTGCGGATTGGCTCGGACTCCGAGCGCAGCAGCGCAAGCGGCGTGATCGCGACCCACATCCACTGGGGATTGTGGGACGGCATGTAGGTAATGAGCGATTTCTCCCTGCCGTAACGGTCGATATAATGATTGTCGGTTGGCTCGTAAGCTTCCTCCGCGAGAAACGGGAAATCGGCCCGCGCGCCCGTTGCCTCCCCTGATCGGTCGTACACGACGGCGCCTTCCTTGTTCACCAGCAGCATATCGCCTTGTTTCAGCGTGGCTGCTTCCCAGAACACCTGCTCCAGAATATCCGGCTTCACGCCCATGACCAAGTAGCCGATATCCTCGAGCGAATAATAATCCTTCACGACCCGGGCGTGGATCAGTATCGGCTTGCCCCCATAGCTGGATCCGTTCTCGCCGGGACCCGACCAGATCGGCTTCCCTTCCGCCGCCTTCATCCGGTCGAACCACGGCTGGTCGCGCAGCTCCCCGAATTCCGAGACGTTGTAGCCGATTACCTGGCCTTCGGTCGTGAACAAACTGAACGAATCGATCATCGGATGATTGATCAGCAAATTGATCATTTCCTGCCGCCGTTCGTAGCCGGGGGTCTGCCCGCTGCGCTTGAGCGCCTGCTGAATGACGGGCTGGGTGATCGCTGCTCCCGATACCGCCGAGATCTCGTTCAAGGCGAATTTCAGCTTGCGGTCCGACTCCAGCAGGGAAATGCCGTAGAAGCTGCTCGATTTCGTCTCGATCGCCTTGGAGAACTGCGTATAGGAAATGACGCCCATCGCCAGCACGGGGATGAAAATCAGCAGAATGATCGCGAGTAAAATTTTGCGTCTGAGTTTCATCGGCGCGTCGACCTGCTTTCCGAGTCATTTTCCCACAACATTCTCCGTCTTGCGGACTATTTCCTGCGCTTGCGGCATGTTTTGTTAACTTTTCACAGCGCCGCTCGTCAGACCCGTGATGAACCAGCGGCTGAACAGCAGGAACACGATGAGCAGCGGCAGCGTCGCCATGAAGGTCGCGGACATGATCATGCCGTAGTCCAGCCCGTCACGGACCGTGAACAGCTGCTGCAGCGCGATCTGAATCGTGAAGTGCTCGCTGTTCTTCAGGACGACGAGCGGCCAGAAGAAATCGTTCCACGTATTCAGGAAGGTGAAGATGCCTAGCGTCGCCATAGCCGGCGTGATGACCGGCACCGCGATGTTCCAAAAGATGCGGAAGTGGCCGCAGCCGTCGATCCGCCCTGCCTCGATCAGCTCCGTATGCACGGCCGCGGTGATGTATTGCCGCATCCAGAAAATGCCGAACGCGTTCACCATGGCCGGCACGATGAGCGCCTTGTAGGTATCGATCCATTGCAGCTTCGCCATGATGACGTACGTCGGCAGGACGCCCAGCTGCTGCGGGACGAACAGCGTGCCGATGACGAAGAAGAACAGCGGCGTCTTGAACCGGAACTGATATTTGGCGAACGCGTAGCCGGCCAGCGTGCAGAAGAACAGCACCGACGCGGTAACGGACACCGAGACGATCGCCGAATTGCCCAGCGCATGGAAGAAATCCGACTGCTCGAGCGCCCGCTTGAAATTGGCAACGAACTGATCGCTGGGAGTCAGCAGCGGCGGCACGTGGAACGCGCCGCTCTTGTCATGGGTGGCGATGACGAACATCCAATAGAATGGGAAGACCGAGAACAGCGCCCCGACGACCAGAACGAGATGATAGAAGAGGGAAGCGGCGAAGCCCGGTTTATCCGCATTGCGTGTACGGGTGTTGGTTGACATGATGGTTGTTAAGCTCTCCCTTCCGTGTCGCCGCCCAGACGGTTCGACACCCACATGTTGACGACCGAGAACAGAATCGTAATGAGGAACAGCATGACCGCGGTTGCCGCCGCCGTGCCGAAGAAGCTGTTGCGGAACGCCTCGCTGTACAGATAGATGACCATCGTGATGCCTTCCTGCCGGGTAGATCCCGTCCCCGACTGGCCGAGGAACACATATGGTTCCGTGAACAGCTGCAGGCTGCCGATCGTCGAGAGCAGCACCGTGAACAGGATGAACGGCTTGAGCAGCGGCAGTGTAATATACGCCATCTGCTGGCTGCGGCTCGCGCCGTCGATCCGCGCCGCCTCGTAGAGGTCCGTCGGAATGCTTTGCAAGCCGGACAAATAAATAATGGCGTTGTAGCCGGTCCATCGCCAAATGATCATGCTGGCGATCGCGATCTTGACGCCCCACCAGCCGGAATTCCAAGCGACGTCGTCGAATCCGAGCGTATTCAGCAGCCAATTGCCCATGCCGTGATTGCCGTAGAACGTGCTGAAGACGAGCGTGACGGCCACGATCGACGTAATATTCGGCATAAAATAAAGCACCCGAAGCCCCTTCTTCATCCGGGTCAGCCCCGAATTGAGCATGACCGCGAGCACGAGCGCGATCATCAGCTGCGGTACCGTTCCCATCGCGCTGATCAGCAGCGTGTTGCCGAACGAGATCCAGAAGGTCGGATCCTCCACAACCCATTTGTAATTTTGCATGCCGACGTACGTCATCGGACCGAGCGCGTCCCATTTGAAGAAGGATAAATATATCGTAAACACGATCGGATATAAGCCGAATACGGCGAACAGCAGGAAGAACGGCGATATAAACAAGTAGGCGGTCAGCTGGCTGCGCCTGTTCTCCGTCATCCACGATCGTTTGAGCGGACGCGCCGTCGACGTTGCGATTGATCTCTCCATGGCACCCTCCAAATTGAAATCATTCCATAAACAAGCAGGCAGAGAAACAGCGGCTGTCGCTGCCTCCCTGCTTGCCCGGTTCCCGCTTCGATTCGTTAGCTGCGCTCGGCGAGCTTCTTCGCCTGCGCGATCGCGTTCTTCCACTCTTCTTCCGGATCCGCTTTCTTCTCCAGCACGTTCTTCAGCCCTGCCTTGATGAAGGAATCCGTCTGATCATGCAGCGGACCGTAGAACATCGGCTTGACGCGCTCGGCGGCCTTGCCGTATTCGACCGCTGTCTTCTGCCCGCCGAAGAACTCGTCGGCGAAATCCTTGAACGCCGGATCCTCATACAGCACCGGGATCGACGGCATCAGCCCTTTCGTCTTGAACGTCTCCAGCTGGCGCTCTTGGCTGTCCAGCCACGAGATGAATTCGAATGCTTCCTTCGGATGCTTGCCTTCCTTCGGCAGCGCGAGGAACGAGCCGCCCCAGTTGCCCGAGCCTTCCGGCAGCTGGGCGATCCGCCATTTGCCCGCGGAGTCGGGTCCGTTGCTCTTGATGTTGCCCGCCATCCACGCCGGTCCCGGCAGAATGAGGAAGTCGCCGTTGTTCGTCGCTTGGCCCCATTCCGGCGACCAGAGCGCCCAGTTGCCGACCCAGCCTTCCTGGATGCCTTTAACGGTGAAATCATACGCCTTCTTGATCTGCGGATTCGTCTCCGCGATCAGCGACTTGTCGGCCTTGCTGAAATAAATTTCGCCGTCCGACTGGTCGCGCAGCGCGTTGTAGATCAGGTCCGTGCCGTCCACGAACGGCTTGCCCGTCTTCTCCTTGAACTGTTTGGCGACCTGCGCGAATTTATCCCACGTGTCGATCGCCGCGCTGAATTCGGCCGGATCGGTCGGCAATCCCGCCTGCTCGGCGAGATCCGTCCGATAGTAGACCACCGTCGGCCCGATGTCCGTCGGCAGGCCGATGACGAAGCTGCCGTCCGAGGAGGCGCCCTGCTTCCATTTCCACTCCAGGTAGTTGGCCTGCAGCTCCTTGGCGCCCAGATCGTTCAGGTTGTGAAATTTGTCCTGGGCGTTGATGAACCGCTCCATGAAGCCGATCTCCAGCTGGAAAATATCCGGCGCGCCCGATCCGGCCGACAGCGCCGTCGTCAGATTGTTATGGTGCGCCGTCTGGTCGCCGGTGTTCTGTACCTTGACCTGAATGTCGGGATGCTCGGCGTTCCATACTTTGACCAAATCGTCGTAGCCGGTATTGCCGAGCGTCCAGAACGACAGCTCCACTTTGCCGGGTGACGAGCCGCCTTCGCCTTCGTTTGCCCCTTGCGCGTTGCCGCCGCTCGCCTCGTTGCCGTTGCCCCCGTTACCGTTCGCGCCGCCGTTCTCGTTGCCTCCGCTGCATGCCGCCAATGAGATGACGAGCGCCGCGCTCATGAGCGACATGGCCCATTTTTTGCTTGCATTCATCGTACCTTTGACCCCTCTCAACATGTGGTAAGCCTTACACGACTAACTGTAAAACATCGCCAATGATTTGATGAGGAGGCATTCTTCCGATTTGAGGTTGAAATTGTTCCGGCGGGCACCGTGGAACGGCGCGCAACGAAATGCGAGGCGGGAAACCGGAGCGCGGAGATAAAAAAACACGCCTCGTGGGGGCGTGTCGATAAACAGGTTATGGGTTGTGTTCGGCCTATCCTTGTCGTCGAACAACAAAAAGACCGGTCTAGTGAACCTTCGCGTTCGTAAAGACCCGTCTCGCTCGCCGAGATCCCCGCTTAACGCCCGGGGCGTCTGAACGTCGCTCTTGCCTGCTCGACCTTGCCTCTAATTACGCATTCTTCCGCATGATCGTTAATTAGTCCCATCGACTGCATGAAGGCATACATCGTGGTCGGTCCGACGAATTTCCAGCCCTGCTTCTTGAGCGCCTTGGACAGGGCGATCGATTCATCGGAGGTCGTCGCGGCCCGAGGCGGCGCAAGCTGATCCCGGTCAGGCTCGAAACGCCAAATAAAGGCCGCAAGCGAGCCTTCCCGTTCGACGATGTCCCGCGCCAGCCGCGCGTTGTTCAGCACCGCCTCGATTTTGCCCCGATGCCGGATGATGCCTTTGTTCGCCAGAAGCCGCTCGACGTCGTGATCCGTATACGCCGCGATTCGGTTGAAATCGAATTGATCGAACGCCTCTCGAAAATGCTCCCGCTTCAAGAGAATGGTCCGCCAGCTTAAGCCGGATTGGAACCCCTCCAGACACAATTTCTCGAACAACCGGACATCATCCTGAACGGGGAATCCCCATTCGGAATCGTGGTAATCGAGCATCTCCGGTCCGCCGTCGCACCAACGGCAGCGCGATTGTCCATCCGGACCCGCTACAATGTCGCTCATCTTGGAATCTCCTCAACTGTAGACTAACAATGCCGGCTTCGGTCACCGGTATCCTCGCTGCAGATTAGCACATACGTTCCCCTTTTGTCAAAACAATCATTGGCTGAATGCTGCATGCTCGGTCTCTCGACCGTGAACGCAAACCAATCCGCTTTTGTTCGCGGAATGCTGCATGCCCAATCTTTGGATTGGGCACGCAAACCAATCCGCTTGGGCTGAATGCTGCATTCTCGGTCTCTCGACCGTGAACGCAAACCAATCAGCTCTTGTCGCGCTTTTACAAGACAGCACAGACGGTCTTTGTTACGCTATAGCGAAATGAACCTAAGGAGGAATTGGCATGCAAAAGTTCTCGATGGTAGCGAAATTCACGGCCAAAACTGGGGAAGGCGAGAAACTGGCCGGCATCCTGCTGGAGGCCAGCGCTTCGGTGGAAGCCATTCCCGCCTGCGAAGCGTATATCGTTCACCGAGCCGAAGGGGAAGCGGATACGATCTGGGTGACCGAAATTTGGAGCGATGCGCAGGCGCATGCGGAATCGCTCGCCCAACCCGAGACGAGGGCAGCGATCGCCCACGCCATGCCGTTGATCGAACGCGTCGAAGGCTCCAAATTGCGTCCTCTCGGCGGCAAAGGCCTGAACGAATCCAAATCGGCCCCTTCAACCGTAACCCGCTAACGCGTCGCCCGCTCAGCCCCGTAAGGTGCGAATCCATACAATTCGTTGTATAATTGTATGGATTATTTCCATGCGAGGTCACATATGCCCATTAACTCCTTCGAGAATTACCCGATGTCGTGGAGACCCGACAAGAACGAATTAACGCGTCCGTTGTACCAATCCCTCGCCATGCGGCTCGAGCAGGATATCGCCGGCGGGCTGCTTCCCCCCGGCACCAAGCTGCCGCCCCAGCGGGAATTGGCCGATTTTCTGGACGTGAACTTCACGACGATTACGCGCGCCTACAAAATTTGCGAAACGAAGGGGCTTATCTACGCCATAACCGGCAGCGGCACCTTCGTCGCGCCGAATGCCGCGCGCTCGGTTACGATATCCAAAGACAGCGTCGATCTGGATTGCATCGACCTCGGGTTCGTCGCCTCCTTCGAACAGAGCAACCGCCTCGTTGCGCAGGCTGTCCGAAACGTCACGGAGAAGTGCGACTTGGAGAGCTTGCTGAATTACAATCATCCGACTGGACTGCCGCATCACAAAATGGCGGGTTTGAGCTGGATGAGCGCATTTGGGATTCAAGCCGGGACGGAACAGGTCGCCATCGCGTCGGGCGCGCTTAACGCATTGACGATTACCTTAATGGCGCTGTTCGAGCCGGGCAACCGGATTGCCGTCGACGCCTTCACCTTCACGAACTTTATCGAAATTTCGAAAATGTTCCGCATCCAGCTTGTCCCGATTCCGGGCGACGCGAACGGCATGCTGCCGGAGGAGCTTGATCAACAGTGCCGTCTGTTGGATATTCACGGAATCTTCCTCATGCCCTCCTGCTCCAATCCCACGACGGTCATGATGCCCTTCGCGCGCAAGCAGCAATTAGCCGCCGTCATTCGCAAGCATCAGCTGATTTTAATCGAAGACGACATGCATGCGTTCTTGACCGCCGGCATGATGGACGATTACCGGCAGCCGATGTATCGCCTGCTGCCCGACCGAACGATTTATATTTGCAGCACGTCCAAATCCATCTGTTCCGGGCTTCGGGTGGCCTATATGGTCTATAGCGACATCTACAAGGAGCGGATCGAAACCGCCATCTATAATGTTAATGTCAAAACCTCGTCGCTGGACGCGGAGATCGTCGCCGAGCTGATTCTGTCGGGCCAAGCAAGCGCAATCGCGGAGCACAAAAAACAGCTTGCCAGGCGCGCGAACGAGCTATATGCCGCGTACTTCCCGCATGCCTCCGGCATCGGCCACCCGCTAAGCTTCTACCGCTGGCTGCCGATCGCAAGCCGCGAACCCGCCGCGCGGGTCGAGGAGGCCATGAGAGAGCATGGGATCCGCGTCTATCATTCCGAACGGTTCCTCAGCGGGGCCGGCGTGCAGGACAAGTTCCTGCGCGTGGCGCTGGCGTCCGCGAATTCCATGGAGGAGCTGGAGCGAGGCTTATCCCTCTTGCAGAAGAGTTTGTACGCATAAACCGAACAAGGCTTTGTCCGCGGGCCAGCGAACAAAACCTTGTAAATATTGCTGACCACTAAGCGATAAGCTTGTCGTAAGGGTCCAATAAAATCCCGCTCGCTCCCTTGCAAGGAACGTATGCGCACGTTCATTCATGCGCGCGTTCCGCGAAAAATTCCGTCAGAAATTGATAGAACAGCTGCTCCGAGGGAAGCAACTTTCGCTGCGTGGGGCTGATGACGCCTATGGTTCTGGTGACTTCGGGCTCCGCCAGCGGAATTTTCACCGTCGCATGCGGAATGTTATCCACTAACGTTACCTCCGGCATAAGCGCGACGCCGAGTCCGGCCGAGACGAGCCCTTTCAGCGCATCGATGTCGTCGCCTTCGAACGCGATATGAGGCGCGAACCCGATCTCGCCGCAAGCTTTCCATACGATGTCCCGGAAGATCGTCCCTTCCGGCAGCGTGACGAACGCGTCCTCCCGCAGCTCCTCCAGGCGAATGCTCGTCCGATCGGCAAGCCGATGATGGATCGGCAGGAGCGCGACGATCTGCTCGGTGAACAGCAGCTTGGATCGGATCGCCTTCTCGCCGGTTGGCAGCGGCGCGATCAGCGCGAGATTGAATTCCCCGCTGGCTACGCCGTCGATCAAATCGCGGTATAGCGCTTGCCTCATCTGAAATTTGGCCTCCGGATACCGCTTGCGAAACGCATAGATGGCCGTCGGCAGCACGTGCGCCGCCAAGCTGATCGGGAACGCGATACGGACGACCCCTTTCTCCGGCTCCAAATATTCCTTCACTTCCCGCTCGGCCTCGCCGATCATATGCATCACCTGTTCGACGCGTGCAAGCAGAATCTTCCCGATCGGCGTGAGCCTGACTCGGCGCCCCGAGCGGACGAAGAGATCGACCCCTAATTCACTCTCCAGCTGAAAGAGCTGCCGGCTGACCGAGGACTGCGCGACATGCAGCGCATTCGCCGCCTCTGTGACGTGTTCCCGCTTCGCAACCTCCATAAAATATCGCATTTGTCTCACTTCCACCGGTATGCCCCTCCACTTCATGCCTATAACGCATTAACTCGATGTAATCTGAATATTGAAGCGATCAATTCTTAAATACTAATATTAAACTACGATCGGAAAAAGAGGAATGGATATCCGCACCAACATCACGAAGGAGTGTAACCATGAGTTTAGTAGAGGAAGTCGTGCAAACGAATTCGCCGGAGGCGCAGCATTACGTCGACCGCGTCTTCGAAACCGTGAAGAACCGCAATCCCCATGAAACCGAGTTCCATCAAGCCGTCAAAGAAGTGTTTCTCTCGCTTATTCCCGTCATCGCCGATAATCCGGCTTACATCGAGCATGCCATCCTCGACCGGCTTGTCGAGCCCGACCGGCTCATCTCGTTCCGCGTGCCTTGGCTCGACGACAACGGCAAAGTGCAGGTGAATCGCGGCTTTCGCGTTCAATTCAGCAACGCGATCGGTCCTTACAAAGGCGGCTTGCGCTTCCACCCAACCGTGAACGCCAGCATCGTCAAATTCTTAGGCTTCGAGCAAATTTTCAAAAACGCGCTGACGGGCCAGGCGATCGGCGGCGGCAAAGGCGGCTCCGACTTCGATCCGAAAGGCAAATCGGATCTGGAGATCATGCGCTTCTGCCAAAGCTTCATGACCGAGCTGAGCAAGCATATCGGAGCAGATATCGACGTGCCGGCCGGCGACATTGGCGTTGGGGCGCGGGAAATCGGCTATATGTTCGGCCAGTACAAAAAACTCGTCGGCGCTTATGAAGCCGGCGTGCTCACCGGCAAAGGCATCGGATACGGCGGGAGTCTCGGCCGCAAAGAAGCAACCGGTTACGGAGCCGTCTACTTCGTGGAGCACATGCTGAAGAATGCCGGCTACGGATTCGACGGCAGCACCGTCGTCGTATCAGGCTCCGGCAACGTCTCGATCTACGCGATGGAGAAAGCGATGCAGCTCGGCGCCAAGGTCGTCGCATGCAGCGATTCCTCCGGTTATATCTATCACGGACAAGGCATTAACCTTGCCACGATCAAACGATTGAAGGAAGTGGAGAATCGGCGAGTTCGGGATTACGTCATCGAGCATCCCGATGCGGTTTACGTCGAGGGCTGTACCGGGATTTGGACGATCCCGTGCGATATCGCCCTGCCGTGCGCGACGCAGAACGAGATCGACAAGGCGTCCGCCGAGCTGCTCGTCCGCAATGGCGTCAAAGCCGTCGGCGAAGGCGCCAACATGCCTTCCACGCTGGAAGCGATCGACGTCTTCCTCGACAACAAGGTGCTGTTCGGGCCTGCCAAAGCCGCCAATGCGGGCGGCGTGTCCGTCTCCGCCTTGGAAATGGCTCAGAACAGCGCACGTCTGTCTTGGACGATGGACGAGGTCGACGCCAAACTGCGGCAGATCATGAGCAATATTTACAACGAATGCATGAACGCTTCCGAGAAATACGGCGTGCCGGGCAATCTGGTCATCGGGGCCAACATTGCCGGTTTCGTCAAGGTAGCGGATGCCATGATCGCGCAAGGCGTCTAATATCGCCATACGAGGAAAAAGGAGCAAGCCGCCGCGGCTTGCTCCTTTTTCGTCTTGAATGTTGATTTCCTGTTTCACGCTGCGGATGGATGCCATATCAGTTGTTCTCGCAATTAACCCCCCGCTTTACAGCGGAATAGCCGCTCCGCGCAGAAACAGATCCACGATTTGTTTGCCCAGTTCATGACTGGTTGCGTATTGACTCCTCGTATCTTTCCGATTGCCAAGCAATAACAGGGTGGAGAAGGACTGAGCCAGAAACACGGCAACGTGATCTCTTAGGATCCCAGGCTGTCCGATTCGTGAAGCAAATTCGACGTTTTCGCGTATACTTGATTCAGGATCGCAATTACCGAGGCTTTGAACAACTCAGGTTTGCTCGAGAAATGATAATAAATAGATGGCTTCGATAGTTCGGATGAATAATTTAGTCAACCTTTCATCGACTGAGAGGAATCGTGGCCTATGACTCTACTTGAAAGGATTCACGCATGAAAAAAATCAGCTACCTGACCACGCTATTCATGTTCTTCGCTACCTTCGGAGGCGGTGTCGTCACCCGGACCGAATCCGGACTCGGCTGTGGAGATGAATGGCCCCTCTGTCATGGGAAATTCGTACCAGCTCATACGCTCGCTTCCGTGATCGAATACTCGCATCGGCTGGTCAGCACGACCGCCGGTCTGCTCGCGATCGCGACGCTCGTTCTCTTTCTGTGGACCAAAACGAAGCGCAAGGATTTGATCTTGTTTTCCGTTCTCACGGTTGTATTCGTCACGATTCAAGGCATTATGGGGGCACTCGCCGTCGTTTATTCACAATCGCCGCCCGTGATGGCGCTTCATCTCGGCTTTGCCTTTATTTCGCTGGCCAGCTCGCTCATGACTAGTCTTGGCGCCAGACAAGAAGAGCAGTCAGGAGGACTTGCCGCCTATGATCGACTACCCAGGACGACCCGTGGATTTCGGATTTTTGTATGGGCGACAACGATCTATTCGTATATCGTCGTCTATTCGGGCGCTTACGTCAGCCATACCGATTCCGCGGGGGCATGCGCCGGTTTCCCGCTTTGCAACGGCGAGCTTGTACCGGCGTTATCCGGCGGCGTCGGCATTGCATGGGTCCACCGGCTGGCCGGTTACATGCTCGTCGTCCTGATTCTCGCGCTATGCTGGTTCATGTACCGATACTATCGTAACATCCGCGAATTCCGAATTGTCGGGGCGCTCTCCGCAGCGTTGATCGCGTTCCAGGTCCTTACCGGCGCGAGTCTGATGATGACGATGGGCCGTCCAGAATTGTACATGTTCAACGTATTGGCACACCAGACGAGCATCGCCTTATTATTCGGCATTCTCTCCTACTTGAGTTACTTGGCCTGGAGACTAGGCAAAACCGTATCTTCATAATCAGGGCTTTCGAATGCAGGATGAGTGGAAAATTAAGGTTGAAATTTCCTTGGCGATCCCGTATGATGCAAGTAATAAATTAAAGGCACTGCTACCTGAACAGGTACATCCTCGAAGCTACGTGCGGAGGATGTGCCTTTTTTGCATCTCGGATTTGTTTAAATATAACATCTTTGATATTTCCTTCTATCCCAAGATGAAGGCAATGCTACCTGTAAAGGGTACATCCTCGGACGACTTCCAGAGGTGTGCCCTTTTGTCGTTTCCGCCTGGGAGCGGCCCGGAGTTTGTGGCGAAATGCAATCCGCCCGCTTTTGTAAGCGATTGCATTTTACGCATATAAAACCGAAAGGGGTTACAACGCATGATGAAAAAAACAGGGGTTCTTATCAGCGCCATGGCCATGACGCTTGCGCTAAGCGCATGCTCTGGCGGCAGCGCGGAAAATGGCGGTAATGGAGGGGGGAACAAAGCTGCGCCCGCCTCAGCGGAGCAGCCCGTGGACGGACAAGCGAACGCGGCCGGTTCGGATGAACTCGTACCCGAGCCCGGCGCCAAGCTGATCATCTGGGAAGCGAAGGAGCAGCAGGCGTTCCTGGAGGAAATGGGCAAGCAATTCACAACCAAGTACGGCGTGCCGGTTGAATTCCAGGAAGTAGGCGGCGGCGACCAGCGCAACCGGCTGACGACCGATGGACCAGCAGGCATCGGCGCCGACATTCTCGCCATTCCGCACGATCAGCTCGTCGAAGCCGTTGCGGCCGGCCTCTTCCTGCCGAACGATTTCTACGCCGAGGAGACGAAGACCAACTTCCTGCCCGCGGCCGTCGAGGCCGTGACGATCGATGGCGTCCTGTACGGCTATCCACGGAATATGGAGACCTACCTGCTCTATTACAACAAATCGCTCGTGAAGCCGGAGGATCTGGCCAACTGGGATAGCATCAAAGCTTTCTCCCAAAAATTCAATGAACCGAAGAACAACAAGTTCGGCTTCATGTTCCTGGCCAACGACTTGTACTTCGTCAATGCGTTCGCCAATGGCTATGGCGGTTACATTTTCGGCCAGAACGGCACCGACCCGACCGATATCGGCATCAACAAGTCCGAATTCGTCGAAGGGATGAAGTTCTATCAGAGCTTGCAGGATATTCTGCCGATCAAAGCGACCGACGCCACGGCCGACGTCAAGACGAACCTGTTCCAGACCGGGAAACTCGCGATCAACATGGACGGGATCTGGCAGCTGGGCAACTTCACGAGCGAGAAGCTTGGCTTCGAGGTCGGCGCCGTCACACTCCCGCCGATGCCCAATGGCAAGAGCCCTCAGCCGTACGCAGGCGTGAAGTCATACTTTGTTAGCTCCTTCAGCCAATACCCGAACGCCGCCAAGCTGTTCATCCAGATGCTCACGTCGGAAGAAGCGCTGTCCAAGGAATTCGAGATGACCGGCATTATCCCCGCCCGCAATGGCATGGAGGACGATCCGGCGATTCGGAAGAACGAAGTCGCTTCCACGTTCCTTGAGCAATTCAAGACCGCGCAGACGATGCCGGGCATCATCGAGATGCGCGCGGTGTGGACGCCGGTAACGGCCGCGCTCGAGCCGATCTGGAACGGCGCCGACGTGCAGCAGACGATGGACAAAGCCGCGGCGGATCTGAAAATCGCGATCGAACAACAGGGGAATTAGGCTAATTGGTTTGCGTTCACAATCCAAAGATTGTGAACGCAGCATTTAGCCACGGCTAATTGGTTTGCGTTCACAATCCAAAGATTGTGAATGCAGCATTTAGCCACGGCTAATTGGTTTGCGTTCACAATCCAAAGATTGTGAATGCAGCATTTAGCCACGGCTAATTGGTTTGCGTTCACAATCCAAAGATTGGGCATGCAGCATTTAGCCACGGCTAATTGGTTTGCGTTCACAATCCAAAGATTGGGCATGCAGCATTTAGCCACGGCTAATTGGTTTGCGTTCACAATCCAAAGATTGTGCATGCAGCATTTAGCCACGGCTAATTGGTTTGCGTTCACAATCCAAAGATTGTGAATGCAGCATTTAGCCACGGCTAATTGGTTTGCGCCCAATCCAAAGATTGGGCATGCAGCATGCCGCTTAGGATTTCAAGAAAGGAGAAACCAGCATGAGCGAAGTCAATACAAGCTCCATCCCTACCCTGTCCCCCGTCGCGGGCGGCATTCCTCATGCGCGAAACGCGGCCCTGCTATCGGTCGTCGCGGCGGGGCTGGGCCAAATATACAACCGGCAATTCGGGAAAGGCCTCCTCCTGTTGGCGCTGTATGCGATCGGACTATACTTTGCCGTCACCCGGCTGGGACATGCAATCTGGGGGCTCATCACGCTTGGCGAACAGAAGCAGCAGCTGAAGCTCGTCGGCAAAGTGTATCAGCCGGTCGCCGGCGACCACTCCATTTTTCTGATGGTACAGGGACTGATCGTCCTCTTCGTCGCGATGCTGCTCATCCTGTTATACGCCGCGGCCATCCGCGATGCGTATCGCATCGGCAAACTGCGGGAGCAAGGCATTCAGCCGAAGCCGTTCGTGGACACGATCAGATTCATCAATGACAAATGGTTCCCCTATATGATCGTCTCGCCGCCGCTGCTCTTCGTCCTCTTCTTCACGGTGCTGCCGATCGTCTTCTCCATCCTGATCGCGTTCACCGACTATTCGTCGCCTAACCACCTTCCGCCGGCGAATCTGGTCAACTGGGTCGGCCTGACGAATTTCCTGAATTTGTTCCAGTTAAGCGCGTGGGCCAAAACCTTCTACGGCGTATTCACCTGGACGATGACGTGGGCGGTGCTCTCGACGGTATCCACCTTCTTCGGCGGATTCGCCATCGCGCTGCTCGTGCAGCAGAAGTTCATTCGGTTCAAATCGTTCTGGCGCACACTGTATATGCTGCCGTTCGCCATTCCATCCTTCGTCTCGCTGCTCATCATGCGCAATTTCTTCAATACGCAGTTCGGGCCGATCAATCAGTATTTGCGCTGGTTCGGCATTGAAGGCCCAGAGTGGCTGGCCGACCCGTTCTGGGCGAAAGTGACGGTGCTGATCGTCAACTTCTGGCTCGGCTTCCCGATCTCGATGCTGCTCATCATGGGCATCCTGACGACGATTCCGCGGGAGCAGTACGAAGCGGCCGAGGTCGACGGCGCCTCCCCGATCCAGCGCTTCCGGATGATTACGTTCCCGGGCGTCATGTATTCGCTGGCGCCGATCCTGATCGGCACGTTCGCCGGCAACGTCAACAATTTCGGCGTTATTTTCCTGCTGACGGGCGGCAATCCGACCAACAGCGAGTACCAATTCGCCGGCGAGACGGATTTGCTCATCACCTGGCTGTATAAGCTGTCGATTACGAACGGCAAATACAATTTCGCTTCCGTCATTAGCATCATGATCTTCGTTATCATCGCGGGCTTGTCGATCTGGAATTTCCGCCGGACGAAGGCGTTCAAAGAGGAGGAGACGTACCGATGAAAACCGGCTATCGGCTGCGGCAGTCGCTGTGGATCGCCACGAGTTACGTGCTGCTGGCCTTAATCGGCATATTCGCCGTGTTCCCTGCCCTATGGGTGGTGCTGTCCTCCTTCCGCCCGGGGACATCGCTATTCAGCGAGACGCTCATTCCCGTTAGCTGGACGGTGGCGCATTACAGCGAGCTGTTCACGCGATTCCCGTTCGCGGAATGGTATTGGAACACCCTCAAGATCGCCGTCGTCTCCACGATCTTCGGCACGATCTTCGTGCTGCTGACCGGGTATGCGTTCTCGCGGTTCCGGTTCTACGGGAAGAAAAATTTGATGAGCGTCCTGTTCGTCCTGGGCATGTTCCCTTCGTTCATGAGCTTGTTCGCCGTCTACATCCTGCTGCTGAACATGGACCTGCTGAATAAACACTCGGCCTTGATTCTCGTCTACACCGCCGGCGCGGCCTTGGGTTATCTCGTGGTCAAAGGCTACTACGACACGATCCCCAAAAGTCTGGAGGAAGCGGCCAGGCTCGACGGAGCTAGCCATTGGGGCGTCTTCTTCCGCATCTTCCTCCCGCTGTCGCGCCCGATGATCGTACTGCTGTCCGTTACCTCGTTCGCCGGCGCGTTCAACGACTATATTTTCGCGCAGGTCGTGCTGCGGTCGACAGAGAAGCAGACGCTCGCCGTCGGGCTGTTCAACATGGTCAGCGGCAACTTCGCGACGCAGTTCACGATCTTCGCGGCCGGCTGCGTGCTCGTGGCCCTGCCGATCACGGCCGTGTTCCTGATTTTCCAGCGGTTCCTCGTCGAGGGGTTGACATCCGGAGCGGATAAGGGCTGAGGCTATAGCGGAAGATAGGACTTTCTGAAGAAAAAAAGAGAAATGCTGAGGAGAAACTTAACATCCAAGGAGAATGATCATGATACAGCAAACGAAAAAACTGCTACAACGTCTAGATGCCATCGGCGAGTCCATCAGCAAGACGGACGGCGCGTTAGGGCTGCTCGGCCTAGGCTCGGTCGGACTCGAAACGGATCGGCTGGATGAATATTCCGATCTGGATTTCTTCGTATTCGTGCGGGCCGGCGAGAAACCGCGATTCCTAGAGAGCTTGGACTGGCTGGAACAAGCAAGTCCGTTAGCCTATGCCTTCTTGAACACCGAGGTCGGTTACAAGATCCTGTTCGAAGACGGCATCTACGGCGAGTTCGCGATCTTCGAGGAGGAAGAACTAGCCGTGATCTCCTACACCGGCGGCCGCATGGTGTGGCGGCGACCAGATTGGCAGACGAACGTTCCCGCTTCTTGGGGGCTGGCAGCCAAGGAACCCAAGACGGACCTGCATCATCCGCTCAACGAGGCGCTGACGAATCTGTATGTCGGTCTTGGCCGTTACGCCCGGGGCGAGCGTCTGTCGGCCTTGCGGTTCATCCAAAGCTACGCGATCGACAACCTGATTTCCGTCCTGCATCTGCTGGAGCGCGAAGAATCGTTCTTCCCGGATCCGTTCGGATCGGAACGGCGTCTGGAACGACGATTCCCGACGTTCGCCGCGGAGCTGAACGGGATGCTCCAAGGCTGCGATCGTTTGCCGGAATCGGCGCTGGCGATTCTCAGTTATATGGAGCGGCATTATGCGGTTAACGAGCGGCTTGGGATGGAGATTAGGCGGTTGGCGCGGGAGTGTCGGGGATAAAGTGAGCTTGAAGGCTTACAGTCGAGTCTGTAAGCCTGGGGCTGTCGAGAACGTAATCTCGACAGTCTTTTTTGTTATTCAAAACATGATTTGCTGCGGTAGAAGCAAGAGGTGGGTTACGATCGGAATGGCTAAACCGCCTAATTCGTAAGTAGCGATGAGTCTTAAGATAACAATTCAAGTGCATCTTGAAGAGCTTCGTTTTTTTTCATCTTCCATTTCGGTTCAATCATTTTCCGACACCTTTCTTTTTCTTCCTCAGACAGTTGATCAATAACATTCTCTAGCAGCAACAACAACTGGATACCCGCTTCAAAGCTATCGTCGCCAATAAAACCGGCTATGGTTACGATGTGTGAAATATAATCGAGGTTTTCTAACGCATATAACAAAGTCCCCCTGTTCCCCTTCGTTTTCGGGTGGACTAAGACTTCGATTATGGGTTCTACTGCTGTGTTATGTCCGATATCCGATAAAGCTAACGCAATTTCATTCCTCAAGCTACTATTGTCGGTTAATCGCAAGTGCTTAATTAACGTATTCAACTGAGAACTATCTTTCATTTCGCCGATGGATTGGATAATAGCAATCGCGTCATCGATTGCGTTCTCCGCGATTAAACGATCTAATTGTCGTTGTATATTCAACCACCCATTCCCTTATTGTGGCTAGCTAGTTCCTATTTCCACTATACGCCAATGTAATATGTAAAGCCTAGTGCTTTTGTTCTCTATGGAGAGTCTTAATGCTCCGTACTATAAATGAATCCGTCAATACAAAGAACCCCATGTCTCCAACAAGACAGGGGGTTCCTCTCAGTCTATAGCACGCAGCAATCGCTGCATGCCCTCCTCCATTACCAATTCAAAATCTGCCTCGCCATGGTCGTCAAATCCACGATATCGATCATGCCGTCGGCGTTCAAATCGTGCTGCTTGACCGACTCCCACTGCGCGTCCGCGCTCGTCTTGCCGTACGACTTCGCCATCAGCGCCAAGTCGCCGATGGTCAGGCTGCCGTCGTTGTTGTTGTCGCCCGGCACGTTCGCGATGACGGAAGCTTGGAAGACCTTAAGCGCCGCATCGAGCGTCTGAATGGCCTGCTCCACCTGCGCGGTCGTCGCGGCATCGTTCGCGGCCACGGTCTTCGCCTGGTCGATCGCCGCTTGCAGCTTGGCCTTAGCACCGGCCGGATATTGACCGACCCGGCTGCCTTCGACGGCGGCGTCGTGCGCCTGCTGCGCGCTTACGATCAGCGCGTTCAGCGCCGCTTTATCCGCGATGGACAACACCTGGATCGTGAACGTTTTGCTCGGAAGAGACGATTCCACGCCTTCGCCATTGGCTTTCGTTAACGCGAACGCGATCGTCTGATTGCCCTGCGCCGCGGCCGCTCTTGCTTTGAACGTCAGCTTGAGCAGATTGCCGTTCGGATCGGTCTGTCCTTCGCCGACGTGTACGCCGAGAATGCGAAGGTTGCCTGATTGGGATGCCGAATGATCGACGACGACGAATCTCGATTCGTCCGCCGAAGCGACACCGATGAATTCGAGTTGATCGGCGTCGAAGGTGACGCGTATATCTTGCGCAAGGACATCTTCTTCAACCGCAGCCAACCCGTATTCCAGATCAAACGCCGCTCCGCCCGCCGTCGCCGTCGTAGGCCCTTGAACTTGGATCGAGGGCGCGTTATTGCTCGTCTCCGCTATGGCATACCCATATTCCTGACGCGGATTCCACTGGTCGCTTCCCGCCAGAATCCCCTCGACCGTATAGGATGCCGCTTCATCCGTCGTCAGCTGCTTCGTCCATTTCAGCCTGCTTTTCGGATCGGCGCCTGGACCATAGCTGGCGAACTCGCCGTAGCGCGCCGTCTTCTCGTTGTTCGCGTTGCCCCAGTTGTTCCAGCCTTCCGGGGTAATATGGGCGCCTAAGTAGCTGTTGATATAAATGACGTTCGCGTCGCCGCGCCATGGCCGTCCGAGCGCCACGCCGGTCACCCCTTCGTCCGCCGTAATCCGGCTGTTCACGAACACGTATCCCGTATTGCTCGCGCCGGTGGATGCCGCCGTCACGTATCCGCCTCGCAAGCTGTGAATCGTGTTGTTCTCGAATACGGCCGTGGCGTTGCCGAAGATGAAATCGACCGTGCCTTCAATATAGCTGTCGACATAATAATGACGGCCGTTGTTCGCATACAGCGTATCTTGATGACCCTTCAGGCTCACGTCGCGGAATGTCAGCCGATCGGCGTTGGCGTAGAGCGCGACCGCTTGCCCGGCATCCATGCCCGCATCGTTCTGTACCGTGAGATGCTCGGCCGTAAACCCGCTGCCTTGGACGCGGAAGCTGTAGCTGTTGGAGGTGCCGAGCGGGTTCCCGTTCGAATCCAGCGTGCTTGCGGCATCGCCGTAGATGAGAATCGTACCTTCCCTGCTCTCGCCGATCATGCGCACATTCGTCTTGGCGGAGGAGAGGTCCAACTTCTCGCGGTAGGTGCCGTTCTTGATTCGGATGATCGTCGGCAACGCGCTGTTGTTCGGCACGGCATTGATCGCATCCTGTACTTTGGCATACTGTCCGCTGCCATCGGCCGCCACTGTTAAGACCGGAGCCGGCACTTCGCGAACGATAACCGACGATCCGCCTTCGCCCGCCGCGTTGGAGGCTGAGACCATATAATAGTAAGCCGTGCCGTTCACCAAGTCCGAATCCGTGAACGCCGCTTCCGTCAGACCGCTCGCGATGACCGCGAACGGGCCGGAAGGCGATTCGCCGCGTTTCACGGTATAGGTAGACGCGCCGGCAGCCGCTCCCCATCGCAAGGAAACGCTGGCATCTCCCGGCGCAGCGGCCAGTTCGGACGGAACCGCGGGCAAGTCGCCATTCGCGACGAAGCGCGCGCCGACGGGCTTGGCATGCAAGCTGCGCGAGACGTCGTTCACCGCGGTAACCTTATAGTAATAAGGCTTGCCGTCCGCAAGTCCATTATCTGCATACGCGGTACCGATCACATTCTCCGCAATCACTGCATATGGACCGCCGAGCGCTTCCGCGCGGCTAATTTCATACGATGCGGCGCCCGTCACACTCTCCCACGTCAATTGAATGCCGCTTGCATCCGCGCTCGCGCCGACGACCGGCGTATTCAGCGCCGCAGCCGGCGTGAGCGCGACCGAAGCGGAATTGTCGCTCTCGCCGCCGATGCTCGACGCGGATACGACATAGTAGTACGTCGTGCCGTTGTCCAATCCGCCATCCCGATACGTCGTTGAGGCGATGTTGGATGCGACAGTCGCGAAGGGTCCTTCGGGATTGGCGCTTCGCTTGACCGTGTAGTGTATCGCATGATCGACCGCCTGCCATTGCAGATCGGTCTGCGCGCTGCGAGGAGAACCCGCAAGTCCTGTAGGCGCCGCCGGCTTAACGGCAGCGGTGGACGGCGTCACGACGGCTTGATTGGAAGGCGCGCTCTCGCCCGTGGTGCCGACCGCCGTTACGACATAATAGTAGGTCGTATCGTTCTGCACCGTCTCATCGATATACGTCACGCCTGTCACGCCTACTGCGATCTCTTCGTAGGGGCCTCCGTCCGACGTCCCCCGCTTGATCGAATACGTGGACGCGCCGTCGGCCGCCGTCCAAGCCAACTGGACTTTACCGTTGCCCGGAAGCGCGGACAGTCCGTTCGGACTTTCGACCGGCTCGACATACAGCTTTACGTTGTCATAATAAATCGTGCCTTTGCCCGTGCCCGGCGTCTTGGCCGAGATGCGGCCGATGCCCAGCGTCCGGAAATCCGCTTCGAGCGGCGCATCGTCCGCCGCCAGCTTGTTATCGATGAAGATGTCGGCCGTCTGGGCCGCGACGTTTGCCACGATCTTCAGGTTGATCCAGTGGTTATTGGCAGGCGGGTCGACCAACTTCACATCCGCGCCGTTGCGCTTATAGACCAGCGTGTAATTCGGTTCCGCCGCAGGCGCGGTCGGCTTGCGAAGCTGGATGGAGAGCGCCGTCTTGGTGCCGTTCTCATCCTGCAAATTCAGCACGGTAGATGTACCTGGCCAGCCCGGCGAGGTCACATCCGCCTCGAACACGAACTTGCCGGTCTGCGGCGCGAATTTGCGGAACAGCTCGGTGCTGCCGACCGCGTTGTCGTACAACAGCAGCGCTTGCGCAGAGGCATTCCCCGTCGTGCCTGCCGGAATCGCAGCGGCGACAACCTTATGTTCGGCATCCGGGGGCACGGGCGCGAACGTATACCCTTCCGGCGTCGCGTCGATCGCCGTGTCCTCGAAATCATCGTCCATCATATAGAGCGTCTCGGGATCGCCTTCCGCCACCGCGCTGACGACGTCCGAGTTGAAGCTCGTGCCTTTCGCGTTGTGCGCGGTCACGTAATAGTAATACGTCATACCCGGCGCAAGACCGGCATCCGCGTACGTCGTCGCCGTCACACCAGTCGCGATCTGGGCGAACGGTCCTCCCGGAATTTCGCTGCGGTAGACGTTATAGCCTGCCGCGGACTGTACTTCGTTCCAGGTCAGGTTCACGGATTTGATGCCTGCCATCGCCTGAACACCGGTTGGAGCCAATGGATAATCCGCATCGAGCGCCTTCACGGCCGCGTTCGAGAATACGGACGCATTGTATTTGTTCACGTCGTCGTCGGACTTGGAAGCATCCGCCACCAAGCCGAAATAGACCGTCTCCCCCATCGGGATCTCGGAGGAATCCACGACCGTCCAACCCGTGCCGTCGCTAGAGGCCAGCGCCGTGAATTGGTTTCCTAACCGAACGAGCTTTACCCAATACGGGGTGTTGATGAACGCTTCGGGCTCGACTCGCTGCGCTTGGCCGCCTTCGGATTGCCGCTTCAGCACGATGCTCTTTTTGCCATATTTCACGTAGGAGGCCATCAGCGAGACGAATTTGGCGCTCTGATCCAAGCCGTCCCGAATCATGACGCCGGCTTCCGCCTCGTCGTCCGTCGCCGTAATGCGCTGGACTTGGGCGACGATCTCGCCGTTGCCTGTCAGCTTCTGATACGCATAATGGAAATGATCCGCCGTGCCGCCGATATCGCCCGCCGACTTGACAGTCACATCCGAGGCGCTCTCGCCCAGCTGGGTGTGGCCTTTGATCCCCGGCGTCCCGACGTCGGCCGACTTCCAAGGTTCGGTGCTGCCCATCTTGTTCACGTGAATCCCGACGTTGCTGGACTGCGTCGCCGTGCCCGTGTCGTCGATCGCGCGAACCGTCACATAATAACTGCCATCCTGCGCGTTTTTCCATTCGAACGTATAAGGAGCAGTCGTATCTTCGCCCAGCTTCTGATCGTTTGCGTAAAATTCCACCTTGGCCACTTTGCCGTCGGGATCGGTTGCCGTCGCGCTTATATTGACTGTGGATCCTTCCGTAACCGTCGTATGATCCGCCGGGGACGTGATGGCCGCCTTCGGATTCAGCGAGCCGTTGCCCGTCATGCCGTTCAAGTAGACTTCCAGGTTCGTATAACCGGACGCATGAATGCCGTTGCGGTCCGAAGCGTCGGCCGGATTCAAGCCATTCGCCAGCTCCCATTCGTTCGGCATGCCGTCGTGGTCATCGTCCGCCTGCCGCGATACCGTCGCCGGAAATTCGAGATAGCCCCCGACTTCCTTCTGGGAGTTGATATGTCGGCCGGCGCGGTCCTTCGTCTCCTGCACAACCCGGGCATCGATCGCGTCCCGCTTCGGCAGCGTCGCGCCGGCAGAGGCGAGCACATGCTCGTAAGCCGCCTCCGCGGTTTCGGGGTTGGAGGGGTTCGGCATCTGGACGGCCTCGCTCAGCTTGGACGCGGGGTTCGCCACGTCGCCGACGCCCTTCCAATTATCCGCGGTCACCTCCGGCGAACCGTCCATCACGTTGCCCCCGATGTATATTCGCGTATTCGCGCTCACGCCGACGAAAACTTGGTCGCGCACGGAACGCCATGTGCTCGGTCCGTATTTGAAGTAGTTGTCGCGTAAATTGTAGTTGCCCTCCTCGCCTCCATAGGCGGAGAAGAAGCCCCAATCATAGATGATATTGTTGTACATATCAATCGGAAAACCAGGCGATCCGGCAAAACGCGGATTGCGGCTCACGTTGTGCGCGATGAGATTATGATGAAACGACGCATTATTCCCGCCCCAGATGCCGCCGTAGCCATGACGGCCCTTCTGATGGGAGGTCATTAGCATGCTCTCGGAGATGATCGACCATTGGACGGTCGTATTCTCGTTGACATACATGCTGAGCACTTCGTCCACGGACCAGCTGAACGAGCTGTGATCGATGATGATGTTCTTATGATAGCGGCCGCCGAACGCGTCGTCCTCGCTCGGATAGCGGTCCCCGAGTCTGAATCGCATATAGCGAACAATGAGGTTGTCGGCTTCGAAATAAGTGGCGTAATCGGATACCGTGATCCCGTCTCCCGGCGCCGTCTGCCCGGCAATGGTCAAATTGGAACCTGTTATCTTCAGCGGCGATTGCAGGTGAATCGTGCCGCCGACGCGGAAGACGATCGTCGTATTGCTCTTGGCGACGCCTTCGCGCAGCGAGCCTGGTCCGGAATCCGCAAGCGTCGTCACTTCGTAGACCTCGCCGCCGCGTCCGCCGGTCGTATACATGCCTCCGCCTTCGGCGCCGGGGAAAGCCGGCAGAAGCGTTGACGCCGCGGGCTGCGGCGCGTCGGCCGCCGCGATGCCGGTCAGCAGGCTGGATACCATGGAGACGGCCAAGGTCAAAGGAACCATTTTTTTCAGCAACGTAAATCCTCCTCTGTTTTTGTTTTGTCTCGCTTAGCTGATCGCTTTAGCTGGGCTGCTTTCGCTAAGCATCCCTCCTTTCAATGTCCACATCCGGGCCCTATCTTGTAAGCGTTACCATTTTTGGAGACGCCGCGCACCTTCGAACTCCGCAGGGGAAAGCGGTAATCGCACTTTGCGGCGAATAGGAATCCTTCACTGCGGGATGGAGGACCGGCGCCGCGTCCCGAGCTCGCGGGACGCGACTACGAATAAGCCAGTTCTCGCCCTGTTGACGAAAGTCTGCGAATATCAAACTATGGCTGCACCTTCAAATACGCTTCCTTGTACTCCTCCATCATCTGCGCCCCGCCAGCGTTCTTCCAATTCTCGACCTCTGCCTGCCAGCCGGCTTCGTCGATCTTGCCCATGATGAATTTCGTCTCGGCGTCGGTGATCATCAGCTCCAGATCGGCGCCGCGGTCGGTGTAGGTCGCCGACAGCAGCGTAAGCGCCGGATTCGGCACCGCGTGCTTCTCGTTCTCCGTGACGATCTCGTTATTCTTCTTGAACAACGGCGTCTGCTGCATCGGACGGTCCATGTTGTACGCTTCGCCGCGTTGGAGCAGCACGTCGCGGTATGGCTTCACTTCCTTGGCGTCGGCGTCCTTGTCGAGCGGAACCGTCACGTCGCCCTCCACTTTATAGTGCTTGCCTTCGATCCCTTTATTGATGAGATTGACCATTTCCTTGTCGAGCAGTTGGTCCAGGAACGCGAGCACCCGCTTCAGCTCCTCTTCGCTCTTGACCGACGACTTCGGCACGGTCAAAATGCCCGCGTTGCCGTTCTCGCCCGGCACCCGGATGCCCTGTGGTCCTTCCAGGCCTACCGCATCCATCACGGCCGTCGGCACGACCTTCTCCAGATTCGTCTGCATCGACTGCGCGTTGCCGCCGGAGATACGAACCGCTACGCGGCCGGATTCGTACGCCTTGTCGATCGTGGTCGCATCGCTCACCGCAAAATCCTGATTGATGAGCTTCTCCTCGTACAGCCGTCGGAACAGCTTCATCGTATGGAAGAATTCGTCCGTCATGAATTCCGGCGTAAACTGGCCTTGATCGTCCACCTTCCATTTGTTCGGTCCGCCTTGCGAGACGCTAAGCCGGGTTAACATGGAGGCGGTGCCTTGGTTGTAATTTTTGTCCAGCATCATGCCGTAGGTGTCTCGCTTGCCGTTCTGATCCGGGTCGCCTTCGGCTACCGCTTTCATGACGTTGTACCACTCGTCGAGCGTCTTCGGCACGGTCAGGCTCTTCGCGTCGAACCAGTCTTTGCGGTAATGCAGCACCGCGCGGCCGACGGGCCGGAACACCGGGATGCCGTATAGCTTGCCATCTACCTTGATGTTGTTGTAATACGTCTCCGGCTGCGCAGACAGGTTCTTGTAATCCTTCAGATAGGGGCCGATCTCCCAGAAAATATCGTTCTGCATCGTGCTGATGATATTCGGCACATAGCTGACCTTCACGATTGTCGGCAGCTCGTCGGAGGCGATCATGACGTTGATCTTGTCGTCGTAGCCCGAATTCGGAATCCACTGCATCGTTAGCTTCGTGTTCGTGTATTTCTCCAGCGCTTGCTCGAACGGATTGTCTTCCGCCGGCGCTTCGCCGGGGAGGTGGGAAGCGAACGTGATTTCGAGCGGCTTCTCCTCCTGTGCAGGCGCTTGATTGTTGCCTGTCGCCGGCGCGTTGCCGTTCGTGGACTGACCATTGTTGCTCGTGTCGGAACTGCAGGCGGACAACACGGTGCTTGCGAGCAGCGCGCTTCCCAAGGCGAGCGCTATTTTTTTTCCCATACGTTAACCCCTCCGTCATTTGATCATTCTGAATATGATCTATGGAAAATCCGTCTCCGCGCGCGGGCGGCCTCGGACTTCATAGCGAAACGCGGCCGTTCCCTTAACCTTCGAGACGTTCAGCCTTTAACCGAACCGAGCATGACCCCTTTGGCGAAATGCTTCTGCAGAAACGGGTAAACAAGCAAAATCGGGACGGTCGCGAACACGATGACGGCCATCCGGATCGTCAGCGGCTGGATCTCCGTCTGTTCGATCGACGTGTCGCCGATGCTGCTCTGGGACAAGATGACGATCTGCCGCAGCAGCACTTGGATCGGATACAGACGGTTGTCGTTGATGTACAGAATGGCGTTGAAAAACTGATTCCAGTGGCCGACGGCGTAGAACAGCCCGAAGGTGGCCATGGCCGGCAGCGACAACGGCAGCACGATCCGGAACAGCACGCCGACGTCGTTGCAGCCGTCGATCCGCGCCGAATCCTCCAGTCCGTCGGGGATTTGCTGGAAGAAATTTTTGAGCACGATCAGGTTGAAGGCGCTGATCGCCCCGGGGAGCATGAGCGACCATAACGTGTTGGTCAAGTGGAGCTCCTTCACGACGAAGTACGTCGGGATCATTCCGCCGCTGAACAGCATCGTAATGAGCACGCCGAGCAGAATCGTCTGTCTGCCCCGCAAGTGGGTCTTGGCCAGCGGATAAGCCATCAGCGACGTGAATAACAGGTTGATCAGCGTCCCCACGACCGTGATATAGATGGAGACGAGCATGCTCCGGAACAACGTATCGGTGGAGAAAATGTAGCGGTAGGCGGCCAGCGACCACTCCTTCGGCCACAGCATCAAGCCGCCCTTGGCCACCTCCGCGGGACTGGTGAACGAGATTGCCGTCACGTAGACGAACGGCAGCACGCAGACGAGCGCAATCACGAGCAGCGTGAAGGCGTTGGTGGCATCGAAGATGCGATTGCCGAGCGTTTTATCTTGCGTCATCACGACATTGCTCCTTTCTGTTTGATCGGCGGCATCAGTACACGCCCTCTTCCCCGAACCGCTTCGCCAGCCAATTGGCGCCCAGGACGAGCACGAGGCCGACGACCGATTTGAACAATCCGACGGCCGTGCTGTAGCTGTACTGCGCTTGCGTCATGCCTTTCGTGTACACATAGGTATCGAACACTTCGCCCACCTCGCGGTTCGTCGGCGTCAGCATGAGGAAGATCTGCTCGAAGCCCGAATCCAGGAAGTTGCCTAAGCGAAGGATGAACAAAATGATGATCGTGCTGCGAATCGCCGGCAGCGTAATATGCCACAGCTGGCGCCAGCGGCCGGCTCCGTCGATCCGCGCCGCCTCGTACTGCTGCAGGTCCACGCCCGCCAGCGCGGCCAGGAAGATGACCGTTCCCCAGCCCACTTCTTTCCAGATCGACTGGGAGATGATCATCGTCCGGAACCATTCCGGCTCGAGCAGGAACGCGATTTTGTCGCCGGTCAACCGATCGAGCAGCTCGTTGATGATGCCGTTCTCGGTCGTGAAGAGCATATAGAAGATGCCGACGACGACCACCCAAGAGACGAAATGCGGAATGTACACCAGCGTCTGCACGAAGTTCTTGAACTTGGCGTGCCGGACTTCATTCATCATGAGCGCCAGGATGATCGGCAGCGGGAAGAAGAAGACCAGGTTGTAGATCGCCAGGATGACGGTGTTCCGGAACAGCATGCCGAATTGCGGCTCGGAGAAGAAACGCTCGAAGTGCTTGAATCCGACCCATGGACTGTTCATGAAGCCGGTGAAGGGCTTGTAATCCTGAAACGCCATTAATAGCCCGTACATCGGCACGTACTTGAATATGAGAAAAAACAGCACTCCGGGAAGCAGCATCATATATAACCACTTGTCCCGAATGAGATCCTTCAGCAGCTTGCCGGACTTGCCATCCGCGCCCCCTAATGCGGGAGGGCCCGCCGAAGCAACGACGTCTTGCTTCATTTCTCGCTACCTCCTTTATCGTTCTGTCTCCCATTATTAGATCGTCAGCAGATGACCGACTATAGGGCTGGCGCAACCTGATGACTGGTATCCGCATGTATCCGCGTGGCGTAAACATGGGGCAACTTTCCGATGTGCATCGGATAACCTGGTGTACCTGGTGAACCTGAAGGGCTCCGCCCTTGTTAACCCGTTGTTTTCGCCTCCACCGCCCTCCTTGCTCCCTCACCTTCTTGCTCCCTCCCCCTTCTTGCTCCCTCCCCCTTCCCCCTCCGCTGAGGGGAACCAGAGGGATTCGTCCCTCTGGACTCCCGAAATAAGCGTGCCTTCTACGCGGCCGTCTTCGATGTGTCCTTTCGGGGTGAGCCCGCGATTGTCCGTTGGACAAAGCTTTCGTTCGAGCTTCGTTCGTGACGTTTTGCCTTGGGGTGGTGACTCGTCTGTTCGAGGTGTTATCTGGCTTGCGTGCCGACCCTCGCTTACGTCCGCTTGGCGGACACGCTTTACGTTTTTTCTTTTTTGGAGCATCATTTCCTATGCAATAAAAAAAGCGCGACAGTGATCTGTGTGATCACCGCCGCGCTTCGCGCTTACGAATGGATGTCCTTCCTATACGCTTCTTCGTATTCCGCAATCATCCGGTCGCCGCCGGCTTGCCGCCACTTCTCCACTTCCGCTTGCCACCCCGCCTCGTCCAGATGGCCCATAATGTACCGGGTCTGCGCATCGGTAATGAGAATGTCCAGCTCTTTGCCTCGCTCTTCGTTCGTGTAGGAATCCAATGTAAGCGCCGGGTTCATGACGAGATACGATCGGTACATGGCCCCAATGCGCTGATTCTTAAGGAATAGGTCCGGCTGACGAACCGGCTGGATGTCAGCCAGATCCTCGCCGAAGTTCGGCAGAATATCCCGGTAAGGCTTGACCTCCTTCAGGCTCAAGGTGCGGTTCAACACTTCGGAATACTCCCCCTTCGCCGCCCAATGGCGGTTCTCGATGCCGTGCGAGATCACGGTCTGCATCGGAGGGGCGAGCAGCATATCCAGGAACTTCAGAATACGCCTCACCTCGCTCTCCGCCTGCACGGCGTCCTTCGGAATCGCCAGGAAGCCCGCGTTCCCCGGCTCGCCTGGCAGCCGGACGCCGCTTGGTCCCGTCAGAGGCGCAACGTCCACCGTCCCATTGGGGACGGACTTGACCAGCTTATCCTGCCACGTCTGGGCGTTCCCTCCGTTGACGACGATGCCCGCGCGGCCGGAATCGTAGATTTTCGACGTCTCGATCGTATCCACCAGCGTAAAATCCAGATTGATCAGCTGCTCCTCGTACAGTCGCCTGAACAGCTTCATCGTCTCGAAGAACGGTTCGGTCATGAATTCCGGCGTGAATCGCCCCGCCTCGACCTTCCACTTGTTGGGACCGCCTTGGGAGACGGAGATCCGGGTCAACAGCGAGCTGGCGTCCTGATTATAGCGCTTCTCGAGCACCATCCCGTACGTATCGTGCTTGCCGTTGCCATCCGGATCTTCGAGCGCAAGCGCGCGGATCACCCGATACCAGTCCTCGAGCGTGACCGGTACCGACAAACCTAACCGGTCGAACCAGTCCTTCCGGTACTGGATGACCGCGCGGCCGAGATCGCGAAACAACGGGATGCCGTAGATTTTGCCCCCGACGGCAATGTGGTCGTAATAACGCGGATCCGGCGCCGCCAAATTCGGATAATCTTGGAGCATCGGGCCAATCTCCCAGAATTGGCCGGCCTTCAAGGAAGCCAAGTACGTCGGCGAATTGCTCAGCTTGATCAGCTTGGGCAGCTCGCCGGACGCGATCATCAATCGCACCTTGTCGTCGTAGGCGGACAGCGGGATCCATTGAATCTGCATATCCGTGTTCGTATACGCTTCGATCGCTTGTTCCACCTCGTTATTGCTGGGCGGGAGCTCGCCGACCAGGCTTGCCCCGATCGGCAAGTACAACGTCTCGGCGCCCGGTTCGGCTTCATCCGCGCTGAACGGCGCGCACGAGGTTATGGAGCAGGCCAAGAGCATGAGGGCAAGCAAGACGGCGGAGCCTTTGATCATACCGTGCTCTCCTTCGACATCGATTCCCGGTATTGACCGGGCGTAATGTTATAGATTTTCTTATAGCCGCGAATGAACGAGCTGACATTGTTATAATGAAGCTTCTCGCTGATCTCCGATACTTTCAGCTCGGTCGTCTCCAGCATGACCTTGGCCATCTTCATCCGGTAATCCATGAGGTACTCGCTGAACGGAACGCCGATCTCTCGCTTGAAGATGCGGCTCAGATAGACCGGGTGATAGTTCAAGAGCTGCGAGCACGACTCCAGCGTAATCTCCCGGTCATACTGCTCCTGGATCAATTTCACCAATCGGTCCGCGATCTTCACGAACTGGCTGTCGGCCTTCTCCGATAAGATCCGAATCATGGGCTTGAACAGTTTGCACGTAAACCAATGCATGATTTCTTCGCGGGTCTGCAGCTGCAGCAGCCGCTTCATCGCGCCCGCGTCCGCCAGCACGCTGTTCACCCGGATGCCCTGCTCCTGGACAAGCTGCAGCAGCCGGGATACCAGCTGGAGCAGCAGCATCTGATGCTCCTGCAAGCAGCCGTCCTTATACAGCAGCGCGTTCAAATATTGCCCGAATACGTCGGCGGCTTGCTCCGGCTGCAATTCCCGGATCGCGTAGACGAGGCGCTCCTCCAGCACCTTCAGATGCGAATATTCCACATGCTCGGCGCCGGGACTGTTCGCGACGTCTCCGTAGTGGACGATAATTTCCGGCCCCAGCTTGATCCTGGCCTGCAGCGCCGTCAAACATTCCCCGAACGCTTGGACGGTATCCGTCAAATGCAGGAACGGGTTGCTAATGCCAACGCTTACATTGAGCTGCAGCACCTGCTCCGCGTTCCGCTTGATCGCCTCGGCCAGCTCGTAGAAGCGCCGCTGGACCGCTTCGGGCTCCTCGAGATCCGTGACAACCAGCGTAACCTGCGATTGGTTGAGTGTAATCGGCGCGAAGCGGACCGATGCCGGAATGACCTCCTGCACGATATTGCCGACGGCGTAGAGAAGCAGCTCCCGGTCCTCCTCTTCGTACCGGGTTGCCTGCAGATTGTCGATCTGCAGCGCGAGGACGCCCAGCCGCTTCCAGCCGGCGGGGAAATCGTGCATCGCCGAGCGGTACATATAATCGTTCTCCGTGATCTGCCCGGCGAACAGCTTGAAGACGAAGAAATCCTTCAAGTGGCTCGCTTGGCCGAGCAGCTGCTGCTCCACGCGTTCCCGCGATACGGCAAGCGATTCCATGCTGTGCTTAATAAAGGCCAGTTCATCCCGCTTCGACGGAATCGACTGTTCATGGCCGTGCCCGCCCAATCCTCGCGCCACTTCGAACAAATGACCGATGGGCCGGTACATCCGCCGGCTGCCATATAAGGCGGCGAGCAGTACGACGAGCAGGATGACCGCGCACACCATAACGGTCAACTCCGCGATTTTCTGCGTCTCTTTCTTAAGCTCCCCGATCGAGACGACCGATACGTACGTCCAACGGTTGAAGGCGGATGCGCGGTAGAGAACGGCGACCTCCTCTCCGTCCACCTTCATATTGAACAAGCCGGAAGGCTGCGCGGACCGGTCGGCCAGCCGTTCGGCGACGGCGCGATTGACTTCCCTGTAGGAGTCCCGATTCGTTTCGGTGCCCAGAATATCCGCTCCGGAACGGTCCATCACATAGCTTGAGTTTTGTGCATTCGTAAATGTAAGCGCATTCTTAATTTCGGACGATACGATGCGGATGACGAGCAAGCCTTGGGGCTGATTCGTCTGCGGCAGGATCGGGATTTTGTGCACCATCGTGACAGACTGCACCGGCTCGGCGAAATCCCCGTTCGAGGACGCGAGACCGGTATACCACAGGATGCTCTTGGGCTCTTTCGCGTAGCGTCTGAACTCCTCCTGATTCTCGAACTGGCTCAAAGGCTTCAGCGCGTTCAAGTTGAGCACCCAGTTTTTGTTCAAGTTCACAAGATATGCTTGCGTGATCACGACGTCGCTGGACTGCAAATTGTACATTTCCTTGGAAAGCTCGCGAACGGATTCGAAATCCTCCGAGCCGTAATTGATGTTCATCGATGCCTTCACCAGCGAGGAGTTGGCCAGCTGCGTCGCGGATTTCTCGATCGATTTGAGCATCTGCTCCACGCGCAGCTGCGTCTGTGCCAACCACTGCATATTGACGTCCTTGACCTTCTTCTCGATGTCCCCCGAGGCAATGGAATACGAGAGGATGCCGATCAGAACAGAAGGAAGTATACCTAATATAAGGCTGTATGATAACAAGCGCAGCAAGTAGTTTCTCAACCGGATACCTCCTGGATGCCTTCCGCCGTAGAAGAGGCACGGATATGCTTCAAATAACGTTTTACTCGCATCATCGCTTCCCGAGGCGTTGCATGCAATAGGCACGATGAAACTTCTTGGCTGTACGCGATCGATCTGAGGAAAGGATAGCTTCCAGTAATAGGGATAACCCTCCTCATGGTATCCCGCTCCCTACCGATCGTCAAGATTCTTTAGCCCCCTATCTACCTACCTCCATAATCATCTTCTCAGTAAGCTGCATTTTCACCAAATGAAAAAGCGAGCAACGCCTCGGCGTGCTCGCTTTTTGTTATTGAACGTTCCCCTATAACTCCATCGTCAGTTCGTGTTAAAGCGTAACCCAAGTTGCCTTTTTCGCAAGAGTGCCATCCATTAATCACGATTGGTTCAATATCGTCAACAGGCTGGCGGGACAAGGAATTGATGTAGCGGAAAACAGACAACTCTCCTTCCAGGAATGAGGTTGCTACGTCTCGGTTCAACGTGCCAAAACCACCAAAGTATTAATACAGAAGCACAGCAATGAAGTAGAAGCCGGCTAAATACACTGCCAGATGCGACTGTCGAGAATCTTCTCTATGGCTGGTTATTCCTCGAATCTTCGTTCGATGAAATATTGAATAACCGCCCGGTGAAGGGGCGGTTTTCTTATGCTTGCATGAATGCTTCTAACGGCTCCAGAGTCGAGAACGTCTTCTTTGCATCCTTCTTCCGTTGCTCTTCGTAGAGTTTGGTCAACTTTTCGAATGATTCAGCTTCAATCTTCTTATACCCCGATTTGGTGTATCTGTTTATGTACGGCTTTTGCCCCTCCACTTCAACCCACTCGTAAACGATGTCATATTTTTCTCTCAGATGCTTCTTATGAAGTGCCTGACGCAACACGGCATAGTGTTCTTCAATGGCTTCATCGCATTCCGCCATAATCTCCTCGAATGCGCAGCCCACTCGCGTCAGAATCTCCGATGCCCGTTCATCGCCGTATCTCGCGAGAAATGCCTTCAATGAAACCAGCGCATATAGCGTTATTTGGTCCTTGTCATTCGGAGCCTTGTATTCATAACAGCCAACAACCAAATTGCGGTCGGTCATTTCCTCCTTACTGAATTGCATCTTGAACAAATCCTCGAGCGTCTTCTGCTTCATAACGGTTTCCAACATCTGTTCTTTATCAATCTTGATGCCCGTTGACACCCACGGAAACGGTAGTTGGCCACTTTCACGCGATATGCTGCCCCTCATATTCAAAATCGGCAGACCGATAGCGATTGCGTACGACCTGTTAAATCCTTTACCCGCGAATATTTCCTGTTCTTCTCGCATGCGTCCTGATCCTCCTTTTAAGTACCAAGTTCCATTCGGTGCTAGTGCCACCAGTTACCCTACCGATTTATGCCGGCAGTCTCGTTCTGGTGTTTGTTCAGCTATAGTCACGCGTTACTTTAATGACGTTTGTTTCCGCATGAATGTTCCATTATTTTTCAAGCGCGCGTATCGCAGGAGAATAATGACAAACGCGAAAAGACCCTCTCCAGATAGAGAGGGCCCGACGAATGCTATAAGTTCTCCGTCGCCAGCGTGAAGCCTTCGATCGCGACATCCTCGTCCACTTCGATCAACAAGCATTTCCGGCCTTGGAAATTCACCTGCTTGACATGCTTCAAATCCTGCGGGCTGACCGTGATCGTAGCGATCTTCGTATCGATGCGGATCGATTTGGACGTGAACTTCGGCACGACGCTGCTCGCTTTGATCTCGTAATTGCGGTCGTCGACGACCGTCTGGAACGCCTGCTCCACCTTCTCGCTCGTCACGTCCTCCACGCCGCTCGCCGTCAGCAGCCGCTCCACGTCCTTGAAGTCGAGCGTCGGCGGTTCCTCCGTCTCGTGCGATTCGACGACCCGGTTGATCTCCTCGTACACGGACGCGATCGTGCTCGCGTCGAGCGTCTCGCCTGCGACTTCCTTCACGATATCCTCGAAAATCGTCCGCTCTTCCAGCGCCGTCACGGTCGGCTCGGCATTGAGCACCTGCTCGACGAAATGCAAATTCGGCTCATTGGCTTTGCCCGAGCAATACAGCACCCGGTTAATGTCGGAATAGCCATCCGTCACGCTCGGGTAGAAGAACCCTTGCTCCGGCGTGCTTAATTTGATGATCGGATCGACGAAGACGTTGTATTTGAACTCGCGCTCGACATAATCGAACATGAGCGTCTTCCGCTGCTGCTCCGTGGAATTGACGCTGCACAGGATGAACGGGTGCGCGAACATCTCGTCCTTCCCGGTCTCCTCTGCTTCGTCGTTGCGGCTCTTGGTCGGCCGGAAATATTGTCCGCGGATGAACGTGACGACCGTGTCCTTCTCGTATTTTCGATCCTTGATCATCTTCGCCACGAGATGAAGCATCAGGTCCTGCCACTCCTCCGGATCGCCGGTGATGAGCGCTTGGTGGAGCAGCACCATTGTCGGTTCGCCCTCTTCCACCGTATCATGAAACTTTAATTCGAACAGCTTCTGGCCCAGCTCGCCGGACAACAGCTTCTTGAAGTTGCCCATATGCAGCTCCTGCTTCTCTCGGTCCACCAGGGCGAACGGCTGACGCTCCCAATGATAGATCTCGCTGCTGTCTTTCATAATATACACGTTGAGAATGTCGTAATTATTGAGCAAATCGTGATCCAGCTTGAATTGCTTGCGAATGTGCGCGATTTCTTTTTTGATCATGGTCCGTCAGACAGCTCCTAATATGTGATATGGCTTTACCAGTATATACGATCAAGCCGGAGGATTGTAAGTAAAAGGTGAACCGGCGGGCATCGTCTTTGTCGATGATGCAAAAAGAGGCGCTCCGATAACGGAGCGCCCCTACTGGCTTGCCTGCTAATTCGCCTCGACGATCTGCCACTGCTGATTGGCGCCGCCGTTGTCCGTCCATTGGATCACATTCGCCCCGTCGTCCAGCGAACCGGAAGAGACATCGATCAGTTTGCCGGATGCCCGGTTCTTCAGCTTGAAGAACCCGCCGCCCGCATGGACGGGCTGCCACTGCTGGTTCGTATATCCGCCGTCCGTCCATTGTTCGATGATCGTGCCGTCCGCTGTATTGCCGTTCGTTAAGCCGAGGATGAGGCCGCTGGCGCGATTTTGGATTTTGTAATAACCGCCGCCCGCGTCGACGAATCGCCATTGCTGGCTGGACAGATTCGCATCGGTCAGTTGTTCGGCGTCGGCCCCGTTCGCAAGCGAGCTGCCTCGTACGTTCAACAGCTTGTTGCTCTTCCGGCTGACGATTTCGTAATACGCGTTCGTGTCAATCGCGAACGGCACGCCGCTCACCTCTCCGGTCGCCGCGTCGATATTGAGTTTCGGATACCAGGTCATGGCGAGCGTCGTCGAGGTCGGGAACGTCAACGGCAGCCACACGTACTTCGAGTCGTTCACCGGCCCGCTCCATGCCCCCGCCCAGCGATCGCCCATATACAAATACGAGGTCGTGCTCGAGCCTTCGACTGGCAGCACGTAAGTCGACTGCGAACCGTAAGTCGTCGCGTCGCTGAAGTTCGCTAAGGCGCTCCACGTTCCGGTAATGCTCGAGGCCGTCGCATATTTGGCTTGATTCGGATTCCAGCCCGTCGCGCCGGAGGTCAGGAGGAAGTACGTGGAGCCTCGCTTGAAGATCGCCGGCGCCTCCCGGTATTGCCCAGGCCACAAGGTCGTCACCAAAGATTCGACGCCGAGGAAATCCGGCGTCAGCTTGTAGATGTTCAGATCCGCGTTCACCTTCGTCGCCGAGATCAGGTAGCCGGTGCCGTTATCGTTGTATACGGTCATGTCGCGGGAGTCGTACCCAAGCGGTCGGAAGCTCCCGTGATACGTATAAGGCCCTTCGATGTTGGTCGAAGAGGCGACGGCGACCCGCGCTTCTCCGTAGTCGACGCCGTTCTCCTTATGCGCCCACAGCACGTATTTGTTCGTGGCGGCATTATAAATGATTTTCGGCCGTTCGATGTTGGCCGTCGCCAGCTCAGAGGCCGAAGACTTCGATAGAATATGCGCCCGGAACGACCAATTCTTCAAATCCGTCGAGCGATAGAGGGAGACATAATTGGTACCGTCCCGATTCTCCCCCGCCCAGTAATAGTAGCTCCCGACCTTGATGACGCCGCCGCCGTGCGCATGCAGCGCTTGGCCGTCCGTGGTCTTGAATTGCACGCCGTTGAGCAGGCTGACCGGCGCGGCCGCGCCCGTCCCGGCGAACATCGGCATTCCCGCGGCGACGAGCAGCAGCAGCGCCAAAGCTAGCGTGACGGTCATTCTTCGTTTGTGCATCATACATGGACCTCCATCCGTTAGTTATGCGCGGATTGGTATGCGAACACCATCCGATTAAGGTTTACGATTGACCTCCCTTCCGGGCCTCTCGTTCGCACCCTTCTCTCTCAGGATATGTGAATGCGGGGCAAGAACGGTGACGCGATATTGACCACTTATCGCGTTATTTTGACTCCTTCTCCGATGACAAAAGCGCCGCCGGCCATACGGCCGGCGGCGCTGATAGCTGCTGCGTAGTTATGCGTCTTAATTCAACGTGATGCTGTCCAGCTCCGCATACCCGATGCTCCCTTTCGCCAATCGGATAATGTTGTCGCCGGCCGTTAGATTCACGTTCACGTTCACGGTTCCGAATTGTCCCCAGCCGCCCGTCGCGGGATACGTAACCGTCGACCAACCGCCGCCGTTGTACGCGTAATTGTGCGTCGCGTTCGCGCCCGTGCCGTTCGCGTACCGAATCGTCATCGTGTACGTCTTCGCAGTCGGCACGTTCACGTAGAAATCAACATAGCTGTCGCTATGGTCGATCTGCGCGACGTACTTGCCGCCCGATGCCGTCCCGCCGGAGGCGATGTTCGCCCGGTTGACCGCCGCATCCTCGGCTTCGTATACGTTGGTCGCCTGACCGTACGGCGTGATAGAGATGCGGTAGCCATCATTGTTGTACAGCCCGCTCATCGGGACGGTAATCTGATTATTGCTGATCGTATAATCGCCTTCGAGCAGCGTCTTGGTCGAGTTGACGGCGGTGCTCCGGTTGACGAAAGGCGTCCAATCCACGCGCACGTGTACCTTGCTGCCGTTGCCGCCGAAGAACGACGGGAAGTTCTTGATGACGGCATTGACGGAGCCGTCCGTCACGCCGCCGAACAAGACGCTGGCATACTTCTTGGTCGCGTCCACGTTGGCGAACCCGTCAAGCGCGAGGATGTCGTTCACGTTCGGCGGCGTCACGCTTACCATGTTCCCGGACATGTCGCCGTACCACTTATAGAACCACCAGCCGCCGTTGCGCTGCGTGCTGCTCGCCAGCAGCGTGCCCAACCGGCCGGGATTCGGTACATCCCAATAGCTTTGCATCGCGGTATCGATCTTCAGCCGCTCGAACTTGGCAATCAGCGGCGCGACGACCCCTGGCTTCCCTTCGTCCTCCAGCCACCCGGCGCCGCTGTATTCGTTGATCGAGATCGGGCGCGCGGCAATGCCGAGCGATGCTTCGATCGCACGATAATCATTGTAATTGGCGGTAAAATTCTCGTTCAGCAGCTGATGCCATGAAGTAATATCCGGAAGCGTATTCTGCGCCTTCTGATAGGTCATGAAATCCAGCATGGCGGCATGGGAATAACCCGCGAGCGAAGGACCGATCGATTTGGCTGAAGGATCGAGCTGCTTCAATTTTTTGTGCGACTGGCTGAAGAACTCCCGGAACGTCAGGTTGCCGGACACATTGGAGGAAGCGTAGCCGCCGTTGCGCACGATGCTGCGGTTGACCGTCGCATTCTCGGCTTCGTAGCGGACCGGGCTTGCGCCCGTCACATCGATGTAATCATGCTCCGCATAACCGACGCTGCCTTTGGCGAACCGGATCTTGTTGCTGCCTGCCTGCAGGTTGAGCGTCACCGTCTGCGTGGACGCTGCGCCGGAGCCGAACCATCCTCCCGTATTCGGATACGAGACCGTAACGGCTGCCCCGCCGTTCACGCTTACTTGATGCGTAGAGGCCGCCCCCGTGCCGTTCGCATACCGGATCGCGATCGCGTACGCTTTGGCCGTCGGCACGCTGACGGTATACTCGACATAGCTGTCGCTATAATCGATATTGCCGACGAATTTGCCTTTCCAGGTGCCGTCCGGTTCGTTCCATAGCTCGTAGCCGTACACGTTCGCAAGTCCCGCCGCCTTCACGTCGTTCACGGTCGTCGTCATCTTGTTGAACCAATCCTGCAGGTTCGTATAGTCGTACCACCCGGTGAACCAGTCGGCTAGACGGACCGTTACCTGGCTGCCGGACGGCGCCAGCCGCTGCGCGACCGGGATGACGGCTCCCCATGGCTGCTGATAGCCGGCGACGGCCGGGTTGATATAAGCCTTGGCCCGCAAGGGGAGGAACAGATTGTTGTCCGGCTGATTCTCGATCACGCCATAGAGCGAGCCGGCCGAGCCGTGCGTAACCGGCCCGATCACGCTCGATAAATCCACGGTCAGATTGGATGCCGCATGCGCCGGCGATGCCGAGATCAGACCGCCCAGCATGGCGGCTAATGACGCGTAAACCACGATTTTCTTCACAATTGCACCTCCGCGAGTAATGTGTTGCCGAACTTTCCATGCAGCGCGTGCCGTCGGTGCTCCCCTTGCGGAAGAGGCAGCCGCAGAGCGCCGATATCCTTTAGCCCACCCCCTTTCATGACGATCGAGTCACGGATCGGCGGCCTCCGCTACCCTACCCTTCCTTCAACCCGGACAGCGTAACGCCGCGAACGAATATATCCTGCGCGCTTAAGAACACGATCAGAATCGGCAGCACGGTCAGGACGGTCGCCGCCATCAAGGCCGGCCAGTCCGTCGAATACAGCCCCTGCATGTTGGCCAGGCCGAGGGTGAGCGTCATTTTGCTCATCGAATTGATGTACACCAGCGGATTGACGAAATCGTTCCACGTGCCGAGCATGATGAAGATGCCGAGCGTGGCCAAGGCCGGCTTCGATAATGGGATGAAAATGCGCCAGTAGATGCCGAACGGCGTGCAGCCGTCGATTTTGGCCGCTTCCTCGAGCGCTTCCGGGATCGTGGAGAAAAATTGGCGCAGCAGGAAAGTCCCGAAGGCCGATACGAGCGACGGCAGGATCAACGACCAGTGCGAATCGAGCAGGCCGTAATATTTCATCAGCAGGAACGTCGGGATCATCGTGACCTGAGCGGGCACCATGAGCGTAGCCAGGTAGAGGCCGAACAGCCCCTCCCGGAACCGAAACCGCAGCCTGGCGAACACATAGCCGGCCATAGAGCTGGTGATGAGCTGGCTCACGACCACGATGACCGTGATTTTGAGCGTATTGAAGAAAAACTGAACGATCGGGAAGCGATCGGACATGTTCGTGTAGTTCGAGAACTTGAGCTCCTCCCCGAAGAACCGGGGCGGATACGTGAACACCTCGTTCACGCTCTTGAGCGACGTGCAGACGGACCAAATAAACGGGAATAGCATGATAACCGACCCGAGCAGCAAGAAGAGATGCGCCGTCGGCTTCATCCATATGCGCGGCTTCACGGCAGCCCCCTCCTTAGTAGACGCTAACTTTTTTCTGGCGCCAAAATTGAATGAACGTGATCAACAGCACGATGAAGAACAGCACGTACGCCATCGCGCTCGCATATCCCATCCGGAAATACTGGAAGGCGTTCTGGAAAATATAGTAGACCAGCACCGAGGTGGACCTTGCCGGTCCGCCCTGCGTCATCAGATAGACAGTGTCGAACACTTGGAACGAGTTGATGATGGACATGACCGTCACGAAGAAGGTCGTCGGCGACAGCAGCGGCAGCGTGATGCGCCAGAACTTCGAATACCACTTGGCTCCTTCGATATCCGCCGCCTCGTAGTAGCTGTCCGAGATCGACTGGAGGCCGGCGAGGAAAATAAGCATGTTGAACCCTAGACTCTTCCAAATGCTCGTTATGATCACGGTCGGCATCGCCCAGCTCGGATCGGTCAGCCAGGCAGGTCCGTCGATGCCGAACCAGGAAAGCGCATAGTTGAGCAAGCCGTATTCCGGATTGTAGATCCATTGCCAAATGACCGACACCGCGACCATGGACGAGATGACCGGGATGAAGAAGGCCGCGCGGTAGAAGCGAATGAAGCGCAGCTTTTGGTTAAGAAAGACCGCCAGCAGCAGCGAGATGACGATCCCGATCGGCACGCTGGCCGCGGTGAAGTATAGCGTGTTGCCGAGCACCTGGCGGAACACGGGATCATGGAAGAGCTCCTTGTAATTATCGATGCCGTTGAACGCGAAGGAATCGGACAGATTCCAGCTGGAGAAGCTGATCGCGAACGTCGCCAGCACCGGCAGCAGCAGGAACATGAGGAAGCCGGCTACGTTCGGCAGCAGCATGAGCAGCGCCCAGAACCCGTCTTTGTAGAGCAGAGGTCGTAAGGATTTCATTGTCTCACCCCGGAGCAGGCATCGGGAGGGACCGCTGCGAGCGCGGCCCTCTTCCTGATGGACTGCCATTCATTTTATTGGTTAGCGGCTAACGATTGGTTGACGACCTTCTCGATATTCTGGACCGTCTGGTCGAGCGGCTGATCGCTCAGGAAGAACTTATCCAGCTCCGCCGTCGTATCCTCTTGGATCTTCTGGCTGCTGAGCAAGGCGTACGGATAAGTAAGGGAGGAGGTGAAGTACGGAATCAGCTCCTTGAAACCTGCCGGATGAACGCCCTCGGTCAGCCATTTCTGAATCCCTTCCTCCGTATACAGCGACTTATGGTTCGGCAGCCATAATCCAGCCTTGACGTTCTGCAGCTGATACTCCTCGGAGGAAAGGAACTTGATCAGCTTCCAAGCGGCCTCGGGATGCTTCGTCTTGGCCGATGCCACGTGCAGATGCGCCTGGCCGTGGGTCACGGCTTCGTCGAATTTCGGCAGCACGCCGACGCCCACGTTGAATTTCATGCCGGACAGCTCCTGCAGCGCCCACGATCCGTCCGCGAGCATCGCGATCTTCCCGGTCTGCAGCATTTGGGCGGCGCTCATCCCGCTGTTCGTCAGCAGCTTGCCTTCCGGACTTACGCCGTCTTTCTTCCGCAAATCCGATACCGCCTGCAGCACTTCCTTCACTTCCGCCGTATTCATCGCCGATTGCTTCAGATCGTCCGTGAACCAGTCGCCGCCGTTGCTCATCACGGCCGCGATCAGATTGTAGTAGTTCTCCAAGCCGAAGACGCCGTACTGCTCGGCCTTGTCGCCGTTCTTAACCGTCAGCTTCTTCGCGACCTCCGCGAATTCTTCCCATGTCCAGGCTTTCGCCGGATCGCTTGGCGGATACGCGAGGCCGGCTTTGTCGAATAGGTCCTTGTTGTAGTAGAGCACCGGCGCGACGATGCAGGATTCGATCCCGTAATACTTGCCGTCCACGGTGCTGAGCTTCACGGCGGAATCGATGAGATCCGCGGCGATGCCTTCGTTCGTCACGCGGTCCGTGATATCCAGCAGGCTGTCGCGCTTCACGAAGTCGTGGTAGTAATCGCTCTGCAGGAAGAACACGTCCGGCGCTTCGTCGCCGAGCACCATCGCCTGCATCTTCGCGACGTACTGCGTGCCGCCGGGGATCGTCGTGTACTCGACCTTAATATTCGGGTTCTGCTTCATGAATTGCTCCAGTCCGTGCTTCACGCTCTGCGTCTCGAGCGGGCTGACTTCCCAGCCCATGAATTTCAGCGTGACCTGCTCGTCCTCGCCTTGACCGGCGTTGTTCGGCGTCCCGGAAGCCGTGTTCGCGTTTGGCTCGTCTCCGCTGCTGCAAGCCGTCAGGGGTAACGTCAGCATCAGGAGCGAAGCTGCCGCGATTGACCATTTTTTCATCACAAAGACCCTCCGCATTCGGTATGGTGTCGGTTGACGCAGCGCTCTTGTTGAAACGCTTACATGAACCATATCCTCACTATACCGAACGGCCGGAGGGCCGAAATTGCACATTCTTTTGATTTCTCGCCTATTTTTGCGAATATAAACCGCTTACTTGATCCGCGATGTCCCGCAGCGCGTCCGCGGCCTTCCGCTCGCCCTGCCACACGGGAAGCAAACCAGCCGTGACCGCGGGGAAAATCTCCATCTGATTCCGCAGATAGTAGCCGACGCTCGGCATTCCGTTCTCTAATAGCTGGGTCATCATCGCCTCCCGGAAGCCCGGCGGGTGCGCCGCGGGATTCGCGTCCACCCATTTGGCGACGAGCTCGGGCTCGGTATACCATTTGCGCAGCACCGGCATCCACAGCCCGTCCGAGTATAAGTTCAGCGCCTTGTTCGGATCGGACAACCATTTGTACAGCAGCCACGCCTCCTTCGGATGATCGGAGGATCGGAATATTACCGTGGCGCCGCTTAGGCCGACCGTGACGCTCTTCTTCAGCTTGGGCAGCACGCCGATATCGAACGCGACGCCCGCTTTGCCCAAGTCGAGATTGATCCACTGGCCGTCGATAATCATCGCCGCGAGACCGGCTTGCAGCGAGACATTCATCGCCGGCAGCGACTTCGACTCGTACGGCGACGGCGCGACATGATGGACGTTGATCAAATCCGCAAGCTTCTGGATCGCCTCCGCCGACTCCGGCGAATGGAGGCGGAATCGAGCGCCGTCCTCGCCGACCCAGTCGCCGCCGTTGCCGAAGACGAAGTTGTTCAGCGGGTCGGACCACGTCTCGAACATAATGCCGTACCGGGCGATGCGCGTATGATCGAAGGCCGGGTCATACGCGTTGCGGCCCTGCTCGTCGATCGTCAATCGCTTCGCGGCGTCCACGAATTGATCCCACGTCCAGGCTTGCTCCGCCCGCGAAGGCGGCGCTTGCACGCCCGCTTCCCGCAGCAGATCCGTTCTGTAGTAGAGTCCGAAGCATTCCGCCGCCGTGCTGACGCCCCACGCGACATCGTCGGCGGATTTGTACCAGATGTAATCGAGAAAATCCGCTTGGCGCAAGCGATCGTCGTCGGCCAGAAAATCGAATAAATTCAGAAACTTGTCTTCACTGCTGAAGACTTCCCCGAGCTCGGTCGTCATATAGGCAATGTCCGGCTCCTCGTTGGAGGCGGACATCGCCATCATTTTCGTATTGTAGTCGGAATTCGGGTAATGAATCGGCTCCACGCCGATCCACGGGTACTCCTCCGTAAACTTGGCCAGCGCGTTCTCGATCGCCCGCTTCTCCTCGATGGAGCCCCAATAAGTGAACTTGAGCGCGACTTGAGGTCGCGTATCGATCGGCTTCGCGGAACCTTCCCGCCCTATATAGGCATACCCTGCGAAAGCCGCGATCCCCATCAACGCGGCGATCGCCCCAAACACTCCTATTGCTCTGAACCGCAATGCCCGTCCCCCCTAACGTTGGACCGGCGGGAGCGTGACCGTCACGGTCGTGCCCTCGCCGATCGTAGACGCGATGCGAAGACCGTAAGGCTCCCCGTACAGAAGGCGGATGCGCCGGTCGACGTTCGACAAACCGACGTGACGTTCTCCCTCGAGCAGGACGGACAGCCGCGCAGCATCCATGCCGGCGCCGTTGTCTTCGATCGTATAGATCCGCGCTTCTTCGCCGTCGCGGCACGTAATGCGAAGTCGTCCCTGATCGTTCGGCTGCTTGAAGCCGTGGATGAACGCATTCTCCACGAGAGGCTGCAGGAAAAACTTCGGCACCTCATCCCCGCGCATCCGCTCCTCGATGTCATAAACGACCTCGAACGCGCCCTCGAACCGTTTGCTCATAATCGTGACATAGCTCTCCAAATACGTCAGGTCGTCCTGAAATCGGACGAGCGTCGCCTCCTGCTTCACCATATACTTCAGCATCTTGGATAGGCTGACGACGATGTCGCTAATCTCATACTCCTCTTTCTCCAGCGACATCAAGCTGACCATGTTGAGCGTGTTGTACATGAAATGGGGATCGAGCTGCAGGTTCAGCGCCTTGATCTGGGCTTCTTTCTCGCGGATTTGCGTCTCGTAATTCTCCTGGATCAGCTTCCGGATGTTCTCGTTCATGTCGTTGAACTTCTTCATGAGGATTTTGAACTCGTAGCTGCCGCTCTGCTTGAAGCGTGTCTCGAATCGCCCTTCGCCCGTATTCACGATCGCCCGGATCATCGTGCGGAACGGATTGGTGATGAGCCTCGACAGCACGTACGACAGCGCCATGAAGACGACCGTGATCACGCCGACGGAAATGAGCATGTTGCGCGCGTACTGCCGGGTGACGGGATCGAGCAGCGCTTTCGGCGGGATGACGGCGACGCTGAGCCAGCCCGTAATATCCGAGCGCGCGAACGCCACGACCTGCTCGGCGCCGTCGATCCGCAGCATGCGGACGCCGCTCTTCGCCCGGATCAGTTCGTCCAGCATCGGGAGGTCCGCCTTGGCCGTCAGCCGGGAGCGGTCGTTATGGGCGACGATCTGGCCGCGCTCGTCGACGACGAAATAGGACGCGCCGCCGACGGGGATGCTGCCGGCGAACACGTTCGTAAATAACGCATCCTTGAAATTGAGCAGCAAAATCGGCTTATCCTTCAAATCCGTGTAAGCGCGGAATTTCCCTTTCTCGTATGCGCCTTGGATCATGGACACGGCGGAGAACAAATACTTGTAGTCGTAATCCATCGTCTTCAAATAACCGATGTCGTACATGTCGGCGAAGTTATACGTCGGCACCCATTTGATTTTGCCTTCGCCCGCTCTGGCCGTCTCGTCGAGGCGGGTTCCTTGGAAGCCGTCGATCGGGATGAAGTTCTTCGCATGCTCGCTGTTGGCCGAAGAAGCCGTGCCGAATACGAAATACGAGGTTGCGACTTGAACGGAATACAGATCCTGCGACTGCGCAAAGTATTTGTCCAAAATGGCTTTGATCCGCAGGTCGGCCGCCAGCACCTCCGTCTTGTTCCCCTTCGGTACGTTCGAGAAAATCTCGTAGAAATCCGCATCCTCCATAAAACCGTAGATCATCTCGCGGATACGGGAAAACTTCGCATCGATCAGCTCGTTGTTTTTGCGGACGATGGTGAAGACGTCCTTCTGCGCCATCTCAAGCACGGTGCTCCGATTGAGCCGGTAATCGCTGATGCCGAAGATGAGCATCGTGCCGGCGAGCAGCATGACGTAGGTGAACAGCAGCTTCGTATGCAGCCGGCCTTCCTTCACGATGCGCACCAGCGCCTTCATTCCGCCGCCTCTTCCCCGTGCATTTGACGGTACGTTTTGGGCGACAGGCCGATCTCGCGTTTGAACATTTTGTTGAAGTAGGCCGGCGTCCGGAAGCCGCTGCGCTCCGAGATCTCCGCCACCTTCGCATCCGTTTGCGCCAGCATCCGCTTCGCTTGGCGAATGCGAAGATCCAGCACGTATTCGGAGAAGTTCATTCCGGTTCGCAGCTTGAAGAGATAGCTGAAGTACGAGGCGTTGAAGTGGAACTTCGCGGCCACGGATTCAAGCGATAGGTCCTCCATGTAATGCTGCTGCAAGTAGTGCTGGCAGCGCATGATAATGAGTCCGTTCTTGTCCTGCTGGGTCTTCTCCGTCAGCGCGAGCAGATGCCGGACCAGCTCCTTGAACCGAAGACGCAGCTCCCGGTAATCGTCATAGCCTTGAAACCGCTCGCGCAGCCGGGCAATCGACCACTCCGGCGCATCGTCGGACAGCAGGCTCTCCATCCCGTTCAGCAGCTGCCAAATCAGCATCCACGTCTCGTCCTTCATCAAGCCGGGCTTCGGATAAGGCGGCGACTCGCGTTGGCAGAAGAACGCGTTCACCAGGTCCAGCGCCCGGCCGCCCTCGACGGCCTTGATCGCCGTCAGCAGCGGTTCCGCGATCTCCTTGGCGCTAGGCGATATGCGCTCCGCGAACGGCTGGCTGTCCGTGCCCCAGAACACTGTCTGCTCCGGCGCGTAGAACCGGTGGCGCAGCGCCAGCAGCGCTTCGGCGTACGCCTCCGCGACGGAAGCATGCACGTCGGCCCGCGTTCGGCTTACCCCAACGGCGATATGTTCGCCGCCGTCGGACCGGACGTGGTCCAACAACCGGCTAAGTTTCGCAACCGATTCCGACGGCTTCGCCGCGAGCGCCGGCGTCAGCCGCATGATGGCGGCGGCCCTTCTGCCCGTCGGGTCCGTGACGATCTCCGATTGTCCCGCCGATGCGGATTCGGTCCTCCATTTGCGTTTGAGCTCAGTTATCAGCCCGATCGGATCGCCGCGTCCCAGCTCGAACACGATGACTACGCCCGGTCCGCCTGGCGACGCGCAGCGTTCGGCCCGCTCCGCCGTACTTCCGGAGGCATCGCCGAACAAGACGTCCTGCCAGATGCGTTCCTTGTTCAGCTGCTCCCGCTCGCGCTCCTCCGAGAAGAGAACCTCCAGCTTGGCGAGCACGCGCTCGATATCCGACAGTCCGATCGGCTTGACCAAATAGTCCACGACGCGATGCTCGATCGCCTTCCGGGCATAGTCGAATTGCCCGTAGCCGCTGATCAGCACCGTCTTGATATGCGGCTTGCCGCCCGCGATCCGCTCGACGAGCGTCAAGCCGTCCTCCTCCGGCATGCGGATATCCGTTAGAACCGCATCGACCGCTTCGGATTCGAGCAGCGACCATGCCGCCTTGGCATCCGCTGCTTCGAGTATCCGATAGGCCGGACGCAGCCGCCGGAGAATCGCCGAGAGCGCCTTCACCTGCCGCGTCTCGTCATCGACGATCAATATGGTTTTCATTCCTTCCACCTCGCCTTTAAAAGAAAGCGCTATCAATCAATAATATAGCGCATTTTCAGAACGAGGACGTATCACTATCTTTGGAAAATAGTTCGTTATTATGTTTGCCCGCCTTTTAATGAAATGCCGATAGACGTCCATCGCCAGACAGCCGATCCAGAACGGCGAGGAGATGCGGACAATCGAGGGAGCACATTCAGTTCGAGGCGCGCAAAAAAGCGGAGCCCTTTTGTGCAGGGCCCCGCTCTTGCATACTCGACGATTGCGTAAGATGTGGTCGTGATCCTCCCGATTTGCGCCGCTAAGTTACGTCGGATTGGGTACGAATACATCGCCCCGGCAGCGCTTCAAATACGACAAGGCCAGCGCCTGTCCCGTCATCTCGAGTTCCCCATTATATACCGGATCATGTCCGCCTTCGATATCGATGCTGCCTCGATAACCGGCTTGCCGAAGGATCGTCATGATATCAGTCCAATTCGTATCGCCGAATCCCGGCATGCGATGCCAGGCGAAGGACCGCGGGCCGTGAATGCCTTCCTCGCGCACGACGTCCCACGCGATAGTGGCGTCTTTGCCATGAACATGGAACACCTTATTCGCCCATTTGCGCAGCTGCGGGATCGGCTCGATCAGGTTGACCAGCTGGTGACAGGGCTCCCACTCGAGCCCGATATGATCCGATGGGACCGCATTGAACATGCGCTCCCAGGCGGCCGGATTATGGGCGATGTTCCAATCGCCCGTCTCCCAATTCCCGCCCATATCGCAATTCTCGAACGCGAGCCGCACGCCGCGGTATTCAGCCCGGCGAGCGAGCTCGCCGAAGACGTCGGCGAATCGCGGCATCGATTCCTCAATGGGCCGGCCGTTCAGCCGGCCGGCAAAGCCGGTGACCAGATCCGTGCCGAAATCATGGGCATGATCGATGAGCCGCTCCCAGCTTGCAACCGTGTCCGCGCTATCGCCGGTTCCCATCAGTGGATTGCCGTAAATGCTCAAGGCGGAGATGGACAAATCCCGGTCTCCCATCCCCTCACGGAGATGTATCGCCATCTCGGCGAGGTCGATCTTTCCTGTCGTCTGCCAAAATGAAAGATTGAACGTCTCGAAGCCATGTCCGGCAATCTGCGGAATGACGCGTACCGCATCCTGTCCGGCGACCATCGTGCCGATCTGAATGCCCATATAATCGCCTATCAAGGATCATCCCTCCAATACATAATTGGAGAGGACCCGCGACTGTCGTGCGGGTCCTCTATTAACGCTCTTCTACCTCGCTCTTGAAAGAGCTGCGCATCCATCGCTCATCCACGTTATTCGATTGGCTGCTCCTTGGGGAAGAACGGCCACATGACGTTTTTGAACGTCGTTTCAACATATTGTCCGTCCACGCCTGCGGATACGACCAACCCTATTGTGTAAGCGTCGGCAAAGGTAATTGTATTCGAGCTTCTCTCGGTCCACTCGATGCCGTCTTTCGAGGAGTACGTCTTCACGACGCTGCCAACTTTCTCCACCTTCAGCCAGATCGGCCATGTAATCGTGCCTGCGTTCACCCCAATCGACGTCACCCCGGTCTTCTCGCGGTAGATGCTTCGAAGCTCGCGGTGCCCGTCGACGAATATCCCATGGTGGGCGCTATTATTCTCGGTATTCTGGCGGATCATGACGCCAAGCTTCATATCCCGGTTCGGCGCTGAGCCCGAGAAGGTAAGTCCGTCGATTTTAGCCACGAGAACAGCATTCTCGGCGGTCCCGTTCTGGTACACATAACGGAACTTATCGAGCTGTCCCCATACGTTCGCTCCCGAGCCTTTCACCGTAAAGTCCGCCCCGGATTGCGTCGTGAGACCGGGGTTACTCGTCCCGATATCCATGCTGGTATACTGCTGATCGCTCAGCACCTGCACGAAATTCGCCGTAATCGCCTTATTGTCATCCATCATGACCGTGACCGTTTCGGAGGAAGTGCCATTCAAGCCGCCGCCGCTCCAGCCGACGAAGGCATAGCCGGCTGACGGCTTTGCCCTCAATTCTACCTTCGTACCCGCACGATAGGTTTCCTGGTTTGGACTGCGTACAATTACTCCTTGTTCCGGTGCCGCATGCGTGGTTAACGTATAGAGTTCGGACTCGCTGCGGAAGTTGGCCGTAATGTTCTTGTTACCGTTCATGACAATGACGTCCTGCTGGTTCATACTGACCAGGTCGCCGGTCCAACCGGTGAAGACGTAGCCATCAGCCTCTGTTGCGGTTACCGTGACGGAAGTGCCTGCCGGGTAAGCCGGGAGCGCAGGTTCGATGGAGACGGTCCCGGCTCCGTTCTCGGCATGCGCTGCCAGCGTGTACGAAAGCTGCGTCGGCAACTGAACCGCCCCGAACTTGGCCGTGGCGAATTTGCCATCGCTGCCGGACGTCACGGCTAACCCTGCCGTGAACGGACCGGTGAACGAAGGGATCGTTTGGGTATCCCCCTCGACCCAGGTATTCCCGTCCTTCGAGGTGAACGTCTTTAATGTCGTTCCCTTTTTCTCCACCTTCAGCCAGATCGGTAATTCGACCGCCGCATCCGACAAATATTTGCTGCCGGTCGAGGCATTGAGACGATACTGGCTTCGGATCTTGCGGTCCTGCGTCAAGAATACGCCTTGATAAAAGCTGCCTGGATCGGTGCTTTGACGGATCATAATGCCGGCCTTGGCATCCCCGGCCGTCCCGTTGAAATCTTCTAACTTCGCAATGATCGTCGCATCTCCGCTCAACTGATCCTGATAGGTATACCGGAAGCTGTCGCTGCCGCCCCAGATGCTCGATCCGGATGCCGTCATCGTGATGCCATCCGCATCCTCGAAGGTGCTGCCCGCATTCGTCGTCACGATATCCTTGCTTAAGTACGAAACGAATTTGGCCGAGATCGTCTTATCCCCATCCATACGCAATGCCGTGGAGGCAGATGTCCCGATCAAATCTCCCGTCCAATACAAGAAACGGTAGCCTGGCGCAGGTTCGGCTTTTAGATTTACCATCGAGTAGGGCTCGTAATCTTTTTTGCCTTCCGTGACCGGAGTGATCTTACCGCCAATGGCCGGCTTAATCTCCAAGCTAACCTTCTCAGGCATATCGCCAAAGGTGGCGGTGACCTTCTTATCGCCTTTCATCGTGATATAATTCGGATTGGCTCTGCCCGTAAGATCGTCCGACCACCCAACAAAGGCGGTGCCTTCGGGCACGTCCGCGGTTAATTTGATTTTCGCCCCTGCGACATAGAGACCAGATTTGACATCCACGGTGCCATTTCCTTCCGTCTCAACTTGAAGGTGGTGCATATCCGGCCAGCTGACATCGCTGAATGCGGCCGTAACCGTCTGTGATTCAGCTCCCGCTGTTGCGAACAGTCCAATGGTCAGCTCCATATTCGGATCCGCCCAATCATAGATCGTAACCTTCTCGGAGCTCTTCCAAATTGCCCCATCCGATGACCATGACAGGACGAGATCCATGTATCCGCTTCGTTCGATCTTCAGTTGTACCGAATCCGAACTGCCGACGACATCGCCCAATATCACCGGTGTACTGATGAATTCGCCGCCCTTCCTGTTTTGCATGACGACTTGCCCGTTCTTCACCATAATCGCGGCGTATTGGGAATCATTCGCCAAGCTTCTGCGAATCTGGATACCGGCGGCGGCCGTCTCCGGATTGCTGCCGGTTAACGAGTTGAGCGTGGCGGTGAAGACGGTGTTCGTCTTCAGCCCCGGACGCAGGAGGTAGCGGAAGCTATCCGGCGCGTTCCCAAAGCTGCCCTCGCTGCTAGTCAGCGTGTATATTCCATTATTGATTTCCGTGTGCCCCGGTGTAACGCCCGGCTCAATGTCTACGCTCAGTAGTCGGTCGGCTGGCGTGAAGTTGGCTGTGATCGTCTTATTCGCGTCGACCGTGACCTTAATCGAGCTCGCGCCGCTTGTCTTGGCGCCGCTCCATCCCATAAACACATAGCCAGGTTTTGCCGTAGCCGTTAGCGTGGCCTCTGTTCCTGCTTCAACCAAATCGCCCGATACGTTGGTCGGAATGTCAAAGACCTTGGCAACGGTGCCGCCTTCCGCCACGTTGACGGTCAGCGTAAAGACATCAACAGGCGAGAATTTAGCCTTAACATCTTGGTTTTTGACCATCGGGAGGAGGGCAGGATTCGCTGTATCCGTCCATTCGATTCCGCTCCAGCTGTCGAATTTATAGCCAAAATCGTCCACTGCGGTGAGAACGACCTTCTCACCTTCGTAATAGCTCGCTTTCACAGGGTTAACCTTAACCTGCCCATTCTGCGCGGAGGTCTGGAGCGTATAGGTCGGCAGCGGCACGAAACGGGCGACCACGTTCAGATTCGTTTGTCCTATGATAACGTCTACCGAAAGCGCGGTACCCGTTGCTCCACCTTCCCAGCCGACAAATTTAAAGCCGTAATCCGCTACCGCCGTCAGCGTCACCTTCTCGCCTTCGCTGTATTTCCCGTCCGCATTGGCTTGAATCACTTTACCGTTCTCCGCGATAACCGTAATCGTGCGAACCGGTACTTGTTTATACTGGGCGGTAATGGTTCTCGACTCATTCATCGTGATCTTGACCGAATTCGACGTGCCCAAGGAAGGATCGCTCCAACCGATGAATTGATACCCTGTTTCGGCCTTCGCGGTCAAGGTTAACGTCGAGCCCTTCTTGTACGTTCCGCCTGCTGGCACCACGTAGCCTCCCTTCGAGTTCACGGTTAGCTCCACCGTGTCTTTGTCTAGAGGAATTAAAGGCAGGATGGAAGCCGCGTTGGCGGATAAAATGTTGACCGAGAACTCGTTCAGCGTATTCCAGGAGTCGGTATACCGGTACATGACGGCATGATTCTCGTATTTCGGGAACGCCTTCGTTTTGGCGACCGCGTTCTCCTTGTCCTTGAACCAGGATGGATAAGGCGCGCTCTGAAGATCCGAGTTCGGAATGCCCGGCGGCGGGGCGCTCCATCCCTTATTGGGATCTTGCGCGTACTGCGCCCACTGATAGTGATTGAGCTCGTGGACGAACCACCTCGGCGTTCGCTGCGGGTCGCCGAGTCCCGTAATGAACGAGCGGCTGACCGCATTGCTCCCCAGCGTGTAGTCCCATGTCTGCTGAATGCGCTGCAGATATTGCTCATTGCCCGTCACGGCGTACCCGACCATGATCGGCATCAGCGTCGAAGACGTGAACCGCCATCCGATCTTATTCGGAAACCCTTCGTCCTGCGTGGATGCGCCGAACGGCGTCTCGTAGTGCATCTCATCCACCGCATAATCGATAATCCCGGCGCGAGCCCACTCCTGGTACTCGGGCAGATTCGGGTTATCGGACATGGAGACAAATACCCCCAGCCATGCCCGGTCAAGCACCCAACTCCAGAGCTTGAAGGTATCGTATTTGTTCCTCTCAATCGGCATTTCTCTTTCAATCCATTTGATCAACTCGTCTCTCGTAATATCCTCCGTCGATGAATCCTCGTCGACAAGCTTCTGTTGGTTGCCCATCGCTTCCAGCAGAGCGCTGGCGGCGAGCAGCATTTCGTTGGACCACGTATGGTGCGTTCCAACCTTGGTTTGGTCGTAATAGGAGCCGACCATAAAGTAATCCTGATCCTTCTCTTTGTAATGCTTCTTGAATCCATCAAACGCCTTGATCGCCGCATTCAAGTAAGAATCGGTCTTGGGCTCTTCTCCTTCTTCCGATTCCGAATAGTATTGCTGCATGATCGGCGTATTGTAAGCCTGAGCCAGCACGCCAGCGGCAAATAAAGTCTCGGCGATGTAGGGACCTTGCGTTCGGTTGTAGTACATCCGGTTTTTTGCGCCCTCCGGACCTTGGCCGGTTTCATACGTGCCTTTATCCGGATCGGCCGATTGCGGTCGAAGGTAACCCGCGACGGTCCCGTCCGTGGACGGATTCACGACCACCTTGCGCAGCCAATCCAGCTCGTAAACGAGCTCGTCGAGATAATCGGGCTTATCGTTGTCCGATTCGGGAATTTCCAGCGATTCGCCAAGCGCTTCGATCTGCTGCGGATAATATTTGGCGCCAATCAGCATATCGAGGCCGACATAGGCCGAATTGTACGGATACTTCCCCCGGTCTCCCGCGTCCATGTGACCGCCCTTGAGGTCGACGTACGCACCTTCGGCTTTATTGCCGTTATCCCGATATTTGGCTTGGTCGATCGCATCATCCACATGAGCACTCGGACGGTGCCAATGCGTATATTGCGGCGTAAGCCCGTGTTCGCCGTCGCGCTGCATGAACAAGGCGCGCGTGATCGTATAGCCGATCTCGTCCTTGTAGATCGAGGTGTCGATGCGGAACGGATAGGAAACCCCGATGCCCGGGATTTCAATGCGATAGGTCCCCGCCGCCTTCAGAGCTGAGAAGTCCAATTTATAAATATAGCTCTGTGTCCATCTGTTCTTCATTAACTCATTCGGGTTATTGTTCGAGACCGGGGCGGATATTGTTCCGGTATAGACTTTTCGGCCCGTGTCGTGATCCACGACGTAGAATTCGGGGAACTGCCCGAACTCCATGGTTCCTTGCCCAGTCCAATGCGACAGATACGCGATCTTCGTTCCTTCGGACGGATAGCCGACCTGGTTGGCTTGAATAATGGGGTTCAGCTTGGTTGAATCCAACGTGAAGTCGAACGAGCCGACATTCGCAACCTTGGGATCGATCGTGACCTTGTATTGTTTCCCTTCTTTAAACGTAGCGGCAGGCGGCATCTTGAGATACGCGCGATAAAATACTTTAATTTTGCCCATATCGCCCGCGTAATTCGGAATATAAGGCGCTTCCTCCGGGAAATACCGGTAGTGAACCGCCATAGGATGAACCGTTCCATCGAAAGCCGCATCGTCGCTGCTGTCGATCTCGTAAAGGTCCGTATTCGCGACATGCTCGTCGGCATAGGGATTGTCGACCAGCACGATTTCCAGCCACTCGGCGTTCAACGCTCTCGCATAGGATACTTTATCCTCCGGCGGTACAGGCGCGCGTTCCTTCAAGGCCAACGCGGGATTGGCCGCCGTGAACGCAAGCAGGACGGCCAAGCCAAGCGTCATCCCCAGCAAGGACCATACCTTCCGGGGCTTCAAGTTTACCATCTCGAATTTCCTCCTCCGCATCATTGGACTGCATGACGATCTCCTGTCGACTCGAATCCTCAAACCTTATGGGCGAAGGCCATCACCTCCCTTCCCGTCCAACGGCCTATTGCCTATCCGGCTTATGGAGGCTGCGCAAGACGTCCTCCGTGTAGATGGCTTTCCATTCATGCTGGCCGGAACCTATGGCATAGACGGCGAAGCTCCCTTCGATCCGCATTAGCGCGCGCTGCTCGGAATCGCTTCCCAGCCGCTCATACTGGATACATGCCCGATCGCCTGACGGGATATAGACCTCCGCCGTCGCATTCGGCGGAATTGCGACCGTGACGACGAGCTGGGTGCGGCCCTTCTGCCAGCGCGATTGCACCATGCCGCGGACGGTATGGACCTGTGCGCTCGCATGATCCATATCTTCGGGAATGTATGGCTTGATGCGAATGTGCCGATACCCTGGCGCAAGAGGAGAGATGCCGGCAAGATGCTTGTAGAACCAGGCGCTTAGCCCGCCGACCAGGAAGGCGTGGTTATTGGAAGCGCGATTGTCGGAGAAGTTCTCGAGCGCGGTGGTCGACGCATATTCCCGGATCCAATAGCCCCAGCAGCCTTGGTTCGTACTGGCGGCCAGCTGATAGGCGATATCATTCCTTCCGTTCTCCGCCAGCGCGGCGAGAATCGCCGTCGCGCCCAAGCAGCCGACGGTCATCGTGCCGCGTGACAGGACATCCTTCACCAGGCTGCCGAGCACGGCCGGCTTACACGCGGGAGGAACGAGTTCGAAATAAAGCGCAAGCGCGTTCGCGGTCTGCGAATTGGCATCGTAGTAGCGGCCTTCCTTCAAGAACGCGGCGTTGATGCCTGCTTTCACGCGGCTCGCAAGCGCCGAATAGGTCGCCTCGTCGGCGGTCTCGCCCAATTCACTTGCGATGCGCGACAGAAGGACCAGACACCGGTAATAATATGCCGTCGCCAGGAAAGTCTTGGAGAGCTCACCGGCGCTGCCGAACCAGTCGCCGAAAATCCTATTATTTTGCAGGAGATGTGCATCGTCGAGCAGGTGCCGGAAGGAGCTGAGACAGCTGCTCATTAACCCGTAATGCTGTGCGAGGAACGCCTTGTCGCCGTAAGCCATGTAGTAGTCCCACGGAATCAAGATCACGGCCGCGGTCCATGGCATGTCGAGCGTATATTCGTGCCCTTCGCTGGGACAAATTAGCGGCACGATGCCGTTCTCAAGCTGGCAATCGGCAATATCGTCGAACCACTTCGCGAAGAAGGCCGCCATGTCGAAATTCAACGCGTCCGCCTCGGCGTGACAGTGGGCATCCCCGAGCCAGCCCTGCCGCTCTCGCGTCGGACAATCGAACGGGACCGATACGAGATTGGATCGGAACGACCATGCGGCGCCGTGCTGCAGCCGGTTCAGCAGTTCATTGGAGCATGCGAATTCGGAGCCGTTCTCGATGTCGCTATGAATGACCAGCGCCGAGATCCGGTCGGCGGTCAGGCTGCCCGGATAGCCGGCGACCTCGACATAGCGGAACCCGTGACACGAAAAGGCCGGTTGATAGCGCTCTTCCCCTTTGCCGCTCAGGAAGTATTCGTCATATTGCGGCTGAGGTTCGGCCAGCCAACCGGCCTCCAGACTGCCCGGGTTAATCGTGCCGTCGGGATGAACGGATTCCGCATACCGGAGCGTGACCTTCGTTCCCGCATCTCCGACGACGGACAGGGATACGGCGCCGAACAGATTCTGACCGAAATCGACGACGAATGTACCCGCTCCGCCGCTTACGATCGATACAGGCGCCAGCGTGCGCGAGGCGATGATCGGCTGCAGCTGCGAGGTCAACAGCAGCGGTCCGTTCTCGGGAATCGGTCTGCCCCACGCCGAATCGTCGTACCCCGGCATATCCCAGCCGTCCGGGGCCAAGCGCGCGTCATAGGTTTCGCCCTTGCCCTCGGATATGCTGCCTCCCGCGTAACGAAGGGCCACATAAGCCCCCTTCTTGCGTCTTCGCCACGAGGAGTCGCTCACGATCGCTTCGGAGGTGCCGTCCTCATACCGGATGTCCAGTCGGAAGATGACCTTGCGGGTATGCAGGATGCCGATCGCGTTCGAGCCGGAACGAAGATCTTCCGTCACGTCGAACGTCCGGTACAACGCCCGCCTGAAATGCGTCTGCCCCGGGCTGATCAGGTCCTGGCCGATCTTCTTCCCGTTGATGCGCAGCTCGTAAGCATTCGCTTTGCTGCCCGTCGCCCCGATATACGCTCTGGCCGCCGTAATCCGCGCGCCGTTCCTCGGGACGAATTCCTTGCGCTCGTAATAGACCGCAGTAGGGCCGTTCGGATATTCGCAGTTGAACCATCTGCACTGCCAGTCGTCGGCGTTGAACAGGCCGGTCTCGAAAAAAGCGGCCTCGCTCCAAGCGGATTCGCGGCCCTGCCGGTCCCATATCTTCGCCTTCCACCAATACCGGAGCTTCGAAGCGAGCTCCGCGCCGCCGTAGACGACGGCATTCTGCGCGTCGCCCTCCACCTTCTTGCTATCCCACATGTCTCCGACTTGTCGATCCAGGCTGGATGGATCGGAGGCGACGAGGATCCGGTAGGCCGATTGCAGGACATCGCCCTCGCCCTCGGCGCACGCAATCTCCCAACTCAACTTGGGATTTGGTTTGTCTACCCCTAGCGGCGCTTCCATGTATTCGCATCTCAGCCGGACGAGCGTCCCGCTCCACGCCGTCGCTAACGTTCGTTCCATCTCTTGTCCTCCGCTTCTTGACGCTGCTTATGCTCGTGCATTCCCGATGGGTACCGCGTCAGTCGTCCCGTTCATTACGTATTGATAGGCGTAGATGTACATCCCCGCGGACCACGCCTGATAAGCCATGCCGGAAGGCATCCCGCTCCTGCCGTTCAGCCATTCGTTAAACTCCCATTCCAGCCGCTTGCCCGTTCGGTTCGCCTTCGCGAGATTCCCGAGCTCCTCCAATGCGAACTCGCGCCTCCCGGCCTTCATGAGCGCGGCAACATAGAATCCGCCGATGAACGGCCAGATGCCGCCGTTATGATACTGATAAGGCAAATTGAGATGCGCGTTGCGGTAATACTCGCGCCAGTCCTTGTCGCCGGGCATCGTCGGCGGATAGTTGGCCATGATCGGATAAGGGCGATTCATCCCCGTCTGAATAAAATGATCGAGTACCGCCTCCGTCTGGACTTCGTCCGCCACGCCGAACAGTATCGCCAGACTGTTGCCGAGCGCGTCGCAATGGTAGCCGAAATCGCGGAACGAAGCATAGGGCAAATAAAACTTCCCGAACCAATACGTCTCGCTGCTCATCCGGATGACGCGCAGCCACTCTTGGCAGTAGCCGTTGTCGCGAATCAGCCTCGTCTTCTCCTCGACATCCCCCGGCCACAGCAGCACGTTCAGCTTCCGACGGACGTCCTCCGCCTGGCGAAGCCGCTCTTCGCCGCTCTCCCCGGATAGCTCCAGCATGGCGGCATATTCGAGGAGCGCTTTATAATAGAGGACGTTGTCGTACAAAATATTGCCTCGATTGGCAAACAAATCGCCCCAGTCCGCGGCTTCCTGCACCTCCAGCAGCCCGCAGTTGTTGCTGTCCTGGTAGTCGAGCCACAGCATCGCTTGCTTGATTGAATCCAGATGCTTGCGAAGGAACGCCAAATCCTGGTAGCGCTCATAATAGACGCCATGTCCGATGACATACCACAGATTGCTGTCCACGGCGCCTTGATTCGCTTCCATGCGGGGCTTCTCGATGTCGACGGATAACGGAATCATGCCCAGCCTCGTCTGATAGACGGCCAGCGTTTCCAGCGACGCCATGAAGGCGTCCTTGAACGCGGGATTGTCGACGAGCGACGCGCCAAGTAACGTAATCATGCTATCTCTGGCGAATACCTGGGGATATCCTTCCAATAAGGCCGATGCCTTGGCGCCCATCGCATGCATGCACCGTTCCAGCACGTAGATGGATTGATGATAAGCTTCTTCGATCACGCTCATTGCATTCTTCTCCTCCGTTCTTCCGTATCATCGATTCGCGCCTATTAACCCTGTAAGTCATGCCGCGCGCGAATGACCAGCTGGGGATAATAGATGCCTTTGCGTTCCGTGAACTGCAGGACTGCCGTTCCCGTATGCTCGAACGAGAAGCTGCCGACCGGGAAAGGCCGGACGCCGAGCAAAAAGTTCAGCAGGATGCCGAGCGAACCGCCGTGTCCGAATACGGCAATCGACAGCGACCGGGCATGCGCTTCGGGCACGAAGCCGCCCATCCGGGCGTGGATGCCCAGCGAGCTTAATTCCTTGAGGAAGGGCGGTATAATTCTGGCGCACATGTCGTAGTACCCCTCGCCCAGCTCCGTCTTCCAGGTGTCCTCGGCATAGGAATCGCCGACCTGCCGCTGCATCTCTTCGAGCACGGTGCTGGGCACCTGCTCGAGCGCGCGGTTCGGCATCCACTCATAGAGATAAGGCAATATCCGAATGTCCGTCTCTCTGCCCGCCAGCACGATCTCGGCCGTCTGGAGCGCTCTGCCGTATGGAGAGGAGAACGCAACGTCGAAGCGTTCGTTCACCAAGGCCGCCGCGGTCGCTTCGGCTTGCGGGATGCCGCACGTCTCCGACAAGCAGCCCGCGACCGGCCGCTGCGGGCATACGAACGGGTCTCCCGCCATATGGCCGTGCCGTATCAATGTCAGTCTCATGTTCGTCTCCTTCGGTAGTCATAATAAAGGCAATGAATGGAATCTCGCCGTCTCCACCCATTGCCGTTGTTCCCTGATATGCCAGTCTGGTTGTCAGCCTTGCGTCCCCGATAACTGCTGCTCGTACTTCTGATGCATCTTGGTCATATACGCCTCGACCTGTTCCGCCCCTGCCGCATCGAGGTCTTTCACGAACTTCGCGAATTCAGCCGCGCATTCCGCTTCCGTCTTGGCCAGGATGACGGAGAACGCGTTCTCGTACAGCCGCTTGTCGACCGCCTGCTGTTTGTTGAGCGTATCCGTATCCGCGCCGACCATCAGATCGCCGATCGTCGTGGCGTCGTACCAATACGGGCTTAATGCCTGATCGCGCTGCTGCGCCCTCGTGTCGTTCGTCGCGATCGGATCATCCTTCAGAATCCAATACGTTCCCCAGCTCGTTCGGCCCAGATCGGAGCCGACAATTCGGGCGTAATGGCCCATGCCCGTTTCCTTCTCGATATTCACCTGCTTCTCGCCGGCGATCCAACGGTCGAGGTACGATTGCTTCAGGGCAGGCTTGCCGTCTTTCATCTCCCATTGGATGCCTTCCGGTCCGTTCATCGCCAGGAAGTTTCCTTCCTCCGTTGTCAGGTAATTGAGCAGCTTCATAGCCGCCTCCGGATTTTTGCATTTGTCGGTGATGATAATCGCGCCGGTGCCTTTCTTGCTGACGGAGAAGAGGGCCGGCTTATCGCCGGACGGGAATTTGAAGACGACGTTCTCGAAATACATGTTCTCCGCATTGGGCAGCTTGGCGTCGGTGTAGGTTTTGAGTACGTCGTACGTCTGGTTCCAGCCGCCGATGTGCGCCGCGACTCTCGCCGGATACAATTTGGACTTCTGCCAGGTCGCATAGTCCTGTGTGAACGCCTCGGGATCAACTAATCCTTCGCGGTACAGCTTGTTGTAGAACTGCAGTACCTCCTGCGCCCAAGGAGCTTTCGCCCAATATTTGACGGTGTTATCCGGTCCGATATATATTTTGGAATCCGCCGGCGAACCCGCCATGGCGATCATGCCGAAGTAAGGTGATCCCCAGTTGCGGTTGTAGCCGCTGAGCGGATACATCGTCTGGCCGTCGGACGTCTTCGGATACTTCTCCTTGACCTGCTTCAAGTAGTTGTAGACGTCGTCCGAGGTTTCCAGCTTGGGAGAGCCGAGCGCGTCATAGATGTCCTTCCGCACCTGCAGACTGTAGCCATACCCGGGAGGCGTGGCGCCCTCGGGCAAATAAGAGTTCGTGAGATGATAAATATTGCCATCCTCCTGCTTGAGCAGGTTGAGCGCCGAGCCGTACTTCTTCTTCAGATCCGGGCCGTACTCCTCGATCAGGTCGTTGAGCGGAATGGCGATTTTGTCGGCGATGACGCGGGCGGGGTCGGATAGCATGATGAGATCCGGATAATCGCCGCTGGCCAGCGTGACGTTCAATTTGTCTTTGCCGACGCCGGAATACACGTCCCACTGCAATTTGATGTTCAGCTTCTCTTCGAGCGCCTTCGCGACCGGATTTTCCTCCCAGAACGCATCGCCTGTCGGGAAATTCGGCGTGCCGCCGGCGGAATTGACGATCGATAAGACGATCGGTTCGTCCTTCTGCACATCCTGCTGCGCGCTTGCCTGGTTGTTGGTCTTCGCCGGTTCGACATTGTTGTTGGTAGCCGCGTTATTGCTGCATGCGCCGAGCACCGTGAAGCACAGCGCCGCCGCCGCGATCGGCGCCATCATTTTTCGAATCACTTTCATGCCGTTGTCCCTACCTTCTCGTATTTTGGGATTGTAGTGTCTGTCGTGCCCTATTCGCGTTCCCGATGCCGATCATCCCTTAACCGCGCCCACCGTAAGCCCGCCGACGAAATAACGCTGCAGGAACGGATAGATCATGACGATCGGCACCGTCGTAATCGTAATCGTCGCCATCTTGATGACCTCCGGCGTCAGAATCGACCCGGCCTGCTCCAGTCTAGCCGCCTGCGCGGGATCCGTCGACTGTATTTGAGTCTCCATCAGAATCTTGACGAGGACGCCTTGCAGGGTCGCCAGATCATTGGAACCTGACGTGAACATGTAGGTGTCGAACCATGTGGTCCATTGCTGGACGCCGATCATCAGCGCAATGGTCGCCATCACCGGCGTCGCCATGGGAAGAATGATGCTTCGCAGCGTCCTCAGCTCGGACGCCCCGTCGATCCTCGCCGATTCGGCCAGTGACGCGGGCAGCTCCTCAAAGAACTGCCGCATGACCATCACGTTCCAAATATTGAGCGCCATCGGCACGATGTAGACCAAAAAGTTGTTGTACAGATGCAGCGACTTGAACAGCATGAACTCCGGAATCAAGCCCCCCGAGAAATACATCGTGAAGATAAAGAAGAACAGGAACATCCTTCTGAAGACGAGCTCTCGGTTGGCCAGCAGATAGGCGAGCACCGCCGTGCATGCCAGCCCCAGCAGCGTCCCCAGCACCGTTCTCGCGATGCTGACGTAAGTGGCGTGCACCAAGCTGCTCTCGTTGAAGATGGCCGCGTAGGCTTCGATCGAGAACTTGCGGGGCCAGAAGTAAATGCTCCCCCGCATCGCATCCCGGGCGTCGTTGAAAGACACCACGAAGATGTTCCAGAACGGGAAGGCGGCGCAAAAACCGACGGCCAATAGAAAGAGATAATTAAAGCCTTGAAATATTCGTTCACCCCTGGTGAGTCTCATCTGACATCCCCCATAACAAGACCTTTCGTACATCGCTCAAGTATGCTGCACTAGAAAATTCCCATCTTCAAGAACTTGCGGCAGGCGTAATTACAGAGCAAGAGCAGGACGAGTCCAACCACGCTCTTGAACAACCCTACAGCGGCCCCGTAAGAGTACGCCGCTTGCTGCAAGCCGTATTTCAGCACATAAGTGTCCAGCACCTCGGCATGCGGCATGTTCATCGGATTTTGAAGAAACAGCTGCTGGTCCAGTCCGGCATTCAAGATGTACCCGACGCCGAACGTAAACAGCAGAATGATGGTGGGCAGAATCGATGGCAGCGTAATATGCATGATCTGCTTCCATCGGCTTGCGCCGTCGATCATGGCCGACTCGTACATTTGCTTGTCGATCGAGGTGATGGCCGCGATATAGATGATCGAATTCCATCCGACGTTCTTCCACACGTTGAGGCCCGTGACCAATGGCCAAAAGTGATCCACCTCCCCCAGGAAATTTATTGGTTTATCAATCAACTTCAGCTGGAGCAATAAGGAATTGACCGGCGCCAGCTCGTCGATGGAGAAGATCGTCATCGCCATCCCCGCTACGACCACCCAGGAAATAAAGTGCGGGAGATACGAGACCGTTTGAACGAATTTCTTGAAGATCGCGCTGCGAACCTCGCAGATCAGGATCGCGAACGCAATGGCCGCCACGGTGGAGAACACGAGATTCAAGGTGCTGATGACGATCGTGTTGCGCATCACGTAGGCGAAGTCGGGACTGTTGAAAAAAGCGCTGAAATACTTGAAGCCGACCCACTCGCCGCCAAAGGGGGTGCGATAGGAGAATTCCCGAAACGCGAGCAGCGAGCCGTACATCGGGACATATTTGAACACGAGAATAAAGACAACGAACGGAATTAACAGCAGGAGATGCACGCGTTGCCTTTTGATTTGCTTTCGAATGCTGTGGCCGCTATAGCCGACTTTCACGTCCCGGTTCCATCGGAACCTACTGGATACCCTCAACGAATTCCTCTCCCCGTCCTCAAGTTTTCCTCCTGCTTATGCTTTCATTATGCGGGGTGCGCGTAAGCGCTTCAATTGAAGGATCTATCGATCCATGGTGCGAAACGTTTCTTTTGGCCATGTAAAAACCGATAGATTCGAACATAATCCATAGAAAACAAACCTCCAGCCATCGTTAGACAGCAAAAAAAGCAGCACTTCCCCCGACCAGCGCGCAACCGGGAAAAAGTCCTGCTTATGGCGACTTTAAACATTCTATTCTGTCAGCCCAAAAACTCGCGATCGGAGCGAGGCATCGCTTCGGCCGGCTGTCTCTGTTCGACGGAGAACGACAGCTGTACGATTGTGCCGGGGTTGCCCCGCTCCACCCGAATCTCGGCATGGCGATCGATCAGCTTGAGACGTGTGAACGTATTGGTGACGCCATAGCCCACTCGCTCGGCGGATGCCTCCCCGTTATTCAAGCGCTCGATGTACGCGATGAATTCGTCCTTTACCCCCATGCCGTCATCCCGCACGGTGATCACCATGCGATCTCCTTGCTTGCGAAGATCCACCTCGATATGCAGCTGCCTGCCATGGACTCGGCCATGGATGATGCTGTTCTCCACGAACGGCTGCAGCGTCATTTTGCTGATCGGCACATGCTCGCAAGCCGGTTCGGCTCGAACCGTCAGCCGGATCTGGTCGTGAAGACAACAGTTGTGGAGGGCGACGTAATGCTCGACGAGCTGGATTTCGGATGGAAGCGCGATGACGTCTCTGCCTTTGCTTAGCGCGATTTTATAGAAATCGCTCAACAGGTCGATGATTTGCACGATTTTCGTTTCGCTGCTGCGATATGCCATCCATCGGACGGCGGATAGGAGATTATAGAGAAAATGCGGATTCATCTGCATCTGCAAATATTTGATCTCGCTCTCCACCTTCTGACGCTCCGTTCTGGCGACATCCTCCGTCAGGCCGTCGATCGTCCTCGCCATGCGGCATAACGTCTGGTCCAGCGCCGCGATTTCGCGGATGCGGGGCGCGTCCGGCGTCAGATGATGATGGCCTTGTTCGATCGCCTTCATCTTGTTCGCCAGCCGTTCGATGATCTGCGCGAAACGCGTGGAGAACCAGATGGCGAGCGCCACGCCGATCAGCACGAAGAAGCCGGTACAAATCCAGACATACTGCGCAATCGATCGTTTCTCCTTGCCCAGCTCGTAGGCGTCGTAGAGCATGACGACCGACATCGCCTCGTTCACGCGAGCGGAATAGGAATAATAGGCCGTTCTGCCCTGCTCCAGCTTCGCGAAGAGGTGATCGTCGGCGACGTTCCGCTCCATCGCGTCCAGCGTTTCCTTCCCGATCCGAACGTCCGGCTGCGAACGGAACATGATGCGGCCGTCGCTTAACAGGAACAACAGGTAGTTGGCGTTCTCGTCTCCTTTGTACAGCGAGCTCAGCCGCGCTTGATTCATCTCGATCGCCAACACGCCGCCGGGGCGGTTCACGTTGATGTATTTGAGCAAAAGGATTTTCGTCCCTTCGCCCGCCTCCTCGTATGTGACCCATAGCTCTTTGCCGCGGGCTTCGATCGCCTTTTGCATCAGGTCCTGCCGCTTGAAGCTCCCGATTTCGCGAATGTTTTTGCCGTCCGTGATCAGATTCGGATCCAGCTTGTAGATGACGATGCTCTTGATATCGCTGTTCGTCTCGACATAGTTCTCGAAGCTGCTGTTCACGAGCATGAACTGATGGAACAGCGCGTAATTGACGTTGCCGCCGTCGGCGCCGAGGAACAGATTAGCCACCGTGCTGTCCGAATATATGTTGCGGGCGGTCAGCTCGCAGTTGCGCATGATGTTCTCAATGCCGTTGAGCGCTTGGGAGGCGGCATAGCGCATGAACTCCTCGTTCTGCCCGTTCAGCGTCTGGTTCCACCGGGTGTACAGAACGGAGCTGATGGTTGCGGAGCATAGGAGCACCATGGAGATGGTCAGGGCAAGCAGAAGATGAAAAAATTTAAAGCCGTCGTTCGTCGAAAGCATGGGTTGTCCGTTCATGACCGTGCACGCTCCGTCGGCATTCGCCCATTCTGGTTCACTTGAATTTGTTTCGATATTCCCCGGGCGTCATCTTGGTATAGTTTTTGAAGACGATGTTGAAGTAGGTGCTGTTCTCGTAGCCGACCATTTCGCCGATTTCGTGAATTTTGTGACGGGTCTGCTTCAACAAGTCCTTCGCCTTGCTCAGCCGCAGATTCGTCAAATACTCTTGAATGCTGATGTTCATCTTGTCCTTGAATAAAATCCGGAGGTAATTGGGGCTCAAATACACACGGTCCGAAAGCGAGGTTAACGTAATCGGCTGACGGTATTCCTGGTTGAGAATGGTGAGGATTTCATGGATGATGTAATCGTCTTTATTGCGTTTCTTGCGCTCCATGTACGAAGAGATCGACGCGAAGATTTTGTTCGTATATCGCTTCAGATCCGGGATCGTCTTGGCTTGAAGAAGCTGCTCGTAGATCGCCTGCTCTTCTTCCGCCATCTTCTCCAAGCTCTCCCCCGCGCCCGCCAATTGCTTGGCCAGGCTTGCGAACAGCAAAATGAACGAGCTCCGAAGCCGCGCCATCTCCGGGCCGGTATCCGCGGGCAGAACGCCGACAAGCCGGTTCAGCTCCTCCTCGGCGTATTCGCCCTTCATCGCCGCTTCGATCATTCGGGCCATGACGGCCTTCGGGTCCTGCGGCTCCATATCCAACGCGGTCTCATGCGGCTGTTCGCAATCCGCATAATGGACCAGCTGGCCGTACCCCAGCTTGATCTTGCGGTCGGCGGCATAACGCGATTGCCGATAGGCGATTGGCAGCTCCTCCATATTCGCGCAGCGGCCGCTGACGCCGATCATGAAGTCGAAGCCGCCCGTCTCTGACAAGGATCGGATTTCGCGCTCGATGGCGGCGACGATCCGCGCCTCCTCCTGTTCCCCGCCAACCAACGAATGAAGCAGGACGATGATTGCGTTGCCGGAGCTCTTGATCACGTTGACATGCTTCGGATTGCAGACGCTTTCAAGTTGATGCAGCGCAAGCTGGAGCATGTCGGCGTGATGGAATACGTCGGCGTCGGCGCCGAAATCGAACTCGATCCAAGCCAGCTTATACATCCCGATCATGTTCAGCTGGAGATCGCGCGCCTGCACCGGCAGCGATTTCGAATCGTCGCCCGTTTTGCCCGTGACGAGGAAATTCTCCAAAAACCGGGATTGCAGGTAACGCAAATTCGTGCGAAATTGCTCGACGATTTTATCGTGCGCGATGCTCGACAGCTTCTCGTCGACCAGGATGGAGGTCGTCTTCTTGATGACGCGGATTAATTCCTCTTGCTTGAGCGGCTTGATCAGGTAATGATACGCTCTCACTTCCATTGCTTCCTGGATGAGACGTACATCTTCGTGCCCGCTGGAGAACACGAATTTCACCTGCGGGCTGATTCGCATGATGTGCTTGGCCATCTCGATGCCGTTCATGCCCGGCATCATCACGTCGCTGATGACAATATCGGGTACGAACGCAGTCGCCTTCTCCACCCCGTCCAATCCGTTGAAGGCCGTCTCGACCTCCCGGATGCCCAGAATGTCCCAATCGATATAATGCTGCATGGCATTGCGCTCGAAATCGTTATCTTCCACAATCAATAGTTTCGCCATGGTTCACAACCCTCTGCTTGGATGGTGTCGATCAGACCTCTTCGAAGCTATGTCTCGCATCACTATAACGGAGGAAGATTAACTAGATATAAAGCTATTATTGACGCGCGGTAAAGAGTCGGAAGCGCCTAACGATCGTGCTAGAAGCATACCTGCAGCTCGACCTGACTTAATCGGGCTCGAATGCGCGCAAGCTCGAAAGTGCCGGCCGGCACTTCGCCCGCCTCGTATCGGCGATCGCGATTGAAAGCTCCGAAATACAAGTGCCGGAAGATCGCCTGCAAGTCATCCAGTTCGAACAGCTTCACTTGCTTGATCTCGCCGTCCACCTCGATATTCACGTCCTCGGCCGGGTGGATGCGACAGTCGAGTGTCCCGCTAAAAGACGACTTCGCAGTATTCTTGCCGATCCAGAATCGTCCGTCCGCCGGCTGCCCGTCTTTCGTCACCTGCACGGTCAACGCCGATTGGAAGCCGTGATTCGCGAAAGGTTGGTTGCGGACGTAAACCGGGTTCGCGATCGCCACATTACCCGCGGCGTCATAGCATTTGGCGATAATATAACTATCGCAGCTGACGGTTAGGGTGTCATCGAGAACAACACGGTCGTCGTTCAGGCTGTATTCCTTCCATACCTTGCCGTTGACGATGAGCTGCAAGCGCTGCAAGGGCGCATCGCAGCAGCGGAACGCTTCGACTCGGATGCGAAATGTCTCTCCCGCCGCATAGCTCAGCACCGCTCCCGACAGCTGGTCGTTGACGCGCAGCAGGACGATCGGGCCGGTGGAGGCGAGGACTCGTCCTGCTTTGACAGCCGCACACAAGGCATCGATCGTGAATTCATCCGCGTGGGCATAGGTTTTGAACGCCAGATGCTTCGTCTGATGCGTATCGAACGTATGATCCATCTCGGCCACGCCCGGCATGAAATAGCCGTTATTCAGTACTTCGTACCAGAGCGCCTGATAATGGACATGGTCGCGGTCGTAACCCATGACGACCATCGCGTCGATCGAGCCCGCCAAGATCTCGAAGCCCAACGTTGCCGCGATATTCGTGATGAATTGCTCTTTATGCCACCACCAGCTCGTCGGATGGGCGGCCACCGCGACGGAGTTCGGTCCTCTCTCCCTCCCGAGCGCTTCGTAAGGATATGCGATTTCGTACGCCGGCTCCTCGCCGATCTTGGTGAACAGCCACGGATCCCAAGCCCGGTCGTAGTACCGGCTGAACGGGGGCTTCTGTTCATAGTTCATCATGAACATATGCCCATAGCGGCATTTGACGATCTCATTCCCGATATCCAGCACGAAGTCGTCGTCGCTAACGCTCGCGATCGTCCGCGAGAACCGCTCCCGATAGGACGTCCCTTCCTCGCAGCGTTCGTCGAGATCCTCACGATGGGTGTGCTGATCATAGGGCGATCCCGCGAAGAAAAAGTGGAAGCCTTCGCCTTTCATGACCGCAGCGGCGTCCGCCAGATTACCGGCCTGCGAGCTCAAGCTTCTCGACACATGCGAGTGGGCATCGAAGGCGTACAGACCCAATTGCTTCGTGTCGACAATGGCCCTTAATATGATCTCAAGCTCCACGTCCTCATGTGCCAATACGACGCGCGCCTTCACAGGCGTGTACAATTTCCCCTTGTACGCTTCGATTGCGTAATCCCCGGCCGCCCGTTCAAACTCCGTTACCCCGTCGCAATAAATGGTCGTCTTCTCGCCTGTCTCGGCAGCCTCGCCGCCGAATGGCTGGACCGGATATAGCAGGATTTTACAAGCTATCGGTTCGTTGTTCGCGCTGCATACCCGAACTTTTATTCTCATCTCAAGGCCCCTCTCGCCGTTCTTGCCTTCCAAGCATCATGAACCAGGATGGCCATCCTGATCATTTGGCTTCATTATATCGGCGTGTCGGACCCGCTGCCATTTCATATCCATCGCGAAACATCGCAATATCCCACGCAAAAATCCCCATAAAGAGAGCGATCCAAACATTTTCGATGAATAGCAATAGGCCAGGCCGATCATAGCCAGGATTGCCGGTCGGCAGACGTGCATGAAGGCGATGAAAATTTAAAAAAGGTCTTCCTGTTCAACACCAAGAGACCGGACACGTCTGTCCGATCTCGATCAGGTACCGATCTCAGTCCCAGCCTTTGGGGATAACCGATTTCTTCGACCTATATAAATACCTGCCTATTCGACTCATTTCTTTTTTGTGCTTGAGCGTGCTCTTGACGCCTTCAATCAGCAGACTTGACCTTCCTTTGTCTTGTCGATCCAGCGATCGCAGCTTCGTGATGAATTGCTTGTCCATCGTCGTATTCCTCCCATTACTTGATTCAATCAGGAGTGTTGGATTCAAGTGAGCTGGCTTCTATTATACCGCCCGGCTTGTTCAAATGTTTGTCGCAATGTAGAGGCGCCAAACAGAGGTATTGTCGAATAATAAGATCCACGCCTTCCACTATAGAACAAATGTTCGTAATTATCAACCGGGGAATTGAACGGCTGCCGGTATCTCCTTATGAGCTGCAACAAAAATAAGACGGCTATCGAAAGATAGCCGCCCTCCTCTTGGTTATACGCAAGCTTGCAAGTAAAGCTTTCCCGGCAAGCATGGTTCTTATGCACGTCCGTCAGTTCGCCATCTGCAGCTTCACGACTTCCTTGCCTTTCAAGTTCTCGTTCACATATTGGATGGCCTCCGGATATCCGGTCTTGTTCATCTGGTCGCGCAGCGCGTTAATGACCTTGAGCGCCGCATCGTCCGATTTGGCGAATACCGCTTCCTTCCAGACGTCGCCGATGCGGTCCATCGACGGCTTGAGCGTCTCCCACTGCGGCGATTTGGCCATGACGTCGCCGGCATTGTAAGCGGAGATGACCGAGATCCCGTTCGGACGAAGAATCTTGCGCGCATGGTCCATCGCCGCGATCCGCTCCTGGTCGGCCCAAATATCGCCGCCGAGCGTATTCGTGCGGTCCTGACCGGTCAACGATTCGAGACCGATGCCGATCCCGACATTCTTCTTCTCCTTGCCGGTCGTATCGGCCGCGAACTTGTCGAAGAATTCCTTCTTCGCGACCGGCTTGCCGTCCACCTTCTCCCAATGAACGCCCTCCACGCCGTAGCGCGTCAGCAGGAAGCCTTCGTCGGAGGCCAGAAATTCGAGCAGCTTGAGCGCGGCGTCGACGTCCTTGCACGCCTTCGTGATGACCGTTACGTTATTACCTTGAATGCCGAGATCGACGGGCCGGTTCGGCTCGGCCCCCGCCCGCTCGAGCGGTCCGACCGCCACGAAATCGCTGCCCGGATGCGACTTCGCGTATTCCTTCGTCGCGTCGTAGATCGCCGGGAAGTGCGCGGCCAGCACCGCAATGCGGCCTTGGTTGATTTTCTCCTTCGCGATCGGGTCCGTCTGCGTGAACGTCTCGGGGTCGAGCAGCCCTTCGTCGATCAGCTTGCGGTAGTAGAGCGTGTAATCCTCGTACGGTTTCGTGAAGAAGGTGTGCTCCAAGGTGCCGTCGCCCTTGTCCTGATAGTCGCTGCCGTAGAACATCGTGTTGCCGATCCCGACTGCCCAGCCGTTGCTGAAGCCGCCGAGCGGCATGACCGGCATGCCGTTCTCCGTAAGCTGCGCATCTTTGATCTTCTTCAAGAAGTTGTACAGATCGTCCTTCGTCTTCACCGACTGCGGGTCGACGCCGATCTTCTCCGCGATGTCCTTGCGCACATAGAAGCCGTACAGCCAATCCATCGCGTCCTTGTCGGTCGCCGGGTGGTTCTGGTACAGCATAAATTTCTGATCGCCGAATGCGCCGATGGCCTTATCGTACAGCGCGGGCGGGACGTTCTCCTTGGCGATCGACTTGGACAAATTCGGATAGTCCGCCAGCTTGCCCGACAGATCGACCAATTGATCTTCCCTAGCCGCCTTCACGATGCCGTCCAGCTCGCCGCCCCAAGCCGGACCGGTATAGATATCCGGCAAATCCTGCGTCGCGAAGATCGTGTTCACCTTCTCGGTCTCGCTGCCCTTGGTGTAATCGAGTTGGACGGTTATGCCCGTCTTCTCCCGGATCGCCTCGGCGATCGGGGTCGTGTCCACATCGCCGGGGCCCGATCCGTTCCAGTTGTGAAGGATTTTGAGCGTCACGGCTTTCTCGCTGCCCGCGTTCCCCGTATTGTCGGCCGGCGCATTGCCACTGCCGTTGCCTCCGCCGTTACCTCCGCCGTTGTCGCTGCATCCGACGAGCGCGGTGCTCATCAACGCCGCGGCAAGCAGCGTCCGCGCGATTGTAGTCTGCTTCTTCCTCATTCGAACCCCTCCATGAACGCGATAATGGTATATGATAAAGCCCATCCGCCGGACGAGCGATTATCATCAGCCTTTCACCGAGCCAAGCATGACGCCTTTGACGAAGTACCGCTGAAGAAACGGATACACGCACAAGATGGGAAATACGGTAATGACGAGCAGCGCCATTCGCAGCGATTCCGGCGTTGCACCGGCCATATTCGCGTTGACGGTCTGCCCCCCTTGCTGCGAGGCCCGCTGCATTGATGATGATAGCGCTTCCATTTCAGTCAGCATTTGCTGAAGCAGCGTTTGAACGGGAAGCAGCTCTTTATTGGACACATAGTAAGCGCCGGTGAACCAGTCGTTCCAATGCGTCACGCCGATGAAGAGCGAGATCGTCGCCAGCACCGGACCGGACAGCGGCAGCACGATGCGCAGGAAAATCTGAAAATCGCCGTAGCCGTCGATGCGCGCCGATTCCTCGAGCTCCTCGGGGATGCCCTGCAGAAACGTGCGGATAATGACGATGTGCATGAAGTTGAACAGCAGCGGGATGACGTAGACCCAGAAGCTGTTGATCAAGTGTAGCTTCTGCAAGGTAATGAAATACGGAATGAACCCCGCGCTGAAGATTGTCGGCAGGAAAATATAGAAGGTGAAGAACGTCCGCCCCGGCAGCGTCTTCTTGGACAGCGCATAGGCCATCAGCGTGCACAGCGTCACGTGCAGGACGATGCCGAGCAGCGTGCGCGCGAGGGTGATTTTGTACGCCTGCCAGATTTCGCGGTTCTCGAACACTTGCGCGTAATTTTCCAGCGTCACTTTGCGGGGCAGGAAGTAGAGCGCCCCCATCATGGAGTCTTTGCCGTCGTTCAGCGAGTAGACGAGAATATAGATGAACGGGTAGATCATCGATAAGCCGAACAGCGTTAACAGCACGTAATTCAGCGCCTCGAACGGCGAGAAGCGCCGCTTGCTCATGCCTGATCACTCCTTTCGCGCGGATTAGAAGAGAGAGACGTCGCTGACTTTGCGGGCGATGCGGTTCACCGTCAGGATGAGCACCAGCGCGATGACGCTCTGGAACAGCCCCACCGCCGCGGCGTAACTGAGCCGGCCTTGGCTGATGCCCGCGCCGATGACGTGCACGTCGAGCACGCTCCCGATCGCGGCCGTCGCCGGACCGTTCAGCAGCAGCAGCTGCTCGTAGCCCGCGCTCATCAGACTGCCGGTCGCCAGAATGAACAGGATGACCGCGATGTTGCGAATGCCGGGCAGCGTCACATGCCAGATTTGGCGGAATCGCCCGGCCCCGTCGATTTTGGCCGCTTCGTACAGCTGTTGGTCGATCCCGGCCATTGCGGCCATGTAGATGATCGAATTCCAGCCGATGTTCTTCCAGATGTCCGAGCCGACGATGATTTGGTAGAACCAGCTCGTGTTGTTCAAGAACTGGATCGGCTCATCCACGAGTCCGATCGAGGTCAGCAGCTCGTTCACCGGACCGCCGTACGGCGTAAGCAGGCGCTGCATGAGCGTTACGACGACGACCCAAGAGACGAAGTAAGGCAAATACGACAACGTCTGCACCGTTTTCTTGAATTTGACGTTGCGAATCTCGTTCAGCAGGATGGCGAGCAGGATCGGCATCGCGAAGCCGATCACAAGCTTCAAGGCGCTGATGAGGATTGTATTGCGGATGAGCGCCTCGGATTGATAGTAGTCGAAGAATTGGTTGAAATATTTCATGCCCGCCCACGGACTTCCCGTAAAACCGCCCGAGAACGTGAAATCGCGGAATGCGACCTGAATGCCATACAGCGGCACGTACGAGAACAGAAAAAACCAGACAAGTCCCGGCAGCATGAATAGGTAGAGCAGCTTGTGCCGCCAGATTCGTTTCCAAAGCAACGATGCTCCCATGTGCGGTTCCTCCTCTCATTCGGACAAAATCGGATCGGCTCGGCGGTGTCCGCCTCAGAGGCGGCGGACCCCGCGCAAGCCATGGACGCCATTAATGCCGAAGTTGTGGCCGCTCCAGTCTCACGGTGACAATCTCGAACGGCTCCATCGACAAGGTAACCGCGCCCTCTTCCGCCTGTAGCGGCTCCAGCTTCTGTTCCATCAGATCGGCCAGCCAAGCGCCGGTGAATGCGAAGCCTGCGGCAAGCTTCGTGACCAGCCTTGTTCCGGCCGTCTCGTAGAGCCGGACGATGAGCGCATAGCCGTCTTCGGCGCGCTTGACCGCTTCGATCATAACGTGCGGATGGCTGGGCAGCAGGAAGGATCGGCCCATCGCCTCGTCTCGTGCCGCGGCAGCCGCCAATTCTGCCGATATCGGGGCGCGAGCGGATGGACTTGCATCGGCCGCGGCATCCTCGCCCGCCGCCTCGAGCTTCATGCCGGAGATCCGCAGCGGCACGTTCAGCTCGTACCCTGCTCTGAACACCTGCGCCTCGACGTGGTCGCCTGAGTGCGGATATAGCGAATACGTGAAGCGATGCTCGGCGCGGTCGGCTTCCGGGTCGGGATAAGAAGGACTGCGCAGCAAATTCAAATCCAGCTCGCCATCCGCGGCACGGTGTCCGTATTTGCAATCGTTGAGCAGCGCGACGCCGTAATTCGGCTCGGAGAGATCGGCGTAATGATGCGCGCAGATTTCGTCCTTGGCGTAGTCCCACATCGTGTTCCGATGCGTTGGCCGGCGCAGGTAGCCGAACTGAATGTCGCAGCTGACGCTGTCGGCGCGAATATGAAGCGGGAAAGACGTGCGCAGCATTCGGCCCGATTCCTTCCAATCGACCCTCGTCACGAAATCGACCCGGCGGCTGCCGGCCGTCAGCACGATGCGCTGGACCAGTTCGGACGATCCGTAAGCATAATGCAGGACGAAGCCTGCCGTCGGTCCGTCCGAATACGCTTCGACCCGTCGCAGCGCGAGACGCTCGCCGCCCATTTGCCGGTAATCTTGACGGAAATCCCACGCATCGCCGTCGTCCGCGTAGACGCGCAGCCGATTCGCGGATTGGCCGGGCTGGACGAGCTCCCGACCGTGCTCCTTGTCGAACAGCGAAGCAATCTCGCCGTTATCGCCGAGCGCCACGACCAGCAGCTCGTTCTCAAGGGTCCGTTCGCGCTCGGATATGCGGACGGCGGGGATCGATTCGGGCGCCTCGGGCAGCTTGGCGCAGCCCATCGCAGGCACATGCACGTAATGCCACTGACCGTCCTGATTCAGCCACTCTTCCCGCTCCCAGGGCAGTGAATTGAACACGATCTTACCCTCCGCTCCTCGTGCAGCCGCTTCATACGAGATGTCGACGAGCTGCTCCACCCGCTCAAGCATTGATGCGTACCGCGCAAGCGATTCGTCGTACACCCGCTTGATAGAGGAGCCTGGCAAAATATCATGGAACTGGTACAGCAGCACTTCCTTCCAGATCTGTTCCAGCTCTTCGGCCGGATACGGCACATTAGCTGTCATCTGCGCCAGCACGGCGGCATATTCCAGTTCGCGCAGCGACTTCTCCAACTTCCGGTTGAACCGTTTGCTGCGCGCCTGACTCGTCAGTGTGCCTTGGTGCTTCTCCAGATAGAGCTCGCCGCGCCACACCTGGTAACGCGCCCGGTGCTCGGCCAGACGCTCGAAGAATCGCGCCGAGGTCTCCTGCTCGACCGGACTAAGCCCAAGCAAGTTCTTCTCCCGCGCCAGCCGCTCCAAGTGCTCCTCTCCGGGGCCGCCGCCCCCGTCGCCAATACCGAACAGCATCAATGCGCGATCCGATACGGCGCTGTCCAGATAGTCGTTCTCCGCCTTCGCGATCGAACGCGGCGCGGCGGGGCTGTTATAGGTATCCTCGGGCGGCATATGCGTCAGGATCTGCGAGCCGTCGATGCCTTCCCACATGAAGGTGTGATGCGGGTGACGGTTATAGGTGCTCCATGACAGCTTCTGCGTCATCATGTAGTCGACCCCGGCCTTCTTCAGAATTTGCGGGAGACTCGCCGTATAACCGAACACGTCCGGCATCCACAACGATTTCATCTCCAGGCCGAATTCCTGCTGGAAGTACCGTTTGCCGTACAAAATTTGCCGGACGAGCGACTCTCCGCCGGGCACGTTCGTGTCCGATTCGACCCACATCGCTCCTTGGGGCTCCCAGCGCCCTTCCCGGATTCTCGCCTTCACCTGGTCGTACAGCTTCGGATAATGCTGCTTCATCCAGTCGTACAATTGCGGCTGGCTTGCGCCGAACACGTAATCCGGATAACGCTCCATCATCCGAAGCGCCGTCGAGAACGTGCGGGCCCCTTTGCGGATCGTCTCCCGGATCGGCCATAACCACGCCAGATCGATATGCGCGTGCCCGATCGCGCTGATCGTCAGCACCGGATCGCCGCCGCGCTTCGCCAGCTGTTCGCCGAGGATGCGCCGCGCCTTGGCCACCCGCTCATCGGCAAGGTCGGCGAGCAGAAGCGACACGTCATAGAGCGCCCTGAAAATGCGCGCTCTCCGGGCCGAACCTTCCGGCAGCCGTTCCGCCGTCTCGAGCAGCACCTCGGCATCGTAATACAGCTGCCGCACCTCTTCCCTGCATATCGCGACGACGGCCTCCTTCAACGTGCCGCTCCGGTAGCGGCCGAATAGGTCGTTGCAGCCCGCATCGCCCCACAGGTCGATCGTCTCGTTGCCTGCCGCCGAGTCGCTGACGGGAACGACCCGCTTGCCTGGCTTGCCAAGGGCGTAGTCGAACTCGGAGTTAATATTCGTCAGCCCTTGCGAGGGTGTTCCTTCTTCGTCGACGAGACAGAGCTCGCCGTTCACGTCGAGGAGCAGCACGACCTTCTTGCCAGCCGCGCTCGCCGGAATCGCGCCGGTAAAATGAAACCATGCGCAGTCCCATAGCTGCCCCCAACGATCTCCCGGCGCGAGCTCCAACCTGCGCCCTGATGCGCGCGCTTCGTACGCCACCGGTTCCGCCGTCACCCACGCGGTCGCGCGAAGCTGCGCGACCGGCTCGTAGATGTTCGCCTCCAGCCGCTCCAGCAGCGTTCTTAAATGCTCCGGTTTGATCCGTTCGTATGGCATCGTTCACCGACTCCTTTTTCTCCCAGCTGGCTCAAGTAGAATATAATATAAATATTATATATATTCAATATTATTTTTCGAACAAAAAAAAACCTCCGACTTCCCGTAAGGGTGTCGGAGGCACAACCTCGAAACGACGGACTTTGAACGCGATAAGCGGGTCGTTTCGCTAGGAACGTCTTGGAGGACCGGAGGTTTGCCGCACCGCAAGCTCGGGTTCCAGGAGCGTCTTCGTATATTTGCCGCTTGGCTTGCCGTCTTCCCGTATAATCTCGATCAGCTTCTCCGCCGCCCGGTAGCCCATCTCGTATTCGAACTGCTTGATATGCGTGAACGAGCTGAATTCCTCGACGATCGAAGTCGGGTCGTCGAAGCTGACGATGGACACGTCGCCCGGAACGTCGAGTCCGGCTTGCTTCGCCATTTGATAGATTTGCACGGCCAGCCTTCCGTTAAGCGTAATGTAAGCGGTGGCCATCTGATTCGCGATGTACCGGTAGAGCGGATGCGACTTCATATCCTGCAGATTGACATTCTCGACCGTGAAGTCCGTAATAATATGCGCCGGATTGATCAACGCGCCTTTCGCCTTGAGCGTGCTCATATAGCCTTCTATTCGCTCCTGTACCGTGACGGTCTGGATCGGCGAATCCGAGCAGATGGCGATCTCCCGGTGACCGAGCTCCCACAGATGCTCGACCGCAAGGCTCGTGCCCAGCCGGCCGTCGGCCGCGATATAATGCGTCTCTACGCCGGGCAAATAACGATCGATCAGCACGAACGGGAAGCCGGCGAATTTCATCGCCAGAATCTCTTCGTTGTACTGCTCCTCGTCGACCGGGAAGATCAGCAGTCCTTCCGCCCCGATCGCCTTGAGCGTCTTGATCGCCTCTTTCTCCTTCTCCAGAACGCCGCCGGAGAGCAGGATCACGATGCGGTAGCCTTCTTCTTCCAGCGCGTTGCTGACGCCATCCAATAGGCGGATCGCGAAGAAATCATAGATGGACGGCATGACCAGTCCGATAATCCTCGTGCGGCCGCCGCCCTCCGCCAAGGACTTCGCTCCGCCGACAGACGCAGCGGACAACGCGGAAGCGGTCGCCGCTTGAGACGACGCGCCTTGCTCCGCACCCTTCTTGTCGCTGACGAAGCTGCCGCGCCCCGGCACCCGGGTAATGATCTTCTCGTTCGCAAGGCCGGTGAGCGCGTTGACGACGGTAATTTTGCTGACGTTGAACCGTTCCATCAATTCCTTCTCCGTCGGGATGCGCTCGCCTTCCTTTAATCCCTCGGTGTCGATCAACTCGCGAATATAATCCTGTATTTTCTGATAGAGCGGAACCCGATCGTTCGTATTCATTCCCATCACCAATCTTCAGCGAAATATTTATATATATAATATATTCTGACCTTATATTATGCAACCGAAGTTCAAATCACGCCTACAACAGGCGCAAAGTCTCATCACCTCTCCGTAAAACGCGACAATCGCCGCAGCCGGCCCTGTCCACACGAGGCAAAAAACAGGTGAAATCTCGTTGTTGATGATAAGTTTTGTCGAAGTACTTGAATTGTTTATGTAAAATATATTTAATATGAGTTGAGGGGAGTTACATCTATCCCGATGCTAACGAACGCCCAAGGAGGTGAGGCAGAGGAGCATTCCCTGCTTTTCGATAGGAATAAGGAAGATCTTGTTTCACCATACCACGATAAATCGAGGTGTTCAATCGTGATTCGAAAGCTAACGGCCGTCAGTTTGGCAATCGTATGTACCATGTCCTTCACGATGGGGGCAACGGCGGAATCCGGCGTTCAACAAGAGGCGAAGAAGCACGGCAGCAGCATCTCATGGCCGAAGGGCCAGGCGCTCCCGACATTCGCCAAAACGAAGAAGCTGGAGGTAGCGGACATCTACGACGCGCCCGGCGACGAGAAAATCTTGATGGCGACGCTGCAAGGGATCGTGAACCGCAAGGAGCCGCGTCTCTATTTGATCGAGAACATCGAAGAAGGCAAATTCACCTGGCTTAACGATCTCAACGTTGCCTATCAGGTTCACGAGGACTATTGGAATATTGTGAGCACGTTCAAGTCGGAGCTGAAAGGCATCATCGTCTACGACCCCGCCGTTCCCGACTCCATCAACGTCGCGACGACGCTTGCCGGCTTGAAGGATGCCGTCGTGGCCAGCCCCGCGCTCGCGGCCAAGCTGACCGGCGCGCCTTTTCAATTGAAAGTGCTCGAGGATTTGCGGGGCAAGTTCAAGAACCGGCTGGACGCTTATACGTGGCAGTTCGAGAACCTGTGGAGCCAGACGACGCATCGGATGCTGATCGGCCTAAGCCCCGATACCTCTATTCGCATCCCGTCCGGGCTGCCGGAGTCCTTCCGCACGATCGCGGAGGACACGACGCAAGAACGCGACGCCCGCAACCGGAAGGTGTACGATCTCGATCTCGCTTCGTTCCTCGGCCAATCCGACGTCTATCTCCGATTCGACGATGCGTTCACGCAGGATGGCTGGGGCAGCGCCGTGCACGAAGTCACGGTCAAAGCCGACGGCCAGACGATCGCGCAATTTATTCCGGGCACGCCGGAGGAGGAGCCTTTCCTCTACGATCGTCAACAATCGCAAGTGTCGTCCGGCAGCGGCGGCCACCGCTTCGCCGACAACGGCCGCTATTTCGTCTACCGCTTCACCCCGCCGGCCGGCACGGCGCAATTGACCGCATCGGTCGAGATGTGGAACCAGTATAAGGTTTCCGCCGGCAGCGTGCAGCCGCCATCCTCCGAGCATAAGGAGCCTTATGGCTATCTGCGCGACTACGCGGTCGCCAACAAAGCGATGGTATTCTGGCTCGACTCGAATATTCCGGAGCAGCGCGATCTGTTCGAACGCATCCTGTCCGCCGTCGATCCGGGAACGCCGTATTTGGGCTGGTTCAGCAATGACGTCGAAGGCGAGTTCAACTCGGTCGAAATTACGTCGCGCCATAGCGTCTATGTGCTGGCCGCCGACTGGTTCAGCAACTTGACCGTCTTCTCCGCCGCCACGAAGAACGCGAAGCCGCCGAAGCCGACCCGGAAGCCGAAGCTTGCGAACAAAATCTATGTGACCTACACGTTCAGCGAAGGCGACAACTTCCAATACAACCAGCACCGGATGCGGATTCTGTGGGATGATCCGAACCGCGGCAAGGTGCCGCTGAACTGGACGTCCAGCCCGCTCCTCTACGACGGCGCGCCGGCGATACTGAATCATTATCTCGAGACGGCCACGGACAATGATCTGCTGATCTCCGGTCCTTCCGGCGCCGGGTATTTCTACGCCAACGCTTGGCCGGACAGCACGTTCGCGCCATACCTGAAGCAGACGTACCATTATTTGAAGAAGACCGGCATGACCGTTCCGTACGTGCTGAACCGCATCGACGGCCAGAACGTACCGCTTAGCGAGACCAAAGCGAAAGCTTATGCCGAGGACTACCGCGCGTCTGGCGTCTTCCTCAGCTGGGAAGACCGACATGGCATCGAGATTCTGAACGGCAATCTTCCGGTCTCCACCATCCAAGGCATCAGCACTGCCCAAGACGGCAAAGCCGTGCTCGATAAAGCCAAGGCGGACTGGGACGGCAAGTCGCCGCTCTTCGTCTCGCTCGGCCTGCTGGCTTGGAGCATGACCCCGTCGGATATCGCTGCCCTGCAGGAATCGCTCGGGCCGGAATTCGAAGCCGTCCGCGCCGATCACTATTTCGCGCTCGTTCGCGAGGCGAACGGGCTGCCGGTCAAATAAATTAGCCATAGGCGACAATCGGACGGGGCAACCAGCCTCGTTCGATTGTTTTGCCTATTTCAAAGGAGTGATTGATCATGACGACCGCCTTTCGCCCCGCGTCCGTCCCGCTGATTACCGTCGATCCATACTTTAGCGTATGGTCGCCGGCCGACCGCCTAACCGACGCGGATCCCGTCCATTGGACGGGCAAGCGCAACAGCCTATGCGGCTTGATCCGAATCGACGGACGCGCCTATCGGTTCATGGGCAGCTCCCTTTTCGCAGAGAGTGCCAAGGATGAAGAGACGCCAGCCATGGCGCAAACCGCCTTAACGGTAGAACCGCTCACGACCTCGTATGCGTTCGAAGCCGGCGGAATCGGATTGCAGATTCAATTTGCGACCCCGCTGCTGCTGGAGGATCTGGATCTCTTGTCGCGGCCGGTCACGTACATCACCGCCCGCGTCCGTTCCATTGACGGCGCCCCGCATCAAGTGAAGCTCTATCTCGATCTGTCCGGCGAATTGTGCGTCCACTCGCCCGATCAGATTGTCGGCTGGTCGCGCGTTCCTTTGAACGAGACAATTACCGCCCTCCGGATGGGCACGGCGGAGCAGCCGATCCTCGCTCGGGTAGGCGATGATACGAGAATTGACTGGGGGTACGCTTATCTAGCCGCCCTTCAATCGGAGCATGCGGAGGTGAAATCGGTCATCGGCTCCAGCGAAACAAGAGTGCGATTCGCCAGGACCGGCATGCTGCCCGAGCATGACGATGCCGGCCCGCCCCGAGCCGTCTCTACGGATTTGCCGGTCATGGCGGTCACCATGGATTTCGGCCAAGTGGACGCCGCGGCCAAATCCGCCTTCGTCGCAGCCGCCTACGACGACGTGCTGGCGATCGAATATTTCGGCACGCCGCTTCCGGCCTACTGGCGCAGGAACGGCGCGGCGTTCGAAGACATGCTCATCTCCGCCATGACGGAATACGACGAGGTCCTGGCCCAATGCGAACGCTTTAACCGGAGTCTGATTGAAGCAAGCGCGCAAGCCGGAGGCGCCAAATACGCGGAGCTGCTCTCGCTTGCGTACAGGCAGGCGATCGCCGCGCACAAGCTTGTATGCGACGAGGCGGGAACGCCGTTATTTTTCTCCAAGGAGAACTTCAGCAACGGATGCATCGCCACGGTCGATGTCAGCTACCCGTCGATCCCGCTGTTCCTCCTCTATAACCCGGAGCTGGTCAAGGGGATGATGCGGCCGATCTTCCGCTATGCCGCCAGCGGCGAATGGCGCTTCGACTTCGCGCCGCACGATGTCGGCTGTTATCCGAAGGCGAACGGGCAGGTCTACGGCGAGAACAAGCTGGAATACCAGATGCCGATCGAGGAATGCGGCAACATGCTCATCATGGCAGCCGCCGTATGTGCCTATGAAGGCAAAGCGGACTTTGCCCGCGAGCATTGGGAGCTGCTGTCCAAGTGGGCGGCGTACTTGAAGACGCACGGGCTGGATCCGGACAATCAGCTGTGCACGGATGATTTCGCCGGACACTTGGCGCATAATGCCAATCTGTCGATTAAGGCGATTATCGGCATCGGCGCTTATGCGCGGCTATGCGAAATGCTCGGGGATGCCGGGCACGAAGAATATGCGGAGACCGCGAAGGAGATGGCTGCCCGATGGGCGGACATGGCCGCGGCTGGCGATCACTACAAGCTGACCTTCGACAGCCCTTCCGATTCGTGGAGCTTGAAATACAATCTCGTATGGGACCGTCTGCTCCGTCTCGGACTGTTCCCGGCCTCCATCGCGGAGACGGAAGTCGCGCATTATCGCGCGAAACAAAACCGGTACGGGACGCCGCTCGACAGCCGCAACACCTATACGAAGGCGGATTGGCTCGTCTGGAGCGCCTCGCTGGCCGCGTCGAAGGCCGATTTCGAGGCGATGATCGCCCCGCTCTGGCTGGCGCAGCAGGAGACGACCAGCCGCGTGCCGCTGAGCGACTGGTACGATACGGTGACCGGGAGCCAGATCGGCTTTCAGAATCGTTCGGTGGTCGGCGGCCTGTTCATCGCCCTGCTTGAGCCTGCCCGAGCTGCCGTAACGCCCGCTAGGCCTGTAACCGCCTGAACCAACATCAGTCAAAAAAAAAGGATTACTCCGCCTCAGCAAGGCGGAGTAATCCTTTGATTGTTTTGGTCGTTTATTCGCTTCATTAACCCTTCGTCACTTGATCGCGACCTGGGTTTCATACCGCCGGAACACCGGATCTTCGCCGGCGACCATCATGCCCATCCCCCAGTCGAAATGCGTCTCCGCGATGGGGGCATCCGCCGGATCCCGGTATTGGAACAGCACGTTGCGGCGTGGCCTGGCGCTGCGGTTCACGTCGGACCCGTGAATCGTCAAATAATTGAAGAACAGCACATCGCCGGCTTTCGCCGGCTGCGGGATGCCGAGCGCGATCGGGTATTCGCGATGATCCAGATAATGCCGGCCGACATGCGGCAGCGGGCCCTCCTTGTGCGATCCCGGTATGACGCGCAGACAGCCGTTCTCCTCGTCGGCATCGTCGAGATGGACGCTGGCCGCGAGCATGGAGTGGTTCGCATGCGGGAAGTACGGATAGTCCTGGTGCATGGGGAACGCCGCGCCTTTCTCTGGCGGCTTCACCAGCATTTTCGTATGATGGAGTTGGACGTTCGGTCCGATCAGCTGTTGGAGCACGGCCACCATATTGGGATGCGCGACGGCTCGCGTGAAACACGCATCGTGGAACTGAAGATCGTGGAACCCTTTCAGCACGAGCTTCTTCAGCTCCTCGGCCGGAATAAAGTCTCCCTGCCAAGCATGATTGTCATCGAACTTCGCTGCCGCGGCCTTGCGGATCGTCCGCTCCACCGCGCCGCGCATCTGCTCGACCTCCTCCGGACTGAATACGCCCCGGACGAGTACATACCCGTTTTCCTTGTACAAAGCGGCCTCTTGCGTAGACAACATTAGCATCTCCCCTTCATTGCTCGTTCGTCTTCCTTCCGCTTTTATCGTACGCGTTTTGACGTTTTTCGTATTGTCACCAGCCGAACATCGTTTTGTCGGATTCGGACATTTTGCGCGCAAGGAGAGCCTGCCATGGAATACGAGACTTTCGAACAAGCCGCCCATATTTTGCAGACGGCCGTGCAGACGTCGGCTGACGATCAGCTGGCGTTCGTCGTCCATTATTGGGGGGCCGCGAGACAACATCAGACGAACAGCCCACATCGACATTCCTTCTACGAAGCTTGCTACGTCCTTGATGGCAGCGGCGAATACGAGGAGGGCGGGATCACGCACCCCTTGAAGCAAGGAACGCTCTTCCTCTCCCGCCCGCATGTGCCTCATCAAATCCGGAACGAGCGGATGGCGCTGCTCTGGGTGGGCTTCGATCTAATCCCTGACGGCACCAGCCCGCGATGGCTGGACCGCTTCGAACGCATGACCGCGTCCGGCCCGCTGGTGCTCCATCATGCAGGCGAGAGCGCGCTCGTCCATGTATGGCGAGCCCTATCCCGTTCGGCCATGCAGGTGAGCGAGGACGAGCAATTTCTGCTCGAGCGCATGACGCATGTCATGCTGGCCATGTTTCCGCAGACCTTTCTCGGGAGCGACTCCCCGCCGATTGCCGGAACGCGCCGCGCCGGCTCCAAGATTGTGAAGCAGGCCGAGAGCTATATCCGGGACAATCTCGGCGAACCGCTTCAATTGGAGCAGGTCGCCCGATACTTCTACCTGTCCTCGCGCCATCTTGCCCGGCTGTTCCGGCAGGAGCTGGGCACGACGTTCACCGGCTATGTTCAGATGCGCCGGCTCCAGGAGGCGGCCCGGCTGCTGCGGGAATCCGAGCTGTCCGTGAAGCACATCGCCGACGCGACGGGGTTCGGCACCGTCCATTATTTCACCCGGCTGTTCCGCCAGCACACCGGCACGCCGCCGGCGCTCTACCGGAGCCGGCAGCGAGGGGCCGAAGCTGAACTCGTTCAACTGAAAAAGAAGCCGTAGTCGGATGGTCCGAACTACGGCTTCTTCACTTTCGCTTACACCCTCAACAAACCACGGAAACCTCTAGCCCCGTAATAGGATTCGGCGCCATTATGGTACATGAAGACCCGGTCATAGCGACGATCGCAGAAGATGGCGCCGCCGAGCTTTCGAATATCGGCAGGCGTCTGCACCCAGCTCGACGACTTCAGATCGAAGCTGCCGACCTCCTGCAGCTTGCGGTATTGTTCTTCTGTCAGCAGCTCAATGCCCATCTCTGCCGCCATCTCGACCGCGCTATTTTGCGGCTTATGCTCTTTGCGCGACTCCAGCGCTTCGCGATCGTAACAAATGCTTCTGCGCCCCTTCGGACTTTCCGCCGAACAATCGCAAAAGATATATTCCCCCGTCTCCGGGTCCACCTCCACGATATCCGGTTCGCCGCCCGTGCGCTCCATTTCATGCAGCGACCACAACTTGTCCGGGTGAGCCTCGAGCTTGGCTCGGACATTCACCCACTCCAGCTCGGGATGCCGGGTCATGTTTTTCTCGAAACGCGCTTTCAATGCTTTGAGCAGCCCTTCCAGTTGATCCGGCGCTAGCTCTTTTTCACTGCTGATGGGATTTGTGGTCATATTCGTGTTCTCCTTCAACGATGGATTAACCGTGGGCAGTCGATATGTGCCCTGCAGCTCGATAGTCCGGTATTTTCAAGGATACATGGACGATGAATTGAAAAGCAATGGTTTGCCAAGTACCCTCCATTTTCATCGTGCACGAGTCATCATTTAGATGACCCGCAGCTGACACATAACGTTGCATTCGGCGTGCGCAACGGCTTCCCGCAAGATCGGCAAGGATCGCCAAATAGAGAGATCCGATGATGCATAATTGCATTGTAATGCATATCAGCAACACCGGTTATTCGCTCATATTCCTTCACCACGGGCATGAATCGATCCTCCATGGACGTCGGTTCAAATTGTATTCCTTGCTCCTGCCTACACGCATGTGTCTCTTTCATGCCATGTCCATACAACTCTTGAATCCGAGCATATTCGTCTTCATCTAACATCGGCATTTCGCTCTTGCAACGCCAACACCACATTATTTTCATTGACAGCTACTCCATATTTTCGAGACTTGTTATGGCCTTATCCAGAATTTCTTCTTTAATCGGTTTGGGTATTTCATATCGATTGTTTCTTAACGCATATGGGTTGACCTCAACGCTTTTTCCCGCATCTGCTTCTTTCTTTACAATACTGGCGATGGCATCTAACGGATTCGACGATTCACGCAAAAGCAAGACCTTCAACTCTCCCAATAATTTACGCCGATTGACGTCCTGAAATTTCAGCAGTCCATTCGTGCTTCTTAATTGCGATTCATAGTCGCCAAAATGATGAATAACTTCCCAATCGAACCACGTTGATTGAAGCACATGAGACAGGTTCGGCATGTCCTTCGCATGCCAATACGCTAGTCTCTTGGTCCTAAGATCCATATGGAACCCCGCCTCCGGGAAGGTAGGCGTCCACTCTTCCAAGGACATTCTTTTATAACCATAAGTTCTATCGATGTTAGGAATCAAATCCGGGCCATACGATAAATATTCGTCTAGGTCGCCCCATAACGGAAACAGAAGCAAATCGTCATGAGAAAACGTAATGCTTGCCACCATATTTACCCAACTCTTTTCTTCCGGAGGCGCAAAGCGGATATCAACGCGTTCAGCGCTGGATTTGGTTAATACGTTTCCCTTCGGATAACCAACATAGGTAGCCAAATCTACAATCCCCTCATAAGCCCACTGGACTTCCCAACCATGCCACGTACATCTCAACAGATCCAAATAGAGATTTCTGAGCGGGATGTCGCACAGGATATCTTCACCACCGTAGAGGACTAATTTCTTCAAATCTAGATCAATGACTGCCCCGCCTTCTGCCCAGACATCATCCAACCATCCGGATTCATCCACTTTTCGCTGCATCTCGACGAATGGAATGGCGAACTGTTCGCCCCAAAATAAATCTGTAGGCAGCGTATTCGCACACCAATGACTGTAAAACAACTCGTAAGATTGATTTCTAACAATGAGTAAATTCGCTCGTTGACCCATTATCCTCACTCCATTCCACCGTGATGCCTAAGCGTTACTATTCCATCTTCACAAGAAAAACCCTTCCAAAGAAGAAGGGTTTACAGGGATATGATTTATGAGAGATAAGGCCGCAACTCACCTAACGCTCGATCCGAATCGCATCCTGCTGCGCTCTCAAGCACAGCTCCGCCGCCATGAAGGCATGCTCTTGCGTCATCGCATTCTCGGTCCGATGCAGGCAGTCCAGGATGAGCTGACCGAAGTACGGATAGCCAACCTGCCCGCTGACGTTAACATGGTACTCGCCTTCCCGATTGACCAAGTAGACATGATTGCCGCTGTTCTCGCGGGCAACGTCAATATATTTGCGCAGCTCGATGTAACCTTCCGTGCCCAAAATAAGGGTGCGTCCGTCTCCCCACGTGCCTAAGCCGTCCGGCGTGAACCAATCGACTCGGAAATACTGCGTCGCTCCGTTGTCTCCCACTAGAGCGGCGTCGCCGAAGTCCTCCAGCTCCGGATAGTCGGGGTTGTTATAGTTGGCGATTTTACTGTGCAGCACCTCCGCCTTCTTGCAACCGGCATAAAACAAGAATTGCTCGACCTGGTGGCTGCCGATGTCGCACAGAATACCGCCATACTGCTCCCGCTGGAAGAACCAATCCGGCCTGGACGGCGCGTTCAGGCGGTGCGGACCGAATCCGGTCACTTGAATCACCCGTCCGATCGCCCCTTGCTCGATGAGCTGACCGGCGTACACCGCCGCTTCCACATGGATCCGTTCGCTGTAGTATACCGCGTATTTCTTGCCGGTCTCGCGCACTTTGGCACGGGCCGATTCCAATTGTTCCAGCGTCGTGAAGGGCGCTTTATCCGTAAAGTAATCTTTGCCGGCGTCCATCACGCGAAGCCCCAGCGCGCAGCGCTCCGACGTAATGGCCGCCCCGGCAACCAGATGAACCTGCGGATCGGCCAGAATCTCCTCCTCGGATGACGCGATCTTCACTTGGGGATAGGTTCGCGCGAACGCTTCCGCTCGCGTGGGGATCCGGTCATACACCCACTTCAAGGTCGCGCCTGCTTCAATCAGCCCATTCACCATGCCATAGATATGCCCATGGTCGAGCGCTACCGCGGCGATCGTGAATTCGCCCGGGCCCACCACCGGGTTCGGTTTGCCTTTCGGCGCATAGTTCATGCCGTCGCTCTTCGTCATCGTCTTGACCTCCGCCTCGGTTATGATTTTCCGTTATAGCTGCTGCCTGTCGTAATCTTCAGATCCGCGAAATTCTCCACGGAGGCGCCCTTCTCGTAGAAATGCGGCACCTGCTTCATGAGACCTTCCCGCGTATAGAACGGATCGTCCTTCTGCAGCGGAAGCGCGACCCTCTCGCCGGTGCTGGCGGATTTGTAAATGCTCGTGATGAGCTCTAGTGTGCTTCGTCCGCTAACGCCATCGATGAGCACCGGCGCTCCGGTCTCGATGGCCTGCAGCACATTATCGATCTGCGCGGCGTGTCCTTCGTACGGCAGATCCGGCAGCTCGTCGTAGTAGCGTTGAATTTTCTCCTCGAGCGATTGATCCCGCTGCGGGAAGCCGTTCGGCAGCGACTGCGAAGCCGTTACGCGCCATGGCGCCGAGATCCGGGCATGCTGTCCTTGGAAGATGAACTGCTGCTCTTCGCCATGATGCACGACGGAGCTTGTGATTTGACCTAAGCTACCGTTCGGATATCGGAGCACCGCGATGGACAAGTCCTCCACTTCCGCATTGTCATGCGCGACGTTGCTCATATACGCGTGAAGCTCGCTTGGCTGCCCCAGCATCCAGAGCAAGGCGTCGATATGATGTACCGCATGATTCAGCGTAGGGCCGCCGCCCTCCTTCTCCCACGTGCCCCGCCACCACAAATCGTAATAGCAGTGGCCGCGCCACCAGAACGAATCTACTTGGGCATGCAAAATGTTGCCGGCCATCCCGCTGTCCAGCACGCTTTTCAGCTTCATGATCGGATTGCGGAACCGGTTCTGCGCGACGACGGACAACACCTTCCCGCTTCGCCCCGCGGCTTCGATCATCGCGTCGCATTCTTCAAGCGAAGAGGCCATCGGCTTCTCCACGAGCACATGACTGCCGGCATGAAGGAAATCGATCGTAACCGGCGCATGGACGAACGGAGGCATGCATATCGATACCAGGTCGATCCCCTGATCCAGCAGCTCCTTGTAATCCGTCACGATCACGGCATCCAATCCGAATTGCTCCCGCTTGGCTTCCGCTTTCTCGGGATACAGATCGCATAAGGCGACAATTTCGCAGCGGTCCTTGAATTGCAGATAGCTTTCAATATGCGCGGACGAGATCGCTCCAGTCCCGATAATCGCGACTTTTAACATGACAGTGCCTCCCGGAAAATGGTGGTGATTCTTATCCCAATCATAGCGGAGCAGATGAAGGCATTGTACTTCCGGTTAAGGCGGAAATGACGCTCTGTTGCGGTTTTGTAAGCGTTCTAGTTGTCGTCGCTGATCCGCTTCGTTATAGTGTGGATAAAGGCATCGCCTACATGATGAAGTGATAGGAGCGAGTGACTTGCCGGTTGCAACGAGTAATTATAGCGAGGTGCCCTTGTATTTCGCCTACAAACGTAAAAGCGTCAATAACGAGCATAAAGAAACGTTCCACTCCCACCTCGGAGTCGAGCTGCTGCTGATTCATCAGGGGAGCGGGACGATGATCGTGAACAACAACCGTTACGAGATCAAGCCGGGCATGCTCTGCATCTTCCAGCCTTTCCAGCTCCATCACCTGACGCTCGACTACGCTGACGATCAGTGCTTCGAACGATCGATGGCCATTTTCGAACCGACGATGTTCGAGCATTATTTTGCGCAATGGCCGGGACTGCACAGCTTTTATAGCTTTATCTGCTCCGGACAGCTTCCTTTCCCCTGTCTGTATGCGCTGCATGATCTTCCGCTGATGGAGCAATTGTTTCAAATTATGAACGAGCGCTTGCCCACCCTGACGGAGACGGACAACCACGAGGAAATCTCGCTGTTCCTGGTGAACCTGTACCGACTGCTGAAGCAGGAATGGGAAAGACAGAATCAGCATGCGACCCGCTATCCCAAGCGCCGGAAAAACCATCAAGTGGAGAATATTCTGAACTGGATCGAGGCCAACTACGCCGTTCCGTATCGGCTGGACGATATGGCGAGGTCTCTGCATATCTCGCCGTTCCACGTGTCCCATCTCTTCAAGGAAGCGACCGGCATCACCATCACGGAATACATCGGAACGCGCCGAATCCATCAAGCCGTTCGGCTGTTGACCACGACGAACAAGCCCGTCTCGCTCATCGCCGAAGAGGTCGGGCTCATGAATAGCTCCTATTTCTGCAAATTGTTCAAATCGCATCTGGGGATTACCCCCCATCAATATCGCAAAAAATGGGCGCGGACTTAGACGCTCCACAGAAAAGCAAGAACCGTGTATCCTTCGCTAAATTCCGAGATACTTCCCGGTCGATCGTGCTAATTTCGAGCCAAAAAAATAGCGGCGGCGGTGCCCCCCCTAGAGGCCCCGCCGCCGCTCAGCTGCTAAAGATGCATGGTCTTCATCCCAGGGCGCCCGCTGCCTGCACCGCTTGCATCGCTTTCTCGTAATCCGCTTCATCGACAATGACGGTCAACAGAATATCGCGACCCGTCACCCGGTTCTCTACCCCGCCTGAGCTCATCCCACTGGCGCTGACGCTGGCGGCGGATAGGATCGAGGCGTCCCGCTCGGAGAAATCGCCGCCGAGCGTCAAATACCCCAGCCCGGGAAAATCGCTTGTAATCGGATTTTCAATATGATCGAGGCCGTTGCCGGGATAACCGTCGAAACGGTTGATCGAGCTGTCCACGATTCGAAGGGATTTCATTTGATTCAGCGCCTCTTCCGCTTGGTCGGGGCTGTTGAAATAGGCCAAAATGCTTTTCTCCGCCATTAGAGCAACCTCCTCAAGTTCATATGCCTTGCGCGTAAGTTACGGACTCAACGACGAGGTGTCGGATGGAGCGCCCAGCTCGCCGGCATCAACGCTATCGTTAGCTGTGAAGCTGCTCTGCATCAATTGTCCATGCTCCAGCTGTTCCTCGGTTTCCATGATGCCGCTTGCGATCTGGCGCATCTCATCCTTGCAGGCCGTGAGCTGCCAGAAATTCGATTTATGCTGATAGGCCTCCGGATTGGCGCTCTGCTGCGTGGCGTCCGGCTGGTGCTCGAGGTCGTTTTTCCCCTCGCCTGCCGCCTGCCGGTAATCCTCCGCGGATGCGGTCATCATGTAGTCGAGCGATTGAATAATTTTCCGTACCTGGACCTGGCATCCCGCCAGATACTCCCGCTCTTGACCCGCGTGACTCGAGAAGGCTTGCTGCTGCTGCGCGGTCTCGATATAGCGGCCCAGCTCGCTGAGCTCCTGCTGGATCGCTTGGACAGCCAGCGTATTACCGCCCAATGGAATCCCATTCAACAGATTCTGGACGATCTGAACCCGGTCGCTAACCGCTTGAAGTGTATCCGCCATCTGTATCTTCCAACTCCTTCGCTCACCAACGCTACAGGTCGGTTACCTATTGTCGTCATCCTCGTTCTGGCGCTTGTTGCAGGAATCGATCGATGCCTAAGCCGCCTTGCCGATTGTTCATCACGCTACTGAACCAGTATTTAACTCGAGCTGGGAAATTATTCGCCGATTGCCGTCCTGGACGAAACCACTCGGTCCGAGATGTGCATACGAGCAGCTAAACTAGGGACGCACGCCTCTGCCGCCCGCTCCGCCTCGGCCACCGCCGCCATGCGATGCGGTAATTTGCGTAATCGCTTCGCCATTGACCGTCACCTCGCCGCCGTTCAATTGAGCTGTGCCATCCGCGTCGAAGGCGGAAGCTGCGTCGACTTGAATCGTGCCGCCATTAATGATAATATCGCCGTTCGAATCAAACGCATCCGTATCGCCGCTCGCCATGCTGACCTCGATCGTGCCGCCGTTGACTTCAATCGCGACGTTCGAGTCGACCTTAGGCGTGGCGTTAATGCCGTCATTGTTCGCATACAACGTAATGTGACCATCATTCACCTTGATCGTATTCGCCTCGATGCCCTCTTCGGACGTCTCGATATGAATGGTGCCGCCGTCGATTTGGACGAGGTTGTTGGCTGTGATGGCATCATCGGCCGCGGTAATATTCAACGTTCCGCCGACGATATAGATATTCCCCCGAGCAGCATCCTCCTCATTCTCGCTATGCAGGGCATCCTTATCCGTATCAATCGTAATCGTTCCATCGTGAATTAGAATCGCATCGTTGGCTTCCAACGCATCCGCCGAGGATTGAATCGTATATTCGCCGCCGGTAATTTTGAGATCGTCTTTGGACGAAATCCCGTTGCCTTGCTGAGATTCGATGGCCAATGCGCCGGTTCCGTTCAGCGTCAGATCCGCCTTCGAGAAAATGACCGCATCCACATTCGTATCGCCATCCGCCGTATAGCTTCCGGTCACGTTCATGTCGTTCTCGCTATCGGTCGTGGTCACGAACACTTTATCCGCTGCTTTTACATAAATAGCCGGCGCATCCGCATTCGTGATCCGTACGCCGTCCAGTACGAGTTGAACCTTCGCCTCCTCGGCCGCCTCGACCACGACCGTCACATTTTCAACCTCGCCGCTTAAGACATAGACGCCTTCCTGGCTTAGCAGCACATCTTGATTGCTCTGCAGTTTCAATTGCGTCGCCTCCGCAAGGTCGGCCGCCTGTTCGAGATCCCGATCACTGAATAATGCCGTCGTGTCGGTATTCGCTGCCTCCGCTGCGTCTGCCAACGTTTCGGTCGTCGTGGCGCCAGACGTTTCGGTTGCGGTTGCGCTGCCTGTTGCGGTCGACGTTTCGGCTGCCGTTGTGTTGACCGCATCGTTTACCGACGCGGTTGAGTTTGCGGTTGGCGCTGCTGCGACAGCGCCGGTGGTGTCGACTTCCGCCTGGGAGCACCCCACGGCCGATAAAGTAAGTAATGCCGCCAACGTGATGGCGCTAATCGTTCTCATTTTGTTCGTTTTCATTCGTAAACACTCCTCGTATGTTAAGTGTAATTCGTCCGTAGGTTTGGAAAGCGGGATCGCTGGAGGACTTATCTGTATCCTACTGCGGTGATCTTAAATCAAACTTAAATGAGGGAGGCGATTGTTGTGCGTGTCGGATAGACGGGAACAACAAGGGAGAAATAGAAAGATCCCTCGGACGTTCTTGTCCGGGGGATCTGACTGGAAATCTATTTATCGTTCTCTTCGTAAGGTTCAAAAATGTATCATCGCAGAAAATGTCATCTTCCGGAAGAATCAATTCAAGACAATTTCGTTGGTTCGGTAAAGCCAATATAAACGAAGATGTCAGAATAAACCTGACTCCAGAAGAATTTTTTGTAATCATGCTTCACGTGTTGATCAAATCCCAACTTAATTTCTTGGCAAGTTTGGATGTAGGAATTTATGACTGTATTAACACCAAATTAATAGTGGTCACTGGTTATCAGGACGAACTGGTTCGTAGAATTCCATTCCACCTTGTAACCGAAAACTTCACTGATAAATCGGAGCGGAACAAACGTCTGGTTTTGAAGCACCTTCCCCGGAGCGTCTAGTTGAGTTACCCAACCGTTCACGAGCGCTTCGGCTGCTCCGATCTTATACACGAGTGTAATTGAATCCTTTGTCGCTCTGATGGTACCTTTCTGAAATTCCACATTTGCACCAAGTTTCGTGAAGAGCTCTCGCATCGGAACATATACCCGCCCACGAAATAGCATCGGTGGTGAGGATAATGCCATCGATTCGCCGTTTAACAGAACAGTGATAGAATTACTCCCCACCCCCGAGCCTTGCACAGTCGTCAAAGGCGCACCGCCCGCCTTCATCGTCGGCTGGTCTGTAAAAGCTATCAAATAGGCATTTGGGTTATTATTTCGATTCCGAATGCCTACCGCATATAAAGTACCGTCTGACCCGCTGACGACAGAGCCACTGGTTACGTTCCATAAGGAAGGAGGCATGATGTCGTATCTCCACTTTCGGGAAAAATCCGGATTATACGCATCCAGATAACCAAACTCCCCAGATACATACAACACACCCTCCTTGCTTAGGAACGGTTTTCCGAAAGGTGATCCAACGTGGATCGTCTGCTCGAGCGTACCGTTCAGTCCATATATATAAATCGAATTGCCATTGGGATAATAAATTCTTGATTTCCAAATAGCAGTCTCACCGACATTATCATTTCCGAAGTATGCCGTACTCCATGAAATCTTGCCACTTGAATCGATCGAGAAGAGACGGTTTGAGCCTAAGACTATTTGCCCATTATCGGTTAGTATGGGAGCTTGTTTGGTTTCAAGCACCCCGTCCAGCTCCGTTTGCCACTGTAGCGCCCTTTCTTCATCAAAAGCGTATACCGTTGAGTGGTACTTCTCATATGACTTCGTTCCAAACTCGTTGGTTACCTCGTACACATATGGGTCAGATGGCTCAGCGCCTTTTATCAGCTTTGTATAAATAACATATACCCACCCATTCTTGCTGACAGCCGGCGGAGAAATCCATCCGTTAGCTGCGTTTAGCTTTAGTTCCCACAGATGATTTCCCTGTACGTCTATTGCGTGAATCTCACCTTGATTACGGTCCGTTACATATAGAACCTCGTCCCGATATGTCGGCGTTCCATACAGTCCGTTGCTCAATACAGATGCCTTCCACAAAACGGTCCCGTCATCACTTCGAAGAGCAATCAGCCCACCGTCGACAATGTATACCGTTTCTCCGACTACAAGCGGTATACTTGTCGCCTGGTCCAACGGGTATGTCCATTTGAGCATACCGTCTTCGCGATAGGCAGTGAGCGTACCTTTCCGATCATCGCTAATGGGCTTGTCTTTTGAAACAACATAGATGTTGTTATCAGGTCCGATTACGGGGGAAGACGGTAAACCATTAACGTCCACCTTCCATTTCACCTTCATCGTTTCAGGCATCTCTGTCCACGATGCCTCCGCAATTTGGGCAGTCGATCCTAACCCAGCACTTCCGATAAAAACGCATAAGAACAGGAGAATCCATCTTGTTGAACATAAACGATCCACTAATATTCCTCCATCACGCCTACTATTAAAACTCTCTCATAGTTTACCAAGAAATAGCTCCTTGGGTCACCTTCCTGTTTTATCCACTCCGTCTAGTCTCTCACCATCTCTATACCATATTAATTCGGGAACTCTCGCTTCGTTTTTTTGAGTCATTGTCCTCCTCAACATTTTTGTTATATTCACAATCGACATTATACTCATTAAATTCTTCTTGAAGATATACTGCTAATTTATGAGCAATAGTTCTTTCATTCAAATCATGGCTTAATAAATAATGATCATATTCAAGCAGCTTTTGAAATTGCTCTATCAACTGATTTTTATGCGATTTTCTATATCGCCTTCTTCTGGGGAAGGCGCTTGCGCTTCGTCTCGCCGCGAGCATAAAGTCCGACCTGCAGCTCGCCGTTCGTCCGGCCGACTTGAAGCTGCGCTTTGTTCCGGTAGCCCCACGGCTCGTCCATGTCGATGATCGGTCTCTTGATCGTGACGACGATCCGATCGCCGGCTTTCGCTTGATCCGCGGCACCCGCCGATCTTATGCTGCTCGCTGTACCTTGTGGCACGGTTCGCGATCGATCGCTGTTCGGCGGCTTGTCCAGACCGCTCCGCCAGTCCTGCCGGACGCCGGCTCTTGCTCTGGCTTCCGCTTGACCCAGTTTGGACTTCGATGTCGCGGCCGTTGCGCGATCGCGCCGGTGGTTGAGTTGCTGTTGTTGGCTTGGTCCCTGCTGCCGCGATGGGTTCCCTTTGGGTTCCCTTTGACCATAATGACAAACGCCCTCCGCAAAATGGATAGAAGTTCATCCCCGATAAACGATGCGCACGCTCTGGCTGGCTAAGAATTACCTAAATTATACCAAATTACACATTCGTTCTCCAAACGAAAAGCAGACTCCAAGGCCGGAAATCCCGCGCCCAAAGCCTGCTTGCACACATCGCCCACGCCTATCGGGTTAACGCGTTCCACCTGTTCGCAGCGCGCCGCGCCCGAGTTCGAATGCGGCTTCGTCCACCCAGCGTCCGCCTGCAAAATCCCTTCCCCTCACAACGACGCGATCCGCGTACACATCCACGAAGTAGCCTTGGCTGCCCGCCTTATGCTCATCCTCGTCCGTCCACAAATACCCGACCGAAGCGGCGTTAAGCATGGCCGGCCCATGGCCGCCTCCGATATGCAGCGCATGGGGCGCTTCCAGCTCCCAATGCGTGTGCCCGCTGAACAGCATAACCTGCGGATAACGGGAGACAATCGCGTGCAGCTCCTCGTCCTGAATGACGCCGTGCCACCCTTGCGCTTCGAGCGAGCCGGATACGGTATTCTTGAGCGGCTGATGCAGGAAGACGAAGACCGGCTTCTCTTCATTCGCGCCGCGAAGCTGTACGTCCAGCCACGCCAATTGCTCGCCCGACAGATAGGCAAAATCCTTCCGCTCCGGCTCCACCTGCTCCGACCCGAGGAACAAGAAGCGGTACCCGCCGACCTCGTGCGCATGATACGGACCCGGCATCCCCGTATATCGCCGGAACCGCTCTAGCTGCGCTTCCGCCTTGCCGCCGAACAGATCATGGTTGCCATGCGCGAAGCGGATCGGGACCGACAGCCCCTGCTCGCGGCATTGCGCCCAGATCCGCGCCATCTCGACGTACTCCGCTTCCCAGCCATGGTCCGTGATATCCCCGACATGCATAATGCCGATGCTGCCTGGTTCGAGGGCGGCGATATCGAGCAGCGCCCGTTCGAAATTTCGATTATGGACATGCTGCGCATCCGTTGTCACATGGGTATCGGTTATCACTTGAAAACAAGCCAGTCTCCCGTTCTGCTGCATAGCCAGCCACCTCACCTTTTAATGTCCGCCTGCGCTTATGTTCAATCCGACGACGCCGGCGACGATTACGCCGACCCAGATCATCGATGTCCATGGCAGCGGCTGCTTGAACAAGACGAACCCTGCGAGCGTAATCAGCACGATGCCGACGCCGGACCAAATCGCGTAGGCGATGCTGACGTTGATCGTCTTCAGCGCGAAATTCAAACACGTGAAGCTTGCACCGTAGAATGCGAACATGAGCACGGACGGCCAAAGGCGGGAGAAGCCAGCGGAATATTTCATCGCGAGCGTCCCCGACAGCTCGAGTCCGATGGCCATCGCCAAAAATACCCAGCCCCATGCGGCCTCAGCCTTCATCGGTTGCTCCCCGTACGCTTAATTCGGCATAAGCCGCGATCACGTGGTCGGCATCCGGCAGACGAGCCGCGACATCCGCGAAGCCGGCTTCATCGGGCGGCGCGATGCCGATCGTGACGGCCGCGCCTGCCGCGCGCCCCATTCGCATGTCGGCATTCGTATCTCCGATTATCGCGACGCTTGCGCACTCGACGCCAAGCCGGCGGCAAGCCAGCTCCATCAGATCGGGGAACGGCTTGCCGCGCTCCGCCAGATCGTTCCCGACGACGGTCTCGAAATAATGGCGGATGCCCATCCAAGCCAGATGCCGCTCGGCGGGCCCGGTATCGTCGGCCGTCACGACGGCCATCGGCATGCCCGCCGCTTTCACCGCCTCGAGCAGCGCAATCAGTCCCGGCAGGGGCTTGATCGGCTTCGTCTTCGCCAATCGGTCCTCCGCCTCCAGACGGCAAGCCTCGACGAGCTCCTTCGCCTCCGCCCAAGATAGTCCGGCTTGGTAGGCATGCCAGGACAAAATGCCGAACAGCTCCGGCATCGTTCCCATCGCCAGCGGTCCATTCCGGTCATAATCGACGATTCGGCCGTCCGGTTGGTGCATGGTGCCAAGCAATCGCGGCAGGAACTCGGGCGTCAAGCCTAACGACATGACGCTTCCCGCGGCGGACTGCTCGAGCCGCCCGATATACCCTTGCAGCAGCCATTCGCACCAGGGGCCCCACATCGAGACAAAATCCAGGATCGTGCCGTCTTTATCGAATAACAAACCCGCTATCGCGTACGATTTCCCGTTTACGGCGATCATTCCCATTCGCAGCTCTCCCTTAGACTTCCAATTCGCCCTCTTTCGTTCAATTATTATTGAATTGTTTGAATTTATCAAGATGAATTCGCGAATTGCTCGATAACGTACAAATTTTCATGTACAATAAGTAGCGAAAAGAAGATGGAAGCATCACTAGGGAACAGGAGACTTCGCCATGAAGAGAGAAATCGGGGAGAAAGATACGCGACGCGAGCAGCTTCGCGGCACGGTCATCGACGCGATCGCCCAGACGATGGACTTATACGGCGCGAATTATTCGTTCGGTCAGCTGTACGGCATCATGTTTTTCGAGGACAAGCCGTTCACGCTCGAAGATATGATGGGCCATATGAACATGAGCAAGAGCAACATGAGCTATGCCATCCGATCGCTGCTCGAATCCAAGATGGTGACCAAGCTGGAGGAAAAGCTCGACCGCAAGGACCAATATGTCGCGGAGACCGATTTCTTCCAGGCGTTCCGCAGCTTCTTCACGATGAAGCTGCAGCGGGAGATCGACGTCATGACAGGCGCGATTCACGAGGTGCTGCCCGAGCTGTCGGAGCTCGTCTTGTCCGAAGCGACACCCGCGGAAGAACGCGAGCGCTGCTTGGCCGACCTGCATAAGCTTCGACACGGCATCAAGTACTACGAGTGGCTCCAGCGTTTCGTCGACCGCCTGGAAGCGGGCGAGCTATTCGGCGATCAGACGGCACGGGGCGACAGCCCTTAAGCGCAAAAAAACCGGACGTGAACCCTTAGCCGAGTTTCCCCGACTGGTCCGCAGCGTCCGGTTTTTTTCTACTCGCCCCGAATGGTTACGCGTTGTCCCATGTTTCCTGAAGCAGCTCCATATTGATGCCGACCGCAGCGATGGATCCCATCGACGCCGCCATGATGGCTTGATACCTGATCGTAGCCGCGTCTCCGGCGCCGAATACGCCAGGCACGCTCGTACCGCCGAACTCATTAATGACGAGACTGCCCGCTTCCGTCATCTCGCATCCGAGCGATTGCGGGAGGTCCGATCCGGAGACGAGCGCCGGCGCGAAGAAAATCCCGGTACATGCAAGGCGCTGTCCATCCTGAAGCACGATCTGCTCCACCATCCCCTCCTTCGATTCGATCCGTTCGATCGGGGCGTCATACAAGGGGATATCGCGCTTGGCCAAAGCTTCGCGCAGCTCGTCCGTCAAGCCGTCCGGCCCGTTCGTGCAGATGACGTACCGCGACGTCCAGCCCGCCAACGTCTTGGCCATATGCATCGCACCCTCCCCGCTCGCAATGACCGCAAGCGGCTGATCCCGCAGCTCCCAGCCGTCGCAGTAGGGACAGACGAACGCGCTTCGGCCATATGCATCGGCTAATCCCGCTATGTCCAACGGCCGGTCTTTCTTGCCGACGGCGAACAACAGCTTCTTCGCTTCGTACGCGTCGCCGCTCGCGGTTACGATGCGGAAAGCCCCATCGGCGCCGCTGATTTCCACGGCCGCGTCCTGCACGAGAGAGACGGACGGGTACTGCCGCATCTGCTCGGCTGCCGCGGCTCTGAATTCGCTCGGGCTAACCCCGTCCCGCGTCAGGAAACCGTGCGTCTCGCGCGTGACCCGATTGCGCGCTTTCCCTTCGTCGATGACGACGACGCTTCTTCTGGCTCGCCCGAGCACCAAGGCCCCGCTTAGCCCTGCCGGTCCGCCGCCGATAATAGCGACGTCAAATTGGTTCGTATTGTTCACTCTAATCCCATCCTTTATCGATTTCGTGTAGGGTTGGTTGAATCGTATTGCTTAATTATAGATATATTATATCCACGATATCCTCGATTTGTCTATACGTTATTTTTACGTTTTCGAGGAAGCCGTCCATGGTCCGCCTAAACGCGAGAAGGCCGCTGGACGACTACAACCGTTCCAGCGGCCTTCTATTCGCGCTTCGCCCGGCGCTATCGCTTCAGAAAAGCATCGATCCGCTTCTTCTGACGCAAATGATGCGCGACGTGCATGACGATATGATGATACCATTCCAGGGCGTTAATATAGCCGAAATACGGGTGCTCCACTTTGCGATTCGGCGAGGCGACCTTCACGAGCGGCAGCGCTTCTTCCATCTGCCTGCGCAGCTGAGCCATATTGTCGATCAGCTCCTGCTTGTCGGCCGGCACGCTTGCCGTCCCTTCCGCGGATTTCGGCACCTTCGCTCTGACGGGCGGGATGCAGCCGATCAGATAGACGAGTTTGCCGGCGGACGTCTTCTTGGCTTCTCGGTTCTCCGGCGCTTGCAGACAGGCGTGCAGCGATTGCATCTGCAGGAAGCCGGTATTGATGATATGACTGTACATTTCGCCGAGCGACCACGAATCCGCGGACGGCTTCCGGTTGAACGCCTCCCACGCGTACGTGTCCAGCTCGGTCATATAATGCTGCGATAACGTTAGGAAACGGGCATAAATACGGTCAGGCTTCATCCTGCGTTTCTCCTCTATTTCATTGTTCAAAGGTGCTTGCTCTTCCTCAGTATAGCACCCTTTTGTGCCGCCATGTCACCCAAGCGCTCGCTCCATAGATTCCGGCACTGACATAAAATAAGGCGTCGATGGTCAGCAGATCGATCAGATACCCGCCGAATACGACCGCCAAGCCGGAGGCGACGGACGTCCAGAATTGATACTCTCCCATCGTCTTGCCCCGATTCCCGCGTTCCGTCAGGTCGGCAAGCAGCGTCCGTTCGCTCATCTTCTGCATGGCGCCGCAGACGCCCATCAACAATTGAAGCAGCAGCACCACGGAATAGCTCATGACCCAGGGGAACGCGGCCATCGCGGCCATCATGCCGAGCGAGCTTGCGACAAGCATCCGTTTGCCGTGACGGTCCACGCTCCGGGCAAGCCACTGGGAAGCCACGGCCGAGCTGATCGTGAACACCGCGAACGCCAAGCCGTATTTCGTGAAGCTGTTCCCGAGATTTTTCAGAAAGAGCAAGTAATACGGATAGATCATCCCCGCAGCCAGCGTTACCATCGTTTGCGAGCGAATTAACCATCGGATGTTCATCGCCGACCTTCCCTTCCGTAATCCTCATAAAAATAGTTGACGAACCGCGAGGCCGGATCCGCCTGCTCCTTTGCTCGGAAGAACGCCTCTGCGCCCGGATAAGCGTCGTGAAACTGCTCGACGGTCGGATAGGCGGCATAGGGCAAATAATACGTTCCTTTATGCGCGAGCACGCGGTCGATCACGGCTTGAATGGCCTGCTTCGTATGCGCTTGTCCTTCCTCGGAGAGCGGAACGTTGAACAGACACACCAGCGCGAACATATCGTCGGTGGCATAGGATAATGCGGCTTCTTCGTCGCGATTGACATAACGCACGGTAATATTCAACAAATTCAGCCGTTCGTCATCCAGCACGCTTCGGAAATCGTCGATAAATTCGGCAAATCGTTCCACGGGGATGAAATATTCCTGCAGCAGGTCCTGATCCGTCGCGCTTTGATAATCCATGAAAGCCGACTCCGATCGCATTGCGTTATTCCGGGAGATGAGTTGCCCCTCCTGCCTTTCGAACAGCGCCTTTTGCATCGTCCACAGCGTGTTTTTGCCCCAGCCGGTCTTGCGGCTTAGGCCGAACATGATTTTGGCGGGCAGCACCCCGCTCTCCTGCTCCCGCAGCCGATTATGTGCCTGCAGCGGCTCGGATTCGTCCCGTACATAATTGATGGCGTACATATCGGTCAGAAAATGATCCGGCGCCACCGATATGCGCGCAAGATGCATGCGGACGTCCGGATTGCCGAGCACCTCTCGTTCGAAATACGAGCTGTAGGCGTACACGTCCATCGCATCCGTCCGCATGCGGTACAACTCGTCGTCCGTCAAGCGCAGCGTGACGTCCACGATGATGCCAAACAAACCATAGCCGCCAATGACGAGCGGGAACAAGGCCGCATTCTCGGTTCGGCTCACGTGGATCGTCTCGCCTTGAGCGTTCATAAGCCGGAACGATTCGACGCTCGCGATGAGCGAACCGTTGCGAATATCTCGGCCATGCGCGTTCACGCTGAGCGAACCGCCGATCGTGAAGATGTTCTGCGATTGCATCGTCTTCACGGACAAGCCGTGCGGATTGACGTAATCTTGCACGTCGCCCCATGTGGCGCCGGCTTGGACGCGGATCGTGCGCCTGACGGGATCCAAATCGAGGACGCGATTGAACGCGGTCATGTCAAGGACGATGCCGTCTTTGTAGTAGGTATGCCCGCCTTGGCTGTGACGCTGGCCCGCGATCGAGATCGTCAGGTCTTTGTCGCGCGCCTCCAGTACCAAGTCTCGGAGCTGGCGTTCTTCCATCCCCGTGACGACGCGGTTCACTTTGACCGGATGAAGCCGGCTGTAATCCGTAATCAGGTACGGGTCCTGATCCGGCGATTGGAATCGCGCATAGGTGTGCAGGCATAAGGCGGCCAGCAGCGCAAGCGCGAACGCTTTTTTCATCGGAATCCTCCTTGCTTAAGCGCTCTATCGTTCCATTATCCTTCGGCCGCAAGCGCCCACCTAGTACTAACTTTCGCTAGTACCGTTCGCGAAGGCCGAGGAGACGCCACCATTCCCCCCTTGAATCGGGCAAAGGCTGCGACAACAATGCGGCTTGCGTTCCTATGCGAATGTCCGGTTCGCGACAAAAAGAAAAACGCCGGACGCGCTTTAGGCGCATCCGACGTTTCTTCATTCATGGATAAATAAGTTCGATTACTTCGTCACCTGGACGGTCAACTTCGCGCTGCTCGTCGAGCCTGCGCCATTGACCAGCACGGCCTCGTACTCGTAGACGCCTGCCGGCTTGCCGCTAATCGCGGTCACCGCGCTTTGCGCGCCCGGCGTTGCGGAGGCAAGCGGCTTCGAGTCGACCAGCTGTCCGTTCTCGTACAACCGGTATTCGGTCGCGTTCGTGCCCCACCACATGTTCATCGTCACGTTGAAGCTGCCGTCGCCGTCCCAGTTATCGTGCGACAGAACCGGCTTGCCCGGCGCCGCGTCCGTCACTTGCACGACCAGCGGCTCGCTGACGGTCGTCCCGTACTTGTTGCTCAGCTCCGCCGTATACGTGTACGTGCCGTTCGATTTGCCGCTTACGTCGAACTTCGCGATTTGGGCGGATGGCGCCGCGTCCGTCAGCGATTGGGCGTGGACGAGCACGCCGTTCTCATAGACGTTCAAGCGTGTGCCGTTCTGGCCCCACCACATGTTCATCGTCACCGTGTAATTGCCGTCCTTCAAGCCGGAATACCCGCTCGTGCTGGATAGCACCGGCTTGCCCGGTTTGCCCGTGGATACCGTCGTGGAGGACTTCACCGCGAAGGTCACGGATGCTTCGGTCTTGTTGCCCGCCGCGTCGACTACCGCGTAGCTGACCGCATGCTCGCCCTCGCCGAGGCTCGAAGCCTGCACGTCTTGGCCTTCCGCGATGACCGTGCCGTCGAGCAGCAGCGTCTCCGAGGCGACGCCCGATACGGCGTCGGCGCTGGCCAGCTCGAATCGCAGCGTATCCGTATCCGTCACATCGCCCACGCTGCCGCCGGATTGAGTCAGGCTGGCGGTCGGAGCCGTCTTGTCCAGCTTCACTTGCACCGATTGCGCCGCTTCCTGGTTGCCGGCCGCATCGACGGATGCGAACGTCACGACGTTGACGCCTTCTTCGGCGATCGTGACCGGTCCTGCATAATCGCCCGAGGCGCCGCCGTTCAAGTGATAGGCGGTCGTAATCGGCTCGCTGCCGTTATCGGTCGCCGCCAGCGTAAGCACAACGTTCTCGTTATGCCATCCATTCGCGTTAGCTGCAGGCGACACGGACGCTGTCGTGACCGGCGCTTCCGCGTCCGATGCCGCCGCGAAATCGGCAATGCCGCGCGGCTTGAGCTGATAGACGCCTTTGAAGATCGCCGCGACGCCTTGGATGCTGACCTTCTGTCCGGCTTGATAAGGGAACGTGGACAGCGTTAGACCGGTGCGTCCGTCGACGCGCACATGCGTGCTCGCGTCGCCTTTGACCGCGTCGAACTCGAAGGAGCCCGTCGGGGAAGCCGCGATGATATTCGCGATCGTCACGTCGCGCAGCTCCACCAGCTGACCTTGATTCGCGTCGTTGACGGCATCGACCGTCTTCGCCGCCGGAACCGCAGCCGTGCCGGTCTTCTCGATCGCGACCGGATCGACGAGTTCGAGCTCCGTATTATAGAGCGCCGTCGGCGCCGTAATCTTGATTTTGTCGCCGGCATGGAAGCCGCTCAAGCTCTGGAACACGTAGATGCCGCCGGTTGCATCCTGCAGATAGAACGCTTGTCCGCCGAACGCGCCGGGCTCGGTCGTCACGACGCCTTCGACCGTCACGACGGTGCCGACCGTCTTGGCGCGGGCTTCGGAGATGGCGATTTGAGCCGGAATCGGATTCTGTTCTTCCGGCAGCGGCTCTGCTGGCACGTTGCCCAGCGTCACGGCCGCGGTCTTCAGATTGGTGCCGTTCTGACGCAGGCGCAGGTTCGCGGCCGCCGTCGTGCCCGGCTTGATGCGCACGGTCAAATCTTTATACGCATGACCTTTCGAATTTGAGGTCAGGCTGAACGCCGTGCTGTAAGCTTCCGTCGCCGGCCATGTACCGTCGGCGTTCTGGAACTTGGCGATTTGCGCGCCGCCGCTGACCAGGTAGATGCCGGCTTGATAACCGGATACCGTCGTATTGGCCGGCAAATTATCGATGACGATCCGAATCTGGAAATCCGCCGCGTTCGGCAGCACCGCTTGATGCACGAAGCTGTAAGTCGCGCTCGCCGTCGCCGCCGGTCCGCCGTAGGAGCCCGGCTTGAAGGTGCTGCGGTCGTACCACTTGTAGCCGGCGTTCGGCGCCGACCACGGCTCGGCCTTCGGCTCGGTGGAAGCGGCCGGCTCCTCGAACGGCAGCAAGGCGGTCGGCTGATCAAGCTGAAGACCGTCGACCTCGGATAGCGCCGTGTAGCTTTCCTTCTCCGCCAGCCAATCGATCATGTTGACGAGCAGCCTGCCGTCGTCGACCTCCTTGAAGCCGTCGTAGGTCGTTTTCTTCGCGCCCGTATCTTCGCGCAAGTATTTCGGCGTCGCGTCTTCGACCGGCGAGGAGTCGCCGATGAACGCCGCTTTGCCCGCGCCCGATTTGGCGATGGCCACATACGGGCCTTCCGCTACGCCGCCGCCATTATAGACGCCTTGGTCGACCGCGTTCGGCCATGCTTCGTTCGTCTCCGGCAGGTAGACGATGCCCTTCGCCTTGTTCGGATCGGTGATGGCGAGCGTCGATCCCGCGTGCATCGCGACGGCGTCCACGCCCTCCGTGATGCCGAACGCCTGCTCCGGCGCGACGACGTTGGTCGCGTTGATGTCGCCGAGCGCGTTGTAGCGGAATCGTACGCCGAAGTTGTCCGCGAGCCAATCGGAGCTGGCGACATCCTGCATTTGCGCGGAAGCGGCCTCCTCCGCGTCCATGCCTTGCACCGGGTTGGTCCACGCTCCGCGGCGGTAGCCGTTGAACGCTTCGTTGCCGTCCCAGCGGTTCTTGTTCCGGTCGGCGTTGTAATGGTCGCCGATGAAGAAGATGCTGCCGCCGCTCTGGACATATTGCAGCATGGCCGCTTGTTCGCTCGTCTTATACGGCACGTTGGCCTCCGCGACGACGAATACGTCATACCCGCTCAGATCGCTAAGCGTGATCGGCGTTGTCTTGCGCAGCTCCTTGACGTAGTAGCCGTTATTCGCGAGCGCGTTCCCGAAGTCCGAGAAGGCGCCGTCGATGACCCAGTCGGCCGCTCCCGCCGTCTGGGCGTGCGTGTTGTCGAACAGCACCTTCTTGCCCGCGTTGCCATTCACCACCTTCGCGTCGATGAACGGCGCCGGATCGGCCGGCCCTTCCGCCCGTGCCGTATGCCAGCTGCCGGCGGCCAGGAAAGGCGCCGGAACCGCCAGCGCGAACGCGAGCGTGGTTTTGAGAACTTTGGATGTCCAAGCAGACTTGAATCCCATAATCATCCTCCTAGTAGTGGCAAAACTATGAAACTAGTGTACCAGAAACTAGGCTATGACAATCTCTATGATTTTGTAAATCGAACCTGCTCCTTATTTTGTCATGGTGTAAAAAGCTTTACTCGCCACTCGCACCGTCAGCATGCGTACAGCGCGCGGTTGCTAGCGCATGCTTCTCCTTCGCCAGAGAAGAAAGGCCCGGCCAGAAATGCGGATAACCCCTTCGCGCATAGGTTAAAAGTATCATCCGGGCGAGGTGCTGCTTATGCGAATATGGTTCCGGCGGCTGGAGCGATTGCTGACCCTGGCCGCCATCACCCTTTTGCTTGTTCCCGCTGCCGTATTCGCCCTCCTCATAATCGGCATGACGGGAGAGGCGGATATCGGCAGATCAATGCTCGTTACGCTTATACTTCTTCTCGGAGTTATCCTGTTGTACCGCAGGACGTATGCGCGTCCGGCCAGCCGCCGCGCCAAGACAATCGTCGTTGATTTCGCGCGCGAGGGCGACGACGACCCGCCTCCGCTCAGCGGCATCTATCGAGATCTCTACGAGGAGCAGCGGGAGCTGGAGCGGTTGTACGGCTGCTTCGCAAAAGAAGTGCCGGCGCACAAGGCCGACATCGACGACCGGCAGTCGGCCGCCGCGAGACGCAGCCAAGACGCGCCATCGCTGCGATTGACCGCACAAGCGGAGCATGCGAGGCGCGGCCGGACGTAACGTCTTCACGCCGCAAGCGGTCACAACGAAAAAACCGATGTCCTCCTGAGAGAACATCGGCTTACGAATGAAAAGCCCCGCGCTTGTTCGATTATCCGGATTGTTCCGTCGTCGAATCAATGACGCCCAACCGACGCGCGCGTTCCAGAATGGCCAAGAACGTCTGCGTATCCGAAGGCAGCGTGTTGTCGACCCGGTTCAGCCGCTCCTGCAGCGAGTCGATCACGTGATCGCGCTCGGATAGCTGCGCGCGCAGCGTCTGGATCGTCTGCTCCATCCCGAGCACCTGCGACTGGTGCTGCTCGGCCAGCTGAATAATGCCGGCCAAGAACGCGCCTACCTGGGCTTCGCCCTGTTGATCGTGCGCCGGAGCCGTCGTCTTGAGCAGCTGGCGGAAGTGCAGCACGGTATTCCGTCCGCGTCCGGTCAGCTGCTTGCGCGCCAGCTTCGCCTGCTTGATTTCCTCGGCGTACTGTTTGCGAACCTCGGAATTCCAGCGGAAGCCGCATGCCGCCGACGTGCGGCCCAGACGCTCGCCTACCGCGTCGAATGCGCCAAGCTGCGTACGGCCCTCGCGGATATATTCCAGCACGATGTCCGCCAAGATCGCGTCATCTTCGGGGGTCCATTGATCTTTACGGTTTAATTTCATAAGGTTATCGCCTTCCTTGTCTCGTATGCTACATCTCTCATTATTGCCAAAGACTCGCGTTCGATAACAAGATGGGCGAAAGAATGCTATTTATTTGGGCAACCCTTACGCCAGACGAAGCACGACAACCGTCACGGAATGCGGCGGGAGCTGAATTTCCGTCTCGCCTCCGGTCAGATCGAGGACGGATTCGCGCGGCGCGACGCGCTCGTCGCCCTTGCGATTGACGTTCGGCACGCGCAGCAGCGCTGCTTCTCCGGTAAGGGTGACGACCTTGCCTTCCGGCCGGACGGCAATGCCGTGAAGCTGAAGCTTCGTGCCTTTCGAAGCCGAGTCCGGATTGACGAGCTTCAAATAGACATGCTCGCGGTCGCGGGTAACCGAGCTGAAGATCTCATGATTGTACGCTTCCAGCTTGTAATCCAACACGCGGCTGGTCTTGCTGCCGTCCGTGAAGGAGCAGACGAGCCGGTCACCCGAACCGCCGCCGTAATCGACGCTCACCGTGTAAGGCCGTCCCGGCTCCATCGCCAAATCGCTGCACGCACGCAGATTGCCCGCCGCCGTGCTGGACGAGTAGTCCCCGAGCGCATATCCCTCGACGCCGCGCTTGAACACCTTCACGGCGGTAATATCGCCAGCTGCGTAGCCGACCGCATATTCGATGGCGTCCTTCCGGTCGGACTCGATCGCCGTCACGCCAACGCCAATATAAAGGCCATCCTCGTCTGACAGTCTCGTCGCTTCGGCTTCGACCGTATAGTTCGTCCAGCGGTCGTCATAGAGATAAAGCCCGTTGCGCCCTCCGGCCTGCGGCCGCAGCACGAGACCGTCCTCGGCATCGATCGAATACCCGGCGGACCCTGGAATAACCGCCCAATCCGGATGCAGCGGCTCTCGGAAATCCTGCTCCAGCAGCACCGCTCCGTCCACGTTCGACGTGACTTTGATCCGCTTCACGCGCACTTCCGCGCCGCCGGCCGCGATCTCGATCCCGCCGCGCGGGATCAGCGGCGTCAGCTCCCCGCCTTGATAGGAAGCGAAACGCGTCGGCACCGTCTCCGTGCCCAAATACTTGGCGAACAGCCGCTGCACATAGTAATTCGGCGTAAACCAGAGCGTCTCGTCGTCGAACCAAATGCAGTCCGGCGTCCAGCGGTACGTGCCGTCCGTCAGCACCTTGTTGAACAGCGGCGCCGTCGCGGCCAGCCGCACGACGTCCGCGTTGTTCTCGAAGCCGGTCATCAGCGCCGCTTCGGCAACCGCGCCCGCAAGCGTGTTCTTGTCGGTCGAGGCGTATTCGCCGACGAACACCTTGGAGGTCTCTCGTTCGTTCAGCGTGCCGTCCGGATTGTATGCCCGATAATAATAGTTATAGCGGTCCGCGTTATGGAGCAGATAGTCGTTGGACCGGTAGTAATGCTCGTCCGCGATCGTATCCATGTAGTTCGGCTGCTTGCCGTACCAAGAGATCGTCTCTTCGGTATCCGTCTTGCCGTCGGTGAACGTCACCGAAGCCGTGCCCGTCAAGCCGCCGGCGAGGAACTTCCAGCCCTGCTGGAACGCGTCGTCGTCCGCCTGCGCGCCGACGGTCGAGATGATGTGCAGCTCGTAGCCCGGATACTGCCGCGCCATGAAGGCGTCGATCTCGGCCTTGAAATGCTCGAAGCTCGCGAAGAACTCCGTCCCCCAGTTCTCGTTGCCCACGCCGAGATAATGCAGGTCGAACGGCGCTGCATGCCCCATCGATCTGCGCATGGCGGCCCATTCGTTGCCTTCGAAATCGGTGCTTATCGCGAAGTCGATCAGATCCGTGAAGTTCTTGACGTAGTAGTCGCGCAGCGCGCCGCCCGCCGGATGGACATAATCCGAGCGCGCCTGGCACAAGACCCCGCACGCCATGACCGGCAGCGGCGTCGCGTTCAAGTCCTCGGCCAGCTGGAAGTACTCCATGTACCCGAGCCCCATCGTCATCATATAGCCCCAGACGTTGAAGTTCTCCTTGCGGCGCTCGACGTCGCCGACGGAATCCTTCCAATCGTACACGTTGTCCCATATAAACGAGCCCTCGGAGATGCAGCCGCCCGGGAAACGCAGGAACGTCGGGTGCAGATCCAGCAGCGCTTCGACCAGATCCCGGCGCAGCCGGTAATTCGGGTTGCCCGCGTAGTTCGAATGCGCGGTGGCGGAGCGCGGCTCTTCCGTCGCGCCCCATACGTCGGCCGGCACAAGGGACACCATGTCGACGGAAATCTCGCCTTCGAATACGAGCGCCAGTTGGCTCAGGCCGGTCGAGGCACCCGTTAGCGCGATCGGCGAATCTACTCCATATTTTCGCCAACTGCCATCTCCTTCAATAGCGACGCTGGTCTGCGTGCTGACCGGCCGGCCGGCTTCATCGCGAAGCTCCAGCCGGATCGTGCCCGGACGGTCCGCTTTGGCCCAGACCGTGAACAGATAGCGGTTGCCTTCGCGGATGAACATGGCGCAGTGCGCGTTCGTATCGGCGAAGCCGCGATTCAGCAGCGTCGCGCCGTCTTGGACGGTCACGTAATGCGTGTTCGTCTCCGCGTCCGCAAGCCCAAGATGCTCGTTCAAGCCCCCTTCATGGCGGACGGTTACGAAATCCAGATCGCCCGACCATGCATGCAGCGGCTTGCGATTGCGTCCGGTCGAGCAGCCGCAGGCGCCGCTAACATGGGAATACGTATCGAATTCGAACGATTCGAAGGAACGGTTCTGTACGAGCTCCGCGTAGATCCCGCCGTCCGCCGCGTTGTTGATGTCTTCATAGAAGAGTCCGTACATCGTCGGACTGATCGGCAATCCGGCGCGGTCGCCGTCCACGTGGAGCGTGTAAGGCGAGAGATGTCTCGGCATGATCGTGACGCGATACGATTGGAGCGCCGTATACGAGCCCCGGTTAAGCGCGGCGGTGAAGACGACCTCCGTCGGTTCGCTGCATTGCACGAACCCGCCCGAACCCGTAATTAAGCGCGGATGGCTGGAATTCCAGGCCACGTGTACTTTGCCGCCCATTAAAGCGTTCGGCAGCTCGATGTCGCCCGTTATAATCGTGCCCGGGAACGAGAGGTACTTGTCCCGCGCCAAGTGGACGATCTCCTCGTCGGTGAGCGATTCGCACATGACGTCGATGACCTCGTCCTGCGTCAATCCCGCCGAGTAAATGCGGAAATCCGCGATCGAACCGGCGAAGTCGGCATCCGCCGCATACTGCGACCTGCCGATGTAGGCGCTTCCGTAGTTCTGCGGTTCCGCGAAGGTAGCGAACCAGGCGCGGAGCTTGGCGTACATCCCGCTCGAGGTTTGACTGATCGTGCCGTCGCCGATCGCTTCGCCGTTCACGTAGACAACCGGCCCCGCGCTGCTGCGGGTGCCGCCTTCGGTACCGGCAACCGCCATGGCAATATGCAGCCAATCACCGCTCGGATAAGCTTTGCCCCCGTCCGCGACCAGATCGCCCTCGGCATGGCAGACGCCGCGGAGATTGCGGGTCAAGAAGAAATACGGTCCTTCCGGACCTTTGCCGAAGTCGAATATGCGTTCCCAGACGCCGCCTTTGCCGAGATATACCCAGGCGCTGATCGTGACGCCCGTCGCGTCGCAGATGCCTTCGAGCAGTCCGGCAGGCAGTCGGAGATAGGACGTGCCGCTCGCGCCGCCAGCGAATTCAGCGGCCGGACGACCGCCGACGTGATGGATGGCGGGCGGATTCGTTCCCTCTGCCGATGCATCGCGTCGGTGTGCGGAGCTGTCCTTGCCGATCGCCTCGGCATCGTCGAATTTGTAATGCGCGATCAGCTGCTCGCCGCGCGCGGAAGATGATGCTTGTCGGTTCATGACCTTGTTCTCCTTATAGGCTGTATAGTATGGGCATGAGTCATTGCTGCACTTAAGTAACATATATATTACTTAGTAAATATATTTATAATCTTTTATCATAATAGACGCTCTTGCTCCATTTATCAACCAAAAGGGAATAAAAAAAGCGAGCTAGGCTCGCCTTCCGGTTAATAGAAATATGATTTGGTTGGCGAACAAAAGCTCGATTATGCGCAGCGAATATCCCAGCCTGCCAAATGGCCCTCGTCGATCAGTTCAAGAACATATTCGTACCGCCCAGCTGCTTCTCCTACGCTTCGGACCTTAATCGGGATCGGGTTCGTTCCGTCGGCGGATAACGCTTGATCCTGATAAAATCGCTCGATCTCCTTTAATGGAAGATCGCTGATGATCTGGCTCATCGACGCCCCTCCGCTTCATCCGTCAACCCGGCTTCTTCCCCATATCGAAGCAGCGCCTCGTACGGATCGCCCGCGAGACCGAGCACGCGCGCGAACGCGGGTTCCGTCTTCACGCCCTGCCGTTTCAACTGCACGATCATCTCCCTCAACCCGGGCCGGGCAGCCAGCAGCCGGTGTTCGATCACCATGTGGCGATACGCGTTCTGCGCCTTCGCCGGGAGCGGTTGTCCGAACAATTCGAACGCGAAACCGTCGTAGCGAAAGTTCGCCGTCACGGTAGGGACGCCCCTGACCTCGAGCCTCGACGTCTCGAACGCCGGCAGATGGCCGTATTGTTCGCAGACGATGGCAAGAAACCGTTCCGAATCCCGTACGTCCAAAATGACATCCAAATCCGAACCCTCGACATCGATGCCGATCGGAATCGTCCCGCACAACACAGGGCCATACTCAGCCAGCCGTTCCATGAGGCCAAGACGCGTAATGGCGAGGAAAGCCGCGCGCTGATGGCTTGTGCCCGCTTGCAAGTACTCGATTGTCATGAACATGCCGCAATCCTCCAAGCTCCCTATCGGGGACGTCGTCGTTTTCGGTTTAGCGCTCTCAAAATTCTCCCTGCCTGAGAAGGTTTTGTCAATCCTGCAACGAATTGTGACGAAAAAGATCAACATAAAAACAACTGAACACACAACCACACTTTATCTGAAGGTGATGCCACCTCATTTCGCAAGTTGTCAGAAAACCTGCTCGAAACGAGGAAACTGACAGCCCTCGCATGCAGAGGCTTAGGTTGCTCAAAGAAAACAACTACTTCGTCCCCTGCTTGAACAAAGTTGTGATTAGTTGTTTTTTGTTGTTTTATGTTGACTTCATGAACACGCGGACGTATGCTGAACCTATCCCATCCCTCGACGGATTCAATAAGGAGAGGATCGCCGTGTTGATCGCCATTTTACTCGTACTTAGCTCCGGGCTTGCGCATGCCGTGTGGAATCTATTCACGAAGCGAAGCCAGAATAAACAGGTGTTTCTGTGGCTGATCCACATCGCATCCGCCGTCATGCTGCTCCCCTTCTTCGTGATCGAACTCTCGAGCGCCTCCATACCCGCGGAAGGCTGGCTCTTCATCGCGCTGTCCGCTCTGTTCCAAATCGGTTACGGACTGCTGCTGCCGCAAACGTACCGCTTCGGCGACATGTCCCAAATGTATCCGATCATGCGCGGTACGGGGGCGCTCTTCGTGCCGATCCTCAGCGTCTGGATCTATCGGGAATCGCTGTCGGTCCCAGGATGGCTTGGCGTCGGCTGCATCGTCGCCGGCTTGTTCGCGATCAGCGGCGTGGCGCGGCTGCGGCCGATGAACGGTCCCGAATCCCGCAAGCTGCTGCTCGCCCTTGCGGTCGGGTGCTGCATCACCGGCTACGTGATGACGGACAAAATGGTGCTGAACTGGTTATCGCCCGTCGCGCTCATCGAACTCGGCAACCTCGCATACGTGCTCGCTCTCCTGCCGGCCGTGCTTAAGTCCCGCGGCATACGGCGCGAATGGAAGGCGAACCGCAGCACCATTTTGCTCGGCACGATGTTCTCGCCAGGCTCCTATCTGCTGTTCTTGCTCGCCATGACGCTTGCGCCGCTGTCTTACCTTGCGCCCATCCGCGAGATCGGGACCGTCTTCGGCACGATATTCGGCATTTATTGGCTGAAGGAGTCCGCCGGTCGATCGCGGGTCGCCATGTCCGCCGTCATCACGGCCGGCATCCTCGTCATCGGAATCTGGGGCGGATCTTGACGCGCCAGTCGGTCGTTTGCCCCTCGCATAGCCGCCTTCTATACAAAAAGGAGCTCCTTTCCTCGCCGTCGCGAGAATGAAGCTCCTTCTGAATGCCAGCCATACGGTTAAACCAATAAACCATCCTGTCTCAGCCGGTCGAACAACAGCCGGCTCGCCGCCGATACCCGATCGCGGTCTGCATACGTTAGCCATACGATGTCCTCGATCTCCGAGGCAGGCTTCGGCTCGCCTTCCGCATCGGCCGTGTAGCAAGTCAGCCGAACCTGCACCCCTTCCGGTTTGCCATCCGCTTGCGCCTCGAACGTGCCGTAGGCCCGAATCGTCTGCGGATGAATGCGTACGTTCAATTCTTCCTCGATTTCGCGGGCCAGCGCTTCCGCATCCGACTCGCCCGGCTCCCGCTTCCCGCCCGGTATGTAATATAGCTCTCTCCCGAACGATTTTGCCCCCAGTAGCTTACCTTCCGACAGCTTCACCCAAGCGATTTTATCAATTAAGGTCGTCACGTCATATCCTCCGACTTCTGCGTCATGCGTTTCTTTTAGTATAGCGCAATCGGGATAGCGGACCAAATCGGGGTTCGCGGAATCGAGACAAGCGCGGACGCTCGTGCTCGGGCAGGTCCATATCGCCCGTCGTCGAGGATGAATGCAGCCAAACTTTTTTCAGCGACACCGGCTTCATTATCGACAAATTTTGATATAATGAACGTAATCTTGCAAGTTCGATACTCTATGAGAGAAAAAGAGGTCCCTCGCCTATGTCGTTCTCCAATTATCTCACCCCGGAGGAGCTTCGCGCGCTGCTGCTCGAAGATGCCGCCGATCCGTCCGGCCACCCCCAGGCGCCGTTGTCTCCGGTTCTGGATGGCCGCGACGCCTGGATCGCCTTAGCCCGTCGCGTCGACAAGCTGGAAGACGAGGTCGCCCGCTTGAAGGACATATTGAAGACCCTACACCAAACGGCCGCAGCCGAGAGCAATCAGCCCCCCGGTCAGCAGCTCGAAGAGCAGCCGGAATTCGACGCCGATCCCGGAGATCAAGCAACGCCGGAGCCGTTGACGCATGAAGATACGGCACCAGCATCGGAAGAGTCGAATGAACAGGTTGCCGCGCAGGCATTGCAAGCGGAAGATCCGGAGTCAATGACGATGACTCGGGAGGAACCCGTTGAAGAAACAACCGAGACCGCTTGCTTCGCAAGCGATTCCTCCGAATCCCATCCGACCAGCCTGAGCAGCGCCCAACCGCAACCGGACTCCTCCCTGCTCACCGTGCGCGTGAATGACCTGGAATACGTCGAAGCTGGACAAGCCGTCGCGACGGAACTCGATCAACTGTCGGAAGCTAAACAAACCATCGCGATGGAACCCGATCAATCGACGGAAGCTGAACAAATAATCGCGACGGAAGCCGATCAACTGACGGAAGCTGAACAAGCCATCGCGACGGAACTCGAAGACCCGCCCTCGACGCCAGGGCACGATGAAATGACCGGGCAAGCCGAATCGCGTATCGTCCCGCCTCACTTCCGGTACGACGGCGAGCTCTCGCCTCGCTCGATGCGGCATCCGAAGCCGCAATCCTGGCTTGCCCGATGGAGAGCCAGATGGAACCGTTCCTAACAGCCGCCTACTCGAGGCTGGCGCAATTCGAAAGGCCGCGCGGTTGATCCGCGCGGCCTTTCTTGTCAGCGTTCGTTATAGCCTTCCGGGATGTAGCTGTTCATCTTCTCGATCCAGATTTTCTCCCGCTTGGCCGCTTCCTTCCGGTAATCCCGAATCGTCCGCGACGCCAGATCAGGCGATTCGGCCTGGAACACGTCCTTATAATCGAACATTAATTTATCCTTCGTCTCGATGCGCTCGAGCACCTCGAATTCGAACACCTCCGGCCCGTATTCGTTCCAATCGGCTTGCAGGAGCTTATTCGGATGCAAGCCGGTCTCCAGTCCGAACAACTCGCGGTTCCAAGCGCCGTCCAAGTTCGCCGAAGCTCCGATCAGCCGTCGCCCGTTCGCCTTGTTCGTGATCGAGAATACGCCCATCCGCCGCTCCTTCTCTTGATACCTCTGCACGAGCTGCTTGCGCTGTTCCTTCTTGTTCATGTCGATCGTTCCTTTCGCTTCTTATCCCTTCAACCAATACGAGCTGCCGTCTTCCTTCCGGTCCAAATAGCCGTATTCGATCAAATATCGCCGCAGCGTCACGTAATCCTCTTCCCAGAACGGCTTGAGCCGCTCGTTAATCTCCTTCTCCGAATAAGCGCGTCCCGGTTCGAACTTGGAGGCGATATGGCGCAGGATCGCGATTTTCTTCTTCTCCTTGCGCGGGAATGACTCGAGCGGACCGTCCGGCCCCTTCGGAAAATATTGCTTCAGCATCTTCTCGTAGTCGTCTTCCGTAATCGCGTACCGTTCGTCCACCCGGGTCGCCGTGCGGTGAATCGGCACGAAGCGCGGCGCTTCCGGCGAGACGCCGGTCTCCATCAGCTCCATGACCGCCAGCAGCAGCTTCGCCTGCTTCGCCTTCTCCTTCAGGACGAAACGATGGTTGCGAATCGTCGAAGCGCTGCCCGAGCCCGCGCGTTTCACGATCTCGGCATCCGATAGCCCGGAGGCGAAGTCCCGAATGAGCTCCTTCTGCAGATCCGTCAAGCCGGTCGCTTTCTTATCCAGCCCCAGCAGATAGGCCAGCATTGAGCCATGCACGCTCTCGAGGTGGTGCTTCGCCATCCGGCGCGCCTCGAACATGCGGTCGTCATGGCCCTGGACCCGGTACACGACGCCGTCTTCGTACGTCTCTCCGCAGATGAGGCAGCTGTGCGCCCCCGCCTCGTCAACGACATAGCCCCGCTTCAAATCCTCCAGTCCCGCCGACCAAAAACGTTCATTCAGCTCCATATCTAAACACTCCATTTACTTGTTTGTTATTTATATAAACAATATACATCATCGTTTGTTTGCATTCAACCTTCTTTTGCCCAACCTAATGAACCTACCGCCAACTGGCCAAGACAACCCATGCTTCAACAACAAGAAACCCCATCCCTGGTGGGATGGGGCATGAAACCGGCTGAGATTCGGCATTAATTGAAGCTTAACGTATCGACGTTCAAGTCCAGGCTGTTCCAGTCCGGAACCGCGACGACCAGATCGTGATTCTCCGGTAAATGAATGTCGGCCAGGTGGCCGTTCTGCGGCTGATTGGACGCCTTGTCGAGCACGAATGCCTTGACGTCGACCGTCTTGATGCCGCTGCGGTTGCCGACGCGCACGAGCGACAGCTCGGGGGAGAGCGTGATATCGAGATCGTCCGTGGGACCGCCGCCAATGCCTTGCACCGCGATCGCGCGCACCTGCTCGCCCACTTGGCGGGAGAGCGTCAACGTGAAATTCTTTTCCGCGCCCGGCGAGAACCGGATTTGCGAATAATCGGCGTTGGCGGACAACACGTCCTCCTGGCCGAGCTGGGTAGATACGCCGGAGATGACGACGGTCAAGCCATTCGGCAGAATGGAGTTGTACGTGTACGTGCCGCTACCCGTTCCGACCACTTTACGCGTGAGCGGGACGTTCTCCGGCAGCAGGTATGCGCCCTTGACGAGGTAGCACGGGTGGCTGTCCGGAATATCGGCGCGAATCTGATTGCCGAACCGGCCCGTCGTGAGACCGTTCTCGTCGGCGATCTGCAGGTCGGCCGGCGAGAGCAGGAAGTCGACGACAAAGCGGGTCAGTCCGAGCGGTCCGCTGAACGGCAGGTCGTGATCGGCAAGCAAATATTGGCCGTTGGTCATCGTGCCGAGCGTAATGCCGTCCGCGCTGCTGAACTGGATGTCCGTTCCGCCGTTGAAGTAATCGAAGTGCAGCTGCCCGTTCACAACCTTGAACACGACGCGGCAGTTCTTCGATGCCGGCTCGTTGCAATCCCAGACGAACATCTCGACGCCGTCCAGACTCGTGATCGTCGTCGTGCCGTCAGGCGACAGCTTCGGTCCCAGATGGCCGACGGGGTAGACGAACTTGTACGGCATGACACAATGTGAACTCGCCAGTTTGTCCGTGTAGCCGGCATCCCATACCGCGCCGGATGGGATGAAGAACAGCAGCGGCGCGTTGTTCCGGTCCAACCCGCGCACGAAGGCCGACTCGATCTCGCGGCCGGTCTTCTCCACCCGCGCGACGCCTTCGCGTCCTTGATCATGGAAGTGGATCAAGCTCTCGCGGCTGAGCAGTCGACCGTGAATCGCCGTCAGGAATTCGTGCAGTCCTGTCTTGGTCAGCGTGTTCGTATCGTTCTTGCCCTGCCAGAAGTTGTCGGCGACGAGCGCGGCCATCGACGTGCAGAAGCCGGTCGCCAGCCCCCCCTTGTCCTCTCCGTTCAAGAAGTGCTTATAGAAGGCGAAGAACGCCGTCGTCAGAATCGGATGCCCGAATACCGGATCCGAAATCTCGTGGATGACCTCCGCCGTCCCGAATGTATCCTCGAACGTGCCCCAGCTCGGAATGCCGTCCTTGAAGTTATCGAACGGCAGATTGTGCTGGCCGAATTTGAACGGAATCTCCATGATGCGCGGAATCGAAGCCGTTCTGCCGCTGCTGAGCAGGCCGTCCGGATTGCGCACCTGGAGCGTCACGGTTCCGCCCGCGCTGCCGCCTCCGCCCGTATCCGGCATGACGAAGGCAAGCGTCTTCTTGTCGGCGACGATCGCCGGCACCGCCGAACCGTTCACGAGCACCGCCGCGCCGTTCACGAAAGCTCTGCCCTTGAGTATAATGTTGGTTCCCGGCGTCAGCACGCCTGAGAACGGATCCAGCTGCGGCTTCACCCGCACGGTCAGCCGGTTGCTCTCGGTCCCATCTTGTCGAATCACATACGCCGTCTTCGCGCCGCCGGTCTCCTCGAGCGGAACGGTCATCGATAGACTCTCGTCCGCGTTGACGGTCGGCACCATCAGCTGACCGCCGAACATGACGCGGTCGTTGCTCGTAAAGTGACTGCCGCGCAGCGTCAGCTTGTCACCGGGGAACGGCTGAGCTGGAGTGATATCCGTCAGCCACGGGCGCTCCAATAGATCCTCCCACGCGTCCTCGGTAAATTCGAAAAATGCGATACTGCCGTCCAGTCCTTCGTAGGCGGCATCCGTACCCGCGCGGCCCGGCTGTCCTTGTGCGCCCGCATGGCCGTTGCGCGCATCCTTGCACGTCTCGCCGACGCCGCTCCGGCCGCCCGCGCCGCCCAAGCCCCCGGGCCCTCCGTCGCCGCCGCGGCCGCGCTGGCCGCCTTGGTTCTTCAGCTTGAATGCTTTGTTAGTGACCGTCGATTCGAGTGTGCCGTCCAGCACGCCAATCGTGATATTGCCGGCTCTGCCGCCGTTGCCGCCTTTGCCGCCCCGACCGCCGTCGCCGCCATCGCCCCCATCTCCGCCGTCGCCCGGATCCTCGGAGCAGTGCCAGCCGAACAGCCACCAACGCTCCCCGACCTGACCGTCCGCGCCGTTGCCGCCGCGTCCGCCGCGCTGTCCTTGGCCGCCCTTGCGGCCGTCTTCGCCGTTCAGGTCGATGTTCGGCATCGCGCTCATGTTCTTGACCCAAATCTCGAGATGAGGCGCCGGCGCTCCCTTCGCGCCCTCGATCCCGATATCGCCGTTACGTCCGTCTTCCCCGTTCAAGCCGTCGCGCGAGCCCGCCTTCGTGTGGATACCCGAATAGTTCCTTCCGTTAAGATCCGGATTGTCCAGCCTTGGCGGCGTTGATCCCCCGGGTCTGCGCCAAGAGATCTTGGCATTATTGCCGCAGATAATCTGCTCCGCGATGATGTAGCAGGTCGTAACGTTGGGCTCGATGACGAGCTCCGTCTCCGTCAAGTCCAGCGTATTGGCGATAATAACGGCGCTCGAGACCGGGATCGATTTCAGCGAATAGGTCTGAACCGGCGGCGCGTTCAAGGTCGGCCATTGGCCCGGGCTGCGCGATTCCAGCTTGCTGACGATGGCGTTGTCGCGAATCTCGAGCAGGTCGCGGTCGGTATTCAACAGATCGCCGATATTCGTCGGCGGCTGGTTGCGCTTGATTACCGGCAGCTCGCGCAATACGGCGGTCGGAATGGCGGCTGTGGTCCTTCTGCCGGCAACAATGCCGGGTGCAGGCGCCGCAGCGCCCCCGATGGATGCGGGCTGGGCAGCCGAAGAAGTCGCGGCCGAGGCGATCGCGCCGGGTACGCCCTGCGCAATCACTTGCGGACGCGTTGGAACCGGAGCCGGAATATAGCGTCTCAATACCTGCGCGCTGTTACGGTTGACGAGGTATTTGGCCAAGCTCTCGCGTCTTGTACCAGGATTTGCTCCCGCCACGAAGTTCTCGGCCACCTTCTTCCAGTCGATTGCATTGCCGCTGCTTTTGCGAGGAGCGACGATGACTTTGCCTGGCGTCAGCACGGTCTTGTTGACGATCTTAAGGGTGACGAGATCGGTAAGCTTATCTACTCCGGCTGCGTTCATAATATCCTTGATTGGCTGCAGCTTCGCCCGGCTCGCGTCCGGCAGCCAGTTAATTTTAATATCCGACAAGCCTGTCGCTTGTTTCACTTGCTGTTCCAGCTGATGGGCTCTCGCCTGCTTGGCGGCCAAAGCTTGCCCGGATACCGCCCCTTGCTTGATCTCGACGTTCGCGATTCGGCCGGTATAGGCATAAACTTTCCCATCAATGCCAGCCCCGACCTTGAAGCCCAGCGCGCCGACGTTTTTGAGCGGGCCCGGAATGAGCCTCGAGCCGACGGTTTTATCGTCAATCTGCAGTTCCGTATTCCCCGCATCATCGCGCAGCATCCGTACGCGAACGGTTACGCGTCCTTTGATTAGCGTCGCACCGCTGTCGACCGATACCCATCCGGCCGCCGTATGGACCGAGCCGACCAGCTTCCCGTTCGCTTCGATGAACAACGCGACGGACGGGCTTTGCGCTTCGATGATGTTCTGTCGCGTTCCGCCGACGGCGTCCGGCGTAATCGTCGCTTCCAGCGTGAAGGCCTGAAGATTGTCCAAGTCTTTGTTGCGCGCCAGCTCGATACAGCCCTTGTCCAGCCGAAAGCCAAGCTCCGCCTCGAGTGGTCTTGCGTTGACGAGCCGCGTGACCGCGATGCCTTTGACCGATCCGTCGTAGGCCCCCTCCCTATCGTTCTTCAGCAGAAATAACGTCGTGCCTTTCTCCATCTCTATCAACCTCCCATTTGGTTTCTGACTGACGGGATGGCCAGCTTCGGAATATTCGCGTGCCAGCTGGAATTAACAAACACTATGCGATATGAATAAATATTCCAGTGAGAGAATATCACATGGCGCTTCGGCGGAGTATCCTTCCGGCGGCATGCTGGGTGGTTGTATCGTTTCTCCTAACAACGCCCGGCAGCCCTTGTCGGAATGTGCCAAAGCATCGGGACAGGAGCGTCTTTAGCTGCATGACGCGATGCCGCGACAACCAAACAAAGCTTGCTTTAGCCAACAAAAATAGGCATGCCCGGTATCATCGGATACCGGGCATGCCTGTTGCTAGCGTTTATTAGCGAAACGAAAACCTATAGATTGAACAACAGAATAATGAGCGTCACGACCAGCACGAGCACGATCGTCAACAAGATGCCGGCAATTATCCCGCACAGCAGCGATTTCCAGACGCTGAACCGATGCGCTTCGGCGATGGAGAGAATGCTGATGCCGAGCATCCAGATGCCGAGCACGATGGTGAGACCGCCGAAGAAAAGACCGATCGCCGTGCCGCCGGGAGTCATCAGATTCGGTATGCTGACGACCCCTGCGAGAATGGCTGGCATGTAGTTCCCCCGCAGGATGGCCGTGCGAATTTCCCAGGATTGCCCTTGACCGCCGATCCAGCCGCCGACCTTCGCGATCAGCCAGCCGAAGAAATAGACGCCGAGGATGCCGCCGATGGCTCCGGAGATCATGGCCGCGATGGCAAGCGCCACCGGCGGCATATCCTGCAGACGCGGATTCGTCGAATATTCGACGATCGCGCTCATGATTCCCGCCACGATCGACAGCGGCACGAGATGGCGCTGCGGCTGCGCGGAATCCAGGAAAGCGCGAACCGTCGCGCGCGGCCGGATCCATATGGCAAGCCATGGGTTAAGCGAGCCCGTACGAGGGCCGGATGAATGTTGTTCCACTAGTCGTTCTCCTTACGATGATAAGTATAGTAACTCCGTTCATCTTAACGATTCCGAACAGGCAATGCAATCCGTTCTCGATGAACTACGTAAGGAGCGTCCTGGGGTTTCGGTAATCCAGGCAACAATTCATGCCAACCAAATCAGCGCACTTCAGAGCATCCATTGAAATCTGTAATAAATAGTTAATTTGTATAAAATGTTGTAATTGTGGCATTTGTAAAGGTGAGCTATGATTAAAGGGCAACAAATTGTATCACCCTTTCAACCAGCCGGAAGGGAGGTGAACATCTTCTAAATCCCGTTTGGAAGCGCTTACCGCTTGTCCAACCCAAATGACTAAGGAGGAAGATGGATGACGATTAGTTTGCCGAATCAACTGTTTTGGAGAAAGATGGCCCTGGTGGGCGGATCGATGCTCTTAATGGCGGTCCTCTCGCTGATCCTGGTTCAAAAAGCTTCCGCTCACGGATACGTCGACTCGCCTGCAAGCCGTGCGATCCAGTGCAAGAACGGCACGAACGTCGATTGCGGCGCCATCGTATACGAGCCTCAAAGCTTGGAAGCGCCTAAAGGCTGGCCGAACGCAGGCCCTGCGGACGGCAAAATTGCGAGCGCGGGCGGCGCATTCCCGAAACTCGACGAGCAATCGTCCACGCGCTGGAACAAGGTCAACATTCAAGCCGGTCCTAAGCAGTTCACATGGAAACTGACCGCGGCGCACGCCACGGCAAGCTGGAAGTACTATATTACGAAAGACGGCTGGAACCAAAACGCCCCACTTACCCGCGACTCCTTCAACCTGACGCCGTTCTGCACCGAGCTGAAGAACGGTACTCAGCCTCCATTCACGTACACGAGCAACTGCAACGTTCCTGCCAAATCCGGGTATCATGTCATTCTCGCCGTATGGGAAATCGCCGACACGGCCAATGCCTTCTACAATGTCATCGACGTCAACTTCACCGGCGGCACGACGCCTACCCTCGGCACGCCGACCGGCCTGACGGCTTCCGGCATCACGAACACGAGCGTCACGCTGTCCTGGAATGCCGTTAGCGGCGCAACAGGCTACGAAATCTACCGCAACAACAGCCTGGTCGGCACTTCTACGTCCGCTTCCTTCACGAACTCGGGCTTGACATCAGGCACGACATATTCGTACACCGTCAGAGCGACCAATAGCAGCGGCGCCTCGAACTTATCCGCCGCGCTATCCGTCACCACGACGGGAACGTCCACGCCGCAGTATCCGGCCTGGAGCGCCACGACCGTCTATGTCGGCGGCAACAAAGTCACCTACAACGGCAAAGTTTACGAAGCAAGATGGTGGACACAGGGCGAAACGCCTGGCGTGGCCGAAGTGTGGAAGCTGATCCCTTAATTCGTTAAAGGTTCGAAAAGACAGGCCCGGAGGAAACTCCGGGCCTGTTTCGCGCGCGAACGTTCGCTATGAATCGTTCGCGTACAGAGCAGCCGTCCGCTAGCTGGATCGTCAAGCAAGGGGGGCCATGTTGGAATTCGTGGGGAAATGATGATTAAAAGGCAGGCGGTTGCGGCAACTTAAGAGGGATCACCTGGTAAAGGAGCCCTCCGCATATGTCGAAGTTTGTGTTTAAATGGTTGGTCAACGGCGGGATCGTCATTGCGCTGCTCATGTACTACACCGATGCGACGCTGCTCGAAGCCGCGCTGGCCGCGACCGGACTTACGGTAATCGCTTATTTGATCGGCGATCAACTTATTTTGCGCAAGACGAACAATACGGTTGCGACCATCGCCGATTTCGGTCTTGCCATGGCGTATCTATACGTCGTCGCGGATTATTTGGACTGGAATCTGTCGATGGGCGAGGCATTCTTTATTTCGCTCATGTTGGGCGCGTTCGAGTTCGTGTATCATCGATATATGCTTCGGGAAGAAGCATACTGAACCCGGACAACGCGAGACCTATAACGAACAAGAACAAGGGGGAGCCGGCTGGCTCCCCCTTGTTCTTGTTCGCGGGTCGATGGGGCTGCCGGTTGCCGCGTCTTCGACACTGCAGAATCAGCGATTCGTACCGCTCGGATTCGCCTGGGAGATCGGCGCTCGTGCAAGTACTCATTCTCTGGCCGCCAACTCTTGCCGCTTCACTTCGTGCCTCCTTATCCTTCTCGTTAACCGCTTTGTTCCGGAATGACTGGGTGCGGCAGCCCAAGCGACGCTCTCGCCCGCGTTTCCGATATCTCCGGCCACCACGCGCCGCTCTCCCAAGCGAGCGCGAACGCTTCGTAACGTCTTTCCGGCAGACAATCCGACAGATCGCCGAAATACCGCTTTATCGCCTCGATTTGCGAATCATGGGCGCGCAGGGCGTCCGCCTTGATTGGCCAGAGGGGCAGCGTATCGATCGTTACAGCTGGGGTTCGGCCTTCCTGCGCCAGCGAATCCGAGAAGACATAATATAACTGCCGAACCGAGCTGCAATGCCCTTCCACGACCGCCTTGGTAACGATTCGCGAAATCGCCCGATGATCCTGGTGTCCGTTGCCGCCATCAGGCGGGAACGTAAACACGGCTGAGGGCTGCACCTGATTGATCGCCTCCGCCACTTGCTGCACAAACCATGCTTCGTCCGTCTCTTGCAGACGGCCATCCGGCAAGCGCAGGAAGCGCGAATCGGCGATGCCGAGTATTTTCGCGGCAGCGGCCATCTCTTGCTCCCGCAGCGTGCCGAGCTTCTCGCGCGTCCAATCGCGGTAAGCGCCGTTCTTTTGACCCGCATCGCCGCTAGTCGCCAGCAGCAGCGCCGGAGGGAAGCCTTCGTCGGACAGCGTCCGGATGAGCCCCGCGCTAAGGAAAGTTTCATCATCGGGATGGGCATAGCAGAACATTACGGAAGTGGTCATTAGCGAGCACCATCCTTTCGTTTATTTGGCGCCTAGACGCCTTCATCTACTATCTGCTCGTCTCTCTCTTCTATTCGCGCCATGCTATCTCCTGCCCCGACTTGTTGCGTATCAAGCAGGGCGCCATGGCTAACCTCATCGGATCGCTCCCGCTGGGCGGTCAACGGCCGTTTGCCGCGAATGCTCAAAGAAGACCGCCTTAACAGGCGATCTTCTCTAACGCTGCGATGCGATTTAGTCCTCCGCAGCTTGCCCCGCGGGCATGGGCTGCTTGTCGGAATGCCCGTCTTCGCCGGTTCGATTCTCCATCGTGATCACTCTTCTGGGAGGCGGTCCGTTCAATTCCAACACCCTGGTCGATTCCATCCTCGCCAATTCGACGACCGTCAGCTTGTTGGCAGCGGCCGACTTGCGGATCAGCTCGATATCCGACCAATGCTGGCCGTCGAGCCAATTGATGACCGAATTGTATTCCTCGGTAAAGAGCAGGATGACGCGTCGGCCGATTCGCGACGCTTCCTTCAACAGCCGCATGGCGAAGCGGCCCGGGAACGCGCGTATATAATCGGTAATGACGACGGTGTCGAACGCGTTGTCCGCGAACGGCGTGTGCAAGCCCAGTAAATAATGCATGCGCACGTCAGGCAGTCTGCGGCCAAGCGGACCGATGACGTTCGGATTTTGCAGGAAGACGTCGGTCACGCCCGCGCCTTGAATGAAATACGCCAGATCGGAGCCGATCAGCGCGGTGCGGGTCTCTTCGCGCAGCATTGCGCCCAGCATGCCCAGCAGCTCGCCGCAGTACCCGGGCACGATCTCCATGAGCGACATCGAATGGAAGCGGGCAAGCACGTGGTTATAGTACGGACCCGGATAGAGCTGAAAAAACTCCGTGTCGAATTCGTACCGTTTCTGATGCTGCAGCATGAGGTTTTTGCCGTTATTGATCCGCTTGTTGAGCACCTCTTGCACGGATGATTCCTTCGGGCTAAAATGCGGCAGATGCAGCGCCGGCGCTTCGCTATCCGCGATAATGCGCGCGCCGAGCTTGTAGAGTCGATACGAAAGGTCGGTATCCTCCGCTCCCCAGCCCAGGAAGGCCTCGTCGAACCCGCCCGCAGCCTGCACGAACGTCCGATTCACCGTGTAGCAGCCGGACCAGCCGAGCGTCCACGGGGCGGCAAGCTTATTCAGGTCATGATCCGCCAGCTGGAACAGTCCCTCGCGGTTGTCGAGCCACTCCGGCAGCGCGAGCAATCGCCGCGTAATGTCGGTCATATTGTCCGGCGTCAACTCGTCCAAGACGGTCAGATCGTGCTTGCCCGGCTCCACCCACATGCCCATCATATAATGATAAATGTTCAGCTTCGGGTGGGGATGCTCGTCCATTATACGGTACAAATTGCGAATGAAATGGTTCGGGAGGAGCATGCTCGTATCGAGAAACATCACCATTTCGCCCGTGCTCTCCGCGAGCCCGAGATTGCGCGCCCGGGAGCGGCAGGAACGTTCGTCGCGGGCGCGGTACACATATTTCAGGTGACGAATTCGGCGACGATACGTCTCATAGACGCCCTTCGTGCCGTCCTCCGAGCCGTCGTCGACGATAATCGTCTCGTAAGAATTCGGATCGACGTCCTTTTGCGCGGCAATGTAATCCAGCGTGATGGCAAGCAGCTTCTCCCGGTTATAGGCCGGAATAACAATAGATAGTTTCATCATTCACCTCGTTCATATTGATCAAGCGTCGCTTAGTGGCGGCTGCGATTCCCCTCTCAATAATGGATTGACCTTCCTTATTTTACTAGAAAATGGGGAAAGTAACTACCCGTTCTACGTCATTTTTTGCTAGAATCTCGTATTTTTATCCCCAAGCCCGTATGATTAAGAACAACCATTCCCTATCAGAATCGGAAAGGAGAACGATATGCGCGACGAACAATGGGTTGCGAACCTCATCGAAGACGATCGCTGGATGATGGACATTTTGAGAACGGTTCAATCGCTGGCATTGCCCGACTGCTGGGCGTGCGCTGGCTTCGTCAGAGCTAAAGTATGGGACGCGCTGCACGGGTTCGGGACGCGCACGCCGATGCCCGATATCGACGTCGTCTATTTCGACCCGGCCTGCACGGACGAGCAAGCGGAGAAACGATGGGAGGCCCGCCTGGCCGAGCTGCTCCCCGGACAGCCGTGGTCGGTAAAGAACCAAGCCAGGATGCATCTGGTCAACGGACTTCCGCCTTACGCTTCCACCGAAGACGCGATCTCGAAATTCCCGGAGACCGCGACCGCGCTCGGCGTTCGACTGGACCATGACGGCCGCGTCGTCCTGACCGCTCCCTGCGGCGTGCAGGACTTGCTCGATCTCGCCGTTCGGCCAACGCCTCTCTATCGGACGGATGAGAAGCTTGTCCGCGTCTATGCGCAGCGGCTTGCGAAGAAGAATTGGCAAGCGATATGGCCTCGCGTTACGATCGAAATTCCATAAGCCGCGAGCAGGAATGCTCCCCTGCTGACCTGTACGCGATCTGCTAACCCACACCCTGCTGCTGACCTGCTCGCGAACGAATTCTCCCGCGCGACATTAAGAAAGAACCCGCGGCTGCCGCCGCGGGTTCTTTTCTCTGCTCGCATGTTGGGTGATGATCCGCCTTATTTCACGGTTTCTTTGTTCCCCGCATGGTCCATGCTGTAGAATTCGATGCTGAGGTTGTTCGTCGACGCAGCGGCTTCGAACGGTGAGGTATACGCGTTCCACGCGCCGCCGTTGACGCGGTAATAGGTATGCTTCACGCCGGAGCCGGATGCGGCGTCTTTGGCAGCAAGTGTCCACGTGTACCCTTTGATGTACTTCACGCCGCCCTTCGTTGCCCAGACAGGCGTCACTTTGTACGTCGTCGTCGGAGCGGCCGTGTCGACCTTCAGCGTGACGGTCTTCGCGTTCTCGGCATTGCCTGCGTTATCGCGGCTGTAATACGCAATATGATACGAGGACGAGCCGGATAGGCTGAACGGACCGGCGTACGGCTTCTCCGTGCCGCCGTTCACTTTGTAGTATGTGCCGGCAACGCCTGAGCCGGACGGTTCGTCGGATGCGCTCAGCTTCACTTCAATCGCGTTCGCGCGATACCACTCCGCAGCCGGCGCGTCGTTCGCCAGCAGTACAGTGACCGGCGCCGTCTGGTCGGTATCCTTGATCGCGAAGCTAAGCGAGACTGACTTCTCGTTGCCGGCATGGTCGGTCGCCGTCAGTTCGATCGTATGCTGTCCGCTGCCGCTTATCGCCGGGAGCGTCCCTTCGTCGTCGCTCACGACGACGGCTGCGTCGCCATCGATGGAATAGCTGACTTGGCGAACGCCGGCCGCATCATCCACCGCCGTGAAGCTCGCTTCAACGGCCCCCGTGTAGCTTTGGCCGGACTGGACTCCAATGAGCGTAACGGCTGGAGCGCCCGTATCCGTCGGAGTCAGGCCAACGTCGAGATCCGTAACCGGAGGCGGGATGTCGACGACGCGGCTCGTCGCCGTCGCGAAGCCTGGCCGACTGACGACGACACGGTACGAGCCCGCGGCGGCGTCCCATCCGTAACGGCCGTCGGCGCCCGTCACCTGCGGATTCGTCACCGGCATGAATTGGCCCGGATACGCCTCTTCGTTCATGTTGACCCATGTGTTCAGCAGCGGATCGCGATATTGCAGCGTGACCGTTGCGCCAGGCAGCTTCCAATCCGTGCCCTTGGCTTCGTTATAGATGAATCCGCTCGGGTCGATGAGCGTGATCGGGAATTCCAACACCGGACCGGTCGTATTGTCCGGATAGCGAGGCGTAATCGCAACGCTGAGCGGCGCCTCCCACAAGCCGACCTGACTAGGCGTGAACGTATGCGACCAGTCCGTGCCGTTGTCCGAGGTCAATTCGGCTTCGTACACGTCTCCGTCGGCATCGCTGACGCGCAGCGACACGCCCGATGCTTGCGGGCTATCGAAGCTGGCCGAGATCGTCAGCGGACTCACCCGTCCCGCGACCGGCGTGCCATCGGACGTCGTTCCTTGACCGCCGCCGATGGACACGTTCGGCGGCACGACCGGCGCCAGCGCCTCTACCTCGTACTCGGCGGTGGCGAACGGCTCGGTCGCCCCGTCTTCGAACGCGCGGACCGTAACGCCGTAAGTGCCGGCGACCGACGCCTTCAGCTTCCAATCCGTCTGCACCGTCTGTCCAGGCTCGACCTGGCCGACCGCTTGCTCGGCGGCCGTGCCGTCCAGCACGAGACCGGCATCCGGCTCGATCTGCAGACGGACATGGTCAAGCGCCTCGGCCGTGCTGTTCGACAGGTACGAGATTAGCTTGAACGGATTCGTCTGCCACTCGTCATAAGATAGCGACTTGCGACCGCTCAGCACGAGCGAGCTTTCGCCGCCGACGCCCGGGCGTCCGTAGTACGTCGTAATGATTCGCTGTTCGCCCGGTGCCAACGTATCCGGGTTCCACCACATGCCTACCGCGCTGTCGCCGGTCTCCCGGCCTTCCGATATCGAATAGTCCCAAAGCGTATCATCCATCGTGCTCCAGTTGGCGATCGTGAAGCGGTCCGGCGTCGTAGCGTCCCTGCCCTCCATGGAATACTGGGCGCTGTAACCCGGAATGTTGAAATCGTTGAAAACTTGCCAGAAAGCGGGAACATCGCTGCCCACGTAATCCCGCTCGTAATTGACGGACTCCACCCCGCTGGCCCCAGGCACCTTGAATGGCGCGGCGTCGTTGCCCGCTACCATCGTATCGATCAGGAGACGCAGCCCTACTTCATGCTCCGTTTCGCCCGTATTGGTGATGACGTAGCGAATCTGCAGGGCATCGGGAAGCCCGGTTGCCGGGTTAACGCCGGCGCTCAACACTTGACGTACCGTCACGTCTCCCGTTTTCCACACGGAATCGTTCGCCGTCAGCGATTCGTTGTTGGCCGGCGGCGCGAGAAATTCGCCAGTGGACCAATCGCCGTAGACCATTTCTTGGCCATCGATCTTCAGCGACGTAAATGAGGTGCCGGGATTGGACGGCCAGTTGTAGACGATGTTGAACCAGCCTTCGCTCTCCGTATGTTTCAACGCGGCGTTGAAGCGGCCGGTATTGTCGACCTGCGCTTGCACGAAAGCGTTGCCGATATTATTCTCGATGAACAGCGGCGGCTCCGCGAAGGCGCGAAATTGCCCCGATGATGACGGGAACGGTCTCTCCTTGGGTGCGGGCTCCGCGGATGAATCCGCGCCGAAGGCAGCCCCGGGAATCAGAGCCGAGCATGCGACCAGCAGCGCGAGCGCACCGGACAATCGTTTCTTGGACATCGCTTGCATGAATAGTGGGCCTCCTTTATCGAACTAGGACAACGAAATACGAACTGCGCGTTACGACCTGCGCCGGATCCCCCCGTTCATCGTAGAACTCTATCCTTCCAATTCCCGCAACAAAAATTGGGATAGGTTTCCAAAACAATACAGATTGTATCATTGGATATTGGGTCAGGCAATTACTTTGAAAGAAATTAATACTGTGTTCGATTTGTTAGCCGTTATATGTAGGGAACGGAGAAGATATCGTGCGAAAATTCATTTACCAACCGTCTCCCTCGTTTAAAGTTTACAGATTCAAAATAATAATTAGTTGACCCCTTTTTCGATACGTTATGTATCTATGAAATCTTAGATTGCCCAACCTCTTCGGCATTCGTTATACTAGATTTCAACTTTCTTATTTAGGGGATATGAACATGCCGATCGATTGCTTGGGATGCAGAATCGCGAACGGATCGGAGCCGGGCGTACAAATCGTGTATGAAAATGAATGGCTTGCGTGCGTGCTCGATATCGCGCCGTTCAACGAGGGGCATCTGCTCATTCTGCCCAAGCGGCACGCTCTCGACGTGGAGGAGATGGAATTGTCGACGTCCTATGCCATTATGGAGGCATCGCGAATGCTATCGGTCGCCTTGAAGCGCGCTTTTCGACCGGATGGCATTACGATCTGCCAGAACGGCGGTCGATTCAACGATCTCGGACACTACCATATGCACCTCATCCCGAGATACGAAGGCGACGGCTTCGCATGGAGCGACCCGCTGCATCCGCACGGAGCCGGTCAGCGCCTTAGCCAAACGAGAGCGCTGCTGCGCGACGTGCTGCGCGAGCAAGGCGGCCGCCTTCCATGAGGAAGAAGCTTACCTCGCAGCCCCCATTATCTTGCGATTAAAGAGAGGTTCATCATGCTGGCAATTGCTTCGATCGTCTTCATCATTACGCTCGCGCTTGTCATCTGGCAACCGCGCGGGCTCGGCATCGGCTGGTCGGCCTCCGCCGGCGCGGCCGCCGCGCTGCTGCTCGGCGTAGTCGATTGGGCCGACGTCTGGGACGTCACCCGCATCGTCTGGAACGCGACCCTCGTCTTCGTCGCGATCATCTTATTCTCGCTCATTCTCGATGAGATCGGCTTCTTCGAGTGGGCGGCGCTGCATATGGCGCGATTCGCGGGCGGTAGCGGAAGGCGGATGTTCGTGTACGTCATCCTGCTCGGCGCCGCGGTATCGACGCTCTTCGCCAACGACGGCGCTGCGCTCATTCTGACCCCGATCGTGCTGGCGATGGTCCGCGCGCTGAAGTTTGACGACCGGATGATTTTGCCGTATATCATGGCCAGCGGATTCATCTCGGATACCGCCTCGATCCCGCTCGTCATCAGCAATCTCGTGAACATCGTATCCGCGGACTTCTTCGATATCTCGTTCGCCGAATACGCCGGCCGGATGATCGTGCCGACGTTCTTCTCTGTCGGTGCCAGCCTGCTCGTCCTCTATCTCTTCTATCGGAAGCAGATTCCGGCGGATTACGACGTGAACCATCTGCGTCAGCCAAGGGAGGCCATCAAGGATCCGCGTCTATTCAAGCTGTCCTGGTATGTGCTCGGCATCCTGCTGATCGCCTATATGTTCAGCGAGACGGTGCATGTTCCCGTCTCATTCGTGGCCGGCGCGGCGGCGATCGCGTTCCTGCTCCTCGCCCGCAAGAGCGAGGCGGTACCGACTTGGAAGCTGGTGAAAGGCGCGCCGTGGACGGTCGTCGTCTTCTCCATCGGCATGTACGTCGTCGTCTACGGCCTGCGCAACGTCGGATTGACGGACAAGCTCGGCGCGCTCTTCCAAGCCGTCGGTGAACAAGGCCTGTTCATCTCGACGGTAGGCGCGGGTTTCATTGCCGCCCTATTGTCCTCCGTCATGAACAATATGCCGACTGTCATGATTAACGCGCTCGCCATTCAAGGAACAGAGACCGAAGGGCTCATTCGCGAATCGCTCGTCTATGCCAACGTCATCGGTTCGGATCTCGGACCGAAGATGACGCCGATCGGTTCACTCGCCACCTTGCTGTGGCTGCACGTCCTGTCCGGCAAGGGCGTGCGAATCAGCTGGGGCTATTATTTGAAAGCGGGTATCGTATTGACCGTGCCGACCTTGTTCGTCACGCTGACCGGACTCTATATCTGGCTCAAAGTAATGGGATAGCATCAACCAAGAAAAGACGCCGGGCTTCCGGCCTCGCCTCGGCGAGGACCGGAAACCCGGCGTCTCTTCGTTGATGTTACGTTCAAACTAACCCCATTCATTGCGCCTTCGGTCCCGCGCCGCCCGGATGAACGCCCGGATAAGCGGATGCGCCACGCCCTTGAACGCCGAGCGCTCCGGCTGGAACAGCATGCCGATCATGAACGGATGCGATGGAAGCTCCATGATTCGCGTCGTCCCTTCCGTATCGACCCCCGAGATGCGCAATCCCGCGGCCTCCAGCCGTTCATTATAAGCCGGGTCCGGACCGTAATTGCATGTGCCGTATTGTTCGACCGTCTCGCTCGCGCCGTAGGTGGCAGCCGTGAGAGATCCCGTCGTCAGGCGAAACACGTTCGTCTGCTCGCTGACGGAGCAGCTTAGCGGCGCGACGAGAACGACCGAAGCCTCCGGATTGATCTCGGCATGATCCGCGTCCGTCAGGCCCGCGACGTTCCTTGCGAACTCGATGACCATATGCTGGAATCCGCCGCACGTGCCTAGGAAAGGAATCCGCTGCTCCCGTGCGTATTGAATGCCGTTCAGCGCGCCCCTCATGCTCTTATAGGGACTGGCCGGTACGCACCACAGCCCGTCAAAGTATCTCAGCTTCTCTTCTGCCATCTCGTCCAACGACGTCGTCGGAATCCACTCGACTTCTACTCCCACGCCGATATCTTCGGACGCCAGCCGGATTGCTTCCGGTATGGCCCGATGCGCCACTACCTCTTCGTTATAATCGCCGATCAACCCGATTTTCATTGCGCTGCCCGCTCCTCTCGATCGTTTGTCTGTCGATTCCTTGCTTGCCATAAAATTGAAGTATAGCGATGAAGGATCCCGGACGTCAACAAAAAAAATCCTCCTAGGATAAGGAGGATTCGATCCATTTACGCAGGCTTTCGCTGTCCCGCCTGGACATCTTTCCATATAAACTGCGTCCTTCGACTACGACCTCGTAGCTTCGGCCGTTGGTCGACAACCAGATGGCGAACGTCTCCCGAACGCCCGTACTCGTACCGACGATTTTCAGATCCGGCGGTCGCGACATCGAGACTTCCGCGTTCTCCCACGGTACGGCCTCCATCCACGCCACGAACTGCTGCACCTTGCCCGGATCCGTAGTCTCGGCAACGGCCGGATATCGGCCGGGGTGCTGGTTGTCCGGCCTGCCCAGCTCCAGCTTATGGATCGCGCTTGCGTTCGTTTCGCTTAAACTCGCCGTTGCCTCGACCGCGCCTGCCGGGACGCCGTCGCTGCATCCCGTCAGGATCGCTCCTAGAAGCAAGAGCATGCCGGCTCTAGGGACCTTCTTCATCCGAAACCTCCTCTCGATGATATGCGATATAAGAATGGACGTCCGCGCATTCGCAAAGGTTGCCTCGATGGCGCATGTAGGAACGATGAAAACGAACGAAGGCCGCCTCTCACCTTCTAGTACAAGGGGAAGCAGCCTTTCATACCTTAACGTCTGCGTGACGGATCCATCCCTCAATCGACGGATAGCACCAGCTCGAACGAAATATCGGTCAAATACACCGTGATGAGCAGCCCCGACTTGATGACCGGCAGCGCTGCGTTCCGGCTCACTTCCTGCGGGGACAGCTCCAGCTCGACGCCGTGATTGGACATGGTGACCAAGAACAGCCCGTTGTGCAGATTCAAGAATTCGCCGACCGACGCCTCGGCCATCTCGTCCGGGGCTGCGAATGCCTCCTCGGCATAGGCGGAGGCCAGCCGCAGGAACGCCTGTTCGCTCATCGAGAATCCGGTCGTCAGCCTCGCTTGGCCGGAGATCCGCTGCAGCACCAGCCAATCGCAATGGTAGTCCCGCGGAATCGCGTTCACTTCCATGAACAGCTGATCGTCGATAAAGCGGATCATGTTTTTCGCGAATAAGGACAAATACTGCCGATACCACTCGTTTTCTTTGGTGTTATCCAGCTTGAGCAGCGTCGAGACGAGCACGTCGATATCGCCCTTCTTGATCGCATCGAACTGCTCATCGGAGAGGTAATTCTCGCGCTTGTACTGCTCCAGCGCCTCCTGGAATTGCTCGAGCGTCAACGTGCCCTGATCGATCAGCGCCTGCCCGAGGACGAGATGGCTTTCCTTCTGCGCGGACAAAAGCTCGCCGAGCTGCTGTTCGGTCAACAGTCCTTGCTCGATCGCGATTTCGCCGAAGCGCTTGTCCATCGTCGCCTGCAGCTGGTTGATCTCGTCCGCCTGCGCCGCGCTCATGTATCCCGCATTGACCGACAGCACCCCTAGTTTGACCCGCGTGGACTGCAGCTGCTCGAGCGCCTCGTGAAGCTGCGGCAAGGAGACCAGGTCCCGGTTCAGCAGATAATGGCCGAAATATTGCGTAAACATCTAGCGATCCCCCCTGCTCGACGCCTTCTCCATGACACGCTTGATCGCCTCGGCCGATAGCGGCTTCTGCACGAAATCATACGCCCCCAGCTTGATCGCTTCCTTCAAATTGGTCTGCGTGCCGACGGAAGACGCCATGATGACCTTCGTCTCCGGCAGCGCCTCGCGAATCTCCCGAAGCGCCTCAATGCCCGTCTTGACCGGCATGACGATATCCATGAAGACGATGTCCGGGCGGTAATCCAGGGCGATCGCCACAGCCTGTTCGCCGTCCAGCGCTTCATGAATGCGCGCGTAGCCGAGCGTCTCCAGCATTTCCCGGAGCTTCTTGCGTATCAATACGGAATCGTCGCAGATGACGATGGTCACATCCTGGTTCATCCTGCTGCTCCCCTTTGGTTTCTATTATGCGCCCTGCCATAGTTTGCTTCACTTGACTTCATTTCCATACCGCGAAATCATCTCGTTTTGACAAAAGACCTCCCTTGGTCGTCCAGATTTCTCGCTGCCTCCAGTATACTTTCGAAATCGCCGATTGCCTGCTTGATTCGCGTCTGGCTTTCCGCGACCGCTTCCTCCGTTCTTCGGGAACCGGCCCCGATCTTGACGACGTGGTCCGAGATTTCCTCCACGTTCTGATGAACCTCCTGCGCCGCATCCTGCACCTGCTTGGCGAGCGAACGCACTTCGCCCGCGACGATCGCGAAGCCCCGCCCGTATTCCCCGGCATGCGCGGCTTCAATAGCGGCGTTAAGGGCCAGCATATTAGTCTGCGCCGCAAAGTCGCGGATCGTCTGCACGATGCTGCGAATCGAGCTGGCCTGCTTCTGCAGCGATTGCACCAGCTGGGCATTGTCTTCCGACTCCGCCGCGATCCGTTCCACCGCCGACACCATATCTCTGCCGCGCGTCATGCCTTCCTCCGCCCGGGCGCGGAGCATCTCGGACAGGTGGCGCAGCTGGCTCGTCTCCCCGGTGGTTTTGTTTTCCCGGGTGGAGATATCCGTCGCGACTTTAAGAATGGCCTTCACTTTACCTTCCTGCATGACCGGCATATAGGACGCTTCCAGCCAGATCATCCGTCCGTCCTTGGTGACGCGCTTAATTTTCTCTTGATATCTCTTCCCTCCGCGAAGCTGGTTCCACATCTCCGCGTATTCGCGGCTCTCTGCGAATTCCCGCGCGACAAACTTTTTATGCGACATGCCGCGCAGCTCGTCGGTTCGGTAACCGATCGCGCTGGCGAACTTCTCGTTCGCCCACAGCACCGTACCTTGCAAATCGAATTCGATCATCGCCAGGGATTGTTCCAGGGCTGCCAGCACGGCACCTGGTTCGAGCACCTGCGTGCTACCCGCATGTTTAAAGGTATCGGCCATCGTGATCCTCCTTGTCCGTATGAATTCCATTATGATTCATCAAAACCTAACGAATAATTCCAGCCGCCCCAGAAACGAGCAGCCCTCTCGCGCGGCTGCCGGACGTCGGTGCGTCTTTCGATGACGGGATTCGATCGCTTGTACGCAAAAAAACAAGCCGCCGAGTTGGGATCGGCAGCTTGCCTTGGTCTTGCTTGGATACAGATCAAATGGAACCGTCAAGTCTGGGCACCCGCATAACGCCGCAAATCCGCAATTAGCTGCTCGCACGCTTCGCGTTCGACCTGTTTGATCACGGCGAGCGATGCGATGATTTTGTCCAGCGCGGCGTGGTTTCGGCTGAAGAAAAACTTCAGCAGCATATTGCGCATTTTGAACGTCTCCTGCTCCAGCCTTTGGAAGGCGTCCAGGTAAGGAAGCTCGCGGGCTACGATGCCGAGCTGCTGCAAATAGCCGATGCGGGCGAGCATCATTTTTTTGTGCTCCCACAGATTGTGCATCTGGCGGACGTCCAGGTTAATCCGATCTTCGCGGAGCAGGGCGTAATATTCGCCCAGCGCGTCATAGACGTCCACCCCCCAGCGGCCAGGCTCGGCGTTGCGGTACAGACGCAGCCGATCGCTGGTATTACGCGCGTTCACATAGTCGTCCAGCATATCGGCCATCAGCGCCACGTCCAGGTCGTACTTGCCGATTTTGAAATCATACTTGTAGGTCGCGTACTCTTCGGGCGCCACTTTGCGGCAGACCGAAATCGCGTTCTGTCGCGTATCCGCGTGGTATGCCGTATCGAACACGTCGAAATCGAGCTCGCGCAGCGTAAACTGACGGTTCCGGTCGAAGACGGCGTAGTGATAGACCCGCTTGGCCCGATCGTAGCCGTAGATGAAAATATCGTGCGTGAAATGATGCTCGCCGTACGCCAGCGTGAACGGAATATAGTACTCGTCGACGTAAGAGAAAAAGTAGAAGCCGCCGTCAATCTGGCGCTGGATGTAATCGTGGATGCTAATGTTGAACCGCTTCAATTCCGCCTTGTCCGACTGTCGGTACTCCAGCCAAGGCACGCTTCCGAAGATGATGAGCAGATCGGGAAAGAAATCCAGCCGGTATTCGTTCAAGTCGATGTAATGCTGCGAAATGTACATTTGCACGTAATTGGTATGAATCCACGGCCGGCATTCCTCGTAATTTTGCAAAATTCCGAGCACGAACGCATGCCCGAGAAAGCCGTATACGTCCGGCTGGGTGAACGGCAGCACGCGCCGCTCGAGCGACTGCACCGTTTCGACTGGCTGCGTCATGGGCTCCCCCTCTCTGAATCTAGCTTGAGATTAGAACGACTCCGCATCGGCGAACATGCGCGTGCATCGATTGCACATCAGCAGATTGTCTTCCCGAAGGTAATCCCGGAACGCCGTCGCGCGCTCGCCCTCCCACATGTCCTGGAACGAATTCTCGTAAATATTCCCGTACTTGTAATCCGGCAAATCCACGCACGGGTAGACGTCCCCCGTCCGGCGAATGACCATTTCGTGCCAAGGGGCCACGCATTTGGAGCGCTCGAATACGTTCTCGATATCGGTAAAATAGTCGTGGATATCGACGAAATGGGACGTATCGATCCCTTCCTCGGCCCACAGCTCCTCCAGGTCGCGCTTCAGCTCCAGCGTATCGATGCCGATGTCCTCTTCCACGAAGCCCTGCCAGGCCGGGGATACGTCGCAATTGAGATGCTCCTTCATCTGGTGGGCGTAGGCTTGTCCGCGCTCCGGCGTCGTGAAGAGCAGCGGCGCGAGGTTGACCGACAGGTCGCGGCGCTTCATCCACGGATTGCGCGAATCGTGCAGCACGACCGACTCGTTCGGGAACCGCTCGCGCAGCGCGCGCATGAAGTCCTTCACGGACTTGTAGTTGTACTTGGAGAGCACCATCGTGATGTTGATGAACGGGAACATTTTTTTGCGGCGGCGTTTCTCCTGAATAAGCGCGTCGATATTCTCGCAGATCGTCTTGAAGCTGCCTTTGCCCCGGATCGAGTCGTGGAATTCTTCCGGTCCGTCGATCGAGATGTTGAGCGCGACGATGTTCTCCATGATGAATTCGACGCGATTCTTGATCAGCGATCCATTCGTGAGGAGATAGATGTTCGCCTTACGGCTGCGCAGATAGGTCACCAGCTCGGTAAAATGCTTGTACAGCATCGGCTCTCCGCCGGTAATGATGACGCCAAGGTTCTTGTTATTCTCGGTCACTTCGCCCAAGAACCGCTTCAGCACGTCGATATCAAGCTGTTCGCGGATCGCGCGCTGCGGCTCATTGAGCGCCCATCCCGTCTCGCCCCAAATGTGGCAGAAGCTGCAGCGGTAATTGCACAATTCGGACGGGAACAAGGTGAGCTGCTTGATTTGCGGCTTCAGCTGACGAACGTGCTCCACGAGCGCGGTCCCGCCTAATCGTCCTGCTTTCGTTAGCATAGCGAACCCTCTTTCTATCGGATCTTAAAAACCGGATTGTTGGACATAGTTCAAAATGCTGTTGACGCTAGCGAAATGCCGGAAGTCGAGATCGTCGTCGTTCCACGTCAGGCCGAACTCCATCTCGGCGGCGATGACGAGCTTAATGAACGTCAGCGAATTGACGCCGAGCGCGGTCAAGTCCGCGTCCGGGTCGAGGTCATCGAGCATGGACGGATCGTCCACGTTGTCCCGGAGCATCGTGATGATGCGTTCTCTAAGCTCCTCTTGCTCTTGAATTTCCGTCGTCATTATGAATGCCTCCTATACGATTGTTTCACTAAGATAGGTCTCCAATCGGGCGAGCAGCTGGTCGTTCAGCCGCGTCTCCGCCTCGGCTGCCGCGTCGAACCGGTCCGCGAGCTGCCGCATCGCCTCCTGCTGATAGATGGGCAGGTAGAGATAGCGGACCAGTCCTTTGCGCACGGTATCCCACTGCTGCCGAATGTTCGATGCTAGCGCGGGAAGCGGGTCCTCGGGACCGAACACATGGGCCAGCCGGTACTGCTCCACCTGCTTGGCCAGGATGATGTCGTTCAATTGCTGCACGAACGTCTCCAGCGCCGGCTTCAGCTTTTCCTCGTCCGTGACGAGGCTGCGGAAACATACCGCGTAGCGGCGCAGCGCCTCCATGCTCTCCGCCAACTTGTCTCGGTGCATCAGCTGATTCTGCGCGAAGCGGGAGCGCGTCAGATCGGTTAACGGTGCCGATTCCGGTTCCAACGCAGCCGATTGGCCACGCTCGCTTCCCGCATCGTTCGTCCGGCGCATGACGTAGTGCGTAACCTGGTGCTCGCTGCGGAATAAATAACGGTCCGCGAATCCTTCCGCCGCGGCAGCGAGGTCGGAGTAGGGCAGCGTCCGCGCGCGATAGGATAAATTTTCTCTTCGGTCGTGCTCGATGATTCGGAACTGCTCCCGCTCGTCGTCATAGCCGTAAACGAGCAGCGTATGGTCGATATGCTGCTTCAAATAAGCGTCCTGGCGGATTGATTCATAGTAGCTGTCCACCCATACGACGACCGGATGGCCAAGCGCGATATGATGTCGGAGCTCGTCGACGAGGCCGGCGATGTCCGAATAAGGCTCCGCAGCCAGCCGCATGTCGCGCAGCACGGTCGACATTGGCTGCACGGCCTCGTATTCGATCGCCAGCCGATTCTCGCTTTCCCTGTCCGCCGTCATCCGATAGAGGATCAGATCGTTGAGAAGGAATGGCAGGATGCTGCCGCCGAAGGCGCGTACGGCCGGAAACATCGAATTGTACAGGCAGCTGCGATAATAGAGATCGTTGAACGGCTCGATGCCGGCGATCACGACAGAGTTCGGACCGGCATCGTCGGCCGATAGGGTACTTCCCTTCTGTTCGGAAGAAGATGGTCCGGCGCTGCTAGCGCGAACTTCTGCCGCTTCCCCGGACGTTAGATAAGCGGCCGCCAGGCGCAGTGTCCGGTTCTCGTGCAGCGCGTCAGCCGGGAAGCGTCTGCCGCGGCGCTCCGCCTCGACTTCCAGTCGGATGGCGAGAATCGAATTGCCCCCAAGGTCGAAGAAGTCGTCGTCCACGTGAATGGTCTCGTGGCCGAGCAAGTCGGCCCATAGGCCGGCGAGCAGCCGCTCCGCATCGGTATAAGCGCCATCCTCCCTGCCGGTTAGCGAGACCGGCGCTAGCGAGTCATGCGATTGGGCCGAACTAACGCTCCACGCGAGTTCAGCGCGATGCGACTCCGCCGCTTCCGACGCGGGGGCGAGCCAGCATCTTGAGCGCTGGAACGGATAGCGCGGCACGCGCGCTTTGCGAATTACCACGCTCCCATATAGTCCGTTCCAATCGGGCTCTATGCCTTGCGCGAACTGCCTGGCCGCATGATCACAGGCATCATGCCGCTGCCGGTCCGTGCGCGCATCGGGAACGAGTTCTTCGCCGCTGCCAGCCGCCGACACCGAGGGATCATGCGCCGTTTCAACGACCATCGCGGGCAAATCGCCGTTCGGCTGCCAGCCCGTTCTCCCGTTACGATCGCCGTAATAGATGCCATCTTCGGGGTAGCTCGTCAGCCCCTGCTCCAGCAGCTTTTTCAGCTTGGCGCGGAGCTCTTCCTTGTCGCATGCGACGATCGCCGCCCGCGTTCCGTGCCGCCCGCGTCCCGTGTTCGTCGTGTAGCACAGTTGACGGAGCGTCGCGGGATTGCCTTGCAAATCGGACACATAACGCCCGATCAGCGCTTGGAGCGCGATCGGCCCTCTCGCCGATAGCGCGAGCAGCTCAGCCTCCTCGATAACCGCCGTCGACTCGCCTTCCGGGACGGCAGGCGCTTCCTCCAGCACCAGATGGCAGTTCGTGCCGCTGAACCCGAACGAGCTGACGCCGCATCGTCTCGGCCCCTCGCTCGCCCATGGCTCCAGCTTGTCGCTCACATAGAGCGGCGATGATTCGAAGGCGATGTTGCGGTTGGGTCTCGAGAAATGGAGCGTAGGCGGGATCGCCTTATTCTTCAGCGCGGCGACGGCCTTCGCCAGTCCAGCCGCCCCGGAGGCCGCATCGAGATGGCCGATGTGCGACTTGGCCGATCCGATCGCGCAGAATTGTCTGCGGTCGGTATATCGCCTGAACGCTCGCGTCAAGCCGTCCGCCTCGATCGGATCGCCCAGACGGGTACCGGTTCCGTGCGCTTCCACGTACGCGATCGTGGCCGGATCGATGCCGGCGTCCTTCCAGGCCTGCGTCAACAGCCGTTCCTGCGCGGCCGCGTTGGGCGCCGTAATCCCCGCGGAAGCCCCGTCATTGTTCATCGCGCTCCCTTTGATGACCGCGTGAACGGCATCGCCGTCGCGCAGCGCCTGATCGAGCGGCTTCAGCAGATAGACCGCCGTCCCCTCGCCCCATACGGTGCCGTCCGCGCGGTCATCGAATGTCCGGGTTACCCGGGCGGCCGATTCGATGCCGATCTCGAACACGCCGTCCACCGGCATGAGACACAGCTTCACGCCGCCCGCGATCGCCATGTCGCATTCGCCGCCCCGAATGGCCATGCAGGCCAGATGAAGGGCGACAAGCGACGAAGAGCAAGCCGTGTCGACCAGGACCGCCGGGCCCTGCAGATCGAGCAGGTATGAGATGCGGCTGGCCATGATGGATGGCGTGTTGCCGATGCTCGCCGTTCCGATATCGCCCGGATGATGTTTCGAAATATATTGGCCGTACACCGGCCAATCCGCATAGCCGAGGTAAACGCCCGTCCGCGATCCCGTGATCCGACTCCCGCCGTAGCCTGCGTCTTCGATCGCCTCCCATGCCGCTTCGAGGAAGAGACGCTGGTTCGGATCCATCAAGGCGGCTTCCTTCGGCGATAGCTGAAACAAGCCATAATCGAACCGGTCCACTTCATCCAAATAGCCGCCATGGCTGAACGAGGCGTCTTCCGTGCGCAGAGCGGTGAACGCCTGCACGAAGGGACGACTGTCCCGCTGACGGGCGGGCGGCAGCGGGCGAATCGCATCTTCGCCCCCGGCAAGCCGCTCCCACAGCTCGTCGATCGTATTCGCGCCGGGAAGTTGGACGGACATGCCAATGATGGCAATCTCCTTGCTTTGCCCCGACTCCGTCCGCTTCAATGCCTTGAGCAGCGCGAGCCCGTCATCCTTCTTCATGCGTCCGCCTGCGACTTGTTCCATTATGAGCCGCACCGGGTTATCCATTGGCCACCTCCAGCGCGTAATATCTGCTCACCGCATCGTCCACGGCGAGGCCGCCCTGCTCGAGCTGCTCGAATAGATCCATGATCGCGTACTCGAATTGCGATTCCGCAGCAGCCGAGACGGATTGCGTCTTGTTTCCGCTTCCCGCCATCCGCTGCATGGCGTCCGCCAAATAGCCGGACAGCTTGGCGATCGTCGGGTACGTGAATAGATCCGATATCGCGAGCCGTCCCGGGAATGTAGGTTCCAGATGCGCATGTACCTTCGCGATCGAGATCGAATCGCCGCCGATATCGAAGAAGTTCGCGCCGACATCCAATTCGTCATAGCCGAGAACCCTTCGCCACGCCTCCGTGACGGCGGCTTCGATCTCGGCATAGGTCGCCGGTCCGCTGCCCCTTGATGCTGGTTTCATCTTGTTGGATTCGCCCGCCGCTGCGCCGGAAGCGCCTTGGTTAACCGCGTCAGCTTGCGCGTCGTAACCGGATAGCCGGAACGGAAGGCGATTCCCGAGCGCGAACAGCTCACTCTGATGATTCACGCGTCCCACCACGATGTGCCGTTCGGGCAATTCCAATGCCCGGCCGAACGCTTCCCTCCCTTGCCGTGCCGTTAGGACGGCCAGCAGCTCTTTCTTCTCGTCAATGTCCGCCCCTTCCGATAATCCCGTGTCCAGCCACGAAGGCCAGCCGATGGACAACGTTCGTTTGCCTGACCTCGCCCGCATCGCCGCATAACCGTCCAAGTAAGCGTTGGCGGCCGCATACGGCCCCGATCCCACGCCGCCGATCAACGTAATCGCCGACGAGAAGAGCACGAAGAAATCCGGTTCGTCCTGCGCCGTCAGGCGATCCAGCAGCAGCGTGCCTTGCAGCTTCGGCGCGAGAACCCGCTCCAGCATGGCGGCATCAAGGTCGCCGATCCGGTTCCCTTCCGACACGCCGGCCGCATGCACGATGCCCGCGATGCGTCCATGGCGCGCGCGAAGCATGCGAATGGCTTCTCCAAGCTGCCGTTCATCCGACACGTCCGCCTGCACGAAGTCCACGCGCGCGCCAAGCGTTTCCAGTTCAAGTACGGCTTGCAGCGCTTTGCGGCTTGATAGCCTTCCGCCAGCCTCGGGCTCATCCGGCGATCGCGGATCCCGGGCGGTTCTGGACAGCAGTGCGAGGTTGACTCCTCCAGCCGATAGCGAGGCAATCTGTTTCGCGACGTGCAGCCCAATGCCGCCCATCCCGCCCGTAATCAGGTACACGCCTTCCTTCGTGATCCGAGGGCCAATCTGCCGTCCGCGTACTTGCGGCAGCGGGACGAGCCGCTGCGCGTATCGCCGGCCGTCGCGGTAAGCAATCGCGAATTCCTCCGCCTTCGATCGCAGTTCCTGCCACACGCACACGGTTAATTCCGCATCGGAACCCGGATCCGCATCGATGCAGCGGACCGTCAGCCACGGATACTCCCAGATAGCCGCCTTGCAGAATCCGATCAGCGCGGCATGCTCCGGATGAACCGCGCCCTGCTCCTCGGTGACGCCATTCGCCCGGTCGGTCAAGACGACCAGCTCGAGTGGGCTCGCCCAACCGGCCGCCGCAAGCCCCTTGATCAGCAGGAACACGCTTCGCAGACCTCTTGCCAGCCTGTCCCTCGCCGCGCACGCCGCGTCCGCTGCTGCACTGCCGCCAGAGAACGCGCCGACATGCACGATGGTGTCGATGCCTCCTCCGACCAGCGCCTGAATCAAAGCGGCGTAATCCGTCACCCTTTCCCCGACCGTATACAGTTCCGGCCCGACATGCTCGAACGCCGAGCCGAATTTCACCTCCGTCACGCGAGTACCGGTCTGCCGGTACAGCGCCGCCAAAGAATCCGATAGACCGCGGTCGTCCTTCAAGAGCAGCGCGTGCGCCGGACGGCGATCGTCCCCGCTGGCACCGCTAAGCACTTCCCCTTCCCAAGCCTGCTTGTGGAACATGCCGTCGCGTGCGTCCTGTGCACCGGCGGAGGCGGACGGGATGTTCAGCCAGCACCGATGGGGATCGAACGGGTAGAGCGGCAGCCTGATTCGGCCGCGTCGCTCCCGCCGGTACAACTTCTCCCAATCAAGGTTCGCGCCCTGCGCATAAGCCTGCGCCAGACGCGCAAGGCTGGACTCGTCCTGCTTGCCGGACGCGAGGAAGCGATCCAGCGCGTCTTCGATCGCTGCAGGCGAGATGCTCCCATGCGCGCTGCCGTTAGGAGCCACTGCTTCCGAGGCTGCCCATCCCGAGCTCGCCAGCCCATGGTCGCGCATGACATCGGATACGGCATTCGCGCTCGCCTTCTCCAACATGCCGGCTAATTCCGCCGTGCTTCCGACGACCGCAGCCACGCGATATTCGTAATGACCTCTGCCCGCGCTTGCGGTGAAGCAGAGATCATCAAGGCTGACGGTTGGATGCATGCGAACAAAATTATCGTAGCGCTCGATCAGTTCACGCAGAGCAGACTCGGATTTGGCCGACAGCACGAATAATCGCGGACGGGATGCGAAGGCATCCGCGGCATTCGTCGTCATTTGCGCGCCATTCTCGCCGGCAGCGTACGCGCGGCCATTCTCCTCCGCTTCTTCCAAGATGACATGGCAGTTCGTGCCGCTAATGCCGAACGAGCTGACGCCGCATCGCCGCTTCTCCTCGCCCGCGTGCCAGTCGGTCAACCGATCGACGATATAGACAGGCGAATCCGCGAACGGAATATTCCGGTTCGGACGGTCGACGTGCAAGGTCGGCGGAAGCTTCCGGTAACTAAGCGAGAGCGCAGCCTTGATCAACCCCGCGATGCCGGCCGTGTTGTCCAGGTGGCCGATGCTGCTCTTCAGCGCCCCGACGCCGCAAAATTGCTTGCGGTCCGTATAGCGCCGGAATGCGCGGGCGAGTCCGTCGATCTCGATCGGATCGCCGAGCTTCGTGCCGGTGCCGTGCGCTTCCACGTAGCCGATCGTCCGCGGATCGATGCCCGCCCGCTCCCATGCGTCCGCGATGACCTCCTCCTGCGCTTCCGCGTTCGGCGCGGTCAACCCGCCGGAGCGGCCGTCGGCATTTACCGCGCTCGACCGAATGACCGCATAGACGGTATCCCGATCCTCCTTCGCCTTCGCAACCGACTTGAGCACGATGACGGCCGCGCCTTCCCCGGTCCCCGTGCCGTCCGCCGCGTCGTCGAACGTCCTCGCCCGTGCCGTCGACGATTCGATGCCGACCTCCGCTTCGCGGACGGGCAGCAGATGGAGCTGGATGCCGCCGGCCAGCGCGATCTCGCATTCGCCGCCCCGAATCGCCCCGCACGCCAAATGAACGGCGACGAGCGACGACGAGCAAGTCGTGTCCACGACCATGTTAGGCCCGCGCAGGTTCAGCAGGTACGAGAGCCTGCTGGCGATGATCGGACGGACATTGCCCGCCACGGCAAGCGACAGCGAATCGGGCTCGACCGCATGGATCATCTGCTTGTAGTCGGCATCCGAGCCATAGCCGAGATAGACGCCCGTGCGGCTGCCTTCCAGCGCGTTTCCGCCGTAACCCGCATCCTCCAGCGCATGCCAGGCCGTCTGCAGGAACACGCGCTGATTCGGGTCCATCAGGCTCGCTTCCTTCGGCGAAAGCTTGAAGAACGGATAATCGAATTTGTCGAGGTCCTCGACATACGCGGCCTCGCCGTAGGGGATAAGATCCGGATGCCGGCCCAAGAACGAGAAGTACCGGTCGGCGTCCTTCTTGCGCTCCGGAGGCAGCGGACGGACGGCATCCCGGCCGGCGCATAAATTCGCCCAAAATTGCTCGACCGTCTCCGCCAGCGGAAGCTTGAGCGCGATTCCGATGATGGCGATGTCTTCATTGGTCTGCTCCTCAAGCTCGATGCCGTCGTCAGCTTCGAACCGGAAGCCGTCCAGCTTCAAGGACTGAAAATCCAAGCGTCTCCCTCCTCTCTACCAGCCCGGATCAAGCGCCCGGATTCACATATTCCGGAAACAGCGCTTCGGTGCGCGTATCCGCCAAGATGTCGCGGAACCGGCTCCGCTGCTCTTGCTCCGGCACGAGCTTCGTATCCAAAATGCGCTTGAGCAGCGACAGCGCCAGCCGCATCTGCGCTTCCGTCGGCCGCGCTCCTTCGCCCTGCGCGTCCAGCTGCTCCTGCATCGCCGCTATCTCGCGATAAGGCTGCAGCACGCCGCGTTCATACTCGGCGTTGTCCCAATTCCGATTCCGTGTGCTGACGGCGGCGGTCAAGCATTTGGTCACCACATTGCGCGCCGCCCGCTTGCCCTTCTCGTCGGCGATCTCGGCGGCTAGCTCCTCCCTGAGCCGCGCCAGCTGCTGCACGGAATCGAACGGGAACGCGCGGATGGTTCCCGCGCAAGACGGCATGAGGTGCGTGAGCACCGACTTGGCGCCGATCTCGGCGGCCACCGACACGCCAGAGGACTCGAGGTAACGCATCGCATCCAGCCATCGGACGGGCGCCGTAAGCTGAGACGTCAGCAGCAAGACCGCTTCCTCGGGATCCCGATAGGGCTCGCCCGTCACGTTGGAGAGGACCGGCCACTTGAGCGGACCGAACGCGACTGCGGCTAGTTCCTGGCGGAATCGTTCCGCCGCCGGCTGCATGAGCGGGCTGTGGAACGGCGCGCTCACGCGCAGGAAGGTCGTGCGCGCTCCTTGACCGGCCAGCATCGCGGCAGCCTGCTCGACCGCCTCCCGATGGCCGGACAGAACAAGCTGGTCCGCCGAGTTGTAATTGGAGACGACGACCTGCCGACCGCTAGCGGCGGACGACAACCTGCAAGCCTCGTCCGTCTGCGCTAAGTTGGCTCCGATTACGGCGCACATCGCCCCGATCCCCTCCGCGGCGGCCTCCTGCATCAGCTGCCCCCGCGTTCGGACCAGACGCAGCGCATCGCCGAACGACAAGGCGCCGGCCGCGGCGAGCGCCGAGAATTCGCCGAGGCTGTGACCGGCCGAATAGGCCGGCTGCACGCCGATTTCCTCCATATAGACGGCGAATGCCGCGCTGCTCACGGTCAGCAGCGCCGGCTGCGTGTACGCCGTACTCGCCAGCTTCTCTTCCGTGCCCTCGAACACGAGCGCGGCCATATCGTAGCCGAGCGTATCGGCCGCCTCTTCGAAGACCGCCCTTGCCGAAGCGTGGTTATCGTACAGCCATCGGCCCATTCCGATATATTGGGAGCCTTGTCCCGGGAACAATAAGGCAAGTTTTCTCATCGCTCTTACCCCTCTCACGACCTGACTATCACTTGGGTTAATTGCTGGATTAAAGCTAAGTAGCTCTTGATCAAATGCTGTGCGCCATCGTGCAGCAGCCTTCGATCGTTGAACGCGAAGCTGCCGCGGATTCGCGGCTCCGTCTCGTCGTCTTCCAGAATCAGCAGCGCATCGAACGCGCCTACTAATTCAGATGCGCCGCCGCGCAAGCTAAGCGGGCTCACCAGTAGCAGCGCTTCATCGCCGGAAGAATGCCCTGCTCGCTTCATCGCCTGTTCAATCGGCACGGACGAGGATCCGGCGCGGTTCCGCTGCTTGCTCACGCGCTCGTACAGCTCTTCGAAAGCCGTCATGCCGCTTAGGTTCGCGGTAATCGGATGCAAGCTCCCTGCGTCCTCCGCCATGCTGTACAGCGCCGCGCTGCCGCTGCCCCCCGCTTCGGACAGCAGGTAGAGCAGCGCCCCGATCAGAACGTCGTAGCGCGCTACGCCGTTCGCCGCGGCAAGCCGCGCCACGGCCTCTCGGACCTCGCCCTGAAGCTGGAAGCGGATCGTCCTCGCCCCGCTTGCCTGCGCGCTTCTGCCGAAATATGCCGTAGGCAGGCGCTGACGCAATAACGGGTCCGTCTGCGCGATTCCCTCGCGGCGGCCATCGATCCATGCAGCCTGCTTGGCAATCGTCGCATGCGTGAACAAATCGGTGATGCGCATCCCGGCGCCGAACGTTTTCTCCAATTTGGCGTGCAGCTGCATCAGTTGAATCGAATCGCCGCCGACCTCCATGAACGGATCATCCAAGCCGAGGTCGCCTGATGAGCCCAGCACCTGAACCCATAGCTCGCGGACGGCCGCTTCGGTCTCGCTGGCGGCGCGGACAGCAGATTCGCTTGCCGTCATCGGCTGCGCGACTCGATGAAGAGCCGATCTGTCGATCTTCCCGTTCGCCGTTCTTGGCACGCCATCGATCCGGTAATAGACGGACGGAATGATCGGCTCGGGCAGCAGCTCCGCCAAATGTGCGCGAAGTCCACCTGCGGTAAGACTGGCGGACGACTTCACGTAAGCGGCCAGACTCTTCTGCCCTGAACCCGCCTCAACCGGCAAAATGACGGCTTCTTCGACGTCTGGATGGCGCTGCAGCTGATGCTCGATCTCGCCTGGCTCGATTCGGTAACCGCGAATTTTGAGCTGGGTGTCGTTCCGGCCGTGGAACAGCAGATGCCCGTCCGGCAGCCAGGAGCCGAGGTCGCCCGTCCGGTACATCCGCTCGCCCGCCGCGAACGGATCCGCCACGAATCGGCTTGCGCTAAGCGCCGGCTGGTTCAAATACCCGCGCGCCACGCCGGCGCCGGCGATGCAGATTTCGCCCGGCACGCCGACCGGCGCGAGATGGCCGGCTTCATCCAAGACGTACACCCGGTAATGCAGAATCGGCTTGCCGATCGGAATCGGACCGTCCGCGTCGCCCTCATGCCGGTAATAGGTGGCGCACACGGTCGCCTCGGTCGGACCGTAGGTGTTGTATACGCTGGCATGCCGCTTCAATCGGGTGATATAAGACGGCTTCATGACGTCGCCGCCGCTGATGAAGACGCGCACGTGCCGCATGCCCGCCTGCTTGTTCAACTCGTTCAACAGCAGCGCCGACGCGGAGACGATCGTGACGCCTTCGTCCTCGATCAGCCGGACGAGCCCGGCCGTATCCAGCACGTCCATCCGCTGCGCCATGACGATGCGTCCGCCGGCCGCCAAGACGGGAAACACCTCTTCGACGAATTGATCGAACGCGCATGAGGCTTGCTGCAAATACACGTCATTGGCCGTCAACCCGAATTCCTGCTGAAAGGCCTCGACGTACGCGATCAGGTTGCCGTGCGTAAGCACGACGCCCTTCGGATTCCCCGTGGAGCCGGAAGTGTACAACACGAGCGCGCTATGCTGCGCAATCGAGACGTTATCCGGGTTCGACACATCGTGCGCGTGGGAGCCGTCATCGTCTATGCGGACTATCTCGCCCTCGTAGTCGAGCGCCACTGGACGATCGTCCGTGATCAACATCCGCGCGCCGCTGTCTTGCAGCATGTAAGCGACGCGCGAAGGCGCATACTCGTGATCGATCGGCACGTATGCGGCACCCGACTTCAGCACCGCCAGCAAGGCGATCAACAATCGCTCGGAGCGGGATATATAGATCGCGACGAAAGCCTCCGGCTGTATGCCCTTCTCCCGCAAAAGCCGCGCGAGGCGATTCGCCCGCTCGTTCAATTCGCGATACGTGAAGGTCCTTCCCTCGTGCACGAGCGCCACGCCCTCCGGTTCGCGCTTCGCCTGTCGTTCGAACAGGATATGGAACGGCATTGCAACAGGTCCTGATACCGGCGCCGCGTCGCCTCCGCGGTCGTCCGGTCTGCGCAATCGACTGAATGCGGTTAAAATGCGATTGCGCTCGCGCTCCGTCGCCAGCTGCACGTCGCGCACCCGGGCATCCGGATGGTGGATGAGCTGCTCAAGCACGTACCGGTACTGCGCCGCCAACCGACCGACCGCCTCGTCTCCGTAACGGTCCGGATCATAGGCGAGCTCGATGTCGATGCCCTCGAACATGGCAATGCCGACTGTCAGCGGGTAATGCGTGTTCTCCTGCATGTCGTAGCTCGAGATGCTGATCGCGCCTCCGCTGCCCATATTGCGCTGCAGCGGATAATTTTCCACGACGACGATCGAATCGAACAGCGGCTGCCCCGCTCCCAGCCCGCTGCAGGCGGTGACGTCCGTCAGCGGCGCGTGCTCGAACGCTTCCCGTTCTCGCAGCTGCTCCGCCAAGTCGCGCAGCCATTCGGAGACGGCCGCATCCGGCGTCATTCGCGCCCGCAGCGGGACCGTGTTCATGAACAAGCCGACCATCTCTTCCATGCCGGGTATGCCCGGCACGCGGCCCGACACCGTCGTGCCGAAGAGCACGTCGTTCGACCGGGCGTAACGGCTAAGCAGCAGGGCCCAAGCGCCATAGAACAGCACCGCCGGCTGCAGCTGGAGCTCGCGGCAACACGCATAGAGCCGCTTCGCCATCGCCTCCTCCATCGCGATCTTGCATCTCCCGGATGCCGGAGAATCCGACTTCCGCTCATCGCGCGCGAGATCCGGCAGCGTCGTTCTCTCCTCCAAGCCGGATAAGGCTTCCTGCCAGTACGCCTTCCACCTATCTTTGTTCTGCGCCTGCCGCCATTTGAGGAACGGTTTGAATCCGGTCTTCACGCGCGTCGTTGGCTTTCGGCCCGCCAGCAGCGCCTCGTAGGCTTCGAGAAATTCGCGCACGATCACGCCGTTGCTCCAGCCATCGTATAGAATATGATGCCAGCTGATCAGCATGTCGCCTGTATGCGCGCTTCGCTTGCAAACCGCGATGCGCAGCGGCTGCTTCCGAAGATCGAAGGGCCGCTCTTGCTCCGCGCGGAGAAATGCTTCGGCCAACCTCTCGCACTCCGCCGGCGTCGCGGCGCTGTAATCCCGAAACTGGATCGGCACGTCGATTTGCTTCAGCACCAGCTGGACCGGCCGCTCCAGTCCTTCCCAGCGGTAGACCGTCCGCAGCATGTCGTTCGCTTGAATCACGTGCGCCCAAGCTTGCCGGATCGCGTCCGGCGCTAGATCGCCGGTTAGCCGCAGCGTCAGATGCTGGGCGTAATGGCGGTCGTCGCCCGTCATGGCATGATATAGCAGCCCTTCCTGCAGCGGCGTGAGGCCGAGAATATCTTCCACGTTCGATTTGTCGAGCTTCGTAGATTCGCCGTTCATCCTTCCCGTCCTTTCCTCTTGGTTCCCACTCTCCTGCGGCCTCGCGCGCCCCTTGCCCGCTACCGCATCGCGGCATTAAGTGCCGGCCGGTAATCGTTAGCGCCGCCTTCCGCGATCTGCCCCATCTCCATCTTGATGACGCGGTCGGCCAGATGGAAGAACCGGTCGTCGTGCGTAATCGCGATGACGCATTTGCCTCTTGCTTTGAGCTCGGGCAGCAGATGCTCGTAGAAGAACGCGCGGTATTCGGGATCCTGGTCGGCCGCCCATTCGTCGAACAGATAGATCGGCCGATCTTCCAAATAACTTTGCATCAAGGCGAGCCGCTTACGCTGGCCCGTCGATAATTTGACCGTCGAGAACGCGCCGCCTTGCACCTGGACTTTATCTTCCAAATGAAGCAGCTCCAGAAACGCGGCGATCTCCTTCTCCTTGCCCGCCAGCGGAATCCCGTACAATTTGCCGAAGAGATGAAAATCGCCGAAGATCGCCGTGAAGCGCTGGGCGAGCTCCTGCGGACTAACCGGCTGTCCGTCGACGAGAATCTCTCCCTCGGCGGGCGCGTACAGGCCGGTCAGCATCTTGGCGAGCGTCGATTTGCCGCTGCCGTTGCCGCCGGTGATGAAGACGATCTCCCCGGAGCGGAACGTATAGCTGATCGGTCCGACCGCGAACTGCTCGCCTTCCTTATTCGCATAGTGGTAAGCGGTCGACCGGAGCTCCACCTGAATGCCTCCGCTTGCAGCAGAAGCGGTATCCTGGCTGGCCTTTTCGAGCTGCACGGCATCTAATTGGCTGGCCAGTTGATTGAGCCGGTTCCAGCTGACGCGCACGCGGAACAAATTCGGAATCGTGCCGAGGATGCCGTGCACGGGGCCGGTCATATACAAGAGCACGAACACGTAATTGCGCCAAGCGCCGACCTGCAAGTCCTTGAACAGCAGCGGGAACAGGAAGGCCACCGTGCCGATGACGAACGTGAAGAGCAGCTCGCCGACGACGTTGACGTTCGCAAAGCGCAGATCGCTCTCGATCCGCTTGTCGCGGTATGTGCCGATGCTCGACTGCATGTCCGATTGGAAATCGCCTCGTTTGGCGCGGCTAAGACTCAACTCCTTGAAGCCGGCTCGCAAGTCGTGTATGAATTTGAAAAACCTATTCTGAATATCGCGCGTCTGCTCCAGCAGCTGATTCGCTTTGGCACCCATCAGGAAATGCATGCCCGCCGCGAACGCGATGACCGCCGCGGCGACCAGCATGCCCGGGAAGCTGATGATGCCCATGTAGACGAAGCAGCAAACGAGCGTCACCAGGCTCGTCGCCCCCGTAATGACGATGTTGGATACGTCGCTGATCGTCTCGGTATCGTTGTTCAGCGCCGCCTCGATGACTCCGTCCTCCAGCTTCTCGACGTTCTCGTAGGAGGTGTTCAATAGTTTGTCGAGCAGCTCGGTCCGCTTCTGGTACACCATCCGGTTGGCGATGCGGACGAGCCGCAGCCGCACGAGCCGCTGGCCGACGATATACAGCGCCATGCCGAGGAGGAAGTACAGCAGCAGACCGTCTTGGAATACGTCCTGATCGCGGCCTAGCGTCTCGTTCACCGTGAAAATGATAACCGCGTTCCCTAGTCCGCTCACGATGCTGAGCAGCGTCAGCATGAACAGCGGCTTCTCGTCCGGCCTCGGAAACAAGCTCGTCACGATATAGTAGAATCCGAACAAGAAGACGGTCGCAAGCAGAGCGACGACCGCGTAGATCAGCGTCTCTGGCGCCCATACGCGAACGAACGCCCAGTTGAGCCCCCAGTAGATGACGTCGGGAATGCGATATAGGCAGTACCCGAGCCCGGCCAGGAAGAGGATCAGACCGCCGACGCTCATCATGACGGAAGCCGCCGTGCCCGCGAACCGTCTTCTGCCGACTGCCGCCTCCGCAGCCGCCTTGCCGCCGAACCAGAGTGTCAGCAGCATGACCGGCGCGAGCAGCGCGAGCGCGGCGGAAGCCGTGTTGTCCAGCCCCTCATACATGTCGTCGACCGGCTTGGGCAGCTCTCGGCCGATCAGAAGGTTCATGATTCCTTGGCCGAGCAAACCCGCGTCGGGCGTGTTCATGTTGGCCAGTACGGCCACGCCGAGCCCTTCTTCCGGACGAAGCACCAGATGCGAAGCGAAGTTCGGATTGCTGCCGCCGTGCGAAATTTCGCCGCCGCCGCGCTGGAAGACGCTCCAGCCCGCCGCGTACGAGGAGCCGTCCGAAGCCGGCGGGACCGACCGGTCCGGCTCATGCGACGAAGCGATTAATTCGCCGAACGGCTCGGGCACCGGAACACGGCCAAGCTGAATTTGCAGCCACTTGGCCATGTCGGCCGCGCTCGTCATGTAATAACCGGCCGGCGTGTTGCCTCTGTACATCGGCGCGTCGTAGGCTACCGGCCGCAGCAGCTTGAATTTGTATCCCGCGGCGCTGGAAGCGTCCGGCGCATCGTCGCGAGTCAGATACGTATGCTTTAAGCCGAGCGGCAGCAGCACGTTCTCCCGCATGTAAGTCTCGTAGGGTTGTCCGGTCACCGTCTGCATGACCAGGCCGAGCACGTCGTAATTGATCGTCGCGTACAAATATTCGTCGCCCGGCGCATGCTCGAGCTCCCGCCCGACGAGCGTTCGCACCGTTTGCTCCAGTCCATCGTCCGCTTCGGTGGCGGGAATGCGTCCGATCGAATCGAACGGCACCCCGCTCGTATGATGAAGCAGCTGGCCGAGCGTAATTTCCGCCGGCTTGCCTTCATGCGTAACGCGGAACCACGGGAGATATTGCGTAACGGGATCTTCCCGGTTCAACAGACCTTGCTTCTCCAGCAGCAGAAAGCCGAGACCGGTGAACGCCTTGCTCGTCGATCCGAGCTCGAACAGCGTATCCGGCGTAACCGCGCGCTTCTCGCCGATATCGGCCTTGCCGTATCCTTTCAGCCATACGGTCTCGTTGCCCTGCACGATCGCCACCGCCATGCCCGGGGTATCCGACTTGGCAATAATGCCGTCGATATAGGCCTCGATCTCCGCCTGCCGTCCCAGCAGCGGTTCTTCGGCGGCTCCGGCCGCCCAAGGTGCCGCGAGCGCCAAGATCGCGGCGATTAGCGCCGCTCCGGCGCGTCTCCATAGATTCATGCGTTAACCCTCTGCTCCATATAGTGGATGATGCGCCGCACCGCCATGTCCAATCCCCCCGTCTCCCGGAAGGAATCGCGTATGCGCGCGCAGCCAAGCCGGTACGCCGGGTCGCCCAGCACGGTCCGCACCGCTTCTCGCAGCGCTTCCGGCGCGAACGATTCGCTCTCCAGACGAATGCCGGCCTCGGCCCGCTCGACCATCAAGGCGCCCATGAACTCGTCGAACGCCTGGGGCACGACGACCATCGGCACGCCCGCGCACAGACTCTCATAGATGCTGTTGGCCCCGCCGTGCGTAATGAATGCCGACGCCCTCTCAAGCAGCTCGAGCTGCGGGACGTAAGGCATGATCAGGAAGTTGTCCGGCACGCCGGCCAGCCGCTCGATCGGGAACTGTCTGCCGACCGACATGACCACCTGCACGTCCTCTCCGCCAAGCGCCTTCATGCAGCCTTCGATCAAATCGCCCAGCTCGTGCAAAATCGTGCCGAACGCGATGTAGACGAGCGGCCTCCCGTCCAACCTTTCCATCGGGAAAGGTTCCGCATCCGAGCGGCGATCGGCTGTATAGCCCGCGAACAAATAACTTTCGTCGAACGCTTCCTCATATAGCTGGAACGCCCGCGAGGAGAAAATCAGATTCAGCGGCTGCTTGCTGCCGAACACGTCGTTGATGACGTTCACCTCGCCCAGGCCATGCCGGCGGGCGATCATGCGCGAGACCTTCTCGATCAGCTTGGGGTACATGTCCGCTTGGCCCTTGTACTTCTTGTACAGCGGATCGTCGGCCGCGCGCAGCACGACCTCCATGAAGAAGCCGGGATCCGATTCCGCCATCTCGTGTATGAACGGGAAATTAGCGAATACCGACACGCCGGGCACGTCTAGCTTCGCAGCCAGTTCCTTGCCCCAATACGCGAACGCGTCGTGCATGACGCAATCTGGCCGCAGTCCTGACACCTCTTCGTACAGCCTGTCCGCCAGCAGCCGGCCCTTCTCCAGGATGAAATCCGCGAACACGAGAAATGTATCGATGCCCGAGCCTTCATGCATGGTGAAATTCAGCAAGCCTCGGTAACTGCGGAACGTCGCGCCCGTCCGCTCGATCTTGCTGCGAAATTCGTCGCTGCAATAATAGACAACCTTATCCCCGCGCTCGACCAGCTTGCGAATCAAGGCGAGCGTCGGATTGACGTGACCGTGAAGGTCGACGCCGAAGTAGATGATGTTAGCCATCGGAAGCTCCTCTCGTCGGCGGCGTGCTTTTATTGAAGAAGATGATCCAGATCGGCCTGCGACAACGCCGCCGTCTCGAAGTCCGACGGCGTGAATTCAGACTCTTCCTTGTCCTCGCAATGCCGAAGAATAGCCCGAAGCGAATCGGCATAAAGCGCGGCGAGCCGCTTGATCGTCTCGTCCGCATAACGGTTGCGGCTGTACGTAATCCCGACTTGCAGTCTGCCGCCGATAATCATGGCGTTCCATTCCAACCGGAAGGAAAGCGCGTTGGCCGGTCCGGATTCTGCGCCTGTCGGCAAGCCGGAATAAGCGAACCATTCGTTATCGAGCTCCCGGTCGAAGTCGCCAAGATAGTTGAAGCGGACGGGCTTGCGGCGCGAATAGGCCGGGAACGCATTCCGATGTTCGGCCAGCACGCCGAACCCGATGCCGCCTCGCGGTACCCGCCGAAGCGTGTCCTTCGCCGCTTTGATGCGCGCGGCGAGATCCCCGTCTCGGGGCAGCGCGACCGGATAGAGCGCCGTGAACCAGCCGACGGTACGGCCCACGTCCGCATCCTCGGCGGCGTCGAGCCGACCGTGTCCTTCCAGCTCCACGACCGGCTCGGTCGCGGGGAAAGCAGCCCCAAGCGCTTGCGCGAGCGCGGCGGCCATTAACTCGATCGGCTGCGTGCCGTATGCCAGATTGGCTTCGCCGACCAGCGCGTTCGTCTCGGCCTCCGCCAGCCGGAACGTCTCGGTATGCGCGCTCCCCCAGACGTCTTCGCCGTAATTGCGGTCCTCCGGCCAATCCGTCGCAAGTTCGGCCGCCTGCCGCCAATAGTCGTATTCGGCTTCCGCCGCGCCAGCGTGCTCCACCAGCCGCAGCGCATGCCGCTGATAGGAATCGGTCGCCCGCGGGAGCCGGACTTCGGCGCCTTGCCGTACGGCCGCCGCCGCCAAAGTGAAATCCTCCAGCAGAATCCGCCAGGAGACGCCGTCCACCACCGCATGATGCGCCGCAAGCAGCAAATGTCGGCCATCCTCGCCCAAGTCGAATAGGCACGCTTTGAAGAGCACGTCTTCGCGAAGGTCGAACTCCGATTTGAATCGTTCACCCAGCTCTGCAAGCTTATCCTGCCGCTCCTGGCCGGATAGGGAAGACAAGTCATAGACTTTCACCGCATAGCCGTTGTCCGATTCCGCTCGTTCCGTGTAATGCCACGTACCCGTTTCGCCCCGCAAATTTAACCGAAGCGCGTCATGATGACCGATAAGCGTCCGCATGATCTGTCCGATCTCCCGATTGGCGAGCGGCTGCTTCAGCCGGAGCAGGACCGATTGATGGTAATGATGCGGCTGCGCGAGCTCCTGGTTCATGAACCAGGACAGAATCGGCGTCGGCGCAAGTTCGCCCGTGCTCGGCTCGTTTCGGCGCACGTCCCGCTCTGCCCTTATTTGCAATGTTCTGGCCATGTCCGCGATGACCGGGTTGGCCAACATATCCTTAACCTGAATCGACCCTCCCGCCTGGGCTATCCGAGAAGCCGTTTGGATCGCCTTGATCGAATCGCCGCCTAGATGATAGAAGTTGTCGCCCAGTCCGATCGGCGAGTAGTTCATGACCGACTCGAGCGTTTGCGTCAGCAGCTGCTCCTCTCGCGTCTCGGGGGCGATGTAAACTTCCTTGACGGAACGACGTTCCGGCTCGGGCAACCGCGGGCGGTCCACCTTCCCGTTGACGTTCAGCGGGATATAATCCAGGCGGATGTAATAGGCCGGCACCATATAGTCCGGCAGCGTCCGGCCTAGCTGCAATGCAAGCTCGCGATCCGTCCACGACCGATCGGCGACGTAGTAGGCGCACAAGTAACGTCCCTGGCCTTCTTGCTCCCGGTCGATGACGACGCATTCGCGTATTCCGTCCATGTTCAGGATACAAGCCTCAACCTCCGGAAGCTCGACGCGGTGGCCGCGGATTTTCACCTGATGGTCGATCCGGCCGCCGTATTCGAGCTTGCCCGAAGGCAGGAAGCGCGCGAGATCGCCGGTTCGGTACATGCGCGTCCCCGGCTTGTACGGGTTGTCCACGAAACGCTCGCGCGTCAAGTCGTCCCGGTTCAAGTACCCTCTCGCCACGCCGTCTCCCGACACGAACAACTCCCCGAGCATGCCCGGCGGTACTGGCCGCATCGAATCGTCCAGCACGTACAGCTGCACGTTATGCCCCGGGACGCCGATCGGCACGGAGGCTCTGCCGTCTTCGACCGGATCGAATTTGTGAATCATACAGCCCACGACGGTCTCGGTCGGGCCGTATTCGTTATAGATGTCAATGTCCCCTCCAAATCGGTTCGTGATGGTTTGCGCTAAGCTGGTTTTGAGATCCTCTCCTCCCACGATGAATGTTCTGACCGATGAATCGCGATAATCCGTATCTTTCAGCAAGGATAAGTGCGCGGGCGTCAGCTTGATGACCGTCGCCTCGTTATCCCGCAATATTCGGAACAGACTGAACTCGCCGTCTTCGCCGCGATAGATGCGAATGGTACCGCCGCTGACGAGCGGCGTGAAAATCGACGTCACCGTCAAATCGAACGCGAGCGACGTATAGAGCGGGAACACTTCGCCGCTTCCGCGCGTATACATCTGCTTCGCCCACCAAATGTAATTCGTCAGTCCCCGGTGCTCGATCATCGCCCCCTTCGGCTTGCCCGTCGAGCCGGACGTATAGATCACGTATGCGAGCTGGTCCGGCTTCGCCGCAGCCGGAAGGGGCGCAGTCTCCCTGTTAACCGTATACAAAGCGGGATCTTGCACGTTAAGCCGTGCCGTCGCATAGCGCGCCGCACCTTCATGCGTATCGTCATCCGTGAGCAGCAGCGCGGCGCCCGAGTCGCCGAGCATATAACCGATCCGGTCTGCCGGATAGTCCGAATCGATCGGCAGATACGCTCCGCCTGCCTTCATGACGGCCAGAATCGCGACGACGGCTTCGGCCGAATGCCGCACGAGCAAGCCGACGACCGACTCTCGTCGAACCCCCTTCTCGATCAATGCGGCGGCGATCCTGCTGCTGCGTTCATCCAGCTCCTGGTAGGTCATTGCCGCTTCGCCGTCTTGAAGCGCGATGCGCCGCGGGCTGCGTTCGGCTTCTTCGGCGAATAGATCGCACACTGTTCGATCGCGCGGATACTCGGCAGCCGTATCGTTGAACGCGATAAGCTGGCGGGTCCGTTCTTCTTCCGTCAGCAGCTCCAGACTCGAGACGGCGGTCTCCGCGCCGGTCAAAATATGCTCGTTCATCGTCCGGATTAACGCCAGCATGCGCCGGATCCCATCCTCGTCGTGCTCCGATAGCTTGTAATCGGCATCCAGCGTCAATCCGCCGTCTTCCGACCATTCCTTGATGACCAGCTGCAGGGAATACCATTGATGACCGCTGTAAAACTCGACGTTCTCGATCGAAGCGCGGTCAATGGATGATGCCAGCTTCGTGTTATAGTAATTGATGCAGGTATCGAACAATTGCCCTCCGCCGCTGTGCGTATGGTCCAAATCCCGCAGCAGCAAATCGTAGGGATAACGCTGATGGTAATAACAAGCGGTTAATTCACGCTGAATGCTCGCCAGCAGCTCGGAAGGCTTCGCCGATCCGTCAATCTGCAGACGCAGCGGCATGGTGCTCGTGAACATGCCGAATATCGACTTTTCCAGCTTGCCGGACCGATTAGCGACGGGGGTGCCGATCGTAATGTCCGACTGGCCGGTCGTACGGTAGTGACACAAGGCGTATAACATGATGAAGTATGCGTTCAGTGAGGCGTTGGCTTGTGCGGCAAATGCTTTCATGCGGAGCGCGAGATCTGGTTGGAAGTCGACGGTCATGCGTCGGCCGTCGGTAGGCGCGTATCGATAGCCCGTATGGGCAGGCGCGGAATGCAAGGCGAACTTCTCGTTCCAGAACCGCCTATTGCGCATCAGGCGAGGCGAGTTCAAGTAGAGCTGTTCTTGGCGGATGTAATCGACATAAGAGGAGGTACCCTCGCCTTCCGGTATCGGCCGTCCGGCCGCGAGAAGCGCGTAATCATCGGCGATTTGCTTGGTCATGATCGCATTGGACCATCCGTCGGCGATAATATGATGGCAGCGGAACAAGTAACCGCTGTCGTCCTCCCCGATGCGAAACAACACGAATTCATACAGCGGAGTCTGGTCGGTCAAGCAAAATGGCCTGCCCGCCTGCTCGTCCACCCAACGGCGGAACGCGTCTTCCGGGTCGGGCGATCCGGTGAAGTCTCGACGGCCGATCATCAGCGGTCCGGCGCTGCCGAAGGTTTGATAGGGTTGTCCGTCCGCCTCGCCGATTCGGATTCGCAGCGCGTCGTGCCTGCGTATGAAGGCGAGAATGGACGCCTCCAGCAGGTCCATATCGATGATGCCCTTCATGCGAACCGGACCGCCGATGTTGTGCAGCGGCGTGCCCGGGAAGATCTGTTCGATGACCCATATCCGCCGCTGCGGATGCGTCAGCGGATAAACGGATTCCCGGGAAAGCGGACTCTCCTTCGAACCGTACATGATTACGCCCCCAATATCTGGTAGAATCAGGCTATGACACCCTGAGATAGTAGCTAAAAGATACCAAAAGGGTCCAAAAAAAGTCAATCGCCGATTGTTTTCGCAATCATTTTAATTCGTTTTTCTTTCATTATTTTTAGGAATTCATTCATAATTTCCGTTCGTTTTTGATAGAAACACGATTGATATCTTCAATAAATCATTGATATCTATACTTGCGGGATTGGCCGCGTAGGTCGAACGTCAGGATTTAGTTGAACGTTGCGTGAAAGGAGATTTTCCATGGGTGAGGAGGCAGACAGAGCAATGATCGAGGTCTATTACGCGCATTCCGGCGGGCACGAATGGCTGCTGGACGAACGCGCCGCGGAAGCTGCGCTGACGGGGGAGGAGCTCGACCGATACCGGGCTTACCGGACGGACATGAAGCGCAAGGAGTTCCTCCTCGGGCGCCTTATGATGAAAAGCCTGCTGGGCCGAAAATACGGCATATCGCCTCATGCCGTGAAGCTAAGCACGACGACATACGGCAAGCCGGCTTATCCGGGCGAATGGCAGTTTAATCTGACGCATGCGAACGGCGTCGTCGCCTGCGCGATGACTCTGCATCGGCGGGTGGGCATCGACTTGGAATATATGGAGGCGTCCAATCTTAATCTGGTCGGTCATGTTTGCTCGCAGGAAGAACGAAACTATGTGCAGGCGAACGCCGGATTGGAGCTCCAGGCCTTTTACGAGATTTGGACCAAGAAAGAAGCGCTGATCAAGGCGCTGGGCACGGGCTTCGCGATGGACCCGAAGGAGATCCGGATCGCGCTCGGCATACAGCGGGGCGAACGGGACGGCTGGCTGTTCCTGGAGCCTCGCCAGCTCCTGCCGTCTTATCAGCTCGCGGTCGCCGTAGAGCTGCTCGAGACCGAACGCGACCCGGTCCGGATGACGATTGAGGCGTGGGACGTCGTCTATCCGTCTGGATGGACAAGCGACGGCGGCCGATCGCCTCGCGATGCGAGTTCCTCCTTCAGTTCGTCTTCAAGACGCTATCCCTGAACGGACGGACGAATCGACCGCACGGTCCCCGATACCCCGTTAGTGTTCGTCCGTCGGCATCGGGGGCCTTTTGCCCTGCCGGAGCTCTCGGATCGACAAGCCGAAATCCATCTGCAGATGCGGATAGTCCGGGAAGCTCTCCCAATCGCCGCCCCAGCTGAAGCCGAGCGACTTCGCCAGCCAGACGATCTCCATCCAATCCGATTGTCCGTCCCGGTTGCCGTCGTAATCCAAATCCCAAATGATCTCGCCATCTCCCGTCTCGATGGCAAAGTCGACGGCAAGGCCGTAATTATGATAGGAATGTCCGCCCTTCACGTTCGTCACGATTGATCCGGGCGTCTCCCTCCCCTTCCGGTACAGCGCGTCCTGCTCGGCCGCGGAGCGAAAATCGTCCGTGATCCGAATCGTTATGCCGCGTTTCTTGCCCGCTTCCTTGAGCTGATGGGCTTTCGCCGCCACCTCGGGATGCAGCCCGGTAATCGGTTCCGGGTGCCGCACGATTTCGACGGGCATGCATTCAATGATGACGGCAGTCAACAGTACGAGAAAGGCGAACCACAGCATAAATCGGCGGATCGGGCGTTTCTTCTTCTTCTTCGGCTTGTGGGGGATGACGTGTTGCGGTATAGGCTGCATGCTTCCAACTCTTTCTTTCATGAATGATCAACTTCCTAATCTACAGGCAAGGCAGGTTTCCCGTTCTCCTTCGCCGTCCGTCTTTCTTATTCCAACGAGTCGGGCCGTCAAAAAGCAAGCTCATGTGAGCAAGGGGATACGAATATCCCGTTCCCGTGCGGGCAGCGCGGGCAGGAAGACCTATAGAACGAAAAAACCGCGAATATCGCGGTTTTTGGGCGAATGGCTATAAGCGAACCTTCTCGAGGCTTCCGCCTTTGGCGAACAGCCGCTCCACCCGCTTCTCTACGGCCGGATCCGGGATGAGCGGCGGCGCATGGTGCGGCTTCAGGCGCGCGTCGATGATCAGATTGTCGCAGCCCCAATGCTTGAACTCGTAGCCGGCGTTCACGCCGTGTATATCATGGGATGGGTTGCTTCGCGTGAAGGCCGCCCATAAGAAATTGTCGAATTTCGCGGTCATGAAGTCGCTGTCGTCGCAGATGACGATAAGCGGGCATTCCGGCAGATCCCCGCGCTCGCGAATCGCCTCGCCGAGCAGACCGAGCTCCCGCTCCGCTTCCGCGTAGCTCGCGAATGCCGGCCCCTGCAGGGCTACGGCCCCCGGCATGATCAGCTTCGCGTTCGGGAAGTCTCTCAGCTCGCGGAGCGCCTCCGGCACCTCGCGGCAAAGCTCGCGCTTCTTCTCTCCGTAGGCTGCGAACACGACTTTGCTTCCGCTGTTGAGTCCCGTCCCGGAATAATCGAGCGTGTCGATCGTCGTATTCGTATGAAAATGGACGTCGCGCCGCAAATCCATCCGCTCCAGCATGTACCCCATGAATTCCGCCTCGCGATGCGTCGTGACCGGAACGTCGTCTTCGGCGGTGATGAACAAATATTTCGCCAAGCTGAGCTGTCCCGTGCCGAGAATGCGGCTGGCCAGCGTCAGCAGCTCGGTCGGCTGCTTCACGCGCTGATAAGGCGTATAACGTTCGCTGCCGAGCGCCAGCAGCAGCGGGTGAACACCGGCGGCATCGACCGCATGCACCTTTTCCACGCCGGGAATCTCCTGCTTGATCGCGTCGCCGGTCAGCTCGTGAATGAGCGCCCCGAAGCTCGTATCCTCTTGCGGCGGACGGCCGACGACCGTGAACGGCCAGATGGCGTTCGGCTTGGCATACACCTTATGGACGTGCAAATACGGGAACGGATGCGTGAGGCTGTAATAGCCCAGATGGTCGCCGAACGGCCCTTCGGGCTTCGTCTCGTTCGGCCGAAGCTCGCCCGTAATGACGAAATCCGCGTCATGGCTGATGCAGTACCCGTCCTCGTATCCGTAGCGGAAACGGCGACCGGCCAGCAGTCCGGCGAACGTCATCTCGCTCAAGCCTTCGGGCAGCGGCATCACGGCCGATAGGGTGTGGGCCGGCGGCCCGCCGACGAAGATGCTTACTTTGAGCGGTTCGCCCCGTTTACTCGCCTTCTGCTGATGAACGCCGATGCCCCGGTGGATTTGGTAGTGGACGCCGACCTCTTCGTTCAAGGCATACGCGTTGCCCGTCAGCTGGATTCGGTACATGCCCAAATTCGCGTTCATAATGCCCGGCTTGGCGGGATCCTCGGAATACACCTGCGGCAGCGTGACGAAGGCGCCTCCGTCCATCGGCCAGCTCTGGATGAGCGGCAGATCGGAAATCCGAATCTCCTGCGACAGCATCGGACCTCGGCCGTTCTTCTTGGCCGGAAGCGCCTTGGAGGCGGCAATGCCCGTCGAGAGATGGCTGAACGGCCGCTTCAGCGCCTGCATCGGATCGCCGCGCAAATCCATCACCCGGCGCACGCCTTCGAGCGTGTCGCGGAACATGAACTTGCTGCGCTCAAGCGTCCCGAACAGATTCGATACCGCCCGGTATTTCGAGCCTTTCACGTTCTCGAACAGCAGCGCCGGCCCGCCCGCCTCATACACCTTCAGATGGATCGACGCCATCTCGAGGTAAGGGTCGACCTCCTCCTTGATCCGCACCAAATGACCGTGACGCTCCAGATCCGCCACGCATTCTTCCATATTCCGATACATCCGCATGCTCCAATCCATGAATAAATAGTATACCTCCTACTGTAGCATCCGGGATTGTCCCCGTCAAAAACCGACGAAAGTCGCGAAGACGAAGCGACTTTCGCCGAGCTTGCAGGACGGTTCATCCAGCATCGCGGAATGACGAAGAACCGACTCCGCCGGGCAGAATCGGTTCCAGTCCAGTACGCTATTGGGCGAAGGGATTCTCGTTCGTGACCGTTACAGTCGCGACGGCCGTCGCGTTCGATGCGGCTTCGAATCGCCCCTCCGCCTTGTAGGCGCGGCCGTCCGCTAAATATTCACGGAATGTATACGTCCCCTCCGGCGCGAATACCCGGAATACACCGTCAAGAACGGGAACCGTGAGCAGGTACTTGCCGTCGCTGCCATAGGCGTGCAGGAATCCGGATTTGCCGATGGCCTCCTCGGCGAACGACAGGCTCCCCGCGACGTTCGTCGCCGGCACGCGCACCTGTTCAAGATCGGCGCGGCCGTCTTTCACGACGAACGGCCGTTGCACGATCCCCGCCCAACTATATGTCGAGATGCCCATAAGCGTGTAACTGCCGTCCGGCACATCAAAGTAAGCCTTAGTGCCTGTCCATTGAAACGGCCAATATTGTTCGTCGTTCCCGCCCGCCGAACGGATATAAGCCGTTCCGTCTTCGATGAGCTGACCCTCGGCCCCCAGGAAAGCAAGGGACGGCACGAGCGGCTGCGTCTCCTGTATGCGAAGCCACTTGCTCAAGCCTTTGGATTCCGCGAATCGCGCCGGCGTGTCTCCGAAGCGATTCGTTCGCTGCGGATCAGCGCCCGCGCGCAGGAGGAGCTGCACGATCGGATAACTCTGTGCTTGCACGGCCTTATAGAGCGACTCGTCGTTCCGCGGGTCGGCCCCGTGCTTGAGCAAAGCCTCGACCATCGTAGGCAGCGGGTATTGGTTCTTGAACGCTCCGCCGTTCCGCGAGACGCCGATGGTCCCCGACGCTAGCTCGAGCAGCGTCGTGCCTTCGCGGTCCTTCGAGTTCGGGTCGAAGCCGTTCTCGAGCAGCCAGGACAGCATCGCCGCGTCTTGTTTTATGATCAGGTCGTGGCCGCTCCGGACGGACACCCGCTCGACGGATGCGCCGTGGGTGACGAGCATGTTCACGGCCGCCAAGCCTCCGCTGGCAATGGCTTTGTCGAGCGGCGTGGAATCGCCGTAATGCTTGTTCGTCGCGTTCGGGTCGATGCCTCGCTTCAATAGCCGCTCGATCGCGGCCGCGTCGCCTCGCATCGCCGCCTGGAACATATCTTTCTGCATGGCCGCGAGCTCCTGCGGCGTATACCCGATGCGCAGCTGCTTCTTCTTCGCGTCGTATATAACCGGTTCGTCAAGCGCCAGCGCGATGAACTGGCTCGGCACGAACAGCCTCCCCTTCGCGAGCGTCGGCGCCTCTTTAAGCAGAACCGATTGGCCGCCGATCTGCACGAGCTTGTCGTTCAGCGCGGCCTTCAGCACAAGCGTGCCACGGGTCACCGTAATATTTCCCCGATCCAATACACTTGCCGCGCCGCTTGCATCGAGCACCGCTTTCATCGGCACCATGATGGTGCCCCGCAGCGCGTAGGGCGGCGCAGGAAGCGCAAGCTTGGCCCCGCTCTTGACGACCGTGATCGATACGGTCGTCGCGCTTGGCTGGGCGGCTGCGGCGACAGGCGCGTACGGCAAGCTGGTCTCGGCCGCCAGCAGCGCCATGGCGATCATAATGGCATAAACGGTCAAGCGTGATTGTTTGTTCTCTTGCATCAATCCTGGCATGGTTGAAGCCCCCAATAACTTTTCTTTTACGGATTGCAACTACTGCTTCACCCCCAATTCGACGCCGCGCGCGAATTCCCTTTTTTGTTGTTACGCTCCCGCTGCGCGCCCTTCAAACGCAAAGAACGGGCGCTAACGCCGCGCCCGTTCCCCATCTTATTGCGCCTTCCGATGCGACTTGCGATAATCGTGGGGATTGCTGCCGTACACTTTGCGGAACAGCCGGGCGAAATAGGAAAAGTTGCTGTAGCCGAGACTGTCCGCGATTTCGCTGACGCTCCGCTCCGTCGCGCCTAGCTGCTCGGCGGCCCGGCGCATTTTGGCCTGCAGGATGTAGTGGGTCAGCACCATACCGGTTTCCTTGCGGAACAAGCGGGACAAGTAAGCTGGATTCAAATACACGTGCGCCGCCAGCTCCTCCCGCGATAATTCGTCCGCGATATGCGTCTCGATGTATGCTTTCAGCTTCTCCACGACCGGGCTCGCGCCGGATTGTCCGCCGGCGAGCAGCGCCTGCAGCGCGCGCAGCAGCTCCTCCGCCCAGCGTCGGAAGTGCTCCACCGACTTGGTCGGTTCGGCGGATTCGAGCGGTTTGTTCTCCTCGTAAAGATGGTGAATGGCGTAACCGCCTCGATGAAGCGCGTAATATACGACCTGCTGCAGCGTCAGATGAAGCTCCCGAAGCGATTCGACCGTGAGCGGCTCCCCTTCCTCCTGCTGCAGCAGCGCATCCAGCTGACAGAGCACCGGTTCGATCTCGCCCCGTTCCGTCCACTCCCCCCAATCCTGTATCCACTGGCGGAACGCTTTTCCTTCACGGCTACCGCTCCAAGACTGCCGCCCCTCGGGCGCCAGCGTGACGCATCGGATAACCTCCTGCTTGCGGTTCACGTTGCGGTACTCCGCATTTAACAAGCCGTAATATGCATGCAGCATCTCGCGAAGCGGCGCGATCTCGCTGGCGTAGCAAGACAGCTTGCAGAAGAAATATCGGCTGCCGACCTCGATGTACGTTTCGCACAAGCGCGCGATAGCCGCTTCATCCAGGACCGCTCCGTTGCCGCGCAGGATCAGCAGACTGTTCCCGCGGTGATCCGCGAGCGCATACCCGGGAATCGAGGCGAGTATCGTCTCCTCCGCCGCCTTGCGCAGCGCGAATTCCATAATTTCCTCGTCTCGCTCATTCAGCGGCTTATCCCAGTTCTCCACGCTGATCAGAATCAGACAGACGGGCGAATTCTCCGTCAGCGGAATGCCGTATTGGGCCAGCGTCGCATCCATCGCTTGATGAGGAAAACCGATGCGCCGGCTCAGCACGTCCTGCCAGAACCGTTCCACCAGCAGCGGCTTCTGGCTTTCCCACATCCGCTCCACCTGTCGGTATCGTTCCTCTTCCTCGTCCGCCTTCCGTCTCTGCGCGATCTTCGCCGTCAGCTTCAGGAGCACCTGCTCCATGTCCGCGTACATGACCGGCTTGAGTAAATAATCATACCCGCCAAGCTGCAGCGCCTTCTGCGCGTAGCTGAATTCCGAATGACAGGTGAGGACGATGATCTCCGGGTCCCGGCCGCTGCCGCGAATCCATTCCATCAGCTGAAGCCCGTTCTCCTCCGGCATCTCGATGTCGCAAATGACGATATCGATGTCGTGCGCGGCCAGCAGCTCGCGCGCCATCTCGGCATGATAGGCTTCGTACACCTCCGTCTCGCCGAGCAAATTCCAATTGACGCCGGAACGCAGCCCTTTGACCGCATACCATTCGTCGTCGACGACCAGCACCCGAATCATGCAGGTTCACTCCTTTTGATGGTAGGTTGGATGCGCGGCAGGCCCAGACGCACGAGGGCGCCATGCGGTTCGCCGCGTTCGAACGACAGCCGAACACCCGTCTGATAATACAGCCGGCACCGTCGGGCCACATTCCATAAGCCGATATGCCCATCCGGCGCCTCGATGCGCTGCACCCGCTGCGTAAGCTCGTCGATCTGCTCGCCGGTTAGCCCTTTGCCGTTGTCCGACACTTCGATCACGATCGGCGTATCCGGGGCCTCGTCGTCCGTGCGAACGGTCACCGTAATCTTGAACGGTTCGCCCCCGCGGACCTTGAAGCCGTGAATGACCGCGTTCTCGACCATCGGCTGCACGATGAGCGGGGGCACTTCCAGCGTCTCCAGCTCGGGAGCGAGCGCGAACTCAAAATCGAACGAATTCGGAAACCGGTGCTTCTGGATCGACAAATAATGAAAGCTGTGTTCCAGCTCTTCCTTGAGCGTAATCGAGCTCACCTGCGTCCGCGTCGTGTACCGGAAATAGTTCACGAGGTGAAGCGCGATGCTCTGTATAATGTCGAAGCTGCGGATTTGCGCCAGCTGATAGACGATGTTGAGCGAGTTCATGAAGAAGTGCGGATGAATCTGCGCCTGCAAATGCCGAAGCTCCGCCTCCTGGGTGCGGATGCGTTCCTCGTAAATGTCGATTTTCAAATGTTTGATCTGCTCGGCCATGCCATTGAACGTATCCTTCATCGTCGTGAATTCGACGAGCCGCGCCGCCTCCAGACGGGCGCTCAAATCGCCGGCGCGGATTTTGCGCATTCCCTTGATGAACTGGTGGATCGGCGTGACGATCGCGCGCTGCAAGAAGATCAAGTAGACGATCAGCAGCGCGAGCGCGAGGAGCGGCACCACATACGTCAAATAGCGAAAGAGCGGCAAATTCTCCAGCAGCTTGCGCTCCGGCAGCAGCAGCAGCAGCGTCATCCCCGCCGCCCGCGACGGCTTGGCGACGAGCAAATGCGGCTCGCTGAGCTCGACGATGTTGTACAGGTCGTCCTGCTCCTGCAAATACGCATCGAACGGAAGCGCCCGAAGCCTCTCGGCGCTCGCGCCGGCCAGCGCGGAGATGACTTCTCCGTTGGACGACACGAGCACCGCTTCGCCCTGCCCGGCCTTCGAAAGCTCCCGCATCGGCTGCATCAGGCGGTCGAGATTCACCCAGGCGCCGACGGAGGAGCCATAATTCGTATCGACGACGCGAACGAGGCCGTAGCTGCCGTCCGACTCCACGATGTTCCATCCCGAGTAGAGCTTTGATCCCGGCTTTTCCTTGCGAAGCGCCTCCAACAGTCGTTCCTTCATCCGTCCTTTGCGCTCGTAGGTGATGGTATGCTGCTGCGCCGCGATGAGCTCTTCGTTCGTCTGGCTGTAGGCGAACAGCAGGTCGGCCGCATCGTAATAATTCGTATTCAAATTCAAATCCGCGGCCGTCTGTGTTTGAGCGAGGTAATAGTTCCAGCTCATCGGCTTGTATTGGCCCAGCGCGAGGAGCTGTTCGTTCTGTTCCGCGCTGCGGTAGAGATAGTTCTGGATTTCCTCCAGCGCCTTGTCCATATCGTTCATGTACATCGTGAGCAAGTTCTGGTTCGACTGCGCCACCTGCGAATGGACGACCTTCGTCGCGTATTGGTTGTTCCACAGCAGCAGAAGGGCTAACGGGACCGTGACGATGCTGAAGCCCAAAATAAGCCGTGAACGCAAAGTTGCTTGCTTCATGTTCTCCCCCTAAGTCGATCGATCTGCGCTAGCGCGCCCCGCCGTCCGTTCGCGAACGAACCCAGGCATCCAGCTGCCGCTGCTTCTCCCGGATCACGACGTCCGCGCCGGCCGCCTTCAGCTTCTCCTTGTACATCGGCAGCACGATGGCCGGATCGACCGCGCCCGAGTTGATGGCCGGCGCGAACATTTGATCCACGTTGCCGCAGGCGGCGATCTCGGTCTTGACGGGATCGGGATTAAAGACGAAGCCAAGCGCGAGCGACGGCTCCGCTTGCGCGTTGAACGCCTTGTATTCCTCCCATAGCAGCGGGTTCTCATTCGCCCACAAGTACGAGTGCATCTGGTTGCCGAATATCCACGGCTGATTCAGATTATAACCGGTCGTCTTGGCATCTACCCCGGGCGGGTAATCGATAATGCCTTCGCCTTTCATGACGTAATGCTTGCCTTCGATTCCCCAATCAAGCAGGTTCAGCAGCTCCCGGTCGGCGTATAGCAAATTGAGCAGCCGCATCGCCTTCTCCGGATGCTTGCTCGTGCGCGGGATGGCAAACATGGCGCTCGTCGTATCGGCCGTCGTCGTATACGGCTTCGTCAGGGTCACCGTCACCATCGGCATGCCGGTATCGCGTGACGCCTGATTGTCGAAGCCAGGCTTGAACGATTCCGCGTAGGCAAACGCGCTTCCGGCCTTGACCGCCTCGAATTCGTAGTCCTTGGACACGGCGGCGTCCAGATTGAAGAACCCGGCCTTGTTCCACGCGTGCATCAGCTTCGCGTACGTCTCGAATTGAGGCGTCTCGACCATATTCACGACTTGCGTAACGCGGCTCTCGCGATCGAGCACGCCCGGCCCGTCGCCGAGCATATCGAACAGCCCGTACTGCATCATGAACGTGAACGGACTGCGGTCCGCCCCGGCCTGGAGCGGAACCATGCCAGGCTCGTTCTCCTTGATCGTAAGGAGGATCGGCGTCAGATCCGACAGCTGCCGCACGCCAGACAAGTCGATATCGTATTTCTCGACCAAATCCTTGCGCATCACGACGCCTTTGCTGGCGGCGAACTCCTTGTTCACGGCGATGCCATAGATTTGACCGTTGATCTGGCCGGCTTCGACGATCGAAGGATCGAGCGTGGCCGTAATGGCTTCGCCGTAACCGCGCAGCAGGTCGGAGAGCGGCAGGAAACGGCCTTTGGCCGCCTCGTCCCCGAACCGCATCCAACCGGCGGTGAAGAGCAGGTCGATCTGTTCGTTCTTCGCGAACATGAGGTTCGTCTTGTCCCACCAGCCGCCCATGTCGACGGGCCGCAGCTCGACCGTCGCGTCGATGAGCGGCTTCAAGCGCTCGTTGATGGCCGCCTGGACGAGCGGAAGATCCCGCGGCGTGCTGCCGGCGGGGAACATCATGATCAGCTTGTCGGTCTGCGCTTGCTCGGGCACGGCGCCGGCGGACATTGTTCCTTCCTCCGTTTTGGCAGGCGGGCTGTGCTCTCTCCCTCCCGCCCACAACCAGACCGCCGCGCTGAGGACGGCGGCCGCTATGATTACGCTTACATATCGAAGCGAGCGAGTTCGTTGTCGTTGCATCGTTATGGCCTCCGAATGATCACTTACGATGAATTCTATTATCATAGCGCAGTTTCGACAGGTTGACTAACACGATTGTGAGCAAGAAGAGCAAATTTGTGACTTGTATTTGATCGCGCGGCCATTGCTTGGCTTTGACGAGTCAAGGCGAAACGGCTGGCGCTGGTTTATACGGCATAAGTTCATCAATAAACGGGAATTAAAAATAAAAAAAGCCGCGGTTGCCCGCGGCCCTGCCTTGAGCCGCCGAGTAAGCGGCTCGCGCCGGATCAAATCTTCGTGATCGGCCGGTATGTATAATCCTTCGTGATGCGCAGCATTTTTATCGAGCGGATCCCTTTCGGCTTCGGGTTGGTCACCTTGAACTCCATGTGGGGACTGATATTCTTGAGCTCCGCATCCACATCGAAGACTTCCTTGATCAGCCGGACGTAATCACCGACCGTTGCTTGCTTGCCCTTGTCGAGAAACAATTCATGCTGTTCGTTCTTCACCTCGTAATAGCCGACGGCTTCCACGGTGACGAAGTATTTATCTTTCGTGACGGTAGTATCGGTTTCCTTAATAAATTCCTTGTTCATCGAATCGTTTCCCCTTTAGTCGGATCGGTGTCGGTAAAGTCGCGAATGGGCATCGATGTGTTTGAAAGTCCTGCCTATTACGATATCCAAAATAACCAACCTGATACATGGAAGGCTCGCCGATGAACAGCGAAACGCAACAAAGCCGCGGTTACCCGCGGCATTTGTCATATGGCCAAATTACGTGCTTAAGACGACGCGCTGGCTTACCAGCCGCTGTTGCCTGCGCCTCGGACGATCGTATACTGATTGTTCGGGTTGAGCAGACCGCCGGAAGCCGCGCCGGTCACGGTCACGTTACTGAAATTGCCCGTGCCGTTCACACCGTCGAACACGAGGCCGTACGTGCCCGCGCTGTTGATTTTCACATTATTGAAGGTGATGTTGCTAATCGTCTGGTTGTAGCTCAACTTAATGCCTTCGTAGGTGCTGCCATTCAGCTCGAGCGTATCCACGACGACCGGCGCGGTAATACTCTGATTCTCCGCATAAATCCATAGCCCGCCGAAGCTGGTGTTCCAGTTCGGTTCCCAGCCGCCCGTACGGTTGAGCGTATTGCGCTTCACCTCGGTCGTGCCGCTGAAGGCGACCGCATTAAACCTCGTGCTCACGACGATGCCCGAAGAAGCGGTCACCGTGTCCGACCCGATGTTGTCGAGAATTTTGTTGTCCTTCCCGCCGTATAGAGCGAAGGTGTTCGCGAGCACCGGCACCTGCGCCGTGTTGTAACGGAACGCGCAGTTCTCGTTCGCCGAACCGTCGGACCACATGGCGAAGGCGTCGTCGCCGGTATTGCGCACGCTCAGATGACTAATCGTCGTGTTGCGCACGCCGCCATGCAGGTTGACGCCGTCGGCCCATGTGTTGCGCACGCGGCCGCCGGCGACGAACAGCCCGTCGGTGCCGGATTGAATCCAATAGCCGACCTTCGTATGCTCCACCCATACGTTCTGAATAAGCGAGCCGGTGCCGAAGTTGCCTTCGAATGCGGCATGATCCGCGCTGTCGTTGCGATAGAGCGAATCGCCCGTAATCGCCAGGTCTGTCACCTTCACGCTGCTGCCCGTGCCGTAGAATCCGCCTTTGCCGCCGGTACCCTGCAAATTCGTATGCCACATTCCCGCACCGCGAACATGGACGTTGTCGACATTGACGCGGTCATTCATGCGGAACGTACCCGCCGGAATCCACACCCCGGCCTTGCCCGTCGATTTGGCACTTGCGATCGCGTCGCGAATCGCCTGCGTGTCGTCGCCCGCATCGCCCGCCACGGCGCCGAACGACGCGATGCTGACGAAATTGGCCGGCATGCCGTATGCAGCATCGACCTGCTCCAAGTCGATCAGATCGATCGTATAGGAAGCGGCCGTATCGCCGGAATCCTTCTGAAGCTTCACCGTCGCGCCCGCCGGAATGTTCGCGGTCAGGAACCGGCTCTCGTCGAAGAAGCGATGGCCGTTCCCGCCGGCCGGGTTGTCATTGTACGGATAATCGCCGTATGTCCAAGCATACTTGGACGATAAATTCAGCGTCTGCGCTTTCGCGCCGTTCACATACAGGCTCAAGGTCGAGTTGATGCCGCCGCCGGCCGACGCATCCGGCAGACTATAGCGGACGACCAGGCTATTCGCGGCCTTCGGCGCCGTCCACTGCACATATTGCCCGGTTGTGCTCAGCTTCACGGCGCGCCGGCCGGAAGCTTCCGATTGCAGCGTCAGGTATGTCCGGTTCTCGGCCAACACTTGACCGTTCGTCGTCCCGGCCTCCGCCTCCAATTCCTGATAAGGCAGCGTAGCGCCGCGGTCCGCGAGCGGCTGGCCGCCGGTTACGGACGCATAATCGATGCCGACGCCACCCGTATTGCCGCCGTCCATTTGATAAGAGATTGTATTGAGTCCTTTGCGCAGCGGCAGCGTCTCGCTCTTCGTCCCCCAAGCGCTGCCGGTATTGGCAAGCGTCGTCGTCAGCGCATAGACGCCGTTGACGTAGACATTGAGCGTTTTGCCGGAGCCGGTCGCATTCGAATAGCGCAGGGCTACGGCTGAGCTGCCCGCCGCCGCCATGTTCGCGGTGAACACGACGCGCGCGCCGGTGCCCGCGAAGTTCTGCACGCCGGTGGCGTTCTTGGTAACGCCGCCCGAGATGAATTGATCCTCCGCCTGATACAGCTGCCCCGTGCCCGGGTCAGGATTCGGGTCCCGATTCGGCGCGGTCGGTTCGGCACCCAGCGTCACATGGTCGACGTTGACATTGCCGCTGTCGGTCGAATCGAACTGGTAGCGAATCGTATTGCTGCCCGCATTCAACGAAAGCGACTCCGTCTTCGTGCTCCACGTATCCCAGTTCGCCGTTGCAGGGAGCGTCGTCTGCAGCGCCTTCACGCCGTTGACATAGATGCTTAATGTCTTGGCCGAGCTTGTTCCGTTCGCATAACGAAGCGTAACGTCGCGGCTGCCGGCATACGTTTGATTGACCGTATAGGCGATGGCGGCGCTCCCTTTATTTCCGTCGGTGAAGCCGCCCACGAAGCCGGTTCCCGTGTAGCCCGTATGGTCGGCCGCGATGACCGCGCCGCCTGTAAGCGTCGCGCTCTCGGCCTCCAATCCGGTTGACGGCTGCTGCACGACTGGATCGATATCGACCTTGTCGATATTGACATTGCCGGAATCGGTCGCATCGAACTTGTATTGTATGGTGTTAGAGCCCGCCTGCAGCGTGACGACCTCCGTCTTGGTGCCCCAGCTGTCCCAGTTCGCGGTTGCCGGCAGCACGACCTGCTTCACCTTCACGCCGTTAACGTACAGACTGACGGTCTTGTCGCTGCCGGTCCCGTTCGCGTACCGAAGCACGGCATTATGGCTGCCTGACGATGAAGCGCTTACAGTAAAACGCGCGGAAGCATTGCCTTTATTCGCGTCGGTGAAGCCGCCCACGAAGCCCGATCCGGAATAGCCGACGTGATCGGCAGCCGTGACGGCGCCTCCGGATAATACAGCCGATTCCGCCTCGTAGGCGGCGGCGAATACGGCCTGATTCCAAGGCAGCTGGCTTAGCAGCATGCTCCCGATGATCGTGCCGGTTAAAGCGAGTTTGCGATTACGCATTATGGCTCCTCCTTCAAGTTGTCGTTCGATTCATCCTATCCCCTTGTGCTTCATGACGGACAGCATTCGATCTCTGTCCCTTATCGCCCCCTTTCGTCGCCGGACGCGGGTCGCAATCAGGCGCAAGCGCCATGCGCGCCCGACCATTGGCTCATGGAACGAACGCGCATTACGCTATCCTTTGCTGCCCCCCTCCGCCAAGCCCGAGATCAAATACCGCTGCAGGAACAAGAACACGGTCGCGATCGGAATCGCGATGAGGAACGTCCCGGCGGCGAAAATCGTGAAGCTGTTCGCGAATTTGTCGTTGACGAGGTTGTACAGGCCGAGCGCCAGCGTGAATTTCTCCGGCGTGCGCAGGATAATGCGCGGCGTCAGGAAATCCATGAACGGCGCCATGAAGGTGAACAAGCCGACGACCGCCATGATCGGGGACGCGAGCGGCATCAAGATCCGGAAGAATATCGTCAGGCTGCTCGCGCCGTCGATCTTCGCGGATTCGTCGAGATCGCGCGGCAGCGTGTCCATGTACCCTTTCACGAGGAACACGTTCATCGGCAGCCCGCCGATCACGTAGATGAGGATCAGTCCGGCGAACGTGTCGAACAGATGCACCAGATTGAGCAGCAGGTAGATCGCGACCATGCCCATCAGCACCGGGAAAATCTGCAGGACGAGGAACAGCAGAATGCCGTTCTTGCGTCCGACGAATTGGAACCGCGAGAAGACGTAGGCGACGATCGAGACGAGCGCCACCGACGCGGCCGCGTTGATGAAAGCAATGATGAGCGTGTTTTTGTACCACAGGACGTAATCGCTGCGCGGGTCCTTGAAGAGATATTCGTAGTTCGCCAGCGACCAGTTGTCCGGGATCAGCTTCGCGCTGAACAAGCTGCTGCCGGGATTGAGCGAGATGCTGAACGCCCACAGCAACGGGTATGCGATAATGACGACCATGAACAGCACGACCATGTAGATGCCGGCCACTTCGAGCTTCGATTTGAACGAATGCCGCATTAGTAGACCCCCTCCTCTTTGAAGGAACGCGTCCGGCGGAATTGGTACAGCGCGAACGCCGCGACGATGAGCCCCATAAGGATCGAGATGGCGGCAGCCATCATGTAGTTGTTCTCCTTGAACGTCAGGCTGTACACCCACGAGATAAGAATATCGGTCGCGCCCGAATTTTGCCCCGGCACCGGCGGGCCGCCCTTGTTGAACAAATAGATAATGTTGAAGTTATTGAAGTTGTACGAATACTGCATGATGAGCAGCGGCGCGGTCGCATACATCATGTGCGGGAACGTAATATGGCGAAGCTTGTTCCATCTCGTGCCCCCGTCGACGTCCGCCGCCTCGTACCAGTCCTTCGAGATGCTCTGCAGCACGCCGGTGAACAGCGTGAACACGTACGGGAAGCCCAGCCAAATTTGGATCAAAATAATCGCCACGCGCGACCACGTCGGGTCGGTCAGCCACGGGATGCTCGTGCCGAAGAGCGACATGATGTCCAGGTTGATCGTGCCGAACGTATCGTTGAACATCGCCGCGAAGACGAGCACGGTCATGAACGACGGCACCGCCCACGGCAGGATGAATACCGTGCGGATCGCTTTCTTGCCCTTCACCCGCGCATCGTTCACCATGACCGCGAGGAAGAAGGCGAGCGCGATCTGCAGCGTCGTCGCCACCAGCGTCCAGACGACCGTCCAGCCGAGCACGGACAACAGGCTCGTCGTCCAGACCGATTCGGTGAACAGCGCCTTGAAGTTCGCGAAGCCGACCCAATCGAGCAGATGCGCCGGCGGCGAGTTGTATAGATTGTAGTTCGTGAACGCCATGCACACCATGAAGACGAGCGGGAATATGACGATCATCGCTAGCATGATGAAGGTCGGGATGACGATAAAATACGGGAACCCGCGCTCCCAGCTATCTTGGAAGGAAGTTCGCACTGACGGCTGGAAGGCGCCTCTAGCGCGCTTGCCCGCGTCGTGATAAGCATCCATCATATTCAAGGCATGAAGGCCGGCCAGAATAACGAGGACGATGACCGTCAATATTCCTTCCACCAGCAGCGTCCGGGAGTCGTCGACCTCTGGCGTATCCCCAAGCGTGACGAGCCCGACGATGCCGTCGCCGATCCACGGCAATAGCGCGATGGCGAAGCTTGCGGCCAGCGCGAGGAAGATGAATCCTTTGACGTAGCGGCGATTCGCGAATTGCCCCAATCCGGGAATGACGGACAGCAGCGCGGCCGTCTTCGGCGGCAGTGCGGCTCCGGGTTGTTTCATAGACGTATTGCTTTCCAGCTGCATATGCTTCACCTGCTTCTTCGGACTTGATACGAAAGAGGGACTGCGCCAGCCCCTCTTCCCCTTCTAGCGTTATTCGTCCGGGATGCGATTACTTCGCGCCGGCCATCTTCATCTTGTCTTCGATTTGCACGACCGCGTCGCCGAGCGACTTCTGCACGTCGCCGCCCTCGGAAATCAATTTGAGCGCATTCGCCATCGGATCCCATACATGGTCGAGCTCCGGCACCGTCGGGAACGGCATGCCGTATTGGATTTGCTGCGAGAAACCCGCGACGATCGGATCGCCGGTCAGCAGCTCGTTGTTCAGCACGGATTTGACCGGCGGCACTTCGCCCGTTTGCTTGAAATACTCGAGGGCGTTCTCTCCGCTCGTGATGAACGCCGCCAGATCGGACGCCCACTCCGGATGCTTCGAGAACTTGGAGAGCATCCAGCCTTTGACGCCGATGAAGGACGTCGGATGCGCGTCGCCTTCGAGCGTCGGAAGCGCCGTTACGCCGACGTCTTCGCCGAGCTGTTTCTTGAAGTCCATGACGGCCCAAGGTCCGCTGATGACCGCCGCCGCTTTGCCCTGTCCGAACAGGCCGCCGACGATGTCGCTGTTGACGCCTTTCGGCAAGTAGCCTTTGTCGAACCAGCTTTGGATCAGCTTGGCGCCCTTCACGGTGCCTTCTTTATTCAAGCCGTTGTCGTGGATGTCGTAGCCGCCGCTGTCGGTTGGCTTGAAGATATAACCGCCGCTTCCGCCGAGGAACGCCCAGGCGAAATAGAAGTTCGTTCCTTCGAACAAGAAGCCGTACTCCTGCTTCTTCGCGTTCGTCTTCTCCGCCGCGATTTTCTCCAGGTCGGCGATCGTCTTCGGCGGCTCCGGCAGCAGCTTCTTGTTATAGAAGAGCGCGTACGTCTCGGTGACCGCCGGCAAGCCGTACAGCTGACCGTCTTGGCTGAGCGCCTGCAGCGATTCCGGCGTGAACGTATCGAGCACCGGCTGCTCCGCCTTGATCGGCTGGACGAGTCCCTTCACGACGAGGTTGCCGATGCCCGGCTGATAGAACAGGTCCGGGCCTTTGCCCGCCGGACCGTCGAGGGCCAGCGCGTCCGGCTGGTCGTTCATCGCCATCGGCGTGACGTTGACTTTGATGCCCGTCTTCTCGGCGTACTTCTCGGCGAAGCCTTGGATGACCGGCAGCTGGGCTTTATCGTCCGCCCAGATCGTCAGCTCTCCCGGCTTAGCAGGACCCGCCGGCTCGGCTTCCGTCTCTGCGGCCGCCGCGTTGCCGCCGCCGTTCTCCGCATTGCCCGCGGATGCATTCGCGGTCGCGTTCGCAGCCGCATTGCCGCCGCTCGCCGCGTTATTGTTGTTCGATCCGCAAGCCGCAAGCCCGGCCGAAGCAACCGTCAGGCTAAGCGCGAGCAGCAGCGCCTTTTGTTTCGTCATCATGGTGAATCCCCTCTCGTTTGGTTGGTTACGAATGGAGCAAATGGACAGCATTCTTGCAGAAAGCTCTCCGTTTCTCCAGATTCATCACGCTTTTATTGTAGAATCCCGCCCCCTCCCCCCACTACCAATCCCGTGACCTGAAAGGCCAGTATTGTGACTTTGCGGAAGTGGCTGGCCTGCACGTCATCCCTATCAATTGGCTGCTGCCCATGGCGACCGATTCGACATCTAACGGTGTCACGATATTCCCGCTAGCCTGATTCCAGCCGTCTTCAGGCCAGCGAACAGATCTTTTTGCATGTCACGGATTGAAATTGGCCCGTTTGTCCCCATTTTTCTTGGTAATCATTGGATTACATTGGTAATTCGTCAAATAATATTCGCCCTAATTCGGATAATTTTACCTCTAGCTAATCTATCAGAATTATCCGACAATATTAGACGATCCTGGTTGATTCTAGGAACATGATGCCAAGGAGGTGCGAAGCCGCGCGTTTGTCACCACAAGACGGACATAAGCGAAAGCCATCCCATCCTTACCGATGACGAAGGAGGTAGTTTGATGAAAACGTCTTCACCGCATCCGATCACCGCAAGGAAAATCTTGTCGCTCGTCTTGGTTGCCGCACTTCTAATCATGTGTATTCCCGCGCTGGCCTCCGCCGCCGACCGCGGCGCTTGGGCCCCTAACGTAGCTTATTCCGTGAACGATACCGTCACCTACGGCGGCAAAACGTACACCTGCAGACAGTCCCACACCTCGCTGACCGGCTGGGAGCCGCCTAATGTGCCTGCGCTCTGGCTCGCGGCGACCGGCGGTACGACCGATACGCAAGCACCGGCGGCGCCGTCCAACCTGCGCGTCACGGCAACCACCTCGACCAGCGTCGCCCTTGCCTGGAATGCCGCTACGGATAACGTCGGCGTAACCGGCTACGACGTCTACCGCGGCGCTTCGATCGTCGGCAGCACCGCAGGCTCCACCCTATCGTTTACGAACACCGGCCTTTCGGCGAGCACCTCTTATACGTATACTGTCAAAGCGAAAGACGCCGCGGGCAACGTCTCCGCCGCCAGCGGATCCATCAGCGTCACGACGCCGGGAACCGGCGGCAGCGACACGCAAGCGCCGACCGCGCCGGGTAATTTGGCCGTGACCGGCACGACTTCCTCAAGCGTCTCGCTCTCATGGAGCGCTTCGAGCGACAATGTCGGCGTGGCTAGCTACCAAGTATTGAACGGCGCGTCCGTCGTGCAGACGGTTACGGGCACGACCGCTACGGTAACCGGGCTTAGCGCTTCCACGACCTATACGTTCACAGTAAAAGCCAGAGACGCGGCTGGGAATACGTCCGCGGCCAGCAATGCCGTCAGCGCGACGACGCCAGGCACGGGAACTGGCGGCTCCATTCCGAAGCACACGCTCACGGGCTACTGGCAGAACTTCGTCAACGGCGCCACGAATCTGAAGCTTAGCGCCGTGCCGAGCCAATACGACATCATCGTCGTCTCGTTCGCGGAGATGGATCTTAGCAAGCCGGGCGGCGTCACGTTCAACGTCGACTCCTCGCTCTCGAATGCGCTGGGCGGATACACGAACGCGAATTTAATCGCCGACATCGCCGCCAAGAAAGCCCAAGGCAAGAAGGTCATCCTCGCGATCGGCGGGGAGAAAGGCAACGTGAACTTGAACGCGGCATCGCCGAACATCAGCAACTTTGTCAACAGCATGTACGGCCTCATCACGCAATTCGGCTTCGACGGCATCGACATCGACCTCGAGAACGGCATGAATGCGGCCAACGTCGCAACGGCCGTGCGCCAGCTCCAGCAGAAGGTCGGCTCCAGCTTCATCCTGACGATGGCGCCGCAGACGATCGACATGCAGAATGAGAATACCGCTTATATGCAGCTCTACAAGAGCTTGAAGGACATCACGACGGTCATCAACGTCCAGTACTACAACTCCGGCTGCATGCTTGGCCGCGATGGCAAATGCTATTCGCAGGGGACGGTCGACTTCCTCACCGCGCTGACCGACTTGACGCTGCAATGGGTGGCGCCTAGCCAGCTCGGCCTCGGTCTGCCGGCAACGACGTCCGCCGCCGGCGGCGGCTATGTGAGTCCGTCCGTCGTCAACAACGCGCTCGGCTGCTTGACAAGCGGCACGAACTGCGGCAGCTACAAGCCGGTTGCCAAGTATCCGGATCTGCGCGGCGCGATGACCTGGTCGATCAACTGGGATGCCTCCAGCGGCTATGCCTTCGCTAATACCGTGAAGCCCTATTTGACGAACCTGCCTTAAGCAACATTGCATGCAAAGAATGCCCGGGAATCCGAGATCCCGGGCATTCTTTATTGTCTTCGGACAGGTGTTTCCTCCTATCGTTCCGCGAACATGGTCATCATCTCGTCGACGACGCGCTCATGCGCGAGCGGCGAATATTCCAGCCATGGCTCAGAAGGAATGAGCCGAAGCCGGTTTTGGCGGACAGCTTTCAAATCGTTCCAGCCGGGGTCGGCTTGCACGGCCTGCCACTTCCGGAGCGTCTCCTCCTCCTGACGCACCATCAGCAGGACGTGATCCGCATTCAGCTGCTGGATCGCGGCGAGCGGCAATTCCTTGACGGGGTTGTCCAGCTGTTCCAGCGGATAAGCCGATGTCAGTCCCAGATCGCCGAAGAGGACATCCGTAATATTAGGCCGTGCAAACAAGGAGAAATTGCCTCGGGAGAATCGCAGCACCACGAATGTCTGCCCGCAGATGATCGGCTCGATTCGCTTACGCGCCGTATCTACCTGCCGCTCGTAGTCGGCCAGCCACTGCTTGGCCGCCGCTTCCTCGCCTAATAACGCCGCCGCGTCGCGTAATCGCGTCCGCCATGCGCCGCGCAAATAATGTACCGGCGCGATGGACTCCAGCTGCGCCTTCTCTTCATCGGCCGTCTGCGCCTCGCACAGGATCAGATCAGGCGGGGCGTTCCTCAGCAGCGCCACATTCGACTCCCAATCGACGCCATAGCGATACGCGCTCAGATGAAGCGGAATTTCATGGCCGTAACGCTGCATGTAGTAGCCCCCCCCACTTCGGATGCAAAGGAGCCGCGTAAGGCACGATGCCGAGCGCAAGCAAGACGCCCGTGGCGCCATTGCTGTACGTGGCGATTTTCCGCCGCCGGTTAGCCAGATAGACCGAAGGCGATACGCCGAAATAACGCTTGAATTTGCGGCTGAAATAGAACTCGTCCTGATAGCCGACCTCATGCGCGATATCCCGAAGCAGCATGGGCGAGGCGGTCATCAGCCGCTTGGCTTTGCTCATGCGCAGGCCGGCTATGTAATCCGCCGTCGTTTGGCCGTATCGCTTCTTGAATGCATCCATGAAATATTTCGCGCTCAGACCGGCGATATTCGCCAGTTGGTCGGCGGCGATGTTCTCCTCGTAGTGACCGTCGATATAAGCTTTCGCCGCGGCAAGCGGATCTTGTCCATGCTCATCTCTATTCGCGTCTTGCTCCTGCTTGAGAAGGAGGTACAGCATCGTGTAGAAATCGGCCGCGCAGCGGAAACGCTCCAATTCCGATCCGGCCGTCCAGTGCTCGAGGAGGCGGTCGGACAACCGTGCGACCTCGTCGCTAAGCGTCATCTCGCCCTGCCTGCTGCGTTCGTCGACCCGAGGAGCCGCAACGCGAGCGAGCGCCTCTCCGCCTTCGCCCGGCTGATAAAGATCGAAGCGAATGAGCGTCAACTCCGCGGCGGCAAATACGCGCTCGATGCCGAAGGTCTGTCCGGGCATACAAAGGTAGATTCGTCCGCCCCGCAGCGTCAGTTCATGCCCGTCCAGCCTTAAAACGCCTTCGCCTTGCTTACATAACAACAGCGTCATGGAATCCGTCAGCTGCTGCGGGAGCTGACCGCCCGATGCCTTCGAGATCCGTTCAATCGAGGTTAACCGAGCCGTCGAATGCGCGACCTGATGTTTCCATTCGTGACTTGGGCCGATTGTCGTTAACGTTCCCATCTGCATGACCCGCCTTTTCCGTTCTATTTGATAATGATTATCACTATTAATTACAGTATAGCAGACATCCTTTTCAGCCGGTAGACCGTTCTTGGCCCGACGTCCATTCGGAATGAGCGCTGCGTCCATGTACGGCGTGCGGTCGGATTACTATAATGCTTGGCATATCGCCCTATTTGCGAAGCAACGTCCGCCGGACGAAAGGAGAAATGCGAACCATGAGCGAAGCAACACGCGCGGCAGCTGCGGCTGATCCCGCTTCCCCTGTCACGGCTGCCGCAGCCCTGCCGGGTACGACCGCCTTCGAGATTACGTCCCGCGCGAATGGGCGCCTCTATGCCATTCAAGTCGCGATTCCTCGAGGCGCACCGCCTGAGCAAGGGTTCCCGGTCATCTACGTTCTCGATGGCAACGCCATCTTCCCGTTCTTCGCCCAGTCGCAGCGGCTGCTAGCCGCACGGCCCGACGTGACGGGCGTCGTGCCCGCGGTCATCATCGGCATCGGCTATCCCGGCGAAGAAGCGTACCCGCCGGCCCGGCATTACGATTTCACGCTCACATCGAACCATGCGCAGCTGCCTGCCAATCCGTCGGGGAAAGCTTGGCCGGAGCAAGGCGGCGCCGCGCCGTTCCAGGATTTCCTGGAGCATGAACTGAAGCCCGTGATCGAAAGCCGGTATCCGATTAATCGCCGTCGTCAATCGCTATTCGGCCATTCTCTCGGCGGCCTGTTCGTGCTGCATGCCCTCTTTACGCGGCCGAGCGCATTCCAGACTTACATCGCCGGCAGCCCGTCCATCCATTGGAACGAACGGCTGCTTCTCGAAGAAGAGCGCCTGTTCGCCGAGCAGGCGGCGCTGGGCAGCGTCGCCGCTCGGCTCTATATCGCCGCTGGCGAATTGGAACGCTCCCATCACAGCGGCATGAACGCCAACGCGGCCGCGATGACCAAGCGTCTGGCACGGCTTACGTCGAACGGACTAGACGTGCGCTTCGACGAGATCGAAGACGAGGGACACCTCTCCGTGCTGCTCCCGCTTACCGGCCGCGCGCTGCGATTCGCGGCCATCCCGTAATCGTTCGCGCCGAAGAGCCTTGGATGGCGCAAGATCATCCAAGGCTCTTCTTCTGCTGCAAAGGGCGGTCCGGATCGGAGCTTCGCCGCGTTCATTCCTACTTCGCCGTACGGAATAACAGATAGACGAAATACGGTACCCCGATGATCGAGATCACGATGCCCACGGCCAGCTGGTTCGGCGCGAACACCGTCTTGCCGATGAGATCCGCGACGACGACCATCGTCATGCCGATGAATCCGCATACCGGAATGATCCGGCTATGCTTCAATCCGACCAGCCTCTTGGCGATGTGAGGGGCAATCAGCCCGACGAAGCCGATGCTGCCGGATACGGCTACGCAGGCGCTGACGAGCCCGACGCACGCGATCAACAGCCCCCTGCGTTCCCGCTCGACCGGCACGCCGACGCCAGCTGCGCTGTCCTCCTCCAGCTGAAGCACGTCCAGCACGTAGGACTTCATCCAAATGAAGGGCACGAGCACGAGCAGCCAAGGCAGCATGGAGACGACGTAGGTCCAATTGGCGTTATATACGCTGCCGGCCAGCCATACGGCCGCCATCTCGAAATCTTGCGGATTCATCTTGAGCGAGACGTACAGCGTGACCGCGCCGAAGCCCGAACCGATCGCGATACCGACGAGGATGAGCCGCTGCGGATCCAGCCGTTTCCCCTCGCGCGCCAGCATGAAGATGAGCGACGCCGCCAGCAAGCCGCCAGCCAAGCCGCACAGCGGCATCAGCATGATCGACCACGTCCCGAGCCCGGTTACGCTGCCTTGGAACAAGAACATGAACAGCACCGTTGCCGTGCCCGCGCCGGCATTGATGCCGAGCATGCCGGTGTCGGCCAATCCATTGCGCGTGATGCCTTGGACGACCGCGCCGGCGATGCCGAGCGCGAAGCCGACGAGCGCGCCGATGACGATGCGCGGCAGGCGGAATTCGAAGAGGACGAGATCATGCTCCATGACGGGATCGATCCGAAGCAGCGTCTTCACGACATCCTTGACGGAAATATCGAACGTGCCTTCCGTGATACTGATATACAGCGCGACGGCAAGCAGCGCCCAAGTCACCGCCAGCACGGTCCAGAGCCGCGATTGCGAACGGCTACGCATGTTTGCCGCCCCCCTTCGTCTTGATCAGATACAGGAAGAACGGTACGCCGAACAAGGCGGTCAAGACGCCGATCGGCGTCTCGAACGGCGCGTTGACGAAGCGGCTGGCGACGTCGCACCAGCCGAGGAACAAGCCGCCCACGATAGCCGATGCCGGTATGACGAAACGGTAATCGATGCCGACGAGATAGCGGACGATATGCGGCACGAGCAGACCGACGAACGCGATTTTGCCCGCCAGCGCGACCGAGACGCCGCACAACAACGTCACGCTGATTAGCGACAGCACCTTAACGAGCCGGGTCCGCTGGCCGAGATTGGCTGCGATGTCATCGCCGAGCGAAAGCACGGTAATGGATTTGGACAACGCGATCGCAAGTCCTAAGCCGACGACCGCGAACGGCACGGCGAGCTTGATCATCGCCGGGTCCATCTGATGCAGCCTGGCGTTATACCAGAAGCTGATGGATTGGGACAGTTGAAAGTACGACGCGATCGCCTCGGCCACGCCATTCAGGAACGTCCCGATAATGGTGCCGAGGATCGCCATCCGCACCGGAGAGAGCCCGTTCGGCAGCAGCCATGCCAAGCCGAATACGAGTCCTGCCCCCAAGGCCGAGCCGATGAGCGAATACAAGATCATGTCGAAGCTCGAGCTGTTCGGCAGCAGCGCCATGCACAGCGTAATGACGAAGATCGAGCCGTCCGAGACGCCCATGATGGAGGGCGAAGCGAGATAGTTTCGCGTCATCCCCTGCATGATCGCGCCGGATACCGCCAGGAACGCCCCGATCATAAGCGCGCCAACAGCACGGGGCAGCCGGGAAGTCATAATAATCTGATGGTCCATATTGTCGGGGTCGAACTGGAAGATCGCCGCCCGGATCGTCGCCGGACTAATGTCTTTCGCTCCGTAGAGGACGGAGATGATCATTGTCGCCAGGATGGCAAGCGGGGCCAGTACAAAGATGGACGTCCGCATGATGGAGTGGTATCGCATAGTTCACGCCCTGTTGGTCAAAGTGGAGGAGCTTTCGAGTCTATCACGTCACCAGTGATAATGATTCTCAACAGACATTATAGTTGGCGCGGCTGCGAACAACCATGGACGATAACCGGGTGCCGCATGGACATTCGTCGGCGCCCTGGCAGCTTGAACATGAACGCGAAGAAGCTTGTCCGTACGGGGTACGGGCAAGCTTCGCCTTGTCGGCGCGCCAAGGCGCCATCAGCCGCCGCGCGGCGCGAACAGGATGATCGAGACGCCGACCAAGCATACGGCCGCGCCGATCCAATCGAACATATCCGGCGTCTTCCGGTCGATCCCCCATCCCCAGAGGATCGCAAGCACGATAAATACGCCGCCGTATGCGGCATAGACTCTGCCGAAGCTCGGGAACGACTGCCAAGTCGGTATAATGCCATACGCCACCAGCACCAAGCTTCCCGCGATGCCATACCACGCGGGCTTCGATTCGCGAAGCCACAACCATACGAGATAACCGCCGCCAATCTCGGCCAGTCCCGCGGCGACAAACAAGACGATTGCCGATACCATTTTTGCCCCTCTCTTCCTTTCCAAATACGCGACTCGCCCCAATTCCGGATTGGTTTGGTTGGCGATCGACCGATGCACCGCTGGCGCACAGGCACTTTGAAGTGCCTATAGTACTTCAAAGTGCGTACTATCTATCGCCGGGCGTACCGTTCATAATAACATTCACCGGCCGGTGATAACAGAAGAATCGGAGTGAGAGATATGGCGCTTGATGCCAAACGCGCCGCGTGGGCGCTGCTCGCTTTGGCGATTAGCGCCTTTGCGATCGGAACGACGGAATTTATTAGCGTGGGGCTGCTGCCCTTAATCGCGGAGGATTTGAACATATCGGTGGCCACTGCAGGCTTGACCGTGACCGTATACGCGCTTGGCGTGACCTTCGGCGCTCCCGTGCTGACCTCCCTCGCATCGGGGATCGGCCGCAAGACGCTGCTCATCTGGATTATGATCGTCTTCATCGCGGGCAATTCGCTCGCGGCGATGTCCGGCGGCATCACGATGCTGCTGACCGCACGGATCATCTCCGCCTTATCGCATGGCATATTCATGTCCATCGGCTCGACGATTGCCGCCGACTTGGTGCCCGAACATCGCCGGGCAAGCGCCATCGCGACCATGTTCTCGGGCTTGACCGTCGCGACGGTGACGGGTGTGCCGCTTGGCACCTTCGTCGGCCAGCAACTTGGCTGGCGTGCCGCGTTCGCGGCGATCGCGGCGATCGGGGCGCTTGCGTTGATCGCGAATCTGCTGCTGGTGCCCGCCGCGCTTCGCAAGGGCGGCAAAACGCCGGTCCGCGAACAGCTGCGGCTCGTTACGAACGGCCGGCTGGCGCTCGCTTTCCTAATTACCGCGCTCGGCTATGGCGGCACCTTCGTCGTCTTCACCTATTTGTCGCCGCTGCTGCATGACATTACCGGCTTCAAGCCGTCCACGGTTGCGCTCATCCTGCTGGTGTACGGCATCGCGATCGCAATCGGCAACATCATCGGCGGCAAGGCGGCCAACCGCAATCCGTTGACAGCGTTATTCTACATGTTCGTCGTACAGGCGGTCGTTCTGCTCGTGCTGACGTTCGCCGCTCCCTTCAAAATCGCCGCGCTCGTCACGCTGTTCGCCATGGGTCTGCTGGCCTTCATGAACGTGCCCGGACTCCAGGTGTACGTCGTGAATCTCGCCGAGCAATACGCACCCAAAGCCGTCGATGTCGCCTCTGCCGTCAATATCGCGGCCTTCAATGCCGGCATTGCGATCGGCGCGTATTTGGGCGGTATCGTCGCGGAACGTTTGGGACTCGTCCATACGGCTTGGGTTGGGGCCATCATGGTAGCGATCGCCGCCGCCTTGACGGCATGGAGCCGGCTGCTGGCACGCAGGGAAGAAACGCGAGCGGCGTTTAAGAAAGCCGGATAACACGCAGTTGAACGACGCATTTTTACGAACCAGAACCAACCTACCATTCATCCGGGAGGAACATCCTAATGACAGCAACCATTCACAATTGCACCACCCTTCATAACGGCGTCGCCATGCCATGGCTCGGACTCGGCGTATTCAAGGTCGAGGAAGGCGAGGAGCTGGTACAAGCGATCCGTTCGGCCATACGCCACGGGTACCGAAGCATCGATACGGCTGCGATCTACGGCAATGAAGCCAGCGTCGGACAAGGCATCCGGGAAGCGTTAGCCGAGAGCGGCCTATCCCGGGAGCAATTGTTCGTTACCTCGAAAGTATGGACCGCCGACATGGGCTACGAGGAGACGCTCGCCGCTTATGATGCCAGTCTGGCGAAGCTCGGCCTCGACTATCTCGACCTCTATCTCATCCATTGGCCGGTAGCGGGAAAAATCAACGACACGTGGCGCGCCATGGAGAAGCTCTACCGGGATGGACGGGTGAAAGCGATCGGCGTCAGCAACTTCCAAGTTCATCATCTGGAAGCGCTGATGGAGACCGCCGAAATAAAACCGGCCGTCAATCAAGTCGAATTCCATCCATTATTGACGCAAGCGGAGCTGCGTGCGTTCTCGAAGTCGCACGGAATTCAGCTCGAAGCATGGTCCCCTCTTATGCAAGGGATGCTGCTCGATCATCCGGAGCTGCGCGACATCGCGGAGGCGCACGGCAAATCGGTCGCGCAAATTATTCTTCGTTGGGACCTGCAGCACGGCGTCGTCGCGATTCCGAAGTCGACGAAGGCGCATCGGATCGCCGAAAATGCCGCGGTGTTCGATTTCGAGCTATCCGTCGAGGACATGCGCCTCATCGACGCGCTGAACGAAAACCGCCGCGTCGGCCCGGATCCGGACAACTTCGATTTTTAAGCGATTCGGCCTTCTTACATCACAAGGGCTCGCCTTCCAGCCGATACATCGGCCGGAGGGCGAGCCCTTGTGCGTAATGCTGATGAAGCGCGTGACTAAGATCGCATGCGGCTTGATTCGGCGGCTTACACGCGGAATTTGCCGATCGTCTCCTTCAACGAGCCTGCCATATTGCGGAGCTGCTCGGAGAAACCCGCCACTTACTGCATCGAAGCGAGCTGCTCCTCCGATGCCGCCGCCACGCGAGCAGAGTCCATCGACGAGTTCGAAGCGATCCGTTCGACGTTGTTCAAGGAAACGGCGACGTGTTCGCTGCCGGCCGACATTTGCTCGGAAGCGGCGGATACTTCGCCGACTTGCTCCGACACCTGACGGATCGACTGGACGATCGCTTTGAACGTCTCCCCGGCCTTGTTCGCGACAACCGTGCCCGTTTGCGCTTCCGCCATCGATTGTTCGAGCGACACGACGGCTTCGCCCGTTCGTTCGCCGATGCCTTGCAGAATATCCGCGATCTGCGCGGAGGAGGTCTTCGAACGTTCCGCCAGCTTGCGGATTTCTTGCGCGACGACGGCGAACCCTTTGCCATGCTCGCCCGCGCGCGCCGCTTCGATGGAAGCATTGAGCGCCAGCAGATTCGTCTGGTTCGCCACCTCGCCGATCAACGCGATCATTTCACCGATTCGGGTGCTGAGCTGTCTGAGCTCGTGCATCGTATCGACGGATTTATGCAAGTTCTGCTCGATCGCCTGCATTTGAATGACGGTTGATATTAAGCTTGCGCGGCATTCGGGTCCTGTGCCGCATCCATATCCATATAGAAGACTTCCCACAGGTGGTGATCCACGTCCTGGAAGCTCCATTGGTACATAAAGCCATGATCGGCCTTGTCGCTGGACGGCTTACCGCCCGCGGCAAGCGCCCGGTTCACGACGGCGTCAACCTCTTCCCGGCTATCGACCGATAATGCGAAAATCGCTTCCGCCGTCGACTCGGCGTTCGCGATCTCCTTCGTCACGAACGTGCGGAAGTAATCCTCGACCAGCAGCATCGCGTATATATTCTCGCCGATTACCATGCAAGCCGCATTGTCGTCCGTGAAGTTCATATCAAATTCGAACCCGATTTCGCCGAAAAACGCCATCGAACGCTTTAAATCGCTCACCGGCAAGTTGACGAACAGTTGTTGTGCGCGAAAGACCATAATTAGACCACCTCATCATCGGAATCTACCCGGATCGCGGGCTGCAAACCCAATATAGCACAACTACCCGGACGATCGTTTCTTCCCGATTGCGATCCTGCTGGCCCTTAACGAAAAAAAGAGGCCTGCTCCCGCAAGCCTCCAGCTTTGATTCTCGACGTTCCGCCTCGCCCTCATACATATCCGGGGCTTGTCCGACGTCTACTCCTCGAATTCCACGTTATGATACACCTGCTGGACGTCTTCGAGATCCTCGAGCGTATCGATCATTTTCTCGAATTGCCCCACGCTCTCCTCCGGAAGGGTCACGTAATTCTGCGCGAGCATCGTCAGCTCCGCGACGGTAAACTCCGTCACGCCCGCGTTCTTGAACGCTTCCTGCACGGCATGGAATTGATCCGGCTCGGCGTAGACCATGACCGTCTCGTCCTCTTCGACGACGTCGCGCACGTCGACGTCCGCTTCGATCAGCAGCTCGATCGCTTCATCGGCCGTCTTGCCCGTCACACCGATGACGGCCGTCGCGTCGAACATGTACGCCACGGAACCGTTCACGCCCATGTTGCCGCCATTCTTGCTGAACGCGGCGCGCACGGCCGAAGCGGTACGGTTGACGTTATTCGTGAGCGCGTCGACGATGACCATCGAACCGTTCGGCCCGAAGCCTTCATAGCGCAGCTCTTCGTAGATTTCGTCCGAGCTGCCCTTGGCTTTCTCGATGGCGCGGTCGATGATCGCTTTCGGCACGTTATACGTCTTCGCCCGCTCAAGCACGACGCGCAGGGCGCGGTTCGATTCCGGATCCGGTTCGCCTTTCTTCGCGGCGACGTAGATTTCAAGGCCGAATTTGGCGTAAATACGGCTTGTATTCGCATCTTTAGATGCTTTCTTTTCTTTGATGTTGTTCCACTTGCGACCCATGATGTTCCCACTTTCTTCAATGATTTATTCCCATTATAACCGATTTTCGCGCAGAATGGACTCCCCCGCAAGCCGGAATTCCGACCGGATCGTTCAAATGTTCAAATTTTGATCACCGGCGCGGCGGCGTCAAGATTCTCTTCTATTGGCTGTGCGAACCCCAACCCGCCCTCGTCTTTTCGGCCGTTAACTACTATTGAACGCGCACGCTTCATAGAATGTTTTGACGGTAATCGAAACATCTCGCGCAGGCAGACCCATTGTCAAGGTGGTGAATCCCATTCCGATCATTACACGGGCAACGTTCAACGCCACCGGCGGAATTACGTTCACCGGCAACACGCTTGGTCTCAGCCGATCCGACACGACGGGCGTGCCCGGGACGCAGGACAGCATTGGCGCCTTCGCGACGACGACCTCGACGGGCGCTTTCGGCTCTTATCCAAGCGGTACCACGAACGCTTACGCGAGTAACAGCGCGTCGGCGATCCTCACCCTGCCCTCCGGCAGTACGATCTTATATGCCGAGCTCATTTGGGGCGGCTCTTATATTAATGGGAACGTGGATCTAAGCGCGTTCATTAACAATCCCGTCACGTTCACGACGCCGTCGGGCACATTCTCGATCTCACCGGATGCGGCGACCAGCAACACGGTCAATCTCGGCAATGGCGCCTTCGCTTATACGCGCTCGGCCAATGTGACGACGCAGGTGCAGCAGGCCGGCGCAGGTACATACACGACGAGTGGCGTAGTCGGCACGATCGTCATCAACAACGATTCGACGGCAAATCACGCCGGGTGGACGCTTGGCGTGATATACAACAATCCGAATTTGCCCTTCCGCAACATGTCGCTGCGCGCGGGCGCCGTACTCGTGCAGTCCACTTCAGGGCCGGTCACGACGACACTGAGCGGGTTCGCGACGCCGCTCTCGGGGACGCTGGGCGGAAGAGCGTTGTTCAGCGCCCAGGAAGGCGACGCGAACCGGACGGGAGATCAAGCCTTGTTCGGTCCGACCTCCGCGACGGCCGCCGCGCTGTCGGGACCGAACAACTTCGCCACCAATTTTTTCGCTTCGCAGATTAACGGCGATACCGGCACGCTCAACACGACCGGCACGTTCGGCACCCGGAACCAAACGAACGGCACGCCGGGGACGAATATCGTCGGCGGTCGTCAGGGCTGGGATATTACGAATGTTGACGTCTCCGCCCGATTGGTGAACAACCAGTCTTCGGCCGTGCTTATTCTGACGACCTCCGGCGACGCGTACGTCCTGAATGCGAATGCCATTCAGATCAATATCAACGCGCCGAACGTTACGCTTACCAAGAGCGCGAACGTAACGGGGGCCGTCGTCGGCGACGTGATCACCTATACCGCCACGGTCCGGAATACCGGCACAGCGAACGCCTCGAGCGTGGTGCTGACCGATCCGCTCCCGGCCGGCTTGACCTTCGTCTCGGGCAGCGTGACCGTCGACGGCGTGCCGCGACCGAATTACGACATTCTGGCCGGTGTCCCCATCGGCACGCTCGGGATCAACGGCGCCGTGACGATCACCTACAGGGCGAACGTCACGTCGAACCCGGCTCAGGTGGCGAACACGGCGAACGCCGCGTTTTCGTTCCAGAGCGTCGCCGGCGGTTCGACCATTACCGGCGTCATCCCTTCGAACACCGTGACGACGCCGGTCTACGCGCCGGTCGTCTCCATCGTCAAGAGCGCGAACCGGGCGAGCGCGACGGTCGGCAGCACGGTGACCTATACGCTCGCGATTTCGAACACGGGCAATATCGGCGCGTCGACGACCGTATCGGACAACATTCCGACCGGCAGTTCCTTCATGGCGGGCACGTTCCGCGTGAACGGCACCGTCATCCCGGGCGCGAACCCTGCGGCAGGGGTCGCTATCGGGACGGTAGGACCCGGCTCGACGGTCACCGTGACGTTCGACGTGCAGGTGAATGCGGTGCCGACGCCGCCGCAGTTCGTCGACCAAGGCACGGCGCAGTATACCTATTCGCCTCCGGATGGCCGAACGCTGTCGGGAAGCGCGTCGTCAAACGTCATCACCCTGCCGGTCTCGCTCCCCAACGTAACGGTCGCGAAGACCGCCAGCCTGAGCAGCGCCACGGTCGGCGATACGATCACATACACGTCGGTCGTCGCGAATAACGGGACCGAAGCCGTCACGAACGTCGTCTTGAGCGATGTCCTTCCGGCCGGGTCGCAATTCGTCGGCGGCAGCGTAACGGTCGGCGGGGTTTCGGCGCCCGCCGCCAATCCGGCGAGCGGCATCACGATCGGCACGCTTGCCGCGAGCAGCTCCGTTACCGTGACGCTCCAAGCGCGCGTCGTGTCCGTACCCGCAAGCGGACTGCTATTGAACCGGTCGAACATCTCCTACTCCTCCGGTACGCTTGCCGCCGGCGCGACCTCGAATACGACGACGACGAACGTGTTCCGGCCGGTCATCAACCTCGCCAAATCGGCGAGCGCAAACGCGGCCACGGTCGGCGATACGATCACGTACGCGATAGCCGTTACGAATACCGGCAATATTAGCGCGGCCGTGACGATCAGCGACAATATTCCCGCCGGATCGTCGTTCGTTCCGAACAGCGTGACGATAAACGGCACCCCAAGTCCGGGCCTGTCGCCATCCGCCGGCTTCAGCATTGGCACGATCGCGCCGGGCGGCGGAGCGACGGTCACCTTCCAGACCGTGGTAAATACCCTGCCGTCTCCTGCCGTGCTGACCGATCAAGCGACGTCCAGCTTCTCCTTTACCTTGCCCGGCGGCAGGACGATCACGGGCAACAGCAGCTCCAACACGCTGACGATCCCCGTCTCCGCGCCGAACGTCGCGATCACCAAAGCCGCCAGCGATACAGCAGCGGCCGTCGGCGAGCTCTTGACCTACAGCATCGCGGTCGCGAATAACGGAGGCGCTCCTGTCGGCAATGTCGTCTTGTCGGATCCGGCTCCGACCGGCTCGGCCTTTGTCGCCGGAAGCGTCACAATCGACGGCCTGCCGTTCCCCATGGCGAACCCCGACGCGGGCATCGCGATCGGGACGCTCAATCCCGGAGTCGTCGTCGGCGTCTCGTTCCAGATCCGCGTGACCGGCATGCCGGAATCCGGGCAACTGGCGAATGCGGCGATCGTTTCCTTCACGTCCGGCGCGTTCTCCGGCGCTTCGATCTCCAATACGGTCGCAACGCCGGTCGCCAAGGCCGCCATCTCGGTCGCCAAGAGTGCCAGTCTAACCAACGCGACGGTCGGCGACACGTTCACCTACTCGTTCGAACTGACGAACAGCGGCAATACGGCAGCCAATGTTACGTTGACGGATCAAGTCCCGGAGGCGTGCGTCTTCATCGCCAATAGCGTGCTCGTCGGCAGCACGCCAGTCCCAGGCACCAGTCCCGTAACTGGCATACCGGTGGGCAGCATCCCCCCAGGTGGCTCCGTCGTCGTCAGCTATGTCGTCGCGATCGAGACCTATCCGAGCTCGCGCCAGCTCGTGAACCAAGCGCAGGCCGCCTTTTCCTTCAATCTCCCGAACGGGAGATCCGTCAACGGCACGGCCAGCTCGAATACCGTGATCGTCCCGGTAGCTTTGCCGAGCGTTTCGATCTTGAAGAGCGTTAACCGCACGCACGCTATCGTCGGCGACACGCTGCTGTTCACCTCCGTCTTGACGAACAACGGAGGCTCCCCGATCAACGGGGTCAACATCCGGGACCTGCTTGCCGAGAATATCGCTTTCACCCCGGGAACTGTCACTGTCAACGGCGTGTCCAGACCGGCAGCTTCGCCCGCTGACGGCCTATCAATCGGTTCGCTGGCCCCTGGCGGGTCGGCAACCGTTACATTCGAGGTGAGCGTTATTATGGCAATCCCGTCTCAAGTGACCAACCAATCCACGGCAAGCTTTACGTCGGGCACGTTCTCGGCTACTTCCGCATCCAACGTGACCAACACCCCAGTCACGCAGCCCCAGATTGCGCTGGTCAAATCGTCCAGCACGAGCAACGCCACGCTAGGCGGCTCGATTACGTACACGATCGTCGTCTCAAATACCGGCAACCTGCCGGCGAACGTGACCGTTACGGACACGATTCCCGCCGGAACGACGTTCACGGAGAACAGCGTCCTCGTCGGCGGCTTGCCGCTCCCCGGCGCATCGCCCGTATCCGGCATCGCGGTCGGTTCGGTTGCGCCCGGCGAGACGGTCACCGTAACCTTCGGCGTTGTCGTCACGACATTGCCTTCCCCCCAGCAGCTGTCCAACACCGCGTCGTCTACTTTCACATATACACCGCCGGACGGCAGGATCATCACGGGCACCGCGCAATCCAATACCGTCACCTTCCCGGTCTCGGCGCCGAATGTCGGGGTCGTCCTAAGCACGCCTTTCACGGCGCTGACCGTCGGCGACACGGTGACGTTCACGGCCGTCATCACGAACAGCGGCATCGATCCCGTTTCGCTCGTCCAGTACACTGCGCCGCTGCCGCCCGACACGTCCTTCGTACCCGGAACGGTTACGGTGAACGGCGCGCCGGTACCGGGCGCAAGTCCGGTCAGCGGCGTGCCGATCGGGACGATCGCGCCCGGCGCTTCCACGACGGTGACCTATACGCTGCTCGTCGATTCCGTGCCGACCCCGGCGCAGATCGCCGCGACCGGCTCGGCAACCTTCACGTCCGGCGCATTCTCCGGCGTGTCGTTCTCCAACACGATCACCACGCCCATCTATCAGCCCGTCGTCGCCGCCGCCAAAAGCGCCAGTACTTCGAACGCCACCGTCGGCAACACGGTCACGTATACGTTCAACATGACGAATTCCGGTAATTACCCTGCCTCCGTCACGTTAACGGACAGTATCCCGGCGGGTACGTCCTTCGTGGCGAACAGCGTGCTCGTGAACGGCGCGCCGCTGCCCGGAGCCGACCCCGTGACGGGAATCGCCGCGGGCTCGGTGGCGCCAGACTCATCGCTGCAAGTGTCCTTCTCCGTCGTCATCGAGACGCTGCCGAACCCGCAGCAGATCGTCAATCAAGGCACGGTTGCATTCAGCTACACGCTGCCGGACAGCCGATCGTTCTCGCAATCGTCGGCCTCGAACACGGTGACGATATCGGTATCCGCGCCGAACGTCGCGGTGGTGAAGAGCACGCCGTCCACGGCCCTTGCGGTGGGCGATACCGTATCGTACTCGACCTCCGTCACGAACAGCGGCATCGATACGGTCAGTAATGTTCAGTTTACCGACCCGCTTCCGGCCGGCACGGCGCTGGTGCCCGGATCGGTCACCGTCGACGGCGTGGCTAGACCGGACGGCAATCCGTCGACCGGCATCATCATCGGCAGCCTAACCCCTGGACAGACGGTCGTGATCAATTTCAACGCGACGGTAACCGCGCTGCCCGATCCGGCCGTACTCAATAACCAATCGTCCGTCACCTTCACGTCGGGCGTGTTCTCGGGCGTTACGTTCTCCAATGTTACGACGACGCCGGTCTTCCAACCGATCCTAAGCGCAGCCAAGAGCGCAGGCACCGCCGCTGCAACCGTCGGCGACACGATCACCTACACGATGAACGTATCGAATGCGGGCAACTACGGTGCGACGGTCACGTTGACGGATACGATCCCGCTCGGCACCTCCTTCCTGCCGAACAGCGTGCTCGTCGGCGGCCAGCCCGTGCCCGGAGCCGATCCGTCCACCGGCATACCGCTCGGCATCGTGACGACAAGCGCAACCGTCTCGTTCTCCGTCCTCGTCGAGAGCTTGCCGCCTAACCAGCTCCTGACGAACCAAGCTTCGGCTACCTATACGTTCACGCTGCCGGACGGCCGGACGCTCGGCGGGTCGCTGACGTCGAACACGGTCGCGATCCCGGTATCCGCGCCGAACATCGCCATCGTCAAGTCGACCCCGGCGATCGACGCGGTCGTCGGCGATACGATCGCCTATACGATTACCGTCACGAACAGCGGTATCGCGAACGTGACCGACGCGGTGCTGACCGACGCCATCCCGGACGGCGCGGCGTTCGAGCCGGACTCCGTGACGGTCGACGGCTTGCCGCGTCCGGGCGCGATCCCGGGCAATGGCATCGCGCTTGGCACGATCGCGCCAGGCGGCAGCGTGACGGTTGCCTTCAGCGTCTCCGTCACGAATCTGCCGACCCCGGCCGAGCTGGGCAACCGGGCATCCGTTACGTTCACGTCCGGCGCGTTCTCCGGCAGCTCCCTATCGAATCTGGTCGTCACGCCGGTCTATCAACCGATCATCGGCCTGCTCAAAAGCGCGAATACGTCGAACGCGACAGTCGGCGATTCAATCAACTATCTCCTGTTCGTCACCAATACCGGCAACTTGCCAGCGACGGCTGCCGTGACCGATCAAATTCCGGTCGGCGGCGCGTTCGTGCCGAACAGCGTGCTCGTGAACGGCGTGCCGCAGCCTGGGGCGAATCCGACGGCGGGCATTCCGGTCGGCGTGGTCAATCCGGGCGAGACGGTTAGCGTGACCGTCTCGCTGGAAGTAACCGTCGAGACGCTGCCGGTCGGCCAACAGCTCGTCAACCAAGCCGCGGCCAATTTCACCTATTCGCCGCCGGATGGCCGGGTGCTCGCCGGCAGCGTCAATTCCAACACGCTCGTCATTCCGGTCTCGTCGCCGGACGTCTCCGTCGTCAAGAGTACCGAAGCGATCGATGCCGTCGTCGGCGATGTTATCACGTACGCAATCGTCATTACGAACAACGGCATCAGTCCGGTGAACAACGTCGTGCTTGTCGACCCCGATCCGGCCGGGACCGTATTCGTGCCCGGCAGCGTCACCGTCGGCGGCGCCGCGCGCCCGGCCGCTAATCCGAATACCGGCATCGTGGTCGGTACAATCGCCAGCGGCGCTTCGGTCACGGTTGCCTTCCAAGTCCAGGTCGTGACGATATGACGCCGGACGGACCGCGCGAATTCACCGTGCACAATCAGACGCATGTCCGTTTCCGGAACGGAACGTACGAAGGCGTCGCGTATTCCAACACGGTAAGCACGCCGCTTGTCGGTCCGCTGCTGCAAGTCTCGAAGAGCGTCAGCACGCCGAGAGCGTCCATCAACCAGATCGTCACGTATACGATCGCGCTTGCGAACAGCGGAAACCGTGCCGCGCAGGCGACGGTCGTCGATCCCTTGCCCGCCGGCTTATCGTTCATCGCCAACAGCGTCCTCGTCGGAGGCGTCCCGTTAACGGGCGTCTCCCCTGCGGGAGGCATACCGGTCGGCAACGTGGACGTCGGCGCCACCGTCCTGGTCACTTTCCAAGCGATCGTCGTCAGCATCCCGCCCGGCTTGCAGTTCGCCAATCAAGCGCGGGTCGACTATGTATTCACCGCGCTGGACGGCAGATCCGTGAACGGGACCTTGCATACGAACACCGCGTCCTTCGGGGTTAGCCCGTTCCGGCTGTCCGCTTCGGCCAGCTCGAGCACGACCGTCACCTTCGTGGGCGATGTCATCCCTTATGAGCTCACGTTGACGAACGAGGGCAGCGAACCGCTCGAGAATGCCGTCATCCTCATTCCGCTGCCGGAAGACCTCGCATTCGTGCCGGGAAGCGTCGTGATCAACGGGGTGCTCATGCCAGGCATCGATCCGTACAAGGGCATCCCGATCGGCACCCTTTTGCCCGGACAATCCGTAGGGGTGAGCGTCGGTATACGCGTGACCGGCGTCCCTGCCACTGAGCAAGTCGTCATCCAAGGGCAAATCACCTATACGATTGGCGGAGCCGCCGCGAGTCTGCTCGCTAACCCGCTCGTCTTCACCGTCGTGAAGCCCCAAGTCTCGATACGGGTACAGGTTGATCGTACGCAGGCTAGCGTCAACGACACGCTGCAGTATGCCGCCATCGTTCGCAACGACAGCAGCTTCGCCTTGGATGTGCGGCTGTCCGACCTGATTCCGCCCGGCACGTCGTTCGTGCCGGACAGCCTAACCCTGGACGGCCAGCCGCAGCGAGGGACGCGAATCGAGAACGGCCTTCCGCTCGGCACGCTGCTTGCCAATTCGCAGACAGTCGTTGCTTACCGCGCCAGAATTCTATCGTCCGCGGTCACTCCCGGGCTTCCGCCGATTCTCGAGGGCGCTCGCGCCTCGTTCACGTTCCGTCTGGCCGATGGAAGAGTCGTCAGTATGACCGCCGTCTCCAACGCGGTGAAGACGGATCTGTACGCGCCGATCATCGCCGTCACAGCCGCGGCCCAACCGCAATACGTGGAGCCCGGCGAATCGGTCGGCATCGGCGCGATCGTCCGCAACACCGGCAACCTGAGCGCCGACGTCAAGCTGATTCGGAGCGCTTACCCGTCCGAATATTATATACGGGATGTTCGCGTCGCCGGCCGACCCGTGCCGGGCTTTCCGCTATCGGAAGGACTTTACCTGGGTACGATCCCGCCGGGCGGATCGATTCGGGTCGCCTATATCGGCGACATCGGCACGGATTACGATGTCTCGCTGCCCGACATCGTCGGCCTCTTCACGGCAAGATTCACCTACCAATTCGGGGATCAAGTTAATTCCGGCGAAAGCCGCTCGAACGAATACGTCATCGTCGTGGATCAAACGAATGAATAATAACGGATTGTACGCACAAAGGGCTGTCTCAGGCGCCAATCAATCGCGCAGAGCAGCCCTATTTGTCATCTCTCCGAATGAACGGAAACGGGAACAGAAACGAAATACCCGTCCTTCCGAAATAGAAGGACGGGTCGTCGTTTGATGATCTGAAAGCGATGCTTCGATCCCTAATACTTGTTATTTCTTCACGGCTTCCCGATTGCCCGCGTTGTCTACGCTGTAGAATTCCACGTTGACGGAACCGCCCGCGGCCGCCGGCACGAACGGAGCCGTATACGTCGTCCAAGCCCCGCCATTCACGCGGTACTTGGTTTCCTTGACGCCCGATCCAGCAGCGTTGTCGGTCGCCTTGAGGGTCCAGGTGTACCCTTTGATATACTTCACGCCGCTCTTCGTCGCCCATACCGGCGTGACGCTGAACTTGGTGACCGGTGCAACGGCGTCGACTTTGAGCGTCACGGATTTGGCCTGCTCGACGTTGCCGGCGTTGTCGCGGCTATAGTATGTCACCGTGTAGGATGCGGCTCCGGACAGCTGGAATGGCGCCGCATACTCGGTTTCGCTGCCGCCGTTGATCTGATAGAACGTCTTCGCCACGCCTGAGCCGTCGGCGTTATCCGACGCTTCCAAAGAGATGGAGATAGGATTCGTATTATACCAAGCCGCCGCAGCCGCGCCGTTCGCCAGCAGCTCCGTAACCGGCGCCGTCGTATCCGTTGGCTGCGCAGGCGCCTTGTAGGTGACAGACGAACTGGCCGCGGATACTTCCGTGATCGCCTCGCCTTCCTTGCGAATCGCAAGCAGATGGAATTTGTACGTTTGCTCTGGCGTCAAGTCTGTCAGCGCGTAGCTCGCGCCCGTCGTGTAGCCGACATAGACGTCGTCGCGGAAAATTTCGTAGCCGGCCGCCCCTGCCGCAGGCTCCCAAGTCAGCGCCTCGCCGCTAATGCTTACAGCGGTCGGCGGCTGCAGCTCGCTTGGGTTCAAGCTGCCGCCATACGGCAGATCCTTCGCCAGCTGCGTCGATAGCGAGTTATTCATGTCCCCGCTGCTGTCCCAGCTCATCACGCCCGCCAGATTCAATGTTTTCACGAGCGAGCTCGTGTACATCATCGTTGTTTCGTCGTTGTACCCGATCCACAGCTTCGTCAGCGGGTTGTAGACATAGGCCACTTTCGATTTCTCGTTCCAGTAGCGCGTGTATCCGTTCTTATCGACATAATTGTTCTGGATGTCATAGTAATCGTAGAGACCGGATTCCCACGTGCCTTCGCCCATGCCTTCGCAGGTTTGATATTGGCCTTGCGGCGGACATCCCGCCCAGCCCTTGCCGTAGAACGGAACGCCCAGCACGAGTTTGTACGCAGGCAGTCCGCCGTTCAAATGGCCCAGCGCTCCGCCTCTAACCGTGCTGCGCGGACGTTGGTACGGATGCTCGTCGTCGTAATAGATCGGCGAGTTGTGATGCGCCAGCTTCTCCCAGCTGCCGCTGAAATCGTACGTCATGATGTTAACGAAATCGAGGTATTGCGTCGAGTTGGCAAAATCGGCATTGACCGTGAAGCTGTCCGCTTGCGAGGACGCGATCGTCAGCAAGTAATATTTGCCGTCTTCGGAACCCGCGGCGTCAAACGCCTCGCGCACCGTTTTCATCAGCAGCGTGAAGTTCTGTGGATCGTCCGGGGAATGCACGTTGCCATCCGCCCCGCCCGACACCGGGTATTCCCAGTCGATGTCCAAGCCGTCGAAGTCATACGTACGAAGGAACTTCACGGCTGTATTCGCGAAGTTGCGGCGCGTCTCTTCCGTGGCCGCCATCAGCGAGAAGTTCTTCGACCACGACCAGCCGCCGATGGAGGCGATCATGTTCAGCTGCGGATTCGCCGCCTTCACCGCTTCGAATTCGCTGAAGTTAGGCAGGTCGAAGGACGGATCGCCGAGCACGATGCCGCCGTCGAAGACGTAATCCTTTTGCAGCGGAAGGTCGGCATTCTGACATAGGTCGCCCGACGTATCTTTGCCCGCCCAGCAAAAATCAAGGAAGGCATAGTTGATGTGCGTGTAGTTGGCTGCAGCCAAGTCGGCCGGCACATAATTGCGAGCCGTCTCGCTTCTCGCCCACGACGTGTAATACGTCACCAAATTATAGTCGCTGCCCGGCACCGCGCGAATCGGCGCGCTCGCTTCCGACGTCCACGATTTGTTCTTCGCCACGATGGCGAAGTTATACGCCTGCCCGTCGGTAAGCCCGGTCGCCGCGTACCGGTTGGACGCGCTCGTACCGATCAAGGTGCCGTCCTGGTAGATTTCATAAGACGTGGCGCCTTGTACCGGACCCCAGCCAAGCGCGACGGAGGTTTGATTGGCAGATACGATCTTCAGCCCTTGCGGCGCGGAGAGCTGTCCCACCGTGAACGTCACGCGGTTGCTCAACGCCGAGATCAGCCGCTTCGAGTCCTGCGCGCGTATGCGGAAGTTGACCGAATCGCCGTCTTGGAGCCCCAGATCCTGCAAATTAATCGTCGTCGACGTCGTCTCGCCGCCTTCGATCCAGCGGAACCACGATTCGCCGCGATAAATTTCGTAACCGACGGCTCTCGGGCTTGGCGTCCAGCTCAGCTGGACGTCGCTGCCGATCACGCTGCTCACCCGCAAGTATTGCGGTGGCGTCAACGGCGCCGGCGGAAGCTCGGTAGGATCGGCCTTCGGCGTCGTAATCGTCACGATGTTGCTTGGCTTGCTCTGTTTGCCGATTTCCGGCACCTGCGTCACGTAGAAGGAGTATGTCTTCTCCGCATCGAGGCCGCCGATCAGCTTCGGCGAGAAGCCGGACCAGGCTTTCCAGCCCCAGCCGCCCGTTTCGCCGACTTTCATATAGATTTGGTAGCCTAAGTTCGAATCGTTGCCTGGGACGGGGTCCCAGTTCAGCACGACGGAATCAGCCTTGACCTCCGTGGCTTGAAGATTTTGCGGGATGAGGTAATCGGCTGGTTCAGCGGCGGAAGCAAGGGAGGCGCCAAATAAACTGAAAACGATTGCAAAACATAATGCATAAACCATTGCGCCTTTGGACTTTTGAACATTGCGCGTATACAATAGTGTCACCTCGGCTATTTCGTTTTTAGTGAATGAAGTTACATGGCTTTCATTCGTTCCTTCTGCCTAGTTGCTTGATGCGCCTCCTTCCGCCTAAATGCTGAGCCTACATTCCTTCGAATGACCCATCTTTCGTATCGAATGCGTTAAGGAATTGTATACCTTCCTTCATAATGATACAATTCGTATCCACATGTGAAGGGATACATTTCTCTTGTAACAGGGATACTATCATGCAAATTGCTAGAATTGTTAATTTGTGCGATTTATTCGACATTATCCAACATTTTTCACTCCCCAATAAGCCCCTACTTCTTGCATAGCATGGATATACAGACCTCTAGCAGGCATGACATCGCCCTCTGAATGGTTAATGAACGCCAAAAAACGCGGATGGCATCATCCGCGTTTTTCTTGTTACGTACACGATTATCGTAAACGCCCGATCCGATGGACGTCTAGCTGCCCTCGCGAGCACCGCTATCTCCCGTCCGGAACGGCTGCAGGAACGACTTCGGAATATCCGTTTCAAACCGCAGGGGCTCGCCCGTTACCGGATGGGTGAACGCCAGTACGCGCGCATGGAGCCCGAGACGGTTCAGCAGCTTCAATCTCCCGCCATACTTCTTGTCGCCGACAATCGGATGTCCGATATCCTCCATATGAACGCGAATCTGATTTTTCCGGCCGGTCTCCAGCCGCACTTCCAGCAGACTGACCGTCTTGTTCGTCTCCAGCGTCTTGTAATGCGTCACGGCATGTTGGCCGTCGTTCGGATATGGACTCGAATACATTTTGAGCGTCTTGCTCTCCTTCAACCAGGAGGACACCGTGCCTTCGGGCTTCTTCACCCAGCCTTCGACCAGAGCGATATACGATCGCTCTGTCACCGCATTCTGCCAGTCATTCTGCAGCTGCTGCTGAACGGCTTCGCGTTTGGCAAACATCATCAATCCGGACGTATCCCGGTCCAGCCGGTGAACGACGAATATCCGGCTCGCGGGATCGGCGGCCCGTACATGCGCCGTCAGCTGCCGATAGGCCGTGAGTTCGTTCTCTTTGTCGGACGCGATCGACAGCAAGCCCGAATCCTTCTGAATGACGATGATGTCGTCATCTTCGTGCACGATCTTCATGCCGATGAGCGGCGCGCGCTCGACGATCAGCCCATGGCTGACCGTAACCGTATGGCCGGGCTTAAGCGGATAATTGTATAGCTTAACGACTTCGCCGTTCACGGCAATTTGACCGCGGGCTAACATCGATTTGATGGCGTTTCTTCCCTTGTCCTTGAGATGGACCAGCAGAAATGCAAGCAGCTCCATCGGTTCGCCGACCGGGTACACGCGTTCAGGATTCCGCTTCTTCTCCGGTCTAGCGGACGCCGCCGTCTCGCCGCGCCGATCGGTTCGGCGCTCGTTCTTCCGCGGTCCTGCCTGCCCTCGCATGGGTTGCTGCTCCGTCCGCGGACGAGCTCCCCGAGCGGAAGATTGCGTCTTGCGCTTGTCCTCTCGCCCTCCACCGTCTTGCCGTCCGCGGCGTTCTCTATCTCGATCTTGCGCCATGCTCTTGTTCGCTCCGTTTCCTCGTTCAGATTCATCCACTATACCACAAGCGAATAGTTCGAAAAAAGCCGCATATGGAAGTAAAACGCACGCGGCATTCCGAAATCTAGCGAGGCAGCGAGCAGCCGAGAACCTACTGCGCAGCATCTGGCGCGGCCGCGCTGCTTTTGCCGCCGCTTGACGGCTCCTTGCCGGAAGCCTCGCCCTTTCCGCTTCAGGAACCCGCAGTCTTCGCCTCATCTTCCTTGTCGCTAGCGGACTGTCCCGTAGCAGCGCCCTCGGCTTGTCTATCAACCGGCATCGCGCTTGTCGCGCTGTCCGGTCCGATGCCGGCTTCGTCATGCTCTGAAGCTTGCTGCTTCGAGGACTGTCCCTTGGAGGACTGCTGCTTGTCGGCGCCGGCGTCTTGATCCGGCTTTGACCCGCCGGCGTTCGCGTCTTGCTCCAACCCTTGTTCGTTCGTGTGTACCCAGGGCGGATCGCCGTATTGATGCAGCCGTTGATTGACGATATAGACGAGATAGGGAATCGCCGCGGAGAGAAACGCGCAGTAAAACGATGTACCCGACGGCATATTGCCCACGACTTGCTCCCACACGGCGGTCATTTCCTTTCGCTTTGGTTGATGTTCCCCAATCGACGGATTTTCACTTCCGCCTTCACCTCGATGTCGGCTTCGGTGAACAACTGCTTGCCCTCCTCCCAATTCTCGCTGATTTCGTTCCAAGACATCCGCTTGTTCTGGTAGAGGTACATGCCAAGCCCTATGGCATCCTTCTTGTATTTCTTCTGCAGCGTCTTGATCGTCTTCTCGCTCAAGTTGACGATTTCCTTGGCGAACAGCTGTTCCATCTTGCGGATCGAAGAGAGCTTCGTCACGTCGAGCAGTCGAATCGATTTCCCGATCGTCCCTTCCGCTTCGATCTGTATCGTAAATTTATAGCGCCCGTTCTCCCGCCTTGCTTTGACCTTTCTCGTCGCGCGTTCGATATCGTAATCGATGATATCGCCATTCAGCTCCGCTTCGACAACGCCGCCTTCCACGTCGCCCGTAAGGAAATTCAGCCCGCAAGTTTCGATGCCGCCCAGAAAGCCGACGAAGCGATGATGGGTGTCGAACAACGCCGCTCCGGTTAGCGATATGCCATCTGCGTAACTGTCTATTTTTTGAATCGTGAAGCTTACGTTTTTCAAGATTTGTTCATGGACGTACCCGATCCTGGATTCCGGACGCATGTAACACGTTTTCGTATAATTATTAATCGCGGAATCGATATAGCCCACGGGATAAGATTCGTTCATCGACTTGACCGATAACAACCGTTTCGCGTTGCCGTCCGCGATCAGGACGTTGATATCCCTGCGCATCTCGTTGTTGCGAAGGAAAAAATCGAGGATATCGGCAAAATCGGTCCGGCCATCCTTGACGGCTTCATTCGAGATGATGATCGCCTGGAGATGTTCAAAATACGGTGTACGGCTCGTCTTGGCGGACATTCTTGCCGTGAGCGCCATAAGCGAACGTTCCGTCACGCTTAGATTGAAATATGCCGCTCCCGGCGTTCCCGCTTCCTTCCCGCCGCTGCCGCTGCGAAGACCCGAAGGAATCAGCATTTGATACGTGCCGATTAATTCGGGCGCATTGCCCCGCTTCTGCGAAGACTCCTCCTTCTTGCCTGCTTTATCGATGGCGACGCCCGCGACGAATCCGCGCTGGTCGATTTCCACCCTGTCCCAACACGCGCTCATCAGAATGGAAAGGAGAAGCAGCAAAAGCGCGATTCCCGCCCCTCTCCAACGTCTCATTTGCTCATCCCCTTCGCTTTGGCGATTACGAACAGACCTAATACCATACTGATGACGACAAACCCCGCGTAACTGATGATATCGCCCATAACTGCGAATTCGATCACGTTCCTAGGGAACATGCTGATCAAATAAACAAGCGGACACACCCCGACAATCCAGTGGATTCGATTGCCCTTCCCGACGATGGAATACGCGGTATGAACGACGATGTCCATTGCCATCGAGGCGGTATTGAAAATCTTCATAATCCAAATCGTGAAAAAAATCGATTCCGTCCGTTCCAGAAATTCGCCGGGAATCTTCACTTCCTTCGCAAGTTCGATCGCCGGATAACCAATCTCCTTCAGCGCCCAAGGCGTAAAGGTACCGACGCAAATGAGATAAATAGTCACATACAACAGCACGGGAATCGCAACGCCGATAACGGCAGCCTTCGGCGCTTCATTGGGACGTTTCATCATCGCCGTATAGAACAAGATGACCTCAAAGCCCAGCATCGAAAAGACCGAATCCTTCACGCCGACCATCAATTGCTTCGGCTCCGTGACGAAGAACGGCTTGAGATCCACCCAATGCACAATGCTATTGCTAAAGAATAGCAAAAGGATCGTCACGATGACGACAATCGGGAAGAAGAGCGTATTGAGCCGCAAAAGGCCGATGCGCGATCCGGACACCGCATAGGTCACGATGAGCAGGAATACCAACGAAATATACTCGGTCGGCGTGCGATCGAATAAATAAGTCTTGGAAATGTTGGCAATGGCGCGAATCTCGTAAGCTAGAAACAACGTGAAGTACGCGAAGATGCTGCCGGTGACGACGATTGCGACCGGCTTCGTGACCAGCGAACTTACGTAACCGAAGAAGGTGCCATTCGAATACATGCCGGCGAATTTGGCCAGCCAATAAGCGATCAGCATCGCGACTCCGCCTGCAACGACGATGGAAATCCACCCGTCGGAGGAAGACGTGCTGCCCGCCAATATACGGGGAAGCGTTAGAACCCCCACCCCGATGCACATCGAGGATATCGTGATGGTAAGCTCTTTCGTTTCGACTTTGTTGTCGTCATACTCCCAGTGATTCAAGCAGATCACCACTATTTCGTATTCAATCGTTTCTTGTCCCGGGTTTGCAGCATGCGAGGCCTTTGTTTCAGGTAGCTCACGGGCGCCCTCAGGATGACATCCTTCCAATCTTGCATATATAACGGCGCGAACGGCGTCGAGTACGGAATGCCGAAGCTCTTCAAATTAACAAAATGAATGTTGATCATGATATAGCCGAGAATGATCCCGTACAGCCCGAACGCCGAAGCGGCCAGCATCATCGCGAAACGAAGAATGCGCAGCGCGATCGCGAACGAATACGAAGGGAATGAGAACGATGCAACCGCGGTCACCGCGACGACGATGACCATGATCGGACTCACAATGCCCGCCGCGACGGCCGCTTCGCCGATGACGAGACCGCCGACGATACCGATCGTTTGGCCGATCGGTTTCGGCAGCCGAATCCCCGCTTCGCGCAGCAATTCCAGCGTCGTCTCCATAATGAAAGCTTCGATCACGGCCGGGAAAGGTACGCCCTCCCTCGCGCCGGCGATGGAGAAGGCCAGCCTGGACGGGATCAATCCGTGATGAAACTCCAGCAGCGCTATATATAAGGCCGGCAGAAAAGTCGCGATTGCCGCGGCCAACAGACGTAATATCCGGGTTAACGTCGCGAGAACCCAATTTTGATAGAAATCCTCCGGCGACTGCAAATTGGACGAGAACGTGATCGGCAGCACGAGCGCGAACGGATCGCCGTCCACCATGACGGACAACCGGCCCTGCATGAGGGAACCGGTCACCTTGTCCGGACGCTCCGTGCTGGCAATGAGCGGGAACGGACTCATGAAGCTATCGGACATCCACTGCTCGACCGTTCCGGATCCCTCGACATCGTCGATGTCCAAGCATTCGATTCTCCGGATGGCTTCCTGCACGATTCCCCGGTTCGCGACGCCTTCGATATACACGAGAACGATCGTCTTTTTGGCCCGTCTTCCGACTTTGAACGTCAGTATGCGCAGCTCCGGATCGCGAATGCGCCGCCGAATGAGCGAAATGTTCGTACGCAAATCTTCGACAAACCCTTCGCGGGAGCCGCGAATGTTCGACTCGGTTAACGGCTCTTCGACGCTACGGCTCTTCCAGCCGGCGCTGCCGATGGCCACCGCCTGCCGGCTGCCGCCCAGGAACAGCACCGTATCGCCGCCAAGTATCGTATTCAAGACCTCTTCCTGAGTCTCCAGAACTTCGACGTCAACGGATGTCAGCACTTCACTGACGACTAATTGGATCGCTTGATGATACAGATCGTTCCCGTCGTTCTCGAAGTGCTGCAATAAAGGCTTCATCACCTGGCTTTGTACCAGGTCCTTGTCGACTAGACTGTCTATGAACATCAGCGCGACAGGAAGATGGCTGGCACCGATCGTAAAGTGACGGACGATCAAGTCGTCCGGCGACTTCAAGATCGCCAGCATGCAATCCACATTGGATTTCAACTCCGTCCGCAGCGGCAGCGGCTCGCTGTTGGGCTCTTGTCCGGCCGAGCGCTGGATCCGGTTTCTGGCGCCAGCCTGTTTGATCCGGTTCAACATGGCATAGTCCTTCCTTTATCTCTTCCTCATACTATTCGCAGACACACCCCTCATTATTCCAACACGTGCCAATCCATAGATTAAAAAGCCGTGCACGATTCAAGCGGACTGCTTGCATGGACAGCCAGACTCATACGCCGCACGGGTTCGCTATTCCTTCACATTGATTTACAGCATTCATGCGGGTCTTTGGACGTTTATCAATTTAAAAACGCTTTCTTTCGACGACAGTCCGCTCCTTCCGCCTGTTCACGCCTTAACGGGCGCAGGCGACCTTGACTATATACAAACCTTCATCTCTTCCCAATAATTAGTGTGGATAACAAATTTTCTGTATAAAAGGAGAATTGTGATGAGCAAATGGAGTGCCGCTTATAGAAGCAGATTCGTTCAACGCGCCGTCCCCGTAACCCTTGGCTTGGCTCTGTTGTCTTCGCCGCTCGCCGCCGCAGCCGACCATGCTGCTCCGGCATCCGAGACCGTCGCCCATTCGCAACAGGCGAACAAAGGCAGCGCGCTGCTTGTCGGCGAGAACCGGGTGCTAAGCAAGCGAGAAATCCGCAGAGAATGGGACGGCATCGATGCGGAGTACGGCGCGGCCCAAGCGGTCGATACCGTCAAAACGCTGCTGCCGGAGGAAGACTTCGAGGCTCTGTTTCCTTACCGTCTCGGATCATCGCAATGGTTCTCCGCCGCGCAAGGAAAGGAGTATTACAAGACGAACCAGACCGACTACTTCTCCTATGGCAATCTCATTGCGGCGGTTACCGAAGCGGCTAACTTGAAATTGAAGATCCATACGAGGATCGGCTCGAACGCCCAGGAAATATTGCGGCTGGACAAAGAGGCCAAGGTCGAAACACTCGTCTCGCGAGCAGACGACTTCAACTCGGCCTCGAACAAGAAACAAATCCTACGAACCGAAATCGTCGACTTCGGCACTTTCCTGAAGGAAGGCTTCGCCAAAGACCGCAAACGCGAGCTGGCCGCCTTCCTCGCCCATCTGTCGCATGAAACCGGCGGCGGCTGGGATGCCGCTCCCGGCGGTCCACTGCGCTGGGGCTTGTTCTGGAATGAAAATATCGCCGGACGCACCGGCAAAAACATGGACCCGTTCGTGGATAAAAACAGCAGCGCGCTCTATCCCGGTTATGAAGGCAAACGGTATTATGGCCGCGGTCCGATCATGCTCAGCTGGAATTTCAATTACGGCTTGTTCAGCGCGATCATCTATGGCGATAAAAACGTGCTCCTGCGTGATCCGGAGATCGTCGCGGCAGACGGGAAGATCGGTTATATGACCGCGATACTATTCTGGATGACGCCGCAAACGCCCAAACCTTCGGGACATGACGTGATGGTTGGCAAATGGAAGCCCACTTCGGAGCAAAAGGCAAAAGGACTCGGGCAGCCCGGCTTCGGCGTCTCGACGATGGTGCTGAACGGCCTCGAAGCGAACTTGGGCGAAGTAGACGGTAGTCCGGTCAAACGGCGCGGCGGCCACTACAGAGAAATCACCGCCAGGATGGGCGTAGACGTAACTGGCGAGAAAATCGATACGCTTGGCATGCAGCCTTTCTAACCGCTAACGGTCCACGTCTGTGTCGGATACTCGGAGTTGACTATATAACCGGCTGGATTGCGCCTGTATTATTAATCGGCTGTCTTTCCCTAGTGTTATCCCCCGTGGCGAGCCATTCTGCTTAAGAATCGCTGCATGAGCAGCGGAAGCGAGATGAGGATGGGCGGATCGTCCAGCCTCGGCTCGTATAACGTCACGTCCTGGTACGGCACTTCGATGCCGGGCTCGACGACGATCGGAATTCTGGTGCGGGAGCGAAGCGTAGCGCGCGGCAGCAGCGCTTCCTTCGCGCCCATCTCCCAGGCGACCGCGGTTGCCATTAAGTAATAAACGCCCGGCTTCACGTCGGTAAATCGGAAGGCGCCGAGCGCCGGAATGAGCGTCCCGAAAATCGGCAGCCCTTCCGGGATCGGCTTGGCGAACAAGCCGATCAGCACAATCCCTTCGAACGGCGTATCGGCCGCAACGCGACCTTCGATTTGCTGCCGGCCTTTAGGCGCGGAATGGGGCACTCGCCAATCGCCGAGCGTTCGCAAATGACGCAGGCTGCCGTCGGCTTCTTCGCCGCAAGCCCGAAACTGGGCAGGTGTCATGCCTACCCGTTCGGTGAACCGGGTAGTAAAAGTGCCTAAGCTCTGTTGTCCGATCTCAAGTCCGATGTCGCGTATGCTTAAATTCGTCGTCAACAGCAGCTCCTTCGCGAGGCTAAGCCGATGCGACGATACGTAATATAGCGGGGGAAGCCCCACTCTCTCCTTGAATATTCGCGTAAAATGATAGGGGCTGTATGATGCGACGCGGGCAAGCCTCTCAAGCGGGAGCGGTTCGTCGATGTGGTCATGGATAAACGCGACAACCTCTTCAATTTCCTGAAACCGGTCCAGCACGCAGGCACCATCCTCTTTGCATGAACCGTGCGCTTGAAAGGCGTACGGCACGCTTTAATCAGAACAAACGTTCTCATTCATTAATCTACCATATTTTTCAAAGGAACGGAAGCCTTTTGGCAAACAATTTCTATTGTCCGATGATTTCTCTAAGCAAAAAAAAGACCGCTCTTAATGAGCGGCCGCCGTCCATTCCGGCTTGTTGCGATGATAGCGGTGAAGCGTAATGCGGATATCGTCCCGAAGCAGCTCGTGCTCGCGTTCCAGCCGATCCGGCACGATTCGCACCTCGTCGACCCCCTCTAAATTAATGGCATGCACGTCGGCTTCCGTAATAAGCGCCGTTAGCAGCGACTGGTTACGGCTTGCGATGAGATAACGGATGTTTCTAAGATCCATCTGGTCAATAACGAGAACATTTCCTTCTTGATCCACATGATCACTCCTCGCAGAGTTTCTGACATCCTGCTTATTTTATTCTCCGCCGTATTCGCTTTTCCCTGCATCGAACTGGGTAATAACGGAAAAATTCCTCCGTATCACGCCCTTTCAATCCGCATAAAAAGAACCATGGCAGCCATCGGCTGCCATGGTTCTAAATCTGCCTCGTTCGCGCTCCGTCTTAGAACACCTTCGTCGTCCAAGATTCGCAGTTCCACGTATCCGTAACCACGTCGCGGTAAAATTCCGGTTCGTGGGAGATCAGCAGAATACTGCCCTTGTACGCTTTAAGCGCGCGCTTCAGCTCGTCTTTCGCGTCGACGTCCAAGTGGTTCGTCGGCTCGTCGAGCACGAGCAAATTCGTCTCGCGGTTGATCAGCTTGCACAGGCGGACCTTGGCTTTCTCGCCGCCGCTGAGCACGGCGACCTTGCTCTCGATATGTTTGGTCGTCAGACCGCACTTGGCGAGCGCCGCGCGTACCTCGAACTGATTCAACGAAGGGAACTCGTTCCAGATCTCGTCGATGCACGTGTTGTAGTTCGCTTCCTTCATCTCCTGCTGGAAGTAGCCGATATGCAGCGTTTCGCCCAGCTGAACCGATCCCGACAGCGCCGGAATTTCGCCCAGGATGCTGCGGAGCAGCGTCGTCTTGCCGATGCCGTTCGCGCCGACGAGCGCGATCTTCTGTCCGCGTTCCATGCGCAGATCGAGCGGTCTCGACAGCGGACTGTCGTAGCCGATGACGAGCTCTTTGGTCTCGAAAATAAGCTTGCCGCTCGTGCGGGCGTCCTTGAAGTTGAACTGCGGCTTCGGCTTCTCCTTCGCCAGCTCGATCACATCCATCTTGTCGAGCTTCTTCTGGCGGGACATCGCCATGTTGCGGGTCGCCACGCTCGCCTTGTTCCGCGCCACGAAGTCCTTCAGGTCCGCGATTTCCTGCTGCTGCCGCTTGTAGGCGGATTCGAGCTGCTGCTTCTTCATCTCGTGCACTTTCAAGAAGTGGTCATAATCACCGACGTAGCGGTTCAACTCTTGATTCTCCATATGATAAATCAGGTTGATGACGCTGTTCAGGAACGGAATATCGTGAGAAATAAGGATAAAGGCATTCTCGTATTCCTGCAAATAGCGCTTCAGCCATTCAATATGCACTTCGTCCAGATAGTTCGTCGGCTCGTCGAGGAGCAGGATATCCGGCTTCTCAAGAAGAAGCTTCGCCAGAAGCACCTTGGTCCGCTGGCCGCCGCTGAGGTCGTGAACATCCTTGTCCAGGCCGATATCGGTCAAGCCCAGACCGCGCGCCGTCTCTTCGACTTTGGAATCGATCATGTAGAAATCCTGGTTCGTCAGCGTATCTTGAATCGTGCCGACGTCTTCAAGCAGCCGCTCCAGCTCTTCGGGGCTAACCTCGCCCATTCGGCCGTACATGTCGTTCATTTCCTGCTCCATGTCGAACAAGTATTGGAAGGCGCCTTTCAGCACGTCGCGGATCGTCATGCCCTTGCTGAGCACCGCATGCTGGTCCAGATAACCGACGCGCATCCGCTTCGACCACTCGACCTTTCCGTCGTCTGGCTGCAGCTTGCCCGTAATAATGTTCATGAAGGTGGATTTGCCTTCACCGTTCGCGCCGACCAAGCCGATATGCTCACCCTTCAGCAGTCGGAACGAAACGTCGTTAAAAATCGCGCGGTCGCCGAAGCCGTGGCTGAGCCGCTCTACGTTCAATATACTCATGAATGACACCTTTTCTTTTAGTCTTTTTTCTCGCCTTATTATACAAGCTGAGGCGCATCAACTCAATCCGTCAAACGGATTTTGGGCAGCCATGTTCGGCATGCCAGGTTCACTGGCGATCCAAGACTTGCCGCAGCGCGGTCGACATGCGTTCCAGCCGCGAGCGCAGCGCCACGAGATCGGGATAAGCGGCCGAGACCGCCCTAGTCAGCTGGCTGGCAATCTTGGATCGTGCCGCAGGCGAGGTATCCATGTCCTCCAGGGCGGCAACCGATCCGTTCAAGAGCTCGATCCATCTGGCGATTGCACGCCCTTCGCCCATAAGCTCGGCGGCTTGCGCGGCATCCTGCCGGTCCAGATAACGAAGGGCGCCTTTCAACGGATTGCTGGCGCGGAGTTCGTCAAGCTGGTTCGCATAATACCCGAATTCGTCTTCCGTCATGCCCAAACCGCCGAAACCGGCGTCGTCGCTCTCCAGCAGCGTACGAACCCGTCCCGCGATGTCCTCCAGCGCAAATAACGTCTCTGAGGGATCGACCCCGATATCCGTGTCCACTTCCATCAGCCAGTCAGCCGAGATTCGGTTTCCCGTAAGCGGGCGAACGGCCATTCGACGTTCGATGACCGCTTCCGCCCGCAGCGGCGGCCGCTTTCCGCTTGCGTCCAGCTCTTGCAGCTTGCCGCTCAGCTTGCGGTCCGCGCGACCGGCATATTCGGTCCCTTCCGATGCGATTCGATACGCTCTTTTGCCCGTGTCCCAATGCGTGAGCATGCCCGCTATCTCGAACCGTTCGCTCGATTCGTCCACTTGCGATATATGCGCGCACGCGGCTTGCGCTTGTTCGCCGGTCAATTCGGATTGCGCGAATTCGCCGTTCGGAGAAGCCAACCACACGCGAACGCCTCGTTCGCGATCCGTCGTCTGCGCCAACCACGCCCCGTACGCCAAGACGGCCTGCTCCGGCAACGAGATGACTTCCCGGCGCAATTCGCCACAATCCCCGGATGCCTCGAGGAGCCGAACGAATCGCTTGGCTGCCGGAGCGGCGGGCGAGACGCCGAACAAATCCGCCTCGGCCACCGCAGCCAGCAAATATTCCCCGCGTTCCGAAAGGACCGTCCGCCACTCATTATCATGCCTGATTTTGACCGGAGGCTTACGCGAATTCGCGTCCCACCGCGGATCCAGCATGGCGAGCAGTTCGGCGATGTCTCGCTCCAGCCGCTCCCGTGACGGTTCCATATCCTGAACAGACGCCTGTTCCGCAACAATATATTGAATCGAGAGCAGCTCGCAGCGGCGTTCCACCGCTTCCCGAACCGCTTCGACGCGCTCCGCTATCATCTGTCTACCACCTCGATGATGAGGATTCACGCATTCCGGCTGCTGCGCCCCATCTTAATAAGTCTAATCGTATGAAACCTGGCATGCATTCGGTTCACTCGCGAATGCTTGCGTGCGCATTGCGCAAATAAGCGTCTGCCGGCAGCAGACGCTATCTATCGATTCAGGCGGGTGCTTGCTCGATCGCCTTGAAATAACTCGCCAGCGAGTGCTCGATGATGCGGTCGACGAAAGCCGGCTCGGCATGGGGCAACAGCTTCATGGCATATGACCAGGCGTTCTCTTCGATGAGCAGCGCGACTCTCGCCGATTCCATGGCCGTCTTGTGCTGCTCCAGGCTTCCGGCGAGTTCCGCCAAGCAGGGATCTTCGGCGTGGCCGAGTTCATGAGCAAGCACGACCTCGAAATATTCGGCCAGCTGTTCATCCGAGCCAAACAGCTGCACGCATTGGCTGGCGATTTCAGTCAGATACATCGTGATGGTATGCGTCGCTAAGCTGTATTTGCCTCCGATCATGCGGCCTCCGGGAAAGCTGCCCTTCAATATGACGGTAGCCGTGCTCCCGGATGCCTCGAGCAGGCGCCGTACGATGCGCTCCGCAATCGCCTTCTCCAATTCCCTCACCTGACTTTTCCTCGAAGATGCATCTATTATATACGATGCCGGTGGCTTGTGGTAGCAAAAAACGGCGGCTTAAAGGTCGTAGATGCGCTCGCGTGTATATGCCATTGGTCCTAGGAGAACATTACCAAATACAACAAACGGCGTTTTGATGGAGTGGACAAGGGTAAAGAGAACATGTAGCAAGTTCATAAAACCCACTAAGGAGTGATTCGAAATGGCAAACAACGACAAAATGAGCCGTGAAGAAGCAGGACGTATGGGTGGAGAAGCAACCGCGCGCAATCATGACAAGGAATTCTATCAAGAAATCGGCCGCAAAGGCGGCGAGGAGACTTCGCGCACGCACGACAAGGAGTTCTATCAGGAGATCGGCGAAAAGGGCGGCGAAGCGACCTCCCGCAATCACGACAAGGAATTCTATCAAGAAATCGGGCGCAAAGGCGGCGAGTCCCGCAGCGACGACAACCGCGGCCGCAATAACGATGACGGTGAAGACGGCAAAATGAGCCGCGAAGAAGCAGGACGCAAAGGCGGAGAAGCGAGAGCGCGCAACAGCAACGACAACAACTAACGCATCGTGGCTAGCGCATGACACCATTGTTATGCCAAAGCCAACATAGATCCGAAAGAAGAGCGAACCTCACGGTCGCTCTTCTTTTCGGTTCCCTCGCTTCGGGAACCAGCTCGCGACAAAAAGCGATCCTTCGCCATTCTGGCGCCAGGATCGCTTTATTTACTTCCGCTTGTTCCCCGTTGTCACCGTATCGCTCGCGTTGCCGTAAGCTTCCAGCCGCTCCCATGCACCGGCGTCGTCGAATCGGGCCGCCTGCCTTGTCCGCTCTTCATCCGCGTTCAGCTGGGATACCGAAGGGCGGGCATCCGTCCCGCTTCCCACCTCCGCACCGACCGACGCATCCGTGACGCAGCGCGTGGTCGCGGGCAGCGCCTCGAGACGCTCATAAGGGATCGGCTGCCGACATATCGCACATATGCCGTACTCTCCGCTATCCAGACGCTCAAGCGCATCCTCGGTCTCCGCAAGTTTCTGGCGAAAGTTATCGTCAATGGCCAGATCACGCTCTCGCTCGAACGTCTCCGTGCCCAGATCGCCCGGATGATTATCATACGCGGACAACTCTCCGACCGATTCGGTCTCGTTCGTTCCGCGCAGACCATTCTCGGATTCCTCGTCCTCAAAATGCGCGTTCAGCCGCTCTCGCTCCTCTTCGAGCAGGCGCCGCAGCGTCTCCAGCTGGCTAGAAGTCAATTTCGTATTCGGCATCCAGCTTCCCTCCCTTATTAAGCTTGGACTTCATTACCCGTTCGAACAGGATAATGAAGCAAGCCGATATCGCGGAGGAGATGAGATCATTGATTCCATATCTAAAATCCAAACATCCGACTGCCGATATTAAACATGTGTCGATTCTAGCAACTTTTCCTTGCCCAATATCTGCATCTACAACTAGAAAGAAGGTAAAGACTGCCATGCAAAAAGCTTCTCAACCGCAACAACCCCGCGACGCCTGTTATTCTTCGCACGAGCGGGATTTGATCCGCCGCAACAAAGTCGTGCTCGTCGCGCTCCTGATCGTAGCCGGCCTTTCGCTTATGTCCGTGTTCGCGCTGGATTCGATTACGGTCTCCAGCATGATCACGATCGGTATTTCGCTCGCCAACACGGCCGTGTTCGGCATTTTACACTACTTGCGCAAGGGCATACGGGTTATCGGGTATTATGCGATAGCGGGAACCTTGGTCAGCTCCACGTATTTAATGATCGTCACGCCGGACCTGAATAATGTCTTCCTGATCTACTACGCGATTCTGATGTCTCTCATTTATATGCGTCTGCCGCTGACGGCTGGCACCAGTGCATGGGGGCTAGGCATGCTCATTTTCCTGATATCCCAGACGGATGACCGCAATGCGGCTAGCGCCTATGTCGTCTATTACGTGCTGCTGAACATTCTGTTCTTCTCGCTGCTGCGGGTATCGAACTACGTCATGAAGGAAATCGAGGCTTCCCGTGCCGAGACCGAGCAGCTGCTCGCGGCGCAGCAGGCGCAGAAGGACGAGCTCATCGGATTCGTGAAGAAGCTTTCGGTTAATATGGGCGATATCTCGGCGAATAGCAGCCAGAATATGACGTCATTCCAGGAAATGTCGCACGCATTCCAGCAAATCGCATCCGGATCGTCCGTCCAGATGGAAGCCACGGTTGAAATCGACGACAAAGTGAGCGTCCTGGCCGACATGACGCGTTCGATCGCCGATTCAAGCGCGACGCTTCGTCAAGAGGCATGGAGCACCGGCGAGCTGTCGAAGTCGGGACAGGAGCAGATGGCACAGCTCCTCGACGCGCTGACCCGCTTCAAGGCCGACACCGACGCCATGACCGCGGAATTCGGCGAACTGATTCGCCAGCTCGCGCAGACGAGCCAATTCAGCGAAACCATCAAGGAAATCGCCAGCCAAACCAATCTGCTGTCGCTCAACGCCAGCATCGAAGCGGCCCGCGCGGGCGAGCACGGGCAAGGTTTCGCCGTAGTCGCCTCGGAGATCCGTAAGCTTGCCGACATGGCGGGCGGCGCAGCAGACGAAATCTCCAGCCGTCTGAACGCCTTCTCCCTGCAATCCAACGCGACACTCGGACGGATGGAGCAGGTATCGGTTCAGATGGAGCAAAGCTACGCCCTGTCGAACAATACCAAATCCGCCTTTGAGAGCATCGATCGCGCCATCGCGAACTTGAATCGGATTTCGGACGGCTACGGCAATCATATGACGCAAATGACGGATTCCGTCGATACGATCAAATCGTCGACCGGCCATCTGGCCGCTGCCGCCGAGCAGGCCAGCGCCTCGCTGCAAGAGCTGCTTGCGACGGTCGAGAATTTGCTGCAAGGCAATGAACGAACAACGGGCAGCATCAATGAAGTCAATCGTACGCTGCAAAATATCGGTTAGAGCCAAATAACCTTTTCCCGGACTGCCCTAGCGCGTTCGGGAGAAGGTTTTTATTGTGCCCGTTGCATGAACGTTCCCGTCCATATGCATATTCAAGTATACGGACATGTGGTACCATGGGAACATTCGCGTTTTAGCCCCATCACCCCCTCGTTCTTCTTCCAATTTATTTACAATTAACAATTTTTACACTTTTCTATTATTTATGTCACTTAGACGTTATTTTGTCATTTTTTCCGCTGATGTCGATTACATTTCAATTTTGATGTGATACGATTATTTCGCTACGCGGCTATATCACTTTGCACAACCCGGTTACTCGTACCACGCGCGCATTGGATGTAAGCTTTGTTGACCGACAACAGCACCAAGACGGCATGGTCTGGTACGATCGTTCTTTGTGCCTGCCCCTTTTCCAGCCTATCTCCCCTCATGCCGCTTGTATCGCCCTTTATCTCACATCCAACTACCTGTACGTGTAACCTCCGTGCCAGCAAAGGAGGTGATTCATTGATGGTTTTAACGCTCCCGAGGTGGAGCGCGATGTACGCGCACGTCAAATGGTTCATCGACGATTTCTCTTGGACGCCCCAGCCGATGTCGAAGGTGCTCACCAACGGGTTCCTCTATTGGTTTGGCCTGACGATCGCGGGGCTGCTGCTATGCTCCGTGCTGGCGGGTCCACTTGAACGCGTTCCCATCGTGCGGAGTCTGCACGGCTTTCTGAATCGGTTCGTGCCGTATAAAATGGGCATTCTTCGCGTTGGTCTCGGCATCGGCCTCGTGCTGCAGCTGCTCACCGGCACGTACTTGGCGCCCGAATTCCCGTTGGACGCCTGGTGGCAGTACGTCTTGATGATCACCGCCATTGCCGGGCTTGTCCACAAGAAGCTCCTTACGGTCAGCGGCGCTGCGCTTGCCTTCCTGTACATCCGTACAATAACGGTCTACGGCCTATTCCACAGCTTGGATTATATGTTCTACGTAGGTATCATTTATTGTCTTGTCACCGCCAACACCAAGTGGAATCGGACCGGCACGCATGTGATGTACGTCTTCACGGGCCTGTCGCTCGCTTGGCTTGCCATGGAGAAGCTGACACTCGCCAAGCTTGCCTGCACCGTGATGCATGACTACGGGCTGCCGACGATGGGGTTTACGGTCGAAGATTTCGTCTTGATCTCCGCCTTCGTCGAGCTCGGCTTGGCCTGGGCATTCATCGTCGGCCTCATGAACCGCTTTACCGCCTTACTCGTAACCGGCATATTTCTGTTCACCGCTTCGGTCTTTGGCGAGACGGAGGTCGTCGGCCATACGATCCTGCACACCCTCTTCCTGCTCTTCATTATCGAAGGCAGCGGCACCTGGCAGACGCTGTTCAACTTTCACCGTTCGCTTGCGATGCGATGCCTGTTCGTCGCCGTCAACTTCTGTTTCCTGCTGTTCGCCTTGATGGCGATCTATATTTGGATGGGTCAACCGGGCAATATTTTCAGCGCGTAGCCGGGGCTCCCGCCATACGTTCCAAAATGTCAAAAAAGCGGCTTCGCAGATTATCCTGCAAAGCCGCTTCTCTTCTATTCCTCGTCTAGATCGTTACGACGCATAGACCGATATGCCGTTTTTGCCGTTACGTTTCACCCGGTACATGGCCTCGTCCGCGCTGCGCAGCAGTTCCGTTAACGACAGACCATCCGAAGGAAACTCGCTGACACCGGCGCTGTAGGAGACCGGAATCCGCTCCTGACCGATCTGGAAAGGCTGCTGGCCGAGCGGCCCGAGTCGAGCGGAAATATCGCCCAGCAGCTCCTCTGCCCGAACCGGGTCAGGAATGAGAATGACAAACTCGTCTCCGCCCAGCCGCCCGAGCATGTCGTTCGGGCCGGATGCGCTCCGCAAGCAGGAGGAGATATGGACGAGAAATTGATCGCCGGCCACGTGACCGAACGTGTCGTTGACCCATTTGAAATTATCCAAATCAATCAGCACGAGCGCGAACCGACGTCTGCGCTTCATAAGGCCATCCGCCTGCTCGTTGATCGCCATCCGGTTGTATAATCCGGTTAACGTGTCATGATGGGCCAGCTGGCGGTACCGCTGCTCGGATTCGGCCAAGCGGCGTTCGGCTTCCTTCAGCCGGGTGACGTCCGTCAAATGCAGCACAAGCAGCTCCTCGTCGACCCCTGGCAGCACATCCGCATGGAATAGAAACTCGGTTCGGCCGCTACCCGGCATTCCGACGTGCAGCTCACCGTCGGCCTGCGGGCGTGTGCCGGACTTGCGATCTTGCATGTGCTCGCGCAGCGTGGTGCCATCATCGAAGCATAAGGCGCCCGCAGGATCTGCCGCTTCGTCCCCGGAGCCGAATAGAAGCGCTGCGCGAGGATTCATTTGTTTGACCGTCCCGAGCTTGTCCAGCAGTATAATCGCATTCGGTCCCGATTCGAACAACGTGTGGAACAGCTGCCGGTAGTCCGGAAGAAAATCGTACTTGTTCACGATGATGCGAAGCGCGAGCACCCACAGCAAGCAGCCAGAGAAGTACAACGCCATCGATTCGGGACTTGTCGTGATGCCGTTCTGAAGCAAGACCGTCACCAGCACGAACCAGCCGAACATCGTAAGCAAGCTAAGCAGCAGCAATTGAAGCACCTTGCGCTGCCTCGGATTATGCGAACGGCGCCAACCGACCGTCAAGATGAGGACGGACGATAAAATATAACCGCCGACGAACGAGATCGCCAGCACCAGAATGAGCGGATGCAGCGGACTTTCCCCACCGTTCACTTCGGGGTTATACAACGACCGATCGTCATACGATACGAGCAGCGTCGCGTATAACGTGAACGGGAGACCGTAAACGGCCGGTATGAGCCAGTTCGCCAGATTGCTTAACGTCCCGCTGATCAACAGGCAGAGATGGATGAGCAGGCTGATCGTCAGCAGGAGCATCGGCGCGTTCCAGTAGAGGACGATCGGCACCTCGTACGTACTGTACAAGGTCGATTTAATATATTCCCCCATGAAATAAGAGAGCAGCGACAGCATGAGCAGCGATGCGACGCGGTTATGCGGACTCTTGCGGTTGCGGACGTACAGCGTGATCGCCATATAGAAATAAACATAAGACGGAAGCAGTATCGTCAAAAAATCGAGCGAGATTTCATTCATAATGCGCAGCCCTCGTTGCAGTCATAGATTGACTAGGTATTCCGAACTAGTTTTGATGTCGGTTCATTCTAACACGTTCCGCCATTCTCTTACAAAAAAATTTTCGACTTCATCCGACATAACCATTACTCTATAAACGTAACTGGACCATATCAGGTTGCGTGAAACAGGAAAAAGCGCCTTTCGGCGCTTTGTAAGGGTTGTAAATGTGCTGTTCGCAGCCGCCCGTAAGTTATGCATGCCGCCGGACTTCCAGCCTTCGAGCCGCCAGCGACAGCGCATAGTTAACCGCGAAATAGAGCGCCGCCACGAGCAGCAGCGTCGGCAGCACGATATTGATATTCTGCCCCATGATAATGTTGGCGTTATGCGTCAACTCGGCCAAGCTAATAATGACCGTGAGCGACGTGTCCTTCAGCAGCGAGATGAACTGGCTGACGAGCGGCGGCACCATGCGCCTCAGGCCGATCGGCAGCACGACGTGGCGAAGCGTCTGCACGGCGCCAAGCCCCGACGCACGGGCCGCCTCCACCAGTCCACGGTCCACGGACTTGAGACCGCTCCGCACGATCTCGGCGATCATCGCCGCTTCGAAGACGGTGAGCGCCAAGATGGCGGCCCAGAACAGGCTCAGCTGGATGCCGAATTCAGGCAGCCCGTAGCGGGCGAAGAAAATAATGAGCAGCAGCGGCAAATTCCGCACCATCTCTACGAGCAGGCCCAGCAGCTTGGAAACGATCGGAATGCGTGCATAACAAATGATACCGACCGCAAGCCCCAGCAGAAAGCTTAGCGCGATGGCGAGCAAAGCGAGCCGAAGCGTCATCCCGAAGCCTTCGAGCAGAAACAGGACGTTATCGGCCGAATAAGCCTGCTTGAAATCCATCTTCGTCCCTCCTTACCCGCCGCGTGCCAGCCTGCGCTCGAGCAGCCGGGAAGTATAGGCGAGCGGCAGCGTCAGCACCAGGTAGAACATCGCGACGAACATGTACGTGTCGACGGTGTCGTACGTCTCCAGGTTAATGATATCGCCATAATACATGAGGTCCATGCCGGCGATGACGCCGAGCACGGACGAATTTTTGACCAGATTCAGGAACTGGTTCGTCATCGGCGGGATGACGATCCGCACCGCTTGGGGAAGCACGACATGTCTCATCGCCTGCGCATACGAGAGCCCCGACGAACGCGCCGCCTCCATTTGTCCTTTCGGAACGGCCAAGATTCCGGCCCGGACCGCTTCGGCGATGAACGCGGAGGTGTAGACGATGAGCCCCAGCGTGCCGGAGACGAATCCGTTCAGCGCAATGCCCAAAGCGGGAAGTCCGAGGAAGAAAACGTAAACGACGAGCAAGAGCGGGATATTACGAAATACCTCCACGTACACCGTGCCGAGGACGCGGAGCGCGCGCCAATTAGAGATCCGCATGACGGCGATCAGCGTTCCGGCCGCGAAGCTGCCGACGAGCGCCAGCAGACTGGCCAGCAGCGTGTTGCGAAGTCCGAGCAGGAACGTCTCCCAGTGATCGGTCAACACCGTGAGGTCCGGCATAAGCGAACTCTATTCCGCGGGCGGCTTCTCGCCGATCCACTTCTCGTAGATGGCGGCATATTCGCCGCTAGCCTGCAGCTCCTTGATCGTTTCGTTCACGAGCGCGACGAGCGCCGATTCGCCCTTCTTGATGGCGATGCCGTACGGCTCGTCGGTGAACGTCCCGCCCACGACCTCGTAATTATCGTCCTGCTTGGTCATGCCGTACAGGATGGCGTTGTCCGTCGTAAGCGCATCTCCCTTGCCGGCCCGCAGCGCGGTGAAGGCTTCCTGGTAGTTCTCGTATTGCTGCACCTTGAGACCCGGAATTTTATCTTCGATGTTCTTGATCGAGGTCGCGCCTTTTACGCCGAGCACCTTCGTATCCTTCGTCACGTCCGCGATGCCCGTGATTGCGCTGCCTTTCTTGACGAGCAGCGATTGGCCTGCTTTGAAGTAGACGTCGGAGAAGTCGACTTCCTTCCTCCGCTCCTCCGTAATCGTCATCGTCGCGACAATCAGGTCGATCTCGCCGTTGTTCAACATCGGGATGCGCGTCTTCGATGTGACTTCCTTCAGCTCCAGCTTCGTTTCATCTCCCAGCACCTTCTTGGCCACCTGCTTGGCAATGTCGACGTCGAAGCCCTCGACCGCGCCGCTGCCGGGATCTTTCAAGCCAAAGAGTTTCGTATCGAACTTGACGCCGACGACGAGCTTGCCCCGCTCTTTGATTTCCTTGAGCACCCCTTCGTCCGCTGGCGCTTCGGCGTTCGCGGCACCGCCTGCGGCATTGCCGCCATCGGTCCCGCCGTTACTTCCGCCCGCGTTATCGTTCTTCGTTCCGCACGCGGACGCGATGAACATGACCGCGGCGAGCATGACGCCGAGCATTCGGATGCTTCTCCATCTCAACATGATTGGAACCCCCCTGTCGTTCGATTCACGTATCCGGCTTAATGATTGAGCACCCGGCTTAAGAACAGCTTCGCGCGGTCCGCCTTCGGCTGGCCGAAGAACACCGCCGGTGCCCCCTCCTCGACAATCCGTCCCTCGTCCATGAAAATGACCCGATCCGCGACCTCGCGCGCGAACCCCATCTCGTGCGTCACAACGACCATCGTCATGCCTTCCCTCGCCAGCTGCTTCATGACCGCTAGCACCTCGCCGATCATCTCCGGGTCCAGCGCAGAGGTCGGTTCGTCGAACAGCATGATTTTCGGCTTCATCGCGAGCCCTCTGGCGATCGCCACGCGCTGCTGCTGCCCGCCCGACAGCTGGGACGGGAAGACCTCCGCTTTCTCGGGAATCCCCACTTTGGCCAGCAAATGACGGGCGAGCGCCTCCGCCTCCGACTTCGACTGTCCTAATACCTGAACGGGTGCCAGCGTAATATTGTCCAGTACGGTTCGATGCGGATACAGATTGAAATGCTGGAACACCATGCCGATGTCGCGGCGAAGCCGGTTGACATCCGCTTTCCGCCCGCCGAGCGGCATACCGAGCACGGACAGCTCCCCGCTGGATATCGTCTCCAGCCGGTTCATGCAGCGCAGCAGCGTGCTCTTGCCGGAGCCGGACGGACCGATGACCACGACGACTTCGCCCGGATCAATGTGCAGATCGATGTCCTTCAGCACGTGCAGGCCGCCAAAATGCTTATTCACCCCTTTAAACGTGATCAGCTGGCATCCCTCCTTCGTTGGCAGTGGCTGTCTGTAGGAGCAAGTATATTAGCGAATGTCGCCTTTCATGTCCCTTTTTCGGCCGCATGACATCGCCGGTTAGCCTTTCCGCATGCCGATCGAACGCAAAAAAGCCGCGCTGGGCGCGGCTTTCGCATTTATTTTTTTCGTGTCATCCTAAACTTGTCCAACATCGTGCAAGCCGAGAATCAGCGTAGCGGACTTCAATATGATGGTGCCCGTCACGGGATTGGTACGCATGTCATATTCCAGGCGTTCGACTTCGAAGCGCTCGACCTCGTCCGTGCGTTTATCGTACACGACGTCGAACTCCTTCAAGCCGATCTTAGGCACGATGGCGATGCCTCCGATTTGGAACGGGGTGGCGACGGTGCCGTACGTGAAGTCGACGACGTGGATCGGTTCGTTGTTCATATCCTTGATTTCTATCTGCTGAACGACTTTATATGCCATGCTGCTCTTTCATCCCTTCCGCTTAACATGCTTTCATTCTACATGATTCGACAAGAGGTGGCGAGTCCCTATTATGCACTGCGACCATTGTAATAATTGCTAACCATCAGTATGGGCAAATAGGCGCGTTCTATGCACCCGATCGCCAAAATCACGTGAAGTCGAGCAGCGCGAATAACGAAAAGACAAGAGCGTCGAATGACGCCCTTGCCTCTTCTTCCCACGTTCCGCTTGCTTCCGACTATGCCTCATCCCACAGTCTTCTCACGTTGGCCAAGCCGAGGATGGTTCCCTTCTTGCACTCCTCCAGCCCTTCGAACTCCAACGAAACATATCCGTCATAACCGCTCCGCTTAATCAAGCGAAGGCTCTCGGCCAGATCCAAATCGCCATGACCGGCGATCGCGCCGCGCAGGTAGCTGCCGCTAGCGCTCTGGAACCATCCCTCCCCCGGATTGCGATACGACGGCCTGCGGTAGAAGTCCTTGACGTGCACCATCGAGGCATACGGCAAATTGTTGCGGACGGCCGCCACCGGATCTTCGTCGACGCAGACGAAATTGCCGATATCAAGCGTCGTCCGGAAATTCGGCCGGTTCACCGCTTGGACAAGCGCCTGGACGCGATCGCTGGCCTGCACGAAATAGCCGTGATTCTCGACGCTTGTCGTCATGCCGTATGCCGCCGCGTAATCCGCGATCTCGCCGCATGCTGCCGCCAGTTTGCCCAAGACCGCGTTAAAATGACGAATCGACGTGTCATCGCTCCGGGCCACGTCATGCCGCATCAGCTTGACGCCCAATCGGGCGGCAAGGTCCACCTCCGCCTTGACCCGCTCGATCTCCGCCCGATACGCTTCCTCCGTGTCGACCGCGAAATTCGCGCCGATGGCATAATTCGAGACCGCGATTCCTCGCGCTGTCGCTTTCTCGCGAATCGCATCCGCGAGCTCCAGGTTGCCGGCGAGTTCGAATCCGACCGGCACGATCTCGACATGCTCGGCGCCTTGGTCCGCTATCCAATCGACAACGCCGAGGATATCCAATTCGCCGGACGCCAACGCTTGATACAAGCTATATGTGCTAATGCCTAATCTCATCTCATCGTCTCCTTCTCGCTCCTATAGTCGAACTACAGGCGGACTTCTTCGCCGGTACGCGCGGATTCGTAGATGCCGCACAGCATCCGCATGACGGCTACGCCGTCCTCGACCGGGCTGATCGGCTTGCTGCCCGCGCGCACGCTATCGACGAAATGGCGGACCTCGTTCAGGAACGCATCTTCGATATGGATCGACTTGTTGTCGGTCTGCGGCGCGATATTAAGGATCGTATTATGCTTCTCGGTCACGATCGCCAGCTCCGGCTCGATCTCGATGCCGCCTTGATCGCCGTAAAGGCGCACCGCGAACTCATCCTTCTTCGCATGAAGCGTGAAGCTGACGTCCACGAATAAGGAGGCGCCGTTCTCGAACCGGATGAGCGCGTTGGCCATATCTTCGACGCCATTGACGTTCGGATCATAGTCCGCCGCCTGGTAGAAGGACAGATGCTGGATATGCGAACGATTGCCTAGCTTCTTGTATGTATTGCCCGTGACCGACACCGGCTTCGGCCGTCCCATCAAATACCAGCAGAGATCGATGATGTGAACGCCAAGGTCGATCAGCGGACCGCCGCCGGACCGCTCAGGATCGGCGAACCACCCGCCGGGATTGCCGAGCCTGCGAATGAAGGAGGCTTTCGCATAATAGATGCCGCCCACATCGCCGTTATCGATGAACTGTTTGACCAGCTGCGCGTTCGCGTCATATCGCCGGACGAAACCGACCTGAAGCGTCTTGCCGGATTCCCGCACGGCTTCCTCGATCCGCTCGGCCTCCTCCACCGTCCGGCACAGCGGCTTCTCGACCAGCACGTGCTTGCCGGCGCGAAGCGCGGCAATACTGATCTCCGCATGCGAGTTGTTCCACGTACAGATGCTGACCGCGTCCACCTCCGTATCGGCCAGCAGCTCGCGGTAATCGGTATATACGTTGCCGATGCCGTATTTGCCCGCCTTCTCTTCCGCCCGCGCCCCGTTCAGGTCGCACGCAGCCACCAGTTGAACCCCTTCCAGTCTCCGGTAAGCCTGCAAATGCAAATCCGATATCGATCCCAAACCGATGATGCCTACTTTGATTGTCGCTGCCGCCATATGCGCTGCCTCCCCATTGATAGTTGCGAATAACCGAATTCGCATTATACAATCAGGCTAACATATCCGATAGATGAGGGAGAATAACCGTTATGACCACATTCATGGACTATACGATCAGCAAGATGCCCATTCGGATCGTCGACCGGATGATCGATCCCGGCACGCTGAGCGTCAAATCGCTCTCCTTGATCACGGCCGGACATTTGCCCCACCGTACGTTGTTCCGGCGCGCGGCATCCTTCAAGCATCACGCAATCGTATATATCGCGGATGGTTCCGGCACCTATCAAGTCAACGGCGGCGATCGTCAATCGGTCGGCAAAGGCAGCTTCTTCCTTTTCTATCCGGGAGCGGTATTCGATTACGGGCCGGGTCCGAACGAGACGTGGGACGAGTTCTATTTTACGGTGGAAGGCTCGCGCGTCGAGGAGTGGTTCGCGACCTGGCTCGCGGAGCCGGACCGCGTGAAGCAGGCGTGGAATTACGATACGCAGCGCGGGAAGATCGAACGGATCTTCTCGCTCATGGACAGCGGGGAAGCGGGCAACCTGGATCGGGCGGCGCTCTTGCTCGAGACCTTCTTATTCGAGCTGATGCAGAGCAGCAAACCGCCTAGCAAGCTCCCTGCGGTAAGCCCGACGGCCGCCTTGCTTGAAGCGGTCCAAGCCGGGATCGCGGAACCGTTCGATGCGGCGGCGCTCTGCGAACGTCATCATATCTCGATGTCCACGCTGCGCCGCGCGATCCATAAGGCGACCGGCTACTCGCTTCATGAATACGTGCACCGCCTGAAGATTTCCGAAGCGAAAAACATCCTGCTCAACACCAATCATTCGGTGAAGGAAACCGCCCTCGCCCTCGGGTTCAAGGACGTCTTCTATTTCTCCCGGCTGTTCAAGAAAATCGTCGGCGTTTCGCCCCAACATTATCGTAATCATGTGTAAGACAAGCAGAATAATTTGTTTTAATTTTTACAATATTCTGACTATTATTTACACCGTTTTAACGATGATCGCTTATGCTGGGATTACACCCCTTTAGGAGGCGATCGCATGAATATCTTTCTCGCGTTAATGTCCGGTGTTCTTCTCCTCTTCGCCCTGCTGACCATTTCGCTGCATTTGAAAATCAACCGCACCCGCAAAGCGCTCCGCCAGTCTTACGGGTATTCGCGCACCCGCAAATCAAAAAAACGCCGCGACGATCACGACGTTTTCTGGATGGGCGGCGGCGTCTCGGATACCGGAACAGTCCGTCACGGGGCGGACGGCGGGTCTAGCTGCGGCTCCGGCTCGGATGGAGGAGGCAGCTCCAGCTGCGGCGGCGGCTGCGGGGGAGGCGGAGGCGATTAAGCGCTCTGCCCTTTGCCGTTCGTTCGTCTGCCGGAACCGACAAGCCCTCCCCCTTAGACGCCGCCCGCTGCCAGCTGGCCTGCGTAAGCCCTTATTCCATCCGCCACGCTCTGCGCGACGCGATCCTGAAATTCCTCCGTAAAGATGATTTGCTCCTCCACTTGGTTCGACAAGAACCCGACCTCCAGCAGCGCCGCCGGCATCGTCGTCTCCCGAAGCACCTGGAAGCTCTGTTTCTTCACCTTCCGATCCTTAAAGCCCGTCGCCCCTAGCAAATACTGGTGCATCATTTCCGCGAAAGCTTTGCTATTGTCATGGTAATAGAACGATTCGGTTCCGCTGACGTCCGGCTTGTTCTTCACGGAATTCGCATGAATCGAAAGAAACAGATCGGCTCCCAGCCGATTCGCTAGCTGCGAGCGCTCCGACAACGTCGGGTAGGAATCGTCGGTTCGGGTCATGACGATCTGAATATCGGGATCATTCTGGAACAGCCGCTCGATCTTCAGCGCGAGCGCGAGCGTGAACGCTTTCTCCTGCGTCTTCGTATAGCCGATCGTCCCCGGGTCACTGCCGCCATGTCCGGCATCCAGGACGACAACGCGTTTACCTGTCGGCAGCGGATCGACCGGAACCGCCGGAGTACCGGGATCGGATGGAATGGTTGGCTCGGTAGGCGTCGGGCTGCCGCCGGTTCCGTTCAGATCGATCGTCCACACTTTGGCATCGCCTTGCCCCTCGCTGTATACCGAGTAGTCGTGCTTCGCCTTCAAGTCCAACACGATGCGCACCTTCGGCGGCGATTCGCTGAACAACGAGTACCGTACCTTGCTGACGTTCGGTTCGTCCGGGAGCTCGATCGCGCCGCTTTGCTTGCCGAACTCCCCTTGCGTTAGCGAGAAACCGTCCGCGTAGCCGGTCTGCGGCAGATCGACCACGATGCGGTCTGGTCCCGTCAATGCGGACACTTCCGGCACGCCGCCACCCGTCACGGAGACCGATAAGCGGTTGTCGGTGAACCGGATGTCCTGAACGCGCCCGACCGCGCCATTGGTTGGCGGTTGAACCTCCGAACTGCCTTGTCCGGCCTCTCCTTCGATCGGAGGCATGCCGACATCCGGCTGCGCCGGCGTGCCCGGATTCTCCTCAGGCGCCTCCGGCGATACGGGCTCAGTCAGCACGACTCGCTGCTTCTTCCCGTCCCATCCAACCGTAAGTCCCATATTCTCGCCGACGAACCGCAGCGGAACAAGCGTCGTGGACGCCTGCACGACCGGCGCGGCGATCAACGGCCGCGGATCTCCGTCCACGAGCGCGGAAGCGCTGCCGATCGTCAGATCGATTTGACGGTCATCCCTGGCGATCTTCACTTTGTTCTCTTCCTTGTTCCAATCCACCTGGAATCCGAGCTTCTCCACGATAATCCGGATCGGCACCATGACGCTGTTGTTGGACACCTGGAGTTTCAAGGCCGGAGGCAGTTCCAACTGCTGGTCGTTGAGCACGATTTGCAGCTTGCCGGGAGCGGCGGCCGCGGCTTGTCCGTTCGCCTGGCATGCAAAGGCAAACAGGAGCGCGGCCGCGAACGCGAGCAGCGTCTGAACACGTTTCTTCATAAGTTCCTCTCATCCCATCCTTCTTTATTGAATAGCTTGCGTCCGAACCCAAAGAAGCCCGTAATTTTTAGACGAGCCTGTCGGCGTTTTGTTGCAGGTTATTCTAAATTTTTCCTTTGCCCCCGTTCCCTCGACGGCGGGCGACACGCGCCGCCTGTCGAATTTCAATTTCATCTGGAACAAACACACAAAAAAAGCCCCGCGCATCATGCGCGGGGCTGTAAGCGACAAACGATTATTTGCGTGCGTAGAATCCGATCAATTCTTTCGTCTCCGGGTGGATGACCACGACGAGCGGTCCAAGCAGCGCATCCTGATCGGTCGAGTACGTGACCGTGATCAGCTTGCCTTCCTTTGCCACGAGGTCGGCCAGCGCTTGTTTCTGCTTCTCGGTCGTCGTCATGACGCCGGCCGCTTTGGCAGGCACGACCGACACGAGGGCTTCATCCTTCTTTGTTACCAGGTGGGACTGCTGCTCCTTCGGCACGAAGGACCAACCGAGCTCGCGGAATTCGGCGGCGTTCTCCGGCTGCTCGTCAAGCACGACGAGCACGTGAAGCGGGCTGATCGGCGGCAAGCTCTTCGTCATGATCGGACCGTAATAGGCGCGAACTTTCGTGCCCGGCTTCACTTGCGACCACTCGACCGGTTGTCCTTCCGGCGTAATGACGAGCGTCTCTTTACCGGCGTTCAGCACCAGCTCCGGCTTTTCTTGGCCGAATTGAATTTGCCAGCCGTCCTTCGAATTGCCCGACGACAGCACCGTATCTTCCTTCACCAGCGTATGCTGGCCGACCGTGATTGTGGCCGCGTGCGATTGGCCCGGGTAGCTGAGCGCCATGATCGGTCCATATTCAGCCGTCACTTGCATGCCTTCCTTGAGATCTTTCGCGGCAATCGTATTGCCCTGCGCGTCCTTAATGACGGTCTCTTTGTCCGCCGTCAGGATGATCCACTTGTTCGTGCCGCGGCCGAGCACTTCGAGCTTCACGCTGCCGTCTTCAAGCACCGTCGTCTTCGCGATGACGCCCGATATCAGAATGTAGTCCGCCTCTTCTTCTTCCTGTTGATCGCCTTCGCCCTGCAGTTTGATTTCTTTGCCGTTCCAGCTCAGCTCGTAACCGAGGGCGCTGGCCGTATCCCGTGCCGGCAAGTAGGCTTTGCCGTTAATATATACTGGATGCAGGCCTGTACTCTCGCCATTGACCGATACCTGAATGTCGCTGCGCAGCAAGCCGTGAACCTTCTCGATGAAGCCGCCTGCGCCGGCCACCGCCGTCGTCGACAATACACCAGCTGCAGTAACCGCAATAATCCAAGATTTTCTGTTCATTCTTATTCGCTCCTCTGTTGTCATTTTTACTTAAACTTGTTTGTTTGATGCTGTTTGATTACTCAGACGCAAGCCGATGCGAAAAGGTTACACAAGAAAATATTCCCATTTTGCGCATAAAAAAAGACCGCCTCATTCGAAAATGAAGCGATCCATTAAAACTGGATTCCTTTTATTTTATTTTGAACTTCATCACCATATCTTGAAGCTCGCTCGCCAACTGACTGAGCGAATCGGACGAGGCCGCGATCTCCTGCATACTCCGGAACTGCTCGGCTGTAGACGCGCTTACCGAAGTCAGCTCGTCTAGCGACTCTTTGGAAATGCCGAGAATCTCGTTCATGGAGGCCGCGATTTCCTCGGAGCTAGCCGACATCTGCTCGGATGCCGCCGACACCTCTTGAATTTGCGCGGTGACGCCTCCGACCGCCTCGACGATACGGTCGAAGATGCCGCCAAGCTCCTCGACCTGCTCCACGCCGTGCTGCACGACTTGGATGCCTTCCGTGATCGCCTGCGACGTTTCCCCCGTCGACCGTTGTATTTCGAGCAATATGGCCGCGACTGCTCCCGTCGCCTTCGTCGTCTGCTCGGCCAACTTCTTCACTTCGTCGGCGACGACCGCGAAGCCGCGGCCGTGCTCGCCCGCGCGCGCTGCTTCGATCGCTGCGTTCAGCGACAGCAGATTCGTCTGCGCCGCGATCTCGGAGATGAACTGCACGATCTGGTTGACTTCCTGCGACTTGCTCTCGAGCGTCTGTACGGAATGCACCGACCGGCCAACGACTTCGTTCGCGTTCACGATTTCCGTCACGGCATTCTTCACCGCGATGCTGCCCATTCTCACTTGCTCGTTCATGCCCTGCGCCATTTCGTAGACATTGCTCGAGGATTCTGCCACGCGCTGGATGCCGATGGCCATTTCCTCCATTGCCGTGGACGACTGCTCGGAGCCTTCGAATTGTACGCGAGCGCCATTCGCCATTTGATCCACCGACTTGGCCATTTTCTCCGCCGCGTCGGACGAGCTCGAGGCGATGTCCGACAGATGCTCCGAAGAAGCCGCCGTATGCTGGACGGACTCGGACATTTTGCCGAGCGTGCCGCTGAACGCGTCAAGCATGTCGTTCAGATTCATTTTCATCTGCTGCAGCTCGTCTTTGCCCGCTACTTCAAGGCGCGGCGTCAAATCGCCCTTCGCGACGACTTTCATGGTGGCGATCATCGCGAAGATCGGCTTCAGCATCAACGTGGAGAATAAATAGGCGAGAATCGCCACTGCCGCGGCGCCGACCACGATGGTGATCCATGTCATGACTTGGACTTGACGGACCGAACTTAGCAGCTCCGACTCATCCCCGGCAACGACGACGCGCCAGCCGGTTTGTTCGATGACCGCATAAGCTGCAAGTTCGTGAACGCCTGCCGCGGACGTGTATTCGACATGTCCTTCGTTCTTCGCCAATACTTCGTTCTCGAAGAGCTTCACCGTCTCTGCGCTCTCGACGTCTTTCAACGTTTTCGTGGCGAGCGACGTGTCCTTATGCGACTGATATACGCCGGATTGGGAGAGGATATACGCATAACCACTCTCGCCCATCTGGATGTTCTCCAAGTCCTCGATCAGGCTCTCGGGGCTGACCATACACTGCAGGAGTCCGGCAAATTCGCCGCTATCGGTTAGAATGGGCACGTCGATCATGACGCTCTTTTGACCCGTCGTATCCATCACTTTAATATCGGAAATACCGATCGTCTTCTCGGTTTTGGCCCGTTTGAAGTTGTTCTAGACGGAAATATCATCCGACGAGCCATCGCTGTTGACCGACTGGCCATCTGCATTCGCATAGCCGTAGAAATAAATATCCGGATTGGCCGCTTTCAGCACTTGAATGATCGCGGATATGTTCGTTTTGTCCTCATTTAGGAACGTCTCTTTGTTCGCCTTGATAACGCCTTCCATCGCCTCGACCTTCGCAACAAGGAAGCTGTTAAGCGCCTGCGCGTTCGCTTTCGCGTACAGCAGCTCCTTCTCGTTCACTTCGCTTCGCGTCATGCCTCCGAATATGGAACCCATGATGAGCAGCGATACCAGCAGCGGGACGATAGCCAGCACCAACGCGAAAAACGTTACTTTCGCTTTAAAGGAACCCGTAAATCTACGCATGATTTCTTCACCTCTCGTTTCGTTGTCGTGGACCTCTTTCAGACGATTCTTTTGATCGCCTTTTCTAATCGACACAATATCTATTTATTCGACATAAAACGTCGCGAACATTAGCGTTATGTTAGGTATTTCTGAAACCTTTCGGCTCCCTCTCCGGTTACTCGTTTGCCGCAATCGATTCCGTTATCGAAAATCACAAAAAAAAACGGCACATCTCCAAAAGGAGACATGCCGTCTTGAGGTTGCTATTCCATGCGAATGTGGCTTAGTCTTCCGTCAACGACTTCACGAAGCGAAGCGCGAACAGCACAATGTTGATCAGGTCGAGGTAAATGTTGACGACCATGAGCGGAATTTCGCTTTCGTCGAATCCTTCTTTGGCCATGCGATTGAAGTCGTACAGCGTGTAGCCCATGAAGATCAACAAGCCGAAGCCCGCGTAGAACGTCTCCATCGCGCCGTCGAACGGGAAGATGAATTGCATCAGACCGATCAGAATGAGACCGATTAGCGAGGCGAACAGGAAACCGTGCAAGAAGCGGAAGTCTTCCTTCGTCCGCGATGCGTAAATCGCGAGACCCGCGTAGACCAGCACCGCGACGCCGACGGTCTGAATAACGATCGAGCTGCCCATCGAAGCGATATAGTAGCTCAGCGTAAATTGAAGCGTGGCGCCCGATACGAGCATGAACGCGTACATGAGCGGATAGCCGATCGACGTTCTTCTGCGCAGGAACATCATGCCGATGAGCAGCGCGAGCTCCAATATAATGAGCGGAATGCGCGCAGCCGGCGGCAGCATCGTGCCGATGAACATGCCCACGCCCGATACGATCAAGGCGAAGAAAAACGTCAGCATTAGTTTGGCCATCGGATTGCCATACGAGCTCGAAGAAGCGTTGTAATTCATGGTTCGTTAACTCCCCTTAAAAAAATAGTGGTGATGCTCATCTGTTACGCGCGAGCGCGCAGTTCGTTTCAGGGCGTGCCCAAAATCAGCTTGACGCCTTCAATCTTCAGCTGATCCATCCGGATCACCCAATCGCGGAACGTGGCGTACGCCTCGTCGGTGTAACCGAACAAGCGTCGCAGCTCGCTGACGACCTGCTTCTCTTCGTCGTTGTAATCGCCGTCCGCGAACATGAGCAGCAGCATCTCCGCGAAGAACACGTTCTTCACTTGTTCGTTGTCGAGCGAGCCGACGATATCGGCCAGCTGTCGATCCTTCTTCACCGCGTAAGGCTCTCGCCAGTCCAGCTCCGCCATGATGCCGCTTATAAAGCCCTGCTCCTTGCGGTTGACGCAGCCATCGGCCTCCGCGACAAGGTGAGCCAAATCCAGGAACGCTTCCTTATGCGCTTTGGACTGTAAAAAATGAAGAAACACGCTACTTTCACTCCCCCAGGTTTAACGAAATGGCAAACTTGTGAACTAGTAGATTCGACACGATATCCCAAATTCCTACCTTGTTATCAAAATCTTAAGGTTATGCTCGGCGCAAATCCGTCCGGTTACGGCTTGGGGTGCTCGCGAAGCCACGTCAGCATATCATCCAGCGTTCGAACCGGCACGATGTTGAGCGTGGACGAACCGGCCCTGGCTTCATCCGCTTGCTCCCACGGCACAAAAAACACGTCGGCCCCCGCCCGCGCGACCACGTACGCCTTCTGCTCGATGCCGCCTATTAGTCCGACCGCGCCGTCGCCGTCGATCGTGCCTGTCGCGGCGACTCGATTGCCGTACGTGACGCCGCCTTCGGTCAACTGGTCCATCAGCGTGAGCGCAAGCACGGCACCATGCGAAGGCCCGCCCTGATAGACGAGATAGGAGCGAAAGTCGACGTCCTTCGTGACATCCGCAGCCGCGTGATCCTCGACCTGTATGCCGAACACGGCGCGTGCCGGATCATCCTCGCTTGCTTGCGTCGGGACGTCCAGGGTCAGGACGCGGCCGCTGCGAACGAGCGTGACCGTCACGTTATGCGCGGGGACCACGTGCTTCATCGCTTCGGCCAGCTCGGCCACGGTGGTCACGGCCTTGCCGTTCAGCTTCGTCAGCAGATCGCCGGCTTGCAGCATTCCCTCGGCAGCACTCTCGCTGGATACCAAGAGGACGCGCACGCCGTCGCTTGTCACGCCTTGTCCCAAGCCAAGCTTGTGGAGCGCGACCGCGGCCGCAATCTCGTTGGCGCTGGCACGCTGCGAATGGGCTGCCGTCAATTGCTCGCCGATCGACTGGCTGACATCGCGCTTGTTCCTATCTATATGAGGCAGCAGCCGGTCGTACAACCAATCGATCGGGAAAGCGGGTCGTCCGATCACGAGCACGCCCGTTATCGAACCCTTGGCGGTTCCGCCTTCGACATGAGCGTAACGGTTCATATCGAGCGTAAAACCCGGCACCGTCACTTCATACGCGGTCGGCCAGAATAGCAGCCAGGCCGCGGCGGACATGACCGCAACGCGTATCAAGCACGCACGCAGCCACCGCAGGCCGCTCCGATACTCCGTCCAGGTCAAATCGATCATTGTCAGCAGCCAACCGGCCGCAAGCAGCGATCCCGTCGCCGTCAGATTGCGGGATGGCCAGAAGATGGCGACTATGGTAAGGCCACTGACGAGAATAAGAATAAGCTTAGTCGCGCGACTGATGACACCGAGGCTCTTCTCGCGCTTCCAGTTCAAGATCGCGCCTGCCAGCCACAGCAGCGGCACCACGGCTAACACCCCATATAACAGCTCGATCGCGTCAATCCAATAATAAGCGCCAATCCGAATCGGGTCGCCCAACCAGACGAGCTCCCCCGCCGCCGCGAGGATTCCCGCGACGATATATCCGGTAATCATCCACCTTTTGCCCGTCTTCACTGTATGCCCCCTACCGACGTCCGACTGCATATTGCTCGTACCCATCATTTTACAACTGTTGGAGGTAAAAAGACAGCGGAGGAGGATGCGGGACGACGATAAAAAACGGCCGCTCAAGAGAGCTGGCCGATTTAGTATAATTTCAATTCGTACATATAATTGATATTTATAGGGCGCAAATCTACGTTTGCCGTTCGGGCTTGCTCCTCATCGCCTACCGCGGATATTCGGGCTTTGTATACGCTTTCTCCGTTCGAGGCATCCAATACCACAAGCAGCTTTTGTGCTGTTTGCCGATCTGACAATATCAAATATATCCGGTTAGCCGCAATGCGAAATGTCTGCAAGGTGCCACCGCCATGATCTTCGTACTTGAAGTTGAACGCCTGTTTCTGATTCGTTTCGAGGTCATACTGAACGACTTCAAGGTTTTGCTTGGCGTTATCTCTTCTTGCGATGTAAAATTTTCCGTCCTCCAGGTGGTTTTCATACGTGTAACCCGGTGTATCTGGCATTTCGCTGCGTGCTTCACCAATTAGAGTAACCACGCCGGTGTCATAATTGTAGGCATACGCACGGTATATCCGTTTTGAACCCTTATTAGCTGATCCGCTCTGCTCTTCATCCAACCAAAATCCTGCAAACCCGTTGGAACCAATCTCCCCACTGCGATCTACGAAATTGGTTCTAATTCCCGGACTATTCAATCCAAAGTCAATCTTCGCGTCTCGCTTGTGATTGCCGGTCAAATCGAACACATGATCGAGGTATTCAAATCCAATTTCATTACCGGAATAGAGCTTAACTCCTTTTTGAACCAGGACGTGAACCTCTTCACCTCTAACCTGCACATCGCTGACAGTTGTCCAGTTATTCTTATCCGGCAGTGGTACTATCAGTTCTTTACGGTTCGTCTTCCCGCTCGCGCGGTCTAATACATCCAAGTTAATGGTGTAATCCGTTCGATCGGTCTCGCTCTTCACATCCGCATAGACAATCCAATTTTCGTCGCTATACAGACTGCTGTGAAGCCATTTTCCGCGCATAAAACCGCGATGATCCTCAAGCAGCTTACGATAGAACGGGTAGTCCATCCATAACGGTCTTGGCCGATCAAACAGTCCTTCATCCGCTTCATACCGGCTGCCATTCGTCGTGATATAGAGGTATTTAAGCTTGATCCGATTCTCGTACTGTGCCGTAATTTGAAGGGGGTCTGCCTCTTTCGGATCGCCGCTGACGGTCGTCAGCTTGAATGCCGGCAGCTCGTCGGACGCGCCCACCGTGTAGTAGCCCGCAATGCCGCATACGCCGAACAGCGCCAGTACTATTGATAACCAGTATCGTTTCATGACGTTCTCCCTTAAACGGATATTTTACGGCGAATGAGCCGGAAGCCAAGCCAGATCGATACCGCCGCGATAAGTAGGATAATGGCGAATTCAATGCCGACGATCTCGGCGGTGTACAAATACGAGTCGGAACGGTACATACCCATGGCGTTAATCGGAATCACAATAGCAGCTCCGCAAAACAACACGTAACCCACGGCATACGCGATGCCTATCCAACGATAGCTTCGCTCGATCAAGATGCCCGTGAAAATGACCAACACTGCGACGATGCCGAGGCCATAGTTAAGGGCAAAGTCCACCAGCCTCATCGGCATGAGGTATTCGAGTACACGCGTGGCGTCGACGATGTCTACAAAATACGAATATGCCTGACGATCGCTCGGCACAACGACTTCGAAAATGGCGCCGCCGATCACCAGCGAAAGCGCTTGGAATGCTAACGAGACCATGATGCAGACTAATATCGCCGTCAATTTGGCCAAATAAATCGAGCTCCTGGCGGACGGCAGCATGAGCAAACGGTAGATGAACGTACTGCGGCCAAGCCAGTCGCGGTACCAAACGAACAGCAAGTAAGCACACAGCACGCCAATGACCGTCAACACGGAGAGGATATAGAGCTGTTGGGCGTTGTAAATCGCCTCGGCGTAGGAAATTTTGCGGTCGCTCAATTCGTTAACATAAAACGTGTATCTTCCAAACTTCTCCACCTCATCCAATGCAGCCTCCATCTTCCGCGCGCTCCAAACCAACGCCCCCCACTGCACCACCGCAACCAGTCCCAACAACGCGGCCAAAATATACCGGAACCGATGGATCTCCATATGGACCAGTTTCAAATACCGGTTCATGCTCGATACGCCTCCCTCATCACGTCCACGACGGACTTGCCTTCCTCGACGCGCATCGCCTCGCAGTCGAACTCCCGCACCACGACGCCGTCCGATAGCAGCACCGCTTTGTCGATCAGATGCTCCATCTCGCCGATTTCGTGCGTCGTGAGGAGCACGCCGCGCCCTTCGATCAAATCGCTGGCGAACACGTCCGCGATCATCTCCCGGCTGAACATATCGATGCCGGAGAACGGTTCGTCCATCAGCACATACTCCGTATCGAGCGCAAGGCCCGTGACCAAATTAAACTTCGCGGCTGTGCCCTTGGACAGATTGCCGATCCGGTCAGAGGCCGACAGCCGGAAGAACGTCATCAGCTCGGCGGCCTTCTCCGCGTTCCAATTCGCATAGAAATCCGCCATGAACCGCAAGCCCTCCCACAGCTTCATGGACGGTGGCAGCGTCAGATGGTCCGGGATGAACGAGACCCGCTCGTACATCGCGGGGCCGATCGGCTCGCCATCGACGAGAATCCGGCCCGAGGTCAGCGGCGTCAGTCCCATAATCGCTTTCAGCAGCGTGGACTTGCCGGCTCCATTGAGGCCGATCAGGCAGGTGACGCTCCCCTTCTCCACCGTAAAGGAAGCCCCTTGTAAAATCGGCCGGCGCCAATACCGTTTCTTCGCCTCGATAACCTCGATCATGCCGATCCCCCCTTGTCCGGACCGCGCATGCTAAGCTGCTGCTCGAACTTGCGTTTGACCAGCGCCGAGAGCTCGTCCGCGGAAATCTCGATGGACTTGACCGAAGTCAGAAAGACGTCGATGGCGCTCTCCAGCAATTCCGAGCGGATCGACTGCAAAATATCCGCATTCGTCGTAATGCGGCTCGGTGAATTCCCTTCTGTCGTAATCAGCTTCTGTTCCTCCATCTCTTTATAGGCTCGCTGCGCCGTATTCGGATTAATTCTTAGCAGGGCACCAAGCTCCCGCCGCGAAGGAATCGCTTGCCCCGCTTCCAGCTTGCCGGCGGCAATCCGTTCCTTGAAATGCCTCACCACCTGCAAATAGACCGGGTCGCGGTTGTTGAATTGCAGCTCTGTCCATGTCTCGTCGAATTTCATTGCTCAACCTCGCATTTCGGCGGAGTGTGTGTACCAATCAGTTCATACACTTTAGCTGTATTATGCCCTTCATACACAGGTTCGTCAACCCTTATTTGGTTGATACTGGAACCTTTTCTCGTTTGCATCCGTCTTGAATGCAGGTTGCTTCCTTCCGTTCATCCATCTCCTATTATTTGACTTGATTTGCAGCGTTCATTACTATGGTAAAGATATGTTAGTTTGCTAGATTGCGATGCTGCGAGAGGTTGAGCTTATAGCTTGCAAGTTTCGCTCGCTATCCGTCGCTATTGCAGACATTGATAATGACGGAGGTTCCCGAATTATATGCCAACTGCCAAAACCAATTTCGAGCATCCCGCCTCGCTGCGCGATTACAGCGTCCCGCGATTGCTCTTCCTCCAGCTTCGGCCGAAGCAATGGAGCAAGAACGCCCTGCTCTTTGCGGCGCTGCTCTTCTCGTTTGAACGTTTGTCCTTCGCCGCATTCCTAGACACGCTGGCCGCGTTCCTGCTGTTCTGTCTCGTCTCCGGCTGCGTCTATATTCTGAACGATTATGTCGACCGCGAAGCGGATCGCAATCACCCGCAGAAGAAACACCGCCCGATGGCGTCCGGCCAGCTGAATCCGCAGCTCGCCTTGGCTTTCGGAGGACTGCTGCTGCTGCTCTCCTTCGCAAGCGCGTTTGCGCTGCATCCGCTGTTCGCCGCGGTGCTCGCTTTCTATTTCGCCCTGAACGTCTCGTATTCGTTCAAGCTGAAGCACGTCGTGATCATCGACATTCTGGTCATCGCAGCCGGCTTCGTCTTGCGGGCCATCGCGGGCGGCATCGTCATCCGCGTTTCGTTCACGCCGTGGTTCCTGCTGTGCACGATGCTGCTCTCGCTCTTCCTCGCCATCGGCAAACGGCGCCACGAGCTGATGCTGCTCTCGGAGGGCAAGGGCGAGCACCGCAAAGTATTGGCCAAGTATTCCGTCGCTCTGCTCGATCAGATGAACAGCATCGTCACGACGGCTACGGTCATCAGCTACTCGTTGTTTACGTTCACCTCGGGCAGAACCGTCCATCTGATGTGGACGATCCCATTCGTGCTATACGGCATCTTCCGCTATCTATACTTGATTCACGTGGAGAAAAAAGGCGGTGCGCCGGATCGGATTTTGTTCGAGGACAAACCTGTTCTGATTACCGTCATCCTCTATATCGTCAGCGTGATCGCGATCTTCGCGATCTTCGAGTAAAAGTTCCGAAAGAAGGAGACATGTACGTTGCATCCAGTCGCGTTATTCGACATTGATCACACGATTATCCGCCGCGATTCCATGCTGCTGTTCGCGCGTTATGGCATGGCGAAGAAGCCGTCGACAGCCGTTGGTCTGCTGTCCATGGGGTTATTCACGGTACTAGCCAAAATGAAGCTCGTCTCCCTGGAACGGGCGAAAGCCGCGTTCTTTCACGCAATCCGCCATATGAGCGAGGACGATCTGGCTGCTTTCTATGCGAATGAGCTGGAGCCGTTGATTTACGAGGAAGCGATCTCGGAGATGCGGCGCCGCAAGGCGGATGGCTGCCACATCCTGCTCGTTACGGCCTCGCCGGTCGCGTATATGAAGTACTTCGAACGCCTGCCGGAAGTCGACGCCGTCATCGGTACCACGCTAGCCCGTAATGGCGACCGCTATCTGAATCGGATCGAGGGGCGAAACTGCAAAGGGGAAGAGAAGGTGTTTCGCATTCGCGAATATTGGGGACGCGCCGGCATCGTGCCCGATCCGGAGCGCTCCTACGCGTATTCGGATTCGCTCTCGGACCTGCCGATGTTCGAGCTCGTCCGCCATCGGTATTGGATTAACGGCCGTGGACGCCATCCCGGCGTGGAGGTGCTGCAATGGCGAAGCTGACCGGCAGGCATGCGGGCAAGTGGCTCATGGTGCTCTCCGCGTTCATGACCGCGACCGGTCAGCTGTTCTGGAAGTGGGGCACCTCCGGCCTGCTCTATCTCGCCATCGGGTTTCTCTGCTATGGCATTGGCGCCCTGCTTATGCTTAAGGCGTTCGCGCTGGAGAAGCTGTCCGTCGCTTATCCGCTGATGTGCATCAGCTATGCCGTCGCGCTCATTTACGGAGACCTATTCCTCGGCGAAGACCTGACATGGAAGAAATCGGCGGCGATCGCGCTGCTCGGGTTGGGGGTGACGTTGACCTCGTATGACGACTAGCCTTCACTTCTTGATGCTCATTGCCATGACGGTATTCGGCTCGTTCGGCGGGGCATTCTTCAAGCGTTACTCGGCGGGCAAGCGATTCATCCTGCTGGCCGCGGGAGGCGCGTGCTACGGGACCGGGGCGCTGCTCAACATTTATTTATTGACCGAGCTTCCCTACACGCTGGTGCTGCCGGCCAATTCGCTCACGTTCGTCTGGACGCTGCTGCTGGCGAAATGGTGGTTCGGCGAAAAAATCGGCACATTCAAGATTGCGGGAACATGCGTCATTCTGTGCGGTCTGCTTCTGCTGGTGCTGTAAGAGGCCAGAACGATAATCCGATAGGTGGTAGAAAATGAAGTTTTTCGCTTCTTGGTTTATGGACAAGCGGGATGCGGCCATTGCCGGCGCGATCGCGCTCCTCGTCGCGCTTTTTTGCATCTTTACAAACTTGCCATTCCTCCATTACATGAAGGAGCAAGCGCCGCTGCTCGCGGAGCATAGCCCGTTCTACGGTGCGCCGTTCACGTTGAACTTGTTCAACTTCGATCCGTCGCTCTATTACGGGTTCGACAACGCCACGATCATCCACCCGCTCTTCAACGTGATCAAAGGCTCGCTCGCCTACCTAGCCGATCACCTGGGCGGCAACCTGTTCTTCCTCATCCTGCAAGCGTGCTTGAACGCGTTCAGCGCGGTCATGATTTATGTGTATCTGCGCCGAAGCAGCTCGGAATCGGGATACGTCGTTCCCGCCGCGTTCGGTCTGTTATTCGGCCTCAGCTCGTACAGCCTATTCTCGTCGTTGGTACCCGACTCGTATCCGTACGCGCAGTGTCTGCTGCTTCTATCCGTGCTGTACTTGCAGTACAGCCGCGCTCGGAAGCGAATCGCGGCGCTGCCGACAGCCGCTTATGCGCTTGGGCATTTCGCCGTCACGTCTACGAACGTCGTGCCGTTCGCCGTATCCGCGTTCGCCGCGCTCATGCGCCGCCCGTTTCAAGCGTCCATCCTGAAGCTTGCGGCGGCCGCCGGATGGCTGCTCGCGCTGATCGTGGTTGGCACTGCGGCGCAGGGACTTCTGTTCGACGGGCACTCTTGGGCAAGTGACTGGCGGAACAACTTGGACAGCGGCGGCTATACCTATGTCGCATCTTTCTCGCTTGCCCATCACTGGAAAGCTGTCTACATGCTCTTCATCTCGCCGATTCTCACGCCTGCTATCCGACTGCTGGATCCGGGCATCGTCGCGTTCGTGACCGATCTGTCCGTCTCGTACCCGCTCTATGTCACGCTTGGCGGCGGGCTCCTCCTGGTGCTGGCTTTACTCGGGTTTTTGGCTCTAATTCGCACGTATGAAGCTTGGATGCTGGGCGCATATATCGGGTTCGCGATCGCGCTGCATATCGGGATCGGATACGGGCTGTCGACCTTCCAGTACGATCTGTATCTGTATGCCGGCCATTATTTGTTTGCCCTCTTCCTGCTCGGCGGCCGCTTCCTGATCGGGCTGCGTCCGCGGACCGCTCGAACGATTTTGACCGGACTGATGCTGCTCCTGGTCGTCGTGGCCTGTGCGAACAATGTCGTCCAGCATGCGGAAGCGCTCGATGTGATCCGACAGGGCTACGAGACGCTGCAGGCGCAAGACGATTAGAACAATCGCGAGTACGTGCGGCAATCATCAAAAAAGAAAGCCTCCGAATCCCCGTTGTCAGTCGGTTCGGAGGCTATTTGTCGTCTCGTATGCGCGCATACGTGGCGTCGTCGCAAATAATGTACAGGCGCGCTTCCTTCGGCATCGGCTCATCCAGTTTGCGAATTATGCCCAGATCTTTGCGGTCCGCGATGAGGTTGGCCCCTTCTCGCTTCAGTGCCTCGTAGGCTTCGCCGTAAGTCCGCCAATGCTGACGCGGGGCGATCTCGCGCAGATCCTCGCCGTACGAATCGCTGAGAAGCTGCATGAACAGCTGAGACGACCCTTTGTGCAGCGATGATTTGGCCATCATGTGGGAGGTCGACTGCTGAGATAGAATAAACTCGTCGACGTTGGCATACGCGAAATTTTGTTGGTGCGCAGCCTTCACGATTTCGACGATCGTGTAAATATCCCGCCCGGACGCCTGCGCGCTTCGGCCGTAATGCTCGATCGAAGTCGCGATGATAAGCGTCTGGCCATCTGCCTTCAACGGGTCCGTCTCGCCCACGGGCGCGAAGATGATGACGCTGCGGCTACGCTCCACGCGCGCTTTCGCGAGCGTCTCGAACAGGGTCGGATCGCCTTGCACATAATGAAAACGCTCATGGCTGAACGGTGCCTGCGCGAGCCGGTCGACCAGCACGACGTCATGAACAGGGTCGGACTGCAGCAGTTCTTCTACGGTCGCCCGGCTTTTCTCCTCCGACCAGCCAATGAGCACGTAATGGTCCTCTTTCGTGTATGGCAATCTCCCTTCCCCCTTGCTTCGTTTGAGTTTCAACATTTGCTCCGTGATCCGTCCGACAATGGCGCCGATTAGGAATAAACCGGTGAAAATGACGAATACGCCGAGCAGCATGCCGGGAACGGTCTCCGGATAATAGTCGCCGTACCCGACCGTCGAGGCGGTCACGACCGTCCACCAGAAGCCTTGGAATACCGTCTGGAACTTATCCGGTTCTAGTATTCGGATCATACACGAACTGAAGAGGAAAAAGACGAACGCCGAGACCGCCAGCGATTTGCCGTTGAGCCGCGAGGCGGCCGCGTAGATTTTGAGAATGAGGTGAATGGCGGCGAACCTCCCTTGGCATGAAAAAACAGTATCGGATTGCGCTACATTCTAGTATTCATCTTTGTTTACATTTTATTCTAACAGACTCGCTATAGAAGCGCACATAGATTTACGAATGGAGTAGAATGCCTGCAGCCCGCGACTGACGGCATCCTCCCGCAGCTTTACATGCAGGAGCGCTGTTAGCTGATCGCACCGAGTGGACGGTCGCAACGGCATCGTCGCAAGCTCGTTTACGGCAAAGAAGAAGACCACGGTCCACCGCGGTCTTCTTTCGGCTATTGACTTTGTCCCGTATAAATGTGGATCGCGTCGCGCAGAAACTCGGCCGTTCCCGGCTGCGCCGCGTCATAATACGCCTTGAAGCGCTCGTCGTCCACGTACATTTGCGCCAGGCCGGCGTGCGCCTCCCTCGTGTACGCGCTCCAGTAGTAGCTGAGCCATTGGCGGTGCAGGTCGGCCGCCTTCTGCGCCAGCGGTCCAGCCGGATCGCCCGTCTTGAACGCTTGCGCCAGCGTCTCGTTCACTTGCTCCGTCAGGCGCGTCAGCTCGTCGTGCTCGGCCTGCGTCATGTTTTTCAGCTTCGCGTTGCTCTTGTTGACGACGTCGTCGCCGTATTTCTCCCGAATCTCCTGTCCGTATTTCGCTTCGTTGTCTTCGATTAACTTCTGCTTGAAGCCTTCAAATTTCTCTTGGTCGCTCATGGTCGTTCTCCCTTCGCGGACGGCAATCGTCTTCTCCACGTTCGAGATCAATTGGTCCAGCTGTTGTCGTCGGTCCAGCAATTGTTCGCGGTGCGCCAGCAGCGCTTGGGTCCCGTCGAAGGACGGCGAATTGACGATCGACTTAATCTGCTCCAGCCCGAAGCCAAGCTCCCGGTAAAATAAGATCTGCTGCAGGCGGTCCACCTCGTCCTGCCCATAGATCCGATAGCCCGAGGAGCTGATTCTCGCCGGCTTCAGCATGCCGATCTCGTCGTAATACCGCAGCGTTCTCGTGCTGATTCCCGCCAGTTTGCCAAGCTTCTGCACGGTGTATTCCATTCTCTCGCCTCCCGACACCTTTACTGTACAGGTTTACGCAGCGTGAAGGTCAATCCCTTTTTTCAGATGATTTTCGGTTTATTTTGGCTGATTTAGCAATCGGTTATAGCGCAGGCGAATAATCGGTAGAATAAAGCTGATTGGTTTGCGTTCACAATCCCAAGATTGGGAATGCAGCATTCAGCAGGGCTGATTGGTTTGCGTTCACAATCGGGAGATTGGGAATGCAGCATTCAGCGAGGGGCTGATTGGTTTGCGTTCACAATCGGGAGATTGAGAATGCAGCATTCAGGGCTGATTGGTTTGCATTCACGATTGGGAATGCAGCATTCAGCCAATGCTGATTGGTTTGCATTCACGATTGGGAATGCAGTATTCAGCCAAAGCGGATTGGTTTGCGTTCCAAAGTGGATGAATAAGCGAATGAAGCAGGTGATCATGATGAACAAGGACACACCGGAATATACGCTAGCCGAGACGCTAAGCGGCCGATGGCGCAAGCTGGGCCCGGGCGTTCGCGCCGGCACGCTGCTGGTCGAGATGGGCGACGCCGCGATGGTCAGCCTTCATATCAGCTCCCAGCGGCTGGACATTATGTTGAAGGACGAGCAGGACGTGTTTCAATACGCGGGGGATTTGACATTCGAGGATTTGGACGCCGAGGGCAAAATGCATTTTCACAGCTGGGCGATCGAGCATATTCATCTGAACAACCAGCATATTCTGATCGACAATCCGCTTAACGATCTGACGAGCTTGTTCATCCAGATCAGTCTGGCCAAACGGCGCGAGGCCGAGAAGCGGTTCTTACAGCAGGACGAGTAACGTTAAAAAAAGTCGTAGGCTGCAAGCCAAAAGCGTGCTACATGCTGCACGCCTCCTTCAGTGGCTGCAAGCCAAAAGTCGGGCATCCTCCCAGTCCTGTCCACATATACTGTTCCATCAGAGATCGACGGAGGTCGCATGGAACATTATTTGGTGCTGTCGGGACTGTCGGCGCTCGGCACGATCGCCGGAAGTTTGCCCGCGCTGCTCATTCGCAATCTGTCCCACCGGGGTAAAGATATTTTGCTGGCGTACAGCGCGGGCGTCATGGTGGCGGCTTCCACCTACGGACTTATACCGTCGGCGCTCAAGCTGTCCAACCTTTATGTGCTGACATTCGGCATAGTTCTGGGCACCGTGTTGCTAACGTTACTGGAGCGATATATTCCGCATACCGATCCGGCTCACGACTCCGATGCAGCCGCCGTGTCGTCCGCCTCCCGCATGCTGCTGATCATGTCGATGACGCTCCACAACTTGCCCGAAGGCTTGTCCACCGGCATCAGCCTCGCCGACCAAGATCCACAGCTCGGCGCAATCGTATCGTTCGCGATCGGCGTGCAGAATTTACCCGAAGGCTTCCTAATCGCCCTCGTCTTCGCTTCGACCCAAAGTCGTATGCTGAAGCCGGTTCTCTACGTGTGCGGCGTGACGGCAGCGGAATGGTTCGCCTCCTTGCTCGGCTACAATTTCGGCAGCGAGCTTCGGTTCCTCATCCCGTACGGACTTGCTTTCGCCGGGGGGGCAATGCTGTATATCGTGTACAAGGAGCTCATCCCCGAAAGCCACGGCGACGGCAACGAGACGCCCGCCACATTCGCCTTCATCTTCGGCACGCTGACGATGATCGGATTGACCCATTGGCTGGATTAACCGGCGTGATTCGGAACCCGGCATGAAAAGAATACAGCCGCCCCGGGAACGGGGCGGCTGCTTCATTCGGCTTGCAACCGGAATTCCTCCGGCGCTAGCCGTATTGCTGCCGCTGAACGCGCGATGACGTCTTTCGCGGCGACGGACGTCAGCCGTTCATAAACTTCGACGAAGAACCTGCTCAGCGTCTCCTCCCGCCCTAGGTCTTCGCGCTGGATGCGATGAGCTTCGGCTAACGCAATCGGATGTCCGCGGCGGCGAAGCTCGGTTTCGATGTCCGACAGCACATCGGCGAACAGCTTGGCGTCGAGTTCGTCCGCGCTTGCCCGCAGGGCCGTCCATCTGCCCTGCGCCATGAAGAACGCGCTCCACCAATACGCCTCTTGCGGCGATTCGAGGACATGCACCGCATACGAGTAGCTAATGAACAACGCGCGTTGACCGGAGGTCCAACTCCGGAACAATGCCGTCAGATCCCTATTGGCCGCGCTCGCTTCCTTATATGCCGCAAGAAGCGGCCGAAAACATGCCCGAACCAACTCCTCATTCCCCAAGCCGTTCGTTTGATCCAATCCCATGTCGCCCAATTTATCCCATCACTCCTTCATGCCGATTGTAGCGCCGCGCATTTGGAAGATCAAGGTCATTCTCCGTCTAATACCGACATTACTTCCCGCCGTATAATTGACGCAGCAGATGCCGCTCCTTCTCGGCATCCAGACCCGCTTTCCAGCCTCCCTCCGGGCGAAGACGGCGACACCAATCAAGCGTGTCCGCAGTGGTATCGCTCAAAGGCCGAAAGGTCAACCCCGCCTCGACCGCGCGCTTCACGTTGACCGCCATAAAACCGGGCCAATTCATTTTCTCGGACACCCAGAGCGGCAGCTCCGTCCACTCCGCCGCGCCGTGCTTATGCAGGAATGCCTCCTCCGCCCAAATCGGATTCGACGCCGCAGCCCCGATGTGGCGGCAAGCTTGAACCAAGTCGCCCATCGTCGCCATGCCTGCCGGCTGCGTGGCATTGTACGTGCCATTGGCTTTCGCTTCCGCCATCCGCAGCGTCCATTCCGCCAAATCCCGCACGTCGATGAACTGGATGACGCGACCGGGCGAGCCTGGCACGAGCACGTCGCCGCCTTGGGCCAATCGCCACGGCCAGTATGTAAACCGGTCCGTCGGGTCGTCCGGCCCCACGATCAAGCCCGGCCGGATGACAAGCGCTCGTTCGCCGAACGCCGCGCGCACCTCGTCTTCGCAACGCGCCTTCAACGCGCCGTAATGAGCCGCCACGTTCTCGTCCGCCGGATCTTCAAGCGCAAGTAGAGGCGCATCCTCGGCGATGTCCAACACCGAAAAATCCGCATAGACCGAGACGGAGGATATGAACGTGTAATGGTCGGCGAGCTCTGCAAGCTGCCGCGCGGATTGACGGACGACGCGCGGCACGTAGCCGCTCGTATCGATAACCGCGTCCCACCGTCCGCCCTTGAGATGATCAAGTCCTCCATCGCGATCGCCGGTGATGTGTTCCGCATCCGGGAACAGCCCCGGATTCGTAAGACCGCGATGAAACAGCGTGACCCGATGCCCGCGGCGGAGCGCCGTCTCCGCGATATGCTTCCCCAGAAATTTCGTCCCTCCGAGCAGCAGTACATCCATTTCATTCCCTCCCTAAGCTTGTTACCTCTATAACGAATAAGTCCGTGCGGAAGATACGGGGGCCTGAGTCGGCCAGCGTATCGCGAGTCGCTCGTCCAAAGGATATCAAATCCGCTGCGCAAGGTTCGTCGATTCCTGTAGAGGCACCCTATTATCAGCCTCTAAACAGCAAATAGACGCGCAGCCCTCCGCTGCGCGTCTATTCGCCGTTCAACCTATTCTCCGTCCACGTGAATATAACTCATGTCCCGCTTCGCATCGAACAAAATCTGCAAGTCCCGGTTGTCCAAATACCACAGCTGGTCCTCCAGCATATAGAACTCGACGCCCGCCTCCACGGCCGACATCCGCGGCGCGTCGGACGGCTTCTTCACGATGCCGAGCGACAAGCCCGGCTGCACGCTGCCGCATCCGCCAAGATAGACGAAGATTTGCAGCTGCTCGCCGTCGTCTGCCGCCAGCTCTTCTTTGTACCAACGCGCGGCCGTTGGGTCCACGATGATTCTCATACTCGCACGCTTCCTCTCGTTCCTGTTGCTTGTTTGCTCTTATTGTACATCAAAATCGAAATACCGTTTCGGGAACGGCTCCTTCGACAGCGTATAATGCCACCATTCTTTGCTGTACGCCGTAAAACCGCGCCGCTCCATCGCCGCCTTCAGCATCGCCCGGTTCGCCCGCTGCGCCGCCGTCACGAGCTTGGACCCGTGCGCGGATAGGGGACCGAGCAGATCGAACGGGCTGCCCATATCGACTTCGCGCCCGGCGTACGTGTTCACGAGCGTCAAGTCGACCGTGCTGCCGCGCGAGTGTCCGGAGCGTTTGGCCAGATAGCCGTTGAACAGATCGGCCTTGTCCACGTCGGGATAGAAGACGGCTTTCATTTTCGTATCGTCCGAGTCTTTCGCCCACCGGATAAAATGCGCGACCGCCTTGCTCGGCCGATAAGCGTCGTAAATTTTCAGCATGTAGCCCTTCTTCGCCAGATCGGCGCTCACAAGCTTGAGCGCGCTCGCGGCCTCTTTCGTCATAATCGCCAGCGGCGCTTCGTAACCGTCGATCCGGGCGCCGACGAAATTATAATCGGTATAATAACGAATGTCGTACTGCGCCTTCGGGATGACCTCGTCCGCATAGACGAACCCGGCCGGCAGCTGTCGTTTCTTCTCGATGCCGTCAAGGTTATTGTACGTGCGCGTCGGGGACGCCACCATTGTCAGCGCACGTTCGTCCGAAGCTGCCGACGACTTGCCCGGCGACGCCGATAGCGCGCCCGTCAAACCTGCAGCCCCGAACAGCAATCCGAATGCCGCCAGGCCAGCGATAGCGCGCGATGGTCCCCGGGCTGCTCGTCCAACGTTAATCCCCATGGCGCGCCGGATAGTCGATGACGACGACGTCTTCGATAATGCCGTCCAGCATCGCGACAAAACGCTGATGCGCGGGATGCGGGCCATATTGACGCAGCGCTTCGCGGCTGTCGAACGTCACGCGAAGTCCAAGCGTGTAGCCCCGGATATTATCCGTCTCCTCCGTCTCGTTCGCCCCCGCCGTTAGCTCGACGATGCCGGGAATCTCGCCCTTCATGGCGTATAACGCGTCCAGCAGCTCCCGTTCCTTCGCCTCGCCGAGCGGCGCCTTGAATTTGAACGCGACTAGATGCTCGATCATAGTTATGCCTCCTCACCACGATTGTTCTTTATTCACAGTACCTTTTTCCAAAGCCCGACACAAGTCTGCGGTAGATTTGTCCCCGCATTGTCACATTCCTCGATTCGGCCGTCCTGCTAATCGTTTATACGCGCAGCTAATTTATTGTTGTTGATGAAGAAAAGCCGCTCTCCCTAAGAAGAACGGCTTGGAAAAAGTATCGGTCATGGCTCGTTACGTTGTCCCGATCCGCATGCCCATCCCGATAATCCAGCGGCGATACGCCACGGACAGACGGTCGGCCTTGTGGTTCAGCTCGGTCTGCAGATCAAGCGGCAGAAGCTCCGGCTTCTGCGTCTCGATAATCCATTTATCCTGCTCGAAGACGGTATCCTGAAAATCCATGAACTGCCGATCGTCTACGTCATGCGCGTAGTTGCGGGACACCGGCATATAGACGACGCACTTCTTCTCGGAGACCGGCAGCACCGTCAGCATGATCCACAGCGTCTGACCCGTGGCGGCATCGCGCTTGGACAACCGTCCGGCGAGCGGACGAAAAATTTCCTTCACGTACACGTACGTCGTACCCTCGCGGTGCTCCGACCCGGAATGCGCGACCGGCTGAAAGATCGGCACGTCGCCGGTATAGACGCGATCCTCTTCCTTGAATACTTCGAAATCCGGCAGCTCCGAATAATCCGGATGCCCGAGCAAACCGCCGTGCACGTACATGAGATGGGCGAAATCGGTGAAATTCTCGATAACGCGCGTGCCCGCCGCCTCCACCACGTACGGTCCGCATACGAGCGGCCGGTAAGCAGGATTCTCGAATTCCTCGAAATCCGGCAGCGGAGCCCGCGGTTCGCCAAGGCATACCCAGACGATGCCGTATTTCTCCTGGCAGTGGTACTTCGTCGCTTTGGCGCGGGGCGGAATGCGATCATCGGCCCCTTGCGCCGGAATACAGACGCATCGCCCCCCGTCGTCGTATTGCCAGCCATGGTACGGACAGACGAGCCGCTCGTTCTGCACCCAGCCTTTCGAGAGCATCGCGCCGCGGTGGATGCATAGATCGCGCAACGCATGAACCCCGCTGCGATTGCGGAAGATAGCGACCCGCTCCTCCAGGATCGTAACCGATACCGGCTTGTCGGTCACCTCGTGCGCCGCGCACGCCGGATGCCATTCGTTCTCCAATACCGAATCGCGCAAATGGGTTGGAGCGCTTGTTCCGATCGTCGTCTCGTTCATATTGCCGTCGCCTCCATTTGGTTATAGGGTGAATGAATCCTCGCTTCTATTGATTCGTCCGGGCGAACTCGCCGGCTATTCGTTCTTCATCGTTAGCGTACCGTCCTCGAGCGCCTTCACGGTCGCCGCGATCTTGTCCTTCACCTCTTGGGCCATCTTCGCGTCAAAGCCGTGATACGGCGCGAGGTAGACCGCGCCCTCCTTGACGCCGAGCGTCTGCGCTTCGGGCTTCATCGCCCCATCCATGATGCTCTTCACCACGACGGACATCGCCTTCGGATAATCCTGGATGACGCTCGTGACGACGGTGTCCGGCGCGTTCGGATTCTGATCCTGGTTCGAGCCGATGGCCAGCATGCCCTTCTGCTTGGCCGCCTCGATACCGCCCGAGCCGGCTTGGTTGGCGTTGGTCATGACGACGTCCGCGCCTTTCTCGATGAGCGAGATCGCCGTTTCTTTCGCTTTGGCGATGTCGTCATTAGATCCGGTCATCGTCGTGAGCACCTCGATGTCCGGCACCGCGGCCTTCGCGCCTTCCTCGAAGCCCTTCACCGAGTTGGTGATCGGGGGAATCTCCGTGCCTCCGATCGCCGCCACCGTGCCCGTCTCCGACATCAGCGCAGCGACCGTCCCCATGAGGTAGCCCTGCTCGCGGTTGTTGATGCTGATCGACGCAACATTCGGGCTTTGGCTGACGCTGGCGCTCGTCACGAGAAACCACGTATCCGGAAAATCTTTGGCGACGGCCATCATCGGATCCGCGAATTCAAAGCCATGGCCGATGATGACGTTATAGCCATCCGTCGCATAGCCGCGGATGAATTCGTTCATATCCGACTGCGTCACCTTCTCCGAATATTGCGTCTTCGCGCCGAGCTCGTCCTTGATCTTCATCAGACCGTTGTAAGCGATGGCGTTCCAGCCGCTGTCGTTCACCGGTCCCGGCGTCAACAGCGCGACCTTGAAGCCGCTCTCGCCCGCGCCGTTGTCCGAAGCGCCGCCCGCGGTTTCTTTTGCGTTCCCGCCGCAGGCGGAGAGCGCGACCGCCAGCATCATGAGCGCCGCAAGCCACAATCCCGATCTCATCGACTTGCTCGTCTTCTTCTTCATCCTGAATTCCCCCTGTAGTGTATTGGATTAAAGTCCGGCCATCCGCAGGCCGATCTGCTCGGCATCGGCGTGGCGCCGGTCAATAATGTCGAGCATGCGCCCCTTGTACATGACGGCGACCCGGTCCGACAGCGCCAGAATCTCTTCAAGCTCCGTCGAGATGAGCAATATGCCGCATCCGCGTTCGCGTTCTTCCAACAGACGGCGATGCACGTATTCGGCGGCGCCGACGTCCATCCCGCGCGTCGGCTGCATCGCCAGCAGAATATCCGGCCGAAGCATCAGCTCCCGGGCGAGTACGACCTTCTGCTGGTTCCCGCCCGACAGCTTGCCGGCGGGGTGATCGACGGCCGGCGTCCGGATATCGAACGCCTGCACCGCCCGCATCGCGGCATCGCGGATCGCCCTGCGGCTAAGCATCCGGTACCGGCTGAACGGTGACTGCCGGTATTGCTTGGCGATCAAATTCTCGCCGATGCTCATCGGCAGCATCAAGCCTTCGCGATGACGATCTTCCGGAATATAGCCGACCCCGCTTGCGATCATGGCGATCGGACTCGGCTGTTCGATTGACCGTCCGCGGACGGTGATCGAGCCGGCATGCTTCGTGCCAAGACCCATCAGCGCCTCGCACAGCTCCCGCTGGCCATTGCCGTCCACCCCTGCAATCCCGAGAATCTCGCCTTCCCGCAGGTCGAACGTCACGTCGCGGATGACCTGTATGCCGCCGTGCCAAGCGGACAGATTGGCAGTCTCCAGCAGCTTCGCCCCGTCCCCCGGCGGCTGGCGCACAGCCGGCGGTTGAATATCCCGCCCGACCATCAGCCTCGCCAATTCCGACGGGCTCGTGCCCTCCATCGGCATGGAGGCGATATGCTTGCCCAGCCGCAGCACCGTGACCCGGTCGCAGATCGCCTTCACTTCCTGCAGCTTGTGACTGATGAAGACGATCGTCTTCCCCTGCTCCCGGAGCGCGCGGAGCACGCGGAACAGATCCTGCACCTCGGGCGGCGTCAGCACCGCCGTCGGTTCGTCCATAATGATGAAATCCGCGCCGCGGTACAGCGTCTTCATGATCTCGACCCGCTGCTGCTGGCCAACGGACAGGTCGGCGACTCGCTTACGGGGATCGACGTCAAGGCCAAAGCTCGCCGACAGCCGCTCGATCTCCGCGCAGGCAGCGGACAGCCGAAACCAAGGGGAACGCTGTTTGATGCCGAGCACGACGTTCTCGGCCACGGTCAATGCGGGGACCAGCATGAAATGCTGGTGGACCATGCCGATGCCGATCTCCATCGCCGAGCGCGGCGACGTGAACGATACCTGGCTCCCGTTGTAGTAGATCTCTCCTTCATCCGGCGCGAGCAATCCGGACAGCATATTCATCAGCGTGCTCTTGCCGGCGCCGTTCTCGCCGAGAATGGCATGAATCTCGCCTTTGCGAATGGTCAGATTCAAGCCGTCGTTGGCGATGAAGGAGCCGAACCGCTTCACGAGCCCGCGCGTCTCCATGATGGGCACATTCGCCTTCGTCGTGCCGGACGCACCGTCAGTCGCATTGATGGCCTTCTCCATACGATTGAACCGCCTCCTCTCTCCCGCGTCGTTTATGCGTTTCGGTTCGCCGCGCTTTTATACGGAATCCCCGTTGCCGCGGGCTGCCTCGACTTACCCGAGAACCAAGCAAGCGCGAGCATCGTGAGCAAATACGGAAACATGAGCATGAACTGATACGGAATCTCGATGCCAAGCGACTGGAAACGCATCTGAAGCGCATCCGCTCCGCCGAACAGCAGCGACCCGACCAGCGTGCCGGACGGCGTCCATCTGCCGAAGATGACTGCGGATAGCGCGATGAAGCCGCGCCCGGCCGCCATATTCTCCGTGAATTGGTTCAAAATGCCGAGCGACAGCGCGCTCCCGGCGAACCCGGCCAGCATCCCGCCGATCGAGCAGCAGGCATAGCGGACGCGGTGCACCTTCACGCCGAGCGTATCCGCGGCGAGCGGGTTCTCTCCGACCGACCGCACCTGCAATCCCCATGGCGTCCGATACAGGAGGAAGCCGGCTAGCGGGATAAGCAGGAAGGCGCCGTACGTGATCGCGTTCTGCTCGAATAGCACCGGACCTATCCAAGGCAGATCGACGAGCAGCGGAATGCGTACGACGGGGAAGCCGCTCACCTGCACCGCTTCAGTCCCCATCCCGAGCAGACTGCGTCCGAAGACGGTCGTGAGCCCGAGGCCGAGCAAATTCATGGCCGTGCCGATAATGACCTGATCGGCGCCCGTCGTGATGACCAGAAAGCCGAACAGCAGACCGAACAGGCTGCAGACGATCGCGGCGGTCGCCAGCCCCATCCAGACGCTGCCGCTATAGAACGCGCCGAGCACCCCCGCAAGCGATCCGATCAGCATCATCCCTTCCATCCCGATGTTCAAGATGCCGCTGCGCGACATGAACAGAATACCGAGGGCCGCCAGCAGCAGCGGGACCGACAGCCGGATCGCCGCCGCCGCGTAACTGATCCACATCTCTTCTCCCATACGTCTTCGCGCCTCCTATTCGGTCAGATTGAGCCGCGCGTTCGCGCCGGCCGCGCCCGTCTTGCGAAGCCCGCGCGTCAGCCTCGCGACCAGCGCCTTCTTATAGCCGCCCAACCAGTACCGGTTGCACAGCATCATCATGATCATGATCGCCTGAATGACGTAGACGAGCGACGTGGACGCCCCGGTGACCCGCTGCATCGCGTTCGCGCCGCTGCGCATGCCGCCGAAGAGCAGCGCCGACCCGATGTTGCCGATCGGATGCGCGCCGCCGAGCAGCGCGACCGCGATCCCGTCGTAACCGAAGCCCGGCGAGAAGTTCTGCATCAGCCGGTGCTGAATGCCCGCGATTTCCACATAGCCGCCCAAGCCGGCAAGACCGCCGCTCACCATCATCACGAGCAGCATATTGCGCTTGACCGGGAAGCCCATCACCTCCGCGGCTCTGCGGTTCAAGCCGGCCGAGCGAATCTCGTAGCCCCAGGTCGTCCGGTTCAGGAGCCAATAGAGCACGATCGCCGTCGCGATCGCAAGGAAAAATCCGTAATGCAGCCTCGAGCCGAACAGCTGCGGGAGAATCGCGCTTGCCGGCAGCGCCGCCGATTGCGGGAGGCTCCCGCCGGCTTCCTTCAGCGGGCTGGTCACGACGTAGCTAATGAGATATATCGCCGCATAGTTGAGCATGATCGTATTGATGATTTCGCTGGCGCCCCGTCCGACTTTCAGCGCGCCCACGATGCCGCCCCACAAGGCGCCCCCGATAAATCCGCACAGCAGCGCGAGCGGGAGATGGACGAGCATCGGCAGCGGCGGCAGCAGCAGCGCGGCCATCGCCCCTGTCATGGCGCCGAGATACAGCTGGCCCTCCGCTCCGATATTGAACAGCCCGCAGCGATAAGCGAAGCTGTAGCTGAGCCCGGTGAAGAGCAGCGGCGTCGCCTTCACGAGCGTCTCCTTGATGCTGCCGGCGCTGCCCGCCGCGCCCTGCCAGATCAACTGATAGGCCTGCCAAGGCGAGACGCCGGCCGCGGCCATGATCAGCGCGCCGGCAAGCAGGGCGAGCGCGATCGTCAGCGCGAAGAACAACGCCTCGACCGTCCAGGCGACCGCCTTGGCGGAAGCTTCTTTGTTCACCATTCCCGTTCCCCCTTCAGCGGCGATTAGTCCCTCGAGCCGAATACGGCGTAGGCGCTAGACAGCTTCTCGCGCAGCTCGTCGACCCGGCGCTGGGCACGCCGGATAATTTCCTCCTCGTCGACCCACGTGCAGCGGCCGTTCTCGACGACCAGGCTCCCGTTCACGAGGACGGCGTGCACGTCATTGCCATTCGCGTTGTACACCAGCGCGGATGAATAACGATGGACCGGCGCGATGTGCGCTTTCTGCAGATTCACGATGGCAAGATCGGCTTTCATGCCCGGCGCGAGCGACCCGAGCTCCGCCTCTCGCCCCAGCGCTCGGGCACCGCCGCGCGTGCCCATCTCCAGCACTTCCATGGCGGGCAGCAGCGTGGAATCGAGATGCTCGACCTTGTGCAGGCAGGCGGCGAACTTAAGCACCTCCAGATTATCCTGGCAATTGTTGCTGCCCGGACCGTCCGTGCCCAGCGCGACGTTAATGCCTCGCTTCAGCATCTCCGGCACGCGGGCGACGCCCGAAGCGAGATACATGTTGGAGACGGGACAATGGATGACGGAAGCGCCGCTCTTGGCGAGCAGTTCGAGCTCGTCGTCGTTCAGCCAGATGCCGTGCACCACCTGCGTGCGAGGACCCAGCATGCCTACCGCCTCCACCAGCTCCAAATTGCGCAGCCCGAACCGGCTGAGCGTGTTCTCGATCTGGTCGCTCGTCTCCGCCACGTGAATGTGGGTGATGAGCCCGCGGTCCTCGCTGAAGCGGGCCGCCTTCTCCAAGAAGCCCCGCGAGCAGCCGTACAGATTGAGCGGCCCCATCGCGATCTCGATGCGACCGGACGCCTCGCCGCTCCAGCGGTCCAGCAGCGCGTCGGTACGGGAGAAGATATCCGCCTCCGCTTCCTTCAGCCGGGGCTCGTAGCTAAGATCGACCCCGCCTCTGGCCAAGTAGCCGCGGATGCCCGTCTCCGCCATCGCCCGCAGCACGCCTTCCGTGTTCGCCTCGTCGGTATGGACGTAATGATGGTCCATGATCGTCGTCGCGCCGGACTTCAGATTCTCGATGCAGCCGATCAGCGCGGCGAGATGGAAATCCTCCGGCTCCATCGCCAGCGACCCCGGCCATATGACCTGGCGCAGCCAATCCGAGAGCTTGTAATCGTCCGATACGCCGCGCAGGAACGTCTGGAACAGATGCGTGTGCCCGTTGACAAGCCCCGGAATGACGGCCATGCCTTTCGCGTCGATCGTCCGTTCGGCGCCGGAACGCCATCCGTCCAACCGTTCGTCCGACATGCCGCCTACACCGATGATGCGGTCCTGCTCGATGTACACATAACCGGGGTCATAGACCTTTCGTTCTTCGTTCATCGTCAGAACGGCTCCGTTCACAATCAGAATACGGCTCATTGCGATCGCCTCTTTTATGTAAGATAAGTTGACATTATTTCGATTTCCCTCATCATATAGGATTGATTATCGTCCTGTCATTGGCTATAGTAGACTAAAATCGGTTTGTTTTTCAGCCATATTAGCTAATCTCCATGACCATTATGCTACATTACCTAACATGACGAATTGCATGAGGGGGGCGAATTTCATGTTGTTGTCTGATTTGCTGGAAATCCCCATGTTGAAGAGTACCCGCGTCGTCGCGGGCGGCGGGGATCTGCACCGCGCCGTCCTGTCCGTCAATATGATGGATTCCCCGGATATCTTCGACTATCTCAAGCCGCACGAACTGCTGCTGACGACCGCCTACGCGATTAAGGACCAGCCGGATATTCTGATTAAGCTGGTGCAGGAGATGGCCGCGCTCGGCTGCGCGGGGCTTGGGATCAAGACGAAGCGGTATTTGGACGAAATTCCGGCCGAGGCGAAAGCCGAAGCCGATCGGCTTCATTTTCCGCTCCTGGAGCTGTCGCTGGACTGCTCGCTCGCCGAGGCGCTGCATCAGATGCTGAGCCGGATTTTGGAATATCGGACGGAGGAGATGCGCTGCGCGCTGGAGCGGCACCGCAAATTTTCGGACATTATCTTGGAGGGTAAAGGGCTGCAGGATATGATCGATGTTCTCGCAGAGCTGCTTGGCGCGCCGGTGCTGCTCGTCTCGGCCAATTCGGAGGCGATCGCGCAATCGAAGCATTTTCAACAAGCAGCGTATACGCGCGCGTCAGCTGAACTGCAATCTCGCCTGCCATCGCTCGCGCCAGGCTCGAAAGCCGTCGTCATCGACCTCCCCTACACGGCTTCGCGGTGGGTCTGTCACCCGATCGTTACCGATCAGCCGCATGGCTGCCTGCTTACGCTCGGCGGCCTAGAGCATGACGAATCGGATGCGCTGGCCTCGCTCACGGCGGAGCAGGCGGTGAACGTCATCAGCTTCGAGCTCATGAAGCGCCAAGCGGTCAAAGAGCGGTCGCGCCGGTATAAGTACGACTTCTTCGCCGACGTGGTGGACGGCCGAATCGCTTCCGAGCAGGAAATGCTGCATCGCGGAGGCAAATATGGCTTCAAGGGGGATTGCGCTCATCTCTGCATCAGCATTGCGCCGGACCCGCCGCAGTCCGGCGATGCCCCCAAGACGGGGAACGTCGATAAGGAGCGGCTGTATGAACTGGTGAAACGCGAGGCGAAGTCGGAAGGACTTACCTTCGTTCTATTCGTCAAGCATGACGGTCTGGTCATGCTCCTCCCTTCGGCGGAAGGACCGCGGCAAGATCCGCTGGAGGCAGAATACGAATTATCCGGGCGGCTGAAGCGAATCGGGAATGAGGTCTTCGCCAGAGGCGGGGTATCGATCTCGTTCGGCATCGGCAACGCGGCCGACACGGCGCTCATGCTGCCGCGGGCTTACCAGGAATCGGTCGAGGCGCTGAACGCCGGCAGGCGCGGCCACATGCGCCGATTCGTCCAATTTTACCGCGTGAAGGAGTTGAACGATCTGCTCCGCATGCTGCCGCAAGCCGATATTGCGGAGTTCGTGCTCGATACGTTTCGCCGCTTGAACCAGTTGGAGGAGAAAGAGCGGCTCGAGCTGCTTCGAACGCTGCGGGCGTATTTCGATAACCATTGCAATATCGCGGATACGGCGAAGCAGCTGTTCGTTCACCGCAACACCGTTATTTACCGGCTGGACAAATGCGAGCAGCTAACCGGGCGATCACTGCGTTCGGTGACCGACAGTCTGCGCTTCCGGGTTGCCTTCCAAATGGATGACGTGATGAACGCCTCGCATCCCCAGGCTGCTCGAAGGCACGTATAGGCCGTAAATGCGCGCAATGAAAGAAAGGGACGTCCCCGAGCCGATGAACTCGGCAGGACATCCCTATTCGCTCTTGCTTATGCCGTGCATCCGTCCCAAAGCGGCTGCCGGATATCCCGCATCATTCATCCAAGCGCTTTCCGTCCGCTGACTTCGCCAGCCGCCGAATATCCTTTACCTCGAGAATCGATTTGTCGTACCCGTCCTTCGCGGCGCGGATCATGGCGAGCGCAAGCTCCCTCAGCGTCCCGACGCCTTGCGGAAGCACGATTCGCAGCAGCGGATACAGCCAGCCGATATAGCGATAATAGCGATGGGCGTTGTTTAATCCTTTAATCGGATGCAGATAACCCGGCCGGAACATGTACGCGCTGCGAAACGGCAAGCGAAGCAGCGCGTTCTCGGTCCGCCCTTTCACCCGTGCCCACATGCTCCTGCCGATCTCGGTCGAATCCGTTCCCGCGCCGGATACATAGCAGAACGTCATCGCCGGGTTGCGTTCGGCGAGCAGCTTCGCGGCATCGATCGTCAACCGGTAGGTCAGCCGTTCATACTCCGCTTCGCTCTTGCCCACCGAAGAGATGCCGAGGCAGAAGAAGCACGCATCATAGGCCTGCAGCCGATCCGCGATCGGGCTCCAGTCTTCCAAATCGTCATGCACGATCTCGATCAGCTTCGAATGCCGCACGCCGCAGGGACGCCGTCCTACCGACAGCACCTCCCGAACGTCCGGATGACGCAAGCATTCGTGCAAGACGCCTTCGCCCACCATGCCCGTAGCGCCCGTAAGGATCACTTTCATTACGCTCCGCCCCCTGCTTTCCTTTTTAACCATTGTATCCCCATAGCGGCCGCACTAGCAAAATACGCACAGACCCGGAAACAGCTGCCAGCCCTGAATCGCTTGACGAATTGGGCGGCAAGTGCAAAAATAACAAACAGTACATGAGGCGCGAACGCGCGCGTTCCCGCAAGGAACGCCGAAGGCAAGAGGAGGTGCGGTCATGATAAAATACAACATTCCGGTCGAAGCGTCGCTGGAGGTGATCGGCGGCAAGTGGAAGGTCGTTATATTGTGCTACCTGACCAAAGGGACTCGGCGCACGGGCGAGCTGAAGCGGCTCATGCCCGGCATTACCCAGAAAATGCTGACTCAACAGCTGCGGGAGCTGGAGGATGACGGCGTCATTACCCGCGAAATCTATAATCAGGTTCCGCCTAAGGTTGAATATTCGCTGACTCCGTACGGATGGTCGCTCAAGCCGATCCTGGACGCGCTGTGCGCGTGGGGCGAACACCACATCGAGAAGAATTATCCGGACAAATCGGCCGTGCTGCTCGATACCGAGGAGTTGGAGAAGCAGTTGAGCCTGCAAGTCTAAGGCGAGCTAGCGAGTCCGACACACATATAAAGCCTGGTTGCCGGCGCCAATAAGCGCGAGCAGCCAGGCTTTATTTTACGACAAGAGCAATAGGATTCACGCCTATTCGTCATCTTGTATTTGCGCGTGCGCAAGGCGACTAGAGGGCCGCCGCGAAGGTCTTGCCGCCCGGCTGCCACCCGCTCCACATTCAGCTTCGCTGCCGCTTCTGGATCTCGTTCAAGCCGAGAATTACGGCCACCCATTCGAAGGCATCCACGGCGGTCATCTCGCAGCTCAGCCGGTAGGCCGACGAAGAAAACCAGCCGCTCACTTTCTCGAACGTCGCCGCCAGCTGCCCTTGTCCGTCGCGAATCTCATACTCGCTGGAGAAGGCTCCCGCCTCGATATCGAAGATGCCTCTGCCGTACGCCTCGTATTCGAATTTCTTCGAGAGGAACGACATGCGCCCGCGCAGCCTGCCGCGCTCCGCGCCATCGGCGCCCGTGATGGTCCACTTGCCCGAGAAGAACGGAAACCCGCCGCTGTAGAGCGAGCCCCCCGCGCCGTCAAACACCTCCAGCGACGAACCGAACGTACTCCGCAAATCGACTTCGCCCACCTGATCCTGATTCGCATTCATAATGGCGGTCGTACCGGAATTGAAGACATTGTCTCGAAAGTACAGCTCCATGGAACACGCGCCTCCCATCTCTTCGCCTTCTCGTGGCGCCTCCCGTCGGCCGCACAGCATGGCCCAAGGCGGATGAATTAGTCGGCTTGACCGGCCGCTCCGCACGCCGCCTCGAAACGAACGCACAGCGCTTCGATATCGGCGAGCCGCGCAAGTCCCGCTACCCAATGCGACGGTATTGACGCGGCGCCGTAGATGATGCCGGCCAGACCGCCCGCAACCGCGCCCGTCGTGTCCGTATCGTCGCCTAGGTTAATCGCCTCCAGCACCGCTTCCTCGTAAGACGATGCATGCAGCAGACACCATAGAGCGGCTTCCAGCGTATGCACGACATACCCGCCAGATTGGATGTCCTCGCGCGCGATGTCCTGGAGCCCCCCTTGCAGGATGCGATCGTATCGACGAAGCTCGGGATTCTCGCCGTAAGCGGCGTTGACGGTCTCGACGGCCCCTGCAATCGCATCGTGCAGCGCCATCCCGTCCAATAGACCGATCGCGATCTCCACGTAAAGGGAACACCCGATTACAGATACGTCATGTCCGTGCGTGATCGACGATACCTGCCGAATTACCGTCATTCGCTCTTCCATCTCGGCACCTTGCAGCACATAAGCAAGCGGCAATATCCGCATGAGCGATCCGTTGCCGTTGCTGCTCTCGCTGCGTCCGCCCGCCAGATCGGGGCGAATCAGCTCATCGTTCAGCCTTTCGATCGCCCGGGCCGTGGCAATGCCGACATCGAATACGCGGCCGTGCGGCGTCCAGCGTAATTTATACAACCAGCCGGTAAAATTGTCCGCAACGTCGTACAAATCGACGCCGCCGCAATCGGCCACGCTCTGCATCAGCGCGAACGTCAGCGAGCTATCGTCCGACCACGTCCCCGCCGGCTGATTGTGGGATCCGTATCCGATCATGTCCGTAAGCGGCGATTCCTCCAGTTCCTTGCGGGATCTGAACTCGACGGGTACGCCGAGCGCGTCGCCGACGCATAACCCTAGAATTCCGTCTCTAACTTTACTCATCCTCATGCTCCCTTTTTAAATGGATGTCCGCCGTCTTAAATACGATTCTCGTCTCGTTCGCCATTCGCTCGCCCCATGAATGACGTCCGCCATAGCTCCGGTCATCCGACCTCTGTTAGGACCTTGGTCCATCTTCCTTAAAGCGATAATACGGATAATCCATCATGCGTCCGACTTCCCTCGCCGCCGCGGTGCCATACAGCGACTCCGCGACGAACAAGCCCAGATCGATCGAAGCCGATACGCCGCCGCCCGTGAAGACATGACCGTCCCGCACATACCGTTCACGCACGACCTCTCCGCAATAAGGCGCGAGCAGCTCGTATGCCGACTTGTTCGTCGTCGCCCTTTTGCCGCTCAGCCAGCCCGCCGCTCCTATGAGCAGCGCTCCGGTGCAGACGGACACTTTCCACGGAACGCCATCCGCGGTGCGCAGCCAAGCGAGGAACGTCTCGTCATGGCGCAGCTGCCTGGTCGCCATACCGCCCGGCACGAAGACCAGGTCGAAGTCCGACAGATCCTCCGCCACGGCGGACGCCTGCATCGCAAGCCCCCGGTCGTCCACGATCCGTTCGGTCAACGCGCAGAATCGCCATGACACGCCTCCCGTCCCCGGCACCCGGTTCAGCTGCGTCATGGCGTCGAAGAATCCCGAGAAATCCAGCGTCGTCATGCCGTCAAACAATACAAAAGCCATTTTCATCCGTATCTATCCGCCCTCCGTAGAAAATAAAAAAGCATTTGACCGCAAGATCAAATACTTCGCCCAGGCGTACGGCTGATAAGCGGCATGCTCCCCCATGGTTCTCCATGTTTACGCCAGTCGCATGCGCCTTTGATTTCCTTCAGTGTACACCCATATTCAGGTAACGGCAACCGATTTTTCCATGCGCCGAGTCCCTTCCCAATTGACGAGAAAAATGCCCGCGCCGGTACATATGCCCCCGACAGCCGCATGCCAGGTCAGCGGTTCGCCGAGCAGCAGCCAGCTGCTCAACACGCCGAAGAGCGGGACCAGAAACAAAAATGCGCTCGTCTTCGCCGGATCGCCCGTCTGGAGCAGCCGAAACCAGAGGGTCAGCTGAAGGATGGAACAGAAGACGACCAGGCACGCGACGATAGCCACGGAACGGCCGGATAACGCGAACGTCATCCGTTCGGTGAACAAGCTTAAGAGCAGCAGGCCGATCCCGCCGAGCAGCATTTGGTACGCCACGAGCACGTAGACGTTGAAGCGGCCGCCCCAACGTTTGATCAGCAGCGTCGAGCATGCGAACAGCAGTCCGCCGCATAGGCCGACCGCCGTCCCGGGACCAAAGCCGAGCCGGGCCCCGAAAGCAATCGCCACACCGGTAAAGCCGACCATGACGCCGAACCATTGGCGCGGCCGGTAACGCGCGCCGTAGAGCAGCGTCCCGAGCACGATAACGAAGAGCGGGTTCGTGAATGTCAAGATCGAAGATTCGGCGGCGCTAATCCAATGCATGCTATAGTAAGCGCAGCCCATCACCGCACATGTCTGCAAGAAGCCGATCGCAGCCACTCGCAGCCACTCGATGCCTCTTGGCAAGGGTGCCCGCCCAACCATGCCGATGGCAAGCATACCGCCGGCCAGCATGTACCGAACGCCCATCAGCAGGAACGGCGGCGCATAGTCCAGCCCCATCTTCCCGATCGGGAACGCGATGCCCATCAAGAACGTCGTCATCAAAACCAGCAACGTGTAATTCAGTCGCATCATACGCAAAACCTCCAGGTTGTCGTCGTGGTCTCATTGTATCGGAGGCTTGCATTTCTGTATAATGAAGGGTAACGATAACAGCCATCATTCGCAGTGATACCTGAATAAGTAAGGAGGGCTCTGCCATGGAAAGCGGCGATTTGCGCATCTTTCAGGCCGTAGCACGCGAAGGCTCCGTCACGAAGGCCGCTCGGACGCTCGGCTATGTCCAGTCCAATATTACCGCGCGCATCCGCCATCTGGAGATCGAACTGGGCACCACGTTGTTCACCCGGCACAACCGGGGCATGGACTTGTCGGGCAGCGGCAAGCTGCTGCTGCAATACGCCGATAAGATCGTCGGTCTCCTGGATGAAGCCGCGCTCGCGTTGTCCGCATCCGATGAACCCGGCGGCTCGCTGCGGATCGGGTCGACGCAGACCGCCGCCGCGGTCAGACTCCCGAGTCTACTAACCGCTTACTATGGCCGCTATCCGAGCGTATCGCTGTCCATCGCGACCGGTCATACCCAATTCCTCATCGATCAAGTGCTTCGTTACGAGCTGGACGGCGCGTTCATCGGCAGCGGCGTCGATCATCCGGAGCTTGCAGGCATGCCGACGTTCGAAGAGGAGCTCGTCGTCGTCACGCCACCGTCCATGCCCGATCTGGAAGCGGCGCTCGCCAGGCCGATCCTTGTCTTTACCGCCGGTTGCTCCTATCGCGACGTGCTTCAAGCTTGGGTCAGATCAAAGGGACTCGCGAACCCGGTTACGATGGAATTCGGCACGCTGGACGCTATACTAGGCGGCGTCACCGCAGGACTTGGCATCTCGCTCATGCCTCTTGCCGTCATCCGCAAGCAGATCGAAGAAGGGACGCTTCGCGCCTATCCGTTGCCGGAACTGTACGGCCGCATGACGACCCACTTTATTACGCGCAAGGATTCGTTCGTCAGCAGCGCGCTGCGTGAATTCATCGCCATGCTCCCCGGGAGCCCTACGGCCGCGCGTTAGAGACCCACCTCAACTACTCCAGCCCGCGAGATTCGGATAGAAATTGCGATTTGACATCCTCCAGCTCCGGGTAGGTCTGAAGCAATTTCGCTTCGGCCGGCTCGCCCTTCAAATGGCGGTCGAAGAAATCGGCCACGACGTCGTTGATCAGCCGGGCCGACCGATCGGCCTTCATGCCGCCCGTCATGCCGGTCTTCGGAAGCAGCGGCGACAAGCGGGGCGCGTCCGTGAAATTGTAATGCTCCGCGCCCTCTGCGACCAGCATTTCGCCCTTGCGTTCCATAAGCTCGCGAATATGCTTAAGCTCCGCCTTCGCGAGCTTTACCATGGCCTCGTATTTCTCCGGCGTCGAACCGAAGCCATCCAGCTTGGCACCCGAGCTCTCGTCTAACCGCAGCACCTTTTTGTACATCTCGAAAGTCGAGAGTGTGCTGAGCCACATGAACGGCTTGTTCAGCGCTTCCCCTCCTTCGAAGCCGACCAACGTGCCGTCCATGTCGATCCCCGCTTTGATGCGATCGTCCGCGCTCGCGAGGTAAGAAGCCGCGCCGCCGAACGAATGTCCGAGCACGCCCACCCGCGTCGTATCGATGACGCCCGCGAAATTCCGATTCGGACCCTCGCCCGCGCTTAGCTGCTCCATGTACGCCAGCGTGAACAGAATGTCGTTGGCCCATTCCTTCCCGATCTGATCACGATAGGCGGCCGACTCGTCGAACCGATCGGTATCGATCCGATATTCCGCGACGCGGTCGTCGGGGAATACCGTCGCCATATTGCCGTACGTATGATCGATCGACGCCACGACATAGCCGCGGCTGGCCAACGACTCCGCCTGCTCGACGTGCAGCAGTCTCGTCGTGCCGTACCCGTGGTTCAGGATTAGCAGCGGGTAGCCGGCTACCTCCCGGCGGACTGCCGCTCCCTCGTATGAACGACTCTTCACGTACCGAAGATAGTCCAGCGTCACCTGCGGCAAATTCATTCGATCCGCGAACGCCGCGAGCTGTTGGCGGCCGTCTGGAATGAACGGCATACGCTTTCCTTTGGCCGAATCGTCTGCCGGGTACCAGACTTGGATGATGAGCTCCCGCTTCGTCCCCGGCTGACTTGCCAGCAGATCTTCCCGGCTGGCATCCACCGCGTGCACAATCTCGGTGCCTACCGCATAAGGCCCGGGCAGCCCGGGCAGCTGGAAGACGGGTATCAGCTGCGCGGCGGCGCCGGAGAGCAGCAACAGCGGCAGCGAGCAGATGGCGACCGTCTTCGCGAACACCCGCCTGCCCTTCGAATCCCGATTGCGGCTTGCTCCCCACGCAGCCAGCAGCAGGACGGCCGCAAGATAGGAGGCGAACAATTGGAACCTGTACCCTTCCATCGTCAAATGGACCGCCAGCGCGCCTACGCTCAATCCGGCGGCAATCCACATCGTTCTCCGCTTCGTATTCGATGGTCGGCCAATTAGCAGCAGAATGACAAGCGCCAAATTCGACGCAAGCAGCACACCTTCCCACAAACGCATGTGATTTCCTCCGTTTCCTCTTTCGATTACCCCTTACATGGTAACCAAAATTAGGAAGCGGTTGAACCGTCCCGAGGACCATCTCCGCCCCGTCTCCGGACGTACGCCTTCGTCGGACAAGCCATCCTGCCGCGCAAAAAGAGAGACTCCCGCGCAAGCGGAACGCCTCTCTTCGATCGTTCATGTTTCAGTTGGGAGAAGATAGAGCCGAACGAAGATTAGTCGGCCGCTTCCTCTTCCTCGGCAGCCTCGTCGGCTGCCTCCTCCGATTCCTCCGAAGCTGCAACCTCATCCTCCGCTGACGCCTCTGAATCCGCTTACGCGCTTTCGTCCCCGGATGCTTCTTCCTCGTCGGCCGCTTCCTCGGCTTCCGATTCTTCCGATTCTTCAGCCGACTCTTCGGCCGCTTCTTCTACCGCGACTTCTTCCTCGGCCGCTGCAGTTTCCTCTTCCGCTGCTTCGACTTCGGACGCGACGACTTCTTCTTGTTCGAATTCGCTCATGTACAATCCCTCCCGTTATCGCCTAGCTCCCTAAGCGTAGCTTCAGTATATCAGCTTTGATTTGCATTTTTTGTTGCTTCTTGGCGAGGACAAGATTACATTTTCGTTACAGGCGCGTATAGGGATGATGACAGCGGAGTTTCGTCATTTTAAATCGCGTTTACGGGTCGGATTTCCGCTCTTGCGTTAAAGCGAAATAGCACATGCGCAATGACTCCGCACTTTCGGATGAAAACCGAATGACCCTTGATTTTCAACGACTATCCGTCCTTTTATGGAGACCTGCCCATAGCCCCTAATAACAAAATCGTATATTTCCAACCCCGATTAATCGCATCATGCGATCATCGTTTCCGATGCAGCCTCAACCGAAATGGAATCCGCTTTCATTTTTTTGTCCGGCGTCTGTACATATGCGGAATTGTTTGTATTATTTTGATACAAACTTTTCAGCAAGTTGCAGAACTCTCGAAGCTGCGCCGAAGCGTTAACGAGCCGAATTCACGCGAGAACATAACGTGCCGAAGCTTGGAAGACGAGCGTGGCTCCAGGCCATTCCGATCGAAACGTTCCCCGAATCTCATCTTGCTCCTGCAGGGCAAACATCCGGCCGCCTATGCCCGCTCCCTCCGCCCGCTTTAACACAATACAGCAATTTAGCGTTAAATCGCGAACTTGCATCCCTTCTGACGCATGGTATAGAATCCATCTTAACTTGCTGCACATCTTCGCAAAGGCGATGATGGAGAGAGTAAGCAGGCCTCATTTCGCAAGACAGGGACGGAACGCCGCCGACTGAGAGCGTCCGAGCGAAATCGCCTGCCGAAGTTCACTCCGAAGCCGGCACCTGAACGTACGCGTGGCGTCTCGTACGCGTTATCAGTAGGACTGTCCGTATTCCCTGCGTTAAAGGGTTTGAGTGAGCATCCCCGCCTGATTCAGATACAGGACCCGGGCTGCTAATTAGGGTGGTACCACGACTTCTCGTCCCTTGCGGAGGAGAGGTCTTTTTTATTTTATACGCATAAGGAGAGAAGCAAGATGAGTGAGACACGACTGGAGAAACTGCGCCGCCAATTGGACGGCGTCAATCAAGCGCTGCTGACGATGCTGAGCGAGCGCGCGGAGATCGCGTTGGAGATCGGGGCCGAGAAAGAAAGACAGGGCGTGCCCAAATTCGATCCGGTGCGCGAGCAGCGGATGCTGAAGGAATTGGTCGCCCAGAATAAAGGACCGTTCGACGACGATACGATCCGCCATCTGTTCAAGCAGATTTTTCAAGCCTCGCTCAAAATCCAGCAGGAGGATCATGGCAAACACCTGCTCGTCAGCCGTAAGCGTCAGGAACGCAACACGGTCGTCGCGCTCGGCGAGGTCGAGGTCGGCGGCGGCAAACCCGTGATGATCGCCGGCCCTTGCTCGATCGAGAGCTACGAGCAGGTCCGAGAGGTCGCCGCACACCTGAAGGCTTCCGGCATCACAGTCATGCGGGGCGGCGCCTTCAAACCGCGTACGTCGCCGTACGATTTCCAAGGACTCGGCTTGGAAGGGCTGCGGATCCTGAAGGAGGTTGCGGACGAATTCGGCCTCCAGACGATAAGCGAGATCGTCGATCCCGCCCATATCGAGCTCGCCTGCGATTACATCGACGTCATCCAAATCGGCGCGCGCAACATGCAGAATTTCGAGCTGCTGAAGGCGGCCGGCGACGTTCGCAAGCCGATCCTGCTCAAACGCGGACTGGCCGCGACCATCGACGAATTCCTGCATGCGGCGGAATATATCGTCTCGCGCGGCAATACGCAGGTCATGCTCATCGAACGCGGCATCCGCACCTACGAGAAGGCAACCCGCAATACGCTCGATATTTCCGCCGTGCCGATATTGAAACAGGAAAGCCATCTGCCCGTGCTGGTCGACGTGACGCACTCTACCGGACGCAAAGATATTTTGGCCCCGTGCGCCAAAGCCGCGCTGGCCGCAGGAGCCGACGGCGTCATGGTCGAAGTGCACCCGAACCCGGCGATCGCGCTGTCCGATGCCGCTCAGCAGCTTAATTTTTCTGAATTCACAGACTTTTATGACGACGTTCTTCGTTCCGGCTTGATGAAATAAGTGATATAATGCTCGCATCGCTTACAGCAGGAGGGTAAAGGATGAAAATTTATGTGGTGCTCGCCTTCACGGAAGACGGCATGGAGAACGTGTATGTAGGGAGCGACGAAGAGCGGGCGCTTGCCATGACGCTCGAGGACGCGGAAGGCGCGGATGCGCTGTTCGTGGAAATTTGGGAAGACGGCGAGAAGACCGACGACTATCGCCTAATATAATACGTCGGAACGTACGGCAGCGGTTGGCGGGTGCATGAGAAGCCCCTCGGCCGCTGCCGTTTGCGCGTTTAGGCGAAAAATTAGTTGGAGAAGAAAGGCAAAAGGCAGCGCGACAGGTCTCCCTGCCTCCGCTGCCTCGCGTACGATTTACCACTTCAAATTGGACCCGAACAAAAGCGCATTGCTTAACGCCCGGCCTGGCGTCGTGACCGTCTTCCCGCCGGACAGGAGCCCCGAAGAAGCGCCCCCGTCCAAATTCATGGCCTGCACAGCGCCAAGCTGCTGCATGATGAGCGCCCACTGCTTCATCGTCGCGCCCGGCACGGTGGCCAGCATGACCGAGCCGTTCTTCAGGACGGCGATTCCGCTGCGCGCGCCGCCCCCGGTAAGGATTTTCGGATCCTTGAACCCTTCCGCCGCCGGATTGACCGCGACTTGGCCATTCTTCACCAGCCGCGGGCCTGCTCCGATCGCCGTATGCACATCGGACCAATCCAGCTCCTTGCCGGCGTCGCTGCGGTACGTGAACGTATAATCCACCTTCGCGCCGACTTGGAAGCGTGCCGCTTGACCGCTCTCGTTCCCCTCGAAGACGAGGACGAAGCCGCCAGACGGAATCGCGACGTTCTCGCCGCGGGCAATGCGGGCTACCGTGCCATTCTGCACGACAACCGCCGTCTCCGCCGCGAAGCCGATCCGGCTTCCTCTCGCCGGTGTGAACAGCGTTGCCGTCGTGTCCGACACCGGCGTCCGGTTTAGGAAGTATGCATACCAGCTCTTCGGCCCCTTCTCGTTCGCGACCGATCCGGCGATGCCCAGGCGCAGTGTATCCATAACCGCCGTGCCGTCCCATCTGAATCCGATCGTCGTGCCCGTGTTGCCGATGTGGGCCGGAATGCCGTTGCTGATCACGTTGCCGTACGGATCGGGCACACCGTTGTACGCCTCGAAGAACGTCCCGTTGATCGCCGTATCCGCCCGATAAGCGGCGGCGATGGCCGTCAAGCTTTGCGCGCGGCCCACTTGACGCGACGCCAGCCCCGCCGTCACCGGCGTTCCTTTCGGCACTGTCACCGTGCGAACCGAGAACGTCCGGCCGCCGGCCTTCACCGAGCGTACCGCGTACGACGGCTTGACGGCAAGCGGCTTCGCCGCGGTAATGACGACCGGAAGCGACAAGGTCGCCACGCTCGCGTCCGTGAACGCCTTCACGGTAACCGTCGTTCGTCCTACCGACACCGGCAGGAGGACGCCTTTCTCGTTCACCTTCGCGATCGACGGATTCCCCGACGCGTACGCAATAACGGCCGATGCTGGCGCGATCAGCCGATCCTCGAGCGGCACGCGGCTATTCGCCGCCGTCGTTACCGTAGCGGACGGGTAAGACAGCCTTGTCTCGATTGCGGCCGTATCAGCCGACGCGATCGACGCACTCGCTCCCGTTCCGGTTACGCCGCCGCCCGCGAGCAGCGCGGACGCCCCGAGAATCAGCAAGCCGCTTCGCCATGGATTGTGCTTCTTCATCCCTGATTACCCCTTCATTTGCAGCTAAATAGACCTCTACCTATTTGTCGGTATTCGGCTGTCCAAAGTGAAGGCTGCAACGACGATTCGGCAGTTGGCGTTCGTTGCTGTAGACATGCTTACGCCGAAGAAAAAGGAGCCCCTCCGCCCGGGCTCCTTTCGCGTGCTTCCTATTTTTCGTAGCCTTCGTTCTCGATCTTCATTTCGCCGTCCGCCAGCTGCTGGATCCCGTCGCTTGTCCCGGCGTTGTACACGTCCTCGAATTGCTCGCGCGTCAGCTCGGTTCCCTCCAGCTGTGACGCGTTTTTGTTCTTTTTGCTCATCGCCTGCCGTCTCCTTTCGACGTTGGAATGCGATTACTCGCCCGGTATAGCATTCCACCTTTCCCGGTTTTCTTTGCGTCTGCAGCCGAAGAAAATCGGGAAAGAAAGGATCGGCGTACGTGTTACATTTCGCGTATCAGCACATACACGATTAAACCGAGAATCGGGAAAAATAAAATCGCCAGCAGGACGAGCAGCGCGAATTCCGGACTTCTGCCTTTTCTGCGCGCATCCTTGAACGCCCATACGCACACCATAATATGAATAATGAATAACAGGAAACTGAAGAATAATAAGCCTAACCCGAACAAACCGAATCCTTCCACTTGCATCACCTCGCATCCGCGTTAGTAAGTAATACTACGCCGCCGATGCCATACGGTAACCATTCTTTTACTATTATCCGCTTCTGCACACGGTAACGCCACCTACAAAGCACGTCTACTCTCGCGCCTCTTCTCGCAGCGGCTTCGCATCAAGCGGAATGTCATGCGGCGCCACCGAGACGAATGCTGCTTGAAACGTCCCGCTGTAGCGAAATACCGGACCGGCCATCGGGTTGACCACCTGCACGCGGATTTGGAAGCAGCCCGCTTCGTCGTCATACCACTCGCACACATCCGCGGTGCCGGTCAATGTTCGAGGGAACGGAAACCGCAGCCATCGCTCATAAAAACGCTGATCGGAAGAACGGATGCGCAGCCCCCCGTTCGGCTCGGCCGACAGCTCCAAATCCACGGCCAAATGCTGCTTGCTGCCCAAATAATCGACGATTCGCGATCGCTTCTCGCTGTAAATCATCGTGGCGTCGAACTTGCGGATGGCCCCTGGGAACCGGAAGGCGCGCAGCCAAGTGACCGTTTCGCGTCCGAAGCTGTCTACGTACGCATAATTGCGGATGTTGAACGGGATGTCGCGTCCGCCCTGCGGGAACATAATGTGTCGGGTCGCGCCCAGCAGCAATGGGGCAACCGCCCATTTTGCATACCAGACCTGCTCCATTGTTCCATGGCCGATCGAAGCGACCCTGTCGCGGCTGCCGAAGCCGAACCGCTCTTGGATGCGAGGATGCAGCTTACGGAATTCCGCGCCGAGCGCCTGTTCATAGATGGACGCCATGACCATCCACCTTCCTCTCGGCGCGTCTCACCGGTCTGCGGCGGCATCGACCTGCCTGCGGCAGATTATTCGCGGTTCGCGAAGCGACCCAACCGAGCCCGATCATCGGCAGACTGAGCGTCAGCGGGTTAAAGGGAGCGGCCAGCAGCTCCGGATTCGCGACGAATGCCGCCGCCGCGAGCATGCCGAGCAGTAAGCCTTGCGCCGCGAACAACCGTTTATGCCGATGGAAAACGAAGACGGCTGCCGCCATCCCGATCTCGGCAATGCCCATCCACGTCAGCACGTTCGTCTCGCGACCAGGGAACCATCCGGTTTGCAGCATCAATTCCAATTCGCCGCCTCCCGGCATCAGCAGCTTCGGCACCAGCCCTTCATAGGTCCACAGCGCTGCGAGCAGCATCACGGAGCCATAATGAATGAGCGCCCGTTCGATCGTGATTGCCGGCACGATGCCTCTCTCCAGCCAGATTCGCAGCGCATCGAAGCTCCAAGCCGTCGCGTAGCCCATAAGCGGGCGGAAAACGTAACGGTCGAATATTTTTCCCGCCGAACCGAACCGCGTGTCGTAATCATATTGGGTCAGGAATACGATACGCCCGTCCTGCGGCACATATTTCCAATAGCCTCGGCCTTCCCGAATCAGCGAAGCGCGTTGTTCCGAGCCGAATCGCAGCGTCGACACCCGCTCGCCCGTGCGGACATCGAACCGTTCCTTCGTCTCCCCCGACCCTTCGATGCGAAGGCCGAAACCGATGCGCGTCATGTAGCGAAAATGCTGTGCGCCCGGGCTTGTTTTCGGCAAATAGCGTATTTCCGAGAAACGGAGGTCCCATTGCTCGTGTTTATCCGGCTGCTGGGTATGCGCCCAAAGGTGGTCCATGTCCGTCTTCATGTCCAGTTCAACGTAAATCGGCTTTGCCCTCTTCATCGTTCCCATCCGCTCCCTCTTCCGCCGGCGCGAACCGGCTTACAATATCCGGTGTAGGAAGCAGACAGACTTCGCTCCGTCCGAACAGCCGGTAACGGCTGCCCGCGATGCGGTCGTACGCCCAATCCCGGATGAAGGATGGGACGACCATCAACATCGCGAGCATCCGCCATCCCCCGCCCAGCTTGCGCAGCACCCACAGCGCCGCCTCGGACTTGACATAGGCTCGCCCCCCGTCGATGAGCACGAACGTGTCCATGTCGCCTTCCGGCAATCCATGCCGTCTGAGCAGCCCGATGCCGGCGGGCGATTGCAGCGCCACGAATCGAAACCGCTTGGCGGGATCGCGCGCAATGACGAACCGCGTAATGCCATGGCACAGCGCGCATTCGCCGTCGATCAGCATGATGTCGGTATACTCTGCCGCCACATTGGTTTGGCCGTTGGTGCCCATCGCTGTCTGCCTCCTCTTTACGAATTTATTGTAAGCCTGCCTGGTGCCGCGCGTTAGTTCTAACTTTCGAGGGAGGAAATGAAGAAAGGTACTACAAAATGTAGTACCCTATCTACATTTCGTAGTACCTCGGTACTTACGAAATGTAGTACCCCCTTCTACATTTCGTAGTACCTCGACGCGCCAGCATAGCGGACCGCGTTACGGCTGTTTGACTCGCGCTATGACTCGGGCTATGGACGAATCGGCCCGGATGCGCAGCGGCAGCGCCGTAATTTCGAACGCCTCGATCCCGAGCAGCCTTTCGACATTAGCCAAATTTTCCAAAATCAGCACGTCGTTCGCGAACAAACAATGATGAACCTCGAACGGATAACGGTCCGGAGACGGCATATCCAACCCGACGATCTTCACCCGCTTGCGCGCGAGCAGCTCCGCGAAAGGAACGGTCAGCACCGGATAGTCGTCGAAGTAGCCCGGTTGCCCGAACAGCCGGCCATGGCCGGTATGTACGATCACGATCGATTCCTCGGGAATGAGCGCCTCATATTCAGGCTTAACGTCGATGACCCGCTCGCCGGCGGCGTCGATTAGACACCCTTGTCCAATGAACCGCTCGACCGGATAATCGTATACGTACGTCGTCGAATCGGTCAAATGCATCGGCCCGTCCATATGCGTGCCGGCATGCATGTTGATCGTCAGCAAGTGGTTATTGTAATGATCGCGCCGCAGCTGGCGGTCATGGACGAGCTTCGTCTCCGCGTCACCCGGATAGACCGGCAGCCCGTGCACGATCGGATGCGTCAAATCAATGATCACGCTTCGCTTCCCCCTCCTCGCCCCGCTTCGGCACGAGCCCCTTCTTGCGGACGAGCTCGACCGCTTCCTTGCTGCTTTTCACGCCGAACTTCTTGAGCATTTTGTTGATCTGGTTCTTCAGCGTGCTCTCCGCCTTGAACAGCTTCTTCTCGATCTGCGTCTGCGTGTAGCCGCTGTCGATCAGCTCGAACACTTCGCGCTCCGCCGAGGTCAAATCCTTCAGCTGCTCCTCCCGCTTCAACCGGCCGAACTCCTTCAGCAGCGCTTCCATCGGAGCGGCGTGGTGATACGCCTTCCGGATCGCCTGCGGGAGCTCTTGGAAGCGCGTCTTCTCGATATAATCGATCGCGCCCGCCGTGAACGATTGCGTCATCGCGCGCTCGTCGCGGACGGAGGTGAGCATCACGATTTTGGCCGGGTGGATCGCATGAATGTCCATCGCCGCGTAGATCCCCTCGTATTCCTTATCCGACAATTGGATGTCCATCAGAACCACGTCGAACGCCATCGTCTTGGCCAGGCGCACCGCTTCTTCAGCCGTGGTCGCGGACCCGATGACGAGTAAGTCCTCTTCGCGGTTCAAGTAGGCGGTCACCGCCTTAATCCAATCGGGATCGTCTTCCACCATCAGTACCCGTATAGGTGTCATGGACGCTCCGCCCCTTCTGCTTCGTCGGCTATCATCTTGCCCAGCGGCAGCACCATTACGGCCGTCGTCCCCCGTCCCGGCTCGCTAGCCAGTTCGATGCGTCCGCCGCTGCGGGCCATGACGTTGTACACATAGGAAAGGCCCAAGCCGTAATTGTCATGCTGGCTCTTCGTTGAATAGAACGGCTCGAATGCGCGGCTTAGCGTTTCGCGGGAAATGCCAGGCCCTGTATCGGACACCGCGAGGCGAACATATTTCTTATCCGTATCCAGTCTGATCGTAATTGTGCCGCCCGCAGGCGTGGCCTCGATGGCATTGCGGATCAGATTGCCGAGCGCTTCCTTCATATGCACGTCGTCGCACGCTACAATCGGCCGTATCCGATAATCGGTATGAAGCGCGATGCCTCTCGCGTCCATCATGGCCATATACCCATCCGCGCAAGCTTGGACCAGCTTGGCCAGCGAGAGAGGCCGCTCTTCCAGGACGATCTCCCTCGTCTGGGCGTGGATTCGCGAGACCATGGCCATCATATGCGACGAAGCGTTCTCGATAATCCGCAGATGATCGTCCGTGCCGCTCGCGCCATCCTGCCCGGGAGGAAGCTCGGCCCGGAGGTTGACGGCGCTGATGGCGATTTTGCCGAGCTCGTTCTTGAGCGCGTGGTTGAGCATGGCCGTCCCCGAGGTAACCGATTTCATCGCGGTGTCCAGCGGATCGCGCTCGAACGTCAGCTTGACCCCGAGCACGCCGTAGAGGAACGTTCCCAGCAGCGCGACCCCGAACGAATAGACGAAAAACACGGAAATATAGCGCATGAATGCGAATTCCGGCCAAATCGTCCGGGCGCCGTAAATGAAGATCAGCACGGCCAATAAGGTCGGCACCATGATCAGGACGAGGATTAACCGGCTTCGCTTCAGCTGCGGCGAGTCCGCCTGCCAGAATGCGCCGAGCAGGAGCGCGCATGCCGCTGCATAATACGGCCCGGCCCAGACGAGCAGCCACCCGTAACGAATGCCGCCTGGATTGAACCAGCCTTCCGCCGCGAAGGTCGCGAGGGCGGGGACGAGCAGCAGCCATCGGGCCACCTTGACCGGCCGCCGCAGCGGTCTCCGCTCTCCGTACAGGCTTGCGAACAACAACACCGTATACGGCGTAAACACGAGATTCGCAACCTGGACGACGCGCGCCAGCCGCTGGTAGCTCGTGTCGGTTAATGCGTCCCCCAAACCGCCCAGGACGCGCTTATCAGAAATAAAGCGGCCGCTTGGCTAACGGCATGCCGCGGATTGCGAACAATCAAGATTGCGGCCGCTGCCAATAGCGCCGAGGTGTAATACAACATATGGCATCACTCCGGTTAGGCCAAGACCGCCTCGATGAACACCGTCGTGTGGACGGCCAAGTCGATCTCCTTGCCCTCATCATCTTCTTTCTCCCCTTTGACGACCGAATGACCGGAGCGCCCCGCACATGCCGCGATGGCTGTCTGACCACGACGCCGTTTCCTTCGTAGGACAGCCGCACGACCATCCCGTTCAGGGTCAGACGTGTGAGACGATTCGGTTAAACTGATCCGCACGTCGCGATCGAGCGCCTCGCGGACAGCGACATCAGCTTACTCGTGCGCACTGCGTCGTGCGGCAGCAGCCTTCGACGTCGAGGCATTGATCACAATTGTCGTACGAAGGTCATTCGCGACGATGTACCACGAGTTTTGGCGTAGAGATGAATGATCTGCGGCCGCATAGACCCTGTGCGCGCCAGGATCCCTTGTACCGTCGAGCCAGCTCGATGATGCTGCAGCCACGCGATGCGACGTGGGCGTGATGAGAAGAGATTTGACTAGTCATGTTGCTCGTTGAGTCAGCTCGTGTACCCGTCGCCAGCGATCGTACTGAGTGCTAGCTTCAGGTCACGCAGCGGGGACGTCGATACCGGTCTTATCGCGCCGTGCACGCGTCTTGGCCGAGCGTCATGCAGAAGCGCGCCGATCGCCAAGATGCCGTCAGCTGGCAGACGCGATCAGTCCCACTTCACCTCGCCGATCACGCGTGACATCATGCACACGTTCAGCGCATGCACATACGGCATGTCCTTTGGGTCCGGATATCCGTCGCTGCATCGAGAGCACTTCCTTGTCTGTTCATCTGACGTCTCCATGATTTGTGATTGACGCTGGTCGTGCCGATCATTGCTTACGTGCTCCATTCTTGCGGAGCGGACCGCCTCGAAGGTGTATACGTATCATCTCGCGGATGACAGCTGTTTCGTTCGCATCGTCGTCAAGACGTCCTACGTCTCCACTCCTCGAGCGTTTGTCCGCTGGATATCAATCATCGTGACGCCGATCCGATTGAGCGTGTTGATCATAAATACGGTGAGCGTGGCACGCCGGCCGACAGCATAGACCGTACCATTAGGCCGAGTAGACCGTGTTCCCCAACTCTTGAACCCGTCTCTCAACCGTGCTCAATGACTGATATAATCACTCAGCTTGCGGTCCTCGTTCACAGTCTTGGCCGTGCTTCTCATTGACCGGCTGGCGTCTGATGCCATACCTCGTGTCTATAGTTGACTTTGCCCCAGGCGTTGAGCGCGATTCCTCGACTGCGACAGGATCATAGTCTCCGTCCTGCTGGATGCTATGGTACAGAAACGCAGGCTGCACGCAGCGCTCACCGTTCTTCTAGTCTCGGCGGCGTGCCTCCATCCTTCCCGCGAAAGTCCTTCCGCTGCAGCAATGGCCAATGAGTGCGTCGACCGCCCGTCGGAGTGCGGCTTCGCGCATCATGCGCCCTTACGAAGCTGCCGTAGCGGCGATGTGTATAGCGCAAGACAGCGGCAAATGCCGGCTGGTTCGCCCATACACTGTCACCACCGCTACGATCAGGTCGGCGCCGAGCTGAATCGGACGGCGGCCGATCGCGCCCACTCGGTTGCGGTGAGCAGTGGCAGAGGCTGACACACTGTGCGGCGATTGCACGCCGATGCAGTGCGCCGGATGCGCCCTGAAGACCAAGGCCGCATTCTGTCGTTGCTGGCCATTGCATATGTGTAATGCGTATGGTGTTATCGACGCCCGGCGTAGCTCCCGGTGAATTGAGTCGGATGAGATCGCGCAGCTCATCGCAGCGGCTGGCCGTGCCTCATTACCTCCACCACAGACCGCCGCACGTCGTGTTTCCTTCAGCCTTCGTCAGCTCCGGAAGCCGGAAGCCGTGTCGAGACCGAATGCCGGAGTCCGCCTCAGCTCCTCGATCATGCCGCCTGCGGTCGCAGGCCAAGCCGTACTGTGCCGTCGAAAGGCGCGCGTCGTCCCGCGATAATGCGGTCCTTGGCGCTGGTGAAGACAAGATCACGCGCTGCGCCGCCCTCGACTGACTCAAGCGAAGGTATGCAGCCGTGACGTATCGCTCGCTCGATAGAGCAGTTGGCAGTCATGCCGCATAATTTCCGATGTTTCGAAGGTGTCCCTCATAATTCGCCAAACCCACATTGTACGATCCGTCGATATGCGAGCTGTCCCTTCAAAATCGGAATTGAGCGTGCGCTTCCCGGGGACTGGGAAAGCAGTCGCTCATCGTTGCGGACGACCCGGAAAGGCCCGTTCCGACCGGCAATGCGCGCGAACTCGCCCGCCCCCGATACAGCGATCTGCTTCCTCCGGCACGATCATCGCGAACTCTGCGTGCACAGCGCTTCCGGCAGACAGGAGACACGGCTCGCGCAGGTGATCCGAAAGCTGTACTTTCCGCAAGTTCCACGTGATATACATACCCGGCAACCAATGCGCGGGATTCAATCGAACTCGCGCTCGATCGAATGAACGCGTCGCGGGCGGTTAGAAGCTTCCCGTTGTGGAACCGAATGCTTTGCGCAAGAAAAACCGTCCAACGGCGCCCTTCGTCCTCTTCCTCGCCAAAATGGGCAAGCTTCGGCTGTACACTTCGATCCAGCACCCGGACGCGACGACGTATCGAAAATCTGTCTAAACCCAATGGGCCTCCGTGCGGCGCATGACAAGCGGTGGATCGAGCGCCGGCACAGTCCGGTAGAAAGGAAAGCGCAGCAACGTGTCCTCCAAACTTCCGGTTCACGCTGATGCCCCAGGCTGGCTAACAAGCCAACGGGAGAATGCATAGGAACAGTCCACTGTCGGAGACCTTCGATCAGATTTCGAGCTTCCGCCAATCGGCCGTTCACCCAAGCTCGCCGCTCGGCCTCCAGTGCGATCTCTCCATGATCGCGCCACAAGACGAGACGGACCGATGACCTCTTCCTTCTCCCGCGTGCCAATCGATATATCCCCCGTCCATCAGCCGCTTCAGTATAAACTGCGCGTTTGCGGCGCGTGCACCCGAACAAGCTCCGTCAGCGCGTCCATCGAGATGTCGAGCGGCTGCTGAACGGGCGCATGCTAAGCGAACTGTTTGCGCAGCATAAATAATAATACTTCCGTCTCCATGCCACCCGGCTCCGTTTTCCCGCAAAAGGACGAAAACAATTCCGTATACCCTTCGCTATTTCTTCTTCTTTTAGAAAAGTATACTGGGGACATACAGCGGTAAAGAGAGATTCCCATGAAATCGATATCTACCGGGGCGGGCCCATGCACGCTCATCCGTAGATTTGGCCCGTAACTTCATCCTTCTTCTGGCGGCAGGAGGCATCCAGACGGCGGACAGTCGCAATCGAATTTATAAGCTGCGCGCTGCGCTCATGCTGTATGACCGACAATTCGTCGTCGCGATGTCGCGGTTATGTGCGCGGTCGAATTTCTGCCTAATCTATTCTCGCGCGTTTTCGCGTGTGGATCGACCGCGCGAGCAAAAAGCACTGGATGCCTCGGTCTGTCGTCATGCAGAGCATCATGCTGTTCATCATCTATGACGATCTTGCTCGCGGGCTGGGTATCGCGTTGCTTGGGGCCTATCCGTACATTTTTTTCCTTGTTGCGGGGAGCGCCACATAGCGCTGTTCACGTTTTCCGGGTCAGCATCATGTGGAAAGAAGAACGTTAAAGAGGAAGCGTTCTTCCTTTTCACATTCGAACATCGAACAGGCGGCGCCTGCCATGCGCCGCCTGCTGCTCGGAACAGAAAGCTGTCCGCTTCCGCCTGTTCGCTCAAGGTTGTTCAGCTATGTCCCCAGTTCTGCTCGTCCGCCGCGTTTGACGCTGCCGCCTTCAATCTATCATTAGGCCGTACCCTTCTTCCTCACATGCTTCTTCCAGGCGCGCTGTGCTTCATAACTTCGTGGCTGGCTTCATCCGTTCTCTTCATCATAGAAAAGGAGAATGCCGTCCGTCTTGCGCAGCAGCAGCTCGTCGCGCGCGCTTTTCAGCTGCCAGACCCCCTTCATAGGGCGGCTTGGATGACGCTCGCGTATAATCCCACCTGTTTCAGTATCCCCCGGGTAATAGTCCTGCTTCGCTTCGTTCGACTTCTCTTCCGGATTGAGATAAGCGGCAATATGGAAACTTCAACGCCGGATAACGTTCGCGGAGCGAGATGGCCACTTCGCATGCCCAGAGATCAACGCTCCGAACTGCCCGGCGTGATCACCCATTCCAGCCCTTCCTCAAATACAAACGGCACGAGCTTTTTCTCCGATGGCCTTCTTGATGAGCGTAATGCCTTTGTGCTTTTGATCGAAGATGCCCAGCTCTGCGCCCGGTAACCGGTTCAGCAAATTTTTCATGCCTAGCATCCTTGCCTCATATGAGATGAAATTGTAATCGATTCCCCTCAGTTTACCCGATCGGTCCAGGAATGCAAAAATAAAAGACTTGACGAGCGCGGCAGAATTCCCGCAGCCCAGGCTTCTTCATGTACTGGATAATGCGTGTCCGCTTGTTTGCTCTGTGCAGACATTTATCGAGCAAAAAAGGGGTGGTCTGACTGCGAGCAGTGCTCGTGGTTGTGAAGCGGCATACACCTGCTACTCTGGTGTCCCGCTTTCCCACAGCTTCTGAAGGCAAGTTCTCCTCGGCGTTGCGAGTTCTTCATGTTCGGCAAGATACTGAATGCGACCTTCTGCGCGGCGACGGCCAACTGACTCTTCGTTGAAACCCGATCGTAGTCGGGTAGGCCGTTAGAGGGCGTAGGGTTGTGACCCCAAAGGGGTACGATTTTAGTCAGGGTCAAGTATGAGCGGAATTGTCGAAATCCGCGCACGGTGTCATATTGGTCGGTGGAACAGACCTGTGTTTTCGCCGGTTGATGACCGTTTGTCGTGAGTCGTTTGCTGGCTCGCGTGCGGGTGTTGTGCCGGGGTGTAGAGATAAGTCCGGTGTCACAGGAGATGGAATAAGTGATACGGTTCCGGATCGTTAGAGACTGCGTGACTAGTCTGTGGGAGAGTGTGTAGGACTGCAATCGTCGACAACCACGTAGAGATGTGTGGGCTAGAGTTAAGGAGACAACTACGTGTCAGTGGAGGCTTACTATGAGTGTGCACGTAACCATGCCATTTTGAAGGACGGAGAGCTTCAAACCGGCAAAATCGAGGAAACGATCGAACGGATCAACCCGGCGAAAAAGGACGAAATTCTCGCGGATTTCGAACAATTCCGCTCCTACTTGAGCAAGCGGGTCAAGATGGCCGAAGCGATCGGGTTGAACGAAGAGCAGTTGGCCGTCGCCGCGCAGAAGGTCGCTCAGTATCTTGCCGAACATGAAGAACCTCGCAACGCCGAGGAGAACTTGCTTCAGCAGCTGTGGAAAGTCGGGGAAGAGCAGGAGCGTCACGCTTTGGCGCATTTGCTCGTCAAGCTGGCACAGAGCAAACAAGCGGACACGCATTAATCCATACATGAAGAAGCCTGGGCTCGCGGAAATTCATGCCGCGCAGTCAAGGCTTTTCTTTTTGCATTCCCGGACCGATCCGGGTAAACTGAGGGAATCCGATTACAATTTCATCTCCATATGAGGCAAGGAGCTAGGCATGAAAAATTTGCTTGCAACCGGTTACCGGGCGCATGAGCTGGGCATCTTCGATCAAAAGCACAAAGGCATTCCGCTCATCAAGAAGGCCATCGAGAACAAGCTCGTGCCGTTGATTGAGGACGGGCTGGAATGGGTGATCACGCCGGGGCAGTTCGGCGTTGATCTCTGGGCATGCGAAGTGGCCATCTCGCTCCGCGAACGTTATCCGGCGTTGAAGCTTTCCATATTGGCCGCTTATCTCAATCCGGAAGAGAAGTGGAACGAAGCGAAGCAGGACTATTACCGGGGGATACTGAAACAGGTGGATTATTACGCGAGCGTCAGCAAGCAGCCCTATGAAGGGGTCTGGCAGCTGAAAGCGCGCGACGAGCTGCTGCTGCGCAAGACGGACGGCATTCTCCTTTTCTATGATGAAGAGAACGGAGAAGCCAGCCCGAAGTTTATGAAGCAGCGCGCCTGGAAGAAGCATGAGGAAGAAGGGTACGGCTATATGATACTGACGGGCGAAGACGTCCAAAACGCGGCGGACGAGCAGAACTGGGACTATAGCTGAACAACCTTGAGCGAACAGGCGAAAGCGGACAGCTTCTGTTCCGCAGCAGCAGGCGGCGCATGGCAGCGCCGCCTGTTCGATGTTCGAAGGGAAAAGGAAGAACGCTTCCTCTTTAACGTTCTTCTTTCCACATGATGCTGAACCGGAAAACCGTGAACAGCGCTATGTTGGCGCTCCCCGCAACAAGGAAAACGACGGATGGCCCCAAGCAACGCGATACCCAGCCCGCGAGCAAGATCGTCATAGATGATGAACAGCATGATGCTCTGCATGACGACAGACTCGAGCATCCAGTGCTTTTTGCTCGCGCGGTCGATCCACACGCCGATGAACGCGGCGAGGCATAGATTAGGCAGAAATTCGACCGCGCACATAACCGACATCGCGACGGACGAATCTGTTCGGTCATACAGCATGAGCGGCAGCGCCAGCTTATAAATCTTGATGCCGGCCGTCTGGATGCCTCCTGCCGCCAGAAGAAGGATGAAGTTACGGTCCAAATCTACGGATGAGCGTGCATGGCCGCCCCGGTAGATATCGATTTCATGGGAATCTCCTCTTTACGCTGGTTATGATCCCCAGTATACTTTTCTAAAAGAAGAAGAAATAGCGAAGGGTATACGGAATTGTTTCGCCTTTTGCGGGAAACGGAGCCGGGTGGCATGGAGACGGAAGATTATTATTTTATGCTGCGCAAACAGTTCGCCGATGCGCCCGTTCAGCAGCCGCTCGACATCTCGATGGACGCGCTGACGGAGCTGTTCGGGTGCACGCGCCGCAACGCGCAGTTTATACTGAAGCGGCTGATGGACGGGGGATATATCGATTGGCACGCGGGGAGAGGAAGAGGTCATCGGTCCCGTCTCGTCTTGCTGCGCGATCATGGAGAGATCGCACTGGAGCGAGCGGCGAGCTTGGTGGTGAACGGCCGATTGGCGGAAGCTCGAAATCTGATCGAAGGGTTCTCCGACAGCGGACTGTCCTATGCATTCTCCCGTTGGCTTGTTAGCCAGCTGGGCATCAGCCGTGAACCGGAAGTGGAGGACGTGCTGCGCTTTCCTTTCTACCGGACTGTGCCGGCGCTCGATCCACCGCTTGTCATGCGCCGCACGGAGGCCCATTGGGTCGAACAGATTTTCGATACGATCGTCGCGTTCCGGGTGCTGGATCGAAGTGTACAGCCGAAGCTTGCCCATTATTGGGAGGAAGAGGACGAAGGGCGCCGTTGGACGTTTTTCTTGCGCAAAGGCATTCGGTTCCACAACGGGAAGCTTCTAACCGCCCGCGACGCGGTTCATTCGATCGAGCGCGTATTTCGATTGAATCCCGCGCATTGGTTGGCCGGGTATGTATATCACGTGGAAACTTGCGGAACGTACAGCTTTCGGATCCACCTGCGCGAGCCGGTCTCCTGTCTGCCGGAAGCGCTGTGCACCGAGCAGTTCGCGATCGTGCCGGAGGAAGCAGATCGCGTATCGGGGGCGGGCGAGTTCGCGCGCATGCCGGTCGGAACGGGGCCTTTCCGGGTCGTCCGCAACGATGAGTCGATGCTTGTCCTGGAAGCGCACGATCATTATTTTGAAGGGCGTCCGCATATCGACCGGATCGAAATGTGGGTTTGGCCGAATTATGAGGGAATCGAAACATCGGAAATTATGCGGCATGATGCTCAACTGCTCTATTTCGAAGCGAGCGATAAGCACGGCTGGCATCCTTCGCTTAGTCAAGTCGAGGCGGGCAGCGCGTATCTTGTCTTCAACCAGGCCAAGGACGGCATTTCGCGGGACGAGCGGTTTCGACGGGGAATACGGCTTGGCCTGGACCGCAGGCGCATGATCGAGGAGCTGGGCGGACTCCGGCATTCGGTCTCGAACGGCTTCCGGCTTCCGGAGCTGACGAAGGCTGAAGGGAACGGCGAGGATGAGGCGGCCAGCCGCGCGATGGCTGCGGATCTCATCCGACAATCGGGCTACGCCGGCGAAACCATACGCATTTACACATATGCAATGGCCAGCAACGAACAGAATGCGGCTTGGATTCAGGGCGCATGCGGCGCGATCGGCGTGCAAGCCGAAGTTGTCGCCCTGCCGATCGAACGATTGGCCGATGCCGCCGTCATGCTCGGCGCCGACCTGATCGTAGCGGGTGAAGTGATGGGCGAACAGCCGGATTTGACGCTGCTTGGGCTATACACCTCGCCGCGCAGCTTCGTAAGGACGCTGATGGCGGAAGCCGACCGGAAGGCGGTCGACGCACATATTGCCCATTGCCTGCAGCGGAAGGATTTCGCGGGAAGGATGGAGGCGCTCGCCGAGATCGAAGAACGGTTGAAGCGCTCCTGCAGCCTGCTGTTTCTGTACCATAGCATCCAGACGGCGGACTATGATCCGTCGCTTCGAGGAATCGCGCTCAACGCCTGGGGCAAAGTCAACTATAGAGAGGTATGGATCAGACGCCATGCCGGTCAAGAGAAGCACGGCCAAGACTGAACGGAGGACGCAAGATGAGATATATCAGCATTGAGCAGGTTGAACCGGGTCAATATTTGGGGAAAACGGTCTACTCGGCCAATGGTACGGTCATGCTGTCGGCCGGCGTGCAGCTCACCGTATTTATGATCAACACGCTCAATCGGATCGGCGTCACGATGATTTATATCCAGGACAAAACGCTCGAGGACGTGGAGACCGAGGACGTCTTGAGCGAGCGAACGAAACAAGCTGTCATCCGCGAGATGAACGACACCTTCGAGGCGGTCCGCTCCGGCAAGGAATGGAGCACGAAGAAGATCGGCGCCAGCGTCAATCAAATCATGGAAGACGTCATGAACAACAAGGAAGTGCTCGTGCAGCTGACGGATATCCGGACCAAAGACAATGCCCGTTATGTGCATGCGCTGAACGTGTGCATGATGTCCACGCTGATCGGCATGAATATGGGACTGAACGCGCTGCAGCTGAAGGATTTGGCGATCGGCGCGCTTCTGCATGACGTCGGCAAGACGCTGCCCGGCGCGAAAGCGGATCCGGCGCTGGACCTGAAGCAGCACCATACGTGGCGAGGGTACGAGCTGCTCAAGAGCAAACATGAATTCAACCTTCTCATCGCCCACGTCGCGCTGCAGCATCACGAGCGGCTCGACGGCAAGGGAATCCCGCGCGGTCTATTGGCCGCAGACATTCATCTCTACGCCAAAATCGTGGCCGTCGCGAATATGTACGACAATTTGATCAATGCCTTCGACGGCGAAGGGCTGCTGCCGCACGACGCGTGCGAGAAGCTGATGTCGCTGTCCGGCGAGGCGCTCGATCGCGACGTGCTGATCCAGTTTACCCGAATCGTCTCCGTCTACCCGAACGGGATGGCGGTGCGGCTGTCTACGAAGGAAACGGGCGTCGTGGTCAGACAGCATCGCGGCTTGCCGGGGCGTCCGGTCATTCGGGTCGTCAAAGGGGAGAAAGAAGAGATGGAGGTCAAGGAGATCGATTTGGCCGTCCACACGACGGTGTTCATCGAGGCGGTCTTGGCCTAACCGGAGTGATGCCATATGTTGTATTACACCTCGGCGCTATTGGCAGCGGCCGCAATCTTGATTGTTCGCAATCCGCGGCATGCCGTTAGCCAAGCGGCCGCTTTATTTCTGATAAGCGCGTCCTTGGGCGGTTTGGGGGACGCATTAACCGACACGAGCTACCAGCGGCTGGCGCGCGTCGTCCAGGTTGCGAATCTCGTGTTTACGCCGTATACGGTGTTGTTGTTCGCAAGCCTGTACGGAGAGCGGAGACCGCTGCGGCGGCCGGTCAAGGTGGCCCGATGGCTGCTGCTCGTCCCCGCCCTCGCGACCTTCGCGGCGGAAGGCTGGTTCAATCCAGGCGGCATTCGTTACGGGTGGCTGCTCGTCTGGGCCGGGCCGTATTATGCAGCGGCATGCGCGCTCCTGCTCGGCGCATTCTGGCAGGCGGACTCGCCGCAGCTGAAGCGAAGCCGGTTAATCCTCGTCCTGATCATGGTGCCGACCTTATTGGCCGTGCTGATCTTCATTTACGGCGCCCGGACGATTTGGCCGGAATTCGCATTCATGCGCTATATTTCCGTGTTTTTCGTCTATTCGTTCGGGGTCGCGCTGCTGGGAACGTTCCTCTACGGCGTGCTCGGGGTCAAGCTGACGTTCGAGCGCGATCCGCTGGACACCGCGATGAAATCGGTTACCTCGGGGACGGCCATGCTCAACCACGCGCTCAAGAACGAGCTCGGCAAAATCGCCATCAGCGCCGTCAACCTCCGGGCCGAGCTTCCTCCCGGGCAGGATGGCGCGAGCGGCACGGACGATCATCTGCGGATTATCGAGAACGCTTCGTCGCATATGATGGCCATGGTCTCGCGAATCCACGCCCAGACGAGGGAGATCGTCCTGGAAGAGCGGCCTCTCTCGCTGGCCAAGCTGGTCCAAGCTTGCGCGGATGGGTATATGGCCATGATGGACGCGAGAGGCATCGCGCTTCATACCGATTATCGGATACGGCCGATTGTAGCGTGCGACGACGTGCATATGAAGGAAGCGCTCGGCAATCTGATCCGCAATGCCATCGAGGCCACGCCTGCGGGCGGCACAATTACGATCAGACTGGATACGGATAAGAAATATGTTCGCCTCGCGGTGTCCGATACAGGGCCTGGCATTTCCCGCGAAACGCTAAGCCGCGCATTCGAGCCGTTCTATTCAACGAAGAGCCAGCATGACAATTACGGCTTGGGCCTTTCCTATGTGTACAACGTCATGGCCCGCAGCGGCGGACGCATCGAACTGGCTAGCGAGCCGGGACGGGGGACGACGGCCGTAATGGTGCTGCCGCTGGGCAAGATGATAGCCGACGAAGCAGAAGGGGCGGAGCGTCCATGACACCTATACGGGTACTGATGGTGGAAGACGATCCCGATTGGATTAAGGCGGTGACCGCCTACTTGAACCGCGAAGAGGACTTACTCGTCATCGGGTCCGCGACCACGGCTGAAGAAGCGGTGCGCCTGGCCAAGACGATGGCGTTCGACGTGGTTCTGATGGACATCCAATTGTCGGATAAGGAATACGAGGGGATCTACGCGGCGATGGACATTCATGCGATCCACCCGGCCAAAATCGTGATGCTCACCTCCGTCCGCGACGAGCGCGCGATGACGCAATCGTTCACGGCGGGCGCGATCGATTATATCGAGAAGACGCGCTTCCAAGAGCTCCCGCAGGCGATCCGGAAGGCGTATCACCACGCCGCTCCGATGGAAGCGCTGCTGAAGGAGTTCGGCCGGTTGAAGCGGGAGGAGCAGCTGAAGGATTTGACCTCGGCGGAGCGCGAAGTGTTCGAGCTGATCGACAGCGGCTACACGCAGACGCAGATCGAGAAGAAGCTGTTCAAGGCGGAGAGCACGCTGAAGAACCAGATCAACAAAATGCTCAAGAAGTTCGGCGTGAAAAGCAGCAAGGAAGCGGTCGAGCTCGTCCGCAAGAAGGGGCTCGTGCCGAAGCGGGGCGAGGAGGGGGAAGCGAAGCGTGATCATTGATTTGACGCATCCGATCGTGCACGGGCTGCCGGTCTATCCGGGTGACGCGGAGACGAAGCTCGTCCATGACCGCCAGCTGCGGCGCGATCATTACAATAACCACTTGCTGACGATCAACATGCATGCCGGCACGCATATGGACGGGCCGATGCATTTGACCGATTCGACGACGTACGTATACGATTATCCGGTCGAGCGGTTCATTGGACAAGGGTGTCTAATCGACGCCGCCGGCGAGCGGGTCATCGACGTTAAGCCTGAATATGAGGCGCTCATTCCCGAGGAATCGATCGTGATCGTACATACCGGCCATGGCCGGCTGTTCGGGCAACCGGGCTACTTCGACGACTATCCGGTGCTGACCGTTCCTTTCGCGGAGCTGCTCGCGCGCAAGCGGGTGAAGATCGTCGGGTTGGATATGCCGTCTCCGGACCGTTATCCGTTCGAGGTTCATCATTGTTTGTTCGCGAACGACGTGCTGATTTTGGAAAATTTGGCTAATGTCGAAAGGCTGCTCGGGATCGAGGCGTTCGAAATTACGGCGCTGCCGCTGCGCATCCGGGCCGATTCGTCCATAGCCCGAGTCATAGCGCGAGTCAAACAGCCGTAACGCGGTCCGCTATGCTGGCGCGTCGAGGTACTACGAAATGTAGAAGGGGGTACTACATTTCGTAAGTACCGAGGTACTACGAAATGTAGATAGGGTACTACATTTTGTAGTACCTTTCTTCATTTCCTCCCTCGAAAGTTAGAACTAACGCGCGGCACCAGGCAGGCTTACAATAAATTCGTAAAGAGGAGGCAGACAGCGATGGGCACCAACGGCCAAACCAATGTGGCGGCAGAGTATACCGACATCATGCTGATCGACGGCGAATGCGCGCTGTGCCATGGCATTACGCGGTTCGTCATTGCGCGCGATCCCGCCAAGCGGTTTCGATTCGTGGCGCTGCAATCGCCCGCCGGCATCGGGCTGCTCAGACGGCATGGATTGCCGGAAGGCGACATGGACACGTTCGTGCTCATCGACGGGGGGCGAGCCTATGTCAAGTCCGAGGCGGCGCTGTGGGTGCTGCGCAAGCTGGGCGGGGGATGGCGGATGCTCGCGATGTTGATGGTCGTCCCATCCTTCATCCGGGATTGGGCGTACGACCGCATCGCGGGCAGCCGTTACCGGCTGTTCGGACGGAGCGAAGTCTGTCTGCTTCCTACACCGGATATTGTAAGCCGGTTCGCGCCGGCGGAAGAGGGAGCGGATGGGAACGATGAAGAGGGCAAAGCCGATTTACGTTGAACTGGACATGAAGACGGACATGGACCACCTTTGGGCGCATACCCAGCAGCCGGATAAACACGAGCAATGGGACCTCCGTTTCTCGGAAATACGCTATTTGCCGAAAACAAGCCCGGGCGCACAGCATTTTCGCTACATGACGCGCATCGGTTTCGGCCTTCGCATCGAAGGGTCGGGGGAGACGAAGGAACGGTTCGATGTCCGCACGGGCGAGCGGGTGTCGACGCTGCGATTCGGCTCGGAACAACGCGCTTCGCTGATTCGGGAAGGCCGAGGCTATTGGAAATATGTGCCGCAGGACGGGCGTATCGTATTCCTGACCCAATATGATTACGACACGCGGTTCGGTTCGGCGGGAAAAATATTCGACCGTTACGTTTTCCGCCCGCTTATGGGCTACGCGACGGCTTGGAGCTTCGATGCGCTGCGAATCTGGCTGGAGAGAGGCATCGTGCCGGCAATCACGATCGAACGGGCGCTCATTCATTATGGCTCCGTGATGCTGCTCGCAGCGCTGTGGACCTATGAAGGGCTGGTGCCGAAGCTGCTGATGCCGGGAGGCGGCGAATTGGAATTGATGCTGCAAACCGGATGGTTCCCTGGTCGCGAGACGAACGTGCTGACGTGGATGGGCATTGCCGAGATCGGGATGGCGGCAGCCGTCTTCGTTTTCCATCGGCATAAACGGTTGTTCGCGGCGCAAGGCTTACTGCTCGGCATGCTCGCGGCGGCGGCATTCGTCGCGAATCCGGAGCTGCTGGCCGCTCCCTTTAACCCGCTGACGCTCAGTCTGCCGATGATCGGGCTCGGTTGGGTCGCTTCGCGAACCGCGAATAATCTGCCGCAGGCAGGTCGATGCCGCCGCAGACCGGTGAGACGCGCCGAGAGGAAGGTGGATGGTCATGGCGTCCATCTATGAACAGGCGCTCGGCGCGGAATTCCGTAAGCTGCATCCTCGCATCCAAGAGCGGTTCGGCTTCGGCAGCCGCGACAGGGTCGCTTCGATCGGCCATGGAACAATGGAGCAGGTCTGGTATGCAAAATGGGCGGTTGCCCCATTGCTGCTGGGCGCGACCCGACACATTATGTTCCCGCAGGGCGGACGCGACATCCCGTTCAACATCCGCAATTATGCGTACGTAGACAGCTTCGGACGCGAAACGGTCACTTGGCTGCGCGCCTTCCGGTTCCCAGGGGCCATCCGCAAGTTCGACGCCACGATGATTTACAGCGAGAAGCGATCGCGAATCGTCGATTATTTGGGCAGCAAGCAGCATTTGGCCGTGGATTTGGAGCTGTCGGCCGAGCCGAACGGGGGGGCTGCGCATCCGTTCTTCCGATCAGCGTTTTTATGAGCGATGGCTGCGGTTTCCGTTCCCTCGAACATTGACCGGCACCGCGGATGTGTGCGAGTGGTATGACGACGAAGCGGGCTGCTTCCAAATCCGCGTGCAGGTGGTCAACCCGATGGCCGGTCCGGTATTTCGCTACAGCGGGACGTTTCAAGCAGCATTCGTCTCGGTGGCGCCGCATGACATTCCGCTTGATGCGAAGCCGCTGCGAGAAGAGGCGCGAGAGTAGACGTGCTTTGTAGGTGGCGTTACCGTGTGCAGAAGCGGATAATAGTAAAAGAATGGTTACCGTATGGCATCGGCGGCGTAGTATTACTTACTAACGCGGATGCGAGGTGATGCAAGTGGAAGGATTCGGTTTGTTCGGGTTAGGCTTATTATTCTTCAGTTTCCTGTTATTCATTATTCATATTATGGTGTGCGTATGGGCGTTCAAGGATGCGCGCAGAAAAGGCAGAAGTCCGGAATTCGCGCTGCTCGTCCTGCTGGCGATTTTATTTTTCCCGATTCTCGGTTTAATCGTGTATGTGCTGATACGCGAAATGTAACACGTACGCCGATCCTTTCTTTCCCGATTTTCTTCGGCTGCAGACGCAAAGAAAACCGGGAAAGGTGGAATGCTATACCGGGCGAGTAATCGCATTCCAACGTCGAAAGGAGACGGCAGGCGATGAGCAAAAAGAACAAAAACGCGTCACAGCTGGAGGGAACCGAGCTGACGCGCGAGCAATTCGAGGACGTGTACAACGCCGGGACAAGCGACGGGATCCAGCAGCTGGCGGACGGCGAAATGAAGATCGAGAACGAAGGCTACGAAAAATAGGAAGCACGCGAAAGGAGCCCGGGCGGAGGGGCTCCTTTTTCTTCGGCGTAAGCATGTCTACAGCAACGAACGCCAACTGCCGAATCGTCGTTGCAGCCTTCACTTTGGACAGCCGAATACCGACAAATAGGTAGAGGTCTATTTAGCTGCAAATGAAGGGGTAATCAGGGATGAAGAAGCACAATCCATGGCGAAGCGGCTTGCTGATTCTCGGGGCGTCCGCGCTGCTCGCGGGCGGCGGCGTAACCGGAACGGGAGCGAGTGCGTCGATCGCGTCGGCTGATACGGCCGCAATCGAGACAAGGCTGTCTTACCCGTCCGCTACGGTAACGACGGCGGCGAATAGCCGCGTGCCGCTCGAGGATCGGCTGATCGCGCCAGCATCGGCCGTTATTGCGTACGCGTCGGGGAATCCGTCGATCGCGAAGGTGAACGAGAAAGGCGTCCTCCTGCCGGTGTCGGTAGGACGAACGACGGTTACCGTGAAGGCGTTCACGGACGCGAGCGTGGCGACCTTGTCGCTTCCGGTCGTCATTACCGCGGCGAAGCCGCTTGCCGTCAAGCCGTCGTACGCGGTACGCTCGGTGAAGGCCGGCGGCCGGACGTTCTCGGTTCGCACGGTGACAGTGCCGAAAGGAACGCCGGTGACGGCGGGGCTGGCGTCGCGTCAAGTGGGCCGCGCGCAAAGCTTGACGGCCATCGCCGCCGCTTATCGGGCGGATACGGCGATCAACGGGACGTTCTTCGAGGCGTACAACGGTGTGCCCGATCCGTACGGCAACGTGATCAGCAACGGCATTCCGGCCCACATCGGCAACACGGGCACGACGATCGGATTCAGATGGGACGGCACGGCGGTTATGGATACACTGCGCCTGGGCATCGCCGGATCGGTCGCGAACGAGAAGGGGCCGAAGAGCTGGTATGCATACTTCCTAAACCGGACGCCGGTGTCGGACACGACGGCAACGCTGTTCACACCGGCGAGAGGAAGCCGGATCGGCTTCGCGGCGGAGACGGCGGTTGTCGTGCAGAATGGCACGGTAGCCCGCATTGCCCGCGGCGAGAACGTCGCGATTCCGTCTGGCGGCTTCGTCCTCGTCTTCGAGGGGAACGAGAGCGGTCAAGCGGCACGCTTCCAAGTCGGCGCGAAGGTGGATTATACGTTCACGTACCGCAGCGACGCCGGCAAGGAGCTGGATTGGTCCGATGTGCATACGGCGATCGGAGCAGGCCCGCGGCTGGTGAAGAATGGCCAAGTCGCGGTCAATCCGGCGGCGGAAGGGTTCAAGGATCCGAAAATCCTTACCGGGGGCGGCGCGCGCAGCGGAATCGCCGTCCTGAAGAACGGCTCGGTCATGCTGGCCACCGTGCCGGGCGCGACGATGAAGCAGTGGGCGCTCATCATGCAGCAGCTTGGCGCTGTGCAGGCCATGAATTTGGACGGGGGCGCTTCTTCGGGGCTCCTGTCCGGCGGGAAGACGGTCACGACGCCAGGCCGGGCGTTAAGCAATGCGCTTTTGTTCGGGTCCAATTTGAAGTGGTAAATCGTACGCGAGGCAGCGGAGGCAGGGAGACCTGTCGCGCTGCCTTTTGCCTTTCTTCTCCAACTAATTTTTCGCCTAAACGCGCAAACGGCAGCGGCCGAGGGGCTTCTCATGCACCCGCCAACCGCTGCCGTACGTTCCGACGTATTATATTAGGCGATAGTCGTCGGTCTTCTCGCCGTCTTCCCAAATTTCCACGAACAGCGCATCCGCGCCTTCCGCGTCCTCGAGCGTCATGGCAAGCGCCCGCTCTTCGTCGCTCCCTACATACACGTTCTCCATGCCGTCTTCCGTGAAGGCGAGCACCACATAAATTTTCATCCTTTACCCTCCTGCTGTAAGCGATGCGAGCATTATATCACTTATTTCATCAAGCCGGAACGAAGAACGTCGTCATAAAAGTCTGTGAATTCAGAAAAATTAAGCTGCTGAGCGGCATCGGACAGCGCGATCGCCGGGTTCGGGTGCACTTCGACCATGACGCCGTCGGCTCCTGCGGCCAGCGCGGCTTTGGCGCACGGGGCCAAAATATCTTTGCGTCCGGTAGAGTGCGTCACGTCGACCAGCACGGGCAGATGGCTTTCCTGTTTCAATATCGGCACGGCGGAAATATCGAGCGTATTGCGGGTTGCCTTCTCGTAGGTGCGGATGCCGCGTTCGATGAGCATGACCTGCGTATTGCCGCGCGAGACGATATATTCCGCCGCATGCAGGAATTCGTCGATGGTCGCGGCCAGTCCGCGTTTGAGCAGGATCGGCTTGCGAACGTCGCCGGCCGCCTTCAGCAGCTCGAAATTCTGCATGTTGCGCGCGCCGATTTGGATGACGTCGATGTAATCGCAGGCGAGCTCGATATGGGCGGGATCGACGATCTCGCTTATCGTCTGGAGGCCGAATTCGTCCGCAACCTCCTTCAGGATCCGCAGCCCTTCCAAGCCGAGTCCTTGGAAATCGTACGGCGACGTACGCGGTTTGAAGGCGCCGCCCCGCATGACTGTGATGCCGGAAGCCTTCAGGTGTGCGGCGACCTCTCGGACCTGCTCGTAGCTCTCGATCGAGCAAGGGCCGGCGATCATCACGGGTTTGCCGCCGCCGACCTCGACCTCGCCGAGCGCGACGACCGTGTTGCGTTCCTGACGCTTACGGCTGACGAGCAGGTGTTTGCCATGATCCTCCTGCTGGATTTTGAGCGAGGCTTGAAAAATCTGCTTGAACAGATGGCGGATCGTATCGTCGTCGAACGGTCCTTTATTCTGGGCGACCAATTCCTTCAGCATCCGCTGCTCGCGCACCGGATCGAATTTGGGCACGCCCTGTCTTTCTTTCTCGGCCCCGATCTCCAACGCGATCTCCGCGCGCTCGCTCAGCATCGTCAGCAGCGCTTGATTGACGCCGTCCAATTGGCGGCGCAGTTTCTCCAGTCGTGTCTCACTCATCTTGCTTCTCTCCTTATGCGTATAAAATAAAAAAGACCTCTCCTCCGCAAGGGACGAGAAGTCGTGGTACCACCCTAATTAGCAGCCCGGGTCCTGTATCTGAATCAGGCGGGGATGCTCACTCAAACCCTTTAACGCAGGGAATACGGACAGTCCTACTGATAACGCGTACGAGACGCCACGCGTACGTTCAGGTGCCGGCTTCGGAGTGAACTTCGGCAGGCGATTTCGCTCGGACGCTCTCAGTCGGCGGCGTTCCGTCCCTGTCTTGCGAAATGAGGCCTGCTTACTCTCTCCATCATCGCCTTTGCGAAGATGTGCAGCAAGTTAAGATGGATTCTATACCATGCGTCAGAAGGGATGCAAGTTCGCGATTTAACGCTAAATTGCTGTATTGTGTTAAAGCGGGCGGAGGGAGCGGGCATAGGCGGCCGGATGTTTGCCCTGCAGGAGCAAGATGAGATTCGGGGAACGTTTCGATCGGAATGGCCTGGAGCCACGCTCGTCTTCCAAGCTTCGGCACGTTATGTTCTCGCGTGAATTCGGCTCGTTAACGCTTCGGCGCAGCTTCGAGAGTTCTGCAACTTGCTGAAAAGTTTGTATCAAAATAATACAAACAATTCCGCATATGTACAGACGCCGGACAAAAAAATGAAAGCGGATTCCATTTCGGTTGAGGCTGCATCGGAAACGATGATCGCATGATGCGATTAATCGGGGTTGGAAATATACGATTTTGTTATTAGGGGCTATGGGCAGGTCTCCATAAAAGGACGGATAGTCGTTGAAAATCAAGGGTCATTCGGTTTTCATCCGAAAGTGCGGAGTCATTTGCGCATGTGCTATTTCGCTTTAACGCAAGAGCGGAAATCCGACCCGTAAACGCGATTTAAAATGACGAAACTCCGCTGTCATCATCCCTATACGCGCCTGTAACGAAAATGTAATCTTGTCCTCGCCAAGAAGCAACAAAAAATGCAAATCAAAGCTGATATACTGAAGCTACGCTTAGGGAGCTAGGCGATAACGGGAGGGATTGTACATGAGCGAATTCGAACAAGAAGAAGTCGTCGCGTCCGAAGTCGAAGCAGCGGAAGAGGAAACTGCAGCGGCCGAGGAAGAAGTCGCGGTAGAAGAAGCGGCCGAAGAGTCGGCTGAAAGAATCGGAAGAATCGGAAGCCGAGGAAGCGGCCGACGAGGAAGAAGCATCCGGGGACGAAAGCGCGTAAGCGGATTCAGAGGCGTCAGCGGAGGATGAGGTGCAGCTTCGGAGGAATCGGAGGAGGCAGCCGACGAGGCCGCCGAAGGAAGGAAGCGGCCGATAATCTTCGTTCGGCTCTATCTTCTCCAACTGAAACATGAACGATCGAAGAGAGGCGTTCCGCTTGCGCGGGAGTCTCTCTTTTGCGGGCAGGATGGCTTGTCCGACGAAGGCGTACGTCCGGAGACGGGGGGAGATGGTCCTCGGACGGTTTCACCGCTTCCAATTTTGGTTACCATGTAAGGGGTAATCGAAAGAGGAAACGGAGGAAATAACATGCGTTTGTGGAAGGTGTGCATGCTTGCGTCGAATTTGGCGCTTGTCATTCTGCTGCTAATTGGCCGACACGAATAGAAGCGGAGAACGATGTGGATTGCCGCAGGATTGAGGTAGGCGCGCTGGCGGTCCTTTGACGATGGAAGGTACAGGTTCCAATTGTTGCCTCCTATCCTTGCGGCCCGTCCTGCTGTGGCTGCGTGGGGAGCAAGCCGCAATCGGGATTCGAAGGGCAGGGGGGGTTTCGCGAAGACGGTCGCCATCTGCTCGCGCCGCTGTTGCTGCTCTCCGGCGCGCCGCGCAGCTGATACCCGTCTTCCAGCGCCCGGGCTGGCCCGGGGCCTTATGCGGTAGGCACCGAGATTGTGCACGCGGTAGGAGCAGCCGGGAAGATCTGCTGGCAAGTCAGCCGGGGACGAAGCGGGAGCTCACATCCAAGTCTGGACCACGGCAGACGATCGGCCAAAGGAAAGCGTATGCCGTTCATTCCAGACGGCCGCCAACAGCTCGTCGGCGTTCGCGGATCGAATGAATTGCCGCAGGTGAGCTGGACTATCTTCGGTACGTGAAGAGTCTTCATACGAGGGAGCGCAGTCCGCCGGGAGGTAGCCGGCTACCCGCTGCTAATCCTGAACCACGGGTACGGCACACGACGAGAACTGCTGCACGTCGAGCAGGCGGAGTCGTTGGCCAGCCGCGGCTATGTCGTGGCGTCGATCGATCATACGTACGGCAATATGGCGACGGTATTCCCGACGACCGCGTCGCGGAATATCGGATCGATACCGATCGGTTCGACGAGTCGGCCGCCTATCGTGATCAGATCGGGAAGGAATGGGCCAACGACATTCTGTTCACGCTGGCGTACATGGAGCAGCAAGCGCGGGCGAGGGTCCGAATCGGAATTTCGCGGGCGTCATCGATACGACGCGGGTGGGCGTGCTCGGACATTCGTTCGGCGGCGCGGCTTCTTACCTCGCGAGCGCGGACGATCGCATCAAAGCGGGGATCGACATGGACGCACGTTGGTCCGGCTTCGAAGGAGGGGAAGCGCTGAACAAGCCGTTCATGTGGGCTCAGCACACTCTCGACTTTCGAGATGTACAAAAAGGGCTGCGTTAGACGAGAGCTCGGGTGCAAGCTGGATGGCTTCGTTCGACGCCGGAGAATACGAGGCCATGGTAAGCTCGCGAAGGCGGAGCTTAGAGAATATTCGCGAAGCTTATGGAACGCCAAGGGCGAAATGCTGGTCCGCAGAGGGGCGGAGCATTACAATTTCACGGACGCGCCCCGCTTGTCGCCGCTGCTCCGAAGACCGCATGACGGGCGCATGAAGGCCGAAAATCCGTCGGCCCGGCTGATCAACGGACGTCGTGGCCGATTTCTTAGACCGACCATTTGAAGGGCGAGCCGGCCGAAGCGAAATTGCTTCAGACCTTACCGGAGCTGGAGAATGTCAAATCGCAATTTCTATCCGAATCTCGCGGGCTGGAGTAGTTGAGGTGGGGTCTCTAACCGCGCGGCCGTAGGGCCCCCGGGGCGAGCATGAGCGATGAATTCACGCAGCGCGCTGCTGACGAACGAATCCTTGGCGTAATAAAGTGGGTCGTCATGCGGCCGTACAGTCGGCAACGGATAGGCGCGAAAGCGTCCCTTCTTCGATATGCTTGCGGATGACGGCAAGAGGCATGAGCGAGATGCCAAGTCCTCGCGGTGACGCCGCCTGTATAGCGTCCGCGTGCCGAAATTCCATCGTAACCGGGTTCGCGAAGTCACCTTTGATCTGACCCAAGCTGAGAAGCAGTCGCGATAAGGAGCAACCGGCGGTAAAGACAAGGATCGGCCATGCGAAGCAAGCCGCGACAACAGATCGTGGCATGGAACGGTGCGTGACGACGAACGAGCTCCTCTTCGAACGTCGGCATGAACTGCAAGCTCTCCGATAGATCGACGCCCGCTGCGAATGAACGCGCCGTCCAAGTCGTAACGAAGCACTTGATCGATGAGGAATTGGTATGACCGGTCGCACGATGGACAGCCGATACGCTCAGACGGTAGCGGCAAATAGTAAGCGGTTAGTAAGACTCGGGAGTCTGACGCGGGCGGCGGTCTGCGTCGGACCGGATCCGCAGCGAGCCGCCGGGTCATCGGATGCGGACAACGCCGAGCGCGCTTCATCCAGGAGACCGACAATCTTATAGCGTAATGCAGCAGCAGCTTGCGGCTGCCCGACAAGTCCATGCCCCGGTTGTGCCGGGTGAACAACGTGGTGCCCAGTTACGATCTCCAGATGGCGGATGCGCGCGGTAATATTGGACTGGACATAGCCGAGCGTCCGAGCGGCATTCGTGACGGAGCCTTTTCGCTTGCTACGGCCTGAAAGATGCGCAAAATCGCCGCTTTCCATGGCAGAGCCCTCCTTACTTATTCAGGTATCACTGCGAAGAGGCGTTATCGTTACCCTTCATTATACCAGAAATGCAAGCCTCCGATACAATGAGACCACGACGACAACCTGGAGGTTTGCGTATGATGCGACTGAATTACACGTTGCTGGTTTTGAGACGGACGTCTTGATGGGCATCGCGATTCCCGATCGGGAAGATGGGCTGGATATGCGCCGCCGTATCCCTGCTGATGGGCGTTCGTACATGCTGGCCGGCGGTATGCTTAGCCATCGGCATGGTTGGGCGGGACACACCTTGCCAAGAGGCATCGAGTGGCTGCGAGTGGCTGCGATCGGCTCTTGCAGACATGTGCGGTGATGGGCTGCGACTTACATAGCATGCATGGATTAGCGCCGCCGAATCTTCGATCTTGACATTCACGAACCCGCTATCGTTTATCGTGCTCGGACGCTGCTCTACGGCGCGCGATACCGGCGCGACAATGGTCGGCGTCATGGTCGGCTTTACCGTGTGGCGATTGCTTTCGGGCCCGGCTCGGCTTTGGTCCGGGACGGCGGTCGGCCTATGCGGCGGACTGCTGTTCGCATGCTCGCCGCTGCTGATCAAACGTTGGGGCGGCCGCTTCAACGTCTACGTGCTCGTGGCGTACCAAATGCTGCTGGCGGGATCGGCCTGCTGCGATTAAGCTTGTTCACCGAACGGATGACGTTTCGCGTTATCCGGCCGTTCCGTGGCTATCGTCGCGTGCAATTGGTCGTCTTCTGTTCCATCCTTAGCTGACCCTCTGCGTTTCGGCGCTCCCAGACGGCCATCACACGGCGAATACGAGCGATTTTTGTTCGGTCCGCTCTTCGGCGTGTTGAGCAGCTGGCTGATGCATCGGCGAACGCTGACCTGGCTGCGGCTGTCACCCAACCCAAACCAACCCACCCACCAACCACACAACAACAAACAAAACACAACACCACCCCCCACCCCCCAACCCCCCCCCCAAACACCAACCCACACACACCCACCCCAAACCCACCCACCCCCAACAAACCCACCACCCCCAGGTGGCACAATGTAAACCGCGCGGGCATTTTTCAGTCAATTGGAAGGACTCGGCGCATGGAAAAAAATCCCCCCCCCCCCCCCGGTTTGCGTTACCTGAATATGGTGTACACCTGAAGGAAAATCAAAGCGCATGCGACTGCGCGTAAACATGGAGAACCATGGGGGAAGCATGCCGCTTATTCAGCAGAACAGCCTGGCGAAGTATTTGATTGCGGTCAAATGCTTTTTATTTTCTACGGAGGGCGCGATAGATACGGATGAAAAAGGCTTTTGTATTGTTTGACGCATGACGACGCTGATTTCTCGGATTCTTCCGACGCCCATGACGAGCAACCGGGTGCCGGTACGGGAGGCGTGTCATTGCGATTCTGCGCTTGAACGAACGGAATCGTGGACACCGGGGCTTGCGATGCAGGCGTCGCCGTGGGGAGGATCCTGTCGGACTTCGACCTGGTCTTCGGCCGGCGTATGGCGACCAGGCAGCTGCGCATGACGAGACGTTCTCGCGGCTGCGCACCGCGGATGGCGTTCCGGGAAAGTGTCGTTGCACCGGAGCGCTTCTCATAGGAGCGGCGGGCGGACTGAGCGCGCAAAAAGGGCGACGACGAACAAGTCGGCATACGAGTCTGCTCGCGCCTTATTGCGGAAGATGGTCGTGACCACCGTGAACGGTATGTGCGGGACGTCATGTCTTCAAAGACGGGCGGCGCTGATCGGCTTCGATCGATCTGGGATTTGTTCGTCGCGGAGTCGCTGTATGGCACCGCGGCGGCGAGGGGAAGTCGGACGCATATGGATTTCCGTATATCGCTTTTAAGGAAGATGGACAACGGTCCTAACAGAGGCGGATGACGGAGCTATGGCGGACGTCATTCATGGGCGAGCGAATGGCGAACGAGACGAGAATCGTATTTAAGACGGCGGACATCCATTTAAAAAGGAGTGAGGATGAGTAAAGTTAGAGACGGAATTCTAGGGTTATGCGTCGGCGACGCCCCCCCACACGGGCTCGGCGCTACCCGTCGAGTTCAGATCCCGACAGGAACTGGAGGAATCGCGCTTACGGACATGATCGGATACGGATCCAACAATCAGCCGGCGGGGAAGTGGTCGGACGATAGCTCGCTGACGTTCGCGCTGATGCAAGAGCCGGGCCGATGCGGGCGGCGTCGATTTGTACGGACGTTGCGGACAATTTTACCGGCTGTTGTATAAATTACGCTGGACGCCGGCCGCCCGCGTATTCGATGTCGGGCAATTTGCCAGGCCCGGGCGATCGAAAGGCTGAAACGATGAGCTGATTCACCCCGAATTGGCGGGCCGGACGCACAGCCGAGAGCAGCAACGGCAACGATCGCTCATGCGGATATGCCGCTTGCTTATGGCGCAAGGTGCCGAGATGGAAGAGCGAATGACGGTAATCGGCCAGGTATTCGCGATCACGCACGGACATGACAGTATCTGTAATCGGGTGTTCCCTTTACGTGGAGAAATCGCCGATCGGTCTATTGGACGGACGGGCCGCTGCACGATGCGATTGCAGGGGCCGTCCGAGACCGTCAACCCGCTTACGGCGAGAATCCCGAGCTTCGTCGATACGATCAGCCATCCTGCAAAGGGGGGCTCCAGGACATCGCGCGCGAGGACATCCAATCTGGCGGATATGTCGTGCATACGCTGGAAGCGCTCTATGGTGTCTGCTTGCATGCATCGTGCTTACCGAGGAAGCCGGTGCTGGAGGCGATTAACTAGGCGGACGATACGGACACGACGGGCGCCGGTTGCGGGCGGTCTGCCGGCACTCATCTACGGCGCCGCGTCAATACCGTCGCATTGGGTAGCGGGACTTGCGCGGCTCGCCACGATATCGAACGCGCTGTGCCGTTCGTTCGAGGCGGGCCGCGTCACCGAGACGCCGACGGCCGGTCAAGCCGACTAATTCATCCGCTTGGGCCATGCTGTGCGGCCGACGGGAGGCGCCACGAGAGGCGAAGAGATGGGAGGGCGGGTTCCATGGAGCTGTACTTTCGAGACAATGTCTTCAATTCCGGTACGACCGCCATATGAATGCGAATCAGATCAGGTGGGCGACACGCGACGATTTGCGGAGTACGTTCGGTTCGTCGCTGGATGTTTGACGGCGCGGGGGGCTCGTCTACAGCGGCGGGTTATTCCGTTCTTCCGGGCAAGCGGACCATCACGGGCGCCGATGGCGCGGAGCGCGGCAGGCTGCGCGCGCGCATGTCTTCACTCTCAAGAAATCGAATACGAGGCGTACGCAGAGGATATCGAATATCGAGGAGGGAGCCTTCTCCAGCGAGTATGAGATTCGCGACGGAACAAGGGCAAGCTGGCGGCGACGTTCGAGAAAGTGAAGCGGCTGGTTTTCCACACGTCGGCCTACCGCTGAGCTGCGAGATGACCGCCGGGATGCCTTCGAATGGGGCCCCGTAAAATTCTCGGCTTGAACGAGATCCAGAAGCGGACAGCCCCCCCCGAAGCTGAATGTGAGCGTGTGGCAGCCGGGGCAAGACCTTCGCGCGGCCCTCTAGTCGCCTTGCGCACGCGCAAAATACCAAGATGACGAAAGGCGGAATCCTATTGCTCTTGTGTAAAATAAAGCCTGCTGCTCGCGCTTATTGGCGCCGCAACAGGCTTTATATGTGTTCGGACTCGCTAGCTCGCCTTAGACTTTGAGCCACAACTGACCTTCTCCAATCCTCGGTATCGAGCAGCACGGCCGAATTGTCCGGATAATTCTTCTACGATGTGGTGTCGCCCCACGCGCACAGGCCGTCCAGGATCGGCTTGGCGACCATCCGTACGGAGTCAGCGAATATTCAACCTTAGGCGTAACTGAATTATAGATTTCCGGGTAATGACGCCGTCATCCTCCACTCCCGCAGCTGTTGAGTCAGCATTTTCTGGTAAATGCCGGGCATGAGCCGCTTCAGCTCGCCCGTGCGGCCGAGTCCCTTGGCAGGTAGCACAATAATAACGACATTCCACTTGCAGACGATAAACCTCCGCGACGCTACGACCGAATGGTATTTATCATGACCGCACCTCCTCTTGCTTCGGCGTTCTTGCGGAACGGCGCGTTCGCGCCTAATGTACTGTTTGTATTTTGCACTTGCAGCCCCAATTCGTCAAGCGATCAGGGCTGGCAGCGTTTCGGGTCTGTGCGTATTTTGCTAGTGCGGCGATATGGGGTAACAATGGTTAAAAAAAAGAAAGCAGGGCGGAGCGTAAATGAAAGTGATCCTACGGGCTACGGGCATGTGGGCGGAAGGCGTCTTGCACGAATGCTTGCGTCATCGGACGTTCGGGAGGTGCTGTCGGTAGGACGGCGTCCCTGCGGCGTGCGGCATTCGAAGCTGATCGAGATCGTGCAGACGATTTGGAAGGACTGGAGGCCCGAATCGCGGAATCGGAACGCAGGCCTATGATGCGTGCTTCTTCTGCTCGGGCATCTCTTCGGTGGGCAAGAGCGAAGCGGAGTATGAACGGCTGACCTACCGGTTGACGATCGATGCCGCGAAGCTGCTCGCCGAAAAAAACGCAACCCGGCATGCGAAGTTCTGCTATGTATTCCGGCGCGGCGAACGGATCGACCGAGAATCGGCAGGGCATGTGGGCACGGTGAAAGGGCAGGACCGAGAAACGCCCTGCTTCGCTTGCCGTTTCGCAGCGCGGTACAGTGTTCCGGCCGGATTATCTGCATCCGATTAAAGGATTAAAACAACGCCCATCGCTATTATCGCTATATCGGCTGGCTGTATCCGCTGCTGCGAATCGTGCTTCCGCAAGCGTCGGGACGCTGAGGAGCTTGCGCGCCATGATCCGCGCCCGCAAGGACGGGTACGACAAATCGATTCTCGAGGTAAAGGATATTCGGCGCCGGCTGGCGAAGTCAGCGGACGGAAAGCGCTTGGATGAATGATGCGGGATATCCGGCAGCCGCTTTTGGGACGGATGCACGGCATAAGCAAGAGCGAATTAGGGATGTCCTGCCGAGTTCATCGGCTCGGGGACGTCCTTTCTTTCATTGCGCGCATTTACGGCCTATACGTGCCTTCGAGCAGCCTGGGGATGCGAGGCGTTCATCACGTCATCCTTTGGAAGGCAACCGGAAGAGCAAGGACTGTCGGTCACCGAACGCAGTGAATCGCCCGTTAGCTGCTTGCATTTGTCCAGCCGGTAAAAATAAAACGGTGTTGCGGTTGAACGAACAGCTGCATTCGCCGTATCCGCGATATTGCAATGGTTATCGAAATACGCCCGAGCGTTCGAAGCAGCTCGAGCCGCATCTTTCTCCTCCAACTGGGTTCAAGCGGCGAAAACGAATCGAGCCGTGAACTCCGAAAGATCGGCTTGCGGCAGCATGCGGAGCAGATCGTTCAACTCCTTCACGCGGTAAAAATGGACGAAATCGGCGCAATTTGGTTCTGGCCGCGCCTGCCGCGTTCAGCGCCTCGACGATTCCTGGTAAGCCCGCGGCAAGCATGAGCGCCGTGTCGGCCGCGTTGCCGATGCCGAACGAGATCGATACCCCGCCTCTGGCGAAGACCTCATTCCCGATTCGCTTCAGCCGCCCGGATAATTCGATTCTGCCTCCAGCGGATCTTGCCGCGGTCTCCGCCGAAGGGAGGAGCATGACAGACCGTCATGCTGGACGAATAGAACGAGGTAAGTCCTTCCGACTTCGCCTCGCGTTTCACCAGTTCATACAGCCGCTCCTTATCGGACGTCCCCGTCTTGGGGCATCGCGGACTGCGGCGGGCCGGCGCAATGCTGATGCAGAGATGAGCGCAACCCTGAAGCCATATTTGCCTCCGCGATGCAGCATTCTGCTCGGAAGCGATTCGGCCGTCCACCACGTCGGCGAAGAAAGTCGACTTATACCGGCGCGACCGCTCTTTGACCGCTGGCGCTTCATGAGCTCGAAGCTGATGACGTTCCACGCTGCTCCGCCGTGAGCGAGCCAGCGCACCGTTCGTCATGCTCTAGGCCGCGAGGTAAGCAGGCAGCCATGCGGCTGATGGTAACGATCGGGGTGACAGACCCACCGCGAAGCCGTTAGGAGGAGGTCGATGGGACGACGGGCTTTCGAGCCTGGCGCGAGCGATGGCAGGCGAGATTGCAGTTCAGCTGACGCGCGCGTATACGCTGCCTTGTTGGAAAATGCTTCGATTGCGCCGATCGCCTCCGAATTGGCCGAGACGAGCAGCACCGGCGCGCCAAGCAGCTCGGCGAAACATCGATCATATCCTGCAGCCCTTTACCCTCCAAGATAATGTCCGAAAATTTGCGGTGCCGCTCCCCCCCAGCGCGCAGCGGCATCTCCTCGTCCGATATCCAAAATCCGGCTCAGCATCTGATGCAGCGCCTCGGCCGAGCGAGCAGTCAGCGACAGCTCCAGGAGCGGAAAAATGAAGCCGATCGGCTTCGGCTTTCGCCTCGGCCGGAATTTCCGTCCAAATACCCGCTTCGTCTTGATCCCAAGCCCCGCGCAGCCGAGCGCGGCCATCTCCTGCACCAGCTTAATCAGAATATCGGCTGGTCCTTAATCGCGGTAGGCGGTCGTCAGCAGCAGTTCGTGCTGCTTGAGATAGTCGAAGATATCCGGGGAATCCATCATATTGACGGACAGGACGGCGCGGCAGATCCCCGCCGGCCCGCGACCGACGCGGGTAATCTCCAACATGGGGATTTCCAGCAAATCAGACAACACATGAAATTCGCCCCCCTCATCAATTCGTCATGTTAGGTAATGTAGCATATGGTCATGGAGATTAGCTAATAGGCTGAAAAAAAACCGATTTTAGTCTACTATAGCCAATGGACAGACGATAACAAATCCTATATGATGAGGGAAATCGAATAATGTCAAAACTTATCTTACATAAAAGAGGCGATCGCCAATGAGCCGTATTCTGATTGTGAACGGAGACTTCTGACGATGAACGAAGAACGAAAGGTCTATGACCCCCGGTTATGTGTACATCGAGCAGGACCGCATCATCGGTGTAGGCGGCATGTCGGACGAACGGTTGGACGGATGGCGTTCCGGCTCCGAACCCCCCACCCCCACCCCCCCCCCCCCCCCCCCCCCAAAACCCCCCCCCCCCCCCCCCCCCCCCCCCCCCCCACCCCCCCACCCCCCCATCCCCAGCCCCCCCCACCCAACATAGACCGCGAGGAGAGGTGACGATCGACGCGAAAGCATGGCCGTCATTCCGGGGCTTGTCAACGGGCACACGCATCTGTTCCAGACGTTCCCTGCGCGGCGTATCGGACGATTACAGCTCTCGGATTGGCTGCGCCAGGTCATATGGCCGGGGTCGCTGGCGATGGAGACGGAGGATTTCCATCTCGCCGCGCTGATCGGCCTGCATCGAGAATCTGAATTCCGGCCCGCGACGACGATCATGGACCATCATTACGTCCATACCGGACGAGGCGAACACGGAAGGCGTGCTGCGGGCGATGGCGGAGACGGGCACGCGGCTACTTGGCCAGAGGCGGGTCGATCTTAGCTACGAGCCCCGGCTGAAGGAGCGAGGCGGATATCTTCTCCCGTACCGACGCGCTGCTGGACCGCTGGAGGGGCGAGGCGTCCTCGCATCGAGATCGCGATGGGCCGCTCAATCTGTACGGCTGCTCGCGGGGCTTCTGGAGAAGGCGGCCCGCTTCAGCGAGGACCGCGGGCTCATTCACCACATTCACGTGGCGGAGACGAGCGACCAGATCCAGAGAACACGCCTAAGCCGGTTCGGGCTGCGCAATTTGGAGCTGGTGGAGGCGGTAGCAAGCTGGTTCCTCGCCACGCAGTGGTGCACCGGCATCTGGTGAACGACGACGAGCTCGAATGTCGCCAAGAGCGGCGCTTCCGTCATCCATTGTCCCGTCTCAACATGTATCTCGCTTCGGGCGTTCGCCCGCGTGCCGGAGATCTGAGCGAGGCATTAACGTGCGCTGGGCACGGACGGTCCGGCAGCAACATGCCAGGATAATCTGGAGGTGCTTAGTTCGCCGCCTGCCGCACAAAGGTCGAGCATCCGATTCCACGCTGCTGCCCGCCATGGAAGTGCTGGAGAGGGCACGCGCGGCGGTTCCCGAGCGCTGGGGCGATAGGCGGAGCTCGGGTCGCTCGCGCCGGGCATGAAAGCCGATTTGCCATCGTGAATCTGCAGAAAGGCACATCGCGCCGGTCCATCGTTATTCATCCGCGCTGTGTACAACGCGAATGGCAATAACGTGCACGCCGTCCTCGTGAACGGGAGCCTTACCTTGGTCGACACAGAACGGCCGCTGCACGGTGGTCGACGAGGAGGAAAATATATCCGGCGTGCCCAGCGCCGGGTCGACGAGCTGCGCGAGAAGCTGTCTAGCGCCTACGCCGTATTCGGCTCGAGGGACTAATCGCCGCTGAAGGGGGAACGGGAGAATGGTGAACAAAGAAAGCTTCCAGACAAGGCGGTCGCCGGACGGTCGAGGCGGTGTTCTTCGCGCTGACGATCCGCGATCGCCCTGCTTGCCGGCGCGCTGATCATGGCGGCGGCCGGCGTCTCGCCTTGGCAGGCCTATCAGTTGATCTGGCAGGCGCGGCGGGCAGCGCCGGCAGCATCAAGGAGACGCTCGTGAAGGCGACGCCGCTGCTCTTCACCGGGCTCAAGCTACAGCTTCGCTTATCGTGCGGGCTGTTCAATATCGGAGCGGAGGGCAGCTGTAATCTCGGCGCCATGACAGGGGCGATGGCCGCGCTGCTGTGCCGCCGCTGCCGATGCTCGTCCATCCTCCGCTCGCGCTGCTGTGCGGATTATACGGGGGCGCCTTGTGGGGCGTGCATCGTGGGCGCGCTGAAAGTCGGACGGGGCGCCAGCGAAATCACAATACGATCATGCTCAACTATGCGCGGATATATCTCATTAGTACGTCGTGACCAGCCCGCTGAAGGAAGCCGGCGGGAGCCTCCCGCAATCGGCGGCGCTGCCGGCAAGCGCGATTCTCCCGCAAGCTGTTCGGCTCGAGGCTGCAATAGGATTTTTCCTTGCGATCGCCGATGACTTAGTGGGAAGTCGTATAGATTCGCAGGTGTCGTGTCCATGGCGGTGCCACATACTCGGCTTCGCGCTCTTCATGACTTGGGGTGGTCCTATTGGTAGGGTGTGGGTCGCGGCGATCGTGCTCTAATTGGCTCCTGAACCGACGACCTGGGGCTACGAGATTCGCTCGGCCGGCCTTGAAACCGCAGGCCGCGGAGGTGATGGGCTTCCCGGTCAAGCGCAATATGCTGCTCGTGATGATGGTGAGCGCGGTCTTGCCGGCTTAGGCGGCTATGTGGAAACGGGGCATTCAGCACGGCTGATGCAGAACCTTCTCGCCGGGCTTCGGTTACGACGGGATCGCGGTCGCGCTGCTCGGCGGCGCGCATCCGATCGGCAACATCGGGTCGGCGCTGCTCTTCGCGGCATGCGCAGCGGCGCCGAACGCGATTGCAGCGGGTCACCGGGGCGTCCACGTCGCTCGTCTACGTCATTCAGGCGATCATGATCATGATGATGCTGTTGCAACCGGTACTGGTTGGGCGGCTATAAGAAGGCGCTGGTCGCGAGGCTGACGCGCGGGCTTCGCAAGACGGGCGCGGCCGCGCGAAACGCGCGGCTCAATCTGACCGAATAGGAGGCGCGAAAGACGTATGGGAGAAGAGAATGTGGATCAGTTACGCGAGGCGGCGGCGATCCGGCTGTCGGTCCCGCTGCTGCTGGCGGCCCTCGTAATGTATTCTGTTCATGTCGGCAGCGGATCTTGAACATCGGGATGGAAGGGATGATGCCTGATTCGGATCGCTTGCGGGGGTGCTCGGCGCGTTCTATAGCGGCAGCGTCTGGATGGGGCTGGCGACCGCGCGATCGTCTGCCAGCCTGTTCGGTCTGCTGTTCGGCTTTCCTGGACCATCACGACGGGCGCCGATCAGGTCATATCAGCTCGCACGGCCATGAATTTGCTCGGCCTCGGGCTCACGACCGTCTTCGGACGCAGTCTGCTCGGAATGGGACTATGAAGCGGTGCAGGTGAGCAAGCTTCCCCCTCGTACGCATTCGCTGCTCGTCGATCTGCCTTGGATAGGTCCGGTGCTATTCGAGCAGAACCGCCGATCACGACGGCGCCTTCTGCTTATCCCGCTTAGCCCGGCTTCCACCGTATCGGACGCCATGGGGATTGCGGTGCGGTCGGTCCGGAGAGAACCGCCGCCGCGGATACGCTCGGCGTGAAGGTGCACCGTCCGCTATGCCTGCTGCTCGATCGGAGGGATACGCCGGCGTTCGCCCGGGAGCGCGCTGTCGCT